>CAVWIW010000001.1:0-66803 GCA_963755215.1 uncultured Thermoleophilaceae bacterium
TCGAGGCGATGACGGCGAAGGCGCAGGCGCCCAGACAGGCGAGCCCACCCAGTATGTGGTCGAGCCGCTCGGGTGTCAGCGGATCCAGCCACCGGCCGATGAGATATCCGCCCGCGAACCCGCCGATGTGCGCCATGTTGTCGATGCCCGGCAGCAGGAAGCCCATCACCAGAATCCCGATGGCGTAGCTGCCGATCTGGCTGCGGATCAGCCGGCTGCCGCTGCGCTCCCCGAATAGAGGATGGCGCCGATCTGCCCCACAACGATCCGGACGCGCCGAGCGTCAGCGCCGCGCCGCCGATGATCGGGATCCGCCCGAAGTAGTACCCGATGGACGAGTTGAGAAGAACGCGGCGACGCTCGAGAGGACGTAAATGATGATGGTCCCGCCCGGGCCGTAGAGATTGGCGTACGCCGGCCCATCCGCCGGATCGCCATCATGTTGAAGATGATGTGAAGGAGGCTGCCGTGCAGCCACCCGGCGCTCAGCAACGCCCACCAGCGCCCCAGCCGAAACACGGGAATCGACCCGGCGCCACCAAAGAAGACGACCGCGTCCGGGGCGGGGGACAGGAAGCCCAAAAGTCCCCCCGCTCCGATGCCGCCCCCGAACATTACCGACACGCCGAGCATCGCGACAAACAGCAGGCCGCAGGCGGTCGTGACACCCTCGATGAAGCCGAAGTCGTTGCCGAAGCGCCGCAGCGCCGGCGCGAAGCCCCACAGACCGGGATTCCATCGCCCGCAGTTGAGGCATCGATCGTCCTGCACGCCCACGAGCCGGCCGCACGCGCAGACGACGAACCGGATTCTGACGACCGAACATCGGGGCAGAAACAGAATTTAGAATCTAGAATCTAGGAGGATAAATTCGTCGTTCCAATTCCGAATTCTAGATCTATAATCTAGATTCTATGCGACGTGAAAATACTCGTAACCGGCGGCACCGGCTACCTCGGAGCGGCGATTGTTCGCGCGCTGGCGGCGCGTGGCTACGACGTGCCGAACGCGCGCCGGGCGTCGAGCGCGCCGCGCCAGCCGCGCGCGGGGCCGTTCGACGGCGACATCCGCGACCGCCCGTCGCTTGAGCGCGCCGCGCGAGGGGCGGGCGCAATCTGCCACAGCGCGGCGCTCGTCTCGGTCTGGCGCCGCCGCCACCAGGACTTCGACGACGTGAACGTGGGGGGGCTCGAGAACGTCCTCTCAGTCGCGCCCGCGCTCGGCGTGCCGCGGGTGATCTACATGTCGTCATTTCTCGCCCGTCCACCGGCGGGGTCCGCCGGACCCATCATGGCGAACGACTATCAGCGAACGAAAGTGCTCGCCGATCGCGTCGCGACGCGGGCGATCGGTGAAGGACGGCCCGTCATCTGTATGTATCCGGGCGTCGTTTACGGACCGGGGTCGATGACCGAAGGGAATCTCGTCGGCCGGCTGCTCCACGATCACCGGACCGGCCGCCTGCCCGGGCTCATCGGGCCGGACCGGATCTGGTCGTTCGCGCACGTCGACGATGTCGCGCGCGCACGCGGAAGCGATCGCGCGCGGAACGATCGGCGCGCGGGACCGAGCTCGGCGGAGAGAACGCGCCGGAGGTCCGCCCGTTCGAGATTGCCAGGACGCTCGTCGGCCTCGGCCTCCCCCGCCGCATCCCGCCCGCGGTCGCCCGCCTGGCCGGCGCCGTCGAGGAGGGCCGCGCGTGGCTGACGGGACGGCCGCCGCTCCTGACGCGCGGGACGGTCGAGATCCTGACCCGCGACTGGCCGCTGGGCTGCGAGCGCGCGGCGGCCGAGTTGGGGTATCGGATTACACCGCTAGACGTCGGCATCGCGCGGTTGCTGGAAGAGTACCCTCCGGGGCGGAGCCCCGGTAAAGTATTGAGGGGCTAACCGTACGGCCGATCGGCCGTCTAAGCCAGACAGATGCCAGAGAGCGACGCTGTTGGGGTCGCCCGGGCAGAAGCCGGGGACCCCGATGCGTTCCGAGACCTCGTCGACCGCCACAGCCGCCGCATCTACCGGCTGGCGTTCCGTATGACCGGCAACGCCCAGGACGCGGAGGACGCCGTCCAGGAAGCCTTGCTCCGAGCCTACAAACAGCTCCGACCGGTTCGAGTCGCGCGCGAACTTCGGGACGTGGCTCCACCGATTACCGTCAATTGCTCGATCGACCTGATGCGCGCGCGGTCCCAGGAGCGGGAGAGGAAGGACCAGGACGAGGAGGCGCCGAGGACCATGGCGACACCGCAGGGGAACCAACGGGCCGGAACGGCTGGCGCTGAGCGCCGAGATTCAGGCGCGGGTCTACCGACGCGAGGACGCCCTCAGCCTCGATGGAGCGCGCCGCCTTCACGCTGCGCCATTTCGAAGGGCATGTCGATCGACGAGATCGGCGCGTGCGCTGGGACCTGCGAAGCCGAACGCGACGAAGCACAGCATCTTTCGCGCGGTCCGGAAGATGCGCACGGCGCTGGAGCCGTTCGTGACCGCGGGAGGGCGGAGCTCGCAAGCCCGCATGGGACAGTGACCCACCAATACGAAGACGATCTCGTTCTGCACTACTACGGCGAGCTTCGCGGCCTCCGAGGCCGGCTCGCTCGAGCGTCACCTGGCGCGAGTGCGACCCGTGCCGCGAGAGCTTCAGCCGTCTCGAGCAGGTGCTGCGCGCCGGTGGACGAGGCGCCGGTGCCCGAGCCCTCCCCGGAATTCGAGCGCGCCGTCTGGACGCGGCTGCGACCCCGGGCTGCGGGCGGGCCGGCCGGCGCGGCCCTCGGCCTTCGGCCTACGGCCCACGGCTTCGGACTGATGCCCCGCTGGGCGTTCGCGGGCGGGATCGCCGCGCTGGTCGTCATCGCGTTCCTGACCGGCGCGCTCTGGCGCCAGACGAGGCCGCAGCCCGAGCCGACGGCCCCTCCACCGGTCGGACTCGGACTCGGCGGGCGCCACCGCCGATCTTCGCGAGCGTCTGCTCCTGGCGTCGTCGGCGAGCACCTCGAGCGCAGCGGAGCTCGTGCTCGTCGAGCTGATGAACGCGCGGGGGCCCCGGGTCGTGGACACTCGGCCTGAGCAGGCGCGCGCGCAGGACTGGCCGCGGAGAACCGGCTCACCGGCGACCGCGCAGAGCGCCGGGCCATCCTGCCGATCGTCAGCCTGCTCGATCACTTGATCTCATTCTCACGGAAGTGGCGGGCGGGCCGTCGGAAATCCCGGCGGCCGATCTCGACTGCGATGCGGAGGCGGATCGAGGGGCAGAACCTGCTGTTCAAAGTTCAGGTTGTCCGGTCGGCGTTGGGCGCGCAGGAACGAGACGCGAAGCGCGACAGGCCCGGATGACGTCATAAGGGGTCGACTTCGATGAGGACGCGAGTCATGCGAAAGAGGATTGTGACGATGGCCGCCGCGGCGGTGCTCTCAGCCGCGCCCGTCCTCGCTCAGCCAGGCGCGGGAGCGCCGGAGCCGGGGACGTTCCCGGGTGGAATAACCAGGCGTGACTATCTCAGACGGCATCCCCGGTGCTCTGGCCGACGGGCTTCCCGACTCCGTTCGAAAAGCCACCAGGCGTGTTCGATCTGCCGCCCGGAACCGGCTGGTTGGACCGGGCCAGGCGCCGGTCGACTGGAGCGAGCAGGCGTGAAGACCGCGAGCAAGGAGCGCGCGCACCGGGCCCGGCAGCGGGAAAACGAGCGATATGATCAGGCCTCGGCGCGATGGACGAGGACCGCTGGGATCGCGCGCTCGAGCGATTCAGCCGCGTGGTCGAGATGAACGGGTCCAGGGTGGACGCCGCGAAATACTGGCAGGCCTATGCGTTGAACCGGCAAGGTCAGCGCGCCGAATCGATCCAGGTGCTCGCCGAGCTGACCAAGGCATACCCATCGAGCCGGTATCTGCGCAGGCCAAGGCGCTCGACTCCGAGGTGAGGCGGATGGCCGGCCAGCCGGTGCGGCCGGAGGCCGAGGCCGACGAGGACCTCAAGCTGATGGCGATTCAGGCGCTGCAGAACTCCGATCCCGAGCGCGCGATGCCGATGTCGAGAAGCTGCTCAAGGGCACCGCGTCGCCAAAGCTCAAGTCGCGCGCGCTGTTCGTGCTGGCGCAGAGCAACTCGCCCGCCGCGCGCCAGGTGCTGGCGGATGTCGCCAGGGGCGACAGCCTACCCGATCTGCAGGACGGGCGATTCAGTATCTCGGGGTTCACGGCGGCGCGAGAACCGCGCGCTGCTGGCCGAAATCTACGCCGCCCGAACGATGTCGACATCAAGCGGCGTATCCTGCGCGCGTTCATGGTGTCGGGCGACCGGGAGCGCGTCTGTCGGTCGGCGCACGAGCGAAAAGGATCCCGCACTGCGCGCCGAAGCGGTCCGGCAGCTGGGCGTCATGGGCGCGCATGCCGAGCTGTCGCAGCTCTATCAGAAGGAAACCAGCCTCGACGTCAAGAAGCAGATTCTGCAGGCGATGTTCGTCGGCGGCGAACGTCGACGCGGCTCATCGAGCTGGCGCGCAACGAGCAGGATCCGAGCTGCGCCGGGTCGCGGTCCGCAACCTCGGCCTGATGGGCGCCTCGCGACCGGGGACCGCCCTGGTCGAGATCTACAACACGGACAAGGACCCCGCGATCCGGAAGGCGGTCGATCGAAGGGCTGTTCATCCCGAACAACGCCGAGTCGCTGGTCGCGATGGCGCGGAAGGAGAACGACGCCAAGATGAAGCGGGAGATGGTGCGCAAGCTGTCGCTGATGCGGTCGAAGGTGGCGATGGACTATCTGATGGAAATCATCGAGAAATAGTTAACGCAGAGAACGCAGAGAAGGCAGAGAACGCAGAGGGAGCCTGCGATGGATCGAAGCGCAATGGGATTGTCCGTGCTTTTGTCGCTGACGCTCACACTTGCGGCCGAAGCCCAGGTCCGGATCGACAACGGCACCGTGACGCGCCACAACGGCGCCGCCGGGCTCGAACGGACGTTCCGGCCGCTCGTGAAGGCCGCGAACGACCCGTACTGGATCGCGTACGCCGTGCCCGTGGTGGACGGCGACCGCGTCATGTGCTGCTGGTCGTCGTCGAGCGGCACGACCTGGATTGAGGGGGGCGTGTCGATCCGATCGAGCGGCGACGCGTGCTGCGGCGCGTGCAGCATCGAGCCCGGGCGGAACGACGGCATCAACATCACGAGCCGCGATCGCACGACCCGGCCGGTTCAGCTCGAGGCCTCGCGCTTCTCGGTCTTCTATCGAGTCGTATCGGGCGCGGTCGAGCGCGTGCGGGTGTTCTCCGAAGACTGCGGGCTCGACGCCGGGGGCCGGGCCGTCCAGTGGATTGACGACGTCAAGGCTTCGGAGAGCGTCGCGCTGCTGATGTCCTTCCTCCCCGGGCCTGAGAGGCCCGGGGCTCCAGGCGCCTCGGAATCCCGGTCCGACCGCGTCGTCGACGCCTCCGTCACGGCCATCGCGCTCCACGCCGACGCGTCGGCGGATGCGGCCCTCGAGGCGCTCGTCGCGCGCGACCGATCGGAGCGATTGCGAAAGAAGGCGGCGTTCTGGCTCGGTCAGGCGCGCGGACGCCGCGGCTTCGAGACGCTCCGACGGCTGATCGCGGACGACCCGAGCACCGCGTTTCGCAAGAGCGCCGTCTTCGCGCTGTCGCAGAGCCGCGAGGCCGAGGCAGTGCCCACGCTGATTCAGCTCGCAAAGAAGGATGCGAGCCCGGAGATCCGCGGGGAGGCGCTCTTCTGGCTGGCGCAGAAGGCTGGCCGCAAGGCGGCCGATACCATCACCGACTCGATCGAGAACGATCCCGAGACGGACGTGAAGAAGCGCGCCGTGTTCGCGCTGAGCCAGCTGCCGAAAGACGAGGGCGTGCCGCTGCTGATTCAGGTCGCGCGCCGCAACGCCAATCCAGCCGTGCGCAAGCAGGCGATCTTCTGGCTCGGCCAGAGCCGGGACCCGCGCGCGCTCGCATTCTTCGAGGAGTACTGAAGTGAAAGCCATGCTCATCGCCGTCATACTGCTGTCGCCGGATCTGACGGGCCCGGCGCTCCAAACGGCTCAGACACCAGCCAAGGACACACGCGCGACCGTCGATCCGGAGCTCCGTGAGATGGCGCTCCGCGCGATCGTGCAGCAGGCGGACACCCCGCGGCTCATCGCGATGTACGACTCCGAGAAGACCCACGAGCTCCGGGAAGTGATCCTCCGCCATATCGCGCAGCGGGACGATCAGCAGGCGCGGCAGAAGCTCGTCTCCATCGCGAAGCAGGACGCGGACTCGGATCTGCGCGAGACGGCAGTCCGCTATCTCGCCCAGCGGAGCGACACGGCCGCGGTCGTCGAGCTCTACGACGGACAGAAGGATCCGGAGGTCAAGGAGGTCATCCTGCGGGAGCTCGGGAAGCGCAGCGACCCGGCGGCCCGGCAGAAGCTCGTCGCGATCGTGAAAACCGAGACCGACGAGGACCTGCAGACCCCGCCGTTCGAGCCCTGGCCCAGCGCGCGACGACTCAGGAGTTGATCGATCTGTTCGACGGCGTTCGCGACAGCGACGTGCGCGAGGTGCTGATCGGGAGCTCGGCAAACGCAAGGACGAGCTCGCGCGGAACAAGCTCTTGGCAATCGTGGAAGGAAAATGACTCTCGCCCAATGCTGAGTGCTGAATGCTGATTGCTGAATGCGGTCCACTCAGCAATCAGCAATCCACAATCAGCAATGGGCTAGTGAACTCCCCGGCTCATCTGGAGCGCCGTAGGGTCGGCGCCGAGACGGCGAATGGCCGTCTCCCACATCGTGGGGGCGTCCACGTCGAAGATCAGATCGGGCTGCACGTCGGCCAGCAGCCACGAGGACTGCTCGAGCTCTCCGTCGAGCTGTTTCGGGCCCCAGCCCGCATAGCCGGCGAGCACGCGCGCCCGCGGCGCCGGGCGTTCTTCGAGGACTCGCCGAAGCAAGACGGGCGACGCGGACAAATACACGCCGTCGACGATTCGACGCGCCGAGCCGTCGGGCGCCGACGGCTCGTCACCGAGCAGAATCCACCCTCGCTGCGGCTCCACCGGCCCGCCCATCCAGAGCATCATCCCGCTGCCTTCGCTCAGGGGCGGATCGAGACGGACGACGCTCGCGGCCGCGACGTCGGTCGGACGGTTCAGGACGAGGCCGAACGCTCCGTCAGGCTCGTGCTCGCAAAGCAGAATGACCGTGCGGACGAAATTGGGATCCTGCAGCTGAGGCATCGACAAGAGAAGCGTGGGGGCGAGGGACATTGACCCTATTTTACCGCTGTAGGCCCGACCTTCCGCCTTCGCGTGACGCTTCGGCGGACCACCGTAGCCTTGGCGGAGATGGTCAGGTCGGGCGTGCGGGCATAACCGAGGCGTCTGTTGGATCCGAACACGCCCAGCCTAAAGGTTGGGCCTACAGCGATGAGCGTCAGCCGGGAAAACGTGTGCGTGCCCACTGCACATGCCCGGCGACCATCGGATCCTCGATCGATGGCGCGTTGGCTGGATCAACCTCATCCAGCGCAGCCGCCGCCTCCGCGTCGCCTGAATTGCCGATCGCGACCGCGAGGTTTCTCCGCAGGCCAAGGACGCCGGCCCGGCTCATGGCGCTGTCCGCGACGAGCGCGGCGAGCCGATCGTCCGGCAGGCGCCACAACGCGGCGAGCGACGCGCCGTCGAGCGCCGCGCGCGGGAGCCACGCTCGAGCGCTGGAGACGGGCGGCGAGGGCGCGAGGTTCCACGGGCAGACCTCCTGGCAGACGTCGCAGCCATACGCGTGGGTTCCGACGCCGGCCCGCAGCGTTTCCGGGATCTCCCCTTTCAGCTCGATGGTCAGATACGAGATGCAGCGCGTCGCGTCGAGCACCCGGGGCGCGGTGAAGGCCTCCGTCGGACAGGCCTCCAGGCAGAGCGTGCAAGACCCGCACTGATCGAGCGCGGGCGGGTCGGAATCGAGTGACGCGTTGGTCAGAATCTCCGCGAGGAAGATCCAGGATCCGAGCCCGGGGTTGATGACACAGGTGTTCTTCCCGATCCACCCGATGCCGGCGCGTTGCGCGTCTGCCGTTCGAGGACGGGGCCAGTGTCGACGTAGGCCTTCGACTCGAACGACCCGCCGACCTGCGCTCGCATCCACTCGGACAGCGCGTTCAGCTTCGACCCGATGATCGCGTGATAGTCGTCGCCCCACGCGTAGCGGGAGATCGCCGCCGCGCCCGGGTCTCGCTGCTCGGTCGAATACGGGCGATCGGTGTTGTAGAGGAGGCCGAGCGCGACGATCGACCGCGCGGACCCCAGCACGCGCCGCGGATCTTCGCGGCGCGCGGCGCTGCGTCCGAGGTACCGCATCTCCCCCGCGTAGCCGCGCCCCAGCCAATCGCGAAAGTGGTTCGTTTCGGGGAGCGGTTCGGCGGGCGCTATCCCGCACAGGTCGAAACCCAGCTCGCGCGCCTTTGCTTTGACGTCGCTCGAAGTCACCCGTAGTGATTATAGAATCCAACGTCGTTACCGATGGCACTGCTTCCCCAGCTTGCCGTTGTCGTGCTGATCGCGATTCCGCAGGGCGAGGCTGCCGCCGACTACAAGCGCCTCATCGACACATATCTCGAGTCCGGCGACAAGCGCGTACCCGAAGCGCTCGCGGAGTGGCCGCAGCCCAGGCTCGAGGCTGCCGTCACCGATATGGTCACGCCGCGTAAACCCGAGCAGACAATGCCGTACTACCCCGCTTCGACGCGCGACGATCTTGTGCGGTGGCTCGAAGCGGCGGCGATGGCACACCTGGAAGGGGCGCGGCTGGCGGTCCGGAACGGGAGATCGAATGACGCCGCCCGGCTCCTTGTCTCAGGTCGGACGCTGATCACACGACTGCGATCAATCCTCGATCCCCGGCGTCGAGGGACTCTTGTCGGCGCCGAGCTTCGCATAATCGAAGGAGGTCCTCGGTTCGCGGCGCGCTGGTTCGCCGCCGGCGGGGAGCTCCTTCACGGCACGGAGCAGGTCCGCGTGGCGCACGACCACTTCACGGCCGCCGTCGACGCCTACCCGAAGGACGCCAGGCTTCAGCTGGGCTTCGGGACCGTGAACGAGATGGAAGCCGGGAACATGGTATTGGAGGTCGCCGCGACGATCGGTCCCCCGAATCGGGCGCGGCAGGAGGCCGAAACTTATCGTCGCACCCTGCTGCGGCATGCGGCGGGCGCTTATGAAACGTCGCTGAAGTTGAATCCGGCGGACGTCGAAGCGCGTGTGCGCCTCGGACGAACGATG
This sequence comes from uncultured Thermoleophilaceae bacterium, assembly GCA_963755215.1. Taxonomy (GTDB): domain Bacteria; phylum Actinomycetota; class Thermoleophilia; order Solirubrobacterales; family Thermoleophilaceae; genus JAAYBF01. The sequence continues at coordinate 9,260 of CAVWIW010000001.1, forward strand.
ATGCTTCAGAACCGGCGGCGGGAGGCGACGGCGACGCTGGAAGCCGTTCGATCGTCGAAGCCGTCGCCGCGCCTGATGTACCTCACCTGCACGCTCCTGGCCCTCCTCCAGCACAAGAATGGTCGTGCGAAGGAGGCTGAGCGGCTGTATCTGGAAGCGCTGGCTGCCTGGCCGGACGGGCAGCGCGCCGCCGTCGGCCTCAGCCATGCCCGCTGGCTGCAGGGACAGCTCCTGACCACGGACTTCTTGCATCGGCCGGCCGACCGGCAGCCGGATCCGTGGGCGGCGTATTCGCTCGGACAGTTCACCCGCGTCGACGCGTCCATCGCCGAGCTCCGGACGGCGCTCTGGCCATGAAGTCGATCGCCGCGCTGACCGCTGCGCTCGGATGCCTGACGCTGGATGGCGGCTCCGTCCTGCAACCGATCTTCAAGTCGGGCGTCGAAATCGTCCGCGTCGATGCGCTCATCGAACAGGACGATAAACCGGTCGCTGGCTTGACAGCCCGCGACTTCGAAGTGGTCGACAACGGCGTCCCTCAGACCATCGACCACGTCCTCTCGGCGGAGGATCCGATCGACGTCATGTTCACGCTCGACACGAGCGCCAGCCTTGACAAGGCCGAACTGGCGCGGCTGGCCGACGCCGTGCGATTGGCGGTCGCCGATCTCAGGCCGGGCGATCGCGCGGGACTCCTCACGTTCGCGGAGGAACTGTCGCAAGTGCTGCCGCTGACCGGGCGCCTCGATCTGCTGCCCGCCGCGCTCGACCGCCTCGAATCGTCCGGCGCAACCACGCTCGTCGATGCGGCCTACGCTGCGCTGCTGACGACGCGGGCCAGGGGGCGCCGCGCGCTGGCGCTCGTGTTCACCGACGGCCTCGATACGTGGAGCTGGCTCGAGCCCGCGTGGGTCCTCGCCGTAGCGAAGCGCAGTGAAACCGTGGTGTACACGGTCGAGCTGCGCGAGACGCTGGTTCCCTTCGTGCAGATACCCGGCGGCCGGTGGAGGATCGATCAACGCGAATACTACCGCGCTGCGACACGATTTCTGGAAGACATCGTCGAGGCGACCGGGGGCCGCCGGCTCGACGCTGGCGACTTCGATCGACTGCAAGTGACACTGAAGACGGTCGTCAGCGAATTCCGCCAGCGCTACGTGATCGCGTACGCTCCGCAGGGCGTCGCCGACGACGGCTGGCACACGCTGGAGGTTCGAGTGAAGCGACGCGGGGTAACCGTGCGCGCAAGGCCTGGGTACTCACGATGACCCATAATCAATCGACAATCAGCAATGAATCCGCGATCGTCAATCAGCAATCGTCAATAAATCCACAATCAGCAATCCACAATCCACAATGCTCAGCTCTTGACTAACTGCCGGAGCACATAGGGAAGAATCCCTCCGTGCCTGAACGCGATCAGCTCCTCCGGCGTGTCGATCCTCACGTCCGCCTTGAACGTGATGACGCTGCCGTCGTCCGCGACGGCGCGCACGGAGAGGTCGCCGCGCGGCCGGAGGCCGCCCAGCGCCACGGCAATCTGGTACACCTCGCGGCCCGTGAGCTTCAAGCTCGAGATGTTCTCGCCCGGCTTGAACTGGAGCGGCAGCACCCCCATATTGACAAGGTTGCTTCGGTGGATCCGCTCGAAGCTCTCCGCGACGACCGCCCTCACGCCGAGCAGGAGCGTGCCTTTCGCCGCCCAGTCGCGCGACGATCCGGACCCGTACTCCTTCCCGGCCAGCACGAGCAACGGGACGCCTGCCGCCTTGTACTCCATCGCCGCGTCATAGATCGTCGCAACCTCTCCCGACGGGAGCTTCGTCGTCCAGCCGCCCTCGGTTCCGGGCGCGAGCTGATTGCGAAGCCGGATGTTCGCGAAGGTGCCCCGCATCATCACTTCGTGGTTGCCGCGCCGCGCGCCGTACGAGTTGAAGTCCCGTGGCGTGACGCCCTTGGCGATCAGATACCTGCCCGCGGGGCTGTCGGTCGGGATCGACCCGGCGGGCGAGATGTGATCCGTCGTGACGCTGTCGCCGAGGACCGCCAGGACCCGCGCGCCGCGGATGTCGGTCGGCGCCGGCGGGTCCAGCGTGATGCCATCGAAGAACGGCGGGTTGCGGATGTAGGTCGAGTCCGGCTCCCACTGGAAGCGGTCGCCCGTCGGCGTCGGCAGCTGGCGCCACCGCGGGTCGCCGTCGAACACCTGCGCGTAACTCTCCCGAAACATGCTGGACTTGACCGACGTGAGCATCGTCTCCTGAATCTCCCGTTCGGTCGGCCACAAGTCGCGAAGATAGACGTCCTTCCCCTCCTGGTCCCTGCCGATCGGCTCGGACGTGAGGTCCACCTGCATCCGGCCCGCGAGCGCGTACGCGACCACCAGCGGCGGCGAGGCGAGGTAGTTCGCCCTCACCTGTGACTGGATGCGCCCCTCGAAGTTGCGGTTGCCGCTCAGGACCGACGCGACGATGAGGTTGCGGTCCTTCACGATCGACGAGACGGGCTCGGGCAGCGGGCCGCTGTTGCCGATGCAGGTCGTGCAGCCGTAGCCGACCAGGTTGAATCCGAGCTTTTCGAGGTACGGGAGCAGGCCTGCCTTCTTCAGGTACTCGGTGACGACCATCGATCCGGGCGCCAGGCTCGTCTTGACCCACGGCTTCGTCGTCAACCCGCGCTGGACGGCGTTCCTCGCGAGCAGGCCCGCGCCGATCATCACGCTCGGGTTCGACGTGTTCGTGCAGCTCGTGATCGCGGCGACGACCACCGAGCCGTGGTCGAGCGCGGCGGCGCTCTCGGACAGCGACTCCTCCACCGCCACGGCGACGCCGCCCGTCTCGTGCGGCTGCGTCGCCTCACCCGGGTTGGCTGCGGTCGCCGCCGGTTTCGTCCTGCGCTCGCCCAGCATCGTCTCGAGCGCCTGCGTGAACCGCAGCTTGGACTGCTTGAGCGGGACGCGATCCTGCGGGCGCTTCGGGCCGGCGAGGCTCGGCTCGACCGTCGCGAGGTCGAGCTCGATGATCTCGTCGTAGGCCGGATCGGCGGCGCCCGGCACGCGGAACAGTCCCTGCTCCTTGGCGTACGCCTCGACGAGCTTCACGTGCTGGTCGTCGCGGCCGGTCAGACGCAGGTAGTCGAGCGTCATGTCGTCGATCGGGCAGATGGCAATCGTCGCCCCGTACTCCGGCGACATGTTGCCCAGGGTCGCGCGGTCGGCAATCGTCAGGTCCTCGAGCCCCGGGCCGAAGAACTCGACGAATTTCCCCACGACGCCGTGCTTGCGCAGCCGCTCCGTGACCATGAGCACGAGATCGGTGGCGGTCGCCCCCTCGGGCAGCCGGTTGACGAGGCGGAAACCGAGGACCTCGGGGATGAGCATCGAAATCGGCTGGCCGAGCATCGCGGCCTCCGCCTCGATGCCCCCGACGCCCCACCCCACGACGCCGAGGCCGTTCACCATCGTCGTGTGCGAATCGGTTCCGACCAGCGTGTCCGGGTAGGCGAGCGTCTCGCCGCCGGCGCTGTCGCGGATGACCACGCGCGCCAGATACTCGATGTTGACCTGATGCACGATGCCGGTATCGGGCGGGACGACGCGGAAGTTCTGGAACGCGGTCTGGCCCCAGCGAAGGAACACTTACCGCTCGCGGTTGCGCGAAAACTCGAGCTGCGCGTTCAGCTCGAACGCGTTCGGCTCCGAGAAGTGATCGACCTGCACGGAATGATCGATGACGAGCTCGACGGGCTGGAGCGGGTTGACCCGCTTCGGATCGCCGCCGAGCCGGACGACGCCGTCGCGCATCGCGGCGAGGTCGACGACCGCCGGCACGCCGGTGAAGTCCTGAAGGAGCACGCGCGCCGGCATGAACGCGATCTCCTGCTGCAGGTCGGCCGCCGGATCCCAGGCCGACAGCGCCCGAATCGCGTCCGCCTCGACGAACTTGCCATCTTCGCGACGGAGCAGGTTCTCGAGCAGGATCTTCTGCGAGTACGCGAGGCGCGAAACGGCCGGGAATCCAGCCTTCTCGAGCGCCGCCAGGCTGAAGATCGTCAAACGGTCGTTGCCGACTTTGAGCGTGGTCCGGGTGTTGAAGGAATTGCGGGAAGCCATCACTCAATCATTACCCAACGGTCTCAGGGTTCTCAAGGTTCTAGGGGTTCTTGAGGTTCTTGAGGTTCTTTGGGTTCTTAGGGTTCTTTTGAAAGTCGGCTCAGAAACTCGCGGCGCTCACCGGGCAAGATCGTGGACACGCACGTTTCCCGTCTGCGCGGCGTAGGCGAGGATACCTGCATCTCCCGTGAGGAGGGTCGCGTCGAGCTGACGCGCAGTGGCAACGAGGAGTCGATCCAGTGGATCGGGAAGGGCGGCGCGGGGGATGAAGCCGGCGTCAACCGCCACGCTTCGCGTCAACTCTGCCAGGCGGACACCGGGACGATCCAGCGACGCCTCGATCCACTGTTCAGGAGGCTGCGCCAGCCGCAGGCGTCCCGCAGTGTGGAGCGCGACGACCTCGAACAGCGTCGCCGGAGAGATGCGGACCGCTTCCCGCACTTCGGCCTGTGACATCATCCGACGCGACCGGCGGCCCACCCGGCGTGCATCGCCCTCGACGGTCCAAATCCAGGCATGCGTATCGAGCAGCAGCACGACTCAGTCGCGATTGACATCCCACTTGCCGTCGATGGGATCGAAGGGCCGCTCATACGTCAGGACCGTGCCCCTCATGGACCCGAACAGCGGCTTCCGGCTCGGACCGGTGTACGGCACCAACTTCGCCACCGGCTCACCGTGCTTCGTGACGACGTACTCCACCCCGGTCTCGCGCACGTGATCCATCAGCTCCAGGCACCTGGCCTTGAACCCCGCGGCGGCTATCGACCGACCGGGACGGTTGGCCCGGGCCCTTCGCGCAGACCGGGCCGCACCTCGGGACCTCTTCATGACCACAATTTTATGACCACTCAGGCCGATGCCGCAAGTCGGACGATGTGGTTTAGAACTGTCGTCGATACACTCGACGGCGTCGAACGCGTCTGAGAATCGTGAACCACACCCACCACACGGCCGTGCAGAGAAGGGCTCCGACGAGCGCCGCGAGAATAGGTGCTTTGAAGATCACGGCTACTGAGGAGCCGAACAGGCTGGTCATCATCGGGGTCAGCGCCAGCAGCGGCCAGAGGTAGATTTCCAGAATCTGCGCGAGCCAGCTGTGGTTCCGTGGCTTGACTCCCAAAATGCGCAGAAGCGTTGGGACCCAGATAAGCGACGACCAGTAGATCCAGATCAACGCGAAGCTGGTGCCGCGCGCGCTCATGGAAATGTCCGGCTCAGGAAGTCTCGCGCGACCGCGGCCGGATCGCGGCGCTGGGCGTCGACGGCGTAGTTCATCGCGCGCATGTCGGCGGCGGAAATGGCGCCCGCCAGCCGCGCCAGCGCGGACGCGACCTCTGGATGCGCCAGCAGCGTCGCCGTGCGCGCGACGGGCGCCGCCTCGTAGGGCGGAAAGTAGTGCCGGTTGTCCTCGAGCATGAAGAGGCCGAGGCCGGCGATGAGCCCGGCGGTCGCGTCGCCCGCGATCAGATCGACCTGGCCGTCCGCGAGGGCGCGGTACATCAGCGCCAGATCCATGACGCGCGGCTCCTCCGCGAAGCGAAGCCCGTAGACCCTGGCGAGCCCGCGGTAACCATCGGCGCGCTCGAGAAACTCGTAGCCGAAGCCGGCGCGCCAGGACCGCGCGTGCGGCACGGCATCCTCGATCGTCTTCAGCCCAAGCCGCCGCGCGTCGGCGCCACGCACGAGAATGGCAAATGTATTGTCGAATCCCAGCGGCGCCGCGAGCGTCACGCCGGCGGCGGCGTATCGGTCGCGGACGCGGTTGAAGACCTCGGTCGAACGAGCCGCGGGCCTGAGAGGCTCGCGCTCCGCGTCTGGTGACTCCTTGAAAATCGCCGTGAGCGCCGTGCCCGTGTACTCGACGTAGACGTCGATCTCGCCCGCCCTCACCGCGCGATCGCAGATGAAGGTGCCCCCCAGGTTGAGCCGGCGTTCGACCGCGACGTTGGACCACCGTTCGATCGCGCCGGCGACGATCTCTCCGAGCACGAGCTGCTCGGTGAAATTCTTCGAGCCGACCCGGATGACGGGTCGACCCGAGCCGCGCGCCACCTGAAATGAGAGCGCCGCGACCGCCACCGCAGAGATCAGCAGGAGCGCGATCAGTCCGATCGGCCTGCGGCCCGTCAGGCGGGCCCGGGCCGCGCCGCCGGGCCCGAGCCGTCGCTCGACGGCCGTCAACGCGGCGTCGACGCCGAGCGCGAGCGCCGCCGCCGGGATCGCCCCCGCCAGGATCACGATCGGATCCACCATCGAGAGGCCGCGGAAGATGTATCTCCGAGGCCCCCGGCGCCGATCGCCGCCGCGATCGTCGCGGTCCCGACGCCGACAACGGCCGCGACGCGGATGCCGGCGACAATGGACGGGAGCGCGAGGGGCAGCTCGACGAGACGCAGGAGCTGACGGGACGTCATCCCGAGCGCCGTTCCCGCTTCCTTCAGCGCCGCATCCACCGCCGTCAGCCCGGCGGCCGTCGTCCGGACAATCGGCAGCAGCGCGTACAACACGAGCGCCACGAGCGCCGCGCGGGCGCCGAGCCCGACGAACGGAATCGGAATGAGGAACCCGAGCAGCGCCAGGCTCGGAATGGTCTGGACGACGTTCGCGATCGCGACGATCGGACGCCCGGCGCGCGGGCGCCTGGCGGCGAAGATGCCGAGCGGCAGGCCGATCGCGATCGCGGCGAGCGTCGAGATCGCGACGAGGAACACGTGCTCACCCGCGAGCCGAGCCAGCTCCGCGCGGTGCGAGGACCAGAACTCCAGGAGCCTCATCGCCGTGACACCGCGTCGAGAAGCCGCCGGACCCGGGCGTCCTGCGAGCGCGCGACCACGTCCGGCGTGTCGCACGCCGCGAGCGTTCCATCCGCGATGACGCCGACGCGATCGGCGAGCGCGAAGGCCTCGCCCATGTCGTGCGTGACCAGGAGGATGGTCTTGCGCACGCGCGATTGGATGCGCCGCAGCTCGTCGTGCAGCTCGGCGCGCGTCACGGGATCGAGCGCACCGAACGGCTCATCCATCAGGAGCACCGGCGGATCCGCGGCGAGCGCGCGCGCGACGCCGGCGCGCTGACGCTGGCCGCCCGACAGCTCCGCCGGCCATTTGCGGGCGAACCGCGCCGGCTCCAGGCCGACGAGATCGAGCAGCGCGGCCACTTCGGCGTCGCTGAGCGACCGATCGTCGAGACGCGGCACGAGCGCGACGTTCTCGGCGACCGTCATGTGGGGAAAGAGGGCGATCTCCTGGAGCACGTAGCCGCAGCGGCGCCGGAGGACGATCGGATCCCAGTCGCGCGTGTCGCGGCCCTCGACCGAGACTCGGCCCGAATCCGGCTCGAGCATGCGGTTCACGAGCCGCAGCGCGGTGGTCTTGCCCTCCCCGCTGGCGCCGACGAGCGCGACCGTCTCGCCTCGCTCGACGGTCAGGGTGAATCCGTCGAGGACCCGGCGCCCGCCTCGCGCGATGGAAACGCCGTCGAAGAAATAAAGGGGACAGTCACCTTTTTACGCTTTCTGAAAAAAAGGTGGCTGTCCCCTTTTCAGAAGGCCATCACCAGCGCGCCGGTGACGACGACGCCGGTCCGGTTCTCATCGTCGAGGCTGAACCCCCCGTCACGGATGACGACGCGCGCGTCGCCGCGAAGGCCCCAGCCCTTGAAGAACCCCTGACCCCCTGAGGACAGCCAGTAGCTCACGCCGCCCCCGGCGTGGTACGCCGTGCCGGTCTCGACCAGCGTCTGCCCTTCGTGGAGCTGACGGAGATAGCCCACACCCCCGCGAACGAACGGCACAATCCGCCCGAGCGGCCGGAAGTGGTAGGCGACGGCTCCATCGATGATGTACTCGCTCGAATCCTCGACCGCGGTGGCGTCCGGGATATTCTCCGCGTCGCTCGTGAGGCGCGTGGAAACCTGCTGAAAGGCGAAGAGACCGCCCGCCTCGATCGCCACGCGCGGCGTCAGATAAAACGCGAGCCGGGCCTCCGCGCCGGGCCCCGCGCCGATCTGCTCGACGCCACGAACAGCGGGAACGACCCGCCGCCGGTCTGGTTGCGGGTCTCGGTCGCTTCGTCCCTTCCGAACGACGACCCCGTCGTCCAGATCGCCCCTACCGAGAGCTCGAACGACCGCGGCCGCGCCTGCGCGCCCGCCTCCGAGCCGGCCGCCACGATGATGCCGAGGACGATCGCCAGCCTCCTCGACGTCACTTGGGCGCCACGCGGAGCTCGACCCGCTCGCTCCCGCCGCCACGCGGCGCCACCGCGAGCCGATCGTGAAACGCCGCGCGGAAGTCGATGTCTATGTCCGCCTCTTCCGAGAAGAAGCTCGTGACGTCGGCGTCATCGATCGGCTCGACGCGCAACACGTGCGGTCCGGGCGAGAGGCCCGCGACGACGAAGGCGCCATCCGACCCGAGGGAAAAACCGGACACGAGCGCGCCGGTCCGCTGGTTCCAGGCCACGACGTGCGCGCCGAGGATGCCTTCGCCGTTTTCGTCACCCGGCCGCTTGATCGAGCCCGTCCCGGAGCGGTAATCCCCGTCGGGGTAAATGTCCGACGCGCCCGCGATGTCATCCGGGTGCAGCGTGCGCTCCTCGACGTTGCCGGCCGTGAACGCAATCGGAAACATCACGGCGGCGGAGGCAATCACCCGCCGGCGGCCGCCGAGTTGAAGCTCGGTCCAACTCCCGTGGTTGTGCGCGTAGCGCCCCGTGTAATAGGTCGCGCGCGCGGGGCAGCAGAGCGGATAGCTCGAGATCGAGGTGGCGAACGTGGTGCCGCGCGCCGCGATCAGCCGGCGCACCTTCGGCATCGCGCCCATGGACCGGAAGTCCTGATCGTCGGACATGATCACGACCACGTTCGGGCGGCCGTCGGAGCCCTTGGAGGCGGCCTCGGCGACAGGAGCGAAGGCGAGCAGGAGGAGGGCGGCCGCGAGCGAGATGCGGGCCGCCGAGCGCGAGGGGGCCATGCGCGGGCGACGCTATGCCGTGGGCGGCTCGGATGTCAACCCTGTTCGGCCGTTGGACGACTGTTCGAATCGACGCGATCGGAAAGCCGTGTTCCAATGGCCGAGGACTCCCGAAAGGAAACGGCATGGACGCCGCCGGCCTCGACCTACCCACATCAGAGCTTCCCCGCTACGCCGCCACCTGCCAGGACGCGCTCGACCTGGTGTGCGAGTTCGCCTCGCCGGCGCTCATCCAGGCGCTGATGCGCGAGCGCGAGACGCTGAAGGCCGTAGCGGTGTTGCGAGAGCTGCCCGAGCCGCGGTAGCGGCGCTCAGGCCGCACCCTCGTCGTTGGGCATCGAGACGCGGACACCGTCCGTGGGTTGCTCGGGGCCTGCGCCATGCGGGCCGGTGGACCGGCCGCGCAGGAGACCCGTTGGTCGCCGCGGCCGGCGTGCCGGCGCCGCGATACGGGCCCGGCTTGGGACGCGGCTTGCCTCCCGGGAACGCCAGCCGCAGGATCGTGCGCTGCACCATCGCGAGCTGCTTGAGGAACGGCCCGGTGTTGTAGGGCAGCTCGTAGCGCTCGCAGATCTCCTTCACGCGCGGGGCGATCTCCGCGTAGCGCGTGCTCGGCATGTCCGGGTAGAGGTGGTGCTCGACCTGGTAGCCGAGGTTGCCGCTTGCCACGTGGAACAGCGGGCTGCCCTCGATGTTGGCCGCGCCGAGCAGCTGGCGCACGTAGAAGCCACCGCGGGGCTCGTCCTCCACCTCCTCCTGGCTGAACGTGTACGTCTGGTCGGGGAAGTGGCCGCAGAAGATGATCCCGTAGGCCCACACGTTGCGCACCACGTTCGCGGTGACGTCGGCCCTGAGGGTGGACGTGAACGTGCGCGTGAACGCCCCTCCTTCCAGCGCCTCGCGCAGGACCGAGCCGGGCCCGCTCCTGCGACCCCGAAGCCGGCTCAATGCTCCCCCGGCCCTCCCTCGCCGGCGGGCCTTCGAGCGCTGCGACACCGGCCCCTGCAGCCGTTGCGGCCAGCCCGCTGAGCACCGGGAAGACGATGTAGTCCTTGGTGATCTGCTCGCGGGCCTTGCGGGCCATGCCCTTGACCTCGCGGCGCACCTGCTCCTTGGACTTCTCACCCCTCTTGATGGCATCGAAGTCGAGGTCGTGGGTGGCCACGCCCCACTCGAACAGGGCGGCGAGCACCAGGTTGTAGAAGGGCTGCGCCAGGTACACCGGGTGCCACTTCTGATGCGGGTCGATGCGCATGATCTCGTAGCCCAGGTCGTGGTCCTTGCCGCGGATGTTCGTGTAGGTGTGGTGGACGTAGTTGTGGGAGTGCTTCCACGCCTCGGCCGTCGACGCGGAGTCCCAGTCCCAGGTGGAGGAGTTGATCTGGGGGTCGTTCATCCAGTCCCACTGGCCATGCATCACGTTGTGGCCGATCTCCATGTTCTCCAGGATCTTGGCCGCCGAGAGCATCGCCGTGCCGGCGATCCAGGCGGGCCGGCGGTGTGAGCCCAGCAGGAGGATGCGGCCAAGCACCACCAGCCGGCGGTGCATCTCGATCATGCTGGTGATGTAGCGCCGGTCGCGCTCGCCGAGCTCGGCGAACACCTCGTCGTGGATCGCGTCGAACTCCTTGCCCAGCGCGTCGATCTGCTCAGGTGTCAGTCGCGCGAGCGGGCTCTCGATCATCGTCGTCGTCATGGGGTCCTCTCGTGTGGGTTCAAAGGGCAATCTCGACCGGGCCTTCGGGGGCGTTGACGCAGGTGCGCACCGACTCGCCGTCGGAGCCCGAGACCTTGCCGGTGCGCAGGTCACGGACGCGCCCGGAGCACAGCCGGCCGACGCAGGTGTGGCAGATGCCCATCCGGCAGCCATACGGCAGCGTGGCGCCGGCCTCCTCGCCGGCCACGAGGATCGGGGTGGCGCCATCGCTCGAGGCGTCAACGCCGCTGTTCACGAAGCGGATGGTGCCCCCGTCGCCGTGCTCGGCGTTCTCGGATCCGATGATGGGCTGGAAGCGCTCCATCCGTAGCCGGCTCACGTCGCCGTGGCGCTCCCAGTGATCGTGCATCGCGTCGAGCATGGCAGCGGGGCCGCTCACGAAGGCCTCGCGGTCGCGCCAGTCGGGACAGAGGGTGTCCAGGTCGGCGGGCCCGATGCGGCCCGCCCTTGCCGTCAACTGCTCGTGCAGGCGAAAGCCGGGATGCCGCGCTGCCAGCCCGCGCAGCTCGGATCCGAAGATCACGCGCGCGCTCTCGCGCGCGGAGTGCACTGCCACCACGTCGGCAAGGGAGTCACGCCGAGCGAGCGAGCGCAGCATGCTCATGATCGGGGTGATGCCGCTCCCCGCGCTGATGAAGAGGAAGCGGTCCGGCAGCGGGTCGGGCAGCACGAAGGTGCCCTCGACGCCGCCCAGGCGGACGATCGCGCCCGGCTGTGCGTGGCGCACCAGGTGGGGCGAGACCTTCCCGGCCTCCACCAGCTTCGGCGTGATGCTGATGGTGCCGTCGGCACGGCCCGGGTCCGAGGTCAGCGAGTAGGCCCGCCAGTGGTGGATCCCGTCCACGACCACGCCGATCCGCAGGTACTGACCGGGCTCGTGGCCCTCCCACTCCCAACCGGGCTTGATGACGATCGTGGCCGCGTCGGGAGTCTCGCGGCGGACCTCCTCGATTCGCCCCCGGAGCTCCTGCGTCGACCACAGCGGGTTGATCAGCTCCAGGTAGTCGTCCGGCAGCAGCGGGGTGAACATGGAGCGCACGGCGCGGAGGGCCGCGCGCTGAACGGCCGGGACCTTGGGGCGGGCGCCTCGCTCAGCCATGGTTTGACTCTAGGGCGCAGATCGAGGCGGATCTTGTGGCCATCGCCCCAGTCAGGGGGCGGTTTTTTAGCACCGAGGCCGAAATCGCCTCATTTCCACGGCACATGGGGCGAGCGGTAGTAGCTCACCCCTGTATCAACTCTCCACTTCGAAGTTGCCCGGCCAGCTCGCCCGACGTGCCGAACAAGGCGCTCGAGCCGTCAACCGTTCGGCGGCGGCGCTGGTTGCGTGGGAGAAGGCGGGGCTGTCACCCATCGGTCTGCATGAGACGCGGCGCACGTTCGCGTCCACGCTCCGGGCCGACGCCCTTTCGCCGCCGGGTCGCTCCGTCGAGAAGCCAGGCCGGCGACGGCACCGCGCGCCGCGGTGGGCACCTGCCTCCTGTCCGGCGTGCGGCGGTGGGCGGTTGGGCACCTCCCAGAGCCGTGAAGCGCGACTGGGAATAGGCCTGTCAGGTGTTCACCGTCCGCGCCCACTCAGCGGCGGCAAAAGACGTCGACTGGTGGCCCCATTCATCTAGGCCGGAAGCGGCCAGTAGGAGAGCGACGAAACCCCCACCGTGACGCGAGGATCCGCTGACGCTCGGCTCGCTCTCGCTTTCGACGCGAGCAGCATCTCTTGCGCGGCGATGCGCGGGGTGAGAGGGTTGGGGAACACGTCAAGCCAGGAGGGCGCGATGCCCAAGTTCCTGATCGAGGTCTCCTACACGCCGGACGGCGGGGCGTCCCAAAGTGGGGGCGGGACTTATAGGCGTGACGCGGTGGCCCCGGTGGCCGAGAGCGTTGGGAACGACTCGAGCGCTCCTACTGTTGAACGGACGGAGGCACGCGATGAGCGGCCCTGATGAGCAGAGCAACCCCGGTTCGTTGTATTCGTCACCTGAGGAGGCGCGCCAGGCGGAGCCTGAGGAGTTCCTCTACCTGGCGTGCCTGCACGAGGGCACGGGGGTGCGCGCGCCCGACTTTCTCGCCGTCGTCGACGCCGAGGAGGGCCGCGTCGTCCACGAGACGCCGATGCCGAACGTAGGCGACGAGCTCCATCACTTCGGTTGGAACCGCTGCAGCTCTGCCTGTCACGGCCCTGATCGCTCGCATCTGATCGTGCCCGGCTTTCGGTCCTCGCGCATCCATGTCCTCAACGTCGCAAACGACCCGCGGCGGCCTCGGATCGAGAAGGTGATTGAGCCGGAGGAGCTCGTCGAGAAGACGGGCTATACCCGTCCGCACACGGTCCACTGCATGCCGGGCGACAAAGTGGTCGTGAGCATGCTCGGCGATCGGGAGGGTGGCGGCGCCGGCGGCTTTGCGGTCCTCGACGCGCGCACGTTTGAGCTGAAGGGCCGCTGGGAGAACGGCGGCGGACAGCCGCCCTTCAACTACGACTTCTGGTATCAGCCGCGCAAGAACGTGCTCATCTCATCCGAGTTCGGCGAGCCGAACGCTTACGAGGAGGGCTTCGACATCGAGGACGTCGCGGCCGGGCGCTACGGACAGCGGCTGCACTTCTGGGACCTCGCCGAGCGGCGGCTGGAGCAGACGATCGATCTGGGCGAGGAGGGGCTGATTCCGCTCGAGGTGCGGTGGCTACACGACCCCGACGCGGAAAGTGGCTTCGTGGGCGCTGCCCTCTCGAGCAACATGTTCCGCTGGCACCGCCCGAACGGCTCCTGGGAAGCCGAGCAGGTGATCTCGGTCGAGAACGTCGAGCTCGACGGGTGGCCGCTCCCGGGCGGCGTGCCCGGCTTGATCACCGACCTGCTGGTCTCGATGGACGACCGCTTCCTCTATTTCTCGAACTGGCTCCACGGCGACCTACGCCAGTACGACGTCTCGGATCCCGCCAACCCGACGCTGACGGGCCAGTTATGGCTTGGCGGGCTGCTCGGCAAGCCCAGCGACGCGGCGCGCGACTTGAACGGCGGACCGCAGATGATCCAGCTCTCGATGGACGGGCGAAGGCTGTACGTCACGAACTCGCTCTACTCGACCTGGGACAACCAGTTCTATCCTGCGCTTCGCTCGTGGCTGTTGCGAGTGAACTGCTCGCCCGAGGGCGGAATGGAGGTCGACCCAGACTTCTTCGTCGACTTCCATGACCGCCCCAACGGTCCCACACGGGCCCACGAGGTGCGCCTCCAGGGCGGCGACTGCACGACGGAGATTTTCCAATAATCATCGCTAACCATCTTGGTGAAAACCGGGTCCCGGCGCGCGCCGCGGGCGACGCTGCCGGGGTGCCTTGGCTCGTGGCGTTGGCGCTGCGATGAGCCTGCCATTCGCGCACGTCGGAGGCATCCCGGTCGAAGAGACCCTCGGGTCGTTTGGTCCCGCGTTTCTTTTCGCGTTTGGCGCCGCAGCGGCAATGGTTCGCGCTCGTCTCGGCGGGGTGCGCCCTCGCGAGCGGCGCACCACCGGTTCTCACAAGACTGGGTGCCGGGTGGGGGCTGGCATTCGACGGCGGCACGACCCGGACCCGGCCGGGCGGCTGGATTGAACCAGCGGGCCGCTTCCCTCGAAGCCGCCGGGCTGTCGGAGTAGGCGATGTCGCAGCAGAACGTGGAGCTTGTGCGGAGGCTGCAGCCGCCCCTGACGTTGACCTGGTCTCCCTGTTTCGTAGTGCGGCCGGGGACGAGCTTCTCGCGGATGTGCTCGGCCCGTATCTGCACGATGACGTGCTCGTCGGCGGTAGCGGTATCCAGTACGGCGATGGTCCTTCGAGGGCTCGAGCGGGGCCGGATTCGGCTCTGGGACGGAAGCCCTCTTCCGGACTCGAACCGGAGACCCCTTCCTTACCATGGAAGTGCTCTACCAACTGAGCTAAGAGGGCGTGCGTGGCAGCGTAGCGCGGGCGGCTCGATCCGCCGGCGCGAGGCCAAGTGGGGGGAGCAGGATTCGAACCTGCGAAGGCTGAGCCGCGAGATTTACAGTCTCGTCCCGTTGACCGCTTGGGTATCCCCCCGAGACGCGGCACGAGAGTCTAGAAGGACATCGAATGGAGCATTGATCCGGCCAGGACCGGACAAATGCTCCATTGAGCGCTGGGGATCGGGTGCTCAGGAAGCGTCGCGCAGCCGCTGCGCTTCGGGCAGCAGCTCCAGCTTCTTCAGCGTGTTGTTCTCGATCTGGCGGATCCGCTCGCGGGTGACTCCGAACGCGCGGCCGACCTCCTCGAGCGTTCGCGCCTGGTGGCCCTTGAGCCCGTAGCGCATCTCGATGACCTCGCGCTCGCGTTGCGGTAGCGCGTCGAGCGCCTTGCGCACGTTCTCGCGGCGGAGGTTCTCGGACGCCATCTCGAAGGGCGACTCGGCCCCGTCGTCCTCCACGAAGTCACCCAGCTCGGAGTCCTCCTCCTCCCCGATCGGCTTCTCCAGCGACACCGGTAGCTGCGCTATGCGCAGGATGTCCTTGACCTCGCGGGCGGTCCACTGCAGCTCCAGGGCGATCTCGTCCGGGCTCGGCTCGCGACCGAACTCCTGGACCAGCTGGCGCTCCACGTGCACCACCTTGTTCAGCTTCTCGACCATGTGCACCGGGATCCGGATCGTGCGGGCCTTGTCGGCGATGGCGCGCGTGACCGCCTGGCGGATCCACCAAGTGGCGTAGGTCGAGAACTTGTACCCGCGCCGGTAGTCGAACTTCTCGACCGCGCGGATGAGCCCGAGCGAGCCCTCCTGGATCAGGTCGAGGAACGACAGGCCGCGTCCCAGGTAGCCCTTCGCGATCGACACCACCAGTCGCAGGTTGGCCTCCACCATGTGCTGCTTGGCGGCCATGTCGCCGCGCTCGATGCGCTTGGCCAGCGACACCTCCTCGTCGGCGGTGAGCAGCTCCACCTGACCGATCGACCGGAGGTAGAGCCGCAGCGAGTCGAGGCTCGGCTCGACCGTGAGGTCGATCTCGGGCTTCTTGGCCGGAGCCGGCGGGCCGTCGGCGGAGGCGGGCTGCCCGTCCGGGGGCACGACGGCGGCTTCACGCCGTCCGCGGCCACCAGCTCCACCCCGTTCTCCACGAGATGGGCGTGCAGGTCGCGCACCTGCTCCTTGGTGACCTCCACCTCCTCCAGGCACGCCGCGATCGCCTCGAACGTCAGATAGCCGCGCTCGCGCCCGTCCGACACGAGCGCTCGCAGCTCCTCGACCTCGAGGAACGGTGCCTCGGGCGGCTCCACGAGAAGAACTGCTCCCGCCACTCCCTCGTCTTTCTCTCTCAACCCTCGCTCCTTGGGACGCTTGCCGACGAGCGGGTCGGGCCCCTCAGCCCTCCGCCAGTGCTGCTATTCGGTTTGTCGCGTCCGCGGCGGTAACCGCGAGGGGCTGAGCCTTTTCGTTGGAGGCTTTCTAGAGCCTCCCAGCTTCGAGCCGCGGCAATAGTAGCGCCCTGGGTGCAAAAAGCGCATTCAGCGGGCCGGTATCGTCAGGCATCCATGACCGACGTGACCACTGCACCGCACCACGACGTCCAGGCGCGCCGGCCCACGACGCACATGAGCCTCTCGCGCGTGGGCGTGACGAACGTGGAGAAGGTCGTCCGGATCCGATCGAACGGGACCGAGCAACTCTTCTACGCGCAGCTCGAGTGCTTCGTGGACCTCGGCCCGCGCCAGAAGGGCGCGCACATGTCGCGCTTCGAGGAGGTCATCAACGAGGCCATCGACGAGGTGATCCTGGCCGAGGCCTTCAAGGCCGAGACGCTGGCGCAACACATCGCGGAGCGCGTGCGCGACCGCCAGGACGGCCTGCGGGCGGAGGTCACGATCGCCGCGCATTACCCGGAGACGCGCCCGGCGCCGGCGTCGGGCACGCCGACGCAGGAGATCTACACGCTGCTGGGCGCGGCGGTGGCGTCCGAGCGGGGCACGCGGCGGCTGATCGGCGTGGAGGCCCACGGGATGACGGCCTGCCCCTGCGCCCAGGAGCTGGTGGCCGGGCGCTCGCGCGAGCGCCTCCAGGCGGATGGCTTCAGCGAGGACGAGATCGAGCGGATCTTCGCCAGCGTGCCCGTGGCCACGCACAACCAGCGCGGCATCGGCCGCCTGCACGTGGGCTGCACCGAGACCTGCGACGAGGGCATCGAGGCCAGCCGCCTGCTGGCGATCGTGGAAGGCTCCATGAGCTCGGAGATCTACGAGCTGATGAAGCGTGCCGACGAGGTCGAGGTGGTGGAGAAGGCCCACATGCACCCACGCTTCGTGGAGGACTGCGTGCGAGAGATGATCCGCGAGGCCGTCGACGAGTTCGGCAACCTCGGCCCGGACACGTTCCTGCTCGCCCGCCAAGAGAACCTGGAGACGATCCACCGCCACAACGTCGTGGCCGAGCGCCACGGGCTTGTCGAGGAACTGGCGACAGAGCTCGCCGACCGGGGCGCCGGCGAGCCCCACATGACGATGCGCCAGTGGCTCGAGGGCACCTCGCGCGCCTCCTGATCTCCTCCGCGCGCAAGCGATAAATCCGCACGTTGCGCGATCAAATGGCCAGCCTCGTGCAGGGGGCTTGTGTTCTGCCGCCTTCTGTCCGATGCGGTGACTGAGGCAAGGACCTCCAAGGCCATGAACGCGCACGAGACCATCCCAATGAGCCAGGACGCGGTCCTGGTTGCGACTCTGGCCGGGACGGCCATGCCCTTCGCGCACTCGGCCGAGGATCAGGCCGAGCGCTGGCTGCGGGTGCTGCGCCTACACGGCCGTGTCGGTGCGGCGCTACAAGCCCTCGGCGTGGGCGAGGCACCCCTGATGACCGGGTCCGAGCCGGTGTCCGAGCAGCCCAGCGGCACACCGCTGCCCGAGGGCGACGTGGTGCAGCGGGTGGTGGACCGCGCGACCGCCCTGGCCACCGAGCGCCAGGGAGAGTCCGTGTCCACCGCGGACGTGCTCGGCGCAGTGTTCGAGGTGTACGGCCGGCTCATGGACCGCGCGCTGTACCTGCGCGGGGCGACCCGCGAGGAGCTGCTGGAGCGGATCGCCGAGATGGCCGAGCACGCCTCAGCCGAGCGCTGACCCGGCCTCCTCCTGCCTACCGGCGACCGAGCGCCGAGAAGTCGCCGCTGTCGCGGATCGTCTTCGCTACGGAGACCGCGGCCTTGGACGCCGCGTGGGAGAGCCAGCTGCCCACGCTGACGCGCTGAGCGCCCGCCGCCACCAGCCGGTCCATCGTCATGTCGGGGAAGGCGAGCACGTTGACGGGGCCGAGACGGCGGCGCAGACCGCCCGGATCTCCTCGTCGTCCCGGAGTGCGGGCGCGTAGAGCACGTCGGCCCCGGCCGTCTCGTAGGCGCGCAGGCGAGCGATCGTGTCGTCCAGGTCGGGGTTGCCCGGAAGTGGTTCTCGGCTCGCGCGGTGAGCGTGAAGGGGAAGTCCAGGGCGCGGGCCGCCTCGGCGGCGGCCGCGACCCGCTCGACCGCGCGGTCCAGGTCGTAGATGAACCCATCCGGATCCCAGTCCTCGATCGAGGCCCCGACCGCCCCCGCGCCCGCGACGCGGGTGATCGCGAGTGCCGCGTCGGCGGGCTCTGGCCCGTACCCGTTCTCCAGGTCCATCGATACGGGAAGGTCGGTGGCCCGGTCGAGCGCGCGGGCATGCTCGACCACCTCGTCGAGACTGGCCTCGCCATCCGCCCTGCCGAGGGTTGCGGCGAAGCCGCCGCTGGTGCTGGCCAGCGCCTTGAAGCCGAGTTTGGCCAACGCCACGGCCGAGCCCGCGTCCCACGGGTTCGGGATCACGAAGGGCTCGCCCTCGTGGAGGGCGCGAAAGGCTTCTCCCTTCGAGAGCTGGGTCACGGGTTGGCCTCCACGGAGCCGGATCGCGACGTCGCCCCGACGTAGCGCCGAAAGCTGAGGAAGTAGTCGGCGCCGGACACGACCGTGACCAGCACCATCGCGTAGACGGTCGCCTGCACCCACACCGCACCCGAGTCCGGCGCGGCGATGAGCGCCAGCACGGCGGCGGACTGGACGATGGTCTTGATCTTCCCGAGCATGCTGGCGGGGATAACGACCCCCTGCTGGCCCGCCGCGATCCGCAGGCCGCTGACCGCGAACTCCCTGGCGATGATGACCATCGCGACCCACGCAGCGACCCGGTCGAGGCTCACCAGTGACAGGAGCGCGGCGGCGATGAGCAGCTTGTCCGCGATCGGGTCCATGACCTTGCCGAAGGTCGTGATGGACTGGCGCGAGCGGGCGATGTACCCATCAAGCCCATCCGTGAGGGCGGCGATCACGAACACGGCCGCCGCGATGGCGGACCCGTTGGGAATCTCCTCGGTGAGGGCGACCACCAGCACCGGCACCAGCAGGATGCGGAGCAGGGTCAGGACGTTGGGGAGGTTCAGCGGGAACATCGCGGGCCCGCTGAGGCTACCCCCGCCGGCGGCTCAGGTACTCCAGGCCGGCGGTGCTTCCCACGGGCCCGAGCGGCGAGACCGTGGCCGCCAGCAGCGGCCACGGGAACACCTTCCGCCGGCAGCCGATGGCCACCGCGATGCAGAGCAGGATCCAGCCGATCCCATGCGACCACCCGAGCACGGCCTCGGCGTCCTCGCTCCAGCCGCCGATCGCAACCACGAGCAGGGTGGCGAACAGGCACAGCTCGAGGAGCGAGAACAGCCGGACGCCGGTGAAGTAGGTCACCGCGCGCGGAGCTGACGCCTGGCCACGAGCACTCCGACGACGGCCAGCAGCACCAGCAGCGACAGCGCCACGATCGCCTCGGGGCGCGAGAGGTCGTCGAAGCTGCCGCCCAGGGCGACGTAGGCGAAGATCTTGGGGCTGCCGCCCACCAACGTGCCGGCCAGCAGGTCGCGTAGCCGCACGCGCCCGAGCCCGGCTGCGTAGTTCACCGGCCCCCAGGGCACAGCCGGGACGATGCGGCTGTAGAAGACCGTGAGGAAGCCGTGGCGCTCGAGCCGCTCGCCGATCCCGGGCACCCGGTCGTGCATCCGCCCGCGCAGGTGGTGGCCGGCGGCGTGACGGGCCAGGCTGAACTGCAGCGTGGAGGCCAGCAGCACGCCGGCGATCGCCACCGGGGTGCCCACGGCGGTGCCAAACAGCGCGCCCGTGACCCCCGCGAGGACCGGCCACAGGACCAGGAAGTTGAGCCCCGCGAAGATGAACGGCCATACCAACGGCGCCGCCGGCAGCTCGTCGCCCCACTCCCGCAGCTGATCCGCGGAGGGCGCCGCACCGCTGACCAGGAGCGCCACGATGACCAGCGCGACGAGGACCATGCCCGCGACCCTGAGCGCGACGGATTTGCGGCGCAGCTGCACCGCGGGCGAGTCTCGGGCCACCGGGTCAGCGTAGATGGTGCCCCTCGGGCGCCCGGGTCAGTCGTCGGCCAGGTGCTTGCGCCGCATGGACCACATCTGCGATGCGCGCTCCAGCTCCAGCGCGGCGGCCCACGGGAGCGGCGGCGGGCCGAGCTCGGCGCGAAGGGATTTCGCGGTGCGGCGCGCGAGCTCGGGGTCAGCCCCGGCGCGTGCCGCCAGCGCGTGGGCCACGCCCTCGACCTCGCTGTCGTCGACCGCGGACCATGCCAGCCCGAGCTCCGCTGCACGAGCGCCGTCGATCCGTTCCCCGAACAACGCCATGGCCGCCGCCGCCTCGCGTTGCCCGGTGCGACCCAGCAGGGCGCCGTGGCCACCTCCGGGGTGGAGCCCGATCGGGAGGAAGCCCGACACGATTGCGGCCTCGCGGGCCACGACCCGCACGTCGGTCGCGAACGCCAGGTTCACACCGGCCCCCACCGCTCCGCCCCTGACCGCCGCGACCGTGGGCGGCTCGAGCTCCCCGACCCGTGCGAAGGAGCGGTACACGTCGCCGAGGCCGGCGAACGCCTCCGGAGCAGCCGGGTCGCGCCCGGCGGCAGACAGCGTGTCGCGGTCCCCGCCCGCGCAGAAGAAGCCGCCGGCTCCACGCACGACCACCGCGCCGACCTCGGCGTCGGCGTCCACCTCCTCGCAGGCCTGCACCAGTTCGCGGGCCATGTCCCTCGTCAGGGCGTTGCGGCGCGCGGGGGCATCCAAGGTGAGCGTGGCGACGCCGCCCTCGCGCTCGATGGTGATCTCGCCGGCCACGGGCCGGGACGCTACCGGCGGATAGGGTCGAACGTCATGGACTTCCTCGTCAGTCGCGAAGACATTCGCCAGAGCCGGTTCGACGACGCGCCCCCAGCCGAGCCCGGCCCCGGCCAGGCCCTGCTCGAAGTCGAGTCGTTCGCGCTGACCGCGAACAACGTGAGCTACGCCGCCCTGGGCGACGCCATGTCCTACTGGCGCTTCTACCCCGCGCCGGAGGGCTGGGGCCGGTTCCCGGTGTGGGGCTTCGCGCGGGTGGTGGGCTCCAGCCACGCCGACCTACGCGAGGGCGAGCGCTTCTACGGCTACCTGCCGCCCTCGACCCACGCGGTGCTCACCGCTGACGGCGTCGACGGCCGGGGCTTCACCGAGGCCTCGCCCCACCGCGCCGACCTACCGGCCATCTACAACGCGTACACGCGCGCGAGGGCGGATGGTGCGGGCTCGCCCGACGAGGACCGCGAGGCTCTGTTCAGGCCGCTGTACTCGACGTCGTTCCTGCTCGACGACATGCTCGGCGACCGCGGCTTCCTCGCGGACTCCACTGTGGTCATGTCCAGCGCCTCCAGCAAGACCGCCCTGGGCACCGCCTTCCTGCTGTCGCGGCGCGCGGGGGCCGAGGTGTGTGGGCTGACCTCACCCTCCAACGCCGCGTTCTTGGAGGGCCTCGGCGTATACGACACCGTGCTGACCTACGACTCGGTGGACTCGCTGCCGCCGAGGTCGAGCGTGTACGTGGACCTGGCCGGCGATGCGAGCGTGCGCGCCGCCGTGCACCGCCACCTCGGGGAGGCCCTGACGGCCGACCTGATCGTGGGCGCATCGCACTGGGACAGCCTCGGCGACCCGGGCGACCTGCCCGGCCCCGCGCCCGAGCTCTTCTTCGCACCGGCGCAGGCCGAGAAGCGGGCCGCGGACTGGGGAGCCGACGGGCCGCGGCAGCGGATAGGAGACTCGCTGGCCGCCTTCGGCGAGTGGCTCTCCGGCTGGCTGCGGATCGAGCGCGGCAGCGGCCCCGAGCACCTGGAGCGCACCTACCTCGACCTTGTGGACGGCAAGGTCGACCCGGCCGCCGGGCACGTGGCGTCGCTGACCCGCTGAGCCGAACACGCCGGCCCCGAGGGCGCCACGCGCTTGCCGGGTGGCCCGCGACTGGATTAGGGTCACGTCGTGCGACGAACCGGGCGGCCGCTCACGCTAGCCGTCGTTCTTGCCGCTCTGCTGCTCGCCGGCTGCTACGGATCCACCGAGCCCGCGACGGACATCCGATTCGCCTCGGCGGGCCTGCAGGGGCAGGGGACGACCGGTCCGAACGGCTCGTACAGCTTCTTCGAGTACTGGCCCACCGCCTATCCCAGTCGCAGGGGAGAGACTCCGCGCAGGGACTGGCCCGCCAACGTGACCGGCCCCTTCGTGATCTTCGCGTCCAACCTCGCCGTGGACACCTCGTACTCCTTCCGGATGTGCGGTGGAGACGTGGGCGCGGGCGAGCCCGTGTGCGCTAACACCAGGACCTTCCGCACCGCAAAGCCCGACGGGGATCTTGTGATCGGCGAGTACCCGGAGGCCGAGGGCTTCCGCCCCTGAACGTGAACGCCAGCAGCGGGCCGGGAGGAGAGAGCCCCGGCGGGCTCGTGGAGCGTGATGGGACGTTTCAGCGGCCGGCCCACAAGGTGGAGGTGAATGGCAACCGGGCGGCGGTGATCGCCGAGGGCACCGCCTTCGCCAGCGGCTCTCAAAGCTTCAGCGCCGCCGGCTGCCTCCAGGTGGTCGACGGCGGACCGGACAACCCTCCCGCTTCCGGCGACCTGATCTTTTGGGAACTGGCCATCATCGACGCGGGACAGACTCTGGGCCCGTGCGACCTACCCCCGGCGGGCGGCGGGGGAGGTCAGGGAGCGATCTCCGTGTACGACGCGCCGCCGGGCGACTCCTGAATCGCCGCGAAGCCGCCGATCGGACTCGAACCGATGACCCCGTCTTTACGAGAGACGTGCTCTACCAACTGAGCTACGGCGGCGGGCGCCGGCCTCGCGGCTCGGCGGTGCAAGCGTAGCGCCAGCCCTGGGGGCGAGACCGTCCGCCGCGAGCCTTGTATCGAGCATGGTCCCGTGGCGTCTGCGGCGACTGGACACGGTCCCCGTCCCGGGTGGCCAGGCGCTGGTGGCGAGCACGCTGCGCGCGCGGCTGCTCGGCCTGGCGCTTCTCGATGACCCGCCCACCGACCTCGGCCTGCTCATCCCGCGGTGCCGCGCCGTGCACACCTTCGGCATGCGCTTTTCAATCGACGTCTTGTTCCTCGACGCGCGCGGTGCCGTGATCGGCACGGCGCACGCCGTGCCTCCGCGCCGGTTCGTGCGCCGCGCCGGCGCCCGCGCCGTGCTCGAGCGGCCGGCGCGCTCAGGCTAGAGCCCACGAGCCCGGCCAGCCGATAGCCCAGGGCCTCCAGGGCCAGGTCCTCGGTCACGTTGAACTCGAGTGCCAGGCGAGTCTCCTCGCAGCGCTCGGCTGCCGCGCGCAGGCGCCGCGGGTCGCGCGAGCGGGCGTTGGGCGCCAGCGCCCCGGCCCGCTCGGGGTCCAGCGCCGCCAGCTCGGCCCCCTCCGCCAGGCACACCAGGTCCCGGAAGCCGAGTGCGGCGAGCGTGAGCCCCAGGTCCAGCACCTCGGTCCGCGCGCGGCGGCCGTCGCGGCGGGCGGCCTCGTCGAAGGCGCGCTCGAGCGCGCCGCGGTCGCGGCCCTTGGGCTCACTCTCCAGCCGCGCGTCGCGCTCGGCGGCCACGCGCTGCTCGGCCTCCACGCGCCGGGCGTCCGCCCGGTCCAGCAGCCCGCGCCACGGCTCCGGGCCCGCGGGCTCGCCGGAGCCGCCGGTCAGCGCCGCGGACACGATCCGGTCTACGTCGGCCCGCAGCGCCACGCCCTCCTCGGACGCGAGCCACCGCGCCCGCTCCAGGTTGCCCAGCGCCAGCCGCGCGCACGCGGCGGCCTGGCCGGCCGCGACCCCGGCGCGCTCGAGCTCGGCCGCGATGCGCTCGGACGGGAGCGGGTCGAAGCGAACGGGCTGGCAGCGCGACACCACCGTCGGAAGCACCTGGCCGAGGGCGTCGGTGAGCAGGATCAGGTGCACGAACCGCGCCGGCTCCTCCAGGGTCTTGAGCAGCCGGTTGGCCACCTCGTCGTTCATCGTGTCCACGCGCTCGAGCACGAACACGCGCCGGGACGCCTCGAACGGCGTCCGGGAGGCAGCCGCCACCACCGGGTCCGCCACGTCCTCGGTGCGCATCACGTGCGCGCCGGTGGGCCGCACCCAGGTGAGGTCGGGATGCGAGCCGGCCTGCACCCGCCGCCGCACGCCATCGGGATCGGGCTGGCCCTCGGCCAACAGCTCGGCCGCGAAGGCCCGCGCCGCGCTGCGCTTGCCCACGCCCGCGGGCCCGTGGAAGAGATACGCGTGCGAGGGGCCTCCAGCCAGCGCGGCCGCCAGCGCCATCCGCGCCTGCGGCTGGTCCTCGGTGCCCGCCAGCGCCGGGTGCTCGCTCACGCGCCGCTCCCGGTAGCCACAGCCAAGCGGGCGGTGACCGCGGCCAGCACGTCGGCGTGCACCGCTTCCGGCGGCCTGTCGGCTGCGATCCGGCGCCAGCGGTTGGGCGCCGCGGCCGCCATCTGGGCGTAGGCGTCCCCCACCGCCTGCTGCAGCCGGGCGCCCTCGCTCTCGAAGCGGTCCTCCTCGGCACCGCGCGCCGCGGCGGCGGCGGTGTCGAGCTCCAGCAGCAGCGTCAGGTCTGGCTCCAGCCCGCCGGTGGCGAACCGGTTGATGCGCTCGACCTCCTCCACGCCCAGGCCCCGCGCCGCACCCTGGTAGGCCAGCGAGGAGTCCAGGAAGCGATCCGAGACCACGATCCGCCCGGACTCGAGCGCTGGCGCGATCACCTGCGCCACGAGCTCCGCCCTCGCGGCCGCGAACAGCAGCGCCTCCGCGGCGGGCGAGAGCTCGACCTCCGGATCCTTGAGCACCGCCCGCAGCCGCTCGCCGGCGGGCGTGCCGCCCGGCTCGCGCACGCCGACCGCCTGATCGCCCAGCGCCTCGAGCAGCATCCGCGCCTGCGTGGTCTTGCCCGAGCGGTCGATTCCCTCGAAGGTGACGAAGAGGCCGGGCACCCCGGCGACGCTACCAAGGGCTCTGGCGGACCCGGAGCCCCGGCCCGCTGGCCCGCGCTCTACCATGCGCGGCCGCATGCGCGCCCTCGTCACCGGCGGATCCGGATTCATCGGCTCGAACCTCGTCGACGCTTTGCTCTCGCGGGGCGACGAGGTCACGGTGCTCGACGACCTCTCGACGGGCCGGCGCGAGAACTTGGACGGCGCCATCGACTCCGGGGCGAAGCTGGTGGAGCTCGACGTGCGTGACAAGCCCGGCGTACTCGAGGCGGTCTCGGCCGCGCAGCCGGAGGCCATCTTCCACCTGGCCGCCCAGATCGACGTGCGCCGGTCCACCGCGGACCCGGCGCTGGACTCCCGGATCAACGTGGAGGGCACCATCAACGTGCTGGACGCGGCCCGCCAGGCCGGCGTCCGGCGGGTGGTGAACACGTCCACCGGCGGTGCCATCTACGGCGAGGGCAAGACCCTGCCCGCGCCGGAGGACCATCCCGTGGCCCCGGAGGCGCCCTACGGCCTTTCCAAGTTCTGCGCCGAGCACTACTGCCTGCTCTTCCACCGCCTGCACGGCCTGTCCACGGTGTCGCTTCGGTACGGCAACGTCTACGGCCCGCGCCAGGACCCGCTCGGCGAGGCCGGGGTGATCGCGATCTTCTGCGGCAAGGTGCTGGACGGCGGCCAGCCCACCGTCTTCGGCGACGGGCTACAGACGCGCGACTACGTGTTCGTGGGCGACGTGGTGGAGGCCAACCTCCTGGCGGCCTCGGCCGAGGTGGGCGGCGCGGTGAACATCGGCACGGGAGTGCAGACCACCGTGCTCGACATCGTCGAGGCGCTGGGGCAGCAGTCCGATGGGCCGTTCGAGGCCCACCACGAGCCGGAGCGCCTTGGCGAGGTGCGCCACATCGCGCTCGACTCCACGCGCGCGCGTGAGGAGCTGGCATGGACCGCGCAGGTGTCCGTGCCCGACGGGCTCGAGCGCACGCTCTCCTCTCTGCGCTGAAAAGCGCCCTCCGAGCGACATCCCGGCCTTCGTCCGTCCGGCGGCGCTGCCACAATATGTAGTGGTGCCGAACCCCCTTCCACACCACATGTCGTAGCGAGATATGCGCTGTCCGCTCTGCTCATTCGACTCCACGCGCGTGGTCGACTCACGGCTCAGCGAGCCGGGCGACGCCGTGCGCAGGCGCCGGGAGTGCTCGGAGTGCGGCGGCCGCTTCACCACCTACGAGCGTGTGGAAGCGCTCTCGCTGGGCGTCCGCAAGCGCGACGGCCGGCGCGAGGAGTACGACCGCCAGAAGCTCCTGGGAGGCCTGCTGCGAGCCGTCACCAAGCGGCCCGTGAGCGTGCCGGAGCTCGAGGCGATCGCCGACGGCATCGAGTCGGAGGTGCGCCGCGACGGCGGCGAGGCGGACGCGGAGCGGATCGGCGAGCTCGCGCTGAAGGCCCTCGCGGGCCTGGACCGAGTGGCGGCCATACGCTTCGCCTCCGTGTACCGGAACTTCGACGGCCCGGACGATTTCCTGGCCGAGTTGCAGGCCCTTTCCGGGGCCCCCGTTCCATCCGGGGCGAGGAGCAACATCGGTCTTTCCCCCATAGATCCGGATGGGGACGTTTCCAACAAGCGCGATGCAGTGAGGAGAGGTCATGCCGAGTAGCCGTACCGCCGCAGTTCAGAGCAGCCCGAGCACCGATGGAGTGACCATCGAGCGGCGGTTCACGGAAGCCGGCGAGCACCCGTTCGACGCGGTCGAGTGGGAGCTCCGCGACGCCGTCATCGGCGACCCGGAGAGCCCGGCGTTCGAGCAGCGCGGCGTCGAGTTCCCCGCGGCGTGGTCGCAGAACGCCACCAACATCGTCGCTCAGAAGTACTTCCGCGGCCGCCTCGGCTCGGACGAGCGCGAGCACTCGGTACGCCAGATGATCGGCCGCGTGGCCGGCACCATCGCCGGCTGGGGCCGTCAGCTCGGCTACTTCTCCACCGCCGAGGACGGCGACGCCTTCGAGGCCGAGCTCACCCACATCCTTCTGCACCAGATCGCGGCCTTCAACTCGCCCGTGTGGTTCAACGTGGGCTTCGAGGACAGCCCGCAGTGCTCGGCCTGCTTCATCCTCAGCGTCGAGGACACCATGGAGTCGATCCTCGACTGGAACACCAAGGAGGGCAAGATCTTCCGCGGCGGCTCCGGGTCGGGCATCAACCTCTCAAACATCCGCGGCTCGATGGAGCACCTGTCCAAGGGCGGCACCGCCAGCGGCCCGGTCTCCTTCATGCGCGGCGCCGACTCGTGGGCCGGCACGATCAAGTCCGGCGGCAAGACGCGGCGGGCAGCCAAGATGGTGGTGCTGGACATCGACCACCCGGATGTCCTGGACTTCATCTGGTGCAAGGCCCGCGAGGAGGAGAAGGCGGCCGCCCTGCGCGACGCCGGCTTCGACATGTCGATCGACGGCGAGGGCTTCACCTCGATCCAGTACCAGAACGCGAACAACTCGGTGCGCGTGTCGGACGAGTTCATGCGGCGCGCCGAGCGCGGCGAGGACTGGCAGACGCTGGCGCGCGCCGACGGCGAGCCGGTGGACACCCACAAGGCCGCCGAGGTGCTGGAGCAGATCGCCGACGCCGCGTGGCGCTGCGCCGACCCGGGCGTCCAGTACGACACCACCATCAACGAGTGGCACACCTGCCCGAACTCGGGCCGGATCAACGCGTCCAACCCGTGCTCGGAGTACATGCACGTGGACGACTCGGCGTGCAACCTCGCATCGCTCAACCTCATGAAGTTCCGCCGGGCCGACGGCACCTTCGACACCGACGCCTTCGAGCACGCGGTCGACGTGATGATCCTCGCCCAGGAGATCGTGGTCGGCCCGTCGAGCTACCCGACCGAGGGCATCGGCGCCAACGCGCGCGCCTTCCGTCAGCTCGGCCTGGGCTACGCCAACCTCGGCGCGCTGCTCATGTCCAACGGCCTTCCGTACGACTCCGACGAGGGCCGCGCCATGGCCGGCGCCATCACCGCGCTGATGACCGGCCGCGCCTACCGCAAGTCGTCCGAGGTGGCGGCCGCGGTGGGCCCATACGAGCGCTTCGCCGAGAACCGCGA
The DNA here is from genome assembly GCA_963755215.1 of uncultured Thermoleophilaceae bacterium. GTDB lineage: Bacteria > Actinomycetota > Thermoleophilia > Solirubrobacterales > Thermoleophilaceae > JAAYBF01. Next base: position 37,494 of record CAVWIW010000001.1, read on the forward strand.
CCCGCACCTGCACGTCATGCGCAAGCACCGTGACGCCTCTTATGAGCTCAGCGACACGCTGGTCGAGGAGCGGCTGGCGGCCGCGGCCAAGCGGTCGTGGGACGAGGCCGTGGAGCTCGGGCAGGTCTACGGCTACCGCAACGCCCAGGCCACCGTGCTCGCCCCCACCGGGACCATCTCGTTCCTGATGGACTGCGACACCACGGGCATCGAGCCGGACTTCTCGCTGGTCAAGTTCAAGGAGCTGGTGGGCGGCGGCCAGATGACGATCGTGAACCGCACAGTCCCGCCGGCCCTGGAGCGGCTCGGCTACACGCGCGAGCAGATCGACCAGATCGAGGCGCACGTGAACGAGAGCGGCACGATCGTCGGCGCACCCGAGCTCAAGGACGAGCACCTGCCGGTGTTCGACGTGGCCGTGGGCGAGCGGGCCATCTCACACATGGGCCACATCAAGATGATGGCCGCCGCTCAGCCGTTCATCTCGGGCGCGATCTCCAAGACGGTGAACCTGCCCGCCGAGGCAACGGTCGAGGACGTTGCCGACACCTACATGCAGGGCTGGAAGCTCGGCCTCAAGGCGCTCGCCATCTACCGCGACGGCTCCAAGACCGCGCAGGCGCTCCGCACCGAGGCGCAGGACGCCAAGGACGACGACGCAGAGGCGGCCCCGGCGGCCCAGGAGCAGCGCCCGCTGCGCCGGCGGATGCCGCGCGAGCGCATGTCGATCACGCACAAGTTCTCGATCGCCGGCCACGAGGGCTACATCACGGCCGGCATGTACGAGGACGGGTCGGTTGGCGAGATCTTCCTCACCGACATCGGCAAGGAGGGCTCGACGCTGCGCGGCATGATGAACGCGTTCGCCACGTCGATCTCGATCGCGCTGCAGTACGGCGTGCCGCTCGAGACGCTGGTGCGCAAGTTCTCCTACATGCGCTTCGACCCGGAGGGGATCACCACCAACCCGGAGATCCCGTTCGCCAAGTCGATGCCCGACTACATCATGCGCTGGCTGGCGTCGCGGTTCCTCGACGTGGACCTGCAGGAGGAGCTGGGCATCCTCACCCCCGAGGTGCGGACCCGCAAGTCCGAGCAGGAGGCGCTCATGCGCGGCGACACCGCAGGGCCCACGAACGGCGGGACCAACGGCGGCAACGGGCACTCCGGCAACGGCGGCGCCGTGGCCGAGCCGGAGATCCAGCAGCCGGGCACGACGCGTGCCGCCGCTGAGGCGATGACCGACGAGCCGCCGGTGCACCCGGCGCAGCTGTCGGGCTTCGACCTGGGGCCGGCCTGCGGCCAGTGCGGCGGCATGATGCAGCGCACCGGCTCGTGCTACACGTGCTCGAGCTGCGGGAACAACACGGGCTGCGGCTGAGAGCCCCGCGCCCCTCCTCCTGACCCGCGAGCGACCGTCCCGGCGTCCTAGCTGAGCGCCGCCGCCAGGCGCCGGCGGTGCTCGCGCGCCAGCGGGTGGTCCGCGCCGAGCTCGGTGAACAGTCCCACCATCACGGCCCGCAGCGAGTCGCGGCGGTCGGCGTCGCCGGCCTGCCCCACCGCCTCCTGAAGCAGCTCGAGCGCGCCCTCAAAGTCGCCTTCGTCCCAGGCCGCGAAGGCCTCCGTAGGCGCGTCGTCGCCCCCGAGCTCCATGCGCGCCCGCGCCGCCAGGCCCCCGGCCACGAAGTCCGTCGTCGCGAAGCGCTCGGCCGTGGCCAGCGCCTCCGCGGGCTCCCCGCGCCGCAGCAACAGCCGGCTCAACGCCACGGCGGCCTCCGCCCGGCTCGGGTCCAGCTCGAGCGCGCGGCGCAGCCCCTCCTCGTCGCCCTGCTCGGCCGCCGCGGCCGCCAGCTCCTCCGCCTCGGAGGGCACCAGCGTGTCCAGGAACGCCTCGATCTGGGCCGGCGGGATCGCGCCCGTGAACTCGGCGGCCGGCGCCCCGTCGCGGAAGGCCTTGACGGCCGGGATGCCCTGAACGCGGAACTGGGCCGCGAGCCGCTGGTTGGAGTCCACGTCGACCTTGGCCAGCTCGACCTTGCCGCCGCGCCCGTTCACTGCGGCTTCCAGGGCCGGTCCAAGCTGCCGGCACGGCCCGCACCACTCGGCCCAGAAGTCCACCAGCACGGGCACCGCGCGCGAGCGCTCCACCACACGCTGCTGGAAGTCGGCCTCGGTGGCGTCGAACACGAGTGGGCTGTGGGCGGCGGCTGACTCCATCCGGCTCGAGGTTACCGACGGCCCTGCGCGCGCCGGCATCGGTAGAACACCGTGTATGGCGGAGCGCAAGCTCGACCGCTACCGGGCCAAGCGCGACCTTTCGCGCTCGGGGGAGCCGGCGGGCTCTCGGCGCCGCCAGGCGCGGCGCTCCGACCCGATGTTCGTGATCCAGAAGCACGCCGCGCGCAACCTGCACTACGACCTGCGCCTGGAGGTGGACGGCGTCCTGGCCTCGTGGGCCGTGCCGAAGGGGCCATCCACCGACCCGCGCGAGAAGCGGCTGGCGGTCCAGGTGGAGGACCACCCGCTCGACTACGGCGACTTCGAGGGCGTGATCGGCAAGGGCCTCTATGGCGCGGGGTCGGTGATCGTGTGGGACACGGGCGTCTACCGCCCGCTTGGCGACGAACCGATGAGCGAAGCGCTGGAGCGCGGTCATGTGTCGGTATGGCTGGAGGGCCAGAAGCTGCGCGGCGGCTACACGCTGCAGCGCACCCGCGGGGGCGACAAGCCCCAGTGGCTGCTGGTCAAGCGCCGCGACGAGGAGGCCGACGCGCGGCGCCGGCCGGCGAGCACGCAGCCGGAGTCGGTGCTGTCGGGCCGGACGGTCGAGCAGGTGGCCGCGGAGCACGGCGAGTGACGTCCGCGGAGAGGGCGCTGGGAGCACTGCCCGACGACGAGCGCCGCCTGGTCAGGCGCTCGGGCCCGCCCAAGGGCTCGGACGCCATGAAGGCGGTGCTCACCGACGAGCGCTTCTCGGACCCCGAGTGGGTCTTCGAGCGCAAGCTGGACGGCATCCGCTGCGTCGCCATCCGGTCGGGGGACCGGGTGCGCCTGCTCTCCCGCAACGACCTGTCGCTGAACGCCCGCTACCCCGAGCTTGCCGCCGCGCTAGGCAAGCAGCGCTGCCAGAGCTTCGCCCTTGACGGCGAGGTCGTGGCCTTCGAGGGCGCGCAGACGAGCTTTGCCCGCCTCGCCCAGCGCGGGCACCGCCCGGTGCGGGTGTTCCTGTACGCCTTCGACCTGCTGTGGCTGGAGGGGCGCGACGTCCGCCCGCTGCCGCTGCGCTCGCGCAAGCGGCTGATGAAGGCCGCGATCGAGCCGGGTGGGGACCTGAGGGTCACCCAGCACCGCAACCGCGACGGCGAAGCACTCTTCGCCGAGGCCTGCCGCAAGGGATGGGAGGGCCTGATCGCCAAGCGGGCCGACAGCCCCTACGCGAGCAAGCGCTCCCGTGACTGGCTCAAGTTCAAGTGCGACCGCGCCCAGGAGCTGGTGATCGGCGGCTACACCGCGCCGAAGGGCTCCCGCGCGGAGCTCGGTGCGCTGCTGTGCGGGTATCACAGCGATGGCGACCTGCTGTACGCGGGCAAGGTGGGCACCGGCTTCGGCCGTGAGACGCTGCGAGACCTGGCCGGCCGGCTCGCGCCGCTTCACCGCGACACGCCGCCGTTCGCGGACGTCGGCGACATCAAGGAACGCGAGGTCACCTGGGCGGAGCCCGAGCTGGTGGCTCAGGTGGGCTTCACGGAATGGACCCGCCACGGCCGCCTGCGCCACCCGCGCTTCCTCGGCCTGCGGTTCGACAAGGCAGCCTCCGAGGTGGTGCGCGAGGGATGACCGAGCATCTGAAGGTCGGGCGCCGGCGGGTGAAGCTCACCCACCCCGACAAGCTCCTGTTCGCCAAGCCGAAGGTGACCAAGCGGGAGCTGGCGGAGCACTACGAGCGGGTGGCGCCGCTGATGCTGCCCTACGTGGAGGGCCGGCCGCTGGCCCTGCAGGCGTTCCCCGACGGCGTCGATGGCAAGGGCTTCTTCATGAAGGCGGTTCCGGCCTACTTCCCGGACTGGGTGGCCAGGGCGACCGTGCCCAAGCGCGGCGGGACCGTGACGCATGCGATCGCATCGGAGGCGGCTACGCTCGTCTACCTGGCCGGCCAGAACGTGGTGACCCCCCACGTCTGGCTCTCGCGCGCGGACCGCCCGCGCGAGCCGGATCGCCTGATCCTGGACTTCGACCCCTCGGGCGGCGGGTTCGCCGACGTGCGCGCAGCCGCACGCGAAGCCGGCGAGCGGCTGCGAGACGCGGGGCTTGTGCCCTACGCCATGGTCACGGGCTCCCGCGGAGTGCACGTGGTGTGCCCGCTGCGCCGCGGTCCGGGCTTCTCGGAGGTCCACGGGTTCGCGCGGGCACTGGCCGAGGCGATGGTGGCCGACGACCCCAAGCGGCTCACGCTCGAGTGGAAGAAGGTCGACCGCGGGGACAAGATCTACGTGGACGTGAACCGCAACGCCTACGCGCAGCACGCCGTGGGCCCGTATGGAGTGCGCCCGCGGGACCGCGCGCCGGTGGCGGTGCCGGTGCGGTGGGAGGAGCTTTCGGATCGCAACCTGCGACCCGACCGCTGGAACGTCCGCAACGTGGCCGACCGCATGGAGGAAGCCGGCGACCCATGGCGGGGCATGGGCAGGCGCGCGCGCAAGCTGCCGGCGGGCGAGTGACCACCGGCTCGAGTCACGGCGCCCCGGCCGCCGACCACCACAGGGCCCGGTCCACCTCCAGGCACAGCAGCGGGCCGGGCGGCGGCTGGGCGCGGTAGGCGGGGTAGCGCTCCGTCAGCGCCGCGAGCGCGGCGTCCTGGCCGCCGGCGTCCAGCACCGCGACGTCGCCCAGCAGCTGCACCCAGGCCAGGCGGCTCCAGTCGTGGTCGTAGCGGTCCACGGTGATCGCGGCCCGCGGGCGCTCCCGCAGCCACCTCACGCGCGCGAGATCCTCGCCCGGGCGGCGCTTGGGCTTGGAGTCCACCGCGCTCCAGACGCGACCGTCGGCCACCGCGAAGGTCACGGGCAGGACTCGCGGCGCGCCGTGGTCGTCGATCGCGCCCAGGTGCCCCACATAGACCTCGTCGAGCAGCGCCCGAGAGTCGCGAGGAAGCTCCTCCAGAGTCGAGGCGGAGGCCACCGGAGCCACCCTAACTTCGACGGGGGCAGCTACTGCATGGACGCGTGCGGTGCTCTGAGCGGCCGGAACCGGCTCGCGCCACCACGGCGGTGAGGTAGGCTCGCCGCGCTCGAACGAGGAGGAGAGAGCCGGTGAGGGGAGCAGCTGTTCGGATCCGCCTGTGCGTGTGCGTCGCTGCCGCGCTGGGAGCCACCTCGATGCTGGCCGCGGAGGCCGCCTCGGCGGGCGGCAAGGGACGCAAGCCGGTCGTGCACGTGGACGCGCCCAACGCCGACCGCTGTGACCCGATCGGCGGCGGTAGCTGCCTGCTCCCGTTCCCCAACGACTACTTCACCAAGCGCGACCGCAGCACGCCCACGGGGCTGCGGCTGAACCTGAGCCGCGACTCGCTGCCCGCCAACGGCGCGGGCGCGCGCATCGACCCCACCGAGTTCAACCGCAACGACGGCTTCAGCCCCAACCAGCAGATCACGCTGAAGGTGCCGGGGCTCGACAGCAAGGCGGCCGTCGAGCGCACGGGCTTCGTGCCCCTGACCGACCTGGCGCGGACCTACGACCGCCGTCAGCCCGCGGTGCTCATCGACACCCGCACCCACCGCCGCCAGCTGATCTGGGTCGAGATCGACTCTGGGGGGACCACGCCGGAGACCACCGCCCTGCTGATCCACCCCGCCAAGAACCTGGACGAGCGCGGGCGCTATGTGGTGGCGCTGCGCAACCTCAAGACAGCGGCCGGCGCGAGCATTCCCGCGCCGCCGGTGTTCCGCGCCTATCGCGACCGCCGTCGCACGGACTCCGGCGCGGTCGAGGCACGTCGTCCGGCGATGGAGTCGATCTTCAGGACACTGCGCAAGGCCGGGATCTCCCGCCACGACCTGTACCTGGCCTGGGACTTCACCGTGGCCAGCAACCGCAGCACCGCCGGGCGGATGCTGCGCCTGCGCGACGACGCGTTCGCCCAGCTGGGCGACCGAGACCTGGACGACCTGCGGGTGCAGGGCGCCTCGCCGCAGTTCGCGGTCACGTCGGTGACCAACCCCACGCCGGCCCAGGACCCCGAGATCGAGCGCGTGGTGAGCGGCACGGTGCGCGTGCCGTGCTACCTGCAGCGCCAGGGCTGCCCGGCCGGCAGCCTCTTCAACCTCGGCGCCGACGGCCTGCCCGAGCAGAAGCCGGGGAACGTGATCGACGCGCAGTTCCGGTGCGTGATCCCGCGTGGCCTGGCGGCGGGCGAGGGCCGGGCGCTGATCTACGGCCACGGCCTGCTGGGCAATCCGCTGGACAGCGGGTCGAGCGCGCAGGGCCAGCTCAAGACCCTGGCGGCACAGAAGAAGTTCGTGGTCTGCGGCACGTTCTGGCTCGGCCTCTCCGACGCCCCGGCGGCACCAGGCGACGACCAGGACATCGGCCAGGCGCTGAAGGCCTCGCAGGACTTCTCGAACTTCCCGCCGATCGTCGACCGGCTCCAGCAGGGCGTGCTGGACTACCTGTACCTCGGGCGGGCCATGATTCACCCGAGCGGGCTGGGCTCGCACCCCGCCTTCCAGCTGGGCGGCGAGTCGCTGATCAAGGACTTCGGTCGCGGCCGGCCGAGCCTGTTCTACGACGGCAACAGCCAGGGCGGGATCGAGGGCGGCGTGCTCACAGCGGTCGCCCCGGACCTCACCCGGTCGGTGCTCGGCGTCCCGGGCATCAACTACCCGATCCTCATCCAGCGGTCGGTGGACTTCGACCCGTTCCGCTCATTGGTGAACGGCAGCTACACGAGCTCGCTGGACCGCGCGCTCATCTACTCGCTGCTTAGCAACACGTGGGACCGGGGCGACCCCAACGGCTACCAGTCGCACCTGACCGACCGCACCTATCGCGACACCCCAGGCACCAGGTGCTCTACCACGTGGCGCTCGGAGACCATCAGGTCGCGCCGCTCACGGCCGACATCGCGGCGCGGACCATCGGCGCCCGCGTGCACGTGCCCGGCGTGGACCCGGGGCGCAGCACCGACGTGGAGCCGTTCTACGGGATCGAGCCAATCCGCCGCTACCCGTTCCAGGGGTCGGGCCTGTTCGTGTTCGACGCCGGGCCGTTCACGGCGGCCAACCCACTGGGCACCCCGCCCCCGCCGGTGGAGAACGTGCCGCCGCGGGAGGGCCAGGACCCCCACGAGTACCCGCGCCGGACGCAGATCGCCCGCGACATGAAGGATCAGTTCCTGCTGCCTGGCGGCAGGCTCCTGACCGACCCGTGTCCCGGCACGCCCTGCTACGCGAACGGGTACACCGGGCCCTGAGGGCAGCGGGGCCCCGGCGCGGCCGGGAGGGGAGCCGGCCCTAGCATTCACCGCCGCTCATGGCGGTGGTCATCGCATCGGATCTGGCGAAGGACGTGGCGGGCAGCCCGCTGCTTCGCCGTGTCTCCTTCAAGCTCGAGCGCCGCGACCGGATGACGTTGTCGGGCCGGAACGGGTCCGGGAAGACCACGCTGCTGCGGATGCTGGCGGGCGACGCGTCGGTGGACGGCGGCGCGCTCACGTTCGCCAAGGGCACGCGCGTGGCGCTGCACGATCAGCGCCCGCCACGCGAGCGCGGGCTCAGCCTGCGGGAGTACGTGCTCGCGGGGGCGCAGGACACGGTGGCGCTGGAGCGCGAGCTGGAGCGCCTGGAGGGCGAGATGGCGGCCGGCGCGCACGACGAGGCCACGATGCGGGCCTACGGCGCTGCCCAGGAGCGCTTCGAGGTGCGCGGCGGCTACCGCTGGCGCGACGCCGCGCTGGTGACCCTGCGCGGCCTGGGCTTCGGCGACGACGACCTCGATCGGGCGCTGTCCACCTTCTCGGGCGGTGAGCTCACGCGCGCCTCGCTGGCCCGCGCTCTCTCGGGCGCGCCCGACCTGCTGCTGCTCGACGAGCCCACCAACCACCTGGACATCCCGTCGCTGGAATGGCTCGAGCAGCACCTGGTGGCCCTGGACGCGGCAATCGTCCTGGTGGCCCATGACCGCTGGTTCCTCGAGGCGGTGGGAACCTCGGTGCTCGAGCTCGAAGCCGGCCGCGGCCGCTTCTTCGCGGGGCCATGGCACGCGTGGCGCAAGGAGAAGGCGGCGCGCGAGCTGGCGCTTGGCCGCGCCGTGGAGCGCCAGGAAGCCGAGATCGCGCGCCTGGAGCGCTTCGTGGAGCGGTTCCGAGCGAAGGCCAGCAAGGCGCGCCAGGCCCAGTCGCGCGTGAAACGACTGGAGAAGATGGAGCGCGTGGAGCGCGACCCGGGCGAGGGCAGGTCGCTGGCCTTCTCCTTCGCCCAGCCCGAGCGCTCGGGCCGGGTGGTGTTCGAGCTCGAGGACGGTCGGATCGAGGTGCCCGGACGGGTGCTGCTCGATGACGCCGGGCTGTGGGTCGAGCGCGGCGAGCACGTGACGCTCGTGGGCGCCAACGGGTCGGGCAAGACCACCCTGGTCCAGACGCTCGCCGGCCAGCGGCCGCTCCCGCAGGGCAAGCTGCGCACGGGTCACAACGTGACCGTCGGATACGTCTCCCAGCACGCCGAGGAGCTGTCGGGCACGGGATCCGTGCTGGACGCCGTGCAGCGCGCCACGGGCCTGACCCCGGGCAAGGCGCGCGCGCTGCTGGGCCGGTTCCTGTTTTCCGGCGACGAGGTGGACAAGCCGGTGACCGGCCTGTCCGGGGGCGAGCTGCGGCGCCTGTCGCTGGCGCTGCTGGTGCACTCCGGCGCGAACATGCTGGTACTCGACGAGCCCACCAACCACCTGGACGTGGAGAGCCGCGAGGCGCTGGAGGATGCTCTCACCGGCTTTCCCGGCTCGCTGCTGCTGGTGTCGCACGACCGCGCGCTGCTCGACGCGGTGGGCACCCGCACCGTGGCCATCGACGGCGGGCGGCTGCGCAGCTTCGAGGGCGGCTGGACCGAGTACGTGGAGGCGCGCCAGGCGCGGCTGGCCTCCGAGAACGACGACCCCTCACCCGCCGAGCCGAAGCGACGGAAGGCGGCGGCTCGCCCGCCGCGCGCCCGGAGCGGGCCGTCCAAGAACGCCCAGCGTGACCAACGCCGGCTGGAACGCGAGATCGAGGCCGCCGAGGCCGGGCTTCGCGAGCTCGAGGACGACCTGGCCGACCCGGGCGCGTGGGCGGACCCCGACCGCGCTGCGGCGTCGTCGGCCCGCCATGCAGACGCCCGTCGGCGCGTGGAGGAGCTCTACGCGCGCTGGGAGGCGGCCGGCGGCTAAGGCTTCTCGTCGGGCCCGGTGCGCGTGACCAGCACCTGGGCGCTGCCCCCGCTCAGGGCCCGCCGCACCAGCCGCGGCGCCACCACGCGCAGTGCCGCCAGCACGCCGTAGGCGCGCGGCACGTAGCGCTCGGGCCGGCCGCGCAGGCCCGCGTCCACGATGGCCTCCGCGCCCGCCTCGGGCGTGGAGACCGTCCAGCGCGTGGCGCGCTTGTCCACCAGCTCGCGTTGCGGGAAGCCCTCGGTGGCGATGAAGCCCGGCAGCACCATGCCCACGTGCACCCCGTTGGGCGCCTCCTCCAGGTGGAGGGCGTCGGTCCACCCGGCCAGGGCGAACTTGCTCGCCGAGTAGGCGCCGGAGCCGCCCCTGGCCACCCGGCCGGCCGTGCTCGACACGTTCACGATCGCGCTCGGCGCCGAGCTGCGCAGCAGCGGCAGCAGGGCCTCGGTGATCCGCACGACGGCGTCGAAGTTCACGTCCATCGTGCGCTTCACGTTGTCGTAGCCGCCGTCGCCGAAGGTCGCGCGCCATGCCGCGCCCGCGTTGTTCACCAGCAGGTTGAGCCGGCCGTGACGCTCCTGCACGTGCTCGAGCACGCGCCGAGGGGCGTCGGGGTCGGTCAGGTCCACCGCCACGAACGTTGCGTTCGCGAGCTCGCCGGCCAGCGCCTGCAGCCGGTCCTCGCGCCGCGCCACCAGCACCAGCTGGGCGCCGGGCTCGCGGGCCAGGCGCCGCGCCGTGGCCTCGCCGATGCCGCTGGATGCGCCGGTCACGACCGCCACGAAGGGCGTCCCCAGGAGCTGAGCGGTGGCAGCCATTCGACCTATCCCGCCTTGGGCGCCAGCGCCGGGTCGGATTCGTGGGCCTTGAAGAAGCTCACCATGCTGTCGGCGTAGTCGGTGAACCGCGGCGGCGTGAGCCCGCGCGCGCCCAGCACGTCGAGTGTGCGGCGCATGTCGAACACCACCGGGTGGTTCAGGTAGGGGATGGACTCCCGGGGGGTGCCGCCCATCCGGGCCCGCACCGCGGGCACGCGCAGCGCTGCGGCGGCCACAGCAGGCGGGATGCTGCCCTTGGGAGGGTCGGCCCCGTAGCGCCGCGCGAGCTCGCCCAGCAGCTCGCCCGAGGACAGCGGATCGGGATCGACCAGGTGGAAGGTCTCCCCCTCCGCGTCGGGCGCCGACGCTGCCGACGCGATGGCCTCCACCACATAGTCCACCGGCACGACGTTGAACGGCGCCTGCGAGCGGCCGAACTGCATGAGCGGCTGGCCGGTGCTCTGGGCGCGGGCCACCGCGCGGAGGAGGTAGTAGGGGCCGTCGAACTTCTGCGTCTCCCCTGTCCGCGAGTCGCCCACCACGATGGCCGGGCGCAGGATGGTCATGGGCACGCGGCCGAGGAACTGCCGGGCCCAGACCTCGGCCTGGAACTTGGTGGACTCGTAGTGGTTCTTGAAGCGCTGGCCCATGACCAGCTCGTGCTCGTAGACGACGCCGGTGCGCAGGCCGGCCACGTAGGCGGTGCTCACGTACGCCAGCCGCTCGAGCCGCTCGGCCGCGGCGCACAGCTCCAGCACGTTGCCGGTGCCGTCCACGTTCACCCGTTGCGCCAGCTCCTCGGGCACCGCCAGGTCGTAGATGGCCGCCAGGTGGAAGACCCGCGCCACCTCGGCCCGGAGGCGCTCGTGGTCGGAGTCGGACAGCCCCAGCCGGCGCTCGGCGATGTCCCCGCCCACGATCTCGATCCGGTCCGGCGCGATCTCGGCGGCCGCGGCGCGGGCGGAGTCGAGCATCCGCGGCTCGACCAGGGCGACGATCGTGCGCTCGCCGTCGTCCTCCAACAGTCGCCGGGCCAGCCGCCGGCCGATGAAGCCGGGGAAGCCGGTGAGCAGGTCGACCGCCACGGCGCGGAATCTATGGCACCCGCCGCGCCCTAGAGCTGCGCCCCCGTGAGCCAGAGGGAGATCAGGTCGTGGCTGATGGACATGGACGGCGTGCTCGTGCACGAGGAGCAGGCGATCCCGGGCGCCAGCGACTTCCTCGACGCGCTGAAGCTAAACGGCATCCCGTTCCTGGTGCTCACCAACAACTCCATCTACACCCGCCGCGACCTGGCGGCGCGGCTGCGCACCAGCGGGCTCGAGGTCCCGGAGGAGTCGATCTGGACCTCGGCACTCGCCACCGCCAAGTTCCTGGAGGACCAGCGGCCCGGCGGGTCGGCGTTCGTGATCGGCGAGTCGGGACTGACCACCGCCCTGCACGAGGCCGGCTACACACTCAACGAGCGCGACCCCGACTACGTGGTTCTCGGCGAGACGCGCACCTACAGCTTCGAGCGGATCACCCAGGCCATCCGGCTGGTGGCCGGCGGCGCCCGCTTCATCGCCACCAACCCCGACCCCACGGGCCCGACCCGCGAGGGCCCGCTGCCGGCCACGGGCGCGGTGGCGGCGCTGATCAGCAGGGCCACCGGCGCACGATCCCTACTACGTGGGCAAGCCCAACCCGCTGATGATGCGCTCAGGCATGAACGCGATCGACGCCCACTCCGAGCACACCGCGATGATCGGCGACCGCATGGACACCGACGTGGTGTCGGGCATCGAGGCAGGGCTGGAGACGATCCTGGTGCTCACCGGCGTGACCGCCGACCGCTCCGAGGCGGAGCGCTACCCGTTCAGGGCGTCGCGAATCGTGGATTCGGTGGCCGACCTGGTGGCGGAGGTCGGGTAGGCGGCTGGTTGCGGCGCTCAGTCCCGCAGCAGCGCCCGCCACCGCTCCGGCTCCATGTCCGCCGGGTCGGTGGTGTCCATGAAGTCCAGGAGCACGTCGATGAATCGCTGCGGCTCGTCCACGTGCGGGAAGTGGCCGGCACCCGGGAAGACCTCGAGACGGCTGGAGGGAACGAGCTCGTGAGCGCGCTCCCCGTGGGCCAGCGGGATGATGCTGTCGTCCTCGCCCCAGACCAGCATGAATGGCACGTTCTCCGCCAGGTAGAGGCGGTCACTGGCATCGACGCGCTGGCCGCCCGGCTCCACGATCGTGCGCAGGGTGTGCACGAACGCCTCGCGCGCCTCGCGGTCATAGAGGGTGGCGTGGCCGCGGGCCATCTCCTCGATGTCGGTGCCCGCGCGCAGTCCGAGGCGGTCGAGAAGGCCGCCCACGGCGCGGCCGGCGTCGAGGATCCGGCCGCTGGCCAGCAGCGGCAGCACCCACTCCGATCCGGGCAGCGTGGCTGCTCGCAGGAGCGGGCTGACCTCGCGGCCCAGGCCGCCGCTGTCCACCAGCACCAGCCGCTCGCAGCGCTCCGGGAACTGGTAGGCCAGCTGCATGGCCACGCCGCCGCCGAGCGAGTGCCCGACGAAGGTGGCGCTGTCGTAGCCAAGCGACACCACCAGGTCGCGGACGCCGCTGGCATACGCGCCGAGCGAGTAGTCGCCGCGCGGCTTGGCGGAGTCGCCGTGCCCGATCAGGTCGGGAGCGATCACGGTGAACCTGGTGGCCAGGTAGGGCAGCACCTTCTCCCAGGTGGCCGAGGTGGAGGTGATGCCGTGAAGGAGCACGATCACCGGGCCCTCGCCGCCGTGGCGGTAGGCCACGCGGTGTCCGTGCAGCATCGTTTCCTGCAGCTCGAGCTGCCTGGGCGGGGCCACGACTGCCATCTTCTATCGCACCTGGATCCCTGAGATCGCGCGCGCGATCACCAGCCGCTGGATCTCCGAGGTGCCCTCGAAGATCGTGTAGATCTTGGCGTCGCGGTGCATCCGCTCCACCGGGAACTCGCGGGTGTAGCCGTTGCCGCCCAGGATCTGGATCGCCCGCTCGGTGACCCAGACCGCCACCTCACCCGCCTTGAGCTTGGACATCGAGCCCTCGGCGTTGGTGAACTTGTGGCCGGCCTTGCCCATCCACGAGGCCCGCCAGACCAGCAGCCGCGCGGCGTCGATCTCCAGCTTCATGTCGGCCAGCGTGAACGCGATGGCCTGGTTCTCGATGATCTTGCGTCCGAACTGCTCGCGCTCCTTCGCGTAGTCCAGCGCGTACTCGTACGCCGCGCGCGCGATGCCGATGGCCTGGGCGCCCACCGTCGGGCGGCTGGCCTCGAAGGTCTGCATGGCGGCCTGGCTCTTGGAGCGCTTGCCCTCCCGCGCCCGGGCGAGCCGCTCGTCGAGCTTCTCCTTGCCGCCCAGGAGGCAGGCGCCGGGCACGCGGCAGTCGTCGAGGAACACGTCGGCGGTGTGCGACGCGCGGATGCCGTGCTTCTTGACCTTGGTGCCCTGCTCGAGCCCCTTCGTGGCCGGCGGGATCACGAACGCCGCCTGCCCGCGGGAGCCCAGCTCGGGATCCACCGAGGCCACCACAACGTGCACGTTGGCGATGCCGCCGTTGGTGGCCCAGGCCTTCTGGCCGTTGAGGACCCACTCGTCCTTGGCCTCGTCGTACTTCGCGCGCGTGCGCAGCGAGGACACGTCCGACCCCGCGTCGGGCTCGGACACGCAGAAGGCCCCGACCTGCGGCTCGTCCTCGGTGCCGTAGCACTGGGGCACCCACTCGCCCATCTGCTCGGGCGTGCCCGCGCTGAAGATCCCCGCCACGGCCAGGGTGGTGCCCATGATCGACATGCCGATGCCGGCGTCGCCCCAGAACAGCTCCTCGTTCACGATCGGCAGCTGGATGCCCGTCGGGTCGGCCCAGAACTGGGCCAGCGACTCGAAGCCGTAGAGGCCGATCTTCGCGGCCTCCTGAATCACGGGCCAGGGCGTCTCCTCGCGCTCGTCCCACTCCGCGGCCGCCGGCCGGACGACCTTCTCCGCGAACCCGTGGACCCAGTCGCGGATGTCGCGCTGGTCGTCGGAGAGGGCGAGGGAGAAGGTGGCCTCCGGCGCGTCGGTGCCGTCGATGGCGTCCTGCGCTGCCTGGGTCGCTGCTTCAGTCGCTGCGTTCATGCGTGGGCTCCTCCAAATTTCGCCAGGGCCGTATCCTCTTTATGAGCGAGGGGGAAGTCTTGGCACCTCCGCCAAGACAGAGGGTCGAGAACTGTGTCTGAGCCACAAAAGCGAACCGAACTGACCGATCGTCCCTGGCTCGACCTACCTGCCGGCGTGGCGCGCGCGCTGCGGCCCTCCGCCGCAGGCACGGCCGACGCCATGATCCTGGCCATCCGCGACTCCGTGCCCGCCTACTCCCGGCCCTTGGAGGGAGCGTTCGGAGCGGCCATTCAGCGCGGCGTCGAGCGCGCGCTCACCGACTTCCTGGACGACGTGGAGGGGGTGCGGCGCCCCGACGCAGGCGGCCGCCCCGACATCTACGCGGCACTGGGCCGCGGCGAGGCGCGCGAGGGGCGCAGCATGGAGTCGCTGCTGGCCGCCTACCGAGTGGGCGCGCGGGTGGCCTGGCGCCGAACCGCGGCCGCCGGTCGCGAGGCCGGCTTCGATGCCGAGACGCTCTCCCTGCTGGCCGAGGGCTTCTTCGCATTCATCGACGAGCTGTCGGCCCGGTCGGCCGCCGGGTTCGTGGAGGAGCGTTCCGCGGCCGCGGGCGAGACCGCGCGGCGGCGGCGGGCGCTGGTGGCGCTGCTGGCACAGTCCCCGCCCGCGGAGCCCGCCACGCTGGAAGCGGCCGCGCGCGAGGCCGGCTGGGAGCTGCCGCGCCGGCTGGCCGCGCTGGTCTGGCGCGACGACTCCGAGCAACCCGTCGGGCGCCGGCTGCCGCCGGGATCGCTGGTGGCGGGCACCGAGGAGGGGATTCCCTGCGCCCTTGTGCCGGACGCGGCCGCGCCCGGGAGGCAAACGGAGATCGAGCGCGCGGTGGAGGGTCGAACGGCCGCCCTGGGCCCCACGGTGCCGGGCGCCGAGGCGTGGCGCAGCCTGCGCCGCGCGACGGAGGCGCTGCGGCTGTCAAGCGGCGAGGCCGGGCTGGTGCTTGCCGAGGAGCGGCTGGCCGACGCGATCGTGCACGCCGACCAAACGCTCCTGCGGGAGCTCGCCGAGCGCAGGCTTGCGCCGCTGGCCGGCCGCACCGATCGCTCCCGCGCGCGGCTGACCGAGACGCTGGCCGCCTGGCTCGATCACCAGGGCAACGTGCCCGCCACCGCCCGTGAGCTTCACGTGCACGCGCAGACGGTGCGCTACCGGCTCGACCAGCTGCGCGAGCTCTTCGGCGACGACCTGGAGGACCCGGGCGCGCGCTTCGAGCTGTCCCTTGCGGTGCGGGCGCCGGGGGCGGGTAGCAACTCCGGGCCCTGACACACATCCGGGACTTGGGCTAGGTGTCGCTCCGCCCGCGCCTGGCCGCCTCCGCGATCTCGTCGCGGAGCCCTGCCTCCAGCCGCTTCATCCGCTCGCTGTGCCGAATCAGGATGTCGTGCACGACGGGCGAAACGCGAGCCTCGGACCGCTCCAACTCGTCGACGCGTGCCTGAGTAGCGCGGATCGCCGCTGCGAGATCTCGATCGAGGTCGTGCTCGTGCGCGCTGTAGGGGCGGATCAGTCGGAGGATCGCGCGACGAGCCAGGTCCCCGGGCCGGCCGAAACGGCTCGGGCCCCGCGGGGGAACCCCATGCGCCAGCCGCTGTTCGACGCGTTCGAGCGCCCCGCCGGCTGCGGCGGATGGTGCCGGAGGCGTGGCGCCGCCGCCGACCTGCGCCCGCACCGGCGGAGGGGGATGCGCTTCGTCTACGGGACGCTCGAGGACGACGATGTCCTGGAAGCCGAGATCGGCGCCGGGTAGGTAGGCCTTGACGTTAAAGACCCGGCCCCAGTGCTCCAGCACGTACCAGGGCGCGTGGAAAGTCGAGTGGTAGAAGTCCGGGAAGATGCTGCCTACGTAGGTGTCCTGCTCGATGAACAGGATGCCGTCGCGCTCCAGCTGGTCGCGCCAGGGGCCGGGATCGTCACCTCCAGCAGCCATGGCCACCTCTGTCTCGGCGAACGCCTGTGGCCCATGAACCGTGAGCAGGACCGTCCCTCCTGGCTTGGCGATCCGGCGCAGCTCCCCGAGCCACATGTCCTGGTAGGCCTCGTCCAGGTGGGTGAACACGCTGTGGTTGAAGATCAGGTCGAAGTGGTCGTCGGGGTAGCTCGTCGGCGGCTCATGCGGATTGACTCCGAAGGCCGCGAACGGAAGGTTGTCGCGGCACCAGGCGATCGCGGACTCGTCGATGTCGGTCCCGTGCAGCTCGGCTGATGCGGCGAGCGGCTCCAGCCATCCGATGATCCGTCCGCAGCCGCAGCCGAACTCGAGTATCCGGTCGTAATCGTCGAGCGAGCGGCCGACGGCTGCCAGGGCCCGGGAGATGTCGGCCACCGAGCGCTGGCCGGAGGACCGAAAGCCAGCGCGCACGACCTCCGTGACCCCGGACGTGACTCGGTCGATCAGCTCGTCCGGCGGAAGCGGGGGTGTCGTGTCTGAGAACGAAGGCCGCATCGGTTCGTAAGCGCCATCAGAGTAGTCCCGCTCGTCGACAGCCGGCTGACCGACAGGTGGGCGGCCTCGGCCGGCGGTCCCTGGTGTGGCTCCGGCGAGTCCGCGATCTAGGATGCCGCCCCATGTCCTCTGCAACGCACTCCGTGTAGGGACCGGACCTAGATTGCCAAGGCACAATGACCAGCACCGCCACACTACGCCTGAAGAACGCATACGCGGCTGCGGCTCGGAGCGCCGGCGATGTGCTGTCGCGTGTCGGGATTCTGAACGACACGCCCCCGCCGCGCGACCGCCGCGCACGCCACTGGGCCTACAGCCTCACGTGCGCCTACGACTCGCTCGCAATGGCCGAGCTGGATGTCCCATGGTGGACCTACCGAGCCATCGACTTCGTCGACGATTGGATCAGCAACCACTCACGTCCGATCAGTGCCTTCGAGTGGGGGTCCGGCGCAAGCACCCTGTGGCTGGCTCGCCGGGTCGACGAGGTGTATTCCGTCGAGCATGACCGAAAGTTCGCAGACCGCATCGGTCCTCGGCTGGCCCAGCAGCCGAACATTCACTATCGAGTCGTGGATCCGGTTGTGTCGGATAAGCCGGCCATTCCATCCGCAAAAGGTGGCAACCAAGGCCTCGACTTCGCACGCTACGTTGCCGCGATCGAAGACATGCCCGGGCCGTTCGCGATCATCGTGATCGACGGCCGTGCACGGGAAGCGTGCCTGCGCGCAGCGATCCCCCACCTGCTTCCCGGGGGACTGATCGTCTTCGACAACACTCAGCGCCGACGCTACCGCCGCGCCATCGCCGCCGAACCGGTGACCGAGCGCCCCCTGCGCGGCCTGACTCCGACATTGCCGTATCCAGACCAGACATCGACCATCACCGTCGACCCCGCGGTCGGAGCGAAGGCTATGGTGGCTTCGCGGTGAGCGACGCCGACGTATCCATACTCATTCCGGCGAAGGACGAGGTGAACACGATCGTCCCGCTGATCGGCGAGATCGTCACGGCGATGGCGGACCGGCCTGACCTCAGTTACGAGATCGTCTTCATCGACGACGGCAGCAGCGACGGCACCTGGGAGCAGATCGAGGCGGCGGCGGTCACGACGCCGACGTTGAGCGCCATCAGGTTCGGCACCAGCCTCGGCAAGGCCGCAGCACTGTCGGCCGGCCTCGAGAATGTGACTGGTCGGATCATCATCACGATGGACGCCGACATGCAGGACGATCCCAGCGAACTTCCCCGCCTCCTCGAACAGGTGGAGAGTGGGTACGACTTGGTCACCGGCTACAAGAAGGTCCGCCGTGACCCCCTCGGCAAACGACTGCCATCCAAGCTCTTCAACCGGGTCACGGGTGCGGTCACCGGACTCAAGCTGAACGACCACAACAGCGGGCTGCGGGTCGGCAAGCGCGAGGTGTACGACGCCGTGCCGATTTATGGTGAGCTGCACCGCTACGTCCCGGCGCTTGCCCACGCCAAGGGATTCAAGGTGTGCGAGATGGCCGTCAACCACCGGCCGCGGCTCCACGGTAAATCCAAGTACGGCCTGGAGCGCTACGCGCGCGGCGCGCTGGACCTCCTCACCGTCGTGTCGATAACCAAGTACGGCCGGCGCCCCTCGCACCTGCTGGGCGGCTTCGGCCTGATCTTCGGCCTGCTCGGTTCGGTGATTCTGCTCTACCTGCTCGGCGTGTGGGTTCTGACCGACAACGCCATCGGGACTCGCCCCCTGCTGCAGCTGGGCGTCCTGCTGGAGATGCTGGCGGTGCAGCTGGTCGGGATGGGCCTGCTGGCCGAGCTGATCATCCACCGGACCAACCGAAGCCTGGATACCTCCGCCCCGGTGGCCAGCCTGGATAGGTCCGCGCCGGCCGCCCAGCCGCTCGGCCCCCCACCCTCGAAGGCGGCTCCTCCGTCGCCCGCGGACCACGCCGATCCGCACTTGGACGATCCGCACGCTGGCCACGAGCTGGATCGGCCAACGCAGCAACCGACGCGGTAATGAAGGCGACGCCGGTCAGCCGGACGCGTTGGCGGGCCGCGATTACGGCGCGCGAGCCCTGGCTGGTCTATCTGGTGTACGCGATAGCGCTAGCCCCCGCGCTCTACATGGCGTCGGTAGTCCTCGGCACCACCGACATGCAGTACCTCGACTATTGGGCCTCGCTGCCGCTCTTCATCGATGAGGACGGGGATCTGTCCATCCGCGGTCTGTTCAGTTATCAGAACGAGCATCCAATGGTCATTCCCCACGTCGTCTATTACCTGAACGCGGAGCTTTTCGCGGGCGCCAACCGCGGGTTGGGCCTGTACAGCGTGGCGGTCACGCTCGTCGCCATTGTCGTACTCAGCATGCTGCTGCCCCGGAGCTGGTCGCCATTGCTCCGTGCAGCCGCCGTCGTCGGGATCAGTGCCGTGATGTTCTGCCCGACCGGCGTGTGGAACTTCGCCCGTGGCATGAGTGGGACGGCGTGGCTCACCGCGAATATGTTCGCCCTCATCGCGATCCTCTTCGCGGTTCGCGACCGAACGCTGCTCGCCACCGGCGCCGCGCTGGCGGCTGTCGCCTCATACGGCACCGGTTTCGCCGCCCCGGTGGCCATCGCAGTGATCGCATTGCTGCGTCGTGGCGAGAGATGGCGCTGGCTGGTGCCGCTGACGGCCTTGGGCGTTACGGGCACCTTTTACCTTCTAACGCGCAACCCTGAGTCCGTTGGCGGCGACAGCACACTTCCGCAGCTGGCATCCTCGTTTCTTTCCCTACTCGGCATGATGTGGGATCCGACGGCGAGTCCGCTGTCGATCGGTGCAGGCGTTATCGGTCTGACGCTCCTCGGTGTCGCGCTCATCGAGCATCACAGCCGCCGCTCGAACGACCAGATGGTCGCCTGGTGGGGCGTGGCCATCTACGCAATCCTCGCCTGTGGGCTGATCGCATCGTCACGCGCTGCCTACTTCGACGGCGACGGCGCCCAGAGCCGGTACATGTCTCTCTCGGCTCTGTTCTGGATCGCGGTCGCGGCTGTTTCCTGCGGAATGCTCATGACGTCGGTCAAGCGGGAGATTCGCATCGCCGCTGTGGCTGCGTCGATCGTGATCGCTTGGGCTGCGAGCTCATCCGCGTTCTCCCTTGTGCTGAATGACGCGTACGCGCAGGACGTCCTCGCGGCCGCCGTCGTGTTCGACGCAGGGGGCGGACCGTACGAGTTTCAGATGCCCAACCGCGAGAGCAACGTCAAGCGCCTCAAGGCTATGGGGAACTATCCCTTCGACGGGCCGCTCGACCTGGGATGCGGGCTCACTCCGGATGACTCGATCGACGTGTCCGCGATACGCAGACTCCGTGTGGACGCCGTCGAAACCTTCGGGGTCGTCGATTCCGATACGAGGGATAGCAACACGCACTGGATCCGCGGCTGGGTGTGGCGTGAGGGATTACCGGTCGAATGCGCAGTCGTGATCGACTCGGCGGGCCAGATCGTAGGCGGAGGCACGCATGGAATACCGCGTGGCGACGTCCGTGCTGCGCGGCCGAAACTGCCCGAGACCGTGGGCTTCGAGCTCGTCACGCCTCCCGGTCAGACTGACTACCGAGTGGTGCTCGGCTTCTCCGATGGGTTCTGGTCTCTGCCGCTCCCCTCGCGGGCGGGCCGGCCAGCCCCGTGACCGCGAGCCGGATCGGTCAACACTAAGCCGGCGTCACCGGGATATCGGCGGCGCGCTGTTCGCGAGCCCGGGTCCGCAGCGCGCGCATCTTCGCTGGTCCCAGGGAAGCCACCCCGACACCCGCACACAGGAGGTCGGCAAGGGTCATCAGCAGCCGCGACACGAGAGCGACGGCGAGTGCGTCCTCGCGCCCGATTGTCCCCATGAGTATGGCGGTCAGCACCAGCTCACGCACTCCCCCGCCGGCTGGCGCGAAGAACGCGAAGAAGCCGCATATCCAGGCAACGGTGAAGCCGCCGGTGCATACCAATGCCAGTTCCCAGGTGAGGTCGCGCCCCAGGTCCTGACTCAATATCAGGATGTGCGCGCCGAACGCCAGCCACATCACAACGGCCCAGCCTGACGAACCGGCGATCGCCCGACCGGACATCCGCAGCTCCCGTTGCTGCCGCAGGATGCGTACGCATATACCGAACGACCGATTGAGCACCGGCGGTAGCAGCAAGGCGGCGCAGGCCACAGTGGTCAACACCCAGAGCCAGACCGGCGCGATGTCAGTAACCCACGGCAGGGTCGCGGCACCGACGAGCGCGGCGGTAATCGGGTACATCAGATAGGTGTAGAGAAGCGTCAGGCCGGAGGTCACCCGCGGCACACCTGCATCCTTGCCCAGTTCCATCTGAACGACGACCGGCCACACCGATCCGGGCACGTACTTACCGAGCTGGCCTATGAAGAAAATCCGAGAGGCGACCGGCAGCCGGATCGACGATCCCAGCCCGGCCAGCGACACCTGCCAAGATTTCAGCAGCGCGAACATGCCGAGGAGAAGCGCGGTGGATGATCCCGCTAGGCCCGCGCTGGAAAGCTGCCGAACTTGGGCGCCACTCCTGACCACTGGTCGAGGATCGCGTACACAACCAGGCCGAGGGCGAGGAGGGCGAACAGGACGCGCAGCGCCCTCGAGCCGAGAATGCGCGGCACCCACCGAAGTCTCCTGCCGTATGGACCGCCCAACGCACCCACTGGGCGCGAAGGCTAGTCGCGGCCTGCCCCTATGCCGGCGCAGCTCCGGCGAGTCGGCGATCTAGGATGTGGCGCATGCCTCCTGCCGCCGGCCTGTCGGTCGTGCTCCCGGCCTACAACGAGGAGCAGAACATCGGCCCCATGGTGGACCGGGCCCTCGAGGTCCTGCCCGCGATGGCTGAGGAGTACGAGGTGCTCCTGGTGGACGACGGCAGCAGCGACCGCACAGCAGAGGTCGGGACCGACCTCGTCCACGAGCACCATCCGCGCGTGAGGCTGCTGCGTCACACGCGGAACCTGGGCTACGGCGCCGCCATCCGCACGGGCTTCGAACACGCGTCGCACGACCTCGTCTTCTACTCCGACTCGGACAGGCAGTTCGACCTCGGCGAGCTCGAGTACTTCTTGCCGCTGGCCGCCGACAACGACGTTGTCATCGGCTTCCGCGTCTATCGCTACGACTCCGTGCTCCGCTCGATCGTCTCGTGGACCTACAACCGCATCGTCCATGTGCTCTTCCGCGCGCGGGTCCGCGACGTGGACTGCGCGTTCAAGCTGTTCCGCCGCGAGGTCCTGGACAAGGTGACGATCGAATGCGACAACTTCTTCGTCGACACGGAGCTGGTCGCGAAGGCGAGGAAGTGGAACTTCCGGATCGTGGAGAAGGGGGTCCGGCACTACCCGCGGATCGCCGGCGAGACCACGGTCCAGCCCAGCGACGTGCGGAGGACGCTCAAGGAGATCGTGCGCATGTGGCGCAGCATCTACCTCCCCGGCAGGAGCGGCCAGGCGGCTGCCGAGGCGCGTGACCGCTCCAGCGAGGCCGTCGAAGTCCTGCCGGCCACTCGATAGGCCCGTGGAGCAGCACTACTACGCCGAGTACCGGGCGGTCGAAGAGCGGCACTGGTGGTTTCTGGGCAGGCGCACGATCCTGCTGAGCCTGCTGGACAGGCACGTGCCGGTGGGCGACCCCGCGAAGCGCGTGCTCGACGTGGGCTGTGGCACGGGCGCGATGCTGCAGCAGCTCGACCGCTACGGCACCGTCGACGGCGTGGACGCCGACCAGGACGCCGTCCGCTTCTGCCAGGACCGGGGGATTGACCGGGTGCGCCTGCTCGAGAACGGTGCCCTTCCGTGGGACTCCGGGACGTTCGACCTGGTGACCGCGCTGGACGTGATCGAACACATCGATGACGACTCGGCCATGCTCGCCGAGATTTACCGCGTGCTCAGGCCCGGTGGCACCTTCCTGCTCACGGTGCCCGCGTTTCAGGCGCTCTGGGGAGCGCAGGACGAGATCAGCCATCACAAGCGGCGCTACAGGGCCGGGCAGGTGCAGACGAGGCTCGAGCAGGCGGGCCTGCTGCTCGATCGCCTCTCCTACTTCAACACCCTTCTGTTCCCCCCGATCGCCGCCGTCCGCGTCCTGCGCCGAGGCCGCCGGAACGGGCAGGAGCTGAAGTCGGACTTCACCCTCACCCAGCCGGGAAGGGTCAACGGCGCCCTAGCGCGAGTGTTCGCCAGCGAAGCCCGGCTCGTCGAACGCTGGAACCTCCCGTTCGGGGTCTCGATCCTGGGTCTGGCGCGCCGCGCCGGCCCCGCCTCCTGACGCCGCGTGTCGTCCACCGCCAGCCGACGATCGACCCCGCCGCCGGTCACGGCCGATCCGGGGCCGGAGCCCCCGCGGGCCGACTCGCGCCTGGCCGTGGCCGTGCTGTTGGTGGCCGGCCTCTTGGCCGCAGTGGCGATCCTCTACCTGGGACGCGAGACGATCTTCTTCTACGACGACTGGGGCTTTGTCTTCGAGCGCCGCGACGTGAGCCTGGACAGCCTGCTGACACCACACAACGGCCACCTGGTGTTCGTGCCCACGCTGATCTACAAGGCTCTGTTCGCCACCGCCGGGCTCGAGTCGTACTGGCCCTACCGGGTCACCGCCCTGGTGCTCCATCTGGCCTGCGCGGGATTGCTGTTCCAGATCGCGCGGCCGCACCTCGGTGCCTGGCCCGCCGCTGCGCTAGGCGTGGTGGTGCTGTTCCTGGGAGCCGCCTGGGAGGTGCTGCTGTGGCCGATCAACGTGGTCTACCTGGTCCCGCTGGTCGCCGGACTGGCGGCGTGGCTGCTGCTGGAGCGGCCCGGCCGCGGTCGCGACGTGGCGGCGTCGGCACTCGTGGCGACGGGCCTGTTGAGCTTCGCGCTGGGCGTGCCGGTGGCCCTGGGCATCCTCACCCGGCTGCTGCTCGATCCGTCCGAGCGGCGCCGGGTATGGGTTGCCGCCGTGCCCCTGGGCCTGTTCGCGATCTGGTACCTGACCTTCGGCCGGGACAACCCGTCGCCACAGACGAGCTTCAGCCTGTCGAACCTGCCCGACGTGCCCGGCTACATGGTGGACATGGCCGTGGCGGCGGGGGCCGGGCTCACGGGGTTGGGTGAGCCCTTCAGGCAGATCGCCCTAGTCCTGCTCGCCACCGCCGTGCTGGCACGACTGCTTCGCTCCGGTCTCTCGCCCCGGTTGACCGCCGCGCTCGTGATGCTGTTTGCTTTCTGGGGCCTCACCGCCCTGTCGCGCGCGGACATCGGCTATCCGGCGAGCAGCCGCTACATCTATCCCAGCGTCGTCTTCATCCTGCTCGTCGTCTGCGAGCTCCCGGCTGCCACCGGCAGGGGATGGGCGGACACTTTGCGGAGGCCGGCGGCCCTGGCGGTAGTGGCCGTCGTGACCTGCGTCGCCGTGGTCGGCAACTTCGACGACCTGCAAAGGGGCGGGCGGTTCCTGCGCAGCGCGGCTGACAACACCATCCCCGCGTTGGCGGCGCTCGAGGTCGGCGGGGGCGAGATCGACCCTGCGCACCGCCCCCAGCCCAGGTACGCCCCTCAGGTGAGCGCCGGCCAATACCTCGGCGCGGTTCGCGACCTCGGCTCAGCCCTGCCGGGTGGCCTGTCCGCCCAGCTGCGAGATCAGTCGCAGGCGACCACCATCGACACCCGGCTGTGGGTGGCCGAGGAGGTCGCCGTAAGGCCCGCGCCAGGCGGAGATCCGACCGGGGGCAGGGCGCCCGAGGTGGTGCTCTCGATCATGGGCCGGGCCCGCTCCCGCGGTGGTTGCGTCGACTTCGCCCCCATCCGGACACCGTCCGCGCTGGACGTGCGCCTCCCACCAGGGCGCGGCCTCGTGGTGTCCAACCCGAGCGGCGGGAGGGCGGGCGTGCGGCTCCGGCGCTTCTCAGAGTCGTTCTCCACCGGGCCGGCGCTGGGCTCGCTGCCCCCCCGCTCGCGAGGCTCGGTGAGGGTGCCCGACGACGGCAACTCCGTGCCGTGGGTGGCACGCATCTTCGCGCCGGGGCCGGTGCGCGTGTGCTCCACCTGACGCGGACGTCAGCGGTGGGCGACCCAGTTCACGCGTTCGGCAGCGAAATACGCCCGCTCGAACTCGCCGAGCGAGTAGGGGCCGTCGCCGTCGAGGTCGAACACGCGCAGGCCGGCGTCGTCCACCAGTAATCCGTACACGACGCCCGGCTCGGTGCCGTACGCGTTGGCCGAGCCCAGGCCGTGCTCGAACATCACGGTCGGCCGGTGGGTGCTCAGGGTCCGCATGGCGCCCCGGAGCACGCCCTCCTCTGCGCCCTCCACGTCGATCTTGATCAGCGCCGGCACGAAGTCGGGATCAAGCGCGTCGTCGAGTACCTCCAGCCGAGTGGTCAGCTCGACCAGGTCCGGCTCGATGCCGCCGGGGAGGTCTCTGAACACCAGCCCGCTCCAGCCCTCGGCGGCGCGCACGTGTGCGAACGATGCCTCGCCGCTGCGATCCGCCAGCGCGGCATTGCGCACGTCGACGTGCGGAAAGTCCTGACGCAGCTTCTCGGCCAGGTGGGGCAGCGGCTCGTAGGCGATGTGGCGTCCCTGGGGCGCTGCGCGCAGCATCTCGCCCAGCACCGCCCCCTGGTGGGCCCCGACGTCGATGCAGCACGAGTCGGGCCCCAGGCTCCAGGCGATCAGCCGCCGCATGAGCAGCTCGTCCCGGTGATCGGCGGCGGCCAGCTCCTCGAAGGGATGGGCCGCGCCCTCGGGCGGCACGGGCGCCTCGGTGCCGCCGGGCACGGGCTCGCGACGGCCCGCGATCCGCTTGAGCGCCCTCCCCAGCGAGCGCCTCATGCGGGCACTGCCAGCAGCTCCACGCCGCCGACGCCGACCTGGCTGAGAGGGCGGTGGGTCAGGGTCCGTGGAACGTGCACCGTGCCCGTGAGGAGCTTGAGCTTGGCCACGACGAGGCCGTTGGCCAGCAGCGCGCGATGCAGATCGTCCAGGCCCAACCGGTTGAGCGAGCGGTACTCGTCGTCGGCGGACCGGCGTGGGTCCGTGGCGCGCTCGCCCTCCACCTCGGCCAGGATCTGCTCGTCTTCTTGAGGTGGTGCGGGTAGGGGCCGTCGTAGTGGGGCCACAGATGGCCGCCGTGCTCGGAGTCGTAGAACGGCCAGAGCTGGAGGAACAGGAAGCCGTCCGGCTTGAGCACCCGGCTGACCTCCCCGAGCAGGGCGACTGGGTCGTCGACGTGCTCGAACACCGACCACGTCATGACGATGTCGAAGGCTGTCGGGCGCCGGGATGCCCACCGGCTCGGAGCGCTCGAAGCGCAGGCAGCGCGGCAGCTCTTCCGCCACGCCGGCGGCCTGGGCCGCCCGCAGCAGTGCCGCCCGTGTCGACGTCCATCAGGTCGTAGCCCACGAGCTCCTCCGGG
The DNA here is from genome assembly GCA_963755215.1 of uncultured Thermoleophilaceae bacterium. Taxonomy (GTDB): domain Bacteria; phylum Actinomycetota; class Thermoleophilia; order Solirubrobacterales; family Thermoleophilaceae; genus JAAYBF01. The sequence continues at coordinate 63,768 of CAVWIW010000001.1, forward strand.
CTGCCCTTGAGCGGCCAGCCCGAGGTCGATGATCCCGTCGCCGCAGCCCACGTCGGCCACGCGCTGGCCCTCGAGCGAGATGCCGTCGCCGCCCAGGAAGCCGAGGATCTCGTCGGCCGCGTGGTCGAAGTGCTCGTTGAACCAGCGGACCGGGTCGTCCGCGGTGGTGCTCACCGCGTCGCTCCTGCGCGTCGCCGCGCTTCCCGCCGATGAGCAGGCGGGTAGAGCGCGCGCAACGGCGGGAACACGAGCGTGCGCAGCAGCGGCGTGGCGACGGCCAGGAGCGGCCTGCGCATGTCCGGCGGCAGCGCCCCGTCGCGGGCCCACCAGGGCCAGCGAGTAGGCGTGTCGACCGCCCTCTGGCCATCATCTCGCGCAGCTCGAGCCTCAGCCCCGCCACCTCGCCGATCGGCGAGCGCGCGTCGCGCGCGGGGCCGCGACCGCGTCGCGGTAGAGGCGCGTCAGCTCCTTCGCGGTCCGCCTCCAGGTGAGCGGGGCCGCCGCCGCGCGGAGCATGGCCAGGTGCTCGTCGCGCGTCGGGATCGCGAGCAGGGCGGCGCAGCGCGCGGCGCTGGCTCGGCGTCCCAGGGCACCAGCAGGGCCGCCTCCGCCGGGACAGCTCCGCCGAGCGCCGCCTCCGGCTGCGAAGAAGCACGGCACGCCGACCTCGCCCGGCCTCGAACGGGACCAGCCCGAAGCCCTCGTAGGTCGACGGATATACGACCGCCGCGGCCTGCTCCATCAGCCAGCGCTTCCCGGCCTCGTCGACGGCCGCCAGGTCCACGACTGGTCGCTCAGCCACGGTTGCGTCGCCAGCTCCTCCGCCTCCTCGCCCGCCGACGAGCCCACGGCCACGTGCGGCCCGGCCAGCACGAGGCAGCCGTCCCAGTCATGCTCGGTCCGCAGCGCGTCCAGCAGGCGGATCGCGAACACGCGGTTCTTGTGTACGAAGTCGGTGCCGAGGCAGAGCAGGAAGGGCCGGCCGGCGAGCTTGTCGGCCCCGCGCGGCGGTGCGGCTGCGGGCGGAGGGAGGTGAGCCGGTGATCGGTGCCCAGCAGCGCGACCCTGGCGCGCCCGGGCTCCACGATCTCCTCGCGCAGCGCGTCCGCGCGCGCGTGTCGGGTGAAGAACGCCACCTGGTCGGCCGCGGCGAGAGCGAGCCGGGTCAGCGCGCGGTGCTCCTGCCAGCTCTCGTAGCTGTCGTGGTACGCCGGGTTGTGCAGCGCGATCAGGTCCTGCTGGGTGATCACGAGGCGCTCCCCGCGGCCATGAGCAGCAACGCAGGTCGTCGTGGGACGACACCTGGTAGGGGCGGTGGACGACGTCCGTGGGCGGCTCCGCCGGGCCTGCTCTCGCTGACCAGGCGGACGCGCGCCAGGCCCGCGAGCACGTCCGCCGCGTAGTCGCCCAAGTCGGGCGGCACGATCACGCGGATCGGCACTCCTCGAGCTCGTGCAGCGCCACGATGATCTCCAGCGACGTGTAGCTGGGTGCCGGTCAGGAAACGGTGAGGATGCGGCCGTCGACCGTCAGCGACATCCCCGCAACGCCCGCCGGCCGCGCGGACAGCGAGCGCGCCAGCGGCGTATCGGAGCGCGTCGGCGACCTCCTCCACCCACGCGTCGTAGTAGGGGTAGCGCGACGGTGATCAGGCCGTGGTGCTCGTCGCGTAGCGCTCGCCGCTCCCGCTGTATCTGAACGAGCCGCCGCCGTAGTGGAGAACGAACACGTCGTCGGCCAGCACGTGGGAGAGCCCATGGCGGATGCAGCGCTGGGAGAAGTCCACCTCCTCCTCGTAGCCCGGCGCGAAGGCCTCGTCGAAGTCGCCGACGAGCTCGAGCGCGCTGCGGCGCATGTACAGGCAGTGGCCGATCGCGGCGGGCAGCGTGGGGGTGTCCCGTGCTCTCCGCCCGGACCGCGGCCGCGGCCGCCTCGAGCGACCACTCCTGGGGGATGCTGGGCACCGGCCGGTTGCGCTCCGGGATCGAGACGATCGTTCCGTGGTTGGTCAGCGCCGAGGCGGTGGCCACGCGAGTGTCCGAGTAGGCGGCACGGCGCAGGCCCTCGTACCATCCCTCGGTGACGACGCAGTCGCTGTTCAGCACAATCACGTCGGCCGGCGCGAGCGGCCGCAGCGCCTCGTTGACGTTGTGCACAAAGCCGACGTTCTGCGGCTGGCGGAGGTACACGACCGCAGCGCGGCGGCCGGACCGCGTTGACCTCCTCCACCAGTCGGCCGATCGCCGGATCCTCGCTCGCGTCGTCGGCGACCAGCACTCGCACGTCCGGCGGCGTGTGCTCCAGCACGCTGTGCAGGCACTGCGCGAACAGGTCGTAGGCCCCGTATGTGGGAATGCAGACGGCCGCGGCGGCCACGAGCGAGCGGGCTCGCCACGACCCCACGTCCGTGGAGGACGTCCTGGTCGAGGGGGCCGACATCGCCCGCAATATAGGCGAGCTGACGGTCGGGGCCACTGCTAGCGTTTCGATGCTGTTGACCGCCACCGTGTCGAATCCGGGTGAGGCACGGGCAAGCGCCCTGGAGCGCGCGCCGGTGGCCGTGTCCGCGCAGGGCGTGGACAAGGCCTTCCGCATGCCCCACCAGCGCTACTCCACCCTGAAGGAGCGCGCCCTTCACCCATTTGCGTCGCGCAGCTTCGATGAGTTCGAGGCGCTCCGGGACGTCACGTTCGAGGTCAAGGAGGGCGAGTTCTTCGGCATCGTCGGGCGCAACGGCAGCGGCAAGAGCACCCTGCTCAAGTGCCTGGCCGGCATCTACGGCCTCGACCGCGGCCGGGTCGAGGTGCGCGGGCGCGTGTCGCCGTTCATCGAGCTGGGCGTGGGCTTCAACCCCGATCTGACCGCACGCGACAACGTGCTGATCAACGCCACGATGCTCGGCCTGTCGCGCAAGGAGGCGCGCGCCCAGTTCGACGAGATCATCGAGTTCGCCGAGCTCGAGGAGTTCATCGACCTGAAGCTCAAGAACTACTTGTCGGGCATGGCCGTGCGGCTCGCGTTCGCCATCGCGGTTCA
>CAVWIW010000002.1:0-91687 GCA_963755215.1 uncultured Thermoleophilaceae bacterium
GGCGAGCAGACCGCGGTGACGTGGAAGCGGTTGTAGCGCAGGCCCTCGTCGGCGACGCGCGTCAGGTTCGGGGTCTCCACTGGGCCGCCGAACGTCTCCGGGTTGCCGAAGCCGGCGTCGTCGATCAGCACGAGCAGCACGTTCGGAGCCCCCAGGGGCGGGCGCGCCGGCGCCAGCATGGCCCAGTCGGCCTTCGAGTCCTTCAGGGTGCGAGTGATCTTCCCCTTGAACTCCGGGTCGGGCATCGGGAGCACGGTGCGGTCGATCGACTCCATTCGGCTCTCCTTCGGGGGGTACTTGATCTGAACCGATCGAACTACCCCCCACCGGTCGGCGCATCGTCCGATGGGGATGAAGTTTCGTCGCGCCTTAGCGTCGCGACCTCAGGTCTCTGATCGCTTCCCGCAGCGCGCCTATGGTCTGGTTGAGCCTCCTCTGCAGGTCACGGTTCCTGTCGATCGTCCGCTGCAGGTCGATGTTCTCTCGAGCTTCCGTAGCAGGTCTGTAGCAGGTGTGATATTCCTGTCGATCGTCCGCTGCAGATCAAGAGTCCGGTCGAGACTTCTCTCTATGCCGCTTCGGGAGGGCGCCTGGCGGTTCGCTCTGTTGGCCTGGGCCTGGGCAAGCGCCGCCTGCTTGTTCGCCTGATTGATTCGGGCGCCTGCGAGAGCCTCCTGCGCCAGGGCTCTGCGGGCGGAGGCGTCGCTCTCGGACTGACTCGCAAAGGCGGCCTGGGCCTGCGCTCGAAAAGTCTGCGATTCGGCTTGCGTGGCGCCCAGCGCGGCGCGCCTGGCCTCTTGGCTCTGTGAGGTTTGGCGTAGTGCGGCCTCTCGCCGCTCTTGGCTCTCCTCGAACAGGGCGATCAGCTCTGCGGTGTTGTCCCCGCTCCGGTCAAGCAGGATCGTGGAGAGCGTGAGTGCCCAGGCCACGCCGATGACGACGACAACCAACGCAACCCAAGCCCAGCGCCGCCACTTGTCGTGTTCGCTTCGTTCATCCTCCTCCGAGTTCGGCGGCTCTCCTTCGGCGCCATCCGGGTCGAAGTCGGAGCCATCGTAGCCCCGACTGGAATCGTCTGGGGGCGCCACCAAATCGTCGCTGTCCTCACGATCACCATTTGGCCCGTCGTCCTGCGAATCCCGTGGGTCCATTTCGGCCATTCCTCACTCCTTTTCCGGCTCGCGGGGGGGCGCCCGATAGCAATCTGCGTGACCGAGCCCTCGGGCTCCGCCCATGCAAATCAGGTGAGCTGGTATCACGATGGACGGCCTGGAGGGGGCCGGGAATCGGCAGTTGGGGCTCCGAACTCATCTCAATCAGACCGCGCTTCCGCGCGCGGTCCACCGCCTCGCGCCGAGTGCTGGCGCCGAGCTTGCGATAGACGGCCCGCGCGTGGCTCCGAACGGTATTCACGGAGACATCGAGCTGTTCACCGATCTCGCGAAACGAGTAATGCGTGGGTAGGTACTGCAGGGTCCGTAGCTCCGCCGGCGTGAGACCTGAGTCCCCGTTCGCTGCGGCAACGGATGCGTCCAGATAGGACATTGCGCGTCTCAGCCATGCGTCGAGCACGGGCGCGTCTGGAACGAGCTCGAGTAGCGACTTGGCCTCGGTGAGTCGTTGTCGAGCGCAGTTGGGTTCGTCGAGGCGCATGGCTGCGTGCGCGAGCGCGATTCTGATCTCGGCCTCGTACCAGGATGGAAAGTCCACGACTTCATGAAGCAGACGGATAGATCGCCGCAAGTCGCGGCGCGCATCTTCAACACGGCCCCGATGGGCGTCCACCAAGGCGCAGATCGCCGGCACGAGCGCGACGCTGGGGTAGGGAGCGAGCCCGAATCGCTCGCCTTGCGCTCGGGCGCGACACGCCAGCCGCGCGCCCTCGTCCCAGTCGCCCTGCTCGATCGCCAACAGGGCCAGTTGCGCCAAGCAGAGGACCTGGACCAGCGGCGCCACGACCGCGCCCCGGCGGGCTCCCTCGTCGAGCCTCGCTCTGGCCCGCTCGTGGTCGCCGCCGAGGTGCGCCGCAATACCGCGAAGCAGGCAGCATTCCGCGACCCACGGGCTTTCTTGCGACAACGACTCGCCAGCGCGCGTCGCGTCCGCGTCCATTCGCGCAATGCCGTCGCGGGCGAGCGAGGCTCGGATCAGGGCGAAGGCGCTCGCAAGGGATCCGCCGGCCGCCGTAGCGCCGGCATCATCAAGCGCTTTGACCCCGATTCTCGCCCAGTGCTCGCCGAGAGCACCGTCGCCATTTGCCAGGGCCACCGTGGCCGCCGCCAGGCAGAGCGGCGGGGAGGTGGCGATCTGCTTGTCGCTGAAGCGGTGCAGCCAGCTCCGGATGGTGGCGAGGCCGCCTCTGCTGAGGTAATCGGGGACGCTCTCGCAGATCAGCTCGGCCGCACGCTCGACGTCCTTCGCTGCGATGCTGTGCTCGATCGCGTGGCTGAAGTCCAGGCTGTCGGCGTACCAGGCACTCGCCCGGCGGTGCAATGGCGGCTCGCTCTCGGGCTCACGGTGGCGTAGTTCCGCCTTGAGCATCTCCGCGAACAGGGGGTGGTAGCGGTACGCGTGGTCGTTTCGATCGAGTGGGACGAGAAGCGTGTTCGCGCGCGCAAGCTCACGAAGCACTTGGGCGGAACCCGATCGCTCGAGGACGGCGTCGCAGATGGGGCCGGCGAGCGTGTCGAGCACTGAGGTGCGCGTCAAGAACTCGAGCTTGCGTCGCGACAGTCCCGCCAGAAACTCGTCCCGAAGGTAGTCGACAACCAACCGATCGTCGCCGGTAAACCGCGCCACGGCTCTGCCGACGTCGCGCTGGCCGCGAAGCGACAGCCCCGCAAGATAGATGGCCACCGGCCAGCCCTCGGCTCGCCGAAAGAGCCTTGCGACGTCCGTGGGATCCAGCTTGAGGCCCATCCGCGTCAGCAGGTCGCCACCCTCGGATCGCGTCATCGCCAGATCTCGTTGCTTCAGCTCGGCGAGCCCACGGTGCGCCCTTCGGCGGCCGAGTCTCAGGGCGGGTTCGGTTCGCGAGGCGAGCGCAACTTGGGAGCCGCTGGGCAGCTGGTCGATGATCGCCGTCAGCGCCGCGAGAGATTCCCGGTTTTTCAGCACATGGACGTCGTCGAACACGAGGACGAAGGGCCGCCGCCGGGCGCGGACGGCGCGCGCCAAGCGGGAAAACAGGATCGTCGAGTCACCGACCTTCGGGTCGACTAGCGTCGCTGGCACCTCCCCGAGGGTGACCTTCATCTCGTCGAGCGCGTCGATCACCGACGCCACGAACAGTGCGGGATCGTTGTCGCCGTCAACGAGCCTTACCCAGACGAACGGCCGATCGTCCTCGCCCGCCCACTCAGCTAGCAGGGTCGTCTTGCCGTAGCCCGCCGGGGCGGTGAGCAACACGAGCGCGGCTGAGCGTGCTCCTCGCAGACGCTCCACTAGTCGTGGTCGCCGCACCAAGTCGGCTCGAAAACCGGGAGCCGGCTGACGCGCGACGACCCGGCTGGCGCGCGCCAACTCGGCAGCTGTGTCGACAGGCGTCGGCGATTCCGGCGCCCGGGGCGCCTCTAGGCCGGCTGCCGGGACCCGCCCACTCGGTGCCAACGCGAAACTTCCGCTCACTGGATCGACCTCACGCAACGGAAGCCGACGTTGCCGGTCGAGCTGTCCGGAGTGTTACGACCGCGCGCCGCGACTCGGTAACGGCTGCAGTAGGAGCGATGACACAAGTAGGAGCCGCCCCTCGTGACCTTCGCGTCTCCGCCTGGCGGGCCCTTCGGGTCGCGCCGCTCCGACGCCCGGCGGTGGTAGCTCACGTGAAACCAGTCCGCACACCATTCCCAGACGTTTCCGGACGTGTTGTGCAACCCGTAGCCGTTCGCCGGGAACTCGCCGACCGGGCAGGTGCCGTAGTAGCCGTCCTCTCCCGAGTTATGGGTCGGAAACGTGCCCTGCCAGATGTTCATCCGGTGCTCTCCTCGGGGCTCTCGCTCATCGCCCCACGGAAAGCGCTCCCCGACCAAGCCTCCGCGCGCGGCGAACTCCCACTCGGCCTCGGTCGGAAGTCGCAGCTGCGCCCAGGCGCAAAAGGCCTCGGCGTCTCGCCACGAGATGTGTACTACGGGGTGATCGAGTCTGTCTTCGATCACGGATTGCGGGCCCTCGGGGCAGCGCCAAGTGGCACCGAACACCTGCCGCCACCACGGAGCATCGACGACGCCGCGCGTGTCGGGAAAGCTGTCCGGCAGCAGGCCCGCGAACACGAACGACCAGCCGTAGCGCTCGGCGTCGGTCATGTGGCCCGTGGCGTCGACGAACTCCGCGAAGCGGCGATTGGTGACGGCATGAGCCTCGATCGCGAACGGGCTGAGCTCCACCTCCCGCACGGGGCCCTCACCGTCCTCAAGGAACCCCTCCGCGTCCTCGGCTCCCATTAAGAAGCTGCCTCCGTCCAGCTCGACGAGGCCCGACGGCCGCGGGTTCTCCCCGACCCCATGGGTCGGAACTTGAAGGGCAGACGACACAGCGAGTCCCAGTCGCTGCGGAGCGCAGCAGGCTGGCCGTTTCATCTCCCGAGCCGACACCCGCTAGCTCGCCTCGCCTTCGATAGGCACACCGCTTGGATCCGTGAGGGCGGAACGCCGTTTACCATCGAAGGGGCGTCGCAGGCCCCTTCTGGTCCTTCGACGCTCGACCAGTCCCCGCAGGCGGCGTCGACCCACCCGGTGCGGCGCCCGTGCTCCGGCCGGCGAACTCATTGCTCGATCCCTTCCGTCCCCTCGAACGCCTCGTCGACGTCGTAGCCGAGCGCCAGCGCCAGCTCGGGCGCGGCCGAGACCACGCGCGCTATGCCGATGGTCGGAGCCACCGCGATCAGGGTCCCGACGACCTCGTCGACGTTCGCGCCAGCGGCCAGCGCCAGGTCGATGGTCGACTGATAAGAGCTGGGCGCCGCGTCGATGGCGAAGGCGGCCCCGAGGCGGACCAGTGCGTGCGTCTTCTTATCCAGCCGGGAGACCTCGAGCGTGTCGTGGCCCATGCCGAGCACCTCTTCCAGGAAGCCCTCGTCGTTCAGGGCCAGGCTGCGCAGCGTCCCTTTGTATGCGGCCATTTCCTCCTCGGCGGCATCCCGGAGGTCAGATCCCGGGACAGTCCGCAGTCGTGCGAGCGGCCATCGCGCACTTCACACCCTCGGCGCGGCCACGTCATCATGCAAATTGCATGAAAGTCCGCCGAGTGCCGGCCTTGGCTTAGAGCAGTCCGAGCTCGCGTGCGCGTTCGACCGCGCCACTGCGGGAGTTGACGTTGAGCTTGCGGTAGACGGCCATCGCCTCTGATCTCACCGTATTGTGCGATACGTAGAGGCGCTCGCCGATCTCGCGGAAGGAGAGGTGCGTGGTGAGGTAGGGGACCAGGCGTAGCTCGGCTTCGGTCAGCGTGGAGGCTCCGGGGGCCTTTGCGCGCATCGTCTTCAGGCTCGCACGCAGCTCGTCCACATCGGAGCGGAGCGTGCCGAGGTCTGGTTGTCGGCGCAACAGGGCCTCGATCTCGCTCAGCATCGTCGCGGCGCCGCCGGCGTCGGCAATCGTCAGGTAGGCCCGGGCAAGCTCCAGGCGGGTCTGGATGGCCAGGGACGGCAGCGCATAGGTGAGTCGGGGCCGCAGGCGCTGCGCCCGGGCGAGGAACTCGTGCGCACGCTGGACTTCCCCGCGGTGGAGTGCCGTGCGGGCCGCCAGCGCGGAGACGAACGCGCTGGTGGGGTACTCGTCCATCCGCGCACGGCGGGCGACCCCCAACGCTCGCTGGGCGAACTCCTCGGCCTCTTCCCAACCCCCCCGTCCGAGCGCGAGCGCGGCGCGCTCCGCGAGTGCCACCACCGCCAACTCGTGCGCTCCCAGCTCGAGGCCCTCCTCGACAGCGTCCGCGAGCAGGTCGTCGACCTCGTCGACCTCGCCGGCCAGCCACTGCGATAGCGCCAGTACCAGCACGGCATTCGGGCGGAGGAAGCTCCCACGGGCGAGCGTTCGGAGCGCGAGCTCCGCATCTGCGCGCATCCTCGCCACTCCCCCATGACAACGCTGGCCACGCAGCACGGCCAGCCAGGAGTCGATCGAAGGGCTGCCGTCAGGCAGTGTGCCGTCGTAGCCCGCGTGTTCGGCCGCCTCGGCCCAACGGTCCGCCTGTTTAGGCCGGCCCCACACCGTAGCGAGGATCGCGCCGAGGACGGCGAGCACTCCGTTCCGGTCGAATGCCCCGTGCGCTTCCAGCCAGTCGAACCAGCGCTCGGCCGTCGCCGCGCGACCGCTTTGGTAGGCGACGACACCGAAAAGTTCGACCAACCTTGCCACCCGGTCGACGTCGCCGGCCTCCTGGGCGTAGGTGATGGCCGCCTCCGGCTGCCCGTTCGCCTCACACCATTCGGATGCGCGCGTGAGCAACCGGGGTATGAGGTCCGGCTCGGCTAGCGTCAGCTCGCGCTGGAGCAGTTCCTGAAACAGATGGTGGTAGCGGTACCACTCCTCGTTGGCGTCCAGCGGTACTACAAAGAGGTTGGAGCGTGCGTACGACTCCAGAATCGCCGCGGAGTCACTCACCTCGAGTACGTCATCGCAGAGCGGCCCCGACATCCGCCCGAGAACAGCAGTACGCGTGAGGAAGCGAAGATCGTCCCCGGGCATGTGGGCGAGCAACTCCGAGCGCAGGTAGTCGGATACGAGCCGGTCGCGCCCCGACACCGGCGCCGCGCCCACGGCTTTGAGTCCCCGGGCCCTGATCGAGAGCGCGGCGAGGTAGAGGCCTGCGGGCCAACCCTCCGTCCGCTCGGTGAGCTCGGCGACACGGTCGTCCGCCAGATCCAGTCCTCCGGCGCTCAGCAGTTGGCGCGCTTCCGCTTCGTTCATGCGGAGGTCGTCCGGCCCCATCTCCTTCGCCAGGCCACGCGCCCGCAACGCTGCCAGCGGGAGCGCCGGTGGGCCTCGCGCCGAGAGGGCCATCTGCGATCCCTCCGAGACGTGTCGCGTGAGTGCCTCGATGGCGTCGAGGCAGGCCGTGTTATCGAGTAGGTGAAGGTCGTCCAGGACCAGGACGCCCTGCTCGCTCATCTTCGCCAGAGCCGCTCCCAAACGCGGCACGACCGTACCCTTGACCGACACGCCGGCTAACGCCAGCGACTCGAACACGCTCGGGTCGACCCGCGAGACGCGGTCGAGCGCCACTGCGACATAGCTCAGCAGGACGATCGGATCGTTGTCCCTTTCGTCGACGGACACCCACGCGAACGGTCGCTGCGACCGGGAGGCCCATTGAGCGAGGAGAGTCGTCTTCCCCCAGCCGGGGCCAGCCGACAGGAGAACGAGCCGAGGCGCGCCCGAGGCTTCCAGTGAGCTGATCAGCTCTGCGCGCGACACGGTCGCGGCGGGGCCCTGTGGCGGCAGCAGCTTCGATTCGAGCAGCTCGAACGGCGGCGCCGAGGGCGGTGCATCACCTACCCTCCCGGGCCTTGCCCTGCGCTTCGGTGCTGAGCCCGGTCGCCCTCCGGATTGGCGGATCCTGGTCGACAAGTCTCTCGGATCCCTCCTGGTGTTGGGCCAGGGTGGAACAGTAGGTCTCTGGCCCCACTGCGTGTGAATGCCCTGTAACGGCTTCCAACAGCGCTGCTCGCAGGAGACCACATTTCACCAGGTTTTGTTCCTGCAAACAAGTTGACTCGACGACGTCGCGGCTCAGCGTCAGCCAGGCCGTGGTGGGCGCCGTTGTCGCGTGGCCGCGTGCAACTGCTCACACCCGACGCAACCACGGGCAATACGGGCGTCCGCTGCCTCGGCGGCCTGAACCGACGCCCTAGATCATCCAATTCGGATGATGAGCGTCGCGGTTCGGCGGCGTACGCTCGCTCGCATGTCACAGACCGGCGAGTCGGTGGACCTGCGCGTCGAGCGCCTACGCGAGTGGCGGGACGCCGGCGATCGCGCCCTGCGCGCCTATAGGGCCTGGAGTGCCGCCACCCGGAGCGATCGCCACGAACTGCACGTCTCCTTCCTGGCCGCGCTCCGCCGGGAGGAGCAAGCAGCGTGTCAGGTTGAGCGCGCCCAAGTTCCTGTGGACCGGCGGCTGCCGAGAACGTAGGCGACGCCGAGGCTGACACGAGCCGATCACCCACTACGTTCGCCGGCCGGGGCATGCCGGTCGGCCGCGAGAGCGGTCCGCCCAGCAGGTGGAGCGTGACGCGTCAGCTCTGGCCGCTGCGCGGTCCCGGTGATCGTGTCCCTAACCAGCGTGCACAGCTTGCTCACTCGCTCGCGAGGGCGGGGTCTGGCCCCTCTGCCTGGGGGAGCGTCTCATCCCGCTCGTCCTCGGGACGGGCATGCGATAGGTCGGCCGAGATTCGCGTCACGGCAGATGTGACGGGCGCCGCGAGGATCAGCCCCACGGCACCGAAGAGGGCTCCGCCGCCGATCGTGACGATCAGGACGGCGAGCGGGTGAATGCCGAGCGCGGCGCCCATCGCGAGCGGCTGCACCAGCTGCTGAAGCACGCTGTTCGCAAGCAGCTGAACCGCGATCATGCCCATTGCGGCGTCCGTCCCGGCGCCGCCCAGCGCGACCAAGACAGAAAACGCGCCCGCCGTCCAGGCCCCGATATAGGGAACGTAGGCGGCGAGCAGGGTGACCACCATGATCGTTCCCGCCAGCGGGATGCCGAGCAGCAGCGCCCCGAGCCCGACCACGGCTGCGTTGAAGGCCGCCACCAGCGTGACGCCGAGGAAGTAGCCCCGCAGGGACTGGAGAGTCCGCGTGCTGATCGTGCGGGCGACCGGCGCCGGGACGCCCATGTGGCGCTCTCCCCAGGCCCGGATTTTGGGCCCGTCGGCGAGCAGGAAGATAAGGCTGAGGGCCGTCATGGCGAGAAAGAAGACCAGCGAAGAGAGCTCCTTGAGGCCCGTTCCCAGACCGTCCAGCAGCGCGCTAACGGCCTGGGTTGCGGACGAGTCGGCGTCCTGCGTCGCGCTCTCTGCGTCGTCCCGTTCAACGCCCAAGTCGTCCAGCCAGCCCTCGATCGTGTTCTTGGCCTCGTCCAAGTGGGCACTCAAATCACCGCTCTGACTCGTGACGCCGGCAAGCACGATGAACACGACCAGTGCGCCGAGCAGGACGACCGCAACGAGCAGCAAGATCGCGCCCGCCCAACGCGGCACCCCTCGATGCTGGAGCCAGCCAACCAGCGGAGCGGCGACGGCCGCGATTACCCCCGCGGCAACCACGGGGAGCACGATCGTGTGCGTGAGCGAGAGCAGCCAGACAGCGCCGACCAGGAACAAGGTGACGCCGACCAGCAGCCACGCCGTGAGCCCGACATCGCGCAGCCAACGCGGAGCGGCAAAGACGTCCGTCAGCTCCGCAACGTCGATCTCGATGTGGTCGTCCTTGGGACGACCCGGCTCTGCGCCACGGTTCCGGCGTGGAAGCCGAGCGCGCATCACGTCAGGAAATCCTCGAGGAGGTGGGGCGGAAAGGCTGGCCCTCGTCTAACCCGCCGACCGAACGTCGCCTCGAGGCACCACGGCCGACCCGCCCGCCCTCGAGCCGGACGAGTTCCTCTCCCGGTCGACGCGACAAGCGACGAGCGTCGAGGAAACGCGGCGAACTCTTCGGACCATTCACTCCGGCCATGGGTTGCTTTTCTCTAACTACGCAGTTGGGTTTTGGCCCACTCCCGCTGGGGTCGGCGGACGAGGCCGGTGTCCCTCAGCCTTATCCCAGCAGCCTTGCCTTCTCGCGCTCGAACTCCTCGTCCGTAAGCACGTTCTGCTCGTGAAGCTCGCCCAGCTGCTTGAGCTGCTGCATCGCCTCCTGTGGCAGTCCGCCGGTCGCGGCAGGCCGGTCGGCACGGCCGGGATCAGCGGGCGCAGCCGGCTGGGCAGCTGCCGCCTCCTCCTGCCGCTGTTCTTCCTTCGCGTCCCTGTGCTTCTTGGCCGCAAAGGCGGCTCCTCCGATTGCGGCGGCGCGTCGTCTGCGCTGGCGTCTGTCTCGTCCCATCTTCACATCCTCCTCGATTGCACTGTTGGGGGCGCCCTCAACCGCCCGAAGTCCGCACCCCCGATGCCCCGTCGATGCAATGCGATGCAACGACGCGAGCGGACCGGGCTCACGACGGCACCCCTGAACCGGTGCCGAGCGCTGCCACCCACCTACGTGCGCGAGCAGACCCAGCCTTGGGAGAGACTGGCGCCGCCGGCGCCACTCGGCACACGTCATGCCCTCCGGAATTTCGGGCTCCACCACGCAGAGCGGCGAGGGATCCGTACCGTCCCAAATGGAGGCACGGGAGGGACCGTCCCGGGTGGTAGAGAACGCCCTTTCCGACTGGGGGCTACCAGACTGGTGACAGACGGTGGTGGAAGAGGAGCGGATCATGCGTGTGCCTCCTCCGAGATTGAACGCTCCCCGGGGGTTTGGTCATCATCCAAATGGGACGATCTTTCGGCCTACTTCGGCGTTCCCGGCGGAGGGTTCTGTCCTCACGAAGTAGAGGTCGGAGGCGGGAGTAGCCCGCTGGCTGCCGTGATCACGACTCTTGAGATCAGCGTCGAGCGCTTGCGCCCGAGCGCCTCGAGATGGTCGATGTACCGGCCGCCAGCTTCCGCAAGCGTCACCCGCTCTGCCGCCGGCGCGACCTTCATGGCGACGATCATCTGCTGCAACGCGCGCTCGGCCTGCACCTCCGTCAACCCGCGGCGCGTACCGCGTCGAGGCGTTCATCACGGCGAAGGCACGGGAGGGCCGAACTGCCAAGTCCAGGTTGAACTCCTGGGACTACTGCACGGGGTCCTGTCCTAGACGGACACGCGGACCAGGTTCCTAGACGACGCCGAGCTGGACGCCCTCCTGACCGCAGTGCCAGCCGGTCTCGCCGCCCTCCAGGTTCCGAGGGCCGCCCTCAGCTCACAGAACGTTCAAGAAGCGGAGGCTAACCCTCACGGGCGGTCTGCGGCGCGACTGACCGGGTGCAGGCGCATCACCCTCACGCTCCAAGACGGCCGGAGTCACCGGCAGCAAGGCGTCCCGCTCTGCCACCGCCACCACGTCGAGGTCGAGCGGGTGATCCGGCGGGCGCGGCGGGCGCGGTAGTCCTCCGAATTGGCGCTCAGACCTTCGACTAGCGCGGTGGCTGAGGTGTAGGATTCTCGCCACGCGAGCCAGTGAGCGCGACGGATCTTCGGAGACGTCTCGCAAGGGCTGCGGTGGGTGCTAGACGCAAGTCGTCCTGAGTACTGGAGGTCACCGTGAGTCACCAAGCTGAGCAGGAAGCAAGCGCAAGCCGGGTCGTCCGCAGGGGGCTGCTTGAAGTGCACGTGACAGCCCGCGACGGCCGTCACACCGTCGCGGCTGTAGGGGAGCTGGACCGGTCAGCCGCCCCGCTTCTCGACGAGGCGATGTTGGAGGCCGAGGCCACCAGCGCACGGCAGATCGTGCTCGACCTCAGCGCCCTGGAGTTCATGGACTCCTCGGGCCTGTATCTGATCCTGGAGGCGCACGCCCGTTCGCAGGCCGACTCGAACCGGCTCAGCATTGTGCGCGGACCCCGCCGGGTGCAACGCGTGTTCGAGATCACCCACACCGAAACGTTGCTTCCCTTCACGCGCACACCGGGCCGAGACTCCGGATAACGACCAGCGCCCCGACGGGGAGCCGGGGCGCTGGCGGGGTTAGCTGCTGCTGACGCGACTCCCGCACGCGCGGATGAAACGTACCCAATCGCGGGGTCTCCTAAGCCCCCTCCGGGAGCGGTTCTGTCGTTTGGGTCCGCAGGGGATCTCGCCCCCCTAGGCGGCCACGCAAAAAAAGCGTGACTCGCGGCTGCACGGGATACTGGGCGGGCGATGTCACAGGAGAACGTAGACGCGGTCGAGTTTGGAATGGCAGCGATCACTAGAGGCGACGTGGCCGCGCTGATGGAGCTTGCTGATCCGGCTGTCGAGTTCGACTCGTTCTTGACTCGCGTTTCGGGTGGGGACGGCGCATATCGCGGACACGAGGGACTTAGGCGCTACGTTCGAGACCTTGTCGAGGCGTGGGAGTGGTTTCGACCCGAGCTTTCCGAGTGCCGT
The DNA here is from genome assembly GCA_963755215.1 of uncultured Thermoleophilaceae bacterium. Lineage (GTDB taxonomy): Bacteria > Actinomycetota > Thermoleophilia > Solirubrobacterales > Thermoleophilaceae > JAAYBF01. The sequence continues at coordinate 12,113 of CAVWIW010000002.1, forward strand.
GACCTGGGTGATCAGGTGCTGATGACGGGAGTGATCCGGGCCCAAGGAAAATCCAGTGGGCTGGAGATCGAGCAACCCGTCGCTTGGCTTCATACGTTCCGCGAAGGCACAGGACCCGGGAGATACCTTCGCCTCCAAGTTTTCAAGACCCGTACCGAAGCCCTCGAAGCCGTAGGTCTGTCGGAGTAGCTGCTCAGGTCCAGCCGACCAACCTCGCCACTGGCTGCGCTGCTCGGCCCGCTCGTCGGCCATTGCGAGAGCGATCACGGCGTCGATTTGGTGCGCCTCCGGCCGGCCACCCCCGCGCGGTCTTACCGTGGCCTCATGTTCGTCCCTACGCCAAGGAGGCTCACATGGAGTCAGTAAGAGGCCGCCGCTGCGGGGATGGCTTTCGTGCCGCCCTCGCAGCCCACTTCGCAACCAGGCCGCTCTCGGCCGGCAGGACTCCACTTCGCTCGTCGGTCGTCGGCAGACGGACGCTCGAGCAGTACGACCAGGTGGACCAGAGGATGGGCCCTGAGAAGCCCGATGGCGTGCACGTCCATATCGCCGGCAAGACTGATGACGGCATTCGCGTGATCGAGGTGTGGGACTCGACCGACGCGATCGACCGCTACATGGAGTCGGGCCTAGGGGAAGCGCTGGAGCAGGCCGACCTTCCCGAGCCTCAGGTCAGCGACTTCGAGGTCCACGCGTTCGATTGGACTGACTGAACGAGGGCCGCCGTCGGCGGCAATCAGGGTGGCGGTGGGCCTAGCGCCAACACGATGGCCAAGAACAGGAACAGAAGCGCCCGTCTCATCGAAATCCCTTTCGGTTGGGCGCCTCCCTGGCCCTGTGCCCGATTTATCACCGCAGGGCACGCGAGGTAAACGGGCGCGGCGCACTCTTTCCGCATTTTCCGAAGTGCAGTGCCGGCACGCCGAGTTTTCGTGCTCGACGCGCCGGTATCTAGCCTGCCGCTGCCAGTCGCTCGGCCATCCGGTCGAAGAAGCCGCCCCAGCCTTCCTTCGCCCGCTCGTAGCCTGCGGGCGGCAGGCCGCCGCCGGTCTGGGTCATCTGCATCTCCGTGCGCCCGTCGCCCAGGTCCGTGAGCTCGACCGTGACCAGGTCGCGCTCGGTCCCGCCGGGCTGGTCGGTGACCGTGAAGGCCAGCCGCTTGGGCTCGGTCACCTCGACGTACTCGCCCTCCCATTGGATCTCGCGGCGGTCGGGCCCGGCGAACATCGTCGCCTTCCAGGCCCCGCCGGGCCGCAGGTCCATCGAGACCGACTCGACCGGCACCTCGCCGCCCGACCCTCCATACCAGTCCGCGAAGGCCTCGGGGGTTGTCCACTCGCTCCAGACCCGCTCGCGCGGGATGTCGAAGATGCGGGTGATCAGAAGCCCGTCGCCAGGCTTGGGCGGGTCAACCATTGCCATCCGATCGCAGCCGCTCGTCCATCCGGTCGAAGCTATCGCTCCAGAAGCGGTGGTACCCGTTCAGCCACTCGGTCGCCTCCCTGAGGGCGTCGCCGCGTATGCGCGACGGGCGGAGCCGCGCCGTCCGGCCGCGCGAGATCAGGTGCGCCCGCTCGAGCACCTTCAGGTGCTTGGACACGGCCTGAATGCTGATCGGGAACGGCTCGGCGAGCTCATTCACGGTCGCCTCGCCCTCGGCCAGCCTGGCGAGGATCTCCCGCCGGGTCGGGTCGGCGAGGGCGGCGAAGGTGTAGCTGAGCTCGTCGTCAGGCATGGTGCGGCTAACCGAACTTCATTCAACCGCTAAGTTGAATATAGTCGAGCGCCCGGTGGAAATCGAACAGGAGGAACGATGGGAACCATCACCGTCACCGAATTCGTCTCGATGGACGGCGTGATGCAGGCGCCGGGCGGCGAGAAGTTCAAGTACGAGGGCTGGACGTTCGAGTTCGACCGCGGCGAGGACGGCGGCAAGTTCAAGGGCGAGGAGCTCTTCGACGCCGAGGCGCAGCTGATTGGTCGGGTCACCTACGAGAGCTTCGCCGGCGCATGGCCGGAGCGAGAGGGCATGGGCGGCGAGATGGGCGAGTTCGCGAAGCGGATGAACGAGATGCCCAAGTACCTCGTGTCCTCCACGATCAAGGACCCCGAGTGGAACAACACCACGGTGATCGACGGGTCCGGAGACGTTCCGAAACAGGTCGCGAAGCTGAAGGAGGAGATCGACGGCGACATTCTCGTCTCCGGCAGCCGGCGCCTGGTCCACGCACTGCTCGAGCACGACCTCGTTGACGTGATCAGGCTGATGGTCTTCCCGGTGGTGCTGGGAACCGGCGACCGGGTCTTCGGCGAGTTCTCCGACAAGTCGACCTGGAAGCTCGCCCAGGCGAACCAGGTCGGGTCCGACGGGGTCCTCACTCTCGTGTACGAGAAACGGAATTAGAGAGCGGCGAGGCCGACGGTCAGCGATCGAACCCGCCGCTCCGTTGGTTGCCTGGCCCGAGCGTTTAGGCCGAGCTGATCGCCAACGACGCCCCCTGGGGGTGGGGCCGAACGATGACCGAGCTCGGTGCTCCTGGCCAGCTCGGTCCTCGGCGTGGCCGGAGCGATCCTGGCCGTGCCGTTCGCCGCGGGGGTCAAGATCGTCCTCCACGAGGCGGGACTGCCGCGGCGGACGCGGACGGCGGCATTGGGTGGCCAGTAGCCGCCCGGTCTCCTGCGTGGTCTCCCTTCAAACGCTGCACATCCCGGCGCCAAAGTTCCCGCTGCAGGCGCCAGCGGGCGAAGCCGATGCCCGACCGGGCCGCCACGAAGGCGAGCGTCGGCACGACTATGACGAGCACGATGACGCCCTCTACAGGCCGGCCTGAATTTATTGCCCGCTCCACTACTCCTCGCCATTCCACGCCGAGCACGATCGTTGCCAGGAATCCGACCCACAGGCAGTTCGTGAGCTTGCCGAACATCTCCAGGTAGCGGTTGAGGCGCACGACGTGGTTCCAGCTCAGTCGCCGGACGGTGAGCTGCTCGAAGCGTGTGGCCTGACGGGTGTGCTCGGGCGACAGCCGCACGGCCAAGGCGCCGCGCAGCCGGCGCTGAGCCTGGGCGATCCTCGACGGCTCGGCCGGTTCCTTCACCGCGTGCATGATGCCGCCTGGCGGCCACCGGGCGAGATGCGGGTGCTCCGCCCCGGAGGGGCAACGAGTCTGGAGGTCAGCCGACCGCGATGAGCGCCACTACGGCCAGCGCGGACAGCGTGCCGACTGTGGCCATCGAGGCCACCACCCAGCGCGGGGCGATCGCCTCCTCTCCACCCGCGAGCGCGGTCTCCACCGCCGACCACCGCAACCAGCCAAGTGCCGTGACTAGAGCGCCCGTCACGGCGAACACCGAGCCCAGAGCGGCATACGGCCAGGTGGTGCCTTCGACCAGCTCGGGAAGCAGCCGCCCGGTGGCCAGCGCCAGGCCGACCGTCGCCAGTCCGGTGCGCCACCAGGCGAGGAACGTGCGCTCATTGGCCAGCCGCGTCCGGCGAGTCGCGTCGACGGTCACCCGACGAATCATGACCCGCCTGGCGGCGTGCCGTCGCTCAGGCGCGCACAGCCTCGATAAAGGTCTCCAGCTCCCTGCGGATATCGGGCCCAGCGGGTTGGTAGACGATCTCCGTGACGCCGCGTTCGGCGAGCTCGGCGGCCTTCGCGCGCAGCGTCGCGGCGGTGCCGGTGAAGCTCAGCGTCTCGACCATCGAGTCGGCGCCGGCCTCCCATGCCGCGCGGTCGGCCGCGTTGAGGTCGACCATATGCCGGTCGTGGACGGCCAGGTGGCGCTCGTCCTCAGGCGTCTCCTCGACTACGGCCAGCCATTGCTCTCCGCCCGGCAGCTCCGCCAGGTTCGCGTTGTACTCGTACGCGCCGTGGTAGATGGTCAGGGTCGCCGGCCCCGCCGCCGCGCGGACCCTCTCCGACCGCGGGTCCTCTCCGTCGTCGAGCACCGTTCCCCAGCACAGATATGGGACCCATGAGAACTCCCTGGCGAACTCGGGGACGGCGGCCACCGTGAAGAGGCCGTCGGCCAGCTCGGTCGCGACCGCCCGGCCCTTGGGCCCCAGGGCTCCTATCAGGATGGGCACCTCGATCGGGCGGGGCGCACCGTGCCCAGCGGGGTGCAGCATCCGCATCCGGGCGCCCTCCCAGTCCACGGTCTCGCCGCCCAGCAGCCCCCGGTAGGCCCTGATGTAGGCCTCCATGTAGGCCCACTTGATCGGCTTTGGAACGCCCATCGCCCGGCGACCGGTGAACCCGGTTCCGAACGCGACCGCCACGCGGCCGGGCGCGAGTGCCTCGAGGGCGGCGGTGCCGGCGGCGTTGACCATCGGATGGCGCAGCGACGGCACCAGTACGCCGGGGCCGAGGCCGATCCGCTCGGTGCGTTCCGCGGCGAGCGCCAGCATCATCCACACGTCGGGGCTCTGCTGCGGCGTGTCGTAGAACCAAGCTCGCGCGTAGCCGAGCTCCTCGGCGATGGCCACGTGCTCTGGCGAGTCGAGGGTCGTCGATGTCGCGCAGGAGACGTCCATGGCTCGGAGTATCGCCGCGGCGGGGGGCTGACGTCAGTTGAGGCCTGCGCCCCGGATGAGCCCGTCGGCGGCATCGACGATGCCCGCCACGCTCGACTCCTGCGCCACCCGCGGGCCGATCGCGGTGCTCGAGGGGACGCTCGTGCCGCCCAGGATCAGGCCGACGCCAGGGTCGGTGCCGGTAATGGCCTCGACCGCTCCCGGCAGCTGCTCGCCCGTCTCGGGCATCGTCGCGGAGAGCGCGCACAGGGTGGGCTTGAACTCGCGGACGACGGCCGGGAGCGCGTCCGTGGGAACGTCCGCGCCGAGGGTGAACACCTCGTAGCCGGCCGACTCGAGCAGCTTGGCCGCCATGTCAAGCGCCACAACATGATGCTCCCCCTCGACCGCCGCGAGGATGGCCCGGTGCTCCGCGCGGCTGGCGGTGAGCATCGCCGCGTCGTGCGCGAGGGCGAGCACCCGAGTGGCGATCTGAGTGGCCAGGTGCTCATGTCCGACCCCGATCTCGCCGGCCGCCCAGAGCTCGCCGATGCGATGCATGGCCGGTCCGACCACGAGGTCGTAGAGCATCGCCTCCCCGAGCGTCAGATCCAGTGCGTCGCGGGCTATCTGCTCAGCGGCCTGCGAGTCGCCCGTCAACAGCGCGCGCCCGAACCGCTCCGAGAGGGAATCGGCCAGCAGACGCTTGCGGAACTCGTCGCGACTGCGCTCCACGCCTGCGCACGCTACGCGCTCGCGAGGAGCCGCGCCAGGTGTGCCAGGAAGTCGCGCCGGAGCTCTGTGTTCAGTCTCACGCGCGAGGGTTCGTCGCCGGGCCTAGACTTGTAGCCGATGGCTGACGCGATCCGAGTCGTGGAGGACAACGTCGAGGCCACCGAGGCCTGGAACGGCCCGCTCTTCGACGTTTGGATCGAGTACCGCGACATCGTCGCGGAGGGGCTGGGAGAGCACGGCGAGGCGGCGCTCGCGGCCAATCCTCCGCAGGAGGGCGATCGAGCCCTCGACATCGGGTGCGGGCTCGGCGACACAACGGTGCGGCTCGCGGGCCTGGTCGGCGCCGGCGGTCACGCCCACGGCGTGGACGTGGCGGAGCGGATGATCGAGACGGCGATCGCGGAGGCCGCTGACTCCGGTCGTGAGAACGTGAGCTTCGAGACCCGCGATGTGGAGGCCACGAAGTTCGACCAGACCTTCGACTACGCGTTCTCGCGAATGGGCACGATGTTCTTCGCCAACCCGGTGGTGGCGCTGCGCAACGTGCGCCAGGCCCTGAGCCCGGGCGGCCTGCTGAACATGGTCGTGTGGCGGCGCAAGCTCGACAACGTGTGCATGCATCGTGCGGAGCTGGTCGTGGCCGAGTACCTGGAGGAGCCGGAGGACTACGACGCTCCGCGCTGCGGGCCGGGCCCCTTCTCGATGGCAAACGCGGACACGGTCACGGATGTGCTCACGCACGCCGGCTTCGAGGACATCCGCCTCGCCCGTCAGGACCTTCCGTACAAGATCGGCAACGACCTGGACCACGCGGTGGCGTTCAATATGGCGCTGGGGCCGGCGGCGGAGGTGCTGCGCGGATGGGGCAACCGGGTCGACGAGATCAGGCCCAAGATCGCCGCCGACCTGCGGGCAGCGCTGGCGGACTTCGTGGACGCGGATGGCGCGGTGGTCGCAGCCGCGTCGACGTGGGCCGTGACTGCCCGGGCGCCCGAAGCCGGCTAGCGGCGAGCCCGGCGCGCGCGCCACGAACGCCGCGGCCACGCCCCCCAACGCCAGCGCCGCGAAGCCGAACAGGACGACCGTTCCGTGGCCCGCCCCGTGTGCGCTCACCGAGGACCGCACCCTTCATATGGCCGCCGTGGCCACCGTGCCGGACGGCATCCAGGCATTCGAGACCGACGGCTTCCAGGTGGGCGCGCTCTCCTTCCGCGACGGCTAGGCGGCTCGCGTCTCAGTCACCGCACCGTGCCAACCCGCCAATGCCCGGGCCGGCCGCCTTGCGGGCCTTGACTCGCGCGCCGGGCTCGGTGGAGGATCGCGCCGTGGTCAGGGAGTTCAGAGAGTTCATCCTGCGCGGCAACCTCGTGGACCTTGCCGTGGCGGTGGTCATCGGCACGGCGTTCGGGGCTGTCGTGACCGCCTTCGTGGCCGACCTGATCACGCCGCTGATCGCTGCCATCGGCGGCCAGCCCGACTTCTCCCAGCTCACCTTCGAGATCAACGGGAGCAAGTTCCTCTATGGCGACTTCATCAACGCGCTGCTCACGTTCGTGATCATCGCCGCGGTGATCTTCTTCTTCGTGGTCAAGCCGGTCAACGCGCTCATGGAGCGCTACAAGACCGAGACGGACGTGGATCGCGAGACCGGCGAGTGCCCCCAGTGCCTCAGCGAGATCCCGCTCGAGGCCCGCCGCTGCTCCTTCTGCACCGCCGAGGTGGGGGCCCGCACCGCCTAGCTGGGCGAAGGGCCCCCCTGTCAGGTCAGGGCTCGATCGTGTTGGCAGGGTCGGGCTTCCCGTCCGGGCCGGCCGCGCTGTAGTCGCCCCACGGCCCGTCGCGGCGCCCCACGGCGGCGCGAACTCCCTCGCGGTCCGCCAGCTCGATCCATCGCTCGGCGTCCGGGGTGTTGCGCATGAGCCCGTCGAGGATGGGGCCGAGTGTCTGCGTGGATGCCAGGCCCATGTTCTCGTAGGCCTGGTTGACCACGAGCTTCATGGCGGCCAGCTGGGACGCCGGGCTCGTCGCGAGCTGGTCGGCCAGCTCCGCGACCTCCCCCTCGAGCTGGTCGAACGGCACCGCGCGATTCACGAGCTCCACGTCGGCTGCCTCCCGGCCCGACAGCGGCCGGCCGGTCAGCGCGTGCTCCTTGGCCTTGGTCAGGCCCAGCCTGTACAGCCACATGCCGCTCAGGTAGGCGCCCCACATGCGCGCGTATGGCGTGCCGATCCTGGCGTCATCGGAGACGATCACAAGGTCCGCGCACAGGGCCATGTCGCTGCCGCCGCCGACGCACCATCCGTGTACCTGGGCGATCACGGGCTTGGGTGTGCGCCAGATGGACATGAACCGCTGAGTCGGGCCCCAGGCGCCGGCGCCCACGAAGTCCTTGCCCGGGTCCCAGCGACCGCCCGTGGTGATGGACTCGTCCCAGTGGTGGAACCCGCCGCCAAAGTCGTAGCCGGCACAGAACGACGACCCGGCGCCGCGGAGCACGATGACCTTCACCCGGTCGTCCCCCGTTGCGGCCTGGACCGCGTGCTCGAACTCCTCGGGCATGGGCGGCACGATCGTGTTGAGCTTCTCCGGCCGGTTGAGGGTGACCGTGGCCACCGCCCGATCTGCGTCCACCGTGTACAGCAGCGTCTCGTAGGCCACGCGGGGCGACTCTACCGCCAGCCGGCGGCGCGGCGGCGGCGTCCAGGGAGGGGCCTGCCAGCATGCCAGTCGTGCACGTGAACCTGGACACGCCCCACGGGTCGGCAAGAGCGCACCTCCACCACGCCGAGCACCCGCGCGCCGCGCTGGTGCTGGGTCACGGAGCCGGGGGCGGGGTGGAGGCTCCGGACCTCACGGCCGCCCGGGACGCCGCCCTCGCCGAGGCGGTCAGCGTCGCGCTGGTGGAACAGCCCTACCGGGTCGCGGGTAGGCGATCCCCGGCTCCGGCACGCCAGCTGGACGCGGCCTGGACGGCGGTTGTGCAGCAGCTCGCCGCCGGGGAGCTGGCCGGGCTCGCGCTGGTGGTGGGCGGCCGGTCCCTGGGTGCGCGGGTGGCGTGCCGCACGGTGGAGGCCACCGGGGCCGGCGCCGTCCTCTGCCTGGCCTTCCCGCTCCAGCCGCCCAAGCGCCGCGACGGCTCGCCGCGGCCGAACCGCATGGACGAGCTCGAGGCCGTGGCGCTGCCTGTGCTCGTGGTGCAGGGCGAGTCGGACCAGTTCGGGATGCCGCCCGACGGCCGGCGGCGAACCGTCGCCAAGGTGGCGGGCAATCACAGCCTGCGCACCGACGTCGACGCGGTCGGCCGCGCCGTGGGCAACTGGCTTCGTCCGCTCTCGCTGTAGCGGAGCCGGCTGGGTATAACGTCGCCCCCTGTGCGGCAGCTCGAGATCACTGGAGAGCGGTCGGTCGAGTGGCGCGAGGCGGCGGCGCCCGCGCTCCAGGGCGATGCCGAGGCGCTGGTGCGGCCCCTTGCGGTGGCCATGTGCGACCTCGACGCAGCGTTCCTGACCGGGCTGTTCCCGATGGGCGAGCCGTTCCCGCTGGGGCACGAGTGCGTGGCGGAGGTCGCCGAGGTGGGCGACGGAGTGGAGACGGTGAGGCCGGGGGACCGGGTGATCGTGCCGTTCCAGATCTCCTGCGGCACGTGCGCGGCATGCGCGGCGGGCAACACGGGCAGCTGCCTGACCGTTCCCCGCGGCTCGGCCTACGGGATGCGGCCGCTGGGTGGGGACTGGGGCGGGGCGCTGTCAGACCTCCTGCGCGTCCCGTTCGCCGACGCGATGCTCGTGCCGCTTCCGGCGGGCGCCGAGCCGGAGGCCCTGGCCAGCGTGGCCGACAACGTGGTCGACGGCTTCCGCAGCGTGGCGGGACCACTGGCCCGCGCGCCCGGCGCCGAGGTGCTGGTGGTGGGCGGCTCGGCGCGCAGCGTCGGGCTGTACGCGGCCGCCTGTGCGGTGGCGTTGGGATCCCGGAGGGTCGTCTACGCGGACGTCCACGCGGGCCGGCTCGAGTCCGCCGGCGCCCTGGGCGCCGAGCCGCTGGCGGTCCCTGCGGACGATGGCGGCAGCCCTGAGTGGCCCGCCAAGCTCGGGCGCTTCCCGGTGACCGTCGACGCGTCCGGCGACCACGGTGGCCTGCACACGGCCATCAGGTCGGCCGCGGCCGATGGCACCTGCACCAGCGTGGCCATCTACTTCGAGCCCACGACCCCCATGCCACTGCTGGAGATGTACACGCGCGGGTGCACGCTGCACGCGGGGCGCTGCCACGCCAGAACGCTGATCCCGGACGTGCTGGAGCTGGTGGGGTCGGGGAAGCTCGACCCGGCGCTGGTCACAAGCGCCGTCGTGGGCTTCGACGACGCCGAGCAGGCGCTCGCCGACCCACCCACCAAGCTGGTGCTCGTACCGGGGGCCTGAGCGCCGGGACGGGGTCAGCCCGCCGGTGCTGCCCGGCGCTCGCTCAGCGCTTGAAGTTCCACTGGAACAGCAGGTCCATGCCCGGCATCGAGTAGCCCTCCACGCGCGGGTCGCCCTTGCGGGTCCGGGGCCAGTAGCCGATGTAGGGGCATCCCGCTATTGCGCGCGCGAGGCTCAAGCTCAGGTCATGTCGAGTGTCGTCCCGAGCGACGCGCGCATCGGCAGGTGACCGTTAGCCTGCCGGCCAGTGGGAGGAAGGGGGGACATGGGCGCTCGGTCGTCCGGGCGCGGCGGCGGACGGGGGGCCATCGCAGCCGCCCTGCTGGTCGCGGGCGCGCTCATCGTCCCCGCGCCCGCTGCCGCAGCGAGGGCCCCGCGCTGCAAGGGCTCGCACTGGGTCACGACCCTCGCCACGGCCCCGGCATTCTCGATCGGGGGCTTCAACCGCGAGACGATCCGGCTCACGGTCACGCCGCACATGGGAGGGCGCCGCTTCCGGGTCCGGCTCTCGAACCGCTGGGGCCTCGTGCCCGTGACCTTCAGCTCGGTGCGCCTCGCCCGCCGGGCCGGCGGGGCGGCGCTCGTGCCGGGAACCTCCCGCCGCGTGACCTTCGGAGGCAGCTCCTCGGTCACGATTCCCCGCGGGGCCGCCGCGGTGAGCGATCCGATCCCGCTGCGCGTCCGTGCCTTCCAGGGCCTGGCGCTGAGCATGTACGCGCCCGGCCCCACCGGCCCCGCCACCACGAACGTGACCAACGGGACCGAGGTCGGGTCCCGCGTGGCGCCGGGGGACCAGACCGCCAACGCGTCGGGCGCCTCCTTCTCTCGCGCGAGCACCGCGCTCCAGTTCCTGGAGGGCATCGACGTGCTGGCGCCGCGCCGCGCGGGCGCGGTCGTGGCCTTCGGCGATTCGATCACGCACGGCTTCAACAGCACCTTCGCCCAGCGGCGCGGGCAGCGGGACACGCGCTGGCCGGACTTCCTGGCCCGCAGGCTGATCCGGGCCCGCAGGCCGCTGTCGGTGCCCAACGTGGGCAACGGGGGCAACAAGATCCTGCTGGACGGTGCCGTGGCGGGGGCGGCCGTCTTCGGCCCCAGTGCCCTGTCGCGCCTGGCCGACGACGTCCTGTCGGTGCCGGGCGCCACAGACGTGATCGTGCTCCTGGGGATCAACGACATCGGCGGCATCGGCCCGTCGGCCTCCCCGGAGCAGGTGATCGCCGGGCTGCGATTGATCGTCTCGCGCTTGAACGTGCAGGGTCTCCGGGTCACGCTGGGCACCCTCACGCCGGCGGGCGGCGAGACACTGATCAACCGCGCCGGGACGCCGGACGGCAACCGCACGCGGGTGATGGTCAACCGCTGGATCCGGCGCACGAAGCTGCCGCACACGGTGGTGGACTTCGAGGCGGCGCTGCGCGATCCGCGACGACCCGATCGCATGCTGCGTCAGCTCGACAGCGGCGACCACATCCACCCCAACGCCCGCGGCTACGAACGGATGGCGGCACGGATCAAGCTCACCCGCCTCAAGGGCACCGGGTGCCGGTGAGAGGATCTTTTGGCGCGCCGCCGCCCGAACTCTTTTTGCAGACGCTCCGCAAACTGCTAGGGTCCGCGGCCGTGCGTTCCGCCCGCCTCACCGTCGCCCTGCTCGCCGTCGCCTCGGTCCTGCTGCTGGTGCCCACCGCTCAGGCCGCCACGCCCAAGGGCGCGGCGAAGGGCACCCAGCGCATCACTTACAAGGTAGGCCCGCTCAACGTGACGCCGGGGCAGAACCGGATCGCCTACGCGCCCATCCGTGAGAAGCCACAGGTCGACGGCTGGATCACCCGCATCAGGCCGGACCTGACGCGCGTCAACGGCTCCGTGCCGCCCACCGACCAGGTCATGTTCCACCACGGCGTGTGGGTGAACATGTCCGGCGGCAACGCGACATCCAGCCTTCCCGAGCTCTTTTTCGCGGCGGGCGAGGAGAAGACCATCTCGAAGTTCCCCAAGGGCTTCGGCTACCGCTACGAGGCCAAGGACCGGTGGTTGCTCAACCACATGGTCCACAACCTGACGGCCAAGCGGATGCGGCTGTACATCACCTACACGGTCGACTTCATCCCGGACACGGCCAAGGCGGCCAAGTCCATAGAGCCGGTGCGCCCGATCTGGATGGACGTCCAGAACGGCAGCCTTTACCCGGTATTCGACATCCTCAAGGGCACGGGTAACAAGGGCAAGTTCACCTACCCGAACCAGCAGAAGGGCGCCTACCCGCGCGGCCGCCAGAAGAACAAATGGACCGTGGACCGCGACGGCGTGCTCGTCGCCACCGCGGGGCACGTGCATACCGGCGGGTTGTGGACCGACATGTGGCTCACGCGACCGGGCGCCAGTTACGCCGGTCCGGCGTGCGCCAAGCGCGCTACCGCATCGAGCCGTCGCAAATGCCGCAAGAAGTCGCCAACCGTGCGGGGCAACAAGGCACACCTGTTCAAGTCGCGAGCGAAGTACTTCGAGCCGGCCGGCCCGGTGTCCTGGGACGTCGCGATGACGGCCACGCGCGACGACTGGCGTGTGGCCGTGAAGGAAGGCGACACCCTCGAGATCACCACCACCTACGAGACCGAGCTGGCCTCCTGGTACGAGTCCATGGGGATCATGGTCGCCTACATGGCGGAGGGCCGGAAGGGCAAGAACCCGTTCCGCTCGAAGGTGAACCACGAGGGCAAGGTCACGCACGGCCACCTCAAGGAGAACAGCGTGCACGGGGGCAAGAGGACCAACCTGCCGGACCCGCGCAAGCTTCCCTCGGGCGTCTTCGCCGGCGGGCCGCTGACGATCAACGGCTTCTCCTATCAGGCCGGTGACCTGCGCCTGCCCGGCGCAGCCAAGAATCCGCCCACCGTCAAGCGCGGTCAGTCGCTCACCTACGTGCTTGGAGAAGGCGACGCGCGCCAGGAGGCCTGGCACTCGCTCAGCTCGTGCAAGGCACCGTGCAACCGCTCGACCGGCATTGCCTACCCGATCCCGGACGCCAAGTACCAGTTCGACTCGGGGCAGCTGGGCGACCGCACGCCCGCCGTTCGCCGGCGCACGTGGGAGACGCCGAAGACCCTCCCGGCGGGCACCTACACCTACTTCTGCCGCATCCATCCGTTCATGCGCGGCGCCTTCCGCGTCAAGCAGTAGCGAACCGGCCGCTGACGGCGTCCTCAGTCGCTCGCGTGCAGAGCACGCGTCGCTCCCTGCGTCCTTGTCAGTCGCCGGCTCGGGCGAGTGCTTTGTTCAGGGCATGTTGAGCTTGGGCTAAGGCGCCTGAAATCTGGCGCCCGACCTGCGCGGAAGCCTCCAACGCCGGTATAGACTCGCGCGGCTTCTATGAGGAGGGGCTGTGACTACGATCGCCCGCGATTCCGGTCGCCGCGCTCGCTTGAAGGGGGATAGGACGCCGGTGCCGTGAGCGCTACAGCCGCTCGCCACGAATCGGCGCAGGAATCCGGGGTATCGCCCGTCCGCGTGTTCGCGGTCGTGGCGTTGCTCATCGCCGTGCTCGCGCTCATCGCGCTGTTCCTCCTGCGCGAGGACACCTACACGGTGAAGGTGGAGCTGGCCTCGGCCTCGCTCGTCGGCGAGGGCAACGTGGTCAGGATCGCGGGGCGCCAGGTGGGCATCGTGACCGAGTCGGACCTCACCGACGAGGGCAACGCCGAGCTCACGCTCGAGCTCGAAGAGGACGTGGCGCCGCTGCGAGACGGGACAGAGGCGCATCTGCGGCTCACGAGCCTCGCCAGCGGCCGCGGCCGCTACGTGGACCTGCGGATTCCCCCGGCGGGCGGCAAGGAGATACCCGACGGCGGCACGATCCCGATCGAGCAGACGCAGGGGATCGTAGACCTCGACCAGTTCTTCTCGATGTTCGACGACAAGGCGCGCGCCGGCCTGACGAACGCGGTGCGCGGCTCGGGCCGCCAGTTCGACGGCGCTGAGCAGTTCGTGGACGCGGGCTGGCGCGAGCTCAACCCGAGCTTCGTGGCCTCGACCAAGCTGTTCGACGAGATCAACCGCGACTCGGGCAACCTGCGGCGATTCCTCACCGGGTCGTCGCGGCTGGTGGGCGCCCTGGCAAGCCGTCGCGACGACCTCGCGGCCGTCGTCGACCGGCTGGCCACCACCACGGGCGCGATAGCGCGCGAGGAGCGCGCGCTCTCCGACGCAATCGGCCAGGCGCCGGCCTTCCTGCGGCGGGCCAACTCGACCTACGTGAACGTGCGCTCCACGCTCGACGACCTGGACCCGCTGGTCGAGGCGTCCAAGCCGGTGGCGCCGCGCCTGAACCGGCTGCTCGCGCAGCTCCAGCCCTTCGCAGCCCAGGCCGGGGTTCCCGTGAAGGCGCTGGCCGACTCGGTCCGCAAGCCCGGTCGTGCCAACGACCTGACGGAGCTCGCGCGCGTCACTCCGCGGCTGCGCGACATCACGGTCCGCGAGGCAAGCCGCAACGGTCAGCGCCGGCGTGGATCATTCGCCGAGGCCTCGGCGTCGTTCAGGCGCTCGACCCCGATTTGGGCGTTCTGGCGGCCGTACGGCCCGGACATCATCGGCTTCATGAAGGCCTTCGGCAACGTGGGCATCTACGACGCCAACGGTGTCGCGTCGCGCTCGGCGACGCTGCCGGGAGCCCTCGAACCGGGTCCGAATGGGACGGCAAGCTTCGCCAACATCATCCCCCCAGAGGACCGCCAGGCGCAGTTCGATCGGCTGGCCAAGCAGCGCAACCGGTGCCCAGGCCAAGCCGAGCTCACGGCGCCCGACGGCTCCAACCCGTGGCGTGAGTCTCCGTCGTTCAATTGCGATCCGACCGAGGTCAGGCCCGGGCGATGAAGCGTCTGCGGCGACTGGTCCCGGTCCTCGCCGTCGCGGCCGCGGTGGCGCTGGCGCTGCTAGCCACCGGCGCGCTCGACGACTCAGGCGGCGTGCGCTACAAGCTCCAGCTCGACAACTCCTACGGCCTCACCGAAGGGTCGGACGTGCGCGTGGCGGGCGTGCGCGCCGGCATCGTCGAGAAGATGCGGCTGAACCGCAAGAAGATGCTTGCGGAGATCGAGTTCGAGCTCACCGAACGCGGCTTCGGAGACCTGCGCCGCGACGTGACCTGCGAGACGCGACCACAGTCGCTCATCGGCGAGTACTTCATCGACTGCAACCCGGGCAAGAGCCGCGACAAGCTGCCCGAGGACGCCACGATCCCGGTGAGGCAGAGCGCGTCGGTCGTGCCGCCCGACCTGGTGGCCAACATCATGCGCCGCCCCTACCGGGAGCGCTTCTCGATCCTGCTGTCGCAGTTGGGAATCGGCCTGGCCGGTCGCGGCGAGGACCTGAACGAGACGATCCGCCGCGCCAACCCTGCGCTTCGGGAGGTCAACCGCGTCCTGCGCGTGCTCGCACAACAGCGCCGAACGATCAGGGACCTTTACAAGGACGGGGATACGATCCTGAGCCAGGTCGCGCAGCGCCGCCGCGACGTGGGGCGGTTCGTGGAGGAGGCGCGCGACACCACCCGCGCGTATGCGACCGAGTCGGCCAGCGTCGACCAACAGTTCCGTCAGCTGCCGACCTTCCTCGAGGAGCTGCAGCCCACGCTGGCGGCGCTGGAGGGGGTGGCCGAGGCGCAGCGGCCGGCGCTCGAGAGCCTGCGCGTGTCGGCACGCCCGCTGGCGGCGCTTCTGCGCACGACCGGAAACTTCTCCACGGCGTCGCGCCCCTCCGTGCGCGCGCTCGCTGCCCTCGCGCGAACGGGCGAGGGGAATCTGGAGCGCTCGCTGCCAAACCTCAAGCGCCTGTCGAGCGCCACCGACCGCCTGCCCGAAACCGCGGGCAACCTCGGGATCATCCTCAAGCACGTCGACGATCCCAAGTACGCGGCCGAGCCCGACCCGCGAGCGCCCAGGCGGGCCGGCTACACCGGCCTCGAGTCGTTCCTGCGCTTCCTGTGGCTGGGCTCGCAGACCAGCAACTGGTTCGACAAGGACTCGTTCCTGCTCAAGAACGCCCAGTACGGCGACCGGGCGTGCGGTCCCTACGCCGACGCCGAGACCGTCAAGCGCCAGCCCAAGCGCTGCCGCGCGTGGCTGGGGCCGAACCAGCCCGGGATCACGAGTGCCGACCCCACGAAGGGCACGACCGAGGAGTCCGACGAGGACACCCCGGATGCCACGTCCGCGCGCTCGAAGAGCGGCGGCGCCGCGGCAAAGCCCGCCGCCGGTGAAGAGCCGCTACTGGACTACCTCCTGCGATGAGCCGCGGGTCTACAGCATCGATCAGCTCGAGCCCCGTCCTGGTGGGGGCGGTCACGCTGCTCGTCGCCATCGTGGCGGTGTTCCTGTCCTACAACGCCAACAGCGGCCTGCCGTTCGTGCCGACCACGCGGCTCGTGTTCGAGAGCCCCAACGGCGCGGCGCTCACCGCGGGCAACCAGGTGCGCGAGGGCGGCCGCCGCGTCGGGATCGTCACCGACCTGGATCCGGTGCGGAAGGCGGACGGCCGCACTGTGGCCCAGATCGTGATCAAGCTCGACGGCTCCTACGGCGACGTGCCGGCCGACAGCAGGGTGGCCATCCGTCCGCTGTCACTCAGCGGCCTGAAGTACGTGGAGCTCACGCGCGGCGAGAGCCGCCGGGCGCTCTTCGACGGCGACACGATCCCCGTTGAGCAGGCGCGCGTGCCGGTCCAGCTCGATGACCTGGGGAACATGTACGACAGCGGCACCCGCCAGGGCGTCCGCGACGTGATCACGGGAGCCGGCACAGCGCTGACGCTGCGCGGCGAGGACTTGAACAAGGCGATCAGCGACCTGCCCGAGTTCCTGCGCCACCTGGAGCCCGTGGCGCGTACCCTGGGCGACCCTGACACCAACCTCGCGCGCTTCCTCGACCGCCTCGGCCGCACGGCGGCAGCGGTGGCCCCCGAAGCCGACAGCTACGCGAACGGGTTCTCGGCCGGGGCGGACGCCCTGGAGGCGTGGTCGCGCAACGAGGGTCGCCTGCGCGAGTCGCTCCGGCAGTCCCCGCGCACGCTGGAGGTGGGGATCCCGTCCCTGCGGGTGCAGCGGCCGTTCCTCGAGAACGTGAGGGAGACCTCGGAGGCGCTGCGGGGCGCCGCCGAGGTAATGCCGCGAAACCTGCCGCTGATCGAGTCAGCGCTCGACCGCGGCGTCGACGTGCAGCCGGAGCTGCCGCGGCTCTATCGCGAGCTGCAGCCCACACTCGCGTCCGTCGAGGGGCTGATGACCGACCGCCGCACCACGGGTGCGCTGCGCGGGCTGACGGACACGGTGCGGATCCTGCGCCCAATCACTCGGTTCGTGGGTCCGCACGTGACGGTGTGCAACCTGTTCACGCTCGGCTTCGCCTATGCCAGCGAGGCCGGTATGGAGCCGGCGCTCGGCCGGGCACAGCGGTCACTGGTACAGGGTCTGACGGATAGTCCTGGCGACCCAGGCCTGGGCGCACTGGGCGCGGCCGAGCCGTCGGAGGGTCTGCACCTGAATGTGCTACCCGCGGCGGTGGACAACCAGGGCAACGCCGACTGCGAGGCCGGCCAGCGCGGCTACCTCGAACGGGTGGCCACCTTTGCGCCAAAGGACCGGAAGATCGTGATTGACCCGGTCACGCCGGGCAACCAGGGGCCCACCTACACCGGCCGCCGTCGCGTGCCGGAGGGCCAGACCTTCTCCCGCCGGCCCGAGACTGGCCCGGCCTGGCCGAGGGGACTGGCCAAGTGAGCGCGTTCAGCGGCAAGAACTCGTTCCGCATCGGGGCGATCGTGCTGATCGTGCTGGCCGTGGGGTCGTGGGCGGCGTTCACGCGCTTCAACCCGTTCGCCAACCCCTACCGGGTCTCCGCCGCATTCACGGGTCCGCAGGACGTTCGGGTCAACAGCGCGGTGCGCCTGGCCGGAGTGGACATCGGCAAGGTCACGGCCATCGAGGAGGGCCCGCAGGAGGGCACCTCGGTGATCGAGATGGAGATCGAGGAGGAAGGCCGCCCGCTCCGCAAGGACGCCACCTTCAAGGTCCGCCCGCGCCTGTTCCTCGAGGGCAACTACTTCATCGACGTGAGTCCCGGCACGCCGGGCGCCAAGGAGCTCGAGGAGGAAGCCGTGGTGCCCGCCACGCAGACGGCCGGGCCCGTATCGGTCGGCGACTTCCTGAAGATCTTCGAGAGCAACACGCGGGAGAACGTGCGGACCCTCCTGGACGAGTACGGCCGCGCGCTCGACGGCGGCGGCGCGGCGGCGTTCAACCGCACCACGCGCTACTGGCAGAAGGCCTACGGTAACTCCGCCAAGGTGAACGAGGCGTTCCGCGGGCTCCGCAAGGGCGACCTGTCGGGCTACGTCCGCAACGCGGGCAAGGCGGCGTCCGGCTTGAGCCGCAACGAGCCGCAGCTGCGCGACCTGGTCACGAACCTGGCCGAGGCCGGCGGGGCGTTTGCCCGCGAGCAGCAGGCGCTGTCCGCCGCGATCGGCGAGCTGCCGAGAACTATCCGCCAGGGCTACACCGCGCTGGGAGAGGTGGACCAGGCGCTGCCCAACGTGCGCAGATTCGCGCGTGAGGCAACGCCGGCGGTCAGGACCTCACCCGCACCCTGGACGCTTCGATCCCACTGGCGCGCGAGCTGCGCGGCCTGATCGGGCGCGACGAGCTGGGCGGCGCGGCGCGGTCGCTCGCGCGGGCTGCTCCCGGACTGGCCAAGTTCGCCGACGGCGGCGTGGAGCTCCAAGGCCAGCAGCGGCTGCTGGCCTCTTGCCTGAACACCGCGGTCCTGCCGACGAGCGAGTCGAGGGTCCCGGATGCGTTCTTCCCGCCCACCGGCCCGGTCTATCAGGAGTTCGTCAAGTGGATGCCCGGCCTGGTGGGCGGCGCGCGCAGCTTCGACGCCAACGGCATCTACTCGCGCTCCCTGGCCTCGAGCGCGAATTTCGCGTACGTGGTCGGTGACCGCATCTGGTTCAACACGCAGCCGCTGCGGGGCATCAACCCCAAGCCGGCCGACATGCCGGCGCTGCGGCCAAACGTGCCGTGTGAGACCCAGCAGCCGCCGGATCTGAGCTCGCGGCCGCTGGCGCCGCCCGCCGGCATCAAGGCGAACCCGAACGCGCCGGGCGAGCTGCAGACGGGGGCTCCGACTCCGTGAGGCGCGCGATCGGCAAGCACCTGCGGGACTTCATCGCGATCTTGGCGCTGTGCGCGCTCGGGCTCGGCGTCGCGCTCTACATCGTGTCCAACCAGGGCCTGCGGCTGCCATGGGAGAGCGATCCACAGAAGATCAGCGCGGAGTTCTCCACCGCCCAGGCGGTCACCCCCGGGCAGGGCCAGACCGTGCGCGTGGCCGGGGTCGAGGTGGGGGACGTGGACGACGTGGAGCTCGAGAACGGCAAGGCGATCGTGAAGCTGTCGATCGACTCCGAGTACGAGGGGATGGTCCGCCGCGACGCCACCGCCCTGCTGCGCCCGCGCACCGCGCTCAAGGACATGTTCATCGAGCTGAATCCCGGCTCGCCCGAGGCGCCCGAGGCCGGTGAGGACTTCAGGCTGCCGATCTCGAACACCCTCCCCGACGTGAACGCCGACGAGTTCCTCTCCGCCCTCGATACCGACACACGCCAGTACATCAAGCTGCTGCTGCAGGGCGCCGGCGAGGGACTCAAGGGCCGCGGCAACGATCTCCGGACGGTCCTCAAGCGCTTCGAGCCCACGCACCGCGACCTGGCGCTCGTGTCGAGCGAGACGGTCAAGCGCAGCACGGAGCTGCGCCGCCTGGTGCGCTCGCTGAACCTCGTGACGCGCGAGCTCGGAGCCAAGGACGACGACCTCGCGCAGCTGGTGGACAGCGCCTCCAAGTCATTCGGCACGCTGGCAGACCGGCGCGAGGAGGTCAGCGGCACGGTCCGCCGCCTACCCGGCACGCTCGCCCAGGCCACGCAGACACTCGACCGCGTCGAGAGCATGGCCAGGGTGCTGCGCCCTGCGGCCGCGGAGCTGCGGCGCGTTCCGCCCGCTCTGATCGAGTCCAACCGCGAGGTGCGCCCGTTCGCGCTCGAGGCGGCCCCCCTGCTGCGACGTGACATCCGCCCGTTTGCGCGCGCCGCCAACCCGGCTCTCGCGGAACTCGCGAAGTCGGCCCCCGACCTGGCGGCCTCCGAGCCAGGGCTCCAGCGAACCTTCAAGGTGCTCAACCGGCTGGGCAACATGGCCGGCAACAACCCGCGCGGACGCGAGTCTCAGGACGACCCAAACCGCGATGAAGGCTTCCTCTTCCATTCAGCCTGGGCCAACCACCAGTTCGGCTCGTTCCTTGGCTGGTCTGACGCGCAGGGAAGCGCTCGCAAGCTCATCAACGGCGCCAAGTGCGATGACTACCGAGCGATCTCCGAGGGTGGCACGCTGGTGACCATTGGCCTGGGCCTGGCGAACATCTACGGCAAGCCCGCGCCGCTGTGCCCTGGGGCAGCTCCATGAACAAGCAGGCCCCCACACCACTCGCGCTCGCGGCGATCGTCGCGTTCCCGCTCTCGTGCATCGGCATGCTGCTGTTCCTGTGGCTGTCGTTCTCCGGCCCGCTTCCGCTCAAGCCCACCAGCTACCAGTTCAAGGTGGCCATGCCGGAAGCCACGAACCTGGTCGCCCCCGCCGAGGTCCGCGTGGCGGGCGTGAGGATCGGCAAGGTCGCAAAGATCGAGGAGGACCCGGCGGGCAACGCCCTGCTTGCCACCATCGAGATCAAGCGCAAGTTCGCCCCGATCCGCCGCGACGCCCGCTTCAGCCTCAGGCAGAAGAGCATCATCGGCGAGACCTACGTGGACATGACGATCGGGACCAAGAAGGCCGCCGCGCTGCCGGAGGACGGTGTGCTCCGCGGGCCAAAGAACGTGCAGGAGAGCACGCAGGTCGACGAGATCCTCGACTCCTTCGACCCCTACACGCGCAACGCGTTCCAGACCTGGCAGCAGGACCTGGGCAAGGGCATCGTTCAGCGCGGCGTGGACCTGAACGACGCGCTCGGGAGCCTGCCCGGCCTGGTCACCGAGGGCCGCGACCTCACGAGGTTGCTGGACGCTCAACAGGGTGCGCTCCGCGGGGTCGTGAAGAACGGCGGCCTGGTGTTCGATGCGCTATCGCGCAATCAGCGCCAGCTGAGCGCGCTCGTGCGTAACCAGAACACCGTGTTCAGCGCCATCCAGCGCGAGCGGCAGGCGTTCGCCGATATCTGGGAGATCCTGCCCACCTTCCTGGTGGAGTCTCGGCTCACCTTGTCCCGCCTGCAGCGGTTCGCCAAGGACACCGACCCGCTGGTGGTGCAGCTGCGGCCCGCATTTCTGAAGCTGCGCCCGACGCTCCAGGACCTCGGCGCGCTCTCGCCGGACCTGCAGCGCTTCTTCGCCAACTCCGACCCGTACATAGACCTGGCCCAGCGCTCACTCCCGGCAACCCGAGAAATCCTGGCTGGCCTACGGCCGACCTTCGGCTCTCTCGCGCCGTTCCTGTCCGAGGTGAACCCGTTGCTCGACTACATCTCCGTCAACCAGCATCAGGTCACCGACTTCCTCGCCAACTTCGCCGCAGTGAACGCCGCCAAGGGGTTCCCGTCGGACGACCCGCAGTCCAGCGGCCACGTCACCCGCCTGTTCTCGCCAACGGGCCCGGACTCGCAGGCCTTCTGGGACACCCGGCGACCGCAGAACCGTGGTAATGCGTACCTGCCGCCGCTGGTGTTCGCCCAGCCCGAGGTCGGGCGCACGGGCGTGCTGCCGGCCTGGGATTGCCGTAACACGCCAACAGGCGGCCCCGTGGCCGCAACGCCTGACGCCACCCCCCCGGCGCCGCCGTGCCGAGTGGCCCGTCCCACCACCTATAAGGGCGTCACGCAGTACTACCCGCGGTTGCGGCGGGTCGAGTACCTGCCGCGCTGAGGCCCAGCCCCCTCGGCTGGCGGCGCCCCTACAAACCGCGCTCAGCTACTTTCCCGCCGATGCGGCGCATCTACCTGACAGGGGTGGCGATGATCTGCGCCCTCGCCGGCTGCGGCGGGGGCGACGACTCCGGCGACGATCAGCAGGCGCCCGGGCGCGACGACCCGCTGCTGGGGGTCACCGCCGGGGCCCTGCTCCAGCCCGAGGCCCAGGTCGCAGAGGAGATGAAGGTGATGGCCGAGGCCGGCGTGACCACGCTCCGGGTCCCCTTCTACTGGAACGCGCTCCAGCCCTATCGCAGCCAGAAGGACGTGCCGCCGGATCGGCGCGATCGCTTCAGCTCGGTTGGCGGCCGCCCGACCGACTTCACCTACCCCGACGAGGTGGTGGAGGCGGCCTCGCGCGAGAACATCGTGCTCCTCCCGATCGCGTTGGGCACCCCCGAGTGGGCGGCGCGCAACCCCGACCGGGCCGGATCGGCGCCGGCGGGCACCGAGGCCTACTCCGCGTACATGAAGGCGCTCATCGGCCGCTACGGCCCGGACGGCTCGTTCTGGTCCGAGAACGAGGACGTGCCGAAGCGCCCCGTGCGCGACTGGCAGCTCTGGAACGAGCCCGATCGGCCCAAGTACTGGGCCCAGCAGCCCTATGCGCGTGACTACGTGCGCCTGGCGCGCGCGGCTCGCGGCGCGATCAAGGAGGCAGACTCCGGCGCGCGCGTGGTCATGGCCGGCTTCGCCGAGCGCTCATGGGAACAGCTCGACGCGGTCTACCGTGCCGGTGCGAAGGGCGTGTTCGACGTCGCGGCGATCCACCCCTACACCTACGAGATCTCGAACGTGGTGCGCATCATCCGGTACGGCCGCCGCGAGCTGCGCCAGGCGGGCGACGGCGACCGGCCGCTGTGGCTCACCGAGGTCACCTGGTCCTCGGGGCGCAAGGCAGGGAACCGCCGGTATCCCTTCGAGACCACCCGCGCCGACCAGGCCGCCCGGCTCTCACGTGCGCTGCCCCTGCTGGTGCGCCAGCGCGAGGAGCTCGGCGTCGACCGGATCTACTGGGAGAACTGGATCTCGACCGACCGCGACCGCTCGAACCCGTTCAACTTCTCTGGGCTGCGCGTGCTCAACCGCGACGGCAGCGTGGAGGACAAGCCGGCGCTTGACGCGTACCGGCGCGTGGCCGGCGACGTGAAGGCCGACTCCGGCACCTGAACACCCGCGCGGCTAGGGCGTGCTGCCCTGCTCCCCGCGGAGCAGCGATCCACCCACGAACAGGACTGACACAAGCAGGCCCAGCAGCGCCAGCAGCGCCACCAGGCGGAAGGCCCACTGCATGCCCGCCGCGAACGCGTCGCGCACCAGCTCCACCAGCCTGTCGGCCGCGGCGCCCGGGAAGCGAGCAAGGATCTGGCTGGCGGAGTCGGTGCCGGCCAGGGCGCCGTGGAGCGCGTCCACCTCGTCGCTGTCGAGCCTGGTCGCGGCCAGGTCGCGCTGCAGGCGGTCCTCGGAGGCGGTGATGAAGACCGTGGTCGTCAGGCCCAGGCCGACCGACCCTCCGGCCACCTGGAACATGTAGACGATGCCCCCGGCCAGGCTGGAGCGCGAGGGGTCCAGGGCGGTGACTCCCGCGGTGGTGATGGAGGCGTAGAACAGGCCGATGCCCATTCCCGTGACGACCATCCCGGGCACGAGCGCGCCGAGCCCCGAGTCGCGCTCGACCAGGGAGAGCAGGAAGGCGCCGGCTGTCAGGCACACCGCGCCAGCCGACACCACCACCTTGGCCCCCAGCCGCCCGTAGAGGCTGCCGGCCACGAACGACGTGACGGCGAACACGGCCATCATGGGCAGGAGCCCGGCGCCGGCCTCGATCGGGGTGTAGCCGAGGATCTTCTGGAAGAACTGGGGCAGGAACAGCAGGGAGGCGAAGAACACCGCCGACATGAGCAGCGTGGCCACGCACGCCGCGCGGAAGGCCGGGTTGGACATCACATCGCGCGGGATCAGCGCCGCCGGTCCCATGCGGCGCTCGATCAGAGCGAACGCGATGAGCATCGCGGCGGACACGCCGAACAGCACCAGGATCCGGGCGTCGGACCAGCCCCAGGCGGTGACCTGGTCCAGAGCTATCAGCAGCGCGATGAGCCCCACCGTCAGCGTTCCGATGCCCCGATAGTCGATCGGCTCGCGGCCAGTGCCGGAGCTGGGCTCACGGATGAGCCGCCAGGTGGCGAAGCAGGCCAGGGCGGCGATCGGCAGGTTCACGAACATCACGGCCCGCCAGGACGCGGCCTCGGTGAGCGCCCCGCCGATCAGCGGCCCGGCCGCATTGCCGAACCCGGCCACGCCGATGATCAGGCCGCCCGCCAGCCCCGCCTTGTCCTCGGGCAGCAGCTCGTAGGTCATGCCCAGGACAGCGGGCCACATGATCGCCCCACCCACGCCCATGAGGCCGCGGCAGGCGATCAGCCACAGCTCGTCCTGGGCGACGCCTGCAAGCAGCGAGAACAGGGCGAAGATCGCTGCCCCGTAGAAGAACATCCGCCGCCGCCCGAACATGTCGGCCAGCCGGCCCCCGGTCACGATCAGCACGCCGAACACCAGCGCGTAGGCGTTGATCACCCACTGCACCGAGGTCACGTCCGCGTCGAAGTCCTTCTCGATGTCCGGCAGCGCCACGCTCAGGGCCGTGATGTCGTTGGCGATCACGAACACCGCCATCGCCATCGCCCCGAGGGCCAGGAGCGTGCCGCGGTCCAGGCCGGCCATCCGCGCACGCTACCCGGCGCGTTGGAGCGCCGCTAGGCCTCGAAGGGTGAGCGGCGCCCGGCGGCTAGCTCGCCAGCGACAGTGCGGCGGGCAGGCTGAAGCGCATGCGGATCTTGGTGCCGCCGCCCTCGATGGTCTGCACCTCGAAGCGGTCGGCAAGCTGTGACATGAGTGGCAGGCCCATTCCGATTCCGGGGCTGTCGAACCGGGGTGCAAGGCCGCTGCCGTGGTCCACCACGGTCACGTGCATCTGGTCCTGGCTGGCCACCGCCTCCACCACCATGTCGCCTGGCGCCGGACGGTCCCGGTAAGCGTGCACGGCCACGTTGGCGCAGGCCTCGGTGACCGCGAGGCCCACCACCCGCACCATGGCGGGGTCGCCTCCGAGGGACCGGGTGAAGGCCACGACCTCGCGCCGGGCTTCGCTCACGGCGCTGGGCACCGCGGCGTGGACGACTCGGATCCGCTCCCCAGCGCGTTGTCCGATCACAGGCACTGACACCTGCAACGACGGCGGAGGCCATTTCTTGCGCGCTCTCGCGCCCTTGCGCGCGAACGCCCCGGATCGGGCTAGGGATGCGGCCGAGCCTGGGCCCTGCTCAGACTCCGAGCTCCTCAGAGGCCATGCGGGTCCCCTCGAGCCGGTTGGTGATCTTCTCCATCGCCACATCGCGGGCGAAGTCCGGCGACCCGTGCTTGGGCTTCACATCGCGGCTGAACGGCGAGAAGCCGCAGTCGTCGGTCGCTCCGAGGCGCTCGACCGGGATGTGCTTGGACGCCGCCAGCAGGTCGTCGCGCACCTGCTCGGGCGTCTCCACGTCCGGGGTCAGCGGGTTGATCACTCCCATGAAGCAAACCTGCGCCACGCCGTCGGCGTCCTCGCGGCTGTACTGGCCGCAGAGCTTGTAGACGTTCTCCTTGTCGTCCTCGCTGGCGCACTGGATGAGGAAGTACCCGGCGTTGATGTTGAACATCTTCGACAGCAGCTTCTCGTAGGGCACGTCCTTGCTGTGCACCGAGTCGCAGTCGCCGCCCGGGCAGGTGTGGATCCCGATGTTCTTGCGCTCCTCAGGTGAGAACCGGTCGATGACGCGGTTGTTCAGGTCGATGAACTCGTCGAGCATGTCCTTGCCCGTCCACGGGTTGCGTGAGTCGTTCTTGTTGGCCAGGCGGCCCTCGGTGAAGTCAACCGACACACGCACCGCGCCCGCAGCGAAGCACTTGCGGATGTCCTTCTCGGCCTCGTCGCACAGGTCGCTCAGGAACTGCTCCCGCGAGTAGTCGGGGATCTCCCCCTCCAGCGGGTGCAGCAGCATCAGCATCGAGGGGGCGATCACCGCTTGCTTCACGTCGTGTGAGGCGATGGCCTTGTTCTTCTCCACGAACTCCGCGGCGAAGGTCTTGTACCTGAACGGGCCGCCCGTGAGCCTGGGCAGCTGGCGGTGGTGGCCGTCGTCGAAGATGGCGAAGTACTGACCGTCGCCCGCCAGGTTGTCGGCCAGGCCGGTGCCCGCCAGCGTGTCCGTGATGGGGTAGGTGGCGAAGCTCGACTCGCGCTGCTCGCCGTCGGTGACGATCGGCTCGCCCGTGGCCTCCAGGCGCTTGATCGAGTCCTGGGCGGCCTCATCCTGCTCGGCCTGCAGCTGGCCGAAGTCGATCTTGCCCTCGTCGTAGTCGGCGTATGCCTCTTGCAGCTTCATCGGGCGCGGCAGCGAGCCGACGAGCTCCGTGGGAATTGGCATTCCTCTCCTCCAGGCTTGGGGTGCGAGCTTTGTATCCGTGCCGCGACGCCAAAGTCAAGGTGAGCCCAGCGGGGCCGCGCCAGAGGATCGTGGGGACCTGCCCACCCGCGGCTCGCACCGGCATATGATCCGGGCGCTGAGGCGACCTACGAGGAGGAGCTGGAGAATGACGACCGCGCGCGCGAGGGACCTACGGCGGACCGGGATCGCAGGGCTGGCCGCGCTGGCGCTGCTCGGAGCGGTCCCCGCGGCCGACGCGTCGTCCACCCGCTACGAGCGCCTCAAGAGCTACGCGGCGCCCGGGACTCCCGCGAAGTACAACAAGGTCGGCGTGCTGGCCACCGGCTCCCGGCGCGCGAAGAACGTGCTCATCCTCGTGCCCGGCACCTCCGGCGGCTCCACCTATTTCAAGCCGCTCGCCAACTTCATCGTGAGCCGCGCGCCGCGGTGGCAGGTGTGGTCGATCGAGCGCAGGGAGAACTTCCTCGAGGACCACTCCGTGCTCAACCGCGCCAAGCGCGGGAGGGTGTCCGGCAAGCAGCTGTTCGACTACTACCTGGGCTCCATCTCCGACGCGTCGGTGAGCCCCCGCCACCAGGCCGTGCCGGACGCCAGCGTCCCCTTCGCGCGATCGTGGGGCATGCGCGTGGCAGTGGAGGACATTCGTCGCGTGGTGAAGGTCGCCCGCAAGCGCGGCGGGAAGGTGGTCCTGGGAGGCCACTCGCTCGGAGCTTCGATCACGACCGCGTACGCCACGTGGGACTTCGCCGGCAAGCCCGGCGCCAAGGGCCTCTCAGGGATCGCGCTCCTCGACGGGGGCAGCGGCAACACGCCGCCCACCGCCGAGGCGGCCACCGCGAGCCTGCAGAGTCTGCAGGCCGGCAGCCCGTGGCTGGCGTTCGGCGGCATCCCGGCGCCGCTCGCGGGGCTGTTCAACATCGTCGGCTCCACCACGACCATCAACGAGCCCAACGCGCGGAACGTCTTCACCGACTGGCCCCTGCTGCCCGCGAACCTCAGGGCCCCCGTCACGGTCACCAACGAGGGCGGCTACGGCTACGCGCTCGACGCCGATACGTCGCCGGCCAGCCTGCGGGCCGCGCAGGTCAATGCGGGCCGGCTCGCCGCCAGCGGCGATCCCCGCGGCTGGGACCGCAACGGAGAGCTCAGTCCGATCCAGCGCGTGGCACGGGCCTTCTCGGGAACGGGCCTGCGGAGCCTGGACGGCACGGCGTGGTACCACCCGCGGCGACTCTCCATCGACTCGGGCGCGGTTGCCGCGGGCAACGCCAACCCGGCTCAGGCCGTGCTCGACGTGCGGGCCACGCGCGGCGACGACCTCGGCTCGCGGATGCCCATCTACGCGTTCGGGGCCGCGCTCGGCGGCCAGCGGGTGCTGGATGCGGCCAGGCTGCTGGCGACCCAGTCGGGCATCCCCGCCAAACGGCTCACGCTGGTCGATCGGGCGACCACCTACACCCACATCGACCCGCTCACCGCGTACCCGCGTAACGACTTCGTGCGCACGCTCGTGCCCTTCCTCGACCGCATCGGCTCGAGGAAGGGCGGGCGGAAGCGCTGAGGGCCGCCGTGAGCGGGCGCGGCTGACCGCCCGGTGAGCACCGCCCAGGCGCAGGGCCCGCGGCTGGCAGCGACGCTGCGAACCGGCGAGCGGGTGATGCCGCTCGAGCTGTTCTTCGACCTGGTGTTCGTGCTGGCGCTGACCCAGTGCACGGCGTTGATGGCGGACAACCCGACGTGGGAGGGCCTGGCGCAGGGGCTCCTGGTGCTGGGCGTGCTGTGGTGGTGCTGGGTGGGCTACTCGTGGCTCACGAGCGTGGTCGATCCCGAGGAGGGCGTGGTCAGGTTCGCGATCTTCGGCGCCATGGCGGGGCTACTGGTGGCCGCCCTGTGTGTGCCGGAGGCATTCGGCGAGCGGGCGGTGCTGTTCGCGTGTTCCTACGGCGTCGTGCGCGTCGGCCAGATCGTCTTGTTCGTGGCCGCCAGCAGCGACGACCCGGGGCTGCGGCGCTCCGTAGTCGGACTGGCCGCCTCGACCGCGCTGGGCGTGGGCCTGCTGCTCACGGCGTCGACCACCGATGGCGCACTGCAGGGCTCGATCTGGGCGGTGGCGATCCTCTGCGACATCGGCGGGCCCTACTTCTTCGGCGCCGAGGGATGGAAGCTCATGCCGGGGCACTTCGCCGAGCGCCACGGGCTGATCCTGATCATCGCCCTGGGCGAGTCGATCGTGGCCATCGGCGTGGGAGCCGAGGGTGGGGTGGACGCCGGCGTGGTGGCCGCTGCCGTGATCGGCACGGCCGTGGCGGCCGCGATCTGGTGGCTCTACTTCGACATAGTCGCGCTCGTGGCCGAGCGGCGGCTGGCCAACGCCACGCCGGGGCGGGAGCAGAACGAGATCGCGCGCGACTCCTTCTCGTACCTCCACTTCCCGATGGTGGCGGGCATCGTGCTCCTCGCGCTGGGCCTGAAGAAGACGCTGGAGCACACCGACGACCCGCTCAAGCTGGTGCCCGCCGTAGCACTCCTCGGCGGCGTGGCCCTGTACCTGCTCGCCCACGTGGCGTTTCGCTGGCGCAACGTCCACCGCTTGAGCGTCCAGCGTGTCCTCTGCGCCGCAGTGCTCGTGGCCTTCCTGCCGCTGGCAGTGGAGGTGGACGCGCTCGTGAGCGTCGCGTTCGTGGCGGTCGCGCTGCCGGTGCTCATCGTCTACGAGACGGTCCGGTTCGCCGAGCTTCGCGACCGCCTTCGGCACCAGATCGAAGCCGAGCCGGCGCCCGAGTGAGCGCTCTGGCGCACGCGCGGGGGCGCTGGGATAGGGTCGGATCCGCTTGACGTCCCGATCGCGCACATCGCGGCTCTGGCCGGCCTCGCTGCTGGCCGCTCTGGTCTCGTTGGCGGCATCGGTCCCGGCCCTGGCGGCCACGGCCCCGCCTCCCATCACAGAGTCGCCCGCCGACGTGGCGGCCGCGGGCCCGTCGTTCACCGGCGCCGCGGCCAAGCCGCGGCGCGTGCCCGCGCCCACGGTGCCGCGCCACCGCCACATGGCGCGCAACGGGTCGAGCAACATCCACAACGACGGCTACATGACCGACACCTACACCTGGTCGGGGCCACTGGGCCGCGACCTCCGGGTGCGCTCCGCCCGGTACGTCGCCACGCCGGCCGTGCCGTTCGGGCTCTGCGGCGGCACCATCGCCTTCGACCGCCGCGGACGGGTGGTGACCGTGTGCATCGCGCCCGACTTCAGCGTGCGCCTCCGGCTGCTGGACCCGGGCAACCTCGCGGTGCTGGCCAGCTACGACCTGCCACGCAGGATCGTGCCGCCGGGCGTGAGCCCGTTCCAGAGCTTCACCGGTGGCGGTTACTTCTACCTGGACGATCGCGATCGCGCGGTCATTCCCACCAGCGAGCGCAAGGTGGTGGTGGTGGCGCTCAGAGGCGGCGCGTCCACGCCGCGCTGGGAGCTGGCGCGGACCTACGACATCTCCAACACCGTGCCCGCGGGCGACGGCATCGGCTCCGTGCTGCCCGACTCCCGCGGCCTGCTCTGGTATCAGAGCCGCGACGCCGGCGTGGTCGGGGTGATCAACCCCCGCACCGGCAGGATCCGGTCCCGCCGGCTGAACGAGGCCATCGGCAACTCGTTCGCGGTCGATCCGCGCGGTGGCGGCGTCTACATCGCCACCGAGAAGGCCCAGTACCGCTTCGACGCCACCCGCGCCGGCGATCCCAGGATCAGCTGGCGGGCCCGCTACAAGAACATCCGGCGTGGTCAAGCCCGGCCAGGTCGACGCCGGCACCGGAACCACGCCCACGCTGATGGGGCGCAAGTACGTGGCCATCACCGACAACGCCGACCCGATGAACGTGGTCGTCTACAAGCGCGCCCGCCGCGTGCGCGGGCGGCGCCTGGTGTGCGAGCAGCCGGTCTTCCAGAAGGGCAGCGGGGCCACCGAGAACTCGCTGATCGGCACCGGTACGTCGCTGATCGTTGAGAACAACTACGGCTACATCGGACCGCCCGCCACCGCCGGCGCCGCCACCACGACACCCGGCATCGAGCGCGTCGACGTGCGCCGGAACGGCCGCGGGTGCCGGACGGTGTGGAGGAGCAACGAGATCGGCCCTCGGTGGTGCCCAAGCTGTCGCTCGGCAACGGGCTCGCCTACTTCTACACGAAGCCCGCGGGCCTACCCGAGCGGTGGTACTGACCGCCGTGAGCTTCCGCACCGGCAGGACGGTCTGGCGCAAGCTCGTGGGCACCGGCTTCAACTTCAACAACAACTACGCGGGGCTGGCGATCGCGCGCACGGGTGCCATCTACCTCGGAGTGCTCGGCGGCACGGTCAAGATCGCCGACGGGCGCCGCTCGGCCCGATGACGCGGCGCCACCGGCTGGTGGCGCTCAGCCTGGCAGCGCTCCTGCCCGCGGCGGGTGCGCAGACCTCCTCGGCCGGCACGGCTGCGACAACCACTCCGGCGGAGGCCGAGGCGATCGGTCGCGAGGCCTACCGCTACGGACTGCCGCTGCTGGAGTTCCTGCGCGTGCGGCGGGAGAACACCAGTGTCCGGGCTCCGGACGGGCGCGGCAACGCACCGGTGAACCGGTTCAGCAACGCGCGTCGCTTCGCCGGGCCCGAGAACCGGACGGTGGTGGCGCCCAACGTGGACACCCTCTACTCGATCGCCCAGCTCGACCTCGGCCGGGGGCCGATAGTGCTGCGCCATCCGGATCTGGGCCGGCGCTACGTCGTGTTCCAGCTGCTCGACCCGTACACGAACACGGTCGGCTACGTGGGGACGCGGGTCACCGGCAGGAAGGCGGGGCGGTTCGCGATCAGCTGGACCAAGCGCCCGGGCAGGCGGGTGCGGGGCGTGAAGGTCATCCGGTCGAAGTACCGGCGCCTGTGGGTGATCGGGCGCACCCTGGCCAGCACCGCGGCCGACCAGCAGCGCGCGCGCCGCCTGATGGGTCGCTACGCGCTCATCCCGCTGCGGCGGTTGGCCGAGGGGCCGATCGACTATCCGCGGCGGCGCCCCGGCAAGCCACGCGAGGCGACGACCCCGGAGGGCCTCGCCTTCCTCGAGTCGCTCGGCAGGGCAATGGAGCGCAACCCTCCGCCGGCGCGCGACCGGCCGATCCTGCGCCGCCTCGCGGCGCTGGGCATCGGCCCCGGCACCAGCCCGGCGCGCGCGGGCCTGGCGGAGCCCGTGGTCGACGCGCTCGTGGCGGGCGTGCGCGCGGAGGCTGCGACGCTCCCCACGGCCACGCGGCGATACGTGCTGGAGCAGGCGCGAGCCAGCGGCGGCTGGTTCATATCGCCGCCGCGAATCGGCGACTACGGCACCGACTATCTGCTGCGTGCCCGCATCGCCGTGGTGGGGCTCGGCGCCAACACGCGCGAGGAGGCCACCTACCCCGCCGCCGTGACCGACGCCGCCGGCAACCTGCTGGACGGCTCCAAGCCCTACCGGCTCACCTTCCGGCGCGGCCAGGCCCCGCCCAATCGGGCGTTCTGGTCGCTCACCATGTACGACCTCGACGGCTACCTGGTGGCCAACTCCGCCAAGCGCTACGCGGTCGGGGACAGTCACCCACCGCTGCGGCGGCGCGCCGACGGCTCGATCGTGATCGCCATCCAGCGCAGCCGGCCGGCGGACCGCACGGTGAACTGGCTGCCACCTCCGGCCGCCGGCCCGTTCCGCCTGAACCTGCGCATCTACTGGCCACGCCGGTCGGTGCTCACGGGCGCGTGGAAGCCGCCGCCGCTCGAGCCGGGCGCCTGACGCCGGTCGCCGGCGGCTTTGGTCGTCGGTCGTCGGCTCTGGGGCGCCCGGAGGGGCGGGTCGTCGCCCCACGGCGGCAGCGAGGGGTGGGTTTGTGGCGCGGGAGCGACGTCGGGCGGGACTTTGGCCCGTTTCGCCCACCCCTCGGACGTTTCGGGACAAAGTTCGGCCGACGGCCGGCGAGCCGAGCACCGCGTCCGCCACACTAGGGGCAGACCCCGACCCGAAGGAGACCTGAAATGCCTTCCCTGATAAGCCGCATTTCGAGCTTCGCCCGCAGCAAGCAGGGCAAGGAGCTGGCCGACAAGGCCCAGAACTACGCGAAGAGCCCGGAGGGCAAGCGCCAGGCCGAGAACCTGCGCAAGCGGTTCGCCAAGAAGCGGTAGCCGTGGTCTGGCCCGGTCAGCCGACCGGCGCCACCACCAGCTCGCCCTCCGCTCCCACCGAAACCTGACGCCGGCCGGCGATCAGGTCGCGCAGTTCGTCGCCCACCAGCTCGCGGCGCCAGCCGTTGAGCGCACGGACGCCGTCGGCGGCCTCGTCGCGACGGACCGACGCCACCAGCGCCGTGAGCTCGGACTGCGTGGCGATCAGCTCCGTGGCCACGCCACTCTCGCGCGAGCGGTGGCGGACCACGGCCTGCGCCAGCGACACCAGCGGAGCCTCGGAGGGGTCGCGCTTGGGCGCCGATGGGGGAGGAGGGGGCGCCTGCTCCTCGCGGCCGCGCGCGATCTGCTGCACCAGCTCCGTACCGCGCCGGTGGAGCGTCTGCTGGGGAAGCCCGCGGATGTTCTCCAGCGCGCCTCGGTCCTTGGGGGCTCGGCGCGCGAGCTCCACCACCACCTGGTCGGGCGCCACGAACGACGGCGGACGATCCATTTCGCGCGCCACGCCGTCGCGCCAGTCGCAGAGCCTGCGGGCGATCGCGCGCCCGCGTTCGTCGAGCCTGCCCAGCTTCGGCAGCCGCTCGTAGGCGCGCTCGGGGGTCCGCTCGTCCCGCGACGCCTCCACTAGCCGGCATTCCTCGCGCGCCCACTCGAGCCGTCCGCGGGCCGTGAGCTCGCGTTCGACCGCGTGCCCAAGTGCCAGCAGGCAGCGCGCGTCGTCGGCCGCGTAAGAGAGCTGCTTGTCCGTTAGCGGGCGCTTGTCCCAGCGCGTGAACCCCTCGCCGCCGCCCAGGCGGACACCCAGCACGCGGCGGACCAGCTGCTCGTATCCCTCCTGGTTGCCGAAGCCCAGGAACCCGGCCGCCACCTGCGTGTCGAAGACGTTGGACACCTGGGTCGACCAGGTGCGGTTGATGATCGCCACGTCCTGACGCCCGGCGTGCACGACCACCTCGATCGCGGGGTCCGCAAGTGCCTCGCGCGAGCGGCGCCGCGTCGAGTGCATGGCTCTCGTCGAGCGGGTCGATGACCTCGGTCCTGACGCCGCCGTCGGCGGTCGGCGCGGCGGCCTGCACCAGGCACAGCTGCGCCTGGTAGCGGCGCTCGGAGACGAACTCGGTGTCGATCGCCAGCCGCCCGCCCGCCTGCGCCAGGGCGGCGATCGCCGCCGCCGCCTCCGAGCCGGAGTCGCTTTGCCTGGTCCCCTCCATCGCGTGCGCCGGCGTGACGGTACCGGCGAGTGCTCCCGGCCGCGGCCCGCCTCTCAGTCGGTCGCGCGCGGCGCGACGCCGGCCGCCGGGCCGGGCGTCCCGGGCCCGCGCGCGTCGAAGTAGTCGCCGCCCTCGATGCTCACGCGCGGCAGCAGCCGGCCCAGCCAGGCGGGCAGGTACCAGGACGCGCGGCCGAACAGCACCATGACCGCGGGCACCACCAGACAGCGGACGAGTGTCGCGTCGATGGCGATCGCCACCGCTAAGCCCACGCCGAACTGCTTCACGGTCGGGTCGCCGTTGAGGATGAAGCTGGTGAACACGCAGACCATGATGAGCGCCGCGGAGGTGATGACCCGCCCCGTGGAGGCCAGGCCGTCGATGACCGCCTTCGTAGGCTTGCCTTCCTCCTTCCAGTGCTCCTGGATCTGGGTGAGCAGGAACACCTCGTAGTCCATCGAGAGCCCGAACAGGATCGCGAACATGAGCAGTGGCGCGAAGCTCACGATCGGGATCGCGCCGTCCAGGCCCAGGAGCGTGGCGCCGTGGCCCTCCTGGAACACGAACGTGACCACGCCGTAGGCCGCCGCCACCGAGAGCAGGTTGGCCACCGCGGCCTTGACCGGAAGCAGCACGGAGCGGAAGGCGATCAGGAGCACCACGAAGCTCAGCGCCACCACGATCAGGATCATCTGCGGCAGCTTGTCTCCGATCCGCTCGGCCAGGTCGATGTAGCCGGCCGTCTGCCCGCCGAGGCTCACCGAGAGGTCGGTGCCCTTGACCGCCTTGGGGATGACGGTGTCGCGCAGGTCGTCCACGAGGTCCTCGGTCTTGCGCGAGGACGGCGCCGTGGTGGCGGTGGCGGTGAGGATGGCCGCGTCGCCCTTCTTGTCCACCACGGGCTGGGACACGGACTTGACGCCGGAGGTCTTGGCGATGTCGCTGCGCAGCGTCTGGAGCCGCGGGTCGCTGGCCGGCGACTCGAGCTGCTTCTTCTGGTCGGCCTGCTTCTGCTGATCGGACTTGCTCGGCTGGGCCTTCTGCTCTGCCTGGGCCTGTGCCTCGTCGGGCGAGAGGCCCTGGGCGATCCCCTGCTGGGTGGCCTGCTGGACCTGTTGCTGCTGCTGGTCCTGCTGCTCCTGCGCCTGCTTGTTGAAGTCGTCGAGCTTCTTCTGATCCGGCTTGGCGGGGCTCCCGAGCTGGACCGCCACCAGCAGCGGCCCGTTCTGGCCCGGGCCGAAGCCCTCCGAGATCAGGTCGTAGGCCTGCCGGGAGGTGGTGTCCTTGGACATCGCGCCGATGTCGTTCTGCCCCAGGTGAAGGTTGAGTGCCGGCACGGCCAGCACCAGCAGCACGGCCACGCCGGCCACCAGCGACGCCCACGGCCGGCGCGCGACGCCGCCGGCCCAGCGCCGCCAGCCGTGCGGCTGGTGGTCGTCGGGATGGGTCCGGCCGAGGTGCACCCGCAGCGAGTTGATCCGCGGTCCGAGCGCCCCGAGCATCGCCGGGAGCAGGGTGATCGCGGCCACCACCGCCACGGCCACGGCCACGGCGGCCGTGTAGCCCATGGTGCTCACAAGCGGTATGCCCGCCGCGACCAGCGAGCACAGCGCGATCACCACGGTCGTGCCGGCGAAGGCAACCGCGCCGCCCGCCGTGGCCGTGGCCCGGGCCGTGGACTCCTCCATGTCCATGCCCTCGTTGAGCTGGAGCTTGTGGCGCGTGACGATGAACAGCGCGTAGTCGATGCCCACGCCCAGCCCGATCATCGTGGCGAGCGTGGGGGCCACGCTGGGCACCTCGGCCACGTGCCCCAGCAGGCGGATGATGGCCAGCGCGCTGATCAGCCCCAGCACCGCCGAGACGATCGGCAGGAACATCGCGGTTGCCGTGCCGAACGCGAACAGCAGGATGATCACCGCCGCAGACAGGCCGACGATCTCGCTGCTGTGCGTCTCGGGCTTGGATACGGCCTGGCCGAGATACCCCCCGGCCTCCACCTGGAGCCCCGCGTCGCTGGCCGGGTCCGCCGCGTCGATGATGTCCTGCGCCTGCTCCTTCGTCAGGTCCGCGGGGCCGAGGTCGAGCGTGGTGGGTATGTACGCGATCGTCGCGTCCTTGCTCAGCGCCGCGGTGCCGCCCCCGCTGAGCGGGTTCACGGCCTTGATCACGTGCGGCGCCTTGTTCAGGGAGTCCACCGCGTCCCCCACCGCCTTGTCGTACTTCGAGTCGGTGAGCTTGCCGCTGCGCGCGTGCACGACCACCGGGTTGCTCCCATAGGCCTGGTTGGGTAGGCGCTCCTCGAGCAGGTCCGTGGCCTTGGTGGAGCCGGTACCCGGGAGCGTCAGGTTGTCGTTGGTCTGGTCGCCGGCGGCGCGGCCGAGCAGCGCCAGGGCGAGCACGCCGACGATCCACAGCGCGATGACGACGCGGTGGTGGCGCGAACAGAAGCGCCCCAGGCGGTACAGGAGGCCAGTCAAGACTGGCGCGTAAGCTAGCCCCCTTTCAGGGGTGCATCAAGTACCCGAGTCGGGCCGTCCATGCTCGAAGCGCGCACGCTGGTGCAGTGTGTAGAGCAGCCCCAGTGCCGGCGCCACGATCAGCCCGGCCGCCCCGAACACCACCAGCAGGGCGACGAGCGTGTCATCGGACGCCGCCCCTGCCTCGACGGTCAGCGAGCCCGGCAGTAGGTCGGGGTACTGGGCGGCGCCCCACGCCCAGATCACCGCCGTGACGGCCAGCGCCGCCAGCGGCCGCGTGCCGCGCGGCGCCCCGCGCCACAGCAACGCCAGCGCCCCGGCGCCACAGACGCCCGAGAGGAGCACCAGCGGGAGGCCCTCGCCGAGCAGCCCGTCGTACAGCGGGCGCGCGTCGTCGCGGAGCACCGCCAGGCCGCAGAGCGCCAACGCGCCCGCCACCGCCGCGGCAACGAGCCCGCGCCGCACGAACGCAGCGGCCAGGTCGTCGGCGCCGGCCTGGCGGGCGTCGCGCACCAGGAACACCGCGGCGAGGTAGGCGCAGGTGGCCACGAACAGCAGCCCGACGAGGATCGAAGTGAGGTTGAGCCACGCGGTCAGGCGGTCGCCGCTGCCATCTGCGGGTACGCGTCCCGACGCGATCCCGCCAACCACGGTGCCCATGAAGAACGGCGTGAGCACCGACGAGATGGCGAAGATCGCGCCGAACAGCCTGCGTCCCGAGAGGCGGGTGGCCACCTTGCGAAAGGCGAAGCCCGAGCCGCGCAGCACGATCCCCAGGCCAGCCAGCGACAGCGGCACGAACATCGTGGACATCACGGCCGCGAAGGCCTCCGGGAAGCCCGTCCACAGCACGACCAGGCAGAAGATCAGCCACGTGTGGTTGGCCTCCCACACCGGGGCGATCGCGTGGTCGATGAGCTCCCGCTCGCGCGCGCCCTCTTCGGGCCCGCCGGCCAGCAGGTCCCAGGTCCCGACGCCGAAGTCAGCACCGCCGAAGATCGCGTAGAGGGTCACGCCGATCCAGAGCACCGCCAGCACGGCGTCGACCTCGGTCATCGGCTGGCACCAGGAGGCGAGGGCGGCCCGTACGGCACGTCCTGGTCGCTCAGGTCGCCCTGGGCCCAGCGACGCGACATGGCCCGCAGCACCAGCAGCGTCGCGATGCCCAGCAGCGTGTAGAGCACGAGCACCGCGGCGAAGGAGACCCAGATGCCCTGCGCCCCGGTCACGGCGTCCTCGGTGCGCAGGCGCCCGTAGACCACCCACGGCTGGCGGCCCACCTCGGTCACGATCCACCCGCACTCCAGGGCCACGATGGCCGCCACCCCGGAGCCGGCCGCCAGGCGCAGGAACCATGGCGTGCGCGGAAGGTCGCGCTTCCGCCACCACGTGATCGCGAACCAGGCGGACAGCAGGAACAGGCCGGTGCCGATGCCCACCATCGCGTCGAAGGACAGGTGCAGCAGCGTGGGCGCCGGCGGCTCCTCTTCGTCGGGGATCCGGTCCAGGCCCGTGACCACCGTGCCGGTGGAAAAGCCCACCAGGAACGAGTCCAGGTCGGGGATCCTGATCGCGCCCTTGACCTCACCGTCGATCAGCACCCCGCCCAGGTACTCGTCCTGGCCCGGCCCCGTCTCGGTCACGTACT
This sequence comes from uncultured Thermoleophilaceae bacterium, assembly GCA_963755215.1. GTDB lineage: Bacteria > Actinomycetota > Thermoleophilia > Solirubrobacterales > Thermoleophilaceae > JAAYBF01. The sequence continues at coordinate 49,789 of CAVWIW010000002.1, forward strand.
CCATGGCGGCGAACTTCGCGGGCTGATGGTCGGCGATGCCGCGCGCCGCCAGGTCGCCCACGAACAGCTGAATCGGCGTGGCTGCCGCGGCCACGCTGAACGGGATGAGGAACCCGACCCGGTGGATGCGGTCGCGGCGCCCGCGCAGCATCCCCACCGCGTACACGGACGCCACCAGGAAGCCGGCGACCATGTAGGCGGCCAGGATCATGTGCGGCACCTCGTAGGTGGTCGCGGGGTTGAAGATCACCTCGAGCACGTCCACATCCGTCACGCGCCCCGCGGCGTCCATCGTGAACCCCTGGGGCTGGTTCATCCACGAGTTGGCCGACACGACCGCCAGGGCGCCGCCCAGGCCGGCGATCACGATCGGCACGCCCGACCAGAAGTGCGCCCACGGGCTGAGCCCGCGCCAGCCGTAGATGTAGATCGCGATGAAGATGGCCTCGGTGAAGAAGAAGATCCCCTCGATCGCGAAGGGCACGCCGAACACCTCGCCGTAGCGGTCCATCAGGCCGGGCCAGAGCAGCCCCATCTCGAACGAGAGCACCGTTCCCGTGACCGCGCCGACCGCGAACAGCACCGCCATCACCTTCGACCACCTTTGCGCCAGCGTCAGCGCCGCCTCGTCGCCGTGGCGCAGCCCGCGCCAGTTCGCGATCAGCGTGATGGCCGGGAAGGCAACCCCAAGGCAGGCGAGGATGATGTGGAAGCCCAGCGTGAAGGCCATCTGGCTGCGCGCGGGCAGCAGCTCGGGCGAGTCGGCCAGCAGGCCCAGCACGTCGGCGGGCGAGCCCATGCCGCGAGCCTAACCGCCCGTCCGTCCCCTGCGGACGCGCGCCCGAAGCGACCGGGCGCCGAACACCGCCAGGTCCGCGACCGCGCTGTAGAGGTGACCCAGCGGCCCGGTCACGAGCCACGCTGCCAGCCGTTCGGCCGGCCCGCGGCGGGGCGGGAGCGCATGGCCGGTCACGGTCAGCCACGCTATCGGCCGGATGGACCTGCTGCCGACGCTGCTCAGCACGGGCTGGGCCTCCGGTGTGAACGCCTACCTCACGGTGGCGCTGCTCAACCTGCTCGGGCGCGCCGGCGTGGGGGAGGTACCCGACTCCATGCAGGGCGACGCCGTGCTCGTGGCCGCGCTCTCGATGTTCGCGATCGAGTTCGTGGCCGACAAGGTGCCGTGGCTGGACAGCGCCTGGGACACGGTGCACACGGCGGTGCGGCCGGCCATCGCCGCGTTGGTCGGGCTCGGCTTCGCCGAGGCGGACGGGCTGGAGGGGCTCGATGCGGCGCTGGCGGGCGGGGGCACCGGCGCGGTGGCGCTCGCGAGCCACGCGGTCAAGGCGGGGGTCAGGCTTGGCGTGAACGCCTCGCCCGAGCCGTTCACCAACATCGGGGTGAGCCTGATCGAGGACGTGCTGGTGGCGGGCGTGGTGTCGCTCGCCCTGGAGAACCCGGTGGAGGCGGCAGTGCTGGCCTGCCTGCTGCTGGCGGGCGGCCTGGCGCTGGTCGTGCTGGTGGCCTCGCGGATACGGCGCGCGCTGCGGAGCCGGCGCGGGCGCGGCGCGCCGCCCTGAGGCGGTGGTCGGGACGCTTTCTCTGGCTCCGCGGCGGGCCTGGGGCTCGGGGTGTCGCTCTACGGCGGGCACCGAGAGGGCGGGTCTGTTGCGGTGCTGGTTGCGTTCGTCACCGGATTGTTGTGATCGTTACGGTCGGTTCGACTCGCGGCGGATGAGAGGCCGATTAGCGGCCTATAGGCACGTTTCGCGCCTTTCACTTCGCGGCGGGCGGGCCTTGGCCATAGCCGGGCTCGGCCGTCGCGTGTCGGTTACTCATGTAACGCGTCGATTTGCGGCGGGCTGGTTCGCGCCGGAGCCGTCCCCTTCGGTGCCATAGCGCTTAGCACCGAGCGTCGAGCGCCGAGTGTCGCTTGGTAAGCGCTATAGCCCCACCGATCCATCACTCGAGCCCAGTCACCGTCCCGGCTCGCTTCCGTCGGTGCCCGAGGACCGACGGGCTGCCGCTATCGTCCGCCGACCGTGGCCGCCGTGAAGACGCAGACCGAGGAGCTGGCCGACTCGCGCGTGCGCGTGGAGGTGGAGGTCGAGCCGGAGGCCATCGAGCGCGAGGTCGCGGGTGCGGCCGGCGAGCTCGGCCGCGACATGCGCGTGCCGGGATTCCGCAAGGGCAAGGTTCCCTCGCAGGTCGTCCTTCAGCAGGTGGGTCGCGAGGCGGTGCTCGACCAGGCCGTGCGGCGAGCGCTCCCCGGCTGGTACGAGGACGCGCTCAACCAGGCCGGCATCGCCACGGTGGGCAGCCCCGACCTCGATCTCGGCGGGCTGCCCGAGAAGGGCGCTCCGCTCGAGTTCAGCTTCGAGGTAGGCGTCCGCCCGCGGGCCGAGCTGGGTAGCTACGAGGGCATCGAGGCCGGGCGCCGCGAGCCCGAGGTGGCCGAGGAGGACGTGAACGCGGAGCTCGACCGGCTGCGCGAGTCCCTCGCCTCGCTGGAGACCGTGGACCGCGCTGCGGCAGGCAACGACTACGTGGTCATCGACTTCGTGGGCTCGGTCGACGGCGAGCCGTTCGAGGGCGGCGACGCGCGCGGATTCCTGCTCGAGCTGGGCTCCGGTCGCCTCATCCCCGGCTTCGAGGAGCAGCTGGAGGGATCCTCCGGGGGGACGAGCGCCGGGTGGAGGTCACCTTCCCCGACGACTACCAGGCCGACCATTTGGCCGGCAAGGCGGCGGCCTTCGACGTGTCCGTCAAGGAGGTCAAGGAGAAGCGCCTGCCCGAGCTGGACGACGAGCTGGCGATCGAGGCGGGCGGCTACGACTCCCTGGCGGACCTGACCGAGGATGTCCGCACACGCCTGCGCCAGGCCCAGGAGGACGCGATCGAGCGCGAGTTCCGTGAGGCCGCCGTCGATGCGGCGGCCGCCGCGGCCAAGATCGACGTGCCGCGCGCGCTGGTGCACGCCAAGGCGCACGAGATGTGGCACCTGACGGCCACCCGCTTCCAGCAGCAGGGGCTCGACCCGGCGCGCTACCTCGAGATGGTGGGCAAGACCGAGGAGGAGCTCGTGACCGAGTCCGAGCCCGACGCCGAGCGCGCCCTGCGCCGTGAGGCCGTGCTGGCCGCCGTGGTGGAGGCCGAGGGGATCGAGGTGTCCGACGACGAGATGCTCGACGCGCTTCGCGAGGCCTCGGCGCAGCCCGGGGCCAAGGAGCAGAGCGACAAGGCGCTGCGCCGCTCGCTGGAGAAGGCCAAGCGCCGTGGCAGCGCCGACGCGCTGCGCGAGGACATAGCCATGCGCAAGGCGGTCGACGCCATCGTGGCCTCGGCCAAGCCGATTCCGATCGAGCAGGCCAAGGCTCGCGAGGACCTCTGGACGCCCGAGAAGGAGGGTGGCTCGGAGCCGGCGAAGCAGATCTGGACGCCCGGCTCCTGAGCCGCGCAGCCCCGCTGGGGCGCGGGGGGCCGTTGCTAGCATCCGCGCCGTTGCACCCCACGTCCGAGCAAGCGAACTAAGCGAGAGCTATGAGCCCCCTGGTACCGATGGTCGTCGAGCAGACCTCTCGCGGAGAGCGCGCGTTCGACATCTACTCCCGGCTGCTGAACGAGCGGATCGTGTTCCTCGGCACGCCGGTCACCGACGAGATCGCCAACCTGATCGTGGCGCAGCTGCTGCACCTCGAGTCCGAGGATCCGGACAAGGACATCTCGATCTACATCAACTCGCCCGGCGGCTCGGTGTATGCGGGCCTCGCCATCTACGACACGATGCAGTTCATCAAGCCCGACGTGCAGACCATCTGCGTCGGGATCGCCATGTCCATGGGCGCGCTGCTGCTGTCCGGCGGGGCGGAGGGCAAGCGCATGGCGCTGCCCAACGCGAAGATCCTCATCCACCAGGTGTCCTCGAGCTTCCAGGGGCAGGCCACCGACATCGAGATCCACGCCAAGGAGATCATCGACGTGCGCCAGCGCCTGGACGAGATCCTCGCCAAGCACACCGGGCAGGACCTCGAGAAGGTGGCCAAGGACACCGAGCGCGACTACTTCATGAGCGCCGAGGAGGCGAAGGAGTATCGCCTCATCGACAGGGTGATCTCCGAGCACTAGCCGGCCGCTGAGGGCGGGGCAACCGCTCCCGCTTGCAGGGACACGGGCTACCTCGCAGTATTAGAACGGCGTCGACCAGCAGCATTCCGCTGGTACCCTCGGCGCAAGGAGAGATCGCACAGTGGCCCGTCCGACCGACTCGAACGAACAGCTCCTCTGCAGTTTCTGCGGCAAGTCGCAGCGGCAGGTCAAGAAGCTGATCGCGGGCCCCGGCGTCTACATCTGCGACGAGTGCATCGATCTCTGTAACGAGATCATCGACGAGGAGCTCACGGGCACCTCCACGTTCGACCTCGAGAACCTGCCCAAGCCGAAGGAGATCTACTCGGTCCTGCAGGAGTACGTAGTCGGTCAGGAGCCCGCCAAGCGGGCTCTTTCCGTTGCGGTCTACAACCACTACAAGCGCGTTCAGATGATGCAGTCAGAGGGCGAGCAGGACCTCGAGCTGCAGAAGTCCAACATCCTGTTGCTCGGCCCCACGGGCTGCGGCAAGACGCTCCTCGCGCAGACGCTGGCCAAGATCCTCAACGTCCCGTTCGCCATCGCCGACGCCACCGCCCTCACGGAGGCCGGCTACGTGGGCGAGGACGTGGAGAACATCCTCCTCAAGCTCATCCAGGCCGCCGACTTCGACGTTAAGAAGGCGGAGACCGGGATCATCTACATCGACGAGGTCGACAAGATCGCGCGCAAGGCGGACAACCCGTCGATCACGCGCGACGTGTCGGGCGAGGGCGTCCAGCAGGCGCTGCTCAAGATCCTCGAGGGCACGGTGGCGTCCGTGCCACCGCAGGGCGGGCGCAAGCACCCCCACCAGGAGTTCCTCACGATCGACACCACCAACGTCCTGTTCATCTGCGGCGGCGCGTTCGCGGACCTGGACAAGGTGATCGAGCGCCGGATCGGGCACAAGGGCGTGGGGTTCGGCGCGAAGGTCAGCTCCAAGCACGACAAGGACGCCGGCGAGCTGTTCGAGAAGGTGCTGCCCGAGGACCTCGTCGAGTACGGGCTGATCCCGGAGTTCATCGGCCGCCTGCCGGTGCTGTCGGTCATTCACCAGCTCTCCGGCGAGGACCTGGTGACCATCCTCACCGAGCCCCGCAACGCGCTCGTCAAGCAGTTCCACCGCTTCTTCCAGTTCGACGGCATCGAGCTGGTGTTCGCAGAGGAGTCGCTCGCCTCGATCGCCGACAAGGCGCTGGAGCGCGAGACGGGTGCCCGCGGCCTTCGCTCGATCCTCGAGGAGACCCTGCTGGACGTCCAATTCGAGCTGCCGTCGCGACGCGACGTGACCAAGTGCGTGGTCACCAAGGAGACCATCGCCAAGGGGCTCAACCCCACCCTGGTCACCGAGGCCGCCAAGGACGAGCCGGACGAGAAGGCCGCCGAGTCGGCCTAGCCCGTGAGCGCCTTCCGCTCAGCCGTCGAGTCGAAGGACCTGGAGGCGATGGAGGCGGCGCTGGCGCCGGACGTCGCGTTCCGCTCGCCTGTCGTCTTCAAGCCCTATGAGGGGCGAGACGCCGTGATGCACCTGCTGCGCAACGTGGTCGAGGTGTTCGAGGACTTCCGCTACACCGACCAGCTCGCGGGCCAGGGCACCGAGGGGCTGGTCTTCCGCGCGCGCGTCGGCCAGAAGGAGCTCGAGGGCTGGGACTACCTGACCCTCGACGGCGAGGGCCTGGTCGCGGAGCTGGTGGTCATGGTCCGCCCGCTGTCGGGCGCGATCGCCCTGGCCGAGGCCATGGGCGGGCGGATAGCGCAGGATCCGGTTCCCGCTACGCGGGCGACCTAGGCCGCGACGGGCTCCGCGGCGGCCGGCCCGGCATGGGCAGCTGCGGGGCGGGCATGCGCCCGTTGCCATCGCCATTGCCGCTGGGCGGCCCGGCGGGCGGTGACCCTCCGCGCCGCCGCCCCTTGAGCCGCTCGGCAGCGAAGTAGCTGCCGATCACGAAGACCACCGACGCGATCTGCGCCACCACGGTCTCCACGGTGGGGAAGATGCCCAGCCAGATCCCGGTCCAGTAGGGCAGCTCGATGTCGATCGGGCGTGATCGGGACCCAGCCCACGCCCTGCATGGTGCGAACGGTCTTGCCGACCATGATGGCCAGCACCACCGTGAGCAGGATGCCGGTGACGATCAGCATCTTCTTGTAGGGCAGCTTGCGCTCGAGCTTGAAGGTGGCGACCGCCACGGCCGCCACGGCGATGGCGCCCAGCGCGACGCCCTCGACGACCACCGCCAGCCCCGAGTTGAGCTCGAGGGCCTGGAGGAAGAGGACGGTCTCGAAGCCCTCGCGGTAGACGGTGGAGAACCCGAGCAGCACGAAGCCGAGCACCTGCGCGGAGACCAGGCCGCCCCCGGCCACCGACAACAGGCGCCGGCGGCGCTTGTTGAACTTCTTGATGTGGTCGGTCCAGTAGACCTTGTGGAAGAACCAGTTGAGCACGAACAGGAGCACCGCGATGGCGATCAGGCCCGACGATCGCCTCGAGCTTCTCGCCGTACTGCGCGCAGCTCGGTGAGCACGGTGCGCGCCAGCACGTAGGTGATGGATGCTGGCCAGGATCGCCAGCAGGGCGCCGATCAGCATCGGGCGCCGCTGCATGCGGGCGCCGCGCCGCTCAGGCTGGCCATGACCGCGGCCAGGATCAGGACCGCCTCGAGCCCCTCGCGGAAGACGATGACCGCCGCGTTCGTGACCACCGTGGCCGCGCTCGCGCCCGTCGCCCAGCGCGCCCGCGCCGTCCTCGAGCGCCTGGTCGAGGACGAGGCGCGTCTCGTGCACGTCGCGGCGCGGCTTCTTGCTCGGCGATCAGGGTGGCGAGGCCCTCCTGGCCGTCGGCGCCGAACCAGACCAGGCCCTTCGACGCGCGCGGTCACGTCGGGCGCGATCGAGCGCAGGCTCAGCTCGGGGCCGAACTCGAAGAACGCGTAGGCCTCGAGCCGGGCCTGCTCGGCCTGCGGCGTACTTGCCGGCGCCCACCGCCGCCTCGAGCCGGTCGAGCGTGAGCGCGATCAGATCGAAGTCGGACTGGCTGTCGTCGAGCGTCCCACTCCTCGGGGATGAGGTCCTCGAGCGTGTCGCTCGCGCGGCGCGTGGGCGCGCTCCATGTCCTCCTGGGAGGCCACGCTGCTCGCCCTTCTGGGCCTCCTCGACGTAGGTGCCGAGCTGCTCGATCGCCGACTCCACGACGGCCGTCGCGCGCGGGTCGCGCCGCTTGAGCTCGCCCTCGAGGTCGGCGAACGCCGAGGCCGCTCCCTCGCTGGAAGGCCACCGCCTCCTGGATCTCGAAGTCGCAAGGTCACACGGCCGTCGTCGGTGCCGCGGTCGTACTCGATCGGGACGAGGTCGAGGAAGCGCACGAGCTGGGCGGCGCGACGGGCCTGCTCGGCGCGCGTGAAGGGCGCGGCGACGAACCCGTCGAGCGGCCTCCGAGACCTCGGTGCGAGCCGCCGCAAGGCCCGGAGGAATCTCCCGCGGCGAGCGCTGCTCGCGAGGTCGCGCGAAGGCGCGCGTCGGCCCGCTCGGCGGCCGCGCCGCCGCGGTTGGTCCGGTACTCGGGAGCGACGATCGGCCAGAGGCCGGCGGCGAGCGGCGGCGGTCTGGGCCCAGCGCGCGTCGAAGCCGCGCTCGGCGGCGGCCTCGGCCTCGCCGAGCCGCGTGGTCAGGCTGGCCTGATAGGCGTCAAGCAGGTCCTTGCGGACCTCCAGCGTCGCCTTGCGCGGCGCGAGGCGGCCGGCGGCCAGCCCGCGTACCGCGACGGTGGCGTCCACGCCGGGGCGCGTGAAGCGGGTGGCCTTGCGAAACTCGCGCAGCAGGAGCCAGCTCGCGGCGCGCTCGGCGTCCCCCGCGGCGACGGCCGCGACGGTCGTCCGGTAGGAGCCGAGCAGGAGCGCCGCCCGCAGGCTCCCCGCGGCGGCGGCCAGCTCCACCTCGTCCCCATCACTCGCCGCACGCCGCGCTGCGGCAAGCGCCGCCAGCGCCCCGCGGTATGCCTCGGGCGCGTCGCGCCGCAGGCCCCGCGCCAGCGGCCCGCGCAGCGCGACCCGCGCCCGGCGTCGCCAGCGCCAGGGCCGAGCGCGGCTCGTCGAGCAGCAGCGCGGTCTGCGCCTCGAAGACGAGGTCCTGGGCACGCTGGGCGGACTGCCACGGTGGCGCGGCCTGGGCGGGGCCGCCACCCCGCGCGCCAGCAGGGCGGTCGGTGAGGAGGACGAGAGTGGCGCGCTTCGACGCTCAGCCCTCCTCGATCTCGATGTTGAGCTGCGAGGCGGCCTGGGTGATCTGGCCGGCGATCGCCTCCGCCTGCTCCTGGGCTCGCGAGCCGAGGGTGTCCGCCTCCTCGGCGGTGAACTTGCGCCCGGCGTCCTCCTCGGCGAGCAGGTCGGCGGCGAAATCGCGCAGCTCGGCGAGGCTCTGCTTGGTCTGCTTGGCCTGCGCGGGGTCGGCCTCGGCCACCAGCGGCTCGACGTTGTCGTAGACCAGCACGAGGCCGCCGAGGATGTCGGCGATGTCCTGCAGCCGCGAGGCCGCCACGAAGGCGTTCTCGCTCGCCTTCTCGCCGGCGATGAAGCGCGAGTTCTTCCAGGCGGCGAAGTACTCGGACATCGTCGGCGTCATGACCACGAGCGCGGTGAGCGCGTCGCCCGGAGTGGGCTCCCACTTGCGCGCCGCCGCGTCGAGCTCCTTCGCGTAGCGCTCGAACTCGCGTGCGGCGGCGACGTAGATGTCGGCGTCGGGCAGCGACTCGCCGAACTCCACCTTGCCGTCGCCGTCGAGATCGGGCTGCGCGCCCTTGGCCTGGAACGCCGGGTCGGTGCCGTAGGCGCTCGTCTCGATCAGGTAGTTGAAGTTGCCGGGCTGCTTGAGCGTGCGTCCGGACGGAGTCTCGAGGTCGAACGGAACGGCGTTCTCCGGGTCGCTGCGCGTCGCGCGCCCGCGTCGATGATCACGTCGTACTCCGCGAGCGACGGCACCCCGGCCACGACGCCCTCCATCTCCTCGTAGCTCGGGTTGGCCTTGGTGAACCCGGCCTGCGCGTCCTCGACGAGGCCGCGCACCTCGTCGCGATTCTCCTCGAGCAGGCGCGCGTAGTCGAAGTCGGCGGCCTTGGCGAGGGCGTAGTAGTCCTCGGCGCCGGCGCGAATCTCGCCGGTGTCGGCCACCAGGCGCTCGGTGTGCTCGAGTAGGTAGGCCTTGATCGCGGCCAGGTCGGCGCCCTGTGCGGCAGTGGTCGTGGTGTGCTCGGCGTCGCCGCCGTCCGAGTCGTCGTCGTCACCGCAGGCCGCCAGGCCGAAGGCCAATGAACTCACGGCCGCGGCGAGCACGAGCCTGACGTCGATACGAGGGAGGGTCATCGGCGAGCGAGCTCCTTGTCCGGTGGGCGAGATTAGGGGTGCCTAACGAGAGTTAGGAGACCCTAACACCTATCCCGTGGCTCGGGTATGCCAGCCCCGGCTCGCGTGGGCGGCGCCGGCGCGTGGCCCAGCGGTTAGGTTCCGATCGTGCTCCGGACGCTCGCCGTCGCCCTAGCGCTCCTGCCACTGCACGCAGAGCCGGACCGCGGCGCCGGCGGGCGGGTGGTGGACTCGGCCGGCAGGGAGGTCGTGCTCAGGGGCGTGAACGTGAACGCCCTGGCCGAGTACTGGAAGGGCACCCGCTTCCCCACGGTGTTCGGGCTGGCCGCCGACGACCCGCGGCGGATGCGCGCGATCGGCTGGAACGCGGTGCGGCTGCTGGTCACGTGGTCGCGGGTGGAGCCGCGGCCGGGCCGCTACGACGAGGCCTACATCCGGCGCATCGAGCGCACCGTGCGCCGCCTCCAGCGCCAGGGCATCTACACGATCGTGGACATGCACCAGGACGCCTGGGGCCCGACGCTGGCGGCGCGCCCCGGAGAGACCTGCCCGGTCGGCCAGCGGGCCCTCGGGTGGGACGGGGCGCCCGGGTGGGCGACCTACGACGACGGCCAGCCGCGGTGTGTGAACGGCCCGCGGGAGTCCAGCCCGGCGGTCGCCCGAGCGTGGCAGTCCTTCTGGGCCGACCGCAACAGGGTCCAGCGGCGGTTCGCCGCCATGTGGGGCCACCTTGCGCGGAGGCTGGCGCGCAGCCCCGCGGTGGCGGGCTACGACGTGCTCAACGAGCCGGCTGCGTTCGGCGCGGGGCAGGAGGCCGCGCTCTCGCGCATGTACGCCCGCGTGCTCAGGTCGATCCGCCGCGGCGAGCGTCGCGGCCGGGGCTTCCGGCATCTCGTCCTGTTCGAGCCCTCGGTGCTGTTCTCCGCGACCGGCCGCGGAGCGCCGCCGCGCTTCACGCGCGACCGCAACGTGGTCTACGCGCCGCACATCTACACCGGCGGCTTCACCAACGGCCCGATCCCCCGCGAGGCCTTCGCCACGGTGCAGGGCGAGGCCCGCGCGCTGGGAGGGGTCCCGGTGCTGAGCGGCGAATGGGGGGCCGACCCCGATCGCGCGGGGCGCGGCGGCGACGGGTACTTCGCCAACCACCAGGCGCTCCAGGACCAGTACCGGTTCGGGGCGACGCTGTGGACCTGGCGCGAGTCCTGCGGCGACCCGCACAAGGTCGGCGACTTCCGCGCCGGGCGGCTGCCGGAGGTGTGGGGAGAGTGGGAGGTCGACTGCCGCGACAACTCGATCGACGGGCCCCGCCGGGCACTGGTGCGCGAGCTCACGCGCGGCGCGGTGCGAGCCGCGCCGGGACGCCTGACCTCCATGCGCTGGGACCCCGCCAAGCGGCGGCTGTCGGCCAGGGGCCGCGCGTCTCGCCGCGACGGCCGGCTGGTTGCATTCGTGCCGGCGCGGCGGGTGCTGGCGCGCGGCAGCGGCCTCACGCGCCTGAGGGTCACGCGCAGCGTGGGCGGCGCGATCGTCACGGCACGGCCGCGCGGCGGACGCTGGTCGTTGGCGGCGCGCGCCCGCTGAGTCGGCGCGGGTAGGGTGGCCTCGTGAAGGAGCTTGCCCCCGGCGTCCTGCAGCTCAAGGGCAGGCTGCCGCTGCCCAACGCGATCAACACCTACCTGCTCGAGGACGTGTTGGTTGACGCTGGCGCGCGCTTCGACGGCAAGCGCATCGTGCAGCAGCTGCGCGGCCGTCCTCTCACCGCCCACGCCCTGACGCACGCGCACCCCGACCACCAGGGCGCGAGCAAGCTCGTGTGCGAGACCTTCGGGCTGCCCTTCCTCGTGCCCGAGCGCGACGTGGAGAAGGCGGAGCGGCCCGAGGCGATGCTGGAGGAGGGCTCCGGCGCCGCCATGGGCCGGCTCTTCTACCGGACGATGCACGGCCCGGGTCACAAGGTCGACCGGACGCTCGCCGAGGGCGACGAGGTGGCGGGTTTCCGCGTGCTCGACGTGCCGGGACACTCCCGCGGGCACGTAGCGTTCTGGCGCGAGTCGGACCGAGTGCTGGTGCTGGGCGACGTGCTCAACTCGATGGACATCTACACCGGCATTCCGGGGCTGACGCTGCCCAAGGACGCGGTGACCGCCGACCCAGCGGAGAACCGCCGCTCGGCGAAGCGGCTGGGCGAGCTCGAGCCGGCGCTGGTGCTGTTCGGTCACGGCGCACCGGTACGCGACGCACGCAAGTTCGCCGACTTCTGCGCGGCGCTCTGATGGCGCGCATGCAGGTGAGCGCAAGCGGCCCGGTGCCGGCCTCGGCCGAGGCCACCTGGGAGCTGCTCTGCGACACCTCGCGCTACGCCGAGTGGGTAGCCGGCACCGAGGCGGTCACGCGCACCGACGGTCCAGCGGCGCCGGGATCCACCTACGACGAGATCAACCCCATCGCCGGCCCCTGGAAGGGCCGGTCGCGCTGGACGGTCACGACCTTCGAGGCGCCCCGGCGCCAGGTCCACCGCGGGGAGGGCATCGCTCCGACGGTTGGCTGGATGGAGGTTGAGATGGCGGTCGCGCCGGTGGGCGACGCCGCCAGCGAGGTCACCCTTACGCTTCGCGGCGAGTCCGCGCTGGGGCCGGCCGGAGCGCTGATGATGCGCGCACTGCGAGGAAGGGTGGCCGCGGACAACCGCAGGACCGTCCAGGCGCTGGCCGAGCTCGCGGCGCGCGAGACGCAGCGGCCCGTGTCGAAGTAGCTGGCACTCGGTAGCGCGAGAGCGGCCGGGGCACCGGCCCCCCCGTCGCCCGGGCCTAGACTTGGGCGCCGTGCCGGCCGACCGCCTCGCAGCCCTCCAGGAGCGCACCCGCTACGCGCCCGCCGACGTCGAGGCGCGCATCTTCGAGCGTTGGGAGAGCGCCGGCATCTTCAGCCCCGAGCCCGTGGGCGATGCGGTCGACAGCTTTTCCATCGCCGTGCCGCCGCCCAACGTGACCGGCGCGCTGCACATGGGCCACGCCCTCAACGCGGCGATCCAGGACCTGCTGATGCGGGTGGCGCGCATGTCGGGCCGGCGCGCCAAGTGGATCTTCGGCACCGACCACGCGGGCATCGCGACGCAGGTCAAGGTCGAGCAGGCGCTGGTGGCCGAGGGCGGCTCCAGGGAGGAGCTGGGCCGGGACGCCTTCGTCGAGCGTGTGTGGGAATGGCGGCGCGAGCATGGCTCCACGATCCGCGACCAGTTCCGGGCCCTCGGTGCGTCGCTGGACTACGAAGACGAGCGCTTCACCATGGACGACGCATATGTGCGCGCGGTCCAGCACGTGTTCGTGCGCCTGTACGAGAAGGGCCTGGTCTACCGCGACAACTACATGGTCAACTGGGATCCGGGCACCCGATCGGCCATCTCCGACCTGGAGGTCGAGCAGCGCCGGGTCGACGACACGCTCTACATGGTCGACTACCCGCTGGCGTCGGGGTCCGGTGCCGTAACGGTCGCCACGGTCCGCCCGGAGACGATGCTGGCCGACACGGCCATCGCGGTCAACCCGGGCGACGAGCGCTACACCCGGCTGATCGGCGAGGCGGCGATCCTGCCGCTGGTGGGGCGCAGGCTGCCCATCATCGCCGACGACTACGTGAAGACGGACTTCGGCACCGGCGCCCTGAAGATCACGCCCGGGCACGACCCCAGCGACTTCGAGATCGGCCGCCGCCACGGGCTCGATGAGCTGTCGGTGATCGGTGAGGACGGCCGAATGACCGACGCCGCCGGGCAGCGGTTCGCGGGCCTGCCGGCCGAAGAGGCCCGGCGCGCGGTCGTGGCGGCGCTCCGCGAGGGCGGGCACATGTCGGGCACCGAGCCCCACTCGCATGACGTGCCGCACTCACATCGCTCGGGCATGCGGATCGAGCCGCTGATCTCCCTCCAGTGGTTCTGCGACATGGAGAAGCTCGCCGGCCCAGCGATCGCCGCCGCCAAGGACGGCAGCCTTCGCTTCCACCCCCAGCGCCCGCACACCCAGGTCTACCTCGACTGGCTGGAGAACATCCGTCCCTGGTGCATCTCGCGCCAGCTCTGGTGGGGACACCAGATCCCGGTCTGGTACCGGGGCGAGGAGACCTATGCGGGCGAGCAGCCGCCCGAGGGCGACGGCTGGGAACGCGACCCGGACGTGCTGGACACCTGGTTCTCCTCGGCGCTGTGGCCGTTCGCCACCCTGGGCTGGCCAGAGCAGACCGATCAGCTGCGCGCCTTCTACCCGACCGATGTGCTCTCCACGGCCCGGGACATCATCTTCCTCTGGGTCGCGCGGATGGTCATGTTCGGGGTCGAGTTCACCGGCGAGCTGCCCTTCGAGGACGTGCCGATTCACTCCACCATCCTGGCCCCGGACGGCCAGCGCATGTCCAAGTCGCTCGGCACGGGCATCGACCCGCTCGAGGAGATCGGCGAGTACAGCGCCGACGCGCTGCGCTTCGGGCTGCTGGCCATGGGGTCGGGCCAGCAGGTGCAGTACTCGGCCGAGCGCGTCCGCCAGGGCCGCGACCTGGCCAACAAGCTGTGGAACGCCTCGCGCCTGATCCTGCTGGGCGTCGAGGAGGGTGCCGAGCCGTCGGCCACCGCCGCCGAGACGGTCGAGGACCGCTGGATCCTCTCGCGCCTCGAGCGGGTCACCCAGCGCACACCCGCTCCATCGAGGCCTTCGAGCTCTCGGCCGCAACGCTCGAGCTGTACGACTTCTTCTGGTCGGAGCTGTGCGACTGGTACCTCGAGCTGGTCAAGCCGCGCCTCTACGACAAGGAAGGCGACCGCGCGGCGGTCTCGGGCACGCTGCTGTTCGCCCTCGATCGCGTGCTGAGGCTTCTGCACCCGGTGATGCCTCACGTGACCGAGGAGATCTGGTCCTTCATGCCCGCTGAGCGCGGGCTGCTGGCCGTGGCTGACTGGCCCACGGCGGAGCCCGGTCGCATCGACGAGGATGCCGAGGCCGTGGTCGGGCGCGCCATTCAGGCGATCACCGACCTGCGCCGCTATCGCGAGCAGGCCGAGGTCAAGCCGTCGGCCGTCTTGCCCGCCCGGCTCACGGCCGACGGGTACGAGAACACCGCGGCGCTGGTGGCGCGGCTGGCGCGGCTGGACCTGGCGGGGGGCGACGGCGCGGCCCCGGCCGCCGAGGTGCCGGTGCCCGGCGGGGTCGTGCAGCTGCTGCCCGACGACGCGTTCGACCCCGATGCCGCCGCCCGCCGCATCGCGGCCCGGCGCGAGCAGCTCGGCGGGGAGATCGAGCGGCTGGAACGCAAGCTGGCCAACGAGAAGTTCGTGGAGCGCGCGCCCGCCGCGGTGGTCGACGGCGAGCGCGAGAAGCTCGCCGGCGCCAGGCAGGCGCTCGCCAGCCTCGAGGGGTCGTGACCGCGCGCGAGGCCGAGGAGTACCTGCTCGGGCTCGAGCTGTTCGGCATGCGGTTCGGGCTCGACCGCATGCACAAGCTCATGACCGCCCTGGGCATGCCCCAGCGCCGGTTCGCGTCGATCCACGTGGTCGGGTCCAACGGAAAGTCGTCGACCGTGCGCTTCATCGCTGCGATCCTGGAGCGCCACGGGCTGCGGACCGGCAGCTACACATCGCCCCACCTGCGCTCGTTCCGGGAACGGGTGGAGGTCGGCGAGGAGCCGGTGGCCCCGGAACGCTTCGCCGCGGCGGTGCAGCGCGCTGCGGGGGCCGCGACCATGGTGGAGCGCACGCTCGCGGACGACGACGGCGTCACGCAGTTCGAGGCGCTCACTGCCGCCGCCTACCACGAGCTGGCCGCGCGCGGGGTGGAGGTGGCGGTGGTGGAGGCCGGCCTCGGCGGGCGCTACGACGCCACCAACGTGATCCCCTCCCAGGTACAGGTGCTCACCGGCGTCGGGCTCGAGCACACCCGCTGGCTCGGCCCGACGCTCGCGGACATAGCCGAGGAGAAGCTTGCCGTGGTGCGCGACCGCGGCACCCTGGTCACGGCCGGGCTGGCCCCCGAGGTCGAGCCGATCGCCCACCGGGTGGCCACCGAGCACGGTGCGCGGCTCGTCCGCGCGCCCGAGGCGATCGAGGGGTTGGCGATGCGCGCCCCGGGCGCGTTCCAGCGCGGCAACTTCGCCGTGGCGTACGCCGCGGCCGCGGCGTTCCTGGGCCACGCGCTCGACCCCGCCGCCGTGGAGCGCGCCGCGGCCGAGACGCGTGTGCCGGGCAGGCTCGACGTGGTCGGCGAAGCCCCACTCACGGTGTACGACGGCGCGCACAACCCCGCCGGCGCCTCGGCCCTGGCAGGGGCCCTTCCGGAGCTCATCGGGGGCCTGCGCCCGGCCGTGCTCGTGGCCGCGATCCTCGAGGACAAGGAGGCGGCAGCGATGCTGGCGGAGCTGCTGCCCCGCTTCGATGCGGCCGTGTACACCCGCTGCGCCAACCCACGCTCGCTGTCGCCCGCCACGCTCCGGACCCTGCACGACCAGCTCGGCGGCCCACCTGCGGAGACGGTGGCGGACCCCCGCAGAGCGGTCGAGCGCGCGCGTGAGCTGGCGGGTCAGGGCGGAGCGGTGGTCGGCACGGGCTCGATCTACCTGGTGGCAGACCTCGTGAGAGAGCCCGGTCAGGCCCGCGCGTCAACCATCTGAGATGGGATCATCGGTTCTAATGGATCGCGGTGAGGGCCCCAGCTTCGGAGCGATGATCGGACTGGTCGCGCTGATCGTTGCCACCGTGATCCTCGTGTTCTTCGGCATCGGCTACGCGCTGGGCCGGCTCTTCCTGTGACCCCGGACGGTCCCGGGCAGCCCGTACCACAGGGGTTCGGCGGCCGTAACCGGCGCTAGACTCGCGCCCTCAATGGGTCCTCTCGCCGTTTTCGGGATCACGAACGATGGGTTGAACCTCGCGGTCAACCTGCTGCTGCTCTTCCTGGTGGTGCTGTGGCTGGCGCTGGTCTACTGGACCTACGCCGACGCCCGCCGCCGGATCGAGGACCCCCTGCTCGTGGGCTGCGCCACCGCGGCGTCGCTCTTCCCCTTCGTCGGAACCATCGTCTACACGATCGTGCGCCCGCCCGAATACCTCGAGGACATGCGCGAGCGCGAACTGGAGATCGCGGCCGCCGAGGCGCGACTGGCGGGCGCGGAGAACCTGTCGTGTCCCTACTGCGCCCAGGCCATCGAAGGGTCGTTCCTGCGCTGCCCCAACTGCTTGCACAGGCTCAAGGAGCCCTGCAGCACGTGCGGCAAGCCGCTGGACCCGCGCTGGCAGATCTGCCCCTACTGCGAGGCCGAGGTGGGCGCGCCCGCGCCGCAGCCGGCGCGCCAGCGCCGGCCACGTGCTGCGCCCGAGCCCGCTGCCGCGGAGGCCCGTTCGGCTCCCGCCAGGCGCCCCGCGGCCGAGCGACGCGAGCCGTCCCCGGAGCGAGCCCAGGCGTCCGCGGCCGCACCCCGCACACAGGGGGCGGCGGCCAAGGCGGAGCCCAAGCAGCCGGCCCCCCGCCGCAAGCAGGCCGATGCGGACTCCGCGAAGCAGCCCACCCGCAAGCAGCCGGCCACCGCAGAGGGCAAGCGGGCCGACGGCTCAGAGGGCCAGCGCGAGCGGCCCTCCAAGCCCACGCGCGAGCGCAGCCCGGGCGGCCGCGAGCGTCCCGCGGGACAGCGCGCGCGGCCCTGACGCCTGGCCCGTGCCTCACACACACCGACTGAAGGGAGCCAGATGGACAGGACGCTGATCCTCGTGAAGCCCGACGCCTTCGAGCGCCGGCTCACGGGCGAGGTGATCGCCCGCTTCGAACGCAAGGGGCTCGCGATTGTGGCCCTCAAGCACATGAGGGTCGAGCGCGCCCAGGCCGAGGAGCACTACGCAGAGCACGCCGAGAAGCCCTTCTTCGGGGAGCTCGTGGACTTCATCACCGGTGGGCCGCTGGTGGCCATGGTGGTCGAGGGCCACGAGGCCGTGCCCGCCGCTCGCCAGGTGATCGGCGCCACCAACCCCGTCGAGGCCGCGCCGGGCTCCATCAGGGGCGACTTCGGGCTGGAGGTCCAGACCAACCTCGTGCACGGATCCGATTCGCCGGAGTCCGCCGCTCGCGAGACGCGGATCTTCTTCCCCGAGCTGAGCTAGCCCTGCCGCGCCTGACCCTCGCCTCGCGCTCACCTCAGCGGAGCGCGATCCTCGAGCAGCTCGGGATCCCATTCGCGGTTGCACCAGCGGCGGTCGAGGAGATCACGGCCGGCGAGCCGCGGTCGCTGGTCACCGAGAACGCGTTACGCAAGGCGCGCGCGGTGGCCGGCGAGCTCGTCCTGGGCGCCGACACGGCCGTGGCGGTCGGCGGTCAGGTACTGGGCAAGCCGGCACACGAGGCCCAGGCGGCGGCGTTCCTGCGCTCGTTGGCCGGGCGTGAGCACGTGGTGTGGTCGGGGATCGCCCTGGTCGGCGCGGGCTTCGAGCGCACCGCCGCCGAATCCACCACGGTCACGTTCCGCGCGCTCGGCGAGGCGGAGATCAGCTGGTACCTGGCAACGGGGGAGTGGCGCGACCGGGCGGGCGGCTATGCGATCCAGGGACGGGGCGCGGCGCTGGTCGAGGGCATCGAAGGTGACTATCTGAATGTGGTGGGCCTGCCGGCAGCCCGACTGCTCCAGATCGCTCCCGAGCTGCTGGCCTGGGAGGCCTGAGGGGCCGCTCGCGCCGCGTTTGCAGCCGGTTCGCGGCTCTGCAAGGCCTGAAACGCGCCGGGGTGGGCGGTGTTGGTTGAGCTACACTCCCAGCGCCGGAGCGCACGGCAGCAGGAGCTTTGCTCCTCGTTGCGCACCGGAACGGGGAATCGCGTCCACCCCTGTCGGGAGGGCGCCTATCCTCATTCGACTCGACCCCATGGGCTTCTTCTCGTATCTCACCGGCATGGGCGGCCGCGACATGGCCGTCGACCTCGGGACCGCCAACACGTTGGTCTACGTGCGCGGCCGCGGAATCGTGCTGTCTGAGCCATCGGTGGTGGCCATCGACTCGCGCACGTCCGAGGTCCACGCAGTGGGCATCGAGGCCAAGCGCATGCTGGGCCGCACGCCGGGCACGATCCAGGCCATCAGGCCGCTCAAGGATGGGGTGATCGCCGACTTCGACGTGACCGAGCAGATGCTCCGTCACTTCATCCAGAAGGTGCACCAGAACCGCTGGGCGCACCCGCGCGTGGTGGTCTGCGTGCCCTCGGGCGTCACCGGCGTCGAGAAGCGCGCCGTGGAGGAGGCCTGCCTCTCGGCCGGTGCGCGCACCGCGTACCTGATCGAGGAGCCCATGGCCGCAGCCATCGGCGCCGGCCTCCCGGTGGGCGAGCCCACCGGGAACATGGTGGTGGACATCGGCGGCGGCACCAGCGAGGTGGCGGTGATCTCGCTCGGGGGCATCGTCGTCTCGCAGTCGATCCGCATCGGCGGCGACGAGCTCGATGACGCCATCATCAACTACGTCAAGCGCGAGTACAAGCTCATGATCGGGCAGCAGACCTCCGAGGAGGTCAAGCTCGAGATCGGCTCGGCCTTCCCGCTTCACGAGGAGATGCAGGCCGAGATCCGTGGCCGCGACCTGGTGTCGGGGCTGCCCAAGACGATCGTGCTCACCAGCGAGGAGGTCCGCCTGGCGCTGGAGGAGCCGCTTCAGGCGATCGTCGACGCGGTCAAGGAGACCCTCGACCGCACCCCGCCGGAGCTGGCCTCGGACATCATGGATCGCGGGATCATGCTGGCGGGCGGTGGCGCCCTGCTGCAGGGCCTCGACGAGCGGCTGCGCGACGAGACCCAGATGCCGGCCCACCTCGCCGAGTCGCCGCTCACCTGTGTGGCGGTGGGCTCGGGCCGCAGCCTCGAGGAGTTCGAGGCCATCCACCGCAGCAACAAGAATTCCCGAACCGCCCGCCGGCGCTAACGTCGGCGGCTCGGACGGAGCCAGAACGTGTTCGACAACAAGGTGGTGCGCCGCCGCCGGGCGGTCCTCGCGACCTTCGTGATCGCGTCGATCGTGATGCTCACCGCCTACTTCGGCGAGTCCGAGGACGGCGTGTTCCACACCCTCCAGCGCGGGGCGCAGGAGGCCTTCGCCCCGGTTGAGACCGGCGCCACCCGCGCGCTCAAGCCGTTCCGCGACCTGTTTGGCTGGGTGGGTGACACCTTCGACGCCAAGAGCGAGAACGAGGACCTGCGCGCCGAGGTGGAGGACCTGCGCAAGCGCCTCGGCGAGGCCGACACCGCGGTGCGCGACAACGCGGAGCTGCGCGGGCTCGTGAAGCTGGGCCGCACGGATGGTTTCCCGGTGGGCACCGAGCCGGTGGCGGCGCGGGTCATCGCGCGCTCGCCGACGGTCTGGTACGCCAGCGTGAAGGTCGACAAGGGGTCCAGCGACGGGGTCCGCGAGGACCAGGCAGTGATCGCGGCCGGCGGGCTGGCCGGCCGCGTCACGCGCGTCACGGACGGGACCGCCGAAGTGGAGCTCATCACCGACGCGTCCAGCGCGGTGGCCGCCCAGGTGGTACCCCGCGGCGCCAACGGGGTGGTCAGGCCGACGGTGGGCGAGCCGGAGGACCTGCTGCTGGACTACATCGAGAAGGGCCGGCGCGTGACCGAGGGCACCACGGTCGTGACCTCGGGGTTCACCTCCGAGCGCGAGGGCGTCGAGTCGAACTTCCCGCGCGGGATACCGATCGGCCGGGTCACGAGGGCGGACCTCGACGAGGTTGAGCTCTATCAGCGCGTGCACATAAAGCCGTTCGCCGACCTCCGCCGGCTCGAGTTCGTGCAGGTGCTCACGCGCAAGGGCCGCTCGCAGGAGACAGCCGGCGTGGTGGCCCCATGAGGCTCACACCATCCGCGCTGCTCCGGGCGGGGCTGATCGCCTTCGCCGCCGTGCTGCTCCAGCTCTCGGGCTTCGGCCCCACACGGATCTTCGGCGGCACGCCCGACCTCGTTCCGCTGGCCGTGGCCGCGGTGGCGATCTATGCCGGCAGCGTGCCCGGCGCCGCGATGGGGTTCGCCACCGGCATGC
The DNA here is from genome assembly GCA_963755215.1 of uncultured Thermoleophilaceae bacterium. Taxonomy (GTDB): domain Bacteria; phylum Actinomycetota; class Thermoleophilia; order Solirubrobacterales; family Thermoleophilaceae; genus JAAYBF01. Next base: position 70,315 of record CAVWIW010000002.1, read on the forward strand.
TGCTCGACCTGGCCGTGGGCAGCACCATGGGCGTCTCATCGCTGGTGCTCACGGCCGTGGGCTACGGCGTGGGGCGCTACCGCGAGGTGCGCGACCCCGCACACGGACTGCTGCCGATCCCGGTGGGTGCGGTCGCCACCGCGGGCTGGGTCGCCACATTCGCCGCCGTGTCGTTCATGCTCGACGTGGCCGCCCCGGTGAACGTGCTCGTGCTGCGCGACATGCTCCTGACGATCCTGCTCAACGCCGTGCTCGCCGTGCCCGTGTTCGCCGTCTGCCGGCGCATCCTCCGGCCCGTGCTGGAGATCGACCCGCTCGAGCGGCGCCGCCGCCGACGCGCGCCCATGGAAACCGGCCCCATCGGCCTCCGAGGGCTCGAGATCTGATGTACCTCGACAACGACAGTCGCCGTCCGGCCCTGACCCCCCAGCTGGCCCTGCGGGTGGCCATCATCGGCGGGCTCGCTCTGGCGCTGTTCGCCGTGGTGTTCTTCCGCCTCTGGTACCTGCAGGTGCTCTCCGGCGACAAGTACGAGACGGAGGCCAACTCCAACCAGGTCCGCAAGATCAAGGTGCAGGCGCCACGTGGGGAGATCGTGGACCGCGAGGGGCGGGTGCTCGTGAACAACCGGACCGGCTTGGCCGTGCGCGTCACGCCCGACGAGCTTCCGGAGGACGACGGCGAGCGGCGCCAGGTCTACAACAGGCTCGGGCGCGTCCTGGGGAGGGACTCGGAGCGGATCGAGAAGAGCGTGGAGGACCAGCTCAAGGTGCTGCCGTTCTCGCCCGCGACGGTCAGGCAGGACGTGCCGCAGGAGCTGGTCTTCTATTTGTTCGAGAACCAGGAGGACTTCCCCGGGGTGACCGTGGAGCAGGTGTTCCTGCGCGAGTACCCCCACCGCCAGGTGGGCGCCCACCTGTTCGGCACCGTCGGCGAGATCACCAAGGAGCAGCAGGACGACACGCGCTACCGCGGCGTGGCCCTGGGCGACCGCGTGGGCCAATCGGGCATCGAGTACCAGTACGACCGCTTCCTGCGCGGCCGAAACGGGGCCAAGGAGGTCCAGGTCGACGCGCTGGGCAACCTGCGCGGGCAGCTGCGCAACGTGCGTCCCGAGCAGGGGCGCCAGTTGCGCCTGTCGGTGGACCTGGACGTGCAGCGCACCGGGCAGCGGGCCCTGGGCGGAGCCAAGGGCGCCTTCGCGGTCATGAACGTGAACAACGGCGAGGTCCTGGCGCTAGGCAGCTCGCCCTCGTTCGACCCCAACGTTTTCGCCAAGGTCATCCGAAAGCGCGACCTCGACCGCCTCTACTCCAAGGACAACGGCGAGCCGATCCTCAACCGCGCCATCCAGTCCGGCTATCCCACGGGCTCGACCTTCAAGCTCATCACCGCCACGGCCGCCCTTCAGGGTGGCTTGATCACGCCCGACACCGTGGCGGTCGACGGGGGCTCGCTGAAGGTCGGCAACGTGGTGTTCCGCAACGCCGGCGACGTGGCCCACGGTGCCGTGGCGCTGCGGCGCGCGCTGTCGGTGTCCAGCGACGTGTTCTTCTACCGCCTCGGCCAGGAGGCCAACGGCTCGGGCGACGGTCTGCTGATCCAGAAGTGGGCGCGGCAGCTCGGGCTCGGCAGGCGTACCGGCATCGACCTGCCCAACGAGTCCCCTGGCCTGATCCCCACGCCCAAGTGGCGCAACGACGGCTTCGCCGAGTTCCGGCGCTGCGTGTCCAAGCGCAAGCCCACGCCCGCGCAGATCTCGCTCGGGCGGTGCGGGTTCCAGGACCGCCCCTGGAGCGTGGGCGACAACGTGAACCTGTCGGTGGGCCAGGGCGACCTGCAGGCCGATCCGCTCCAGATGGCCGTGGCCTACGGCGCCATCGCCAACGGCGGGCGCATCGTGCGACCGCGGCTCGGCCAGCGGATCGAGCGCTCGTCCGGCCGCGTGCAGCAGGTGCTCGAGGCCCCGACCTCGCGCAAGCTCAAGATCAAGGGCGAGTACCGCCAGGCCATCCTCGACGGCCTGCGCAGCGCGGCCAGCGAGCCGGGCGGCACGTCGGCCCCCGTGTTCGAAGGCTTCAAGGTGCCGGTGGCCGGCAAGACGGGCACCGCCGAGAAGGGCGCCGGCCGGGAGGACCAGTCCTGGTACGTGGCCCTGGCCCCCTACCCGGACCCCAAGTACGTGGTTGCCGTGACGTTCGAGTCGGGCGGCTTCGGCGCCGAGACCGCCGCGCCGGCGGCGCGCCAGATCCTGTCCGAGCTGTTCGACGTGAAGGCTGGGCCGGTCAGGGCCGGGACGGCCCCGGACTGATGCGCGCCGTCACCGCCACCGCTGCGGGCGCGAGTAGGGTGACCCGCTGATGCAGGCCACGCCTTACGGCACCTCCGTTCAGGGATTCCACGAGGGCAACGCGCCGCGCTTCGTCCGCATCGATGTGCTGTTGCTGCTGGCCACGCTCGGGCTCATGGCCTGCAGCATCTACACGATCGCTTCGGCCACCACCGACGACATCGCGGGCAGCCCCGGCTACTACTGGACCCGCCAGGCCGGCTACGCCGCCGTGGGAATCGTCCTCATGGCGCTGATCTCGCGGATCGACTACTCACGGCTGCGCGAATGGACCGTGGGCCTGTACGCCTTCATGATCGTCGGGATCGTGGCCGTGTTCGCGGCGGGCTCGGTCACACGCGGCTCCAAGCGCGCTATCGACCTGGGCTTCTTCCAGCTGCAGACCTCCGAGCTCGGCAAGGTGCTGCTGGTGCTCACGCTGTCCGCCTTCGTGGTGGACCGCATGCGGCGCCTGGGCGAGCGCGAGACCACCAGCCGGATCATGCTGCTGGCGCTGGTGCCGGCGATGCTGGTCATCGCCCAGCCCGACCTCGGCACCGGCTTGGTGTACGTGACCATCGCGCTGGCCACGCTGTTCGTGGCCGGCACCCCGTGGACGCACTTCGCCGCGCTGGGAGGGCTTGCTGCGATTGCGGTCACGGTCGTGATCGTGGCCGCCCCGGCGGTGGGCGTGGAACTGCTCAAGCCCTACCAGATGGACCGCCTCACCGCGTTCGTCGACCCCGCCGAGAACCCCGCCGAGGAGGGCTACCAGCAGACCCAGTCCCTGGTCGCCATCGGCGCCGGCGGAAAGACCGGTCGCGGTGACGAGGCCACGCAGACTAAGCTTGACTTCCTACCCGAGCACCACACGGACTTTGTCTTCTCCGTAGTAGGGGAGGAGTTCGGGTTCATGGGGGCGGCACTGGTGCTGTCCTTGTTCGCGCTCTTGATCTGGCGGTGTCTACGAATCCTCACGATGTCGAAGAACCTCTACGGCACCCTTGTTGCCGGGGGAATCACCGCCATGCTCATGCATCAGATCTTCGTGAACGTGGGCATGACCATCGGGATCATGCCGATAACGGGAGTGACCCTGCCGCTCATGAGCTACGGCGGGTCCTCCGTGATAGTGACCTTCATGGCCATCGGCCTCTTGCAGTCGATCCACGCGCAGGCGCGCGAGACGGCGTTCGCCAAGGGGCGGGAGCAGGCCTTGTGAAATGGGAGCCGCGCCAAGGGGCGCCTCCCGAGAGAGGAATCTTTGAGAAAGCAAGTACTCGTCACGGCCGACCGTGGCGAAACGAGAGTCGCCATCCTGGAAGCGGAGGGCACGCCCGCCGCTGAGGCTGGCGAGAAGGACGGCGGCCGAGGCCGCCGGGGCGCAGAGCCCAAGTGGAAGGTCGGAGAGCTGTACGTCGAGCGGCGAGGCTCGCGCTCGATCGTCGGCAATGTCTACAAGGGCAAGGTCGACAACGTGCTGCCCGGCCTGGAGGCCGCGTTCGTGGACATCGGCCTGGAGCGCAACGGCTTCCTGCACGCCGACGACATCATGATCCCCGGCGTGGAGGTCGCTCGCCGCGGCCGGCCGGGAGGCAAGGGCCAGCGCATCACCGAGCTGCTCAAGCCCGGCCAGGAAATCCTGGTGCAGGCGGTCAAGGACCCGCTCAAGACCAAGGGGCCACGGCTGTCCATGCAGCTGTCGATCGCCGGCCGGTATCTGGTGTTCACGCCCCAGGGCGAGGGCATCGGGGTGTCGCGGCGCCTCGAGGACAAGGAGCGCGAGCGGCTGCGGCGCCAGGCCAAGGGGCTGGCCCTGGGAGAGGGCGGCGCCATCATCCGCACCGCCGCCCAGGGGGCCAAGAAGGCCGACTTCCAGCACGAGATCCAGTACCTGCACAAGCTCCACGAGGTGCTGCAGAAGCGCGCCAAGGAGACCACAGCCCCGGCCATGGTGTTCCAGGAGGCGGACCTCTCCGTCCGGGTCGTGCGCGACATCTTCTCCAAGCAGTTCGAGCGCGCGATCGTGGACGACCCCCAGCAGCACCACCGGCTGGAGTCGTTCTTCACCCGCACCGCTCCTGAGCTGCTTGAGCGTCTGGAGCTCGACAAGCAGCCGGAGCCCCTGTTCGAGCGCTACGGCATCGAGGCGGCCATCCAGAGCACGCTGCGCAGGCGCGTGGACCTGTCCTCCGGCGGCTACCTGCTGATCGAGTACACCGAGGCGATGACGGTCATCGACATCAACTCGGGCTCGTTCACGGGTCGCGGCAAGGGTGCCCGGCTCGAGGACACCATCACCAAGACCAACCTCGAGGCCGCCGAGGAGGTCGTTAGGCAGCTGCGGCTGCGCGACATCGGCGGCATCATCGTCATCGACTTCATCGACATGTCGCGGGCGCGAAATCGGGACGCGGTGCTCAAGACGCTCCGCAAGGCGCTCGACGAGGACCGCACCAAGACCTACGTCGTCGAGATCTCGCCACTCGGCCTGGTGGAGATGACGCGCCAGAACGTGACCGACGGAGTGCGCGAGATCCTCACCAAGACCTGTCCCACCTGCGATGGGGAAGGCGTCGTGGTCTCCGAGGAGACAGTCGCCATCGACGCCGAGCGCCGGCTGGTAGAGATCGCCGCCGAGCGCCCCGGCTCCGAGGCGTTCCTGATCCAGATCCATCCCCGCGTGGCGGCGCTGCTGGCGGGGGGCCCGGGCAGGCCGCTGCTCGAGATCGAGCGCCAGACGGGCAAGCACTTCCTCTTCGAGGGGTCCGAGGCGCTGCCGATCGACCATTTCGCCGTCTCCATGGAGGGCGGTCGCGAGGACATCGAGGAGCGCGCCCTGCCCTTCCGCGAGGGCGAGGAGGTGCTCGTGACGATCGAGGAGCCCCACATGTACGCCGAGGACGACGCCGTGGCCAAGCTGGACGGCTACGTGATCTCGGTGGCAGGCGCCGGCGGGCTCGTAGGCAGCAAGACGCTGGTCAGGATCCAGGACGTGGGCCGCTCCGCGGCCTCGGCCGTCCTGGTGGAGGGAGCCGAGGTGGTGCCCCCGGCGGCCGCCAACGGCGGCACCACGACGCGCACCAGCGGCGGCGCTCCCTCGGGCGACGGCGATGGCGCCGCGCCGCGGCGACCCCGCCGCCGGGGCCGCCGGGGCGGGCGAGGGCGCAGGGGCGGAGGAGGGTCCGGGGAGTAAGCGCTCGGGCTCGGGGGCTTGGCGCGAACTCTGTCCCGTTTCGTCCACCCCTCGAACGGTTCGGGACAAAGTTCCGACCCGGGCGGCGGTGTCGGCCGAGCACCGAGCACCGAGCACCCGAGGGACAGCCGCTACCATGCCGACCTCGGCGCCCCGGACGGGCGCCCCTCCTTACCTATGTACGCAATCGTCAAAGTCGGCGGCAAGCAGTACCGCGTGGAGAAGGGCGACACCCTTCTCGTCGATCGCATGCCCGACGACGAGGGCGCCACGGTGACCCTGGAGCCGCTGCTGTTCAGGCCCGACGACAAGGACGCCGTGTTCGGCGCCGACGACCTGGGCAAGGTCAAGGTCGAGGCCAAGGTCACCGGCCATGTGAGGGGCAAGAAGCTGCACGTGCTCAAGTTCAAGCCCAAGCACGGGCACAAGACCCGTCAGGGCCACCGCAGCGAGCTCACCCGGTTGGAGATCGGCGACCTGAAGCTGCTCACGCGCAAGCCCGCCGCCGCCAAGTCCGAGGCCGAGGCGCCCGCGAAGAAGCCGGCCGCCGCGAAGAAGCCCTCTGCCGCGAAGAAGCCCGCCGCGGCGAAGAAGCCCGCGGCCAAGAAGCCTGCGAAGGAGGACGGCGATGGCGCATAAGAAGGGCCTCGGCTCCAGCCGCAACGGGCGCGACTCCAACGCTCAGCGCCTGGGCGTCAAGATCTTCGCCGGCCAGGCCGTATCCGGGGGCGAGATCATCGTCCGCCAGCGCGGCACCCGCTTCAAGCCCGGCGACGGCGCGGGCATTGGCAAGGACGACACGATCTTCGCCAAGCGCGCGGGGACCGTGCAGTTCCACACCGGCCGTCGCGGCCGTGTGATCTCGATCGAGCCCGGGTCCGAGTAGCGACCGGGCGGCGAAGGGCCATGGACGGCCGCCCCTCGACCACCCGGGTCCTGTCCGCGGCGCTGTGCGCGCTGGTGCTGGGGCTGCTGGTCGCGGCGCCTGCCGCAGTGGCGGGCGCCGAGCCCGCCGCCGTCGCCGAGCCGCGCGCCCTTGAACTGGCCGCCACCGCCGACGCCGGCGCCCGCGCCTCCTACCGCCGGTTGCCGTTCCGCTGGCGCGGCGGGCGGATCCCGTACTACAACGCCGCCAAGGGCAACGCGTGGGCGGTCACGCGCGCGGTGCGGGCATGGAACCGCAGCGGCGCCCGCGTCCGCTTCGTGGCGGTCCGGCGGTCCCGGGCGCGAGTGGTCATTCGCTACTTCAGCGCTCGCGGCTGCGTGCCCGCTGGGCGCACCCCGGTGTCTTGGAACGCCCGCACGGGCCGCGCGATCCGAGCCGAGGTCCTTCTCTCGCGCCCCGACCCACGGCTGTCGGCGTGCAGCCGGTGGTCGATCGCGATAACCGCTGCGCACGAGCTCGGACACGTGCTGGGGCTCGACCACGAGACCCGCCGCTGCGCGCTGATGAACCCGACCTCGCTGAACATCTCGCCGTCGCTGTGCAGCCCGCGCCCGCTCCCGGACTGGCGCTGGCGCTGCCGGCTGCTGGAGTCCGACGACGTCCGGGGAGCGGTGCGCGCCTACGGCGGCCGGGTCAGGCGCCGCCCGAAGTCGGTCTGCGACCTGCTCGCGGCTCCGGCCGCGCCCGGCGCGGTGGCCGCGGCGCCCGATGCCTTTGGCCGCCTGGTCGTGCGCGTCAGGCGCCCGAGGCCGCGCGCACGGCCGGCGCATCTGGCGTATCTGGGAGCGGGCTCGTCTCTGATCGGGCTGCGGCGCGACTCCTGCCCATCGCTGTCAGAGGCGCTGGTAGGCCGGCCATGGAGCGTGCCGGTGGGCGCAGCCGAGCAGATCGCCCTGCCCACGCCCGGAGTCGGGCGCTACTGCGTGTCGGCCTGGTCGCGGGACGGCACGGGCCGCGTCAGCCGGGCGACCACGGCGTTCGTGGACCTCTAGCCCGGCCCCGAGAACTCGCGCCGCGACTGCAACAAAGATGTAAAGATGCGTCCGTGCGCCATCTGGCCGTCGCACTGGTCCTGTCGGGTCTTGCGCTCGGCACATCACCTGCGCTGGCGCAGCAGTCCGCGCCGCTGAGCGGGCCCCCGGGAACCAGCCTCAACAAGGTGCTCGTGATCGGCACCGACGGCACCCGCTGGGACCTGCTCCAGGCGGCGGTGCGGTCCGGCAAGGCGCCCAACCTGGGGCGGCTCCAGCGCCAGGGCTTCGGGCGGCCCTCGCTGCTGGACTACGCGCCCGACGTGCTCACGATCAGCGAGGTGGGCTGGGCGTCCATCGCCGCCGGCGTCTGGCCGGACAAGCACGGGATCAAGGGCAACAAGCTCAACCGGGACCCGCTGCAGAGGACGAAGAACGGCTACCTGGACTTCCTGACGCGCATCGAGCGCACCCGGCCCTCGACCAGCACCTTCATCGCCAGCGACTGGGCGAATATCGCGCTGCCGCTGAACGGCGGCCCGATCTTCAACACGGCGGACGCGCGCTACGCGCTCGACACCAACGTCGAGACACTCGCGGCCTGGGACGGCGGCGACGAGCTCGTGACCCGTGCGACCGTGCGATACCTGCGTAATGGCGATCCCGACGCGGGCTTTGTGTACCTGGGGATAGTCGACGAGACGGCCCACCTGGTGGGCTCGGCCACGCCGTCGTATCCGGCGGCCATCGCCCGCACCGACGCGCGCATCGGGCGCATGCTGGCCGCCATCCGCGCTCGCCCCAGCTACGCGTTCGAGAGCTGGACCGTGCTCGTGACCACCGACCACGGGGAGCGCCCCCTGGACTACCCCTCCACCCTGAGCCACTTCGGCAAGACCCCGCTGGAGATCACGTCGTTCGTGCTGGGCGACGGGCCCGGCCTGGGCAGCAACGTGAGGCGGCCGCTGGTGGTGGACCTCCTACCCACGGTCCTCAACCAGCTGGGCCTGCGGACGCCGGCGGCGTGGAACATCGACGGGCGAAGGCTCAGCCGAGCGCGGCCGCCGTCGTCGGCCACGGCGAGGGCCCGCAGGGGCCGCCTCCGGGCCCGTTTCCGGCTGGGGTCCGCGCCCCGGGTGGGCACGGCCAGGCTCCGCCTGCCCGCCGGCGTCCGGTTCACAGGGCCGGTGGGCGTGGCGGTGAACGGCCGGGCCCGGCGCGCGGCCAGGAGCCGCAAGGGGCTCGCGGTCTCGCTGAAGGGGCGCAGGCTGCGCTCGCTCGCGATCGCCGCGCCGAAGGGCTCGGTCCGCGTCTCCTCGGGCGTGCGCAGCAGCGCGCGCCTCAGGCTGACGCTTCGCTCCCGCGGCCGCACCGTGGGCGCGCTGCAGGTCCGGCTGAGGTAGCCGCGTAGCATCGGGTCGTGTTTCACGACCGCGCCAGGATCTGGGTGCAGGGCGGCGCCGGCGGCGACGGGTCCGTGTCGTTCAGGCGCGAGGCCCACGTGCCCAAGGGCGGGCCCGACGGCGGCGACGGGGGCCGCGGCGGCGCGGTGGAGCTGGTGTGCGACGACTCGCGGCGCGACCTCTCGGAGTTTCACCGCGGCGCCCACTTCCGCGCCAAGCGCGGCGGCCACGGCGAGGGCTCCCAGCGCCACGGGGCCACGGCGCCCGCCCTGGAGGTCCGGGTGCCGCCAGGCACGGTGGCGGAGGACTCAGAACGCGGCTCGCGCTGGGATCTGCTTCGACCCGGTCAGCGCGCTGTGGTGGCGCGCGGAGGGTCCGGCGGGCGCGGCAACAAGGCCTTCGCCCACGCCACCCGGCAGACACCGCGCATGGCGGAGCGCGGGCTGCCGGGCGAGGAGGGGTGGATCGAGCTGCGCCTCAAGCTGCTGGCCGACGCCGGGCTGGTGGGCCTTCCCAACGCCGGCAAGAGCTCGCTCCTCGCGCGCCTCACGGCCGCGCGGCCGAAGGTGGCCGGCTACCCGTTCACCACCATCGACCCGGTGCTCGGGACGATCGAGACCGACGACCGACAGGTGGTGGTGGCCGACATCCCGGGCCTGATCGAGGGCGCCACCGATGGCGCCGGACTGGGTCACGAGTTCCTGGCCCACGTCGAGCGCTGCCGGCTGCTGGTCCATGTCGTGGACCTGGCCCCGGTCGATGGCTCCGATCCCCGCGCCAACCACGCCGCCGTGGAGGCCGAGCTCCGCGGCCACGGGGCCGGCCTGGAGGAGCTCCCGCGAATCCTCTGCCTGTCGAAGGCCGACCTGGTCACACCCGAGCAAGCGGATGCCGCGATCGAGGACTGGCGCGATCATCTCGGCGAGGCCGCGCTGGCCGTGCTCGCCACCTCCGCGGCCACGGGCGCCGGCCTGGACCGCCTGCGCAGCGCGATCGTCGGCGCGGTCCCCCCGGCGCAGCACGAGGGCCCATCCGACGGCCAGGCCGAAGCCGAGCATCGGGTCTACCGGCCGGGCGCGGGCGATGCCCTGGATGTGACGCGCACGGGGCCGGGCGCCTTCCGAGTGGCGGGAGAGCGGGTCGAGCGCCTGATGGCCCGCCACGACCTGGGCAACGACGAGGCGCTGCGCTACCTCGAGGACCGGTTGCGGTCGATGGGGGTGGTCCGCGCACTGGAGGCCGCGGGGTTCGAGCCGGGCGATGACGTGGAGATCGCCGGCACCGTGTTTGAGTTGGACCCGCGGCGCTGACTGAGGCGTCAGCGCCGGGCGCCGCCGCCGCTCCGCTGACTAGTCTCCAGTAGGTGCTCGCCCGCCTGGCCGCCCCGCTTGCCGTGCTCGCGCTGCTCGTGGGCTGTGGGGGCGGCAAGAGCGACGAGGAGAACGTGGAGCAGGTGGTGCGCGACTTCGCCGAGGCCACCAGCGAGTCGGATGGCGATCGTTTCTGCAGGGAGCTCATCACGCGCGAGTTCCTCGAGCAGACGACGGGCGCCAAGGGCGACAAGGCCGAGGAGCAGTGCGCCAAGCAGATCGACGCGCTCAAGGGCGCCGATATCGAGATCGTGGAGATCAAGCGCACCAAGGTCGACGGCGACAAGGCCACCGTCACGGCCGAGCTCGAGCAGCAGGGGCGCAAGGGCCAGCAGACGTTCAACCTGGTGCGCGAGGACGGCGACTTCAGGCTCACCAGCAGCGCCCCGTAGCGGCGTGCCCGGGAAACCCGGGCCGCGTACCCTCTCCGCCATGAGCAGCGTGGTCCTCAAGCTGGGCTCCAGCATCGTCGCCGACGACAGCGGCGAGGTGCGCCTGGACGTGCTCGGCCCGATCTGCGACGAGGTCGTGGAACGCCATCGCGCGGGGGACTCGATGGTGGTCGTGACCTCGGGTGCGATCGCGCGCGGGATGAGGCTCATGGAGCTCACGTCGCGGCCGGCGGCCATGGAGGAGCTACAGGCGGCCTCGGCGATCGGGCAGGGACGCCTCTACCGGGCCTACGACGAGCTGCTGGCCGAGCGCGGAGTGCACAGCGCCCAGGTGCTGCTCACGTTCTTCGACATGTCGGCGCGCACGCACTACGTGAACGCCCGGCACACGCTGCGCAAGCTGCTGGACTGGCGCGTGGTGCCGGTGATCAACGAGAACGACACCACGACCACCGATGACATCTCCTTCGGCGACAACGACCTGCTGGCGGCCCAGGTCACGATCCTGCTCGGGCGCGGGCCGGCTGGTGATGCTGACCGACACCGACGGGGTCTACAGCGCCGATCCGGCGCTGCGATCCCGGCGGCCGAGCTGATACCCGACGTGCGTGACTTCCAGGCCCTGGAGGAGCTGCGAGATCGGCTTCTCGGCCTCGCCGCTGGGCTCGGGCGGGATGCGCTCCAAGGTGGTGGCGGCGGAGATGGCCACGGCCGCCGGGATTCCCGCGACGATCGCGTGCGGGACCGACCCGAGGCGGTGCGCGCGGCGCTCGCCGGCGGGCAGGTGGGCACCCGCTTCCATCCCCAGGCGGCCCGCGTGTCCTCATTCAAGCTGTGGCTGCAAGCTACGCCAAGCCCAGCCACGGGAGCCTGAGGTGGACGCAGGCGCCGAGCGGGCGCTGCGCGACCGCGGCACGAGCCTGCTGCCGGTGGGAATCGTGGCGGTGGCGGGCGACTTCAGCGCGGGCGACGCGGTGGACGTGCGGGCGGCCGAGGGCAACGCGCGCCCGATCGGCAAGGGCATCGTGAACTACTCGTCGGCCGAGCTGCGGCGCATCCAGGGTATGAAGTCGGCCGCCGTGCGAGAGCTCATGCCGCGCGCCGCCGAGGAGGCCGTGCACCGTGACTACTTCGTGCTGGAGTAGTCCGCGGGTACTCTTGGCCGATGGCCACCACGACGCGTTCCGTCGCCGAGGTCTGCGCGGACGCGCGTGCTGCGTCGCGCGTGCTCGCGCAACTCGAGCACCGCCACCAAGAACGCGGCGCTGCACGCCATGGCGGACGCCCTGCGGCAGCGGGCGCCCGAGATCCTCGAGGCCAACGCTCGCGACATGGAGGCCGGCCGGCGCGACGGGCTCAGCGCGTCGCTTCTCGATCGGCTGGAGCTGGACGGGGCAGGCTCGCGGGCATCGCCTCCGACGTGCGCACGATCGCCGCTCTGCCGGACCCCGTCGGGGAGACGATCGAAGGGCCATCGACTCGAGAACGGGCTGGACGTGCGCCGGGTGCGGGTGCCGCTCGGAGTCGTGGCCGTCGTCTACGAGGCGAGGCCGAACGTGACGATCGACTGCTCGGCGCTGTGCCTCAAGTCGGGCAACGCGATCGTGTTGCGCGGGTCCTCGATGGCGATGGGCTCGAACGCGATACTCGCTCAGGTGGCGGCCGAGGCGGTGGCCTCGGCGGGCTTGCCGGCGGCGGCAGTCTCGCTGGTGGCGGGCGGCGACCGGGACGAGCTGCGCCAGCTCGCCACCCAGGACGGCGTGATGGACCTGATCATCCCGCGCGGGGGCGAGGGGCTGAAGGACGCACTCAAGGAACACGCCACCGTGCCGGTGATGTACGCGGCGGCGGGCAACTGCCATGTCTTCGTGGACGACGACGCCGACCTCGACGACGCCGTGGCGATCGCCATGAACGCCAAGGTGCAGCGGCCCAGCGTGTGCAATGCGATGGAGACCCTGCTCGTCCACGCCGACGTGGCCGCTGCCTTCCTTCCCGCGCCTCGCCCAGCTGCGCGAGTCGGGCGTGGAGCTGCGGGTGGACGGCCGCGCGCGGGCGCTGTCCGGAGACCTGGCGGACTCGCTCGGCGAGGCCGCCGAGGAGGACTGGGCCACCGAGTACCACGCGCTGATACTCGCCGTGAAGGTCGTGGACTCGGTCGATGAGGCCATGGAGCACGTGAACCGCTATGGCTCGGGCCACTCGGAGGCCATCGTCACCGACTCGACAGGCGCAGCACAGGCGTTCAGCGCAGGGCGTGGACGCCGCGTGCGTGTACGTGAACGCGTCGACGCGTTTCACCGACGGCGGCGTGTTCGGGATGGGCGCGGAGATCGGCAACTCGACTCAGAAGCTCCACGCCCGCGGCCCGATCGGCGTTCGCGAGCTCACGAGCTACAAGTTCGTGGTCGAGGGCTCGGGCCAGATCCGGGACTAGCGAGCTGCGGGTAGGGCATTCTCGGCGGCGCGTTCAACCCCCCGCACATGGGGCATCTGGTCTGCGCGCAGGAGGCGCACGCCGTGCTCGAGCCTGGACGAGGTGGTGCTCGTGCCGGTCGGGGAGGCGCCGCATCGGACCCTCGACGGGGACCCGGGCGCCGAGGTGCGAGCGCGAGCTGTGCGAGCTCGCGTGGGCGGCGACACCCGGCTGGCGTGTCCCGGATCGAGGTGGAGCGCCCAGGCCCGTCCTATACCGCGGACACGCTGTGACCTGATGCGCGACGCGCCCCGGACGACGAGCTGTTCCTGATCCTCGGCGCCGACCAGGCGGCGAGCCTGGGGAGCTGGCACGAGCCGGAGCGCGTGCTGGAGCTGGCCACCGTCGCGGTTGCGGAGCGGGAGGGGATGGAGCGCGAGGCGGTGCTGCGCCGGCTCGAGGCGCTCCCGGCAGCGGGCGGCATCGAGTTCTTCGACATGCCGCGCCTCGACGTCTCCTCGTCGCTGGTGCGCGAGCGCGTGGCCTCCGGGATGCCGATCCGCTATCTCGTTCCGGACGCGGTGGCCGGCTGGATCAGACGGAGCGCCTCTACCGATCGTCGAGCCCGGCGGCGGCGCGATGAGCCCGCGCCAGCCCCAGACCGCGGATCGAGTCGAGAGCGATCGACTCGGAGGCGCTCGCCGACCGGATCGCGCAGATCGCCTCGGACCGAAAGGCGATCGACATCCGGGTGCTCGACCTTCGCGGACTGGTGGGCTACACGGACTTCTTCGTCGTCTGCTCGGGCAACACCGAGCGCCAGACCAAGGCGATCCACGACGCCGTCTACCAGGAGCTGAAGGACAGCGAGGGCCTGCTGCCCCGCCGCGCCGAGGGCGCTCGCGAGGCGCGCTGGATCCTGCTCGACTACCTCGACTGCGTGCTGCACGTGCTCACGCCGCAGGCCCGCGAGTTCTACCGGCTGGAGAACCTCTGGGGGGATGCGCCGCAGCGGACGGTGGACTAACCTCGAACGTGCGATCCAATGGGGCTGTAGCTCAGCTGGAAGAGCGTCGCGCTGGCAGCGCGAAGGTCAGGGGTTCGAGCCCCCTCAGCTCCACTCTCTTATGACCGAGTCGTCAATCCAGCCGGTCGCCAAGGCGGGCCTGATCGCCCTGATGGCGTTCTTCAGCGTGATGCTGTGGTTCGGGATCCCGCTGGGCTGGCTCTGGATCGTGTCGCAGGTCGGCCGACAGCCAGGCCGCGGGCTTCGGCCCCTACCTGATGGCCATCGCCGGGGTCGCGGTGTCCGTCGTCATCGTCACCAGCTCTTGGCCACGCTCAACCGCACCTATGCGCGCGTGTCCGGCGAGACGGAGGTGGTCCGTGTCCGCGCCCCTTGGCATCGCTCGATGCGCGGGGAGGACGACTCGCGGCCGCCGCGCTCGGTGCTCGACGTGGTGATGGTGATCAGCGTGTCGATCGCGCTCGTGGTCTTCGGCGTCTGGTTCTTCGTCTTCGCCGGCTCCTCGCTGCCCACCTGAGCGCGACCGCGGCGGCACTCTCCGGGTTCGGGGCGTCACGCCTATGCAATGCTTAGGCAGTGTCCGCGGAACAGTGCGACGCTGCTCGGCGAGGCCGCCCGGGCCATAGGCGTGAGCGCCGACACGCTGCGGCGCTGGGATCGCGAGGGCAAGGTGCGGACGGTTCGCGACGGGCGAACAGGCGGCGGGTTCCCGTGGTCGAGGTCGAGCGCCTCGACCAGCCGCCCGGCCCGCCACAGCGCCGGCGACGGGCTCTCGGCGCGCAACCGCTTCGCGGGCGTCGTGCGCTCGGTGGAGGCCGACGGGGTGATGGCCCTGGTTGAGATCGAGGCGGGACCGCACCTGATCATCGCTGCGGTTACCCGCGACGCCGTCGAGGACCTGGCCTGGCGCCGGGCGTGCCCGCCACCGCGACTGTGAAGGCCACGTCGGTGATGGTCGAGCGCAGCGGCGCGTGATCGCTCGGGGTTGGCTCTGCGCACTCGCCGCTGCCCTTGCCGTGGCCCTCGCCACCTGCGGCGATGACGACGAGGGCTCCGGTGAGCCGCCGCGCCTCACCGTGTCCGCGGCGGCGTCGCTCACAGACGCGTTCGAGCCTACGCGCAGGCGATCGACTTCGCCCGCGTCCGCTTCAGCTTCGCCGGATCGGACGAGCTGGCGGCACAGATCCGGCGGGGGGTGAAGCCCGACGTATACGCCGCGGCCAACACACAGCTCCCCGACGCGCTGTACGGCGAGAAGCTGGTGGAGCGACCGGTCGTGTTCGCGGGCAACCGGCTGGTTATCGCGGTGCCCGCCGGCAGCGACAGGGTCGGCTCGGTCGAGGACCTGTCGGGCCCGGAGGTGAGCGTCGCCGCGGGCGCGGCGTCGGTCCCGGTGGGCTCGTACACCCGGCAGGTCCTCTCCCGCCTGCGGCCCGCCACCGAGAGGGCGATCCTCGCGAACGTGCGCTCGAACGAGCCCGACGTGAAGGGGGTCGTGGCCAAGCTCATCCAGGGCGCTGCCGACGCGGGCTTCGTCTACGTGACCGACGTCGGCGCCGCCAAGGGCAAGCTCAAGGCGATCGAGCTGCCGGAGAGCCTGCGGCCCGAGCGTGGCCTACGGTGCTGCGGTCGTGAAGGGAGCGAAGGAGCCCGAGGCCGCGCGGGAGTTCATCGACGGCCTCCTCGACGGCGCGGGTCGCGCGCGATGCGCCAGGCCGGCTTCGAGCGCCCCGCCATGAGCGGCGGCGCGTTCACCGCGCTACTGGTGGTCGTCGCTGGCCGTGGCGCTCACCTTCCTACGCTTCCCGCTGGTGGCGATCTTCGTGGACGTCGGCCCAGGCCGAGCTGATCAGCAGCCTCGACGACCCCGGGGCCCTGGACGCGCTGCTGCTGAGCCTCCAGATCACGGCGATCGCGCTCGGCCTGATCGTGGCCCTGGGCACGCCCGCGGCCTGGCTGCTGGCCAGCCGCTCCTTCCGCGGCCGCGCGCTGGCGATCACGCTGGTGGAGCTGCCGCTGGTGGTGCCGCCGGCGGTGGCCGGGATCGGGCTGCTGGCCGCGCTCGGCCCCGAGGGGATCCTCGGCGGCACGCTGGCAGACGCCGGGGTGGAGCTCGTGTTCCAGACGGCCGGGGTGGTGGTGGCGCTCACGTTCGTGGCCAGCCCCTTCTACCTCCGCCAGGCGCTGTCGGCGTTCTCCGCGCTGGACCCGGCGCTGGTGGAGGCCTCGCGCACGCTCGGGGCCGGCGAGGCGCGCACCTTCGCGCGGGTGGTGGTCCCCAACGCGATGCCCGGGCTCGTGGCCGGCGCCGCGCTCGCGTGGGGGCGGGCGCTCGGCGAGTTCGGCGCGACGCTGGTGTTCGCCGGCAGCCTGAGCGGCGTCACCCAGACCGCGCCGCTGGCGATCTACGAGCGCCTCGGCGACGACTTCACCGCGGCGCTGGCGCTGTCGGCGGTGCTCGTGGCGGTCAGCGCCGCGATCCTGCTCGCCGTCAAGCTCGCGGCCGGCGGCCGTGCGCTGGGCGATGCTCGAGCTTGAGGCGCGCACCCGGCTCGGCACGCTTGCCGTGGACGTGGCCCTGCGTGTCGACGCGGGCCAGACGCTGGCGGTCGTGGGGCCGTCGGGCGCCGGCAAGACCACGCTGCTGAGGGTCGTCGCCGGCCTGCTTCGGCCGCTCGCCGGGGCGCGTCGTGTGCGGCGAGCAGGTGTGGCTCGACACCGGATCGGGCGTGGACCTGCCCGCGGAGCGACGGCGCGCGGGCTACCTGTTTCAGGACTACGCGCTGTTCCCCAACCTCTGCGCGTGGCGGAACGTCGCGTACGGCATGGCGGGCGGCACGCGCGCCGAAGCGGCGCCACCGTGCTGTGGAGCCTGCTGGAGCGGTTCGGGATGGCGACCCACGCGGAGGCCAAGCCCGCGCGCCTGTCGGGCGGCGAGCGCCAGCGCGTGGCATTGGCGCGCGCGCTTGCCCGTGACCCGCTGGCGCTGCTGCTGGACGAGCCGCTCTCGGCGCTCGATGCGCGCACCCGCGCCGGTGCCGAGCGCGAGCTCGGTGTCGCTGCTGGGCGCGGCGGGCGTGCCGGCGCTGCTGGTCACGCACGACTTCGCGGAGGCCGCGCTGCTGGCCGATCGCGTGGCCGTCATCGACTCGGGTCGGCTCGTGCAGTCGGGCAAGGCGGCGGAGCTGGCGGCGGCGCCAGCCTCGGCCTTCGTCGCGGACCTCACGGGCGCGGTCGTGCTCACCGGTATGGCCCGGCCGGGCGAGCGCGGCCTGACCGTGATCGAGCTCGACGGCGGCGGAACGCTGACCAGCACGGACGCGGCGGACGGGCCCGTCGCCGTAACGATCCACCCGTGGGAGATCAGCCTGCTGCGGTCGTCCGACGCGCCGGCGGGCTCGGCCCAGAACCGGCTCGCCGCCACGGTCACCTCGGTCACGCCGCTGGGCAACACGGTCCGTGTGGGGCTGCTGGCATCCCAGCCGCTGTTCGCGGAGGTCACGGGGCTGGCCGCCTCCCGGCTCGAGCTCGCGCCGGCGGCGCCGCGCGTCGCGGAGTGGAAGGCCACGGCCACACGGCTCGGTCGCGCGTTGGGCTGAAGGCCGCGGTGGCTCAGCCGTCGCGGCCGACCCACGAGGGCACGTCGAGCTCCTCGAACGGATTTGCGCCGCCCGCGCTCGCCCGCCCGCGCTCGAGCGACCCGGCCGCCGTGCGCGCGGCGGTCCTCGCGTTCCGCGGGGTCGTCGGCGGCGCCGAGCGCCGGCCTGTCCCGGGCCGACCCGCAGGTCGGCCTGCATCCGCCTGTGGGCGGCCTGGACGTCGCGCAGGATCCGCTCCGCGTGTTCCTCCAGCGCCCTGCCGAGCTGGCGCAGCCCGCCGGAAAGCGCCCGCGCCTCCTCGAGCACCTCGGCGGCGGCCCTCTCCGCCGCAGCCACGCGGCCGTCCATCGCCGCCGGGTCTGCGCGCGCAGCTCGCGCCGCCTCGCGCTTGGCCTCTCGCCACCAGCGTCTCGGCCTCGCGTGCGGGCGTCCTGTCCGAACAGGAGCGCCTCCTTGCGGCTCTTCGTCGCACCTCGCGGGCGGCCTCGTCGCGGATCCGCTCGGCGTCCTGCTCGCCACGCCGGCGGGCCTCCTCCTCCACGGCCTGCGGCCTCGGCGCGGATGCCGTCCGCCGCCTGCTGGGCCGCCGCCACGATCCGCTCGACCTGGGCCGCGGCGCGGTCCGATGCGCGCCGGCTCGCTCACCCTGCGCCCGATTCTGCCAGGAGGTCGCCGCAGAAGCCCGCGATCGCGCGGTTGAGCACGCGCGGGCGCTCCCACATCAGGAAGTGGCCGGCGCCCGCGACCTCGAACGGCCCGACGATCTCGGGGAACGCCACCTCCATCCGGCGCGGGAAGTCGCGCGGGATCACGTGGTCCTCGGGCCCGTAGAGCACCAGCGCCGGCGTGTGGTTTGCGCTCGAGCATCCGGGGCAGCTCGGGCGCGGTCCGCGGCCCGCCGACGTACTCGTAGTTGGCGATCGACGCCCGGAAGCGCTCGGCGTCTGCGAACGGCTCGGTCATGAACTCCACGTCGTCGGCGTCGAAGGCCCCGGGCGCCGCCCAGAACCGCGGGCCGTACATCTGGGCCACCTACGCGCGCCGCCGCTCCGGCGTGTCCAGCTCGGCCGCCAGCCCGTCCGCGTCGCGCGACTGGCGCATGAAGTAGTCGGCGGCCTGGCGCACGTCGCGCGGCAGCTCCGGCGCGATGCCCGCCTCGCGGTAGTCGTCGGGCAGCAGGGGCGGGATGGTGTTGAAGAGGACCAGCCGGTCCACCAGGCCCTCGAAGCGCAGGGACATGTCCTGGGCCACGACCCCGCCCAGGTCGCCCGCGCATACCACGCACCGGTCGTGCCCGAGCACCTCCCGAACCAGCGCCTCCATGTCGCGCGCGTGGGCGGCGGCGTCGTAGCGGTCGTCGGGCGCCAGGGCCGGAGTCGCCGAAGCCGCGCAGGTCGGGCGCGATCACCTCGAAGCCGGCCGCGGCCAGCTCGGCGATGTTGCGCCACCAGATCCGCCGGGTCTCGGGCCATCCGTGCACGAGCAGCAGCGGGTAGCCGCCGCGGCCCTCGTGCGCGAAGGCCAGGTCCACGCCGTTCGCCTCGGCGCGGTGGAGAGCGAACCTGCCGGGTCGGGTGATGCCAAGGGCCGAAGGTAACCTGCGGGGCCGAAATGGAGCGCTACGACCCCACCGGATAGAGCCCAAGTGGCAGCGCCTGTGGGCCGACGAGCGCACCTGGGAGGTGGGCAACGAGGACGACGGCGGCGCAGCGTCCTACGTGCTGGAGATGCTGCCCTACCCGTCCGGCGAGCCGCACATCGGTCACCTGAAGACCTACTCGGTCGGCGACGCGGTGGCTCACTTCCGCCGTCGCAACGGCTACCGCGTGCTGCACCCCATGGGCTACGACGCCTTCGGCCTGCCGGCCGAGAACCACGCGATCAAGACCGGTCAGCATCCGCGCGAGTCCACCGAGGCGTCGATCGCGGAGTTCCAGCGCCAGTTCCGCAGCTGGGGCATCTCGATCGACTGGTCGCGCGAGCTGGCCACCCACCAGCCCAGCTACTACCGCTGGACCCAGTGGCTGTTCCTGCGCCTGTTCGAGCGCGGCCTGGCCTACCGCGACGAGGCGGCCGTGAACTGGTGCCCCAAGGACGCCACGGTGCTGGCCAACGAGCAGGTCATCGACGGCCGCTGCGAGCGCTGCGGCACGCTGGTGGAGAAGCGCGACCTGCGCCAGTGGTTCTTCCGCATCACCGACTACGCGGACCGGCTGCTGGCTGACATGCAGGAGATCGAATGGCCGCCCAACGTGGTGGCCATGCAGGAGAACTGGATCGGCCGCTCCGAGGGCGCCGAGGTGGTCTTCCACTGCGAGGAGCTCGGCACCGACTACCCGGTCTTCACCACGCGCCCCGACACGCTGTTCGGCGCCACGTTCTTCGTCATGGCGCCCGAGCACCCCGACGTGCTGCGGCTCAACGACTCCCCCGAGGTGCAGGAGTACGTGCGCCGCGCGCTCACCGCGTCGGCGGAGGAGCGCGGGGAGGAGGACCGCGAGAAGACCGGCGTGGCGCTCGGCCGCACCGTGACCAACCCGGTCAACGGCGAGCAGATCCCGATGTTCGTGGCCGACTACGTGCTGATGGAGTACGGCACCGGCGCGATCATGGCGGTGCCGGCGCACGACACGCGCGACTTCGACTTCGCCCAGCGCCACGGCCTGGAGGTCCGGCGCGTGATCGAGGGTGGCGAGGAGCTGCCCTACACGGGCGACGGCCCGATGACCGCCAGCGGCCGCTTCGACGGCGTGCACAACCGCGAGGCCTTCGACCGGATCGTCGAGTGGCTGGCCGCCGACGGCAAGGGGCGGCCGGCGGTCAACTACCGCCTGCGCGACTGGCTGCTCTCCCGCCAGCGCTACTGGGGCTGCCCGATCCCGATCGTGCACTGCGAGCGCTGCGGGATGGTCGCCGTGCCCGACTCCGAGCTGCCGGTCGAGCTGCCCGAGGTGCAGGACTACGCGCCGAAGGGGCGCTCGCCGCTGGCGGCGGCCGAGGACTGGGTGGCGGTCGACTGCCCGCAATGCGGCGTCGCCGGCCCGGCGCGAGACCGACACGATGGACACCTTCGTCGACTCCTCGTGGTACTTCCTGCGCTACTGCGACGCGCGCAACGACGCCGCGCCCTGGGACCCAGCCGTGCTGAGCGCTGGATGCCGGTGGACCAGTACATCGGCGGCGTGGAGCACGCGATCCTGCACCTGATGTACGCCCGCTTCTTCATGCAAGGCGCTGGCGGACATGGGGTTGCTGGACGTGCAGGAGCCGTTCGCGCGGCTGTTCACCCAGGGGATGGTCACCCGCGACGGGGCGAAGATGTCCAAGTCGAAGGGCAACGTCGTGAGCCCCGCCGCGCTCGTCGATCGCTACGGCGCGGACACCGCGCGCAGCTACATCCTGTTCATCGGGCACCCGATCGACAGCGCCGACTGGTCCGACGACGGGGTGGAGGGGTGCACCGCTTCCTCGCGCGGCTGTGGCGCCAGGCGGCCGAGGCCCCGGAGGGCGACAAACGAGCCGGCCGGCGAGCCCGGGCCCCTTGTGCGCAAGGCCCACTGGGCGATCGACAAGGTCACCCGCGACCTGGGCGAGCGCTTCGCGACGCACACAGCGATATCCGCCGTGATGGAGCTGGTCAACCAGATCCAGCGCGAGCGCGACTCGGCGGACCCGTCGCACGTTCGCTTCGCCATCGCCACCGCCGCGTCGCTGGTGTTCCCGT
>CAVWIW010000003.1:0-86262 GCA_963755215.1 uncultured Thermoleophilaceae bacterium
CCCGTCGATGTAGCGCCGCCCGGCGGTGTCGATGAGCTCACAGCCCTCCGCGCGCTCGACGATCAGCGGCTCCTCCTGCGCCCACCCCCGCTGCTGGGTGAACGGATGCCAGACGTGGTCGCGATCGGCGGCCACCAGCTGGGCACGAGACGGGGGCACCAACGGCGACCCTAGCTATCGTGCCAGTCGGAATGCCGCCCCTGCCGCTGCTCGTCTTCGTAGTCGGCACCGGCTCTCTGGGGGCCGAGATCGCCGCGGTCCGGCTGCTCGCGCCTTACTTCGGCGACTCCACGATCATCTGGGCCAACACGATCGGGATCGTGCTCGTGGCGCTCTCGGCGGGGTACTGGCTCGGAGGGCGCTGGGCGGACCGCCACCCGCACCTGCGCGGCCTGTGCCTCCTCGCGCTGACCGCCGCCATGCTGCTCGCGCTCGTGCCGTTCGTGGCCGACCCGCTGCTCACCCTGGGCGTCCGGGCGCTCGACTCGATCTCCGCCGGCGCGTTCCTCGGCTCGCTCCTGGGCGTGCTCGTCCTCGTGGCCGTGCCGGTCTTCCTGCTGGGCGCCGTCTCGCCCTGGGCCCTGCGCCTGGCGGTGCGGAACGTGGAGGAGTCGGGCCGGGTGGCGGGCGCCTCTACGCCCTGTCCACCGCCGGCAGCCTGCTCGGCACGCTCGTCTCGGCGCTGCTCCTCATCCCCGTGCTGGGCACCCGGCGCAGCTTCCTCGTGCTGGCCTGGCGATCGCGGTCGTGGTCTCGGCCTGCGCCCCGTGCGGCGCTACGCGCTCGCCCCGGCGGCGATCTCGTGCTGCTCGCGCTGCCCGTGGGCGCGCTCAAGGCCAGCGCGGACGGCGAGGTGGTCCACGAGCGGGAGACGGAGTACCAGTACGCGCGCGTGGTCGAGGGAGGGAGGACGGGTCGCGCGCGCTCGAGCTCAACGAGGGCCAGGCGCAGCACCCGATCTGGCATCGGGACACGGTCCTGACTCAAAACGTGTGGGATGGGCACCTCGTGCTCCCTTCACCGTCCGGGAGCGGCCTCCGCGCACGGTCGCGATCCTCGGCAACGCGGCGGGCACGACGTCGCGCGCGTACGAGGAGTTCTTCCCGCGCACCCGGGTGCACGGCGTGGAGATCGACGCCGAGCTGTCGGAGATCGGCCGCAAGTGGTTCGACATGAGCGACCCCGCCTGCGCCTGAATCACGAGGAGCGCGCCCGTGGCTGCGGGCGGCGCGCGAGCGCTTCGACGTCCTCTCCGTCGACGCGTACCGACAGCCCTACATCCCCTTCTACCTCACCACGCGCGAGTTCTTCGAGCTGGGCCCCGCGCCTGGCCCCCGGCGGGGTGGTCATCGTCAACGTCGGGCACCCCGAGGGCCAGGACGAGCTCGAACGCGTGCTGGCGGCCACCATGGGGGCCGTCTTCCCAACGGTGCCGCGCGACCCGATCACGCCCACCAACACGCTGCTGGTGGCCCGCGCCGCTCTCGGTCAGCGCGCGCCGCGCGCGGCCGGTCCCCAACCCTTCCGCCCGCGCTGCGGCCGCGGCACGCGAGTCGGCGGCTCGCCTGGCCCCGCCGCTCGGGGGCGGGGCGGTCTACACCGACGACCGGGCGCCCGTGGAGTGGCTGATCGACAGGTCGATCGTCTCTGACGCGGCCGAGGACTGACCGGCGTAGGACGCTGGCGACACCGCGACCACACATCATCGCGGGTGCCCAGCGGCGGCAGGGTCAACTCGATTCGCCCGGCGCGTACCTCGACCAGCTCGTCGAGCTCGGTGAGAGGATCGGGCATGGGCTTGGCGCCCACCGAGGGGACGCTTCTGGCCACCACCCGCACTCGCCGCGCCGACGCCAGCGCTCGCGGGACCCCTCCAACCTCCAGCCGGATCCTGGTGGGCGGGGCATCGTCGGGAGCCTCCGTCCCTGGTGGCCTCCGCCGGCTCGGCCGCCCCGGGCCCACTCTGGGCGCGGGTGCCGGCGCCCCCCGGGCTGTCCGGCGGGGCTGCCCCGCGACCTGCTCCCGCCCGGGCACATGCCCCAGCAGCACCTGGGCGGAGCCCCGGCCGGCCGACGCCAGCGCGGCGACCGTGTCGCTGCTGGCTGCGCTGGCCACCCGCGAGGCCGCCCCCGCCGAGTACCAGCGGTGCGCCCACCAGGCCGCGCGCGGGTCGCCCGATTGCGGCAGCAGCCCGTCCAGCTCGGCCGGCGAGCACTCGGGCTCGGTCCAGCAGCTGCGCGCGGCCCGGTCGGCGCCGCCATGCTCCAGGGCCTGCAGGTAGGCGACCGTCTCGGCGGGGTAGTAGCGATCGCTCAGCCCCATGTACTCGTCGATGTGGATCTCCCGCAGGCCAAGCGAGCGTAGCCTCGGGTTCTCCATGCAGGCCGCGCGCGCCTGCCGAGGTGCTCCACGATCGAGCGCATCGGATGAAAGGGCTCGAGCAGCTCGTGCCAGGCGAGGATGGAGACCCTGCAGCGCTTGCGCCGGCAGTGGTCGAGGAAGCGCAGGAGGAACTCGGGCGAGTACTTGTCGATGCTGGGCCCGGCGATCTCGACATCCGGGCCGAGCTCCTCCCGCAGCACGCGGTTGGCCTCCGAGTAGACACGGAAGAAGCGCTGCATCCCGCCCTTCCAGAAGTTGGGCCCGTTGGGCTCGTTCCAGATGTCCCACACCACATTCCGGCCGCGGTACCTGCGCGCCAGGTCGCGGACCAGGGCCCGCCAGCCGTTCAGGTCCGCCCACGGCGGCCGGCGGCCGTACCAGTTGTCCTTCGGGTAGCCCCAGAAGTCGCTGATCACCACGTGGTAGACGGCGCCGAAGCGCTGCGCGCGGTCGAGGGTCGCGCGCCGCAGGTCGCTGCGCCACAGCCGCGGGGCAGCGGGGCGACGCGCGCATCGGCGGGCACGGTGGGCCGAGGGAGTGGAGGAAGCCGTTCATCGACCCGCGCGTGGCCACCGGCGGTCCAGCCGAACCGACACGGTGGCGTCGGCGCGAGGCTCGCGCCGCGGCTCCGGAGTACCTCGTCGCCTGGCTGCCCAGGCAGCCCGAGAGCGCGATGCAGCACAGCAGCAGCGAGACGGGAGCCGCACCCGCTGCAAGATGGCAGAGCCGCCGTGGATGAGCCGCGGGTGCAACGGGTAGGTTCGGTTCGAGAAGGAGAGGAGAGCCGGATGAGCTACCGCAAGTACCAGCTGGGCGACTACGAGGACATGGGGGCCGCCCACCGCTGGGAGGTGCCCGAGCGCTACAACATCGCCGCCGACGTGTGCGACAAGCACCCTCGCGACAAGCTCGCGATGGTGTGGGAGGACTGGCAGGGCGCCGAGCGCGAGGTCAGCTTCGGCGAGCTGCAGGACCCTCGAATCGGTTCGCCAACGTGCTGGAGGCCAACGGGGTGGAGCGCGGTGACAGCGTGGCGACGCTGCTGCCCTCGCTGCCCGAGACGGCCGCCGTGTTCCTGGGCACCTACAAGCGCGGCGCGATCCTGCTCTCGATGTCGGTCCTCTACGGCGACGACGGCATCCAGCACCGGCTGCGCGACTCGGGCGCCAAGGCGCTGGTGACCGACGCCGCCAACCGCCACCGCATCCCCGAGGGCATGGTCGAGCGGCTGTTCGTGCTGGGCGACGACGGCGAGGGCGAGGCCGGCGACCTGACCTGGCATCCGAGCTCGAGCGCGCGGATGCCCGCTACGAGCTCGCCGACACCGCGGCGGACGACCCGGCGCAGCTCTACTACTCCTCAGGCACGACGGGGCTGGCCAAGGGCATCCTCCACGCCCACCGCTACCTGCTGGCGCACGAGGAGTTCGAGTTCTGCCACGACGTGCAGGAGGGCGAGCTGTTCCACGGCATGGGGGAGTGGGCGTGGGCGGCCGGCATCGCGCCGCTGCTCGGGCCCTGGCGCTACGGCGCCACCGCGCTCGTGTACGCGCGCAAGGGCGGCTTCGACCCCGAGGAGCAGCTGCGCTTCCTCGCCAAGCACGGCGTGCAGGGCATGTTCACCACCCCCACCGCGCTGCGGGCGATGACCGGCGTTGGCCGACGCGGGCTCGCGCTTCCCCTGCCCGAGCTGCGCAACGTGTGCTCCGCCGGCGAGCCGCTCAACCCCGAGGTCATCCGCTGGTTCCGCGAGCAGTACGGGCTCACGGTGCTCGACTACTACGGGCTGACCGAGAGCTACCCGCTATGCGGGAACTTCCCACCGTGGAGGTCCGCGAGGGGTCGATGGGCAGGCCGGTGCCCGGCTGGGACGTGGCGATCCTCGACGAGGACGAGCAGCCGCTGCCCGCCGGCGAGCGCGGCGAGATCTGCCTCCGCGCGCGCTCGAACCCCCACTACCCGCTGGGCTACTGGAACCGTCCCGAGGACACCGAGGAGGTCTTCGGCGGCGACTGGTTCCACACCAAGGACGCCGCCGAGATCGACGCGGACGGCTACGTCTGGTACGCCGGCCGCGCCGACGACGTGATCATCTCCGCCGGCTACCGGATCGGCCCGTTCGAGGTCGAGTCGGCGTGCGTGGAGCACCCCGCGGTGCGCGAGGCGGCGGCCGTGGCCTCGCCCGACCCGCGGCGGGGCGACGTGGTCAAGGCGTTCATCGTGCTGGCCGAGGGCCACGAGCCCAGCGAGGACACCGCCGGGGAGATCAAGCGCTTCGTGCGCGAGCGCCACTCCGCCTACGCCTACCCGCGCGAGATCGAGTTCGTGGACGACCTGCCCAAGACGCTGACCGGCAAGATCCGCAGGATCGAGCTGCGCGAGGCCGAGCGCGAGCGCAAGGCGGCGGCGGCCGACGCGACCTGACGGGCGGCGTCAGAGGATCGGGACCAGCGGGATGTCCCAGAGGATGGCCGCCGCGGCGAAGGCGGCCAGAGCGAGCACCGCCAGCACGGCCGTGATGGCCTTCTGACGCGGGCTTGCGTTCTCGGCCCGCTCGGCGGCCCTGTCGCCCCAGATGATCGCGCGCTCCAGCAGCCGCTCCGCCCAATCGAACTCGAGCGCGAGGAAGCTCAGCCCGATCAGGATCACGAGGATGCCCGGGCCCGGGCACTCCCGGACCCGAGAGCACGATCCCGACCAGCACCACGACCACGCCGATGATGACCACGCCGATGCGGGCCACGATGCCGCGCTGCTCGTGGCGCTCCTTGCGCTCCTGCAGCTTGCGCAGCAGCTCGGGAACGTCCTCGTCCTCGGGCCTGCGTGCGCGCCTCGGGTATGCGCTCGCCGGGCTCCTGAGGCTCCTGCGTGCGCTCCTCGGGCTCGGTGCGCTCGGTCATCGGCGGGATTGTGACAACCAGTCGTCCAGTGGCAGCGCGGCTCCCGCCCCGGGCAGGGCGCCCGGCGCGGTGGGCGCCAGGCCGGACACGCCGACGCCCGCCAGCTGCTGGACCGTCGCCCGGTTGGACGCCTCGATCGGCCGGCGGCGTGCGCTGCCACGGCGTCATCACGATCCCGGCCACGCGCAGGCCCACCGCGCGTGCGGCCTCGACGGTCAGCAGGGAGTGGCTGATGGTGCCCAGGCCGGGCCGCGCAGCGATCACGACCGGAAGGCCCAGGTCGACCGCCAGGTCGCGCACCGAGTAGCCGCGCGTGAGCGGCACCAGCAGGCCGCCGACGCCCTCGCAGACCAGCGCGTCCGCCCGCTCGCCCGCGGCCCGCGCATGCTCCACCAGGCGCGCCGGGTCGATCGGCGCGGCAGCCAGCTCCGCCGCCCAGTGCGGCGACACCGCGGGCCCGAAGGCGTAGGGGGCCACCTCGTTGGGCTGCTGTCCGGTGGCCGCCGCCAGCAGCTCGTGGTCGGGCGGCCATCTCGCCGCCGGCCTCGTCGAGGCCGGTGACCGCGGGCTTGAAGGCGGCTACGCGCTCGCCGCGGGCCGCGAGCGCGGCGCAGATCGCGGCCGCCACCACGCTCTTGCCGGCGTCGGTGTCGGTGCCGGTCACGAAGACGCCGCGCACGCCCTCGGCCCCGGGGTGGGTCAGGCCGCGTCGGCCAGGCGGTCGAAGATGCGGCCGGACCCGAGCGCGGGAATCTCCTCGGTGGGCTGCTCGGACGGGCCGCGGTCGCGAGCGACGGGACGGCCGCCGCCACAGCCCTGGCCGCCTCGCGCAGCTCCGACTTGGTGTGCGACGCCATCACGGTGAGCCGCAGCCGCGACGTGCCGTCCGGCACGGTCGGGGGCCGGATGGCCTGGGCGAACACCCCGCGGTCGAGCGCGCGCTCGCTGGCGGCCACCGCGCGCGCGGCGTCGCCGATCTGAAGCGGCAGGATCTGCGTGTGGCCAGGCGCGGGCGTAGCCCCTCGGCCGCGAGCGCCTCGCGCAGCACGCCGGCGTTGCGCTGGAGCTTCTCCACCCGCCGCGGCTGCTCGCGCAGCAGCTCGAGGGCGGCCATGCCGGCCGCCACGGCCGGCGGGGGAAGCGCGGTGGAGAAGATGAAGCTGCGGACCGTGTTCACCAGGTAGCGAGCCATCGAGCGGTCGCAGCACACGTAGGCGCCGTAGGAGCCGAGCGCCTTGCCGAGCGTGCCCACGATCACGTCCACGTGGTCCTCCACGCCCGCCGCCGCCGCGGCGCCGCGGCCCTCGGGGCCCAGCGCGCCGGTTCCGTGCGCCTCGTCGACCATCACGCGCACGTCGTGGTCGCGCGCCAGCTCCACGATCTCGGGCAGCGGCGCGACGTCGCCGTCCATGGAGAACACGCCGTCGGTGACGATCAGGCTGCCCCGCCCGCCGGCCTGCTCCAGCCCCCAGGCCAGGTGCTCCACGTCGGCGTGGTCGTACACGAAGGTCTCGGCCCCGGCGAGCCGGCAGCCGTCGATGATGCTGGCGTGGTTGAGGGCGTCCGAGAACACGACCTCGCCCTTGCGCGCCAGCGCCTGCACCACGCCGGTGTTGGCCAGGTATCCCGATCCGAACACGAGCGCGGCCTCGGTGCGCTCGAAATCCGCAAGGCGCTCCTCCAGGCGGCGGTGGATGCGCATGGTGCCCGAGATCAGCCGCGACGCGCCGGCGCCGGCGCCGTAGCGCATGGCGGCCTCGGCCGCGGCCTCGCGCACGCGCGGGTGATCGGCCAGGCCCAGGTAGTTGTTGGAGCACAGCAGCAGGACCGGCTTGCCGTCGAGGAGCACGCGCGGCCCCTGCGGGCCCGAGATCATGCGCATGCGGCGCAGCAGCCCCTGGTCGCGGATCTGCTCGAGGGCGTTCTCGATGTCGGTCATCGGCCCTGGCCCTCCACCTGGACGAGCTCCAGCCCGCGGTTGGGCGCGCCGTCGGGGCGCGGCGGCACCGCCTTCTTCTTCGCTCTGCGCAGCTGAACGTCGGGGTTCCAGAAGTTGGCGTCGGCCTGGTGGTCGATCAGCTCGTCGACGGGAGTGCGGGGGCTCTCGCCCTCGAGCCAGCCGGAGCGGTTGTCGGGCCGCGGGTTGGCGCCGTTGTCGGACTGGCGCGCCACGTTGAGCCCCAGCTCCTCGAACATCGCGCGGTCGTCCTCGGGCTCGGAGCCGAGGGTGGTGAGGAAGTTGCCCATCATCACCCCGTTGAGCCCGGCCTTGACCGCCAGCGGCTGCAGCTCGCCGAGGTTCTCCACGCGCCCGCCGCAGAGCCGGAACAGGGCGGCGGGCAGGATCAGGCGGAAGATCGCGATCCACTTGACCGCCTCCCAGGGGTCCATCCAGTCGCGGTCGCCGAACTTGGTGCCGGGGCGCGGGTTCAGGAGGTTGATCGGCACGCTGGTGGGGTCGATCTTGGCCAGCTCGAAGGCCATCTCCACCCGCTGCTCGCGCGACTCGCCGAGGTTGAGGATGCCGCCGACGCAGGTCTCGAGGCCGGCCTCCTCGACAGCCTGGATCGTCCGCAGGCGACCCTCGTAGCGGACGGTGGTCGAGACCTCGTCGTAGTAGCTCTCGGCCGTCTCGACGTTGTGGTGCACGCGCTGGATGCCGGCGTCGCGCAGCTGCTTGGCGCGCTTGACCGACATGTGGCCGACCGACGCGCAGCGCTTGAGGTTGGTGTGCTCGGCCACCAGCTTCGCGCCCTCGAGGATGTTGTCGAAGTCGCGCTTGGAGAGCCCCTGGCCCTGGGTGACCATGCAGAACCTGTGCGCGCCCGCCGCCTCGGCCGCGCGCGCGTGCTCGAGGATCTGGTCGGGGGACATCATCGCGTGCATCGGCGTGTCGGCCTCCGCGAACCGCGACTGGGCGCAGAAGCCGCAGTCCTCGGCGCAGCCGCCCGACTTGGCGTTGACCAGCGAGCACATGTCGGTCGAGTCCCCGAAGCCCTCGACCCGCGCCTGCCCACGCCCGCTCCACCAGCGCCTCGATCTCGGCTCGGTCCTCGATCGCGCCGAGCGTCAGCGCTTCGTCACGGGTGATGAGCGGCGGCAAGCTCTCGACCTTCCTCGGGGTGGCGGGATCGCGCGTGAAGGTAGGCGCGCGGTCGGACGGAGAGCCCGCCTGGCAAGATCACGGTCGTGGGCCTGCACCCCGCCGAGAACCGCGGTTACCGCGAGCTGTACGCCTTCGCACGGCGGCTGGCCGACCACTGGTCCGCGCTCGCCGGCCGGCTGCCGGCATCGCCCGCCTCCAGCGCGCTGGCCGACGGGGCGCGCACGGCGGAGCGGTTGATCTCCGAGCTCGAGCCGCTCACCGCGGCGCACGGGCTGCACGGACATCCCGCCGCGCAGGGCCTGGGGGCCTCGCTCGGCGTCGGCCGCTCGTTCGTCCGTGACCGCTTCCTCGAGCGCAACCAGGCTGTGCGCTACGCGGTGGCCGACGCAGCGCTGGTGCGGGCGCTGCTGGGCTACCTGGCGGCGGTCAGCAAGGCCAGCGGCAACGCCGACCTGGCCGACTTCTCCGCCCGCTGGGAGCGCGAGCTGGGCACCCTCGACGCGGCCGCGCGATCGGCCGCCGCAGAGCTGGGCTCGGATCCCGACGGAGCGATCGAGCCGGTAGATGCCTCGCCGATCGGCCGCGCGGCGCATGGCATGGGCTATGCCGCCGGCACCGCGGGCGAGTGGTTCGACCGCCAGGCCGCCAAGCGGTTCTGACCGGCTCCGCGGCCGTGGTCAGGGGCGGAGGTGCTCGACCGTGCAATCGTGCTGGTCGGCCAGGCGGGAAGCGATCAGGGAGCGGTGGCAGGCCTCGGGATCACGCTCGACGCAGAGGAGCGCGGCGACGCCGCCGGACGGCAGGGTCGCGATGAGGGCGGCGAGGTCGGCACGGTCGAGGATCTCGGTCGTGTAGCGGCGGACGTACTCGGGCGCGAGCGCTACGCGGGAGCGCTTGCCGACGCCGAGGCGGGCGTCCTCGGCGTACTGGAGCTGGCGCAGCTCGGTCGTCGGGGCGAGCTCGGGGTGGTGGCGGTAGGCGAGCGAGGCGGTGGCCAGGGCGTCCTGGAGGCGCCTGGAGTTGGCCCACGCGTAGTCCGGACCGCGGACGCCGCGGCGCTGGCGGACGTCGAGGACGAGCCGGACGCCGGCACCGCGCAGGCGCTCGAGGAACGTGTCGCCGGTGAACCCGTAGACGCCGATCGTGGCGATCGCGAGGGGTGGCGTTAGCGCCCCTTCCACTGCGGCGTGCGCTTCTCGCCGAACGCGCGGACACCCTCCCGGAAGTCCTCGGAGGAGAAGCAGGACTCGCGCAGCTCCACCAGCTCCCGCTCCACCTGCTCCGGCAGCGCGCCCGCGTGCTCGCGCAGGGTGCGCAGGATGCGCTTGTTGCCGGCCACCGACAGTGGCGCGTTGGACGCGATCTCGGTCGCCATGGACACCGCGGCGCCCTCCAGCTCGGCGGGGTCGACCACGTGTGCCAGTAGGCCGATCTCACGCCCGCGCTCGGCGTCGACGTTGCGGCCCACGTAGAACAGCTCAGCGGTGTGCTCGGGCCCGCAGGCGTCCAGGAACCGGCGCAGGCCCGTGTGGGAGTAGATCGAGCCCGAGCTTGGCGGGCGGCATGCCCACCTTCACACCCTGCGCGGCGATGCGGATGTCGCAGGTCAGCGCCAGCTCCAGGCCGCCGCCGATCGCGTGCCCGTTCAGCGCCGCGATGACCGGGTAGGGACAGGCGTCGAGCGCCTCGATGGCGGCGTGGAACGGGTGCGCCACCAGCCGCTCGGCCCGCTCCTCGAAGCTCTGACCCTCGAGGTTGCCCAGGTCGTACCCCGCTGAGAACACGGGCCCGGTGCCGGTGAGGACAAGGCAGCGGGCGTCGACGGTCGCGACGGTCTCCGCCAGCGTGTCCAGGATCTCGTGGTCGAGGGCGCCTCGCCGCTCCTCGTTGGAGATCCGCAGCCGGGTGACGCCGTCGCCGGGCTCGTCGCGGATCAGCTTGCCCGACGCCAGCTCCTGCATCGGCTACTCCAGCACGACCAGCGTGTCGCCCTCGCTCACGGACTGGCCCTCGGAGCAGCGGATCTCCTTGACCTTGCCGTCGTCCTCGGCCTCCACCGGCATCTCCATCTTCATCGACTCGATGATCACGACGGTGTCGCCCTCCTCGATCTGCTGGCCGACCTCACACTCGACCTTCCAGACCGTTCCGGTGATGTGGGCCTCGACGTCGGGCAAGGAGCTCTCCTTTGCGTGTGTTGCAGGGCCGGCGGCGAGGCGGCACGATAGCGGCGCATGAGGCCGGTCACCCGTTACGCGCGCAACGGCGACGTGAGCCTCGCGTACCAGGTGATCGGCGAGGGAGAGCGCGACCTGGTTTTCACGACGGGCTGGTGGCTGGCGTTCGAGTCGCTGTGGGAAGACCCGGCCTGCGCCCGGGCGCTGGAGTCCATGGCCAGCTTCGCGCGCGTGATCCTGTGGGACAAGCGGGGCACGGGGATGTCCGATCGCGTCGCGCTGCCGACACTGGAGGAGCGGATGGAGGACCTGGGCGCCGTCATGGACGCGGCCGGGTCGGACAGCGCCACCCTGTTCGGCTTCTCCGAGGGCGGTTGCATGGGCGCGCTGTTCGCCGCCAGCTATCCGGAGCGCTGCGACGCTCTGGTGCTGTGCGGCAGCTTCGCCCGCCCGGTGCGCGACGGCGATGAGCAGTCCTGGATGCCGTCGCGCGAGGTCTCGGAGTCCTTCTTCTCCAAGGAGATGGAGCGCGAGTGGGGCGCCGAGACGCGGCTGTTGCGCCTGTGGGCGCCGAGCCGCGCGAGCGACCCGCGCCTGCAGGAGTGGTGGATGCGCGCCGGCCGGCTGGGCGCCAGCCCGGCCGCCGGGGTGGCGTGGATGCGGAGGATGCTGGACATCGACATCCGCCACGTGCTGCCGGCGGTTCGCGTGCCAACGCTCGTGATCCACGCCGTGGACGACCGCATCTGCCCGGTCGAGGCCTCGCGCTACATCGCCGCGTCGATACCGGGCGCGCGCCTGCTGGAGCTGCCCGGCGACGACCACCTGTGGTGGCTGGGCCATCCCGATCGGATCCTGGACGAGGTCGAGAGCCTGGTCACCGGAGCGCCCGCCAGGCGGGAGGCGACCCGCGTGCTCGCCACCGTGCTGTTCACCGACATCGTGGGATCCACCCGGCGCGCGGCCGACCTGGGAGACAGCGGCTGGCGCGACCTGGTGGAGAGCCACGATGCCGCCATGCGCGGTCAGCTCGAGCGCCACGGCGGCCGCGAGGTCAAGACGATGGGCGACGGCTTCCTGGCCACGTTCGACGGCCCGGCGCGCGCGATCCGCTGCGCTAAGTCCATGCGCGACTCGGCCCGTGACCTGGGCGTGGAGATCCGCGCCGGGCTGCACACGGGCGAGTGCGAGGTCCAGAACGGCGACCTGGCGGGCATCGCGGTGAACATCGGCGCGCGCGTGGGCGCGCTGGCGGGCCCGGGGGAGGTGCTGGTGTCGAGCACGGTCAAGGACCTGGTGGCGGGCTCGCGGATCGACTTCGACGATCGCGGCTCCCACGAGCTCAAGGGCGTGCCGGGGGAGTGGCGCCTGTTCTCCGTGGGTGAGGGCGCGTAACGAACCCGCCGGGCGCGGGTAGGGGAGGCAAATGGGCACGGAGAAGCCGCAGCCGAAGGGGCAGCTCAAGCCCCAGGTCTACAAGGACCCGCGGCCCGCCGACCACTTCGATCGTTTTCACGCGCGCACGCGCGCGAAGCGGCCCAACTGGATGTACGAGGCGGTGCGGCTGGTGCTCACGCCCTACCTGCTGCTGTTCTTCCGCACTCGCGCGATCGACTCGGACAAGGTGCCCGCCGATGGCCCGGCGATCGTGGCGCCCAATCACTTCTCGTTCCTCGACCACTTCTTCGTGGCCGTGTACCTGCGCCGCAAGGTCCAGTTCATGGCCAAGTCGCAGCTGTTCAAGAACCCGCTGCAGATCGTCTACCACAACGGCGGCGTGTTCCCCGTGCGCCGCGGCCACCGCGACGAGGAGGCGTTCGCCACCGCCCACGCGGTGCTCGCGCGCGGCGGCATCGTGGTCATGTACTGCGAGGGCGGCCGCTCGCGCACCGGGCGAGCTGGGCGAGGCCAAGCCCGGGATCGGACGGTTGGCGCTGGAGTCCGGGGCGCCCGTGGTGCCCGTCGGGCTCGTGGGCTCGGATCGCGTGCGCGACTGGAAGCGTCTCCAGTTTCCCAAGGTGTCGGTGCAGTTCGGCGACCCGATTCGCTTCGAGCGCGTGGAACAGCCCACCCGTGAGCAGTCCCAGGCGGCGTCGGAGGAGATCTTCGTGCGCATCAAGGCGCTCTGGGGCGGGCTGCGTGAGAACGGCCGCAGCGCGACGGTGAAGGCCGCGCGGGCGGCCAGGCGCGCCGCCGTGGCCGGCGGGCAGGCGCCCGGCGCGGCCGTAGACCGCGATGGACTTCGAGGAGATCCGCTACGAGGTCTCCGACGGCGTCCTGACGATCACGCTCGACCGCCCGGACCGGCTGAACGCGTTCACGCCGACGATGAAGCGGGAGCTGATCGAGGCGATCGACGCTTCGGACGCCGACGACAGCGTGCGCGTGGTCGTGGTGACCGGCGCAGGGCAGGGGCTTCTGCGCCGGCGCCGACCTGGCGGGCGGAGGGGACACGTTCGACTGGCGCGAGCGCCGGTCGGGCTCTGAGGTTCCACGCGACGGCGGCGGTGAGCTCACGCTGCGGCTGTTCGAGTCGACCAAGCCCCTGATCGCCGCGATCAACGGCCCGGCCGTGGGGGTCGGCGCGACCATGACGCTCCCGATGGACATCCGCCTGGCCGCCGCGGACGCGCGCCTGGGCTTCGTCTTCACCCGCCGCGGGATCGTGCCGGAGGCGTGCTCGAGCTGGTTCCTGCCACGCCTGGTCGGCATCGGCCAAGCGATGGAGTGGGTGGCAAGCGGCCGCGTCTTCGGGGCCGAGGAGGCGCTGGCGGGCGGGCTCGTGCGCAGCGTTCACCCCTCCGACGAGCTTCTCGATGCGGCCTACGACCTTGCGCGTGAGATCGCCGACAACACCGCCCCGGTGTCCGTGGCGCTGGCACGGCGGCTGATGTGGACGATGCTCGGCGCCGGCCACCCGATGGAGGCCCACAGGGCCGACTCGCGCGCGATGTTCGCGCGGGGGCAGTCCGATGACGCGCGCGAGGGCGTGACCTCCTTCCTCGAGAAGCGCCCGGCGCGCTTCGGCGACCGCGTGAGCGACGGCCTGCCGGACGTGTTCCCCGGCTGCCGAGGCGCCGGTGTTCGAGTAGCGGCGGTGCCGGGCGCTGACCCGTCCCGAGCGCTACTCGTACACGCTGTCCAGCCGCCGCCACGCGGCCATGTCGTGCCCCGGGATGACCACCGCGTCCGGGGTCTGCTCGATGTACAGCTGAATCTCTCTCAGCGAGCGCACGAAGCGGTGCTCGTCGGCCATCTTGAACGGCAGGTGGCTCTCCTCGATCGTCCGCATCGTGTAGGCGGCGTCGCCGCAGATCAGCGCCTCGCGTCCGTCCAGTTGGAGCACCACGGCACAGTGACCATGGGTGTGGCCAGGGGTGAAGACCAGGCGCACGCTGCCGTCGCCGAACAGGTCGAGCGAGCGTCCGAAGCTGGCGAACGAGCCGGCCGTGGCGCCGGCCAGGTCCACCAGGCGGTAGTCGAAGGCGTGGTCGAACTGCCGCCGCAGGTAGCCGTCGATCTCCCTGCCCTTGGACGCGGCCTCCCACTCCTGGGCGCTCACTACGAAGCGGGCGTCCGGGAACTCCGCGATGCCGCTGGCGTGGGCGGAGTGCAGGTGGGTCATCACCACCGTGTCGACCGCCCGCGGATCGACCCCGCGCCGGCGCAGCTGCTCGGGCACCGCGTCCGCGGGGTCCATGCGCACCTCCTTGAACAGCAGCCCACCCAAGCGTCCCATGGCCTGCTTGGGCTCGACCGCCACAGCTGGGTGGAAGCCCGTGTCCACGAGCAGCGGCCCCGCCGACGGGTGCTCCACGAGGAAGGCGATCACGGGCACCTGCACCCAGCGGTCGCGCGGCACCCGCAGGCCCGTCGCCTTCAGCGGGGCCAGCCGTCCCTCCTCGCGGTGGAACATCGCCGGCGGCCCGATCATCGTGGCGCACAGCAGCGGATGCAGCCGCACCGTGGCGCCGGCGGTTCCCCCCGGCAGCGGCAGCGAGGCCGGGCGCGGCTCGGCGGCGGTGGCCATCGCCGCCAGCCTATGCCTTCGTGGAGGGCCGCCCGTCGCGGAGCCCGGTCCAGAACTCGATCGACTGGCGCTCGTGGGCGATCCCAGCCTGAAGCGCGAGCCAGGGCCCGCGTGGCTCGCCGCCCGGGTCCGCGCGCCGGATCTCCTCGTACTCGGCGAGCTTGCGCTCGTGCATCTCCAGCTGCGCGTCGGCCACCTGCGCAGGGTCGGCCCCGAAGAAGAGCTTGAGCAGGCCCAGGTCCCGCAGCTCGGACAGGCGGTCCGCGGGCTCCGAGCGCCACTCCTCGAGCGCGCGCCGGCCCGCCGTGGTGAGCGAGTAGTGGCGTCGCCGGCGCCCGCCCTCTTCGCGGCGCTCGGCGAGATACCCGGCGTCGGCCAGGCGCTGGGGCTCGGAGTACAGCTGTGCGTGCTGGAGCGACCAGAAGTTGCCGAGCGAGGCGGCCACCGCCTGCTTGAGGTCGTACGGGGTGGACTCACCGGCCAGGTCGAGCAGGCCGAGGACGATGAACGAGGTGGGGGTGAGCCTGGTCACTTGCAATAGTCCAAAGTAGACGGTATGGTCTGGCCCGTCTAGTCAGGACCATCTTACGGAGGGCAGCCGATGCCGACACAGACCCGCACCGAGACCACACCCGCCACCGGCGCCGCGCTCGGCTTCGCCAGCCAGCAGGAGGAGCTGTCGGGTCGCGAGCTCGCGCTCGCCGGCGAGCTCCCCGACTGGCTGGCCGGCACCCTGGTGCGGGTCACACCGGCCCTGCTCGACCCGGGTGGGAGGGCGGTG
This sequence comes from uncultured Thermoleophilaceae bacterium, assembly GCA_963755215.1. Taxonomy (GTDB): domain Bacteria; phylum Actinomycetota; class Thermoleophilia; order Solirubrobacterales; family Thermoleophilaceae; genus JAAYBF01. Next base: position 15,376 of record CAVWIW010000003.1, read on the forward strand.
CGGCACTGGTTCGACGGCCTGGCCATGCTCAACGCCTTCACGATCGCCGGCGGCGGCGTGTCGTATGGCAGCCGGTTCATCCAGAGCCAGGCCTACCGCCACGTGCGCGAGCACGGTGAGATCCGCGCCGGCACCTTCGGCAGCGACCCGTGCCGGTCGATCTTTCAGCGCGTGTCGTCGGTCTTCAACCCAGCCATGACCGACAACACCAACGTCAACGTGACCACGCTCGGCGAGCGCTGGATCGCCATGACGGAGACGCCGCTGGCCATCGAGTTCGACCCGACGACCCTCGACACCATCGGCCCGCTGCAGTGGGCCGGCAAGCAGAGCCAGGGCACGGCCCATCCCGAGTACGACTTCGAGCGCCGCGAGGCGGTGAGCTACTCGGTCCGGTTCGGCGCCCGCAGCACCTACCGCCTGCACGTGACCCCCGACGGCCACCGCGAGTCGCACGAGGTGGCCAGCGTGCCCGCGCGCGAGCCGGCGTACATGCACTCCTTCGCGCTCACCGACCGCTACGCGGTGCTCTTCGATCAGCCGTTCACGGCGAACCCGCTCAAGCTGGCCCTGGGCAAGCGCTCGTTCATCGAGAACTACGAGTGGAAGCCGGAGCGCGGCATGCGCTTCCTGGTGATCGACCGCCAGACAGGCGAGCTCCGATCCACATCCCGTGCCGACGCGTTCTTCGTCTTCCACTCGGTCAACGCGTTCGAGGAGGACGGCGAGCTGGTGGTTGACCTGGTGGCTCACGAGGACGCCTCGATCATCGACCGCCTCTACCTGGCCAACCTGCGGGCCGCCAGAGATGTGGTGGCTACCGGCAAGCTGCGCCGGTACCGGTTGCCGCTGGACGGTGGCCGCGCGCAGCGCGAAGACCTCAGCGACGAGTCGATCGAGCTGCCGCGGATCAACTACCGGGCGCGCAGCGGGCGCGACTACCGGTACGTCTACGGCGCCGGCCAGCGCGGTGGCGACTTCCACGACCAGCTGGTCAAGGTCGACCTCGAGCGGCGCGAGGCGAGCCACTGGCACGAGCCGGGCAGCTATCCGGGCGAGCCGGTGTTCGTGGCCCGGCCGGGCGCCGAGGGCGAGGACGACGGCGTGCTGCTGTCGGTGGTGCTCGACGCGGCGGCGGAGCGCTCTTTCCTCCTCGTGCTGGACGCGAGCGACCTGTCCGAGGTCGCTCGCGCCGAGGCCCCCCATCACATACCTTTTGGGTTCCACGGCGACTTCCGGAGGGAGATGAGCTGACCATGTGCGGGTGTTCTGGTGCCACCGACTTCGAGCGCCCTTCGCGGGCCGAGGCCCCGCCCCGGGTAGACGACGACATGCGGGCCTCGCAGGCCGAGCGCGACGCCGTCGTGGAGAGTCTTCGTGCCCACGCGGGCGAGGGCCGGCTGGAGGTGCACGAGCTCGAGGAGCGCGTCGAACGCGCGCTTGGCGCCCGGACGCGCGGTGAGCTCGCGGCGCTGGAGGCCGACCTGCCGGCGCCCGGGCTTGCACGTCGCCGGAGCCGGCGCGCGACCGGCCTGCGTGCGGGCGTTCTGTCGCTGGGGCTGCTGCTTCCGCTGACCGGCGTCGTGATCCTGCTCGCGGCGCCGGCGGCCCTCGGGTGGGTCGGCTGGACGGCGCTCGGCGTGTGGTTCTTCGCGGGCCCCCCGGCCAGCATGCTGGGCATGGGCTCGTGCTCGGGCCGGCGACGCCGGCACCGCCGCGCCGCCCCCGCCTGAGCGCGTCCTGCCGTCCGCGGGCCCGCCGGTAGGCTCCCGGCGCGATGGCCTCGAAGCTCTTCGCCCCCGACCTGCTGGCGGAAAAGGTCGTGCTGGTGTCCGGTGGCGGCAGCGGCCTAGGGCGGGCCACGGCCGTGGAGCTCGCCGAGTGCGGGGCCCAGGTGGTCATCTGCGGCCGGCGACTCGAGCCGCTTGAGGAGACCGTGGCGGCTTGCACGGAAGGTCGCTGCCAGGCGCGCCAGTGTGACATCCGCGAAGAGGGGCAGGTCGACGAGCTGGTGGACTTCGTGCTCGAGCGCCACGGGCGCATCGACGCGCTGGTGAACAACGCGGGCGGTCAGTTCCTCACCCCGGCCGAGGACATCACCCTCAAGGGCTTTCGCACCGTGATCCGCCTGAACGTGGAGGGCACCTGGCTCATGAGCCACGCGGTGGCCACCAAGGCGATGATCCCGGGCGGGGGCGGCAAGATCGTGAACGTCACGCTGTCGCCGCACAACGGCATGCCGGGCATGGCCCACTCCTCCGCGGCGCGGGCGGCGGTGGAGAACCTGACCCGCGCCCTCTCGATCGAGTGGGCGCGGTTCGGGGTGACTCTGACCGCAATCGCGGCGGGGCACTTCGCCACCGAGACCCTGCGCACCAAGTACCCCGAGGCGGTGGTCAAGGGCGTGGCCGGCACCGTGCCGCTTGGCCGCCTGGGCACCGAGGAGGAGTTCGCCTGGCTGGTGGCGTTCCTGCTCTCGCCGGGTGGCGACTACTTCTCGGGAACGGTCCTCACGATCGACGGCGCCCGCGACAACTGGTTCGGCTCCTGGCCCCCGACCGGCCTGGCCGACCAGGGCGGCAAGCCGCTGGCGGAGGAGCGCAGACCGAAGGGCTGAGGGGGCGTTCGGGGGCGGAACCGGGGTCGATTGGTGCCTTGTGTTCGGTATGCGGACACAAAGCCCCAATCGTCGGGATGGAGTCGTCGGGGGGATCGCGGACGTACAGCACGGCGTGGTCAGCCGGGCGCAGCTTCTGGGCGCCGGGTTGAGCGGTCAGACCATCGGGCGCGCGCTGCGGGCGGGCCGACTGCACTCGCTCTTCCGTGGCGTCTACGCCGTAGGCCACACGGCGATCGGCCAAACGGCCTGGTGGCAGGCGGCCCTGTTGGCCTGTGGCGGAGGAGCTGTGCTCAGCCATCACACCGCGGCGCAGCTATGGAGCATGCGGCGTGGCGAGCTGTTCCCCATCTCGGTGATTGTTCCGGGCAATCACGGGCGCAAGCTCCACCGGATTAACCCGCGGCGCACGGCCCTCCACGCAACCGAGCACATGACGCTCGACGGCCTGGCGGTGACTACCCCCGCCCGCACCATCGTCGACATGGCCGCCGAGCTCGCGCCCCGGCAGCTCCGCGAGCTCGTCGAGCGAGCCCAGGACCTCCATCGCTTCAACCCGCGCGAGATCCGCGGGGCGATCGAGCGCCACCCGGCGCCGGCCGGGCAGTCGCGCCCTACGCGACTTCATTGCCTGCTCGAGCCCGACCACGACGGCGCGCGCTCCCACCTGGAGCGGCTGTTCCTCCCGCTCGCCCGCTGGGCCGGCCTGCCAAGGCCGGAGGTCAACGTGCAGATCGAGGGCGCCACTCGGGACTTCGTCTGGCGCGACCGCCAGCTGGTCGTCGAGGTCGACGGCTACGCCTACCACTCCTCTCGACGGGCGATGCGCCGCGACGCGGCCGCGACCGCCGGCTCCTCGCGGCAGGCTGGCGGCCGGCGCGATTCACGTACGAGGAGGTGGCCTTCGACGCGACGGCCACGGCGCGGGAACTGAGGTCGCTGTTGCCCAACATGGCGCGTCGCCGCGCGCATGAGTGATCCGGTCGACCGCCGGCCGCGACAGGGCCTCTGAGGCAACCAACCAATCAGTGGAGGTTCCGACCCGTATGTCCGATCTGATCAAGCTCGACCTCGTCGATGTCGACGGGGCCATTCGTGAAGCCGAGGCCACCGTGGAGGGCGACTCTCGCGCGCAGTTCTTCCGCAAGGCGGCGCTCGGTGGCGCTGCTGTGATGGGCGGGGGAACCCTGCTGGGGCTGCTCCCCGAGCTCGCCGACGCCGCGCCGTCCAAGAAGCAGGACGTGGCGATCCTCAACTACGCGCTCACGCTCGAGTACCTCGAGAACGAGTTCTACAAGGAGGGCCTGAGCAAGGCCGGCCTGAGCGGCGACCTGCTGTCCGCCGCGCGGATCGTGCAGGGCCACGAGGCCACGCACGTGGCCGCCCTGAAGAAGACGCTGGGACGGAAGGCCGTGAAGAAGCCCAAGTTCGACTTCGGCACGACCACCTCCAACGCGGCCGACTTCCTGAAGACGGCGGTGGTGCTGGAGGACACGGGCGTCAGCGCCTACGCCGGACAGGGCCCGAGGATCAAGCAGAAGGCCGTGGTGGTAGCGGCACTGGCCATTCACTCCGTCGAGGCGCGGCATGCCGCGTACCTGCGCGGGCTGAACGATCAGAACTTCGCGCCGCGAGCGTTCGACAAGCCGGCCACGATGAAGGCCGTGCTCAAGAAGGCGAAGCCCTTCCTCGCCTAGCAGTCCCCGAGCGTGGTGGTCCGCGGGCGCCGAGCCCGCGGACCACGCTCGCTCAGCAGCTCAGGTGGTCATGCCGGTGAACTGGCCACCGGTCACGTTGAGCACCTGGCCATGCACGTAGTTGGACCACGGCGAGCAGAGGAAGAACACGCCGCCGGCGGCCTCCTCCGGGGTGGCAGGGCGTCCGAGCGGTATTAGCATGGCCGCCATCTGACGCATCTGCTCGGGGATGCCGAGCTTGATCTCCTGGCCGTCCTTGTCGAAGCTGCCTGCCTCCTCCTTGGACGCCGTCAGGCGAGTCTCGACGAACCCGAACGCGACCGCGTTCACGTTGATCTTGAACTGGCCCCACTCCTTGGCCAGGGTCTTGGTCAGGCCCACCACGCCCGACTTGCCCGACGAGTAGTTGGCCTGCCCGGCGTTGCCCATGGTGCCGGAGATCGAGGAGACGTTCACGACCTTGCGGAACACCTCGCGGCCCTCCTCGCGCTCCTTCTTGGCCGGCTCGCGCAGGTGCGGAGCGGCAGCCCGAAGCACACGGAAGGGCACGACGTTGTGGATGTCCAGCATGGCCTGGAACTGCTCGTCGGACATCTTGTGGATCGGGCCGTCCCACGTGTAGCCGGCGTTGTTCACCACGATGTCGATCTGCCCGAAGGAGTCCACGGCGGTCTGCACCAGCTTGTCCGGCACGCCGTCCTTGGTCAGGTCGCCCGCGAATGAGACCGTATCTCCGCCGATCTCGCCCGCGGCCTCCTCGGCCACGTCGCCGTCCAGGTCGTTGATGAGGACCTTGGCGCCCTGCTCTGCCAGCAGCTCGGCCGTCGCGCGCCCGATGCCCCGCGCCGAGCCCGTCACGATGGCGGCCTTACCGTCCAGAACTCCCACAGATGCTCCCTTTCGTCGCTTTGAGTGCGGGCATCATGACGAGTGCCTCGCGCGATGGCCGCCCGGCGCGGTTAGGGTTCCTGCAATCGCGCCGATCTGTTGGGACAATGCCTGCGGTGGAGCGTGCAACCCGGGAAGGCGACCTTGCCAACGATCCTCATCCATCACGACGTCGACGACACCGAGCATTGGCTCGCGTCGCCCAAGCGCGAAGAGTTCTTCGGGCCGCTCGGGATCACGAACATCCGGAAGTTCACCAACCCCCAGAATCCCACCCAGGTAGGGCTGATTCTTGACGTGCCCGACCTCGAGGCCCTCACGGCCGCGCTCGAGACCCCCGAGGCCGCCGCAACGATGCGCGACGATGGCGTGCACCCCGACTCCGTGGTCCTTCTCGTCGAGTCCTAGCCGGCGGCACCACGACGCTCGAGCCCGACCAACTACAGCCCCAGCTGCCTGCCGAGGATCTCCTTCATTATCTCGTCGGTACCGCCGCCGATGGGCCCCAGGCGCATGTCCCGCGCCACGCGCTCGATCTCGTACTCCTTCATGTAGCCGGCGCCGCCGTGGATCTGCAGCGACTCGTCGGCCACCTCGAAAGCGGCCCGCTGGCTCTGCAGCTTGGCCATCGTGACCTCGCGGATGGCGTCGTGGCCCTGTGAGAAGAGCCACAGCGAGTGGTAGGTCATTGCGCTCGCCGTCTCCAGCTTCACCGCCATCTCCGCCACCTTGTGGCGAATCGCCTGGAAGTGGCCGATCGGGTGGCCGAATGCCTGCCGCTCGAGTGCGAACTCCACCGTCCGCTCGATCACCCGGCGCATCGATCCCACCGCGCCGATGGCCATGAGCAGCCGCTCCCACTGGAAGTTGGCCATGATCAGGTAGAAGCCCTTGTTCTCCTCGCCCAGCAGGTTCTCGTCGGGCACGAATACGTCCTGGAACGCCAGCTCGGCGGTGTCCGAGGCGTGCCACCCCATCTTCTCGAGCTTCTTGGAGACGCTGAAGCCCTCCATGCCGCGCTCGATCAGCAGGAACGACAGTCCGGAGTGCCCGCCGTCGGCTGTGGTCTTCACGGCCGTGACCACGAAGTCGGCGCGCGCGCCGTTGGTGATGAAGGTCTTCGAGCCGTTGACCAGGTAGCCACCGTCCACCTTCTTCGCCTGCGTGCGGATCCCGGCCACGTCGGACCCCGCGCCCGGCTCGGTGATGCCCAGGGCGGCGATCCGCTCGCCGCGCACGGCGGGGGTCAGGAAGCGCTGCTTCTGCTCCTCGGTCCCGAACTTCCACACCGGGGGCGTGGCGATGCTCACGTGGGCGCCGATCCCGGCCGCCACGCCGCCCGAGCCGCAGCCGCCCAGCTCCTCGGCGAACACCGCGTCGTGCACGTAGTCGCCGCCCTCGCCGCCGTACTCCTCTGGGTACTTCAACCCCAGGAACCCGGCGGATGCGAGCTTGCCGAACACCTCGTCCGGGAACCAGCGCGCGTCCTCCCACTCGGTGGCGTGGGGGCGCAGCTCCTTGGCCACGAACCTGCGGATGGACTCACGAAGGTCCTCGTGCTCCTCGGTGAAGGGCGGCACGGGTTTGGCCGGTCCCGCGGCGGCCGTGCGCGTACTCACAGCGTCGTGTGGCCACGCCCGGCGTGGTCGAAGCCCAGCAGGTCACCGCTCGGGTTCTTCGGGCCGCCGTGGTGGTAGGCGCGCACCTCGCGGATGAGGCCGTCGCGGAACTCGAACCACTCCGTGCCGCGGTCGATCCGCCGCTCGCCCGAGTCGGGCGCCCGCCAGGTCATGGTCCACTCGATCACGACGCGCTCTCCGTCCTCGATGGCGTCCTCGATGCTCCACTGGCCGGCCAGGTTCTCGACGGCCCAGTGGGTGTGCTCGCCGATGGTCCGACCGCCCTCGTGCGGGCCAAGGCGCGTGTAGTAGTGGGTGGCGTCCTCGGTGAAGTGGGCCGACACGCGGTCGGCGTCACCGGTGTTCAGCGCCTCGTAGTAGGAGCGCACGTGGTCGAGCGGCGACGGCGACACGTCAGCTCCGGCTGCAGCGCACCTGGTAGATCGAGGTGAACCCGTTCTCGAACCCATTGCGCGCCGCGCGGAGGTACAGCCGCCAGACCCGGAGGCGCTCGGCGCCCGCCAGGCGCTCCGCCTGCGGCAGCTGCGCGTCCAGGTTGCGCGCCCAATGGCGCAGGGTCTCCGCGTAGTCGTCGCGGAAATCCTCCACGTGGTGGGTCTCGAAGCCCGCGCGCTCCAGCGCCAGCAGCACGCGCGAGAGCTGCAGCGGCTCGCCGTCAGGGAACACGTATCGATCCGAGAACGGGCCCGCGGGCGCGTCGCTGTGGCGCAGCCTGGCGATCCCGTGGTTGAGCAGCTTGCCGCCGGGCTCCAGCAGCGAGGCCAACGCCGACGCGTACACGTCGATCTGCTCCTCGCCCACGTGCTCCACCATGCCGATGCTGGCGACGGCGTCGAAGCGCTCGCCGCCGAGCTCGCGGTAGTCCTGGACTCGGATCTCCACCAGATCCGCCACCCCCGCCTCCTCGACCCGTCGCCGGGCCTCCTCGGCCTGCGGCTCGGAGAGCGTGATGCCGACCACCCGCGCTCCGTGCTCGCGCGCCGCGTGGATGGCGAAGCCGCCCCAGCCACAGCCCACGTCGAGCACCGTCGTGTCCGGCTGAAGCCCGAGCTTCATGCACACCAGCTCGTTCTTGGCGGCCTGCGCCTCCTCAAGGGTCGACGCCCCACGCGAGAAGATCGCGCAGCTGTAGGTCATCGACTCGCCAAGGAAGATCCGGAAGAAGTCGTTGGACACGTCGTAGTGGTGGCGCACCGCGCGCCGGTCGCGGTCGATGCTGTGGCGCCGACCGCGGGGCCGCAGCTCCGCCGCCGGCGCACGCGGGGGTAGCGTGGGACCGACGGCGCGCATAGCGGCGCTGGCCAGGCGCAGCCGGTCCTTGGTGGCGATCGGCGGCGGGTCCCAGCCGTCGAGCAGTCGCATGACGGCGTCCAGGTCGTCGACCTCCAGGCCGCCGGTCGCGTACGCGCGCCCGAGCCCGAGCTGGCCGGGGGCCCGAAGGATGTGCGCGATGGCCGACGGCGAGCGCACCGCGAAGCTGGGGCCGCCGTTCTCAGACGGCAGCCGCGTGCCGTCCCAGAACTCGATCTCGAACGGGCGCGATGGGATGGTCCGGGCGAGCTCGCGGCGAAGCGGCCCGGTGTCCCTCAGGGCCATGCGGGGAGGCTATCGCGCAGGCGTGCCGCCACCCTCGTTCCCGAGCTCGGTAGCCGCGTACTCCGCGGCGAGGCGCTTGGGCGCACGGCACAGCCACGCCTCGACGATCACCTCGTTCAGGTCGTCGAGCCCGATGGCGTCCAGGCGGACGAGCACGGCCGCGTAGCCGTCGAAGTGGGGGGTCGTGAAGTACAGGCCGGGGTCATCGGCCAGCAGCGCCTCCTTGGCCACCAGGTGCTCCACCCAGGCGCCGAGGATGTGGCCATCGGGAGCGTCGTCTCCCAGCGCCTCCAGGTCGGCCCTGCGCAGTGGGCGCTCCCACACGAACATCTTCTTGCGCACGCACCATTGGGGCAGGTCGCGCGAGACCCGCTCGCTGGTCTCCGGCAGAGCGAGCGCGATCCGGCGGACGTCGTCCCAGCTCGCCATCTAGTCGATCAGGGCCCCGGCGCTCACGTTCAGGGTGGCGGCGGTCATGCTGCGCGCCCAGTCCGAGGCGGCGAATGCGGCCGCGTTGCCCACGTCCTCGAGCGTGGCGGCGCGACCGGTCAGGGTCTGGCCTTCGATCAGGTCAACGACCGCCTCGCGGCCATCGATGTCCTCGGGGAGCGACTCGGGCACGCCGCCGCTCGACAGCGTGACCATCCGGACGCCGTGCGGGCCGAGCTCCACGGACAGCTGGCGGCGGATCGTCTCGATCGCGTCGAAGGCGACCTGGGTGCCGCCCAGGTAGTAGTCGCGCTCCGGGCCACTGCGATCGCCGGGCCCGCCGAACGCCAGGATCACCCCGGACCGCCTGGGGATCATGTGGCGTGCCGCTGCGCGCGCGGTCACGAACGTGGTGCGCGCGGCGGCCTCGACCGGCGCCATGAAGTCGTCCGCGGCCATCTCGGCGAGCGGCACCCCGTGGGTGTGGGGGTGGGTGATGACGTTCATCGAGACGTCGATCCCGCCGGCCTCGGCGACCGCGTCCGCGTGAGAGTCGACCGCCGCCTCGTCCAGGGCGTCGACCTCCGCCGCCTCGGCCGTTCCGCCGGCCGCGCGTATGTCCTGCGCCACGACATCGAGAGTGGCGAGCGTTCGCCCGGCCAGGTGCACGGTGGCTCCCTCACGTGCGAAGGCACGCGCCGCGGCGCCGCCGATCGATCCGCCTCCGCCGTAGACGATCGCGACCTTGTCCTCGAGCAGCATGCGATTCCTTCCCTTCGGGACCTCCGTTAAGACCGCCTCGGGCCGTGTGATTCATCGCACACCCGCCGCCTGCGCCGTAGTCTGGACTTGGCGCGCTCGCGTGCAATGAGGCAGCGACGTGGATGAGGAGGAGATAAGGGTGTCAGCAACGACTCCGGACGCCGAGCTCAAGACCCGCCATCGCAAGATGTGGGCCTCGGGCGACTACCCGACGATGGTCGAGACGTTCCTGCTGCCGCTCGGGCCGAGGCTCGTGAAGGCCTGTGGGATCGAACCGGGGATGCGCGTGCTCGACGTGGCCGCCGGGACCGGCAACGCCTCCCTGCCGGCCGCAGGGACCGGCGCGGAGGTGACCGCCAGCGACCTCACGCCCGAGCTGCTCCAGGCCGGTCGCGCCCGCGCCGAGAGCGACGGGCTGACGCTGGAGTGGGCCGAGGCCGACGCCGAGAACCTGCCGTTCGAGGACGAGTCCTTCGACGTGGTCATGTCCTCGATCGGGGCGATGTTCGCGCCCCATCACCAGGAGGTTGCCGACGAGCTCGTGCGCGTATGCCGCCCGGGCGGCACCATCGGTCTGCTCAGCTGGACGCCGGAGGGGATGATCGGAGCACTGTTCCGCGCCATGGGACCGTTCGCCCCGCCGCCTCCGCCCGGCGCCCAGCCGCCCCCGCTGTGGGGAAGCGAGGAGCACGTTGCCGAGCTGTTCGGCGACCGCGTCGAACTCGCCACCAGCGAGCGCGACGTGCTCGAGGTGACCGCCTTCGAGCGCCCACGCGATTACGGCGAGCACTTCAAGGCCTACTACGGGCCGACGATCGCCGCGCGCGCCAACGCGGCCAAGGATGGGCGCGAGCAGGAGTTCGACGCCGCGGTGGACGCCTTCTGCGACGAGTGGAACCTCGGCACGCCCGAGCGGGCCCGCTTCGAGCAGGAGTACCTGGTGTCGGTGGGACGAAGGGGCACCCCGTGAGGGCGTCCGGCCCTCACTTCTGAGGCGCTCGCTCGCCCTCCGTGCTCACATCAGAAGGAGTGCGGGCCTACAGCCCGTACGAGCGCCCGATCACGTCCAGCATGATCTCGTCGGTGCCGGCGCCGATGCGGTTCAGGCGCATGTCGCGCCAGACCCGCTCCACGCCGTACTCCTTCATGTAGCCGGCGCCGCCGTGGATCTGGATGCACTCGTCGGCCACCTCCACGGCGATCCTCGACGCGTAGAGCTTGGCCATCGAGATCTCGCGCACCGGGTACTCGCCGTTCTGGAACCGCCAGGCGGTGGTGTAGGTGAGCTGGCGGGCCGACTCGATCTTGGTCGCCATCTCGGCGAACTTGTGGCGGATGACCTGGAACTTGCCGATCTGGCGGCCGAAGGCGTTGCGCTCCAGCGCGTACTGGAGGGTGCGATCGAAACAGCGCTGGGCACCCGCAACGCACCCGGCGGCGCCGATCAGCCGCTCGCCCTGGAGCTCCCACATGATGTGGTAGAAGCCCTTGCCCTCTTCGCCGAGCACGGCGTCTGCGGGCACGCGGACGTCCTGGAAGGCCAGCAGCGCGGTGTCCGAGGCATGCATGCCCAGCTTCTCCAGCCGCTTCTCGCGAATCACGCCGGGCGCGTCCATGGGGACGAGGAAGAGCGTGAAGCCGTCGTAGCCCTTGTCGGGGTCGGTCTTGGTCACGAGCACGATGAAGTGCGCCCGGTGGCCGTTGGTGATGTAGGTCTTAGAGCCGTTGATGACCCAGTCGTCGCCGTCGCGGACGGCGCGCGTCTTGATGCCGGCCACGTCTGACCCGGCGTCCGGCTCGGTGATCCCCAGGCAGGAGATCTTCTCGCCCTTGATCGCCGGCACCAGGTACTCCTGCTTCTGCTCCTCGGTGCCGAAGAGGAACACCGGCGGGGTGGCCATGTCCGTGTGCACCGCGACGCCCATCGCGAGCCCGCCGGAGTTCGACTTGGTGATCTCCTCGGCCAGCACGAGGTTGCACGGGTAGTCGCCGCCCTGGCCGCCGTACTCCTCCGGATAGGACAGCCCGAGGAAGCCGAGCTCGCCCATGCGCTCGAAGACCCAGTCGTCGAAGGTCTCCTCCTCCCAGCGCGCGGCGTGGGGGGCCAGCTCCTTCTCCACGAACGAGCCGATCGACTCGCGCAGCCGGTCGTGCTCCTCGTTGAAGATGAAGTGCTTCTTGCGCGAGCCGAAGTCCGGCTTGATGACCTTCTCGGCGGTGGCCATTGGGCGGCGTATCTCCCCTCGTCGAGCCTGCGGGCGCTGTGCGCCTGCAAGGTACCAGAGGTAGGTAGTGGCACTTCCTACTCACCGCGCTGAGCTGTTCGAGCTCACCGACCGGCGCGTGCTCCGGCGCTTCCCCGCGGTGCGCCAGCCCAATAGCGTCGCGGTGGACCGAACGACCGGCCGGGTCTTCGTGGCCAGCCGCAGCGACGGCACGCTGCAGCTGTTCGATCCCGGCCCGTCCTGACCTACGGGAGAGGAGCGGGATGAGCGAGACCAGCTTCGACGTGGTGGTGCTGGGCGCGGGCCCGGCCGGCGAGGTGGCCGCCGGGCGGCTGGCCGACGCCGGGCTGAGCGTGGCGCTGGTGGAGCCCGAGCTGGTGGGAGGCGAGTGCTCCTTCTATGCCTGCATGCCGTCGAAGGCATTGCTGCGGCCCGGGGAGGCGCTGCGCGAGGTTCGCCGCGTGCCGGGCGCGGCCGAGGCGGTGACCGGCGGGATCGACGTGAGCGCGGCACTGGCTCGCCGCGACGAGGTGATTCACGATCGCGACGACTCGTCCCAGCTCCCGTGGCTCGAGTCGCGCGGGATCGCGCTCATCCGCGAGCACGGAAAGCTCGACGGCACGCGCCGTGTGCGCGCGGGAGACCACGTGCTCGTTGCCGAGCGCGCGGTGGTGGTAGCCACCGGCACCGGCGCGCTCATCCCTCCGATCGAGGGCCTGCGCGAGGCGCAGCCATGGACCAACCGCGAGATCACGACCGCGCAGAAGCCGCCGCGCCGGTTGGCCCTGCTCGGCGCCGGCGTGGTGGGCGTGGAGATGGCCCAGGCCTGGCGCAGCCTGGGCTCGCAGGTGACGCTGATCGAGGCCGCCGACAGGGTGATCGCCCGGGAGGAGCCTTTCGCGAGCGATCAGGTGGCCGCCTCGCTGGCCGAGCTGGGAGTGGACCTGCGGCTGGGAGCCAAGGCCACGAAGGTCACCCGGGCCGGGGGAGAGGTCACGATCGAGTTGGAGGAGGGTCCAGAGGTCGTGGCCGACGAGCTGGTCGTGGCCATCGGGCGGCGCCCCCATACCGACGACATGGGGGTCGACAGCGTGGGCTTGGAGCCGGGTGAGGCGATCGAGGTCGACGAGAGGCTGCGCGCCACCGGCGTCGAGGGGAGCTGGCTCTATGCCATCGGGGACGTGAACGGACGGGTCCTGCTGACCCACATGGGCAAGTACCAGGCCGCGGATCGCGGCCGACGCGATCCTCGGCAAGGAGGCCCGATTGGTCAGCGACGGCCCCGGCTCGCCGCGGGTGATCTTCACCGACCCGCAGGTGGCGGCGGTGGGGCACACCCTGCAGAGCGCCCAGGAAGCGGGGCTCGACGTCCGCGCCGTCGATGTCTCCACATCGGGCAACGCCGGCGCCAGCTTCTACGGCCGCGACGCTCCCGGCACCGTAAGGCTCGTCATCGACGAGTCGCGCGGCCTCTTGGTCGGCGCGACCTTCACGGGCACCGAGATCGCCGACTTCCTTCACGCCGCCACGGTGGCGGTGGTTGGCGAGGTGCCGCTCGAACGGCTGGCGCATGCGGTGCCGTCGTTCCCGACCCGCAGCGAGGTGTGGCTGAACCTCTTGGAGCAACTCGGTCTCTAGAAGCGGACTTGACCTTTCCCTCGGAGTGCGTTCTGCTTCGCGAGGCATGGACGGCCGGGACGAGCCCGGCGAGATGCCTCGGTCTGGCCGTCGAGGACTCGACAGAAGGAGGCGCCATGAGCGCCGCAAGCATCGACGAGGCCAAGCTGGAGGCCTTCATGGGGCAGGCCGTGACGGACATGGGCGCCGTGATCAGCGCGCCGCTGTTCGTGATCGGCGAGAAGCTCGGTCTGTACAAGGCAATGGCCCACGCAGGTCCGCTCAGCTCGGAGGAGGTGGCCGAGCGGTCGGGAGTCGCTGAACGGTCGGTTCGCGAATGGCTTCGCAACCAGGCGGCCGGCGGCTACGTGGCTTACGACGCCGACAGCGACAAGTACACGCTGCCGGACGAACACGCGCTGGCACTGGCCGACGAGGACAGCCCGTTTTACATTCTCGGCGTGTATGACTCCATCGCGTCCCTCTACGCGGATGAGGACAAGATCCTCGAGGCGTTTCGCAGCGGCGGCGGGATGGGCTGGCATGAGCACGACCACCGGCTGTTCCGCGGTACGGAACGGTTTTTCAAGCCGGGCTATCGGGGACACCTGGTGGCAGAGTGGATTCCCGCCTTGGACGGGGTTCAGGCGAAGCTCGAGGGAGGCGCCAAGGTGGCCGACGTTGGCTGCGGGCACGGCGCGTCGACCGTGATCATGGCCGCCGCGTTTCCCAATAGCGAGTTCTACGGTTTCGACTACCACCCAGCGTCGATCGAGCGAGCGAAGGAGGCGGCCGAGGAGGCCGGCGTCGGTGACCGCACCACGTTCGAGGTCGCGGCGGCCAAGGACTACCCAGGCTCGGACTACGACCTTGTGTGCGTGTTCGACTGCCTCCACGACATGGGCGATCCGGTCGGCGCGTCCGCTCACGTACACGGCTCGCTGGCGCCCGACGGGACATGGATGATCGTCGAGCCCTTCGCCGGCGACGGGGTCGAGGACAACCTCAACCCGGTCGGACGGGTGTTCTACGGCGCCTCGACTGTGATCTGCACCCCCGCCTCGCTAGCCCAGGAGGTCGGCCTGGCGCTGGGCGCTCAGGCCGGAGAGGCGCGCCTCGCCGAGGTGATCGAGGAGGGCGGCTTCTCGAGCGTTCGCCGCGCCACGGAGACGCCGTTCAACCTCATTCTGGAGGCGAAGCCCTAGAAGCAAGCTCGGCGCGAACTCCACGAAGGACCAGCGTCTGACGGGCGCCGGGTAGGCTCACCCCGTGGACGTCGTCGTCGCCGGTGGGCACGGCCAGGTGGGCCTCAGGCTGCTGGCGCTGCTTGCCGCGCGCGGTGACCGTGCGCGGGGCCTGATTCGCGACCCGGGCCAGGCGGCCGACCTGGAGGCCGTGGGCGCACAGGCGGTGGTCTGCGACCTGGAGGGCGACGGTGACGTGTCCGCCGGGGTGGCCGACGCCGACGCCGTGGTGTTCGCCGCGGGCGCAGGGCCCGGCAGTGGGGCGGAGCGCAAGCAGACCGTGGACCTGGGAGCGGCGGTCAAGCTCATGTCCGCGGGCGTCGCTCGCTACGTGATCGTCAGCTCGGTCGGCGCGGAGGATCCCACCGCGGGCCCAGAGTCCATGCGCCCGTACTTGGAGGCCAAGGCCGAGGCCGACGAGGCGCTCGCCGCCAGCGGGCTTGACTACACGATCTGCCGGCCGGGGCCGCTCACGAACGAGCCCGGACGCGGAGCGGTCACGGCCACGCCGGAGCCCATCAGGGCCGAGGTCACGCGTGACGACGTTGCCGCCACCCTCGTGGCGGTCCTGGACTCGCCCAACACCGTGGGGAAGACCTTCTACCTCGCGGGCGGCGACGTGCCGATCGACCTGGCGGTGCGCGAGCTCTGACGATCGCGCCGGCTTGAACCTCGACGATCCGAGGGCCGGCGAGGTCATCCGCCGCATACGGGCCGTGCCCTATGGGCGGGTCACGACCTACGGCGACCTGTCACCCGGAGCTCCCCGCTACGCCGGGGCGGTGCTGGCGGCCTGCCACGACCCGTCTGTGCCCTGGCAGCGGATCGTGCGCGCCGACGGCTCGCTGGCCAAGGGCGATCGCCAGCGCCGCCTGCTCGAGGCCGAGGGCGTGCCGTTCGCCGGCGCGCGGGTGGACATGCGCGTAGCCTGGGTCGAGCCCGCGTGACTCAGACCTACCGCGGGGTCAGCCGCAGGATCTTGTCCCCGTTCCCGCCGTTGCTGGTGGACACGTAGAGGTTGTTGTCCGGTCCCTGCGTGACCGCCCGCAGGCGTCCCTGGTCGGTGAGCGCGATGCCCACGTCCTCGAGCGCCCCAGAGCTCGAGAAGCGGAACGTCCGCAGCGACTGGCCGCGCAGCGTCGCCACCACGAGCACACCGTTCCACGGGCCCCAGCGTGAGCCGCTCACGAACGTCGCTCCGGAGGGCGCGTACGTGGGAGTGTCAGACCTCGCGAGCACGCCGACGGCGTTGGGGAACTTGTTGCGGTCGGTCATCGGCACGCCCTCGTAGTAGCCCGGGGCCCCGTCGGGGTAGCGCGGATCCCAGCCGAAGTTGCCCGTACTCAGGCGGTTGATCTCGTCGTCGCGGTCGGGGCCATGCTCGGTGGACACGCCCAGGCCGTCGGAGGCGCGGAATGCGATGCCCTGCACGTTGCGGTGGCCGGTCGACCAGATGCGCGGGTCGTGGAAGCCGCCGGGGTTGCCGGGCACGCCGTTTCCGTTGCGATCGATCCGCAGGACCTTGCCGCCCAGCGAGCGCAGGTCCTGCGGCGCCGTCCCCACCGCCGCATCGCCCATGCCCACGTAGAGGTGGCCGTCGGGGCCGAAGCGCGGCCGGCACCCGGAGTGCCGGCCGAGCTCTGCGGTGCTCGACATTCACCGGTGCGCCGGTCACGATGTCAACGCGGTCGGTGGCGGCCGTGTAGTTGGCGTTGACCTTCCAGCGCATCAGCTCGCACGTCGTTGCCCGGGTTGGGCTGGATCGAGGCCATGCACACGTAGATGAAACGGTTGGTGGCGAACTGCGGGTCGATGGCCATCCCCATCAGGCCCGCCTCGCCCTGGCGCACCACGTCGATCGGCGCCACCAGCAGCCGCTTCTGCCCGCCGACGAACGCGCTGATCCGGCCCGCGCGCTCGGTGTAGAGCATGGTGCCGTCCGGGGTGAAGCCGATGTCCCAGACGTGATCGAGCCCGGTCACGACCGGCGTGACGGTCATGGGCGGGTTCCGGATGCAACCGGTGAAGCCGACGCCGGCGAGCGCGACGACGATAAGGGCTGCGGCGCGAAGCCGGCGTCCCTGCCGCGCCTTCCATGAATGCCGTGCCACGGTCGCCTGTGAGCATTCCCTCCGCTAGGGCGGACCAAACGTGGCCCTGAACGTGGCGTCGTCGTTCACGGTCACGTCGTGCGCCCGCGCGCCGCCGTCCGACCACGATCGCCAGACGAAGGGGTTCCCGCCCTGGGTCTGCGGCGAGGGAGCTGCGATCGAGGTGGCGGCGCCGTCGATCAGAGTGCGCGTGAACGGCGCCGTGGCCGACGACGAGCCGAGCGTGAGGGTCAGGCCCGAGGGGGTCGACTCGAGCGACACGGCGACGATCCGCGGGTCAAGCCGCACCGTCTGGCTGTCGGTCAGCCCGCCCGCGTCACGCGCGGTGAGGCGCAGCTCGAGATGTGAGGGGTACTCGTGGTTAGGCGCGTCGAAGCTGTCCGCGGCGTCCCCCTGCCAGCTCTGCACCGCGTGGCTGTGGCAGTTGGACGGGCAATGCTGAAGCGTCAGCGTCCATGACAGCGCAGACGCCGGAAGGTCCCCATCCTGGTCGTCCGCGCCGGCACCACTGAACGTCACCTCCTCGCCGACCTCCCACGTGACGCCCGGGCTGGGCTCGGCGATCGTCGCCGTGGGAGGTGTGTTGCCGGCGTTGATCGTGACGGCGTCGGTCGCCGAGGCGCCGCCAATGTCCGTGACCCGGAGCTCGGCCGTGTAGGTGCCGGCGGTCGAGTAGGTGAAGGTGGGCTGCGCCGAGGTGGAGTCGTCGTGCTGGCCGTCGCCGTCGAGGTCCCAGGCGTAGGTGAGCGGGCTCGCCGAGTCGGGATCGTCCGAGGACGAGCCGTCGAAGCGGACGGTCAGCGGCAGCGCGCCATGGGTCTTGTCGGCCGTCGCAACTGCCTTCGGTGGGCGGTTGCCCGCCGTGTAGACGATCCGGCGCACGCTGTGGGAGTGGAAGTCCACGTAGAACAGCTCGCCGGCCGGGGAGACCTGTAGGTCGACGGGGTTGCTGGCGTGCTCGAGGAACGTCGAGCGCGCGCCGGGGCTGGGCAGCGTGCCGCCCGAGCGCTTGAGCACCCAGATGCAGTTGCGCGCGAAGTCGGCGAAGAACAGCGCGCCGTCGTACTCGGCGGGGTACGGGCCGCCGTCGTAGAAGCCGAACGCCACGCCGGACGTGGACGAGCTGCCGGTGCCGCACTCCTCTCCCGCCACGATCGGGTCGGAGTGCCGGTAGGACAGGAACGGTTGAGCGTGGCCGCCCGCCGTATAGAAGCCCTCGCATAGAGCCAGGCCTGCTCCGTCGTAGCCGGGCTGGCGGCCCGGGCCCTCGAAGCAGGGCCAGCCGAAGTTGTCGACGCTCGAGTCCTTCGGGTTTGGCAACCGGTTGATCTCCTCGAAGTCGTTCCAGCCCACATCTCCCAGCCAGACCTCGTCGGTGCCGGGCCGGGTGGTGATACGGAACGGGTTGCGCAGGCCCTGGGCGACGATCCGCCGGACATTGCGGTCGGTGCTCGACGCTCCCGGGTTCCCGGCCATCCCCTCGCCCGTCTCCGGGTCGATCCGGATCACCGTTCCGCTCAGCCCGGCGGGATCTCCGGGGGAGCGGAGATCCTGGCTGCGAAGCGCCCCACCCTCGGCGGCCGGCGGCGTGAGGGCGTCGCCCGGCTCCCCGGGTGGGTCGCCGCACGGGTTCCTCGGCGAGCCGAACTGGCCGTAGTCGACCGTGTTGAAGCTGGCCCCGTCGCCGCCCGACGCGTAGAGCGAGCCGTCGGGCCCGAAGGCCAGCGAGCCGACGGAGTGGCTCGGGTACTGCTGGCACCAGTCCTCCACCAGGACCTGCTCCGGGCCCTTCATCGAGTTGCCGTCGGCCTTGAGGCGCGAGATCCGGCCGCTGACCACGCATCCGTCCCCGGTCGCCCCGGGCGGGTTCGGGCATCCGTCGGACGCGCCGCCGACGGTCCCCCAGCGCGGCGCCGTCCCGCCGATGGGCGCGTCGTGCGTGTAGGCCACGTAGACGAACGGCCGTGCCGGGAACTCCGGGTCGAGCGCGAGCCCCAGCAGCCCCCGATCCCAGAACGCGTGCACCTCCTTGCGGAGGTCGGCGAACGTGGCCGGGGTCGTGTCGTCCATGTCGTCGAAGACCTTGATCGCACCGTGACGCTCGGCCACGAAGACGCGGCCGTCGGGAGCGAAGCGGACGGCCGTAGGGTTCACGAGACTGGTGAACGCCACCTGCTCCTCGAAGCCCGGGGGCAGCTCATCGGACACCGTGCGGAAGCTTCTGTCGTCACCGCAGTGGCGGTCTTCGTCAGGGCGCTGGCTGCAGAGCCGGAAGTGATAGTCGGTCTCGGGCTGGAGCCCGCCGATGCGCTCGGACACGGGCACCAGCTCGCCGCCGGCGGGCACGGTCCTGCGCTGGGTCTCGCGGCCGTAGCGCTCGGTCTCCCCGTGCTCGAACCACCAGTCGGTGGCTTGGTCGACGGGGTGCACGCTGCCCGTCAGGGTCGCGCCGGTCTCGGTGACGTTGGTGGCCTCGCCCGTGATGGAGCACCCGGTGAACCCGAGGCACAGCACCGCGATCGTCGCGGCAGGGCGGCGCATGGTCGAGCGAGATCGAATCGATCTGCGACGGGCCTGCCCGCTGCTAGCCATGTCCATCCTCCCGCTGGGCCAAGCAGCGTCCCTGCCGCGGTGACACGAAGACGCTAGAGCGGCAGGGCTCGGCAAGTCAAGACGGAACCCGCCCGGTTCCGGTAGAAAGTAGAACTTCCCACTTGCCACGGGACCCAGAACTTGGCCTACGAGAAGATCTCCTACGAGGTGGCGGACGCCATCGCCACGATCACCCTCGACGATCCCGACACGCGCAACGCACTCGGGCAGGCGACGCTCAAGGAGGTCATCGACGCCTTCGAGACCGCCCGCGACGACGCCGGGGTTCGCTGCGTGGTGCTCACCTCATCGCACGAAAAGGTCTTCTCGGCGGGTGGCAACCTGGACCAGTTCGCGGGTGACGTCCCGACGGTGCACAAGCACTTCGGGACGGCCGAGTTCCCGCGCCTGTTCACGCTCATCGGCCAGCTGGGCAAGCCCGTGATCTGCGCGGCCAACGGGCACGTCCTGGCCGGTGCGCTGGGCCTGGCGCTGGCATGCGACCTGGTGGTGGCCCGCGACGGCGTCACGTTCGGCACGCCCGAGATCGACGTGGGCGTGTTCCCGTTCATGATCATGGCGCTGATCTATCGCAACGTCCCACGCAAGAAGACCAACGAGATGCTCCTGCTGGGCGAGCGCATCGGCGCTCAGGAGGCACTGGAGGCGGGAATCGTGAACAAGGTGGTGGCGCCCGAGGAGTTCGACGCCGCCGTGGCCGACTGGGCGCAGAAGCTGGCGGCCAAGTCCCCCGTGATGATGCGCCTGGGCAAGGATGCGATGTTCCGCCAGATGGACATGCCGCTGGCCGACGCCCTGGAGTACCTGCGCCACAACCTCAGCCTGGCGCTGTCCACCGAGGACATCGTGGAGGGCGTGACCGCCTTCTTCGAGAAGCGCGAGCCCCAGTGGAAGGGCCGATGAGCGCCGCGCCCGTGGCCCTGCGCTGCCGGACCTCCGACCGCACGCCGGCGGCCGTGCGGGGCGTGGACGCCCTGGTCCCACTGGTGGCCAAGCGACTGGGCCGCGAGCCGCGCGCGGTCGGGGAGCCGGGCGAGCCGCGCACGCAGTCCTTCGACGCAGACCTACGTGAGTCGCGCGGCTGTCTGCTGGAGGCCGGCGGCCAGGTGGACGACGCCCTGGCGGCGGGGGAGGTGCCAGTGCTGCTGGCGCCCGAGTGCTCGATCGCGCTCACCACGCTCCCCGCCGTGGCCGGCCACCGCCCCGACGCCAAGGTGCTGTGGGTGGACGCGCACGGCGACTTCCACACCCCGCAGACCACCGCCAGCGGATACCTCGGCGGCATGGGCCTGGCCGGCGCATGCGGGCTTTGGGACGCGGGGCTGGCCAAGCAGGTGGTGCCGCCCGACCGCGTCGTGCTCGCCGGCGTGCGCGAGCTCGACGGCCCCGAGCGCGAGGCGCTCGAGCGCAGCGATGTGACCGTGATCGGAGCCAGCCCCGTGGAAACGCTCGTGGCGGTCAAGAACGCCCTGGACTCGGCGCCGGTGTACGTGCACCTGGACCTCGACGTGCTGGATCCCGACGAGTTCCCGGCCCAGTTCCCGGCGCCCGGAGGGCTGCGGCCCGACAAGCTCCTGGACGTCTTCGAGGCAGTGGCCGCGGACTGCGAGCTGGTGGGGCTCGAGATCACGGCTTTCTTCGCGCCCGAGGACGAGCTGGAGCGCCAGGCGGACGCGTCGGTGGTGCTCGGCGCCATCGAGCCGCTGCTGGAGGCCATTCCGGAGGGCGAGCGTGTCGGCGGCTGAGCCCACCGCCAAGGCCCCCGACGGCGCGGCGCCCGTGGCGGCCGACACTCTGGTGGCGCGGCCCCCGCTGCGTTCGCTGGTCGACGACCTGCACGAACGGCGCGAGCGCGCCCGCGCGGGGGGCGGCCCCGAGAAGGTCGCGCGCCAGCACGAGCAGGACAAGCTCACCGCCCGTGAGCGGCTCGCGCTGCTCGTGGACGAGGGCACCTTCACCGAGCTGGGCATCCACGGCCGGCCGCACTTCTCCCAGCGCGCGATGGCGGATCGCGAGGCGCCGGCCGACGGCGTGATCACCGGCTACGGGCACGTGGAGGGCCGCCTGGTGGCGGTTTGCGCCTACGACTTCACCGTCATGGCCGGCTCGATGGGCATGACAGGCGAGCTCAAGGTCACGCGCCTGCGCGAGCTGGCGCTCGGCAAGCGGATCCCCTTCATCTGGCTGCTCGACTCCGCCGGAGCGCGGATCCAGGAGGCCGCCGGCTCGCTGTTCGCGGGCTCCGGCCACCTGTTCCGCGAGGAGGTCACGATGAGCGGGGTCATCCCGCAGATCGCCGCGCTGATGGGGCCCTGCGCGGCGGGCACGGCCTACATCCCCGGGCTGGCGGACTTCGTGCCCATGGTGAAGGGCCGCGGGTCGATGGCCCTGGCCGGCCCGCACCTCACGCGCGCGGTCACCGGCGAGGACGTGACCCAGGAGGAGCTGGGCGGCTCGGGCGTGCACACCAAGGTGTCCGGCGTCGGCGACCTGGAGGTCAAGTCCGACGAGGAGTGCATCCAGGCGATCAAGGACTACCTGTCCTTCTTCCCGCAGAACTGCGAGCAGCCGCCGCCGCGGCGCGAGCCCTCGGACCCGGTCGACCGGGCCGACGAGGACCTGCTCGAGGTGCTGCCCGACTCCCCGCGCAAGCCCTACGACATGTACGACGTGATCAGCCGGATCGTCGACGACGGCTTCTACTTCGACATGAAGCCGCGGTTCGCGCGCACGATCATCACCTGCTTCGCGCGGATGGGCGGCCGCCCGGTCGGGATCGTGGCCAACCAGCCGCGACAGCTCGGAGGGATTCTCGAGAACGACTCAGCCGACAAGGCTGCGCGCTTCATCAACCTCTGCGACGCCTTCGGCATCCCGCTGCTGTTCCTCCAGGACGTGCCCGGCTTCATGGTGGGCACCAAGGTCGAGCAGGCGGGCATCATCCGCCACGGGGCCAAGATGCTCTACGCCGTGTCGCGCGCCACGGTGCCAAAGGTCACGGTGGTGGTGCGCAAGGCCTACGGCGCCGGCTACTACGTGATGTGCGGCAAGGCGTACGAGCCGGACCTGATCGTGGCGTGGCCCAGCGCCGAGATCTCGGTCATGGGCCCCGAGGGTGCCGTGAACATCATCTTCCGCAAGCAGATCGAGGCGGCCGAGGACCCCGACGCCACGCGCGCGGAGATGATCGAGGGGATCCGCAAGACGATCGACCCCTACATCGCTGCCGGCAACGCGATGATCGACGACGTGATCGACCCCCGCGAGACGCGGAAGGTCGTGATCGGCGCACTGGCGATGGCGGAGACCAAGCGGGTGGAGAGGCCGTGGAGGAAGCATGGGGTGAGTCCGGTATGAGGGATCAGGCGCGCTTCGGGTGCCCGGGAACCAGCTGTATTCCCGCTGCCCAGCGGTCGAATGACTGCCACGTCGAGCGCATGCATGCAGATCTGCAGCCAGGTCAGCACCCGCCGGTACACCTCGAACTCCCGGAAATCCCCGGCCACAGAGAGCAAGTGCGGCACCGACTCGCCTTCGCCCCACCGAGCACCGAGGACACTGAGACCGAGCCTGAGACCAGTCAGCGCATGAGCCGCTTCCAAGACCCAGTTGTGATCACCTGTTCCATAAGCGGCGCAGTCGCCAACCGCGATCAGTGCCCGGCGATCCCCTACACGCCGCAGGAGTACGCGGCTGAGGCGCGGCGGATCGTGGACGAGGGCGGCGCGATGATTCACATCCACGCCCGCACGCCCGAGGGCGTGCCCAGCTACGAGGTGGAGGACTTCCGGGCGATCACCGAGGCGATCCAGGCCGAGGTGGACGACGTAATCATCAACTACTCGACCGGGGCGATCGGGGTGCCGATCGAGAAGCGGATCGAGTACCTGCGCGCGCTCAAGCCGGACGTGGCAGCGCTGAATATGAGCTCGATGAACTACGCGAAGTACTCGAGCAAGCGCAAGGAGTTCGTGTTCAAGGCCGTTTTCGAGAACTCGTTCGACACGATCACCGCGTTCCTCACCGAGATGAACGAGCTGGGCATCCGGGCCGAGCACGAGTGCTTCGACACCGGGCACGTGGCCAACCTCGACCCGCTCCTGGACATGGGCCTGCTGCGCGAGCCCCTGCAGATCTCCTGCGTCATGGGCGTGACCGGCGGTGTGCGGCCCAATGCGCGCAACCTCGCCCACATGGCCGAGCAGGTGCCCGGCGGCCCGGAGGGCCCCAACAACTGGGGAGTGATCGGCATCAGCCGGCAGCAGTGGATGCTGGTGGCCGCGGCGCTCACGCTGGGAGGCAACGTGCGCGTGGGACTGGAGGACAACTTCTACCTCCCCGACGGCACCATGGCCCGCTCCAACGGCGACCTGATCGCCAAGGCGCGTCAGCTCACCGAGGACGTGGGCCGGCGGCCGGCGACGGTGGCCGAGGCACGCGAGCTGCTCGGCGTGCCCAAGCGCGTCCAGGCATGAGCGGAGCCCTGTCAGGCATCAAGGTCCTGGACCTCTCCAGGCTGCTGCCCGGCGGCTTCTGCTCGCTGCTGCTGGCCGACTTCGGCGCCGAGGTGCTCAAGGTCGAGGACACCGGCATGGGCGACTACATCCGCTGGGCGCCGCCCTACCACGAGGGCGCCGAGGAATCGGCCAAGTCCGCGCTGTTCCTGTCGCTCAACCGCGGCAAGCGCTCGATCCGGATCGACCTGAAGGACGAGCGCGGGCGCGAGGTGCTGCTGCGCCTCGCGCGCGAGTACGACGTGCTGCTGGAGTCGTTTCGGCCGGGTGTGCTGGACCGCCTGGGCGTGGGGTACGAGCGGCTGCGCGAGGAGAACCCCGGGCTCGTGTACTGCGCCATCACCGGCTACGGGCAGGACGGTCCCTACCGCGACCGTTCGGGCCACGACATGAACTACCTCGGGCTCGTGGGGCTGCTCGGGCTGACCGGCGAGGACGGCGGCCCGCCGATCCAGTCCGCGGGCCAGATCGCCGACCTTGGAGGCGGGGCGCTGATGGCGGCGTTCGGGATCATGGCCGCGCTGCGCGAGCGCGACCGCTCGGGTAAGGGCCAGCTGGTGGACATCTCGATGGCCGACGGCTCGCTGTCGTGGCTGGCGATGGTGGCGGCCCGCCACTTCGCCGACGGCCAGGTGCCCCGGCGCGGCGGGCTCGAGCTGGCCGGTGCGTATGCGTGCTACCGCCCGTACCCCTGCAGCGACGGCTGGGTCACGCTCGGGGCCCTCGAGCCCAAGTTCTGGCAGGCGTGGTGTCGCGGCGTGGGCCGCGATGACCTGGTCGAGCGGCAGTTCGACCCGCCGGGGTCCGAGGCCCATGGCGAGGTCGAGCGCATCTTCATGGAGCGCACGCGCGAGCAGTGGCGAACGTTCGCGTCGGAGGTCGATTGCTGCCTGGAGCCCGTGCTGGACCTCGATGAGGCCCTGGCCTCCGAGCTCGTGCGCGCGCGCGAGATGGTGGTGGAGGTCGATCAGCCGGGCGCCGAGCGCGCCGGTGCGCCTGCTGGGCTCGCCCGTGAAGATGAGCCGCACCCCAGCCGAGCCCACCGCGCCCGGCCCTTCCCTGGGCCAGCACACGGCCGCGGTGCTGGGCGAGCTCGGCTATTCCGCGGAGGAGGCGGCGGCCCTCGAGGAATCGGGCGCGGTGGCCGGGCCCGCCGAGGGCGCGCGCGGCGGCTCGTTCATGGCATGAGCGCCAACGGCATGCTCAGGATGGGCGAGCTGGCCGAGGCCAGCGGCGTGAGCGCGGGCACCATCAAGCACTACCTGCGCGAGGGACTGCTGCCCGAACCGGTGAAGACCTCGCGCAACATGGCCTGGTACCCGCCCGAGTTCGTGCAGCGGATCCGGCTGATCAAGCAGCTCCAGGAGGAGCGCTTCATGCCGCTCAAGGCGATCAAGAGCGTGCTCGACGAGGACCCCGAGCGAGCGCGGGCGCTCGTGGAGCTCGAGGATCGGATCCTCGAGCGGGCGCTCAGCGGGGACCGCGATCGGGTCAGCGCCGCCGAGGTCAGGCGTCGCTATGACATGCCGCGCGAGGTGCTCGACCGGCTGGCCGAGATCGGCCTGCTCAGCCCGGACCGGCGCGGCTACTCACAGCTCGACTTGCACGTGATCGAGGCCATCGGACGCTTCCGCGCCGGCGGCTACGACGAGCAGATCGGGTTCACCGTCTACGACACGCTGCGCTACAAGCACGCGTTGGAGGCGCTGGTGGAGGAGGAGGTCCAGGTGGTGCTCGAGCGCCTGGCCGGCGAGCTCGAGCCAGACCGCGTGGTCGACCTGATCGAGGCCGGGGCGGAGCCGCTGCGCGACTTCATCGCGGCTCTGCACTCCAAGCTGCTGGTGGAGGAGCTCAAGCGCCACCGCGAGTCGCGGGGCTAGCCAAGCCTTGGGGCTCGCGCGTCTACCACCAGGCTTCGTGCTCCTCCATGACGCCGAAGCCCTCGGCCAGCTCCTCGCCGCCGGGCAGCGATCCCGTGAAGGTGCCGAACGGCTGGCGATAGCGGGAGCGCAGCAACAGCAGGTTGCGGTTCTCCTCGCGCGCCGACCACGCGCTGAAGCCCAGGCCGCCGACGCTCGACAGGTCGGGCGCGAACTCCGCCGGGCCCACCTCGTGTGGCTCGCTGTCGACCCAAACCGTGCGCTCGCTGTCGCGCGGTGAGTCGTGGATGCCGTCCACCAGGTTCCATCCCACCGCGCGCCCGTCGGCGAGCCGCCCGACCCCGGCCGACCAGCGCCAGGCGGTATAGCGGGGGTGGTAGCCGGCGGACTCGTCGATGAAGCCGGCGGGAGCGTCGATGCGGTGCTCGGCGCCGTCGACGGTCACCGTGCCGCGCACGCCCACGTTCGCCCGCTTGGCAGTCCAGATGTAGCTGTCGCCCGCCGGTGAGGCGGTCTCCACCGCGGGCGCATCATCCAACGCCAGATCGGTCGTGACTCCGGGCGCCCGGACGCTCACCCGCCCTGGCTCGACGATCACGCCGCCGCGCGCGACTGTGGTGCGCTCGTGCAGCTGCCCACCGGGCAGCGCCACCGCCCACCAGCGCTGCGGGATGCCGCCGATGCGGGCGTCGCCCACGCACAGCATCAGCTCGGGCGTGTAGACGCCTACGTAGCGCCACCGCTTGAGTGGCCTGGTGCCCATCCGGAGGGGCATGCGTGCGGGTGGCAGCGCCAGCCCGAGGCGCCGCACCTCGGCACCGCGTGCCGGCAGTCCGTCCATGGCCGGAGCGTATCCTCGGCCGATGGCCGCAGCTGCTCCCGCCCCGCTTCCCCACAGCGCAACGCGGCGGATCGCGGCCGACGTGCGCACCGAGCTGCGCCTCCGCGGCCGGTACCCGCCCGGCGACATGTCCTTCAGCGCCGGGCGCACGCATCGGATGGCCACCGAGCCGCTGCCCGTGCTCCTGTCCTGCTACGAGCGCTACGGCCCGGTCTTCAGCGTCCGGATCCTGCACGGCACCCAGGTCTTCGTGCTCGGGCCCGAGGCCAACCATCACGTGCTGGTGTCCAACGCAGCCAACTTCCGCTGGCGCGAGGGGGGCTTCGGCGAGCTCGAGCCCCTGCTTGGCGCGGGCCTGCTGACCATCGACGGCGCCTACCACCGGCGCTCGCGCCGGATCATGCTGCCCGCCTTTCACCGTGAGCAGGTGGCTGCCGCCGCGGACACGATGTGGGAGGAGGCCGAGCGTGCCCTGGAGCCGTGGCGCGCCGGCCAGGTGGTGGACGTGTACGCGTGGGCACGCGAGCTGGCCATGCGGATCGCCATGCGGGCGCTCCTGGGCCTCGACCCCGACGACCGGGGCACCGGAGCGCTGGCCGCGCGGGAGTTCGAGCGCGCGCTGTCCTTCTATGGCACCGAGTACGCGCTCCGCATCCTCCGCGGGCCCGGCTCGCCCTGGTGGCGCCTGCAGCGTGCCCGGGCGGTATTGGACCGCATCATCTTCGGCGAGATCGAGCGCCGCCGGCGTGGGGGCACCGGCCACGAGGACATGCTCGGGATGCTCATGGCGGCCACCGACGAGGACGGGTCGCGGTTGTCCGACCTGGAGGTCCGCGATCAGGCGGTGACCCTGCTCTTCGCGGGGCACGACACCTCGACCTCCACGATCTCGTTCATGCTCCACGAGCTCGCGCGCAACCCCGTGGAGCTGGCTGCGCTGCTGGCCGAGCAGGACGACGTCTTGGACGGCCCGCCGTCCGCGGAGGACCTGGCAGGCGGTATGCCGCGCCTGGACATGGCGCTCGACGAGACCCTGCGCCTCTACCCGCCCGCGTGGATCGGGCCGCGGCTGGCCGTCGAGGACTTCGATGTGGCGGGCGTGCCGGTGCCCGGTGGCAGCTTCGTGAACTACTGCTCGTGGGCGAGCCACCGGCTGCCCGACGTGTTCCCCGAGCCGGAGGCCTTCGCATCCGAGCGGTTCGCGCCCGAGGCCAAGGCCGCGCTGCCCAAGGGCGCCTACGTGCCCTTCGGCGGCGGCTCGCGGACGTGCATCGGCATGCGCTTCGGGCAGATGGAGGTCAAGGCGGTGGTCACCGCCATCCTGCGGCGCTTCCGCCTGGAGCTGCTTGCCGGGCGGACGATGACCGTACGCCAGATGCCCACGCTGAGCCCGCGTGGTGGGCTGCGGATGACCGTGCGCGAGCGTGGGGTGCCCGTGAGCGCGCCGGCGGTGCCAGCGCCTGGCGCCGATACACTGGCCTGACTGACCAGTCAATCTGGCGGGGAGGAGGATCATGCGCGCAGCCGCGGTGCAGCTCAACTCGACCGAGGACAAGGACCGCAACCTGGCCACTGCGGACCGGCTGACCCGCGCCGCGGCGGCCGGCGGCGCCGACCTGATCGTGCTTCCCGAGAAGTTCAACCTGCTCGGCCGCCACGAGGCCTATCGCGACGGGGCGGAGACGCTCGATGGCGCGACGATGGCCTGGGCGCGCGCCGCCGCCGCCGAGCTGGGGGTGGACCTGGTGGCCGGCTCCATCGTGGAGCGCCGCGAGGGCACCGACATGCTCGGCAACACGTCCGTCCACGTGGGCCCCGACGGCGAGGTCCGCGGCGTGTACCGCAAGATCCACATGTTCGACGTGTCGGTGGAGGGCAAGGCCTATCGCGAGTCGGAGACCCAGGAGGCGGGCGACGAGATCGTGACCAGCGAGGCGCGCGACGCCCGGCTGGGCCTCAGCGTCTGTTACGACCTGCGCTTCCCGGAGCTGTTTCGCATCCTCGCCGTTCGCGGCGCCCGCATACTCGTGATTCCGGCCGCGTTCACGGTGCCCACGGGCCGGGCGCACTGGGACACGCTGATCCGGGCCCGGGCCATCGAGAACCAGGCGTTCGTGGTGGCGGCCGACCAGATCGGCGACCACCCGCCCGACAACTCCAGCTTCGGTGGCTCCCAGATCGTGGATCCGTGGGGCGACGTCCTGGCGCGGGCGGGAGACGAGGAGTGCTTCGTGGCCGCCGACCTGGACCTGGAGCGCCAGGACGAGGTCAGGGAGTCGCTGCCGAGCCTGGCCAACCGCGTGCCGTCGGCGTACCGCTGGCCCGAGGAGGCGAGGGTCTGATGGCCGCCACCCCGCGGGCCGGAGCGATCGACAAGCGCCGCGTGATCCTCGACGCCGCGATCACGGTGTTCGCGCGCCAGGGGTTCCACCACTGCCGCGTCTCGGACGTGGCGGACGAGGCGGGGGTGGCCTACGGGCTCGTGTACCACTACTTCGACTCCAAGGAGCAGATCCTCAACGAGCTGTTCCTCGAGCGCTGGCAGGTCATGCTCGACGCGATCACCGAGATCGACCGCCGCCAGGAGGTGCCCGCCCGCGACAAGCTCTACATGGTCGCCGGCTTCATCATCGACTCCTACCGCCACGAGCCGGACCTGATGAAGGTGATCATCGTGGAGGTAACCCGCGCGGCCAACTCGTTCGGCCGCCTCCACCTGGAGAAGATCCGTGAGGCCTACGCCGGCATCGCGGAGATCGTGGAGTCGGCCCGCCAGGACGGCACCTTCAAGTCCGACATCTCGTCGGAGTTCGCCGCCATGTGCTTCTACGGAGCGATCGAGCAGCTGCTGTCGGGCTGGATCTTCGACCTGCTGCCCCAGACCGACGACGAGTTCGAACGCGCCAAGGGACTGGTGGTCGAGGCCATCTGCGGCGGGTTGGAGGCCCCGGCCGCGGGTACTCCCGCCGTCTCTGGTTGAATCACGCCCGATGCAGAACGAGCTCGTAAAACGCCTGGTCTGGAGCGGCATGCTGGCGGGAGTCGGCGCCCTGGCCACGATCGTCGCAAACCGCGTGGCCACCGCCATCTGGATCCGCGTCTTCGACGAGGACCCGCCGGACTACTGATGGAGGCCTCTCAGGCAGCCGCAGACCCCGCGCCGCAGGAGCCGCTCGGCGGGCAGTCGCCCGCCGACGCACAGGCCGCAGCGGAGCACGACGCGTTCGCGGAGCGCCCCGAGGTCTATGTGGGCGCGGCGTTCGCGGGCGGCCTCGTCCTTGCCGGCGTGCTCAGGTGGCTCGGCCGATGACGCCGCCCGGCCCCAACGGCGCGGACAAGACGCTCGGCGAGATCGTCGGCGACGTGTCCGAGAAGGCGTCCCTGCTGGTACGCGAGGAGATCGAGCTAGCCAAGTCCGAGGTCACCGACAAGGCCAAGACGCTCGCGCGGGGCGCGGGGGTCGGCGTGGCGGCGGGAATCTTCCTGGTCTTCGCGGTGGTCATGGCGCTGTTCGCCTTCGCCTTCCTGATCAACGACGCGCTGGACACCGCCGTGGTGTGGCCCGGCTTCGCCATCGTCACGCTCATCCTGATCCTCCTGGGCGCCATCGCGGGCCTGCTGGCCAAGCGCTGGCTCAGCGCCGGCCCGCCCACGCCGGACCTGGCCATCGAAGAGGCCAAGATCACCCGTCAGACGCTGGAGCACCAGGCGATCGAGCGCGACCAGCTCGAACGCTCCACCGAACGCGCCCGCGAGGAGGCCAAGTCCTGATGTCGAGCCTGCCGGCCAACCGCAGCCCCGAGCAGATCCGCAGCTCCATCGAGGACACCCGCCGCGAGCTGGCGTTCTCGGTGAACGACCTTCGCTCCAAGGTGGGCGAGCTCACCAACTGGCGCCGCCAGCTGGCGCAGAACCGCGAGGCGGCGCTTGTCGGAGCGGCGGTGGCGGGGTTCGTTATTGGCGGCGGGGTAGCCGCCACCGTCTCGCTCCTCCGCCGCCGGCGCAGACTCCGAGCGCGGCCTCCAGCTTCCGGCGCCGGTCGAGCTGCTCCGTGTTGGCCCACAGCGGGCACGAGGGGTGGTCGGTTGCGTGGCTGTCGCGCTCCTCGCGCTTCTGTCGATTTCAGGTGTCCGCCGGCGGGCATCAATCGAGTGGAGGATTTGTACGGCTATGACCGGCAGAAAGCTCCACTCGATGGGCGCGACCGGTCCCTCCCCCCGCTGCCCGCCGAGGCCCGGGATCGAAGCACCAGGCCCGCGGGGACCGGCCACCGGCGACCGACTACGCCGGCGAGGGCTCGGGCCCTCGGGCGGCGCGGGGGGCGGCTCGTCGTCGGGGCCGGCCGGGCTGTATGCCGCGCAGGTCGGCCCACTCGCGCACGGCGATCTGGATCGAGGCGGCCACCGGCACGGCCACCAGGGCGCCCAGCACGCCCAGCAGGGTGCTCCCGAAGAGCACCGACACGATCACCAGGAACGGGTTGATGTCGACCGCCCGCTTCTGGATCTGCGGCTGGACGAGGTTGTTCTCCAGCTGCTGGTAGACGATGGACCACACGATCCAGATGATCGTGACGGTGGGGAAATCGTTGAAGACGGTGACCACGGCCACCAGCGTCGCGCCGATCGTGGCGCCCACCAGCGGGATCAGGTCCAGGAAGAAGATCAGCACGGCCAGCGGCGCGGCGAAGGGGACGCCGAGGATCGAGAGCACGAAGTAGGAGAGAACCCCCGCCAGCGTCGCCTGGAAGATGGCGCCCGCCACGTAGTTGCCCACGGCCGTGGCGGAGCGCTGAAGCACCCGCTCGGTTCGCTCGGCCCGCTCGGCGGGCAGGTAGCGCAGCCCGTGGATGATCCACCTTCGCCCGCCCCCGAGCATGAACGCGGTGAGGATTAGGATCGTGACCAGGGCGAAGATCGAGTTCACGATCCCGAAGCCCACGTCGCGCAGGGTGCCGGCGGCGCCGCCGAGCTTGCCCGGTAGCTTGGCCGCCTCCTCCTCGAGCTTCGCGGTGATGTCGTAGTCGCGATTGAGCTCACGCAGCCGCTCGTTGTCGTTCACGAACGCGGTCACATCGCGCGCGTACTGTGGCGCGTCGTCGAAGAGGTTATTGGCCTCGGTGACCAGCGGCGGGACGATCACCGCTCCGAGGGCCAGGGGGAAGGCCAGCATGCCCAGGTACACGAGCGTGATCGCAAAGCCGCGCCGCATCCGGCGCTCCAGGAAGTTGACCGGCCCGGACAGCGCCACCGCGAGGAACGTGGCGGTGAGCAGCCAGCCGATCGGCTTGCGCAGGAGGAACAGCAGGTAAAGCGCCACCGCCACACAGACGATGATCAACACGGTGCGGAGGACCACGCGGACAGCGGGTATCTCGGGCGCGGGCTGTGCCATCGCCACCGGGATGATGGGAAGGCTGCCGGACGGCGCTGAGGTTCAGCGCATGTGCTGCTTGGGGATGGCCCCTATCCCCAGAAGCCCCGGCCCGGCGTGGGCCGAGATGACCGGCCCGATCTCGCTCACGAACACCGGCTCGCAGCCGAAGACCTCGCGCCCGCGCTCCACCAGGCGCGCGGCCTGCTCCTCGGCTGAGATGTGCTGCACGACCCAGGCGTCGGCGCCGGACTCGTGGCGCTGACGGCCATAGTCCAGCAGCCGCTCGAACGCGCGCGAGCTGGTGCGCACGCGCTCCACCGGCGTCAGCTCGCTCTCCAGGGTGAGGATGGGCTTGACCTTCAAGGTCGACCCGATCCAGGCGCTGGCCGCGCCGATCCGCCCGCCGCGCTTGAGGAACTCCAGGGTGTCGACCGCGAACCAGATCTTCAGGTCGGCACGCGCCTCCTGGGCGCGCCGCTCCACGGCCTCGGCGTCCTCGCCCCCCGCGGCGGCTGAGGCCGCTGCGAGCACCACCAGCCCCAGGCCCCCGGCGGTCGTCTGTGAGTCCACCACGTGCACCCGCTCGCCGCCCTTTCCCTCGCGGTCGAGCTGCGCCGCCGCCTGGCGGGCGGAGTCGGCGGTGCCGGAGATGCTCGCCGAGATGTGCACCGAAACCACCTCGTTGCCCTCCGCCAGCAGCGGCTCGAACACGCCGAGGAAGTCGCCGATCGACGGCTGGGAGGTCGTGGGCAGCGACTCGGCCGACCGCAGCTCCTCGAAGAAGGCCGGGTAGTCGGTGATGTCGGACTCGCGCTCGATCCGGTCCGGGCCGAACACGATGTAGAGAGGGACCATCTGGAGCCGGTGCCGCTCCACCAGGTCCGGTGGCAGGTACGCGGTGGTGTCCGTGACGACGGCGACCGGCATGCGCGCGGCAGCCTATCCCGATCGCCCGCGTAGACTCGCGCGCCCGTGGCCAAGACCCTGCTCACCGGTGCGACCGGCTTCATCGGCTCCCACCTGGCGCGCGAGTTGGTCGGGCGCGGGGATGACCTGCGTCTCGCGGTCCGGGAGAGCTCCGACACGCGGGCCATCGACGACCTCGACGCCGAGCGGGTGCGCTGCGACATCGCCGACAGGCGCGCGGTCCGGCGGGCCATGAAGGGCGTGGACCGGGTCTTCCACGCGGCCGGGATGACGTCGGTCCGCCCGGCCGACACCGAGTCGCTGTTCGAGGTCAACGTGGGCCACACGCGCACGGTGCTGCAGGAGTGCCTGCGCGCCGAGGTCGAGCGGGTGGTGCTCACCTCCAGCGCCGCGACGGTCGGCCCCGCGCCCAGGGGGTCGACCGCCGACGAGACCCAACTCTTCACCGCCGGTCACCTGGGCATCCCGTACGTGAACTCGGTGCACGAGGGCGAGGCCGAGGCCATGCGGCTGGCCGCCAAGGGCCTGCCGCTGGTGTGCGTCAACCCCACGATCGTGATGGGCCCGGGCGACCTGCACGTGACCTCGACGCGGCTCGTCCGGAGCTTCCTCCTGGGGCGGGTCCCGGCCTATGCCGACGGGGCGCTCAACGTGGTCGACGTCCGGGACGTGGCCACCGGTCAGCTGCTGGCCGACGAGCGCGGCCAGCTGGGGGAGCGCTACATCCTGGGCGGACGCAACTTCACCTTCGACCGCCTGTTCGCCGACCTCGGGCGCCTGAGCGGGGTGGACCCGCCGCTCAAGGTTCCGCGCGGGCTGGCAGTGGCCGCGGCCGGCTTCCTGCGCATCGGCCCCGGGCAGACCACGCTCAGCCCGCAGGAGGTGCTGGCGGGCAGCCAGTTCTGGACCTACCGGTCGACGAAGGCCAAGCGCGAGCTGGGGTGGAGGGCGCGGCCGCACGAGGAGACGCTCGAGGCCACGATCGAGTGGTATCTCGAACATGAGCACGACCGCTTCGTGCGCTCTCAGCACCGCCAGCAGGTTCCGTACCGGGTGGCTGGGGCCGCGATCGCGGTGGGCGAGCAGGCGGCCGGCAGCGCCGGCAGGCTACTGCGCGGTCTGGGCATAGGGCGGCGCTAATCTCCGGCGGGTGGCCACGCTCTACCGCTGCAAGGCGCCCACCGACCTCGTCTGCCGTTGCGGCAAGGTGGCGCGCCGGCTGCGCTCCGCCGGGATCGAGTTCGACGAGGTGCGCGTGCCCTTCCTCAAGCGCGACCGCCCGGAGGTCGAGGACCTGACCGGCCAGCGCTGGGTGCCCGTCCTCGTCCACGGCGACCAGGTCGTGCACGAGTCCCATCGGATCCTCGAGTACGTCGACCACCTCTCCGAGCCGGCGGGCGTGCCCGCCAAGGCGGAGCCGGCCTGATGGCACGCCAGCTGCCGGGTGGAGGCGGGTCGCGGGCCAAGGGAGCCGTTCAGATGGTGAAGCGCGCCTGGCCCGTGGTGCTCATGGCCTACGACCGCTGGAAGGCGCTTCCCGAGGAGGACAAGGAGCGCTATCGCCGCCAGGCGCGCGAGTACGCCGACCGCGGCCGCAAGGCCGTCGACGATGCTCGCAAGCGGCGCGGGTCGGGGCCCCGCCGCCCCTTCAGCTGACCGTCAGCCGTTCAGCTTGTTCTCGAGCGGGATCGGCCCCTGGTTGGCCGGTGCCTGCTCCGCCGGCCCGGGCTCGTCGTGGTCATCCGGCATCTCCACGCCCAGGCGCTCGGCGAGCTCGCCCGACTCGTACATCTCCATGACGATGTCGCAGCCACCCACCAGCTCGCCGTCGATGAACAGCTGCGGGATGGTGGGCCAGCCCGACAGGCCGGACAGCTCCTCGCGGATTCGCGGGTCGGGCAGGATGTCCAGGGCGGCGTAGCGGACGCCGAGCGCGTTGAGCGCGCCAGACGTGCGCATCGAGAAGCCGCACCGCGGCTGCTCGGGCGTGCCCTTCATGAACAGCATCACCTGGTTGTCCGCGATCGCGGATTCGATGAAATCGTGAATCTCGGCGTTGGTCACTGGGATCCTTCCGGAGTCGAGGTCTTGATCGAGAGGGCGTGTATGGCCCCGCCGACCTCGTCGCCGAACACGGAGTAGACGAGCTTGTGCTGCTCGATGCGGCTGAGGCCCTCGAAGCGGTCGGACTCCACCTCGGCGCGGAAGTGGTCGCCCCCGCCAGTGAGGTCCTCCACGCTCACGCGGGCGCCGGGAAGCGCGTCCCGGATGCGGCTCTCGAGTTCGGTGCTGGTCGGCATCTCTGAGCCCAATGCTACATTTCGTGAAGCATGGTCACGCTCACGGACATCGCTGCCGAAAAGGTGCGCGGATTCCTCGCTTCGCAGGAGACCGAGGGGGATGTCGGCCTTCGCGTCGGCGTCCGCGGCGGGGGCTGTTCGGGCTTCCAGTACGCCCTGGCACTCGACGAGAAGCGCGACGACGACCTGGTGTTCGACTACGACGGGATCCGCCTGATCGTCGACCCCGCCAGCATGCGCTACGTCGACGGCTCCGAGGTGGACTACACCGAGAGCCTCATGGGCGCCGGCTTCGAGGTGAACAACCCGAACGTCGTGGCGTCGTGTGGCTGCGGGTCGTCCTTCCGCATCGCCGACGAAGAGCCCTCCTGCTCGTAGCGACGCCTGGAGCGTCGCCTGCCTGCGTCATCGGTCGCTCGCCTGCTGGTGCAGGCTTCGCTCCCTGCTTCCTTGGCACGCTCGGCCCAGCCGCCGCTACGTCGTCGCTCGCCGGTATGGGGGGCCGATTCGCCAGGCGTACGACGGTCCGCTGCGGCGAGCCTGCGACACTCGGCCGGGATGGCCGTCAGACGCATCATGCCCTACCACGAGTCACCGGACTTCGAGGCCACGCGCACCTTCTACACGAGGGTGCTGGGGTTGGAGGAGGGCAGCTTCGGAGGCGGTTACATCGGCTTCGGGTCAGGCCAGGCGCAGGTCGTCTTCGCGCCACCGGGCGTGGAGCCCGTGCTGCCCGACATGGGCGTGGACGTCGGCTCGCGCGAAGCCGTCGATGCTGCGCACGCTGAAGCAGTCCAGGCCGGGCACGAGGTGATCTACGGCCCGGTCGACGAGGCCTGGGGCGTCCGGCGCTTCTTCGTTCGGGATCCGCAGGATGTGGTGATCAGCGTGCTGGCCCACGAGTGATCCCAGGCCTGCGGCTACCCAGGCTCGTTGTCCAGCGAGCGCCAGAGGTAGAGGCTCGCCAGCGAGCGGTGCGGCTCCCACGGGCGGGCCAGCTCGCGTAGCTGCGCGGCGTCGGGCAGGTCGTCCAGGCCGTAGGCCAGCTGGGCCGCGCGCCGGATGCCCAGGTCGCCGACCGGCAGGATGTCCTGGCGGCGCAGGTGGAAGATCAGGAACATGTCGGCGGTCCACTGGCCGAGGCCCTTGACGGCCGTGAGCTGCTCGGCCACCTCCTCGTCGGCCAGGTCCCCCAGGCGGTCGAGCTCCAGCTCGCCGTCCACCACGTGCCGGGCGAGCGAATGCAGGTACGAGGCCTTGGCGCGCGATAGGCCCACACC
Source organism: uncultured Thermoleophilaceae bacterium (assembly GCA_963755215.1). Taxonomy (GTDB): domain Bacteria; phylum Actinomycetota; class Thermoleophilia; order Solirubrobacterales; family Thermoleophilaceae; genus JAAYBF01. The sequence goes on from CAVWIW010000003.1 coordinate 51,933, forward strand.
GCGGAGCTCCTCCGGGTCGGTGGCCAGCAGCTGCTCGGGCGAGGGGGCCTCGCCTCCGAACAGCGCGGTCAGCCGCTCGTAGATCGTGCGTGCCGCCTTCGTGGACAGCTGCTGGCCCACGATCGCGCGCAGCAGCGCGCCGTAGGCCTCGGCCGGGCGGCCGCGCCTGCGCTCCTCCTCGTCGAGCTCGCCGTGCTCGGAGACCAGGGCAGCCATCACGGGGTCGGCCGAGCGCAGGTGCTCCATGGCGTCGGCGCCCGCATCCACGGGCACCTCGCGGCTACCGGCGCTAGGCCGCGGCACGGCGGGTGCCGTGGAAGGGGTCCTCGAGCTCGCCCAGCGGTGTCGAGGGCTCGTCGCCGAACAGCCATTCGCGGGCGATCCGGTGCCAGTTGGCCGTGGCCCCCAGCTGGCCGAGCACGCCCAGCACCAGCGCCTCCATGCGCCGCGCGAGCATCGCGTCCGGCGGCATGGTCTCCCGCTTCATCAGCTCCCAGTGGTCCGAGCGAGGGTCGCCGAAGTCGATGAGCACCTGGCCCACGAGCTCGCGGTCGACGGTCACGTCGCGATCCTCGATGTACCACCGCGTCACGTCGCGGAAGTGGTCCAGCACGGCATCGGCCGGGAGCCCGGGGTCGTCGGCGGAGAAGAAGCCCATGTGCGCGAGGTGCGCGTGCAGGCCCTCGGCGTCGCACTCCATCCCCAGCCGGATGGCCTCGACCTCCAGGTCCAGGTGCTCGCGCCCCAGCTTCTTGGTCATGCCGAAGTCGAGGAACGCCACCCGGCCGTCCGGCATCAGCTTGAAGTTGCCGGGATGCGGGTCGCCTGAGAAGTGGCCGTTGCGGTAGAGCGAGCCGAAGAAGAACCGGAAGACGATCTCGCCGAAGCGGTCGCGCTCGGCGCTCGGCAGCTCCCTGACCTCCTCGAAGCTCAGGCCCTCGACCCATTCGGTCACGAGGATCCGCTCGCGGGACAGGGACGTGACCACGTCCGGCACCACCACGAATGGATGCTCCCGCCACGCGCGCGCGAAGGCGCGTTGCGCCTGGGCCTCCTGCTCGTAGTCCAGCTCGTCGGACACGCGCTCACGGATCTCGGCGGTCATGGCCTTCGAGTCCATGCCGGGCGCGATCCGCTTGGCTACCCGCATCAGCAGTCCCAGGTTCTGCAGGTCCGAGCGCACGGCCTGAGCCACCCCGGGGTACTGCACCTTTACGGCAACGTCGCGGCCGTCGTGCAGGCGCGCGCGGTAGACCTGCCCGATCGAGGCGGCGGCGATCGCATCCTCGTCGAACTCGGCGAACTCGTCGGTGAGCGACTCGTCGAGCTCCGACTCGATCACCTTGCGCATGTCCTTGAACGCCACCCGCGGGGCCGAGTCGCGCAGCTCGGCCAGCTTCTCCTGGATGCGCTGCTGGAACTCCTCGGGGAAGGCGCCCGTGTCGATGAAGGACGCCACCTGGCCGACCTTCATCGCGGCCCCCTTCATGTTGCCCAGCACCTCGAGGATCTGCTCGGCCGCCTCGGCCTGCCGCCGCGAGGCGGCCTCGCGACGCGCCTCCTCGCCCCGAGTCAGGTTGGCGGCCTTCGTGGCGTAGTTGCGCGCCGTCTGGCCGCCCGCGAGCCCGGCGACCTTTGCGGTGCGGCGCACGCGGCCGGTCGGAATCGAGCTGTCCTTCTCGCGAGCCACGCGTCAAGGGTACGCTGCGCGCCGTGCGCCTGATCACCTTCGACGGCGGGAAAGGCCCGCAGGCGGGGGCGCTCGCGAACGGCCAGGTCACCCCGCTTTCGGGCCCTGGTGACGGTGGCCTGGGGGCGTTGCTGCGGCGCGGCCTCCCGGATGGGGTCGATCCGCATGGACAGGGACTGGAGCTGGCGAGCGTCGCGCTCCTGCCGCCGGTCACCGACCCCGGGAAGATCGTGTGCATCGGGCTCAATTACCGCTCTCACGCCGAGGAGCAGGGCGCCGAGCCGCCTGCCACGCCCACGATCTTCGCCAAGTTCGCGAACGCCCTGGCCGCCCCCGGAGCGGAGGTCGCGCTGCCCCGGCAGAGCTCCAAGGTGGACTACGAGGCCGAGGTGGCGTTCGTGATCGCCGACCGCTGCAAGGACGTGCCTGAGGCGGAGGCCATGAGTCACGTGGCCGGATACATGCTGCTCAACGACCTCTCGGCGCGCGACCTGCAGTTCAGCACCCCGCAGTGGATGCCCGGCAAGGTCTTCGACGGCTCCGCTCCCTGTGGGCCGGCGCTGGTCACCCCCGACGAGGCGGGCCCACACGATGCGATCGAGATCGCCCTCACGCTCAACGGCGAGCAGATGCAACGTGGGAGCACCGCCGACCTCGTGCACTCGGTGCCGGCCCTGGTGGCGCACCTGTCCTCGCTGATGACGCTCGAGGCCGGCGACATCGTCTCGACGGGCACTCCCGCCGGCGTCGGCAGCCTGCGCGACCCACGGGTGTGGCTGAAGGCCGGCGACGAGGTGGTGATCAGCTCGCCGCAGCTGGGCGAGCTGCGCACCGTGCTCGCCTAAGTCAGGCAGCGGCCGCCCCGGTCTCCGCGGCCACCACCTCCACGCGCTCGCCGATGGCCTCGCCGAGGAGGTCGGCGCTGCGCTGGGCGGCCCAGATGGCGACGCTCAGGTCCCGGCCTTCGGCATCGGCCTCCGCCTCGAGCCGCACCCCGCCCTTGACGCGCTGCAGGGCGACCCGTGCCACCGCCTGGTCGCGGCTGCGCTCCAGCTGCTCGGCCAGGCGGATGATCCCGCACAGCACGCTAAGGCGCGTGCCGTCGCCCTTGCGCTGCAGGCCTCCCAGCGCTGACGGGTCGGGATCGCCCTTGCGGTGCCAGCGCGCGATGAGCGCGATCAGCTCCACCTCGCGAGGGCCGAAGCCCGGCAGGCCTGCGTTCAGGATCAGGTACGCCGAATGGCGATGGTGGTCGTCGTAGTCGATCGTGACCCCGATGTCGTGCAACAGGCAGGCCGCCCACAGCAGCTCGCGCTCGTCGCCCCCGAGCGCGTGCAGACCCTCCTGGGCCAGCGCGTCGAACACCTGCAGGGAGAGCTGCGCCACGTGCTGGACGTGCACGTCGTCGGTGCGGAAGCGGCGCGCCAGGTTCTCCACGGCCTCGCGCCGGACGTCGTCGAGCAGCGGCGGGTCGCGGCCCTCCAGCAGGCGCTCGAAGAACACCCCCTCGCGCAGGCCGGCCTCGGTGACCTCGAGCTCGTCAAACCCGCCATGGTCCATGGCCGTCTCCACGACCACGGCGCCGCCGAGGATCACGTCGGCACGGTCGGGCTTGATGCCTCGCACCGAGCCGCGCTTCGACGCGGGCCGCTCCACGAGCAGCTCGATCAGCTCGCCCAGAGCGTCGCGCGTGAGCACGAACCCCTGCACGTCGGCCTCGATCGGCCCCATGCGCTTCTGGGCCGCCGCGGCCAGGTTGCGGATCGTGCCGCCCAGCCCCGCCAGCCGCAGGCCGTCGCCGGCGTGCCACCACTCGAACTCGTCGAGCGTGCGCACCACGTGGCGCCGCAGCGCCTTGAGCTGCTTCGAGCTGGCCTCCTCGTCCGGAAGGTAGGCCTCGCTCACGCGCACGGCGCCCAGGCGCACCGACTCCGCCTCGCGCAGGCGGCGGTCGGCGATGCGGATGATCTGGACGCTGCCGCCGCCCACGTCGATCCCGAAGCCGTCCGTGAGCGTGGTCGAGTTGGCGATCGCCAGGTAGCCGTACCACGCCTCCTCGGCGCCGGTGATCACGCGCACGCGCAGGCCAGTCCGGCTCTGGATCGCCCGCAGCAGGTCGTCACGGTTGGCTGCGTCGCGGATGGCGCTGGTGGCCACCGGGTCCACGCGCGTGACCCCCGACGACTGGAGGAAGGCGGAGAACACGGCGGCCGTGTGAATCGCGCGGTCCATCGGGGCGGGCTTGAGCACGCCCTCATCGCCCATGCCGGCGCTGACCCGCGTGGCCTCGCGGATCTCGTCAGCCAGGCTCCACCAGCTGCCCGGCTCGTACTGGAACACCACTAGGCGAAACGAGTTCGACCCCATGTCGATGACTGCCAGGCGCTCCATCGGCCTGCATGATCGCCCACCGGCGCTCAGAAGCCCTGCGCGGACCGCCCTCCCTATAATCGCCCGCCGCCGTACGCCGGGGCTCCGGGCCCCACCCTCTCGAAATGGCCACCTCCGCGGGAACACCCGAGCACCCCCTGCGAGTCGCGATCGTCGGCTCCGGCCCCTCCGGCTTCTACGCCGCGGGCCACCTGCTGAACGCCAAGGAGGTGACGGTGGAGGTAGACATGTTCGACCTGCTGCCCACGCCGTTCGGCCTCGTGCGAGCCGGCGTGGCGCCCGACCACCCCAAGATCAAGTCGGTCACGCGCGTGTACGAGAAGACTGCGGCCAAGCCCGGCTTCCGCTTCTTCGGCAACGTCGACGTGGGCCGGGACGTGAGCCACGCCGAGCTCCGCGAGCGCTACCACGCCGTGATCTACGCGGTGGGCGCGCAGACCGATCGCAGCATGGGGATCCCGGGGGAGGACCTGCCCGGCAGCTGGGCGGCCACCGAATTCGTGGCCTGGTACAACGGCCATCCGGACTTCCGCGACCTGGAGTTCGACCTGAGTTGCAAGCGCGCGGCCGTGATCGGCAACGGCAACGTGGCGATGGACGTGGCGCGGATGCTCGTGCTTCCGCGCGAGGAGCTGGAGGTCACCGATACGGCCGACCACGCGATCGAGGTCATGGCCGATAGCGCCGTGGAGGAGGTCGTGATCATCGGCCGCCGCGGGCCCGCCCAGGCCGCCTTCACCAACCCCGAGCTGCTGGAGCTCGGCGAGCTCACCGACGCGGACGTGATCGTGGACCCGGCCGATGTGGTGCTCGACGACCACAGCGCGCGCTCGATCGAGGGCGAGGGCGAGATCACCCCGCGACGCAACGTCGAGATACTGACCGGCTACTCCGAGCGGGAGCCGCAGGGCAAGCGCAAGCGGGTGGTGCTGCGCTTCCTCCGCTCACCCGTGGAGATCAAGGGCGACGGCCGGGTCGAGGGAATCGAGCTGGTGCGAAACGAGCTCCAGCACGGCGGCGACGGCTCGCTGCGCGCCCACGCCACGGGCGAGCACGAGACGCTGGACGTCGGGCTGGTGTTCCGGTCGATCGGCTACCGCGGAGTGCCAATCGAGGGCGTGCCGTTCGACGAGTGGCACGGCACCGTGCCCAACGAGGAGGGGCGCGTAGTCGACCCCCACGCACAGCGGGCGATCCCCGGGGAGTACGTGGTGGGCTGGATCAAGCGCGGTCCCTCCGGCGTGATCGGCACCAACAAGCGTGACGCCCAGGAGACCGTGGACCACGTGCTCGACGACCTCGCGGAAAACCGGCTGCCCGAGCCTTCCGACACCGACTCCGACGCGATCGAGGCGCTCGTGGCCGAGCGCAAGCCCGAGTACGTGTCCTACTCCGGCTGGGAGGCCATCGACGCGGTGGAGAAGGCGGCCGGCGAGCCGCTCGGCCGGCCCCGCGTGAAGCTCACGCGCGTGGCCGAGATGCTGGACGCCGCGAAGTCCTCGGTCTGACTCCAGGTCGCTAGGGCCCGACCGGCCGCAGCGCCGGCACGGACTCGCCGTCCAGCGCGTCCAGCGCCCGCTCCACGGGGGCGGAGATGCAGGTGAAGATGGGCGTCTCCGACTCGGTGAACGAGCTCGACTCGGTGCCGCGCAGCTCCTGCACGAGGTCCAGGAACTCACCCGGCTCGTCAGCGTTGAAGGAGACCACGAACTCCTGGTCGTCCAGGCCGTAGGAGTAGGCGGTGTTGATCTCGATCCCGGTGTAGCGGCGGCCGGTCTCGATGTGGCCGCGCATGATTCGCATGCGCTCCTCCGAGGGCAGCAGGTACCACTCCCGCTTCTTCCACATCGGGTAGACGATCAGGTAGCGCGCATCCGAGCCGGGGCGCGGCTCCAGCGGCTGGGGCTCGTCGGAGTAGACCGACTCCTTGGTCATGGCCAGGTAGGAGTGCGCGATCTCGGCGAACCGCATGAGTCCGCTCTGGTTGAGCAGCACGTGCAGGTCGTGGATACGGCTCAGGTCCGGGGCCAGCGCACGCACCATCAGGTCGCAGTCGCCGCGCGTGCCCACCAGCGAGTAGGCCCGGAGCAGGTGGTCCTCGCCGAAGTCCGAGCACGCCGCGGCGAACTCGCGCTTGTCGCGCGCGCGCTCCTCCGCGCTGCGGCGCCGCCACTCCGGAAGCACCCGTATGAAGGTGAACTTGACGAAGTTGCGACGGGCCACGCCCAAAGTGTGGCGCATCGGAGCGGTGCTCTACGATTGCGCCGTGCGTGTAGGGATCGTTTCCCCGTACTCGTACACGTATCCAGGTGGAGTCGGCCGTCACGTAGAGGCCCTCACGGATGAGCTGACCCGCCGGGGCCACGATGTCCGGCTGCTGGCGCCGTACGACCCCGACGACCGCCTGGCACGTGTAATGCATCGCGGCGCTTCGCCGGAGCGAAGGCCCGTGCCCGACCACCTGGTTCCGCTGGGCCGCACGGTCGGCCTGCCGATCAACGGGGCGGTGTCCAACCTCGCGCTGTCCAGCCAGGCGGTGGGAACTCTGGGACGGGAGCTGCGACACGGCGGCTACGACGTGGTCCACGTGCACGAGCCCAACGCGCCGTTCGTGAGCTGGTTCGCCACCGAGGCCGCCCGCGTCCCGTTGGTGGGCACTTTTCACTGCTACTCGCGCAACCGGCTCTCCAATGGGTTCGCCGCCAACGTGGCCGGCGCGCGCCGGCTCTACAACAAGCTGCACGTGAGGATCGCGGTCTCCGAGGCCGCGCGCTGGACCTGCGAGCGCTTCTATGGAGGTCGCTACCGGATCGTTCCCAACGGCGTGGACCTGTCCGCCGCGCGACCGTCGGCGGAGCGGGGCGGGGACACACTGGAGCTGCTTTTCGTCGGCCGCGCGGAGGCCCGCAAGGGACTGCCCGTGCTCCTGCGCGCCTTCGAGGCCCTGCGCAGCGCCGGGATCCGCGCCCGGCTCACCGTTGCGGGGGCCACCGAGGAGGAGGTGCGGCCACTGCTCCTGGACCCCGAGGGAGTGCGCGTGGCCGGCCGCGTGACCGAGGACGAGAAGTGGCGGCTCCTGGGAGCCGCTGACCTGCTGTGCGCGCCGTCGCTGGGCGGCGAGAGCTTCGGGATGGTGCTCACCGAGGCCTTTGCGTCATCGACGCCCGTCGTGGCGTCCGACATAGCCGGCTATCGCGACGTCGTCCAGCACGGGACCGACGGCCTGCTGGTGCCCGCGGCGGACCCGGCCGCGCTGGGCGAGGCCCTGCGCGACCTGGCGCTCGACCCGGCCCGGCGCGAGGCCATGGCCGCGGACGCGGGCCGGCACGCCGAGCGCTTCTCGTGGCCGCACGTGACCGACGAGGTCATGGAGGCCTACGAGGACGCGGTGGAGATCCCGGCGCCCGAGCGCCGCGGCGAGCGCGCTCGCTCGCGGCTGGGGCTCGCGGCCGCGGACCGGGGCCCGCTGGCCGCCCCCGTCCGGCTGCCGTCCATCGAGCCCGAGGCACCCGGCTCACGCCGGCGGACCGCCGTGCGCGTGGCCCGCAAGGCGGCCGTGATCGGCGCCGGCGCCGGCGCCGTCGGCCTGACCGCGCTGGCCCTCGAGCACATCGGGCTGGAGTCGATCGCTCGCGCGGTGGTTGCGGCCACGCCGATCTGGGTGCTCACGGCATTCGCCCTGATGTGCGCCTCCATGCTCATCCGCGCCGAGGCCTGGCACGCGATCCTGCGGGCCGCCCTGCCCGGCACCAGGGTGCGCCGCCGCGACACGGCGCGCGCCACGATGATCGGCGTGCTCATGTCAGCCACCTTGCCGGCCCGCCTCGGTGAGCCCTCGCGCGCTCTGATTCTCGCGCGCCGCGTCGGGCGCGTCCGAGACCGGCTGCCGGTGGTGCTGGGCACGCTCGTCTCGCAGACGCTCCTCAACATCCTGGCGCTCACCGTGCTCGGCGGCATGATGTTCGCCACCGTGGGCATCTTCCGCGGCGGCGAGGATGCGCTGGTCTTCGCCACGATCGCTCCGGTCGTGGTGATTGCCCTGCTGCTGGCCGCCCCGGCGCTGCTGCGCCGCGGCAAGCCGTCGCGCTACGCGCGGGTGCAGCAGGCCCTGGCGGCGGCGCGCTCGGCGATGGTGCAGGTCAGGCGGGGCCTCGCGGTCTTCCGCCAGCCGCGGCTCGGGGGCTGGGCGGCGCTCACGCAGCTGTCTGCCTGGGCGGTGCAGCTGCTGGCCTGCTGGGTGCTGCTCGTTGCACTGGGGCTCGACGACCGCGCCGGCATAGGCGCGGCGGCGGCGGTGCTGTTCGCGGTGAACGTCACGGCCGCGCTGCCCGCCACTCCGTCCAACCTCGGCGTGTTCCAAGCTGCGTGCGTGGCGGTGCTGTCGGCCTACGGGGTGGGCAAGACCGACGCGCTGGCCTACGGGATCATCCTGCAGGCGGTGGAGATCGCGACCGCGCTGGCCATGGGCATGCCCGCGCTGGTGCGCGAGGGCATGACCTGGAAGGACCTGCGGCTGCGAGCGCTTCACGCGACGCCCGTCGAGTTGCGCGGCTCGCGAGGGCGGCGCGCGCCGGCCGAGGTCGAGGGCTAGCTCCATGCCGGGCGGCGGTGCCCTGCCGCCGCGGCGGCGCGTCAGGCCCACCCCGATCGCGGCGCTGGCGGTTCTCCTGGCGCTCGCGGCCGCCGCGCCCGCGCAGGCCTACCGGTTCGCCGGGCAGCGCTGGCCCAATCGCGAGATCACGGTTCACAACCAGGCGCCGGCGTACGAGCGCGCCGTGCGCACTGCCATCAGGGTCTGGAACCGGGCTCGTGTGGGTGTGCGCCTAGTGCGGTCCTCCAACGCCGGAGCACGGGTGCTGATCCGCTACGGGCGCGGTCGCGGCGGTGGCTTCTCGGGCTGTGAGGGGATCAACGGCGCGGCAGTCATCGGCTACCCGGGGCCGTGGTATGCGGCCACGGTGGCGTCGGTGCGCCGGAACTGCCGCAGCGACCGACTGCGCACCGCGACGGCCGTGCACGAGCTCGGGCACGTGCTCGGGCTGGGCCACGATGACCGCCGGTGCGCCGTCATGAACTCGCGCGTGAGCCTGGACGGGCGGCCCGCCATGTGCCGGGGCGCGGCCGCGGCCAGCGTCCGCCGCACCCTGCTGTCGAGCGACGACGTGCGCGGCGCGCGGGCGCTGTATCGGCGGCGTCCCCCGACCGTGGACCGGGCCTTTGCCACCTTCAATCCGGGCGACCGCACGAGCCTGCGCTGGCGGACGGGCGCGATCCCGTTCACGGCGGCGTTCCGCAACCGCAAGCTCGGCTACCGCTGGCGGTTCGGCGATCCGGAGAGCGGCGCCCGCGACACGGCCACTGGGCTGGACGCCGCGCACCGCTTCACCGGTCGCGGCACGTACACGGTGACCCTCCACGTGAGCGACGGCGGCAGGGTGATCGCCCGGATGTCACAGCGCCTAACTCTGTTCTGACGCTCCTCCCGCCAACCTTCACACAACCTTGTCAAGGTTGGGCCGTTTTCGCTAGCCTCTGACGACCGCATGGCCCGCGATTTCATCCAGACCATTGCCAGCCGCGTCGTGATCTTCGACGGCGGCATGGGCGCCACGCTCGAGCAGGTCGACCTGACCCAGGAGGACTACGGGGGGCTACAGGGCAAGTGCCACGAGGCGCTGGTGCTCAACCGCCCCGATGTGATCGAGGGGGTCCACAGCTCCTTCGTGGAGGTGGGCGCCGACGTCGTCGAGACCGACACCTTCCAGGCGAGCCGCCTGAAGCTCGAGGAGTGGGGGCTCGGCGAGCACACCGCCGAGATCAACACCAAGGCGGCCGAGATCGCCCGCAAGGCGGTCGGCGAGGACCGCTTCGTGGCCGGCTCGATCGGCCCCACCGGCCACCTGCCCGCGTCCGACGACCCCACGCTGGGCAAGATCACCTTCCCCGAGCTGGTGGAGGTGTTCACCGAGCAGGCGGAGGGACTGGTGCGGGGCGGCTCGGACCTGATCATCATCGAGACCGCGCAGGACATCCTCGAGGTCAAGGCGGCCATCTTCGGCGCCCGCGAGGCGTTCAGGACCACCGGCACGACGCTGCCGATCCAGTGCTCGGTGTCGCTGCTGCCCAACGGCGGAAAGATGCTGCTGGGCACGGACATCGAGTCGGTGCTCACCACCCTCACGGCGCTCGAGGTCGACGTGATCGGGCTCAACTGCTCCACCGGGCCCGAGGACATGCGCGACGCCATCCGCTACCTGGGCGAGCACAGCCCGGTGCCGGTGCACTGCATCCCCAACGCGGGCATCCCGGTTCAGGGCCCCGATGGCGAGACGATCTTCCCCGAGGAGCCCGAGCCGCTGGCCACCACTCTCACCGAGTTCGTGGAGAAGAGCGGCGTGACGATCGTGGGCGGCTGCTGCGGCACCACCCCCGACCACATCCGGGCGATCGTGGAGCGCGTGGGCGGTCGCGAGGCGGGGCCCCGCCCCGAGCCCGGGCCGCCGATGGTGTCGAGCATGATGACCGCCACCGCGCTGGCTCAGGAGCCGGCGCCCACGATCGTGGGCGAGCGCGTGAACTCGCAGGGCTCGCGGCGCGCGAAGGAGCTGCTGCTCGGCGACGACTATGACGGGCTGCTCCAGATCGCCACGAACCAGGTGGAGGGCGGCGCGCACGTGCTGGACCTGTGCGTGGCCCTCACCGAGCGCCAGGACGAGGACGAGCAGATGCGCGAGCTGGCCAAGCGGGTCTCGCTCTCGCTGCCTGCCCCGCTACAGATCGACTCGACCGAGCCGGACGTGATGCAGCGCGCCCTGGAGCAGACGCCGGGCCGGGCGATCGTGAACTCGGTGAACCTGGAGGCGGGCCGCGAGAAGCTCGACACGGTGCTGCCGCTCGTCCGCGCCCACGGCGCGGCGATCATTGCGCTGACCATCGACGAGGTCGGCATGGCCAAGACTCGCGAGCGCAAGCTCGAGGTGGCCAAGCGCCTGCACGAGCTGATCTGCGGCGAGCACGGGCTGGACCCCGAGCTGCTGATCTTCGACGCCCTGACCTTCACGCTCACCACCGGCGACGAGGAGTGGCGGCCGTCGGCCGTCGAGACGATCGAGGGCATCAGGCTGATCAAGGCGGAGATCCCCGGCGTCAAGACCTCCCTCGGGGTGTCGAACGTGTCGTTCGGCGTGTCGCCCAACGCGCGCCGCGTGCTGAACTCGGTGTTCCTCCACCATTGCGTCGAGGCGGGACTGGACCTGGCGATGGTGCACCCCGCCGAGGTCACGCCGTACCCGGAGATCCCGGACGAGGAGCGCGAGCTCACCGACGACCTGGTGTTCGACCGCCGCGAGGACGCGCTGGAGCGGTTCATCGGACACTTCGAGTCCAAGGGCGAGGAGGACGAGGACGAGGCCGCCGACCCCACGGCGGACATGGAGCCCGAGGAGGCGCTGCATTGGCACATCCTGCGCCGCAAGAAGGAGGGCGTGGAGGAGTGGATCGACCGTTCGAACGACAAGATCGGCGCGGTCCCGACCCTCAACGAGGTGCTGCTGCCCGCCATGAAGGAGGTGGGCGACAAGTTCGGCGCCGGTGAGCTGATCCTGCCGTTCGTGCTCCAGTCGGCCGAGGTCATGAAGCGCGCGGTGGCACGGCTCGAGAACTACCTCGACCGGATCGAGGGCCACACCAAGGGCAAGGTGGTCATCGCCACCGTCTTCGGCGACGTCCACGACATCGGCAAGTCGCTGGTGAACACCATCCTCACCAACAACGGCTACACGGTCATCGACCTCGGCAAGCAGGTGCCCGTGGACACGATCATCAACGCCGCGGTGGACAACGAGGCGGACGCCATCGGCCTCTCCGCGCTGCTGGTGTCGACCTCCAAGCAGATGCCGATCTGCGTGCAGGAGCTGCACTCGCGCGGTCTCGAGTTCCCGGTGCTGGTGGGCGGGGCGGCGATCAACCGCGACTTCGGCCGCCGCCTGCTCTACCCCGGTGGCAAGGACTCCGACGACGTCTACGAGCCGGGGGTCTTCTACTGCAAGGACGCCTTCCAGGGCCTGGACACCATGGACGCGCTGGTCGAGGACGACGCGCGTGACGCGCTGGTGGAGAAGATCCGCGCGCAGGCGCGCGAGCTGCGCGAGAAGCCCGAGGTCGCGGACGACTCCCCGCCCGTGACCGACGACAGCGTCCGTTCCTCCGCGCGCGCGGACACGCCCGTGCCCGAGCCGCCGTTCTGGGGCGTGCGCGAGGTCGAGGTCGACCTGGAGGAGGTCTACCCCCAGCTGGACCGCCACGTGCTCTTCAAGCTGCACTGGGGCGGTCGCGGCGTGAAGGGCGAGGAGTGGGAGCGCCTGGTGGGGGAGAACTTCCAGCCGCGGCTGGAGCGGATGTGGCGCCAGCAGGACTACCTGCGCCCGCGGGCCAAGATCGGCTACTTCCCGTGCAACTCCGATGGCAACGACCTGGTTGTGTTCGACCCCGATGACCGCGATCGCGAGGTGTCGCGGCTCACGTTCCCGCGCCAGCCCCGCCACGACCGGATCTGCCTGGCCGACTTCTATCGGCCGATCGACTCGGGCGAGCGCGACGTGGTGGCGCTCCAGGGCGTGACGGTGGGGGCGGAGGTCACCGAGCTGATGGCCCGCCTCGAGGCCGACGGCGAGTTCGCCGAGCAGCTGTTCGTGCACGGGCTCGGCGTGCAGTCCGCGGAGGGACTGGCCGAATGGCTGCACGCCCGGGCGCGCACGGAGCTGGGTATCCCCCGCGACCAGGGCCGGCGCTACTCGTGGGGCTATCCCGCGTGCCCCGACCAGTCCGAGCACGAGAAGGTGTGGGAGCTGCTCGGGCTCGACTCGATCGGCATGTACCTGTCCGACGGCTTCGCCGTCATGCCCGAGCAGTCGACGGTGGCGATCATCGCCCACCACCCCCAGTCGGTCTACTTCGGAATGAAGTCCGGCTTCATCCCGAAGGAGCGCGCGCCGGACGAGCTCATCGCCGGCACCGAGCGCGGCGGCCAGCTGCCCGCCGACTCCGACGACGTGCGCGCCAAGCAGGCCTCCGACGGCGTGCCCGCGTAGCCCCGCGCTCGCCCGGCCCATACACCGCCCTGATGCGCGGGTACTCACCCGAAACTGCGCATTAGCAGGAACTTCACGGTTCCGCTGGCGAGATCGCGAGACCACGCGTACGTTGGCTTGACCGGGAGGCGGCCGCATGACGCGGCCTGGCCCCGGCATCCCACGACAACACGCGCCCGGCCCCGCTCACCGCCCCTGAGCAGGCCGGCTTGAGACCAGGAGCGATGCCCTGTGCTGCACGGACGGATCCCACTCACCATCCTCGCCACCGCGCTCCTGAGCGCCGTGATCGCCGTGCCGGCGCAGGCCGCGCCGGTGTTCCCCGACCTCCAGACCTTCGAGCCGCGCGACCTGCGGTTCCAAGAGCTCGACCCGCGGGAGGAGACCGAGCCGGGCACGCCTCCGTGCGTCCCGGCCGACTCCTGTCGACCACAACATGCTGCGGTTCACGAACACCGTCTTCAACGGCGGCGAGGGCAAGCTCGAGGTCTACGGCACCGTGACCAACCCGGGGCTGCCGGGCTCCGAGGGCCCGGCCTTCCAGCGCATCTTCGATGAGAACGGTCAGGAGTCCTCGACCGAGAACATCGGCCGCTTCTACTGGCACGCCGCCCACTCGCACTACCACTTCGACGACTGGGGCAGCTACCAGCTCTGGACCAAGGCCGACTACGACGCCTGGCGGGCCCACGACCGAAGCGACGGGCACGACCACGAGGACGAGGCTTCGCGCCGGGGCGTAAAGACCACGAGCTGCGTGATGGACGAGGAGTTCATCGGCGGGGTGGAGAACACGCCGTTCCCCGGCCGCTACCCCTCGGGCGGCTGCACGCCGAACAGCCAGCGGCCTGATGAGGCAGGGGCTCTCCCCGGGCTGGGGCGACACCTACGACTACTACCGCGCGGAGCAGTGGATCGATCTCGGTCCCGTGGATTCGCCCGGTAGCGAGCTCGACCCCGGCCGGTACGTGCTGCGCTCGGTCACCGACCCCAAGAACGCGATCTACGAGAGCGCCAACAAGGCCGACACCGCGCGTGAGTCGATCTACAACGAGGACGACGACTCGAATGCGCTCGGCAACGAGGCCACCCACGAGATCCTGATCGACAGCGCCGGCCGGATCGTCGACCAGAAGGCGCCCAGCGGCACCGTGGCGATCAACGACGTCGACGAAAGCACCCCTTCCCGGGCGGTCAACGTGAAGGTGATCGGCCGCGACGATGTCAGCGGCGTGCGCTCCTTCGTCGTCGGCAACACGCAGGCGGAGGCGGAGGCCGAGGCCGCCGCCGGGAGGTGGCGCGCCTACACGGGCACCGGCTCCACGCCCCACGCGTTCAACTGGACCCTTGATGCCGGGGCCGGCACGAAGACCCTGCACATCGTGCTTCGTGACGGCAGCGGCAGGACGTCGCGAGTCACCGACACCATCCAGCTCGAGGCCGGCGGCGTCGGCGACTCCGACTACTCCAACGAGGTGCTCGAGGACTCCCCCGCCGGCGTACTGGCGGCTGGGCGAGACCGGCGGCACCGTCGCGGCCAACTCGGCCGGCTCGGGCAACACGGGCAGCTATCAGCGCGGCCCGCAGCTGGGCCAGGCGAGCCTCGTGCCGTCCGAGACCAATCTGGCAACGCGGTTCAACGCCGCCTCGCGCCAGCACGTGCGGGTGCCGCACTCCGGCTCGCTCAACCCGGGCTCGGAGCTGACCGTGGAGGCGTGGATCAAGCCGGATTTCCGCAGGTCCCGGCCGGGCTTCGCCACCGTGGCCGCCAAGCCGGGTGCCTACGCGCTGCAGTTCAACGCGGGGCGGCTCGAGTTCAAGGTGGACGGCGAGTCCAACCCCGCTCGTGCGGTGGCCCCCGCCGGGGCGATCCAGGCCGGCCGGGCCTACCACGTGGTGGGCACCTATGACGGCACCGCCGTGCGGCTCTACGTGGAAGGCCAGCTGGTGAACTCGGTGCTCTTCAGCGAGGACCCGGCTTCGAGCCCGGACAGCTTCCACATCGCCGCATGGCGCGGCGAGGTGGAGTTCCTGTCCGGCACGGTCGACGACGTGGCGGTCTACCCGCAGGCGCTTTCGGCCCAGCGGGTCACCGACCACCGCGAGGCGGCGAAGCTGCCGCCCCCGCCCCCGCCGCCCCCGGTGACGGTGAACGCGCCCACGGGCCTGGGCGCGGTGGCCAAGTCCACCTCGACCATCCAGCTCAACTGGGCGGACAAGTCCAACAACGAGTCAGAGTTCGTGATCCAGCGCTCCACGAGCCCCTCCTTCGCCTCGCCGAAGGTGTTCTCGACGGAGGCCAACGATGTGGGCCTGCTCGACACCGGGCTCAGCCCGAACACGACCTACTACTACCGGGTCAAGGCTCACCTGGCGGCGGCGCTGGTGGACTCCGCCTGGTCCAACGTGGCCAGCGCGAAGACCGCCTCGGCCGGCGGCGGCGGGGGAGTAGTGAAGCCCCCGGTGATCATCCCGCCGACCCCGGAGCCGGTGTTCCCGGCGGCCAAGGTGAGCTGGAGTGGCACCAAAGCCGCGATCCGCACCGATCGCAAGGGCCGCCTGACGTACACCTTCCGCGTGACGGGCGGGACGTCGGGAATGGCCAAGTTCCTCACCCGGAAGGCCGTGCGCACGAGCTCGAAGTCCAAGCGCAAGCGCCACGTGACCTTCATCGCGAAGGCGTTCAAGGTGCCGGGCTCGGGCAAGGTCGTGCTCAAGCTCAAGCTCTCCAAGAAGGGCTTCGCGATCCTCAAGCGCAACAAGACGGTGTACCTGAAGGTCAGAGTCGGCGCCTACGGCAAGGGCCCGGCGAAGTTCGCCGAGAAGCGGCTGACCCTCAAGGCGCCCAAGCCCAAGCGGTAGGGGGAGCACGGGGCCGGCCGGCGCGGCCGGCCCCGTGACACGGTTCGCCCGGTCACGCGGCTCCGTCGTGGGCGACCGCCCCGGATGGGGTGTTGAGAGCCGCCGATCCCGCCTGACGGCGGGGTTTCGACCGGTCGGAGGGGGTGCTCTCTACCGAATGGACAGAGGGCACCCCCGAAATCTTCGACACCTGGCTAAAGACCCCCCGCCGGAGCGCTCCTAACTTGGTCGGGATCCCTGACCCCGAGGAGGAATCTCCATGAGATCCAGTCTCTCCCGGGTGGGGCCTGTCGCGCTCGTCACGTTGCTCGCGATCCTGGTCCTGCCCGCCTCAGCCCTGGCTACCGCCGACGACCTGAACCAGGCCGTCGAGGGAACCCTGGGCGACACCGTGCCGATCAACACCATGTGGGTGGTCATCGCCGCGGTGTTCGTGCTGTTGATGCAGGCAGGCTTCGCGATGCTCGAGATCGGGTTCTCGCGTGGCAAGAACGCGGGTACCGGCGTGGCCAAGATCCTCACCAACCTCTCGATCGCGGCCATCTGTTACTGGGCGGTCGGCTTCGCCTTCGCGTTCGGAAGCTCCGACGTGCTCGGAGCCGGCTCGATCATCGGCAGCAACGGCTTCTTCCTGGAGCTGTCGGGCGGGCTCGACCCTGAGACGGGCGGCCACGCTGGCCTGCCGGTCATGGCCGTGTCCAACGCCACGGTGGAGGCGAAGTTCCTGTTCCAGTTCGCCTTCTGCGCGGTGTCCCTGGCCATCGTCTGGGGCTCCACGTTGGAGCGGATCAAGTACTCCGCCTATGTGATCTACGCGATCGTGTTCGCGTCGATCATCTACCCGATCGGCTCGCACTGGGTCTTCGGCGGCGGATGGCTGCAGAACGGCGAGACGGCTCTGCTTCCGACCGGCATGCAGGACTTCGCCGGCTCGACGGCGGTCCACCTCATCGGGGCCACCGGCGCACTGGCGGCTCTGCTCCTGCTCGGCCCCCGCAAGGGCAAGTACGGGCCGGACGGCAAGCCGCGCGTGATCCCCGGCCACTCCATGCCGCTCGTGGGCCTGGGAATCATCATCCTGTTCTTCGGCTGGTTCGGCTTCAACCCGGGCTCCACGCTCGGCGCGACCGACGGCCGGCTGGCAGAGGTGGCTGTGGTCACGCTGCTGGGAGCCGCCGGTGGCGTGATAGGTGCCTTCGTGGCATCGCAGCTGAAGCTGAAGACGATCGACATCGGCATGGTCGGCAACGGCATGATCGCCGGCCTGGTTGCCATCACCGCGCCCTCGGGCTACGTGGAGGCATGGGCCGGGCCCCCGATCGGCTTCATCGCCGGACTGATCGTGGTGTACGGAGTGATCGCGATCGACAAGCGCATCGACGACCCGATCGGGGCCACGTCCGCGCACGGGCTGGCGGGAGTCTGGGGCACGGTCGCGTGCGGCCTGTTCACCTCGCCGCGGCTCGCTCAGTACAACGCCTTCGGGGATCCCGACGGCGGCCTGTTCTACTCGGGCGAGGCGACCCAGCTGATCGCTCAGGTCGTGGGCCTGGCGATCATCTTCGCCTTCGTGTTCGGCCTGAGCATCCTCACGTTCGCGCTCATCAAGGCGACGATCGGGCTGCGGGTCACCGAGGAGGAGGAGGAGGCAGGGCTGGACATCGTCGAACACGGCATGTACGGCTATCCGGAGCAGTTCATCCCGGAGGCCGAGATCGGTGCCGCTTCGACCGGTCCCGCCTCCGCCACCGGCGCCAAGGCGCCCGTCACCGCGGCGGCCGCAGTCGCGCCGCGGCCTGAGGAGGTGTCCCCATGAAGAAGGTCGAGGCGTTCATCCGCCACGAGTCGTTCGAGCCGATCCGCATGGAGCTGCTCGAGCGGGGCTTCCCGAGCCTCTCAATCGCCGAGTACAAGGGCTCGGGCAGGCAGAAGGGCATCACGGAGCAGTACCGAGGCTCCGAGCTGACCATCCACCTGCGGCCCAAGCTCAAGCTGGAGATCGTGGTGGAGGACAAGGACGCGAACGTGATCGTGGAGACGATCCTCAAGCACGCTCGCACAGGCCAGGTGGGCGACGGCAAGATCTTCGTCCTGCCGGTGGAGGAGGCGATCCGCATCCGCACCGGCGAGGACGGGGAGACCGTGCTGCAGGCCCACGAGACCGAGGAGATCCCGGCCGGGGCCTGATCGATGCCGATGTCGGCCCCCGAATCGCTCCCAAGCCCGCGCGGCGCCCACCTGGAGATGGTGGGCGCCGTGCTCGCGGGAGACGGCTTGGAGCGGGTGGCCGAGATCGCCGCCTCGCACGCGGGGGCGCCCGTCGCGGTGATCGTGCCGCGGCTGGGCGCTCCCGTCGAGGCGTGGGCGGCGCTGGAGCGCTACGTGGCCAAGCGCCTGGCCGGCGGGCGCCCCGACCGCCCGGCGGAGGTCACGGCCGAGGTGCCGATCGCCTCCGGCAGCCAGGAGCTGGGAGCGGTGCTGATGCTCGGGCGCGGCGGGGCCGACGCCGGCGAGTACCTGCACGTGGCCGCCGTGGCCGCGCTCACCGAGGTCGCGGTGGCCGAGGCCCGCGACGAGACCGAACAGAACCTGCGCGGCTCCTTCCTCGAGGAGCTGCTCACCCGCGACGACCTCGACCCCGCGGACGTCGTCAGGCGCGCCGCGCGGCTCGGGTGCGACCTGCGCGACGGGGCCGTGGGCCTCTGCGCCGACCCCGGCGAGCGCGCCCCGGGCGCCTGCTGGCGGCCATCTCGGGCGAGCGCCCGGGCGCCCTGGCCCAGGCGGTGGGGGGGCGCGTGTATGCGCTCCTGCCCGGCACGGTCGAGGACGCCCGCGTCGTGGCCAATCGGCTCGGGCGCCAGGCTCAGGTGGGCCTGTCGTCCCACTACTCCGACCCGGCCGACGTGCGGCGCGCGCTGGAGGAGGCGGAGCTGGTCCTGGGCGTCATGGCCGCAGGCGGCGGCCCGCCCGGCGAGCAGATGGAGGGCGGCACCTACAGGCTGCTGTTCCGCGTGCTGGCGTCGCACCCCGAGGAGGTGCGCAGCTTCTACGCGGACACGATCGCGCCCCTCGTCCGCTACGACGAGCAGTACTCGACGGACCTGGTCGGCACGCTGGAGGCCTACCTCGGCGAGAACTGCAACATGAACGCCACGGCTGCGGCGATCCACGCCCACCGGCACACGGTGAGCTACCGGCTGGAGCGCGTGAAGGACCTGTCCGGGCTCGACCCGTTCACCAGCGAGGACCGCGAGCGCCTGGGCCTGGGGCTAAAGGCCTACCGCATCATCGAGCCGCGGCTGCCACGGTAGGGGGCCCGACGGGCCGACGGGGCGCCTGACTGGCGCTGGCGCTCCTGATGCCTCGGCGCGGCCGCACGGCGGGCATCGAGGGGCGGGCCTGTTGCGGGGCTGTTGCATACGTGACCGGGGTGGTGTGATCGTTACGGCTGGCTCGGGTCGTGGCGGATGAGTGGCCGATTAGCGGCCTATACGGGACGTTTCGGGCTTTTCATTTCGCGGCGGGCTGGTGCGGAACGTGGCGAGCCGGGATGGCCCCGTGCGCCGGCGGACCGGGTTCCGACCCGGGACCGCCCTCTCGGTGTCCGAGGGACCGAGCACCACGGCCGGATGGCAAGATGGTGTCCGTGACGCGCCGCCACACACCGGCCCCCCTCGCTGCCCTCCTCGCCATCTGCGCTGCGACCACGCTCCTCGCGCCCGCCGCGGCCGGTGCCAAGACCAGGACTTGCAAGCCTGTCGTCAACCCTTACCCGAACAGCCGTTACGAGGGCGTGAACCTGAGCCGCATCCGGGCCACCGCCGTCTCGTGCCCGGGCGCCCGGAGGGTGGCCAAGGGCGCCCACTACAAGGCGTTGGCAATGACGCCGACCCCAAGCGGCATCAGGCGCTTCACCTGGCGCGGCTGGCGGATCAAGGGCGACCTGCGCGGCTCGTCGGACCGGTATCTGGCGAAGAAGGGCAAGCGGCGGGTGACATGGCGGTTCTAGGGCTTCGCCTGAGCCGACCACGCGGCGAAAGGAGCCTCGAAATCTTTGGACAGCGGTACAAGACTCATCGACACGCGGCTGGCTAGTGTGGCTCGCGTTCCGAAACACTCGGCCCAGTTCGCGCGCCCGCGTCGGGCAGCGCGCAGTCCCCAGGAGGCTCGACCGAAAGCAATGGCAAGGATCCGGCAGCAGAACGTGACCGCGGCACAGTGGAGCCCCAACGGCGCCCCGATTGGGCCGCTCGACCTCAGCCAGCCCTCGAACAACCCCTTCGGGGCCAACGTCTTCTCGCTGGCGGTGCAACGCCAGCGGCTGCCGAAGGACGTGTACCGCAAGCTCCAGCGCACGCTGGAGAAGGGCGACGCGATCGACTCCTCGCTGGCCGACGCGGTGGCCAATGCGATGAAGGAGTGGGCGCTCGAGAACGGCGCCACCCACTACACGCACATGTTCCAGCCGCTGACCGGCCTGACGGCCGAGAAGCACGACTCGTTCTTCGGGCCCGCCGGCGAGGGCACCGCGCTCGCCGAGTTCTCTGGCAAGGAGCTGATCCAGGGCGAGCCGGACGCCTCGTCCTTCCCCACGGGTGGCGTCCGCGCCACCTTCGAGGCGCGCGGCTACACCGCCTGGGACCCCACCAGCCCGGCGTTCATCCTGGAGAACCCCAACGGCGCGCTGCTCTGCATCCCCACGGCGTTCGCGTCCTGGACCGGTGAGGCGCTGGACGCCAAGATCCCGCTGCTTCGCTCGATGGACGCTCTGTCGCAACTCGGCGGTCCGGGCGCTGAAGCTGCTGGGCGACCAGGAGTCCGAGCGCGTGTTCACGACGGTCGGGCCCGAGCAGGAGTACTTCCTGATCGACGAGCAGTACTACTTCGAGCGCCCGGACCTGATCAACACCGGGCGCACGCTGTTCGGAGCCAAGCCGCCGAAGGGCCACGAGCTGGACGACCACTACTTCGGGTCGATCCCCGAGCGCGTGCTGGCCTGCATGATGGAGACCGAGTACGAGCTGGCCAAGCTGGGCGTGCCAGTGAAGACGCGCCACAACGAGGTGGCGCCGGCCCAGTACGAGATCGCGCCCGTGTTCGAGAACTCCAACGTGGGCTCGGACCACCAGCAGCTCACCATGCAGATCATGCAGAGCACCGCGCCGCAAGTACGGGCTGGTCTGCCTGCTGCACGAGAAGCCGTTCGCGGGCGTGAACGGATCCGGCAAGCACAACAACTGGTCGATGGGCACCGACTCCGGCGCCAACCTCATGGAGCCCGGCGACACGCCCGGCGGAGAACCTGAGCTTCCTGTTCTTCTGCGCCGCGGTCATCCAGGCCGTGAACAAGCACCAGGGCCTGCTGCGCGCCTCCGTGGCCGCGATCGGTCAGGACCACCGGCTCGGCGCCAACGAGGCGCCGCCCGCGATCATCTCGATCTTCCTCGGCGCGGAGCTGGAGAAGGTTTTCGAGACGATCGCCGCGGGCGAGGGCGACCCCAACACCCCCGACGCTTCGATGGGGCTGGGCACGCCGGTGCTGCCCCAGCTGCCGATGCACGGCGGCGACCGCAACCGCACCTCGCCGTTCGCCTTCACCGGCAACAAGTTCGAGTTCCGCGCGCTGGGTTCCAGCATGTCGCTGGCATTCCCCAACAGCGTGCTCAACACGATCGTCGCCGAGGCCATCGACGACCTGGCGGACAAGCTCGAGGCGGTCGGCGGCGACCTCGGCGCCAAGGTCACCGCGGTGGTCAAGGAGAGCTACAGCGCCAACAAGGGATCTGCTTCAGCGGCGACAACTACACCGACGAGTGGCACGCGGAGGCCGAGAAGCGCGGCCTGAAGAACCTGCGCACCACGCCGGACGCCCTGCCGGAGGTGCTCAGCGAGCCAACGGTGTCCGCCTTCGAGAAGTACGGCGTGCTGTCCAAGCGCGAGCTGGAGTCGCGCTTCGAGGTGTGGGTGGAGCAGTACGCGACGCGCGCCAACATCGAGGCGGAGACCACCAGCTCCATGGCTCGCACCATGCTGCTTCCGGCCGCTCTGCGCCACCTGGCGCTGGTGGACGCGGCGGGCATGGATGCGCTGGCCACCGAGACCCGCAGCCTGGTTGATGAGTTCGCGCAGGCCATCGGGGAGCTGGAGACGGCCAACCACTACCCCGACGACATCGAGGGCATGGACCTCGCGGTGTACGCGCGCGACCACCAGATGACGGCGATGGCGAAGGTGCGCGAGCTGGGGGACCGGCTCGAGAAGGTCGTGGCCGACGACCTGTGGCCGCTGCCGAAGTACGAGGAGATGCTCTTCATCAAGTAGCGCGGCTGGTCGGCCTCGAGCGCCGGCCGCCGCGTCGCGGTCCGGGGATTCGCCATCGAGGCGACAGGAGCACCTCTCTGGTGAATCCCCGTCCCGCGCACCGGCGGCCTCCCTGTCGCCCGGTGCGGCCTTCGTCGGGACTCCGGCGCCGGGCGCCGGGAGGAGAGAGATACTTGGCTTCGTGCGCGCTGGGCTCTGCGATCGGTGCCGTCATCAGCGGGTGATCCGCAACACGCGCGGCAGCTCGTTCTCGCTCTGCGAGCGCTCGCGCACGGACCCGGCCTATCCGCGCTATCCGCGCGTGCCGGTCGAGCGGTGCGCCGGGTACGAGGCGCGGGAGAGGGAGGGCGCAGCTACTCGGTGACGACGGACTGGCCGTCTTCGCCCACGCGGACGTTCGGGGTGGCGCGCGCGACGTGCCCTTGAACTAGCCGGACGGGGCCTGGCCGCCGGGTCCCACGGCCTTGGCCTTGCCGCTCAGCGACGCCGCCACCGTGTAGCTCACGTCGTACTCGCCCGGTCGCACGGCGGTCACGCCCCAGCGGAAGGTCTTCCACTGCCCCGGCTCGAGCGGCCCGAGCGCCCAGGTGTTCACGTAGGCCGTGTCGCCGCCCTCGGGCGTGGCCGCCCTGGCCTCGGGCAGGCCGCCGACGTCGACTGGCTCGCCGTTGGCAACGAACACGGGCCGGTTGGGGTCGGCCAGGTCGGGGTTGTCCACCTCGCGTGTCGAAGCCCTTCACGCTCACGGCCACGTTGGGACCGTCTTCTCCGACTCGCGGTTGCGGACGGTGATGACCAGCTCGAACTCTTGGCGACGGTCTGCTTCGCCGGGAACGAGGCCTGGTGACCTCGACCCGGAAGTCGCCCTCGGGCTCGTCCTCGTCCTGGCGCTCCCCACCCCCGCATGCGGCTACGGCGACCGTGCACAAGCCCGCGAGCGCGAGCTGCAGTCTCCTCCGCTCCAAAGCCGGCGCAACATACCACGGTGGTCGCCTTGCAAACGACGGTTGCCCCTTGGCGTTCACACCGCCCATGGCGTAGTGTTCGCGCCGCAGAGGAAGGGCGCAGCGCGTCTGAAGCAGAGGGAGCGAGAGTGGTCAGAGCAGTAGCCGACCGGGCGTTTCTACCGACGAAGAACCTGCTCGAGCAGGTCGGCGAGATGATGATCCTGACCGGGCAAGACGATCGTGTCGGCGATCCGCCCGCCGTATCCCTACGGCACCGAGTTCGTCCAGCAGTTCCTCTTCGCGCTCCGCCTCTGCTGGTTCCCGCTCACGGTCTCCACGATCGCGTTCGGCTACGGCGCGCCGGGCCTGCAGGCCGGCAACTTCCTGATCCTCTTCGGCGCGCTCGACCGCCTCGGCGGCTTCTTCGTGCTCGCCTCGATCCGCGAGTTCGCGCCGTTCGTGACGGCCATCATCCTGGCCGGCGTCGGCGGCACGGCGATCACCGCCGACCTCGGCGCCCGCAAGATCCGCGAGGAGCTCGACGCCCTGCAGGTGCTCGGCGTGGACCCGATCAAGAACCTGGTGGTGCCGCGCTTCCTGGCGCTGATGATCGTCACCGGGCTGTTCAACATCTACGCGCTCATCTTCGGCATCTTCGGCGGCGTGCTGGCCACGCTCACCTTCCACGCGCCCTTAGGCCCGTTCTTCGCCACGCTGCTCACCAACGCGTCCACGACCGACCTCTGGGGGTCGGTGGTCAAGACGCTGCTGTTCGGCGCCATCATCGCCGTCGTCTCCTGTTACAAGGGGATGACGGCGTCGGGCGGCGCCGAGGGGGTGGGCCGCGCGGTCAACCAGGGCGTGGTGATCGCGTTCCTGGGCATCTTCGCCTTCAACTACGTCTTCACGCAGACGCTGCTGGCCACGCACCCCGAGATCTCGGTGGTCAAGTAGATGGGCCGCACCTGGCTGGCGGTCCCGCAAGGACTGGATCGCCAACTTCGGCGACATCGCCAAGTTCATGGCGAAGGTCATGGGCGAGGTCTACACCGGGCGCGTGCTCAAGTTCTTCGGCGAGGCGCTGCGCCAGGCGGGCATCCTGATCCTCGGCTCGGCGATCGTCGATCTGGGGCCTGGCGTTCATCCTCGGCCTCACGTGCGGGATCGAGGGCGCCTACTCCGGCCGGTCGGTGGGGGCGCCGGCGTCCGCCGGGTCGTTCTCGGCGCTGGTGTGACCTGCGCGAGCTCGCGCCGTACGCGTTCGGCTACATGATGTCCGCCAAGGTCGGCACCGGCCTCGTGGCCGAGATCGGCGCCATGCGGATCTCGGACGAGGTCGACGCGCTCGAGGTGATGGGCATCAGCTCGCTCACGTTCCTCTGCTCCACCCGCCTGCTGGCGGCGTGGATGGTGCTGCCGTTCATGTACATCGCCGCCGTGGGCGCGGCCTTCTTCGCCTCCTACCTGGCGGTGGTGCAACAGATAGCGGAGGTCTCCTCGGGCGGCTACTTCCTGGTGTTCTGGTCGTTCCAGAATCCACCGGACCTGCTTCTATTCGCTGATCAAGGGCATGTTCATGGCCACGGCGATCGTGCTCGTCGGCTGCTACTACGGCTACACGGCGAGCGGCGGCCCGGTGGGAGTGGGCACGGCCACGGCCAAGTCGATGGTGCTCAACACCGTGCTCGTGCACCTGATCGGCATGGCGGGCACGCAGGTCTTCTGGGGATCGAATCCGAGAGCGCCGATCGGCGGCTAAGATAGGGGGAGCAATGGCTGACGAGAGGTACAACAGACCCGAGGTACAACGACCCGCAGGGGCGAGCCGCCGCCGGAGCAGCCGGCCTACCAGGAGCCGCCCGCCTACCAGCAGGAGCAGCCCGCCTACCAGGAGGAGCAGCCCGCACACGCGCCCGCGCGCGAGGAGAGCGTGCCGGGCAACATCGTCGACCAAACGCGGGAGGGCGAGGAGCCCTACCAGTGGCATTCGGGCCTGACCCGCGACCACGGCTCCACCGACGCGATCGAGTTCATCGACGTGAAGAAGGCCTTCGGCCGCAACACGATCCTCAACGGGCTGAACCTGGGCATCCCCGACAACCAGATCTCGATGATCCTCGGCCCCTCGGGCACCGGCAAGTCGGTCTGCATCAAGCACATGGTCGGCCTGCTCTACCCGGACGAGGGCGACGTGCTGGTCCACGGCGAGTCGGTCCCGAACATGGTCGACGACGAGCTGTTCGAGATGCGCAAGAAGTTCGGCGTCCTGTTCCAAGACGGAGCGCTCTTCGGCTCGATGGATGTGCTGGACAACGTAGCGTTCCCGCTGCGCCAGCACACCGACAAGTCGGATGAGGAGATCCTCGAGATCTGCCACCGGCGGCTGCGCGAGGTGGGGCTTCAGGGTGCGATGGACAAGATGCCCAACGAGCTCTCGGGCGGCATGCGCAAGCGGGCGGGCTTCGCGCGCGCGCTGGTGCTCGACCCCGACATCGTGCTCTTCGACGAGCCCGACTCCGGGCTCGACCCCGTGCGCACGGCCCTGCTGTGCGAGCTGATTCAGGAGGTCCACGCCGAGAACGGTGGCGCCTACGTGGTGATCACGCACGACATCATGTCCGCGCGCCGCGTGGCCGACTACATCGCGGTCCTCTGGAAGGGCCGCATCGTGGAGTCGGGCCCCGCGAGCGAGCTGTTCGACTCGCCGAACCAGTTCGTTCGCCAGTTCCTGAGTGGAGAGGCTCGGGGACCGCTGGGCATGGAGTAGGCCTCCGCCCCGTCACCACATTGTTGAGTTGCTCCTAAGGCCAGCCCTGGCCCCGACCAGCCCTGTAATACTGCCGCGAGCCGACGCCCGGGGAGGGCTGCGGTGGGGTGACGGGCTGCACTTGACACCGCCAGACACGGCAACCACCGCTCGCCGGCGACGGAGCTCCGTCGGTCGCTTCGCGGCCATCGCCGGGATCGTCGCCGTGGCGGTGCTCGTCGGGCTGATGATGTTCGGCGGCGATGGCGGCTACAAGGTCACGGCCGAGTTCGAGAACGGCGGCCAGCTGGTGAAGGGCAACCTGGTGACCGTCGGCGGCCGGACGGTGGGACGGTCAGCGACATCGCCCTGAATGATCAACGGTGAAGCTGAGGTCGAGATGTACGTGGAGGACGAGGAGATCGCGCCTCTCCACGAGGGGACGAAGGCCACGATCCGCGCGACTTCGCTGTCGGGCATCGCTAACCGCTACGTGTCGCTCAACCCGGGACCGAACAACAGCGAGCAGGTCGATGAGGGCGGCAAGATCGGCGCCGACAACACCGTCGCGCCGGTGGACCTCGACCAGCTGTTCAACGCTCTCGACGCCAAGACCCGCAAGGGCCTCCAGCGCGTAATCGAGGGTCAGGCCACCTACTTCGGCGGGCGCTCCAAGGAGTACGAGAAGGCGCTCAAGTACCTGGCCCCGACCTTCTCGACGACCTCGCGGCTGACCAAGGAGCTGACGCTGGACAGCGAGATCTTCGAACGCTTCCTGGTGGACACGTCCCGGGCGGTGGGCGCCATCTCCGAGCGCAGCGGCGAGCTGGAGCAGCTGGTGGGCAACGCCGGCGCCACGGCCGAGGCCATCGGCAGCGAGAGCGCCGCCCTCGACCGGGCGCTCGCGGTCCTGCCCGCCACCCTGCGCAAGGGCAACACGACCCTCGTGAACCTGCGCGGCGCGCTCGGCGACCTGGACCCGCTGGTGGCCGAATCCAAGCCCGCGACCAAGGACCTGGACGTGTTCTTCCGGCGCCTGCGCCCGCTGGTGGCCGATGCCGAGCCCACCATCCGCGACCTGCGCCGCCTCATCCGCTCGCCGGGTGCCGCCAACGACCTGATCGACTTCCAGCGCGGGACGCCTCGGGTACGACGGCTCACGCGAGTCGTCGTTCCCCGACACCGTGCGCGCCTTCTCGCGGCCCTGCTCACGGTGAACGCGCTGCGCCAGTACACGCCTGACCTGGCCAGCTGGCTGACCAAGTTCGGCTCGGGGGCCGCCAACTACGACGCCAACGGCCACTTCGCGCGCGTGCAGCCGATCTTCAGCCCCTTCAGCTTCAACGACTCCACGGACATCCTCACCAAGCTGCCGGCCAACAGCTTCGAAGCCTTCGAGGCCCTGCAGAACAAGCGTTGTCCTGGTGGGGCCATGCAGCCCACCCCCGACGGCTCGGCGCCCTGGGAGGTCCCGCCCCTGGTAGAGGGCCAGGAGCGAGAGACCCCTGCCGACTGCGACGTCGCGAGCTCCCCGCAAGGCTGATGAGACGCCTGATCGCGACACTCGTGCTCGGGGCGGCCCTCCCGCTCGTGGTCATCTTCGGGCTGGGCGCCGACGGCGATGGCGGCGGCTACGAGGTGCGGGCGATATTCGACAACGCCACCGGCCTGGTGCCCGGCGAGGACGTGCGCGTGGCAGGGGCGAAGGTGGGCGTGGTCGAGTCGCTTGACGTGGTCCAGCGCAAGAAGGCCGCCGTGATTCTGAAGATCGACGACGCCCGTTTCGTTCCGTTCCGCAAGGACGCCAAGTGCTCGCTGCGCTCCCTGGCCGTGATCCCCGAGCGCTTCGTGGAGTGCGAGCCCGGCACCACCAGGTCGCCCGAGCTCGCGGAGATCAAGGAGGGCGACGGCAAGGGCCAGCGGCTGCTGCCGGTCGACCGCACCAGCTCGCCCGTGGACACCGACCTGGTGAACAACATCATGCGCCGGCCCTTCCGCGAGCGGTTCTCGATCCTGCTCGCCGAGTTCGGCACCGGGCTGGCCGGCCGCGGCGAGGAGCTCAACGAGGTCATCCACCGGGCCAATCCGGCCCTGCGCGAGACCGACCGGGTGCTGGCCATCCTCGCGAAGCAGAACCAGGTGCTCGCCGACCTCGCGCGTGACTCCGACGAGTCGCTCGCCCCGCTGGCGCGCGAGCGGCGGCGGGTGACCGGCTTCATCCAGCAGGCCAACGCCACCGGGGAGGCCACCGCCGAGCGGCGCGCCGACATCGAGGCGGGGATCCGCAAGTTCCCGGGCTTCCTGCGCGAGCTGCGCCCGCTGATGGTGGACCTCGGCGGCTTCGCCAACCAGGCCGCCCCCGTGGCGCGAGACCTCAACCGCGCCGGGGCCGACCTGAGCCGGATGATCCAGGCGCTGGGCCCGTTCGCCGCAGCGTCACGGCCTGCCGTGGACTCGCTCGGGGAGGCCACCAAGGTCGGGCGGCCGGTGCTGGTGCGGGCGCGGCCGCTGGTGAAGGACCTGCGCGGCCTGGCCGCCAACGCCCGGCCCCTCTCGCGTGACCTGGACCTGGTCACCAAGAGCCTGGACGAGACCGGCGGCATCGAGCGGTTGATGGACGTCCTGTACTTCTCGATGCTGGCGTCGAATGGCTACGACGGGCTCGGCCACTACCTGCGAGCCGGCCTGCTGACCAACCTCTGCACGTCGTACTCGCTCGAGCTCAGCGCCAGCTGCAGCGCGAAGTTCAACCGCGAGGCCGAGGGCGCATCGGCCTCCAAGCGAGACGACCTGGGACCGCGCCTGGCCAACGGCGGCAACGCGCCGAAGGCCGACACCAAGGGCAGCGTCCCGCCGCAGGGCGGGATCGTCGGTGGCCTTCTGGGGCCGGGCCAGACGCCGGAGGCCAAGCGCAACGCGGAGCGAATCCGAAAGCAGGCCGAGGAGGGCTCGCCGGCGCTCCAGGGCAACGAAGAGCCGATGCTCGACTACCTCCTGGGGAGCGACCGGTGAGCCGCCGGTCGGGCATCCAGCCCCTCACGGCCAGCCCGGTACTGGTGGGGGCCGTGACGCTGCTGGTGGCGATCGTGGCCGTGTTCCTCTCCTACAACGCGAACGCAGGGCTCCCGTTTGTGCCCACCTACGACCTCAGGGCCCAGCTGCCCAACGCCGCGAACCTGGTCAAGGGCAACGAGGTGCGCATCGGCGGCGCACGGGTCGGCGTGATCGAGGAGATCACCCCCGTGCCGTCCGAGACCGGCGAGTCCACCGCCCTGCTCAACCTCAAGCTCGACAAACAGGTCGAGCCCGTCCCGGTGGACTCCACGCTGATCGTCCGACCGCGATCGGCACTCGGCCTCAAGTACGTGGAGCTCACTCCCGGGCCCTCGAAGGCCGGCTTCGAGGCGGGCGCCACCATCCCGCTCAAGCAGGCCACTCCCGAGCCGGTGGAGCTGGACGAGTTCTTCAACACCTTCGACGCCGACACGCGGCGAGGCGCCCAGCAGAGCCTCAACGGCTTCGGCACCGGGTTCGCCGGTCGCGGCCGCGACCTAAACGAGGCGCTCGAGGAGTTCAACCCGTTGCTGGAACGGCTCGAGCCGGTGGCCGCCAACCTGGCGGACCCACGCACCCAGCTCGCGCGGTTCTTCCGCTCGCTGGGCGCCACGGCCAAGGAGGTGGCGCCGGTCGCCGAGGAGCAGGCGGCGCTGTTCGGCAACCTGGACACCACGTTCACCGCGCTCGCCGGCATCGCACGGCCGTTCCTCCAGGAGTTCATCTCCGAGGGACCGCCCACGCTGGACACCGGCGTCGCGGAGTTTCCCAAGCAGCGGCCCTTCCTGCGCAACACGGCTGCGTTCCTGCGCGAGCTGCGACCCGGAGTCCGGGTGCTGCCCGCCGCCGCGCCGTCGCTGGCGGACGCATTCGAGGCGGGTACCCGTACGCTCCCGCGGACCCCGGCGCTGAACCGCCGTCTGACCGGGGTGTTCCGTGGGCTTGACAGGATCCTCGACGTCCCGGCCACGAGCCTCGGGGTCGAGCGCCTGCGCCTGACCGTCACATCCCTGCGCCCGACGATTGGCTTCGTCGCTCCGGCCCAGACCGTGTGCAACTACGCCACGCTCTTCTTCCGCAACGCCGCGAGCCACCTCTCCGAGGGCGACAGCAACGGCACCTACCAGCGGTTTTCCATCATCACGCCCCCGCAGGGCCCGAACAACGAGGGCGGCCCCGCCAGCGCGCCGGCCAACGGCCCCGCGCGCAACAACTTCCTGCACCGCAACGCGTACCCGAACACCGCGTCGCCGGGTCAGACGCGCGAGTGCGAGGCCGGCAACGAGGTGTTCGCTCCCGGGCGCCAGTCGCTCGGCAACACCCCCGGCAACCAGGGCACCTTCACCAGCGGACAGAAGGGGATCAATGGCCAGGGCGGAGGTGACTCCGAGTGAGGCGTCACGGTCAGGGCCGCCTCTCGCGCCTGCAGACGGGGCTGATCGCCCTGCTCGTGCTCGCGGTGGCCACCTACTTCGCGTTCGCGCGCGACATCCCGTTCACCAAGCCTTACGAGGTCAAGGCCATGTTCGACAACACCAGCACGCTCGGGCTGAACTCGCCCGTGCGGATCGCCGGTGTGAACGTGGGCAAGGTCTCCAAGGTCGAACCCGCTGGCGAGGACTCGACGATGTCGGTCGTGACGATGAAGATCGACAGCAAGGGGCTGCCGATCCACGCAGATGCCGAGCTCAAGGTCCGCCCGCGCATCTTCTTCGGCGGCAACTACTTCGTGGACCTGAGGCCCGGCACGCCGGGCGGAGACGAGCTGGACTCCGGCGACACCATTCCGGCCAACCAGACCGCCGCGCCCGTGGGCCTCGACGAGGTACTCAGCGGGTTGCGCTCGGACACGCGCAAGGACCTCCAGAAGCTGCTGGCCGGCTACGGCGAGGCGATCTCGGGCGAGCCCGCGCCGGGCGAGGACGACGACCAGGATCCCGACACCCAGGGCGAGAGCGCCGCCAAGTCCCTCAACGACTCACTCGAGGACGCCCCAGAGGCCCTGCGCGGCACCGCGATCGTGAACGAGGCGTTCCGGGGCACCGAGGCCCGCGACCTGTCCAAGCTGATCGCCGGCGGCCAGAAGGTCTCGGCCGCTCTGGCCAGTCGCGAGACCCAGCTCAAGGACCTGATCTCCAACTTCAACACCACCACCGGCGCACTGGCCGCCGAGCAGGCCAACCTGCGCCGGACCATCAGGCTGCTACCGCAGGTGCTCGACGCCGCCAACCCGGCCTTCGACAACCTGAACGCCTCGTTCCCGCCCACCCGCGCCTGGGCTCGGGAGATCATCCCGGGCGTCCGCGAGACCGCGGCAACCATCGAGGCGTCCTTCCCGTGGATCGCGCAGACCCGCCAGCTGCTCACCCCGCCTGAGCTCCAGGGCGCGTGCGGGACCTGCAGCCGGCCACCCGCGACGTGGCCCGGATCAACGTCTCGCTGCTGCGGTTCCTGCCTCAGCGGCAGCTCTTCAATCGCTGCCTGCTCAACACGCTGCTGCCCACCGGCGACGTGAAGATCCAGGACGGCAACCTGACCACCGGGATCGAGAACTACAAGGAGCTGTTCCAGTCGTTCGTGGGGCTGGCCGGCGAGTCGCAGAACTTCGATGGCAACGGCACCTACACCCGCTTCCAGACTGGCGGGGGCAGCCAAACCGTGTCGACCGGCAACGTCAGCGGCGCCGGGGGCCCGTTGTTCGCCAATGCGTTCCGGGTGCCTTCGGGCACGCGGCCGGCACGGCCGGCGCGCAAGCCGCCGTACAACCGCGAGGCCCGCTGCCGCGACCAGGGCGTGCCCGACCTGAACGGCGCCCGCATCGGAGGCGGGCCGTGAGGCGCGCGATCTCCAAGCACCTGCGCCGACAACCTGTTCGGCGTCACGCCCGACCTGACGGCGCTCGGGAAGGTCATCGGCGGCGGGCTCCCGGTCGGCGCGTACGGCGGCCGCCGCGAGATCATGGAGCTGGTGGGCTCCGTCCGGCCCCGTGTACCAGGCGGGGACGCTCTCCGGGAACCCGCTCGCGATGGCCGCCGGCATCGCGACACTGCGCGGGCTCGGCGAGAACGGCGCCTGGGATGCAGCCGACCGCTCCGCCGAGCGGCTTGTCGGGGCGGGGCTGGAGGCGGCAGCGGCCGACGCCGGTGTCACGGGCTTCGCGACGCGCGCAGGGACGATGCTCGGCTTCTTCTTCGCCGACTCGCCTGTCCGCAGCTGGGACGACGCGAAGCAGGCGGACACCGCGCGGTTCGCCAGGTTTCACGCCGCGATGCTCGAGCGCGGCGTCTACCTGCCGCCGTCGCAGTTCGAAGCGTGGTTCGTCTCGAGCGCGCACGGCAACGCGGAGATCGACGCCACGCTGGCCGCCGCGGCCGATGCATTCGCGAGCATCTGATCCCGGTGGGTGGGGGCCGGGCTTCAGCCTGGCCCCGGGGTTAGGTCTTCGCCTGCTCGGGTTCCGGCGTCAGCAACCCGACACCCGGGTCAAGCTGAAGCTTGACCCCACGCACGAGCATCTCGAACCCGGTGGGGGCCAGGCTTCAGCCTGGCCCCTGTGTTAGGTCTTTGCCTGCTCGGGTTCCGGCGTAGCAACCCGACACCCGGGTCAAGCTGAAGCTTGACCCCACGCTCGAGCATCTGAACCCGGTGGGGGCCAGGCTGGGCCTGGCCCCTGTGTTAGGTCTTTGCATGCTCGGACTCCCGCGTTACAACCCAACACCGGGGTTGGAGCCGAAGCTTGACCCCACGCACGACCCTCTACGATCGCGGCCGTGAAGGTCCTCCTCGTCACGCTCTACTTCCCGCCCGCGGGCGGCGGCGGCGTCCAGCGCTCGCTCAGACTCGCGCAGTACCTCCCCGCGCTCGGCATCGAGACCCACGTCCTCGCGCCCGACGACCCGAAGTGGATCCATCGCGACGCCGAGCTTCCGCGTGCCCACGCAGGCGTGGGTGCACCGCGCTGCCGTTGCGTCGGCCGGAGGCGCGGCGGCGGCCGAGGAGCTTCCACGGCACGACCCGGGCTCGAGCGGGTCGCCACACAGGCGCGGATCGCGACCAGGCGTCTGCTCGTCCCCGACGCGAGCGTGACGTGGAACCTGACCGCGATCCCGGCCGCGATCAGGATCGCGCGCCGCGAGAGCATCGACGCTGTGATCACGACGTCGCCGCCGGGCTCGATCCACTTCGTCGGCGCGGCGGTCAAGCGGGCAACCGGCGCGGCGTGGCTCGCGGACGTGCGCGACGCGCTCGTCGCGAATCCGCACCGTCGCGCGGACACGACGGCCACCAGGGCTAAGCAGGCGGCAAACGTCCAGCTCGGGCGCCTCGTCGCACGCTATGCGGACAGGATCTCGGCCGTCTCGGACGCGATCGCCGCCGAGCTGCGGGAGCTCGCCCCGCGCGGCGTCGTCCGCACGATCGCGAACAGCGACGACTTCGACGACTTCGCCGGCCTCGAGTACCGGCCTGCCGACCGCTTCCGGATCACGCACACGGGCAGCTTCTTCGGGAAGCGCGACCCACGTCCGTTCCTGCAGGCGCTCGCCGACTGGGGGCTCGACGTCGGTCGCGCACTTCGTCGGCGACTTCCGCGCCTCCGATCGCGAGTGGGCAGAAGGGCTCGGGCTCGGCGACCGGCTCGAGCTGATCCCGTACTCGCCGAGAGCGGAGTCTCTTCGCCTCCAGCGCGACTCCGAGGCGCTCCTGCTTCTCGTGCCCGAGGCCGGAGGCCGCGGCAAGGGAGTCCTGAGCGGGAAGGTCTTCGAGTACCTGGCGGCGGAGCGCCCGATCCTCGCCGCGGTGCCGCCGGACGGTGCGGCGGCCGAGCTGATCCGTGAGACGGGTGCCGGCTTCGTTGCAGTCCCCTCCGACGACGTGGGTGGCCTTCGAGCGGCGCTCGAGGGCCTGCACGCGCGGTTCCGCGACGGCGGTCTGCCCGCGGTAAGGTCTGGACGGCGGGCTTCCGGCACCGGCTCTCACGGCAGGCGAGGGTCAAGGAGATGGCCGAGCTCCTCCGAGAGATCGTGTAAACACTCCGCCGTGGCGCGTCTCGGATTGTGGCTCGCCTGGCCCGAGGGCCCGATTCGGGTCGGCGTCGTGTTCCTCGTGGCGGTTGCGACTGTAGGCGTCATCGTGAAGTACCCGGCTTTGCTCCTCGAGCTCGGAGACGACGCGTCCCGGAACACCTCACTGTCGTACGCCGACCGCGAAATCGCGGGCGGGAATGGAGTCG
>CAVWIW010000004.1:0-50562 GCA_963755215.1 uncultured Thermoleophilaceae bacterium
GATCCAGCGCCTGGGCCGCGGGGCGGGACGCCGGCGGGCGGCGGTCGCGCTGGGCACGGACACGGGCGGGCTGGCAGCGCTTCCCGGCCCACGCCGCGGCCCAGGCCTCCGGCCGCTCACATATCCGTTCCGGTCCTACGACGGCAGGCTTCGGTTCACCCGCCAGCGGACCGGACGGCGTGCCTTCGACCTGAACGCCGACGGGGTGGCCCACTACGGGCTGTTCGCCGACCTCCTGGCCGACGTGCGGCGCCAGCCGGGCGGCGGGCGCGCCATGGCGACCCTGTTCAGGTCGGCCGAGGCGTACGTGCGGATGTGGGAGCGCGCCGTCGCGCGGCGGTCGGGGCGGTGATCAGGCTCGGAGCCCGTGGTGCGGTTGGCGCTGAGCGGGGGCGGAGGGCCGCCCGCCGGCACGCCCCTTGGCCTACCCGACGGTCACCGTGCCGTGCACCGAGCAGACGGGCTCGTTGTTGAACGTGTTCGTGTCCGCGTACGCGTAATCGACGGTGAGCACCGTGCCACCACTGAGGGCGTACACGATCTGACCGGTGCCCTGCTGCTGTGCTGCGATCACGTCCACGTTGGGAAAATCGCCGTTCACGTTCGTGGTAGCGACCGCGTTGGCGTCGGCCGCAACGGTCTTCGCGCTGGCATCGGTCCCGGTGATCGTGACGAGCGGGTCGCCGCCGGCGTTGCATCCCGCGTTGAGCACGAACCCGTTCGACGAGTACCGCGGCGCGATCCGCATACTCTCGTCACCCGGATTGGTCGTCAACCGTAAGCTCTGCCCTCTCTGAGAGCCTGTGGCCGTGCCGAGCGTTCAGGCCAAAACGAGGCTCTGGTGGCAGAAGTGGCGCTGGTACGAGCGCAACTCGCTGCCGTGGAACCGCGTTGCGATCCACCGCGAGATGGCTCGCCGGGGGGCGTTCGCCCGCATGCCCATCCAGGGCAACGTCCTGGAGGCGCTGCGTGAGGGGCGTCTTGAGGTGGGCGAGGGCACGCTGTTCGAGCCCAACGTGTGGCTCACCGCCCCCGGCGAGGCCCGCATCCGGATCGGGTCCGGCTCGTTCCTGAACATCGGCGTGATGGTTGCGTCGCACGAGCTCGTCGAGATCGGCGACCACTGCATGTTGGCCAACGGATGCTTCGTCACCGACGGCTCGCACCGCTTCGACGACCTCGAGCAGCCCATCACGTGGCAGGGCTTCACGACCAAGGGGCCTACGCGGATCGGCGACAACGTCTGGTGCGGGGCCAACGTGGTGGTCACCACGGGCGTTACGGTCGGCGAGCGCTGCGTGATCGGAGCCAACAGCGTGGTCACGCAGGACCTCCCGCCGCGGTCGATCGCGGCGGGAGCCCCAGCGCGCGTGCTGCGGGAGATCGAAGCCGGTCAGTGACCTAGCAGCTGGCGATCAGGTGAAACGGCTTGTTGCTCAGCACGTCGCCGTTGGTGTTGTAGTCCACCGTTCGAACCGCCACGCCGTTGACGTTCGACGGCAGGCTCGTGACCGAGGCGGTCCCGGCCGGCGGCCCGGCGGCGCTGGCGCCGCCGACGGTTGCGACATAGACGCAGCCGCGAACGTCGCGGTTGAAGATCACCTGGTAGCGGCCGGTGGAGGTGCGCGCCACGCTGGACACGCCCTTCCCGCGAGCGAGCTGTCCGCCGGCGGTGACCACGGCCGTGTGGCTGATGGATTCCGCGGAGGGCACCGTGCCCAGGCTCCCCTCGTTCACCGAGCCGCCACCGATGCCACCCGGCTTCACGTCGAAGCCCGTGAGCGAGCCGTTGCGCACGTCCTTGCCGCGAACGGTGCCGTTCTTGATCTCACGCGAGTCGATCGACCCGCTCGCGAGACCGTAGGAGACCCCGCCCATCGCGACGAAGAGCGCGATGCCCGCCACCACCATCGCCGGTGACGGCAGCCTCATGAAGCGCCTCATGTTCCCTCCTGGATCGTGGGTGCGCCGGTCAAGTTAGGGAAACACGGGGACGGCAGCTGGGGTGCGGGAGCCGGCGCTCCGGCGACCGGGCCTATCCGAGGACCTGCACCAAGACCCGCCGCTCCCTGGGCCGATCGTCGAAGTCCAGGAGCACGATCTGCTGCCAGGTGCCTGTCACGAGGTCCCCGTCCGCGACGGGGAGCGTCTCGGACGGCCCCACGATGGCCGCGCGCATATGGGCGTGGGAATTGGTGTCGGCGTTGAGGCGGTTGTGCTCGTAGTCGCCCTCGCGGGGGATCAGTCGCTCCAGAGCGGCCCTGAGGTCGTTCACGCCGCCCGGCTCGAACTCCATGGCGGTTACGGCCGCGGTTGCCCCGGGCACGAACACAGCGACTACCCCCGACTGGACGCCGGACTGGCGGACCACGCTCCTGAGCCCGTCGGTGAGGTCCACGACGTCGCCGTCACCGGCTGTCGAGAAGCGCAGCTCGGCTGCGTGAACGGCCACGCGCTCGTCAGCCGTCGGCAAGCATCGTCCTGAGCCGCTCGCGCTCGTCCGGCGCCATCGTGTAGCCATGATCGGGCTCGGGGTAGCGCCTGGCCCGCACGTCCTCGGCGAAGGCCTCCACGCCCGCGATCATCTGGCCCCGCACGTCGGCGTAGCGCTTGACGAAGCGGGCAGCGTGGCCGTCGTAGATGCCGAGCAGGTCGTGGAAGACCAGCACCTGTCCGTCGGTGGCCGGCCCGGCCCCGATGCCGATCACCGGCACCTGCAGCCGCGGCATGATCAGGTCGGTCACGTCGCTGGGGATGGCCTCGAACACGATCGCGAAGCACCCGGCCTCCTCCAGCGCCAGCGCGTCGCGGGCCACCTCGAGCGCACGTTCGGCCGTGCGGCCCTGAGACCGGTAGCCGCCGAGCGCGGTGGCGGTCTGCGGCGTGAGGCCCACGTGTCCCATCACGGGGATGCCGGCGGCCACGATCGCTCGCGCCCGCTCCACCGAGCTGCCGCCGCGCTCGAGCTTGACCGCGTCGCAGCCGGCCTCCTTCACGAACCGCTGCGCGGTGGCCACGGCCTGCTCATCGGACACCTCATACGAGCCGAACGGCAGGTCGCCCACTAGCAGCGGGGTCTTGAGCCCGCGGCGGACGGCCGCCGCCAGCATCAGCATCTCGTCGGTCGACACCGGCACGGTGCTTGGATAGCCGAGGACCGTCATCGCGGCCGAGTCGCCCACCAGCACCACGTCCACGCCCGCCTCCTCGGCCACCTGCGCGCTCGGATAGTCGTAGGCGGTGATCATCGCAATCGGCTCGCCCAGCGCCTTGCGCTCGGCCAGCGACGAGAGGGTGACCGGCTTGCCCTTGGCGGGGGGCGCGGTCGCCAGCTTCGGCCGGGCGCTCATGACAGCAGCTCCGCGACCGCATCGTCCACCGACACGATCCCGTTGTCCGCGTTCACGTGCACCACGCGCGGCTCGTAGGCGTCGAGCTCGGCCTGCTCGTACTCGGCGTAGGACACGACGATGACCTTGTCGCCGGTGTGCACCAGCCGGGCGGCCGCGCCGTTGACCTGCATGTCGCCGGAGCCGCGGCGGCCGGCGATCGTGTAGGTCTCGAAGCGCGCGCCGTTGTCGATGTCGAGCACGTGCACCAGCTCGTGCTCGAGGATGTCGGCGGCGTCGAGCAGGTCGGCGTCGACCGTGATGGAGCCGACGTAGTTCAGGTCCGAGCCGGTGAGCGTGGCCCGGTGGATCTTCGACTTGAGCATCTTGCGTCTCATTTCGTCCCTCCCAGGACCTTGTTGTCGATCAGTCGGGCGGCGCCCACTCGGGCGGCCACTGCCAGCAGAGTCGAGCCGTTCACGCGCTCGACGGGGGAAAGGTCGTCGGTGGAGCGCAGCTCCACGTACTCGGGGGCCACGCCGCCGGCCTCCAGCTCGGCCTGCGCGGCGGCCAGCACGGCGGAGCCATCGCGCTCGCCGGCCGCCACCACCGCGTCGGCGGCCTCCAGGGCGCGGAGAGCGACAGCGCCCGCTCGCGCTCCGGCGGGCTGAGGTAGGCGTTCCGCGAGCTCATGGCCAGCCCGCCCGGCTCCCTCACGGTTGGCTCCACCTGGATCCGCACCGGGATGTTCAGGTCGCGCGCCAGCCGGCGGATGACGATGGCCTGCTGGGCGTCCTTCTGGCCGAAGTAGGCAACGTCGGGCGCCACCATGTTCAGCAGCTTGGTGACCACCGTGGTGACCCCGTCGAAGTGCTCGGGGCCCCGCCGCGAGGGGTCGCCGCAGAGCACCTCGGTGAGGCCCTCGACCCGCACCGCGGTGGCGAACCCGGGCGGGTAGACCTCGTCCCGCGCCGGGGCGAAGAGGATGTCCACACCCTCCGCGGCCGCCAGCTCGGCGTCGCGAGCCTCGTCGCGCGGGATAGGCGTCCAGGTCCTCGCCGGCGCCGAACTGGGCCGGATTCACGAACAGGGAGACCACGACCACGTCGGTGTCGGCACGCGCGCGCTGCATGAGCGAGAGGTGGCCGGCGTGAAAGGCGCCCATGGTGGGCACCAGGCCGATCGAGCGGCTGGCGCGCCGATCGGCCGCGAGGGCCTCACGTAGCTCGGCCACGGTGCGCACCGTTCTCATGCCACGGCCTCCTGGCCGGCGAGGGCCTCGGTGCGTTCCACCAGCGCGTCGAAGAGCGGCAGCAAATGCGGCGCGGCCTCCGAGACCGCCTCACGCTGCAGCGCGACCGTGGCGTGGTCGCCGCGCGCCACCGGGCCGGTGAGCGCGGCGGCCGGGCCGCCCGCGGCCCAGTTGTCGACCGTGGCCCGCACCAGCGGGGCCAGCAGCGCCCGGGCGTCCTCGGGGTTCAGCCCCGCCGCGCCGGCCATCTCCTCGGCCGACGCCTGGAGGGTCACCAGGAAGTTGGACGCGATGGACGCCGCGGCGTGATAGGCGGCGCGCGCCGAGTCGTCCACCTGGACCGCGCGCATGCCCAGCGCCGCGGCGATCGCGTGCGCGGCGCCCAGGGCCGCTGGGGTGGTGCCTGCCACGGCGCAGCCGGCACCCCGGAAGGCCGCCGCCTCCTCGCCGCCCGCGAACGTCTGGAGCGGATGCAGGCCGAAGCTCTCTGCGCCGGCGGGGTCGAGCGAGGCGAGGGCGGTGGCGCCGCTGGTGTGGCCGATCAGCCGCGCGGCGCCGGCCGCGCTCGCGGCGGCGCTGGGGATCTCGGCGTCGGGCACGCACAGCAGCACCGCGTCGGCGGGGTCGGGCGCCACGTCGCGGCCCGTGGGCCCGCCGACCTGGACGCCCGCGGCGCTCAACGCCCGCGTCAGCGCCCGGCCGAGGCGGCCGGGGCCCACAATGGAGATGCGCGCGGGCAGGCGGGCGGGAGCTGTGGTTTCGATGTCCATCTTCCGTTCCGGTCCCGTTGCTCGCGGGTACCGGTCGGTTCGGTGTCTGGCTGGTCCACCCCCTGGGTCGGGTGGCGGCCGCCGGATACAAGGATACCGCTCGTTCGGCTATTTGGCTCGTGGGAGCGCCGGTCCGGGGTGACTGCGGGGCCTTAGGCTTTGAACGCGATGTCCCGGTCCGCCGCCGAACGCCGTGACGAGCTCGTGGCGCTCTACCACGAGGCTCGCGAGTGCCGGCTGTGCCCCCTCTCGGAGAGCCGCACCCAGGTGGTATTCGGCGCCGGCAACGCCGACGCGGACCTGATGTTCGTGGGCGAGGCGCCCGGTTTCCACGAGGACCAGCAGGGCATTCCCTTCGTGGGCCGGGCGGGCAAGCTGCTGGACGAGCTGCTGGCCGAGCAGGGGCTGGCCCGCGACGAGGTGTTCATCACGAACGTGCTCAAGAGCCGGCCTCCGGACAACCGCGACCCCCAGCCCGGCGAGATCGAGGCCTGCCGGCCATACCTGCAGCGCCAGGTGGAGCTGATCGAGCCGCGTGTGATCTGCACCCTGGGCAACTTCGCCACCAAGCTGCTCAGCGGCTCGAGCCGAGGGATCACCCAGGTGCACGGCCAGCCGCAGCTGCGCGACATCGGGGGCCGCACCGTGAAGCTGTTCCCGATCTTCCACCCGGCGGCGGCGCTGCGCACCCCGCGGGTGAAGGAAGGGCTGAGCGAGGACTTCGCCAAGCTCCCGGCCCTGCTGGCCGAGGAGCCGCCGCAGCGCGACGACGGGGGCGCCGGCGACGCCCGAGCCCGAGGGCGAGCCGGCCGCCGACCAGATGGGCCTGTTCGGCTGACCTCCTCGCGTCGCGCTCGTCAGACTGGCCGGCGTGAGGGTTCAGACCGCCAGCGCGGCCGAGACGGAGGCCGCGGGGGCTGACCTGGCCGCCCGCCTGGGACCGGGGGACGTGGTCCTGGTCAGCGGCGAGCTTGGCAGCGGCAAGACCACGTTCGTGCGCGGCGCGTGCCGGGCGCTAGGCGTGGAGGGCCCGGTCACGAGCCCCACGTTTACCCTGGGCCACGTGCTGCCCGCCGACCCGGAGGTGGCTCACCTTGACCTCTATCGGCTCGGGTCGCTGGCCGGCGAGGACCCCTCGCTGCTGGACGACTACGTCACGGCCGACCGGGTGGCGTTCATCGAGTGGCCCGAGGTCGCGGAGGACGCGCTGGCGAGTGTGGTCGCGCGCGTGCGGCTCGAGCACGCCGGCGGCGATGCCCGGATCATCACCGTGACTTGAACCTGCTGGGCCTGGACACCTCGACTCCCGCCATCGCCGTCGGCGTGCTGCGTGAGGACGGCGCGACCTTCGAGTCCGAGCCGGACCCAGGTGCGCTCTCGGGGCCACCGGCACATGGCCGCGAGCTGCTTCCAGCCGCGGCGGCCCTGCTCGACCGCGCTGGGCTGGGTTGGAAGGACCTCGCGGCCGTGGGGGTCGGCGTGGGCCCGGGCCCGTTCACCGGCCTCCGGATCGGGGTGGCCACGGCCCGCGCCCTCGCGCTGGCGCGAGGCCTGGAGGTGCGGCCGGTGTCCTCGCTCGCCGCCCTGGCACGGGGCATCGACTCCGCCTGGCGCATGCCGTTGATCGCGGCGGGTCGCGGTGAGGTGTTCGCGGCTCTCTATGAGGGCGATCGCGCAGCGCATGCGCCCATTCGCGGCGGCCCCGGACGAGGTGGCGCGCAGGGTTGCCGAGGCCGGCGCCGACCCGCTGGCCGCGGGCGATGGCTCGGTACGATTCCGGGACGTCCTCGTGGCTGCGGGCGTGCGCGTCGAGCCGGCTGGATCGGTTGCCAACGTCGTGCGCGGGCTGGCCGTCTGCCGGCTGGCCCAGGCGGCTGCCGTCGCTCCTCCCGAGGCCGTGCTCCCCGACTATCAGCGACTGCCGGACGCCAAGGCCACGCACATGACCGACCCGACCGAGATCCGACGCCTGACCTACGCGGACCTGCCGCAGGTCATCGCGATCGAGCGGCGCGCCTTCTCGACGCCATGGTCGCTGGCCATGTTCGTCCTCGAGCTCTCCAAGCCCACGGGCATCTGCCTGGCGGCGCTCCGGGAGGACCGCATGGTGGGGTATCTCGTCTGCTCCCGCTACGACACGGTCTGGCACGTGATGAACGTGGCGGTGGACGACCGGCTGCTGCGCGAGGGCATCGCCACCACTCTCATGGACCACCTGTTCGCCTCCGCCGACGGGCCGGGAGAGCAGTACACGCTGGAGGTCCGGACTTCGAACGAGGCAGCGATCAGGCTCTACGAGCGGTTCGGCTTCCGCGCCGCGGGGCGCCGGCGCGGCTACTACCACGACAACCGCGAGGACGCCGTGATCATGTGGCGGACCGCCCCCGAGCGGGCGGCCGCCGCGGGCGCGTGATCCTCGCGCTGGAGACCAGCTGCGACGACACCTGCGCCGCGGTGGTCACGGCGGCGGGCGAGGTGCGCTCGAACGCGATCGCCTCGCAGGGCCTGCTGCACGACCGCTACGGGGGGGTGGTGCCGGAGGTGGCTTCGCGCCGCCATCTGGAGCTGGTGGACGTGGTGATCGCCGACGCGCTCGAGACGGCGGGGGTCACGCTGGAGGAGATCGAGACCGTTGCGGTCACGCGCGGCCCGGGGCTGATCGGCGCCCTGCTGGTGGGCG
This sequence comes from uncultured Thermoleophilaceae bacterium, assembly GCA_963755215.1. Lineage (GTDB taxonomy): Bacteria > Actinomycetota > Thermoleophilia > Solirubrobacterales > Thermoleophilaceae > JAAYBF01. The sequence continues at coordinate 8,032 of CAVWIW010000004.1, forward strand.
TCTCGGCCGCCAAGGCCCTGGCCGCGGCGCGCGAGTTGCCGCTGGCGCCGGTGGACCACCTCCACGGTCACGTGGTGGCCAGCACGCTCCAGCCCGACCCGATCGAGGTGCCTTACCTGTGCCTCGTGGCCAGCGGCGGACACACCTTCATCGCGCGGGTGGAGGACCCGGGTGCGTACACGGTGCTCGGCCAGACCCTCGACGACGCGGCCGGCGAGGCCTTCGACAAGGGGGCGCGGATGCTCGGGCTCCCTTATCCGGGCGGCCCAGCGCTGGACCGACTTGCGGCCGGCGGCGATCCGGACGCCTTCCCGCTGCCGCGCGCTGCGCCCCGGGGACGCGCTGGACTTCAGCTTCAGCGGCCTGAAGACCGCCCTGCTGTACGCCATCCGTGAGCTCGGGGAAGAGCGGGCGGCCGGCCGCCGCGCCGACCTGGCGGCCTCGTTTCAGCGCGCGATCGTGGCCTCCCTGACCGCCAGGGTGGCGCAGGCCGTGGGCCGTGAGAAGCTCCAGCGGCTGGCGATCGGAGGCGGGGTGGCGGCCAACTCGGAGCTGCGTGGCTCCCTGACCGAGATGGCGGGTGCGCTGGGAGTGCGCCTGTGGATGCCCCCGCCGGAGCTGTGCACCGACAACGCGGCAATGATCGGAGCGGCGGCGCGCTTCACGCCCCGGCTTGCCTACCCGGAGTACCTGGGGCTGGACGCCGAGGCTCGCCCCCCGGCCGCCGTGCGGGGCGCGGCGTGAAGTTGGTGCTGTACGGCAAGGCCGGGTGCTGCCTGTGCGACGAGGCGCGGGCCGCCGTGGCCGAGGTCCGCGGCGGACTTCGAGTTCACCCTGGAGGAGGTCGACGTGGCCCTCGACCCCGTCCTGAACCGCCGCTACGGGGAGCGGATACCCGTGCTCAGCGTCGATGGCCACGAGGCGCTGGAGCTCGGCTTCGACGCCAGAGCCGTGCGCCAGGTGCTCGGTAGAGTGGGCGCGTGAGCTTCCGCGAGCCACTGGCCGGGCGCGCGACCGGGCTCGAGCCCGTCGCGCCCGAGCGCCTCTCGATCGGGGTCGCCGCCCGCCTGTCGCGCTACCTGCAGGTGCTCACCCAGGCGCGCAAGATGGGCAAGGAGACGATCTCCTCGCAGGAGCTCGCCGACTACACGCACGTGAACTCCACGCAGATCCGCCGCGATCTGTCGGGGTTCGGGAAGTTCGGCAAGCGTGGGGTGGGCTACAACGTGGACTCGCTGGTCTCGCAGATCCGCAAGATCCTGCGGACCAGCGGACAGCACAACATCGCCCTGTTCGGCGCCGGGCACCTCGGCCAGGCGATCGCCGGGTCGGAGATCTTCGCGGACCACGGCTTCCGCATCGTTGCGCTGTTCGACACCGACCCGGGCAAGATCGGCCGCCGCGTGAACGACCAGCTCGTGGTGCGGGCATTCGACGACCTGCCGGCGGTCGTGGAGGAGGACGAGATCGTGGTGGGCGTGATCGCCGTGCCCACGGAGGCCGCCCAGCAGGTGGCCGACGAGCTGGTGGGCGCGGGCGTGAAGATCATCTTCAACTACTCCGAGGCGCTCCTGCAGGTCCCGCCGGAGGTCACGGTTCACACCTCCAGCCCGGCCGTGGACCTGCTCTACGCCCTCTACTTCTACCTGACCTAGGCGCCTTTCCAGATGCTCGACATGGCTCGCGCCAGGGAGGTGTTCGACGCCTCCGAGGACTTCACGGTGGGACTCGAGGAAGAGTTCGGGATCGTCGATCCCGACACGCTGGACCTGACCCAGCGATTCGAGGACCTGCGCGACGCGGCCGCGGCCGACGAGGTGCTGGCCGAGGCCGTGGCGGGTGAGCTGATCGAGTCCGAGATCGAGATCCGCTCGGGCCGCGGGACGACCTTCGCCGACGCCGTGGCGCGCCAGCGGGAGGCGCGTGCCCGCCTGTTCCGCTTGGCCGCGGGCCAGGGACTGCTGCTCTCGGCGACCGGCACCCACCCCTGGAGCCCGTGGCAGGAGCAGCGGATCATCGACACCGAGCACTACCACCGGGTCGAGGACGGCCTGAAGTACGTGGCGTGGCGCAACAACACGTTCAGCCTCCACGTGCACGTGGGAGTGCGGGGCGCCGACCGGGCCGTCGCCGTCTGCGACCGCCTGCGGCCGGTGCTGCCCGAGTTGCTGGCGCTGTCGGCCAACTCGCCGTTCCTGGACGGTCGCGAGGCGGGCCTGCACTCGGCGCGCAGCCAGATCTTCACCAAGAGCTTTCCGCGCTGCGGCGTCCCGGACGCGTTCGGCGGCTTCGGGGCCTACGCGGACTACGTGGACTTCCTCGTGCGCACGAACTCGATCGTGGAGCACACCCAGCTGTGGTGGAGCGTGCGGCCCCATCACAGCTTCGGCACGGTGGAGCTGCGGATCTGCGATGCGCAGTCCTCAGCGGAGGGGTCGACGGCGCTGGCGGCGATCATCGCCGCCGCAATCGCTCAAGCCGCCGTGGACTTCGATGAGGGCGTGGAGTTCGAGGATCCCCCTCGGAGGCTCGTCGAGGAAAACCTCTGGCGCGCCATCCGTCACGGCATGGACGGCAGGATGATCGACCTGGACCGCGGCGAGGAGTTCCCCACAGCCGCCGTGCCCGACCGCCTGCTGGCCTGGACCGCGCCGGTGCGGGCCCAGCTGGGGCTGGAGGTCTCGCTGCCTGCCGAGAACGGCGCCCAGCGGCAGCGGCGAGCCATGGCCGACGGCGCTTCGATGCGGGACGTGTTCGCCGCCGAGCTTGCCGAGGCGCAGCAGAGCTATGCCGGAGCCGAAGTGAGGAGCTGACCATGCACGAGGAGATGCGCGAGCCGACCGAGGAGGAGCTGCGGGCGGCGATGGAGGAGCAGATGAGCCGGGTCCGCGTGGAGGACGTGATCCTGCAATCGGTGGCCACGCTGGTGAACCTGGCCGGCAGGCGGCTCGGCCTGGCGGGCACCGAGGCCGAGCGCGACCTGGATCAGGCAAAGCTGGCGATCGATGCCGCCCGGGCGCTGGTGCCGCTGGCGGCCGAGGAGCAGCAGGAGCCGATCCGCCAGGCCCTCACGCAGGTGCAGATGGCCTTCGCCCGCGAGGCGGGTCAGCCGGGGGCCGGCGGGGCCGGCGCCAGGGGCCGAGGCGGCAGGGGACGGAGGCGAGTGGCCAACCGGAGCCGGGCACGAAGGCCGACGAGGACGCCGAGCGCGCCCGGGCGCGCTCCAAGATCTGGACGCCGCCCGGCACTTGAGCGAGGCCGTCGGGATATTCGGCGGCTCGGGCTTCTACAGCTTCCTCGACGAGGTCGAGGAGGTGGCGGTGGACACGCCCTACGGGCCGCCCTCGGCGCGTCTGCGGATAGGGGCGATCGAGGGCACCCAGGTGGCCTTCATGCCGCGCCACGGCGACGAGCACACGCTGCCGCCGCACAGGATCAACTACCGGGCGAACGTGTGGGCGATGAAGCAGGTGGGCGTCACGCGCATCGTGGGCCCCTCGGCCTGCGGCGCGCTCAAGCCCGAGCTCGCGCCGGGCACGTTCGTGGTCTGCGACCAGTTCGTGGACCGTACCCGTGGCCGCGAGGACACCTTCTACGACGGCCCGCAGACCACGCACGTGTCGGCCGCCGACCCCTACTGCGCCGACCTGCGCGCCAAGCTCACGGCCACCGCCCGCGAGCTGGAGATCCCCGTGGCCGAGGCCGGGACGGTCGTCGTGGTGCAGGGACCGCGGTTCTCGACTCGGGCCGAGTCGCGCTGGTTCAGCGCCGTGGGGTGGGACGTGGTGAACATGACCCAGTACCCGGAGGCCTGGCTCGCTCGGGAGCTGGAGCTCTGCTACGCCAACGTCTCGCTGGTCACCGACTACGACGTGGGTCTGGAGGGGATGCCGAAGGCCGAGCCCGTGTCCGCCGACGCGGCGTTCGAGGTTTTCCGCCGCAACCTCGATAGACTGCGCGCGCTTTTGTTCCGGGCGGTGCCCAGATTCGGGCCTCAGCCGGACGATTCGTGCGCCTCGGCCCTGTCGAGCGCGATCGTCCACTAGGCGCTCCGACAGCGCGGCCCCGGGCTCGCCCAAGAATCCATACGGAGGAAACTTCCCCTTGACCGACTTCCTGACCGACTACGGCATCCTGGTCGCGCTCGCCTGCTCGGGCGCCGCCGTGGTCTATGGACTCTCGACCTCGCGCTGGCTACTTGCCAAGTCGCCCGGAAACCAGGAGATGCAGGACATCTCCGCGGCAGTTCAGGAGGGCGCCAAGGCCTACCTGACCCGTCAGTACCAGATCATCGGCGTGGTGGCCGTGGTCCTCGTGATCCTGCTGGCCGTCGCGCTGAACATCGAGACCGCGGTCGGCTTCGCCATCGGCGGGCTGTTCTCGGGCGCCGCGGGCTTCATCGGCATGAACGTGTCCGTGCGGGCCAACGCCAGGGTGGCGGAGTCCGCCCGCGGCGGCGTCGGCGCCGCGCTCGAGGTGGCCTTCAAGGGCGGCGCCATCACCGGCCTGCTGGTGGCCGGCCTGGCGCTGCTGGGCGTGGCCGGCTACTACGGCGTGCTGCTGCTGTTCGACGTGGACGAGAAGGACGCGATCGACGCCCTGGTGGGCCTGGGCTTCGGTGGCTCGCTGATCTCCGTGTTCGCCCGGCTGGGCGGCGGCATCTTCACCAAGGCTGCCGACGTGGGTGCCGACATCGTGGGCAAGATCGAGGCCGGCATCCCCGAGGACGACCCCCGCAACCCCGCGGTGATCGCCGACAACGTGGGCGACAACGTGGGCGACTGCGCCGGCATGGCGGCCGACCTGTTCGAGACCTACGCGGTCACCGCCGTGGCCGTGATGTTGCTTGGCGTACTGACCTTCGACGAGATCGGCGCGGTGGCCGTGTACCCGTTGGTGATCGGCGGCGTTTCGCTGATCGCCTCGATCATCGGCACCTACGCGGTGCGCAGCGCCGCGGGCAACGTGGAGCGCGCGCTCTACCAGGGGCTGATCGTGTCCGGTGTGCTGGCAGCCGCGGCCTTCCTCCCGATCACGCTGTGGCTCATGGACGACCTGACGTTCCAGTCGGGCGCGTCGGAGCTGCTCACCGGTGGCGGCGACGTGGCCAGCGGGATCGACTTCTGGTTCTGCACGCTCATCGGGATCGGCATCACCGCCGGCCTGTTCGTGATCACCGACTACTACACCTCCACCCGCTTCCGGCCCGTGCGGACCACCGCCCGGGCCTCCCAGACGGGGCACGCCACCAACATCATCCAGGGGCTCGCACAGGGCTTCCAGGCCCCGGCCGCGCCGGCGATCCTGCTGGCACTGGGCATCCTCGCGGCCAACGAGCTGGCCGGCATCTACGGGATCGGCGTGGCCGTGATGGCGCAGCTGTCGCTCACGGGCCTGATCGTGGCGCTGGACGCCTTCGGCCCGATCACAGACAACGCCGGCGGCATCGCCGAGATGGCCGAGCTGCCGCAGGACGTCCGCGACGTGACCGACCCGCTCGACGCCGTCGGCAACACCACCAAGGCCGTGACCAAGGGCTACGCGATCGGCTCGGCCGTGCTCGCCGCCCTGGTGCTGTTCGCCGCGTTCATCGAGGAGCTGCGCGAGGAGGCCGCCGCGGAGGGCGAGACTTTGTCGGGGTTCGACATCTCCCAACCCGAGGTGCTGGTCGGGCTGCTGATCGGCGGCATGATGGTCTACCTGTTCGCCGCGCTCTCGATCGAGTCGGTGGGCCGCGCGGGCGGAGGCGTGGTGGACGAGGTCCGGCGCCAGTTCAGGGAGAAGCCGGGCATCATGGACCGGACCGAGAAGCCCGACTACGCGCAATGCGTGTCGATCGTGACCGCGGCCGCCCAGCGCGAGATGATCCTGCCGGCGCTGATCCCGATCGTCGTGACGGTGGTAGTGGGGCTCCTGTCCTACCAGGCGCTCGGCGGACTGCTGATCGGCGTGATCGTCGTCGGCTTCTTCGCCGCGGTGTCCATGACCTCGGGCGGCGGAGCATGGGACAACGCCAAGAAGCTGATCGAGGACGGCGAGTTCGGCGGCAAGGGCTCCGAGGCCCACGCCGCGTCGGTCACCGGCGACACCGTGGGCGATCCCTACAAGGACACGGCGGGCCCGGCGATCAACCCGATGATCAAGGTGGCGAACATCGTGGCGATCCTGCTGATTCCTTTCCTGGTCTGAAGCGGCGCTCGAAGCAGCCCGGTGCTGTGGTCCCGCCGCGGCCTGACCGAGCACCGAGCACCGAGCGACCGGGCACCGGAGTAGCTTGCGCGCCTATGGCTGAGCGCCGCCCAGAGGGCCTGCAGCGCGTGCTCGGCACGGGGGCGCTGTTCGCCAGCGCCTATGGCAACGTCGGCAGCTCGCTCTACTACGCGCTCGGGCTGGTCGCGGGCTTCGCCCTGGGCCTCACGCCGGTGGTGTTCATGGTGGCGGGGCTGATCTTCGCCGCCACGGCGGCCTCGTACGCCGAGGCCACCACGATGTTCCCCGAGGCCGGCGGGTCGTCGTCGTTCGCGCGCAAGGCGTTCAACGAGTTCTGGTCGTTCTTCGCGGCGTGGGGCCAGATGTTGACCTACATCATCACCGTCGCCATCTCTGCCTTCTTCGTGCCGCACTACCTGGCCGTGTTCTGGGAGCCGCTGGGCGAGTCGCCGGGCGACATCGTCGGGGGGATCGTCGTGGTGGTCGTGCTGGCGGTGGTCAACGTGCGCGGCGTCAAGGAGTCGGCGGGCGTGAACGTGCTGTTCGCGGTCGCGGACTTCCTCACGCAGGTGGTCCTGGTGCTGGTGGGGCTGGTGCTCGTGTTCTCGCCGTCGGTGCTGGTGGACAACGTGGACCTCGGCGTGACGCCCACCTGGCGAGAGTTCCTGGTGGCCATCCCGGTGGCGATGCTGGCCTACACGGGCATCGAGACCGTGTCCAACCTGGCCGAGGAGGCGCGCGACTACGGCACCACCATCCCGCGCGGCATCGGGGGCGTGGTGGGGGCGGTGGCGGTGATCTACGCGTTCCTGCCCGCCGTGGCGCTGTCGGCCATGCCCGTCGTGAATGGCGAGACCACCCTGGCACTGTCCAAGGAGGACGGCGGCTACGCCGACGACCCGGTCCTGGGCGTCGTGGCGAACATGGAGCTGGGCGCGATCCAGGGCGCGGCGGAGATCTACGTGGGAGTGCTGGCCGCGACGATCCTGTTCATCGCCACCAACGCGGGCGTGATCGGGGTGTCGCGGCTGACGTATTCCATGGGCCAGTACCGCCAGCTGCCGGATCGGCTGCGCCAGCTCCACCCGCGTTACCGCACCCCGTACGTGGCGATCCTCGTGTTCGGCGCCATCGCCTGCCTGACGATCGTGCCCGGGCAGGCCGAGTACCTGGGCAAGGTCTATGCGTTTGGCGCCATGCTCTCGTTCACGATCGCGCACGTGGCGGTGTGCGCCCTGCGGGTCAGCCGTCCCGACCAGCCGCGTCCGTATCGGATACCCGGGACCGTGCGAATAGCCGGCCATGCGCTGCCGCTGCCGTCGGTCATCGGCGGCCTGAGCACGGGTGGCGCCTTCGTGACTCTGTCGATCCTCAACGTCGAGGTGCTGATCTCCGGCGTGGCCTGGCTGGCCATGGGCGTGGGCGGATACGTGATCTACCGGCGGCGCAAGGGCCTGAGCCTCACTCAATCGGTGCCGGTCACTGCCCTCGAGCCGGTGGTGGAGCACGAGGTCGAGTACGAGTCGGTGCTGGTGGCCTTCGAGGATGGCGCCTACTCGCCGGAGGCCATCTCCACCGCCGCGAAGCTGGCGGCAAAGCGCCGGCGCGGGATCCACGTGCTGGTCACGATCACCGTGCCGGCGAGCGCGCCGATCGACGCTCTCATGCCGGAGGCGGAGGCCAAGGCCCAGGCGGCCATCGACTCGGCGCGCGTGCGCGGCGGACGCCGCGTGACCGGTCACTCGGAGCGAGTCCGGGTGGGACAGGCCGGACGCCGGATAGCCAGCGAGGCGCGCGAGATCAAGGCGGCGGCCATCGTGATGGCACTTCCTCCGCGCCGCACCGGGAGCTCGATCTTCGGGCGCACGCTCGAGACCGTGCTGGCGGACCGCCCATGCCGCGTGATCATCGACTCGTCGCGCGACGTGCGCACCAAGTCCGCCAAGTCCCCGGCCTAAGATCCTCGGCGTGGATCGTGCCCTCTTCGCCGGCTCGCGGGTGCTGGGCGTGCTGCTGTGCCTGGTGGGCGTCGCGATGGTCGCCAGCACCGTGGCCCGAGGCGGCGGGCCGCTGGCCCTGGGCGTGATCCTGGGCACTCTCTTCGCGCTGCTCGGCGCCGCCAGGGTCGTGCTGGCCGTCCGGCTCGGGCCGGGCGGGCGATGAACTCCCGCGGACTGCGCGGACGCGGCAGCGCGGCGCTGAGGCAGGGCGAGCGCCGCGGCAGGAGCACCGAGGCCCGGATCGCTCGCAGCCTGGGCGCGCCGGCGCTGTTCGCGATCGCGGCGAGCGCCGTGGGCTCATCGATCCTGTTTGCGCTTGGCGTGGTGGCCGCCGACGCGCTGGCCTACACGCCGCTGGTGTTCCTCGCGGCGGCGCTGTTCTTCGTGCTCACCACGATCACGTATATCGAGGGCAGCTCGCTGCATCCGGAGCGCGGCGGCGCGTTCGTCTTCGCCCGGTATGCCTTCAACGAGCTCTGGAGCTTCGTGGCCGGCTGGGCGATCCTCCTGGACTACCTGATCGTGATGGCCATCGCGGCGTTCATCACGCCGCACTACCTGGCTGTCTTCTGGGGCGGCGCGGACGACGGACTGCCACAGATCGCGATCAGCGGAGCGGTGATCGCCTACGTGGCATGGCTCAACTTCCGCGGCCTCTCGGCCGAGCGCTTCCGCTATGTGCTGCGGCTGTCGCTGGCCGGCTTCGTCCTGTTCGGCGTGATCGTGGTGCTCGGGCTCGCGCAACTGTTGGACCCCTCGCTGATCACCGACGCCGGCCCGGCACCCGCCTGGGAGGACCTGGTGTTCGCCGCGGTCATCGCGACGGTGGCCTGCACCGGGATCGAGGCGGCGTCGGGCCTGGCCGGCGAGCTGCGAGTGGGGCGTGAGGGGCTGCGCAGGGTCGTGGCGGCCGCGGCCGTGGGCCTGCTGGTGGTGTTCGTGGGCGTCTCGTTCGTGGCCCTCATGGCGGTGCCGGTGCAGGGCGGGACCACGGAGCTCGGAGGGACGTTCGTGGACGCGCCGGTGCTGGGGGTGGTGGCCGCCCTGGACCCGGACTGGCTGGCCGAGGGCCTGCGGTACGCGGTGGGCGGGGTGGGCGCTCTGATCCTGATCCAGGCCGTGAACGCCCAGATGCTGGGCATCGGGCGGCTGGCGTACTCGCTGGGCACCAACCGCCAGATGCCGAGCCTGCTCTCACGCCTGCATGACCGCTACTCGACCCCCTACGTCACGATCTGCCTGGCCGCGGTCATCGCGTTCGCGCTGAGCCTGACGACTGACCTGGAGTTCCTGGCCGGCATCTTCGCGTTCGGCGCGATGCTGGCGTTCACGATCGCTCACCTGTCGGTGATCGTCATGCGGTTCCGCGAGCCGGAACGGCCGCGGGCATTCCAGGTCGGGCCGAGCGTGTCGATCGGGTCGGGGTCGATCCCGATCCCGAGCGCGGTGGGGGCGCTGCTGGCCGCCCTGGCGCTCGTGACCGTGGTGGCCTTCCACGAGGGCGCCCGCGTGGTCGGTGGGGCTTGGATGGTGTTCGGGCTGGCCCTGTACGTGATCTACCGGACCGTGCAGCACAAGCCGCTGACCAAGCGGTTCACGATCCCGGCCGAGGCGCTCAAGGAGGCGCGCGAGACCGAGTACGGCAGCATCCTCGTGCCCATCTTCGGCGGCCCGTTGGACGATGACATCGTGGGCACCGCCGGGAGGCTCGCGGCCGAGGAGCGCAGCGACGACGGCGAGCACACCCTGCTCGAGGTGATCTTTCCGATCGAGGTGCCCATGTCCCTGCCGATCGATGCGCGCGTGCCGCCGGAGAAGCTGGCGGCGGCGCGGAAGGCGCTGGCGCGGGCCAAGCGGGTGGGCGAGGAGTACGAGGGGGTGGAGGTTACGACGGCGCCGGTCCGCGGCCGCACCTCGGGGTCGGTGATCGTGACCGAGGCAAAGCGGCGGGGCGTGGAGGTGATCGTGCTGGCCGCCGAGGCGCCGAGCAGGATCAGGGGCGGCGCGATCCTCGGTGGCCTGGGCGCCGCGCGCGACCGGTTCGCGGGGGAGGTCACGCGCTACGTGATCGAGAAGGCCACCTGCAAGGTCATCCTCACCGCGCCGCCCGCCGACACCGAGCCCGAGCCGCAGCCGGACGCGGCCTCCGCACCCGGCTGATCCGCTCGGCCAGCTACGGCGCAGCGCTATTGTGCGCCGAATGTTCGTCCTCATCGTCGGCTGCGGCAGGGTCGGCTCGTCGATCGCCAAGTCGATGCTCACCGAGGGCCACGAGGTCTCCGTGCTAGACGAGAACTCGGAGGCCATCGCCCTGCTCAACCGCGGCCAGGACCAGAGCTGGGAGGACCTCGGCGGGTCCTTCACGGTGGGCACCGCCCTCGAGATCGACGCCCTGATGGCGGCTGGGATCGAGCGGGCCGACGCGTTCGTGGCCTCCACCGATGGCGACAACACGAACCTGGTCATCGCCCAGATAGCCCGCCGGCGCTATGACATCGAGCGCGTGGTCGTGCGGGTGCTCGACCCCGCCCGGGCCAAGTGGTATTCCGAGCAGGGCCTGCAGACCGTCTGCCCCACTCAGACGGCGATCGAGCTCCTGGAGGCAGCCGTCCGCGGGCATATTCGCTTCGAAGGGGTCTCGGGCTAGCGATGTATGTCTTGATCGTTGGCGCCGGGAAGGTGGGCTGGAACCTGGCTCGCGAGCTGCTCGAGAAGGGCCACGAGCTCACGCTGGTCGAGGCCGACCGGCGCCGCTACGAGGTCGTCGAAGAGGAGATGGAGCACAACATCCAGTACGGGGACGGCACCGAGCTATGGATCCTCGACCGCGCCGGCATCGAGCGCGCGGACCTGGTCATCGCCGTGACCGGCGACGACGAGGACAACATCCTCATCTGCCAGATGGCACGCGAGAAGTACGGCGTCGAGCGGGTCGTGGCGCGCTGCAACAACCCGCGCAACCTGCAGCACTTCGAGCTGCTCGGTGTCAAGCCCGCGGTGTCCGCCACCGACCTGATCCTGCGCCTGATCGAGCACGAGGTGCCCAAGTACGGCCTGGTTCACCTCCTGGATCTCAAGGAGGAGCGCCTCGAGATCATCGAGATGGAGGTGTCCGAGGGCTCCGACGCCGACGGCGCGGCGGTGAAGGACCTGGGGCTGCCGGATGGCTCGCTCGTGATCTCGGTGCTGCGCGACGGTGGCGGGTTCGTGCCCACCGGTGAGTCCGAGATCAGGGCCGGCGACGAGGTGCTGCTGGTGCTCGACATGGGGTTGGAGGAGCAGGTCACCCAGCGCTTCACGGGCCGGGTCACGGCCTAGGCCCGTGGCCGCCCGCCAGGTCGAGCACCTGCTGGTCGGGGGCGGCCTGGCCGCCGCCAACTGCGCGCGCTGGCTGCGCGAGGACGGTGCCGACGGGTCGATTCTGCTGGTCGGCCGCGAGCCCGACGCGCCCTACAACCGCCCGCCGCTCTCCAAGGGCTACCTGCGCGGCGAGGAGTCGCACGACGACGCGCTCTTCCGCCCGCCCGAGTGGTGGAGCGAGCAGGACATCGAGCTGCTCCCCCGCACGAGCGTCACCAAGCTCGACCCCCATGAACGGGTCGCGACGCTGTCCAACAAGGAGGAGGTCGGGTTCTCGACGGCCCTCCTGGCCACGGGCTCGAACGTGCGCCGTCTGCGGGTGGACGGCGCGGACCTGGACGGGCTGCACTACCTACGCACATTCGGCAACTCCGACGCCATCCGCGATAACGCCCGGCAGGCCGAGCGCGTGGTGCTGGTGGGAGGCAGCTACATCGGGTGCGAGGTGGCGGCGTCGCTGGTGGCCTCGCAGGGCCGCCGGTGCGCGATCGTAATGCAGGAGTCGGTCACCCTCGAGCGCCAGTTCGGGCCCCGGGTGGCGAGCTTCTTCCAGCGGCGCCTGGAGGAGCACGGGATCGAGGTGCACGGCGACGATGAGCTGGACCGCTTCGAGGGCTCCGACGGCCGCGTCGGCAAGGTGATCACCAAGCGAGGGGTCGAGCTGGAGTGCGACATGGTGGTGATCGGCGCGGGGGTCATGCCCGACACGATGCTCGCCAAGGCCGCCGGCCTGAAGCTAGGCGAGTCAGGCGGGGTGGCCTGTTCGTCGCGGCTGGAGACCTCGGCGCCGGGCGTGTACGCCGCGGGCGACATCTGCGAGTACGACAGCGTGGTCCACGGCCGCAGGTTGCGGGTGGAGCACTGGGACGTGGCCTTCAACCACGGCCGCACCGCGGCGCTGAACATGCTCGGCCGCGACGTGGCGCACGACACCGTGCCCTACTTCTTCTCCGACCTGGCCGACTGGGCGTCGCTGGAGTACGTGGGCCCCGGCTCGGGCGAGCCGGTGATCCGGGGAACGCTCGAGGACGGCGACTTCACCGCGTTCTACATCGACGACGGGCGCGTCACCGCGGCCACCACGGTCGGGCGCTCGGACGACCTGGAGCACGCCAAGCGCTTCATCGCAGAGGGCGCGACGCCGGACGCTGCGGCGCTGGCCGACCAGGGCACGGACCTCGGCGATCTGTGAACCCACCCGCCTGGCGAGGTCCGATGGTCGCCAGGCTAGGACGCAGGGAGCGGGCAATGGTGGGCCATTGCCGCGACCGAGGACACCGCCTGGCGGGCATCGGAACCGCCAGGTGACTGGGGAACCTGGATTCGAACCAGGACTGACTGCTCCAGAGGCAGTAGTGCTGCCGTTACACCATTCCCCAAGGGACAGCGGCAGATTGTAGCTCCGGGCTTGGCCTCTATCGTGGTGGCCATGAAGCGGTTTGCCACGGTCTGGACAACTGTGGTGGCGCTCGCCGTCGGGCTCCCGGCCTGCGGCGGCGACGACCGCGAGCGCGACTCCGACGCGGGCCGCCCGGACACGACGGACACCAAGCCCAAGGCCGCGGAGAAACGCGACCGCGGCCCCGGCTCTGACGGCCACGGGGGCTACTGAGGCGCTGCTCGGGCCCTACGCCGCGGCCTGATCCGCCCAGTCGCGGTACAGCCGCGCGTACGCGCCGTCCTGCGCCAGCAGCTCGTCGTGGGTGCCCTGCTCGGCGATCCGGCCTCCGGCCAGCACCACGATCCGCCCGGCGTCGCGGATCGTGGACAGGCGGTGTGCGATCACGATCGCCGTGCGCCCGGCCAGCAGCCTCCGCAGCCCGTGCTCGATGTGGGCCTCCGTGGCCACGTCCACGTTGGAGGTGGCCTCGTCCAGAACGAGCAGCCGCGGGTCCGCCGCCGCCGCCCGCGCGAACGCCACGAGCTGGCGCTGGCCCGCGGAGAGGTGGCCGCCGCGCTCGCCGACCTCGGTGTCGTAGCCGTCGGGCATGCGGGTGATGAAGTCGTGTGCGCCCACGGCCCTTGCGGCTGCCTCGACCTGCTCGGGGCTGGCGTCGGGGCTGCCAAAGGCGATGTTGTCTCGGATCGAGCCCGAGAAGAGGAAGCCCTCCTGGGGCACGATGCCCAACTGCGAGCGCAGCGACTGCTCGGTGACGTCGCGCAGGTCGTGGCCGTCGACCAGCACTCGCCCGCCGTCCGGGTCGTAGAAGCGCGCCACCAGCTTGGCCAGCGTCGACTTCCCCGCGCCGGTCGCGCCGACCAGGGCCACCGTCTGTCCCGGCGGCACCTCCAGGTCCACGTGGTCCAGCGCCGGGATGCCGCCGCCGTAGCTGAAGCTCACGTCCTCGAACCGGATCTCCCCGCGGATGCGGGGAAGCTCGACCGCATTGTCGCTGTCGGCGATGTCCGGCTTCTCGTCGAGCAGCTGGAAGATCTTGTCCAGCGCCGCCATGCCCGCCTGATAGGTGGTGTACAGCTGCGAGAGCTGCTGGATCGGGTCGAAGAAGGTCTGCAGGTAGAACACGAACGAGGCGAGCACGCCTATGGTCACGGCGCCCTCGACCACCTGGTTGCCCCCGTAGAGCAGGATGGCCGCGGTCGCCACGGCCGAGAGCAGCTCCACCGACGGGAAGTACGCGGCGTTCAGGTTCACCGTGCGCATGTTGGCCTGGCGGTTCTCGTCGTTGAGCTCCGAGAAGCGCCGCTTGTGGCGCGGCTCCTGGCCGAACGCGCGCACGATCCTGATGCCCGACAGGGTCTCCTGCAGGTACGCGGTGACCATGGCGATCCGCTCGCGGGTGAGCCGGTAGGCGTCCGCCGAGGCGATCCGGAAGGCCACGCTGCCGGCCAGCAGCACCGGAAAGACGGCGAACGTCACGAGCGCCAGCTGCGGGTCGAGGAACAGCAGGATGGCCGCGGTCCCCACCAGCGTCAGTGAGGCCGAGAACAGCGTGACGATGCCGTCGGTCACGAGCTGGTCCAGCGCCTGCACGTCGTTGGTGAGACGGGAGATGAGCACGCCCGCCTTGTTGCGCGAGTAGAAGCCGATCGACAGCGATTGGAGGTGGGAGAAGATTCGCGTGCGCAGATCCTGAAGCGCTCGCTGGCCGACCCAGCTGACCAGGTAGGTCTGGGCATAGGTGGCGCCCCAGTTGACCAATGCGGCCCCCACGAAGACCACCAGGATCACGGTGAGGGCGCCGGTGTCGCCGGCGCGGATGCCGTCGTCGATGGCGCGGCCCGCCAGGTACGGCGGGGCCAGGGACGCGGCGGTGGCCAGCACGAGCGCCACGAACATCAGGATCACCCGGCCGCGGTAGGGGCGCAGCAGCGCCAGCAGCTTGCCGAGCTTGCGCGTGCGCCCTCGCTCGCCGCGCAAGGTCTCCCAGGCCCCCCTCACAGGCCCGCCACCTTCGGCTCCTCGGGCTTGCGCGTGAGGAACACCTGGTCGGGCAGGCCGCGCACCGCGATCTCCCGGTATAGGGCGGACTCGTCCAGCAGCTCCTCGTGTGAGCCGTGGGCCACCAAGCGCCCGTCCTCGAGCACGGCGATCACGTCGGCCAGCGCGATGGTGGACAGCCGGTGGGCGATTACGAACGTCGTGCGCCCCTCCATGACCTCCCGAAGCGCGTGCTTGATGGTGCTCTCGGTGGTGGCGTCCACGCTGGACGTGGCGTCATCGAGGATCAGGATCCGCGGCTCGGCCAGCAGCGCGCGCGCGATCGCCACCCGCTGGCGCTGGCCGCCGCTGAGGGTTAGGCCGCGCTCGCCCACCAGGGTGTCGTAGCCGTCCGGCAGCGCGCCGGCGAATGAGTCCACGCCAGCCCGCCGCGCCGCCTGCAGGACCTCCCCCTCGTCGGCTTCGGGGCGGGCGTAGGCGATGTTCTCGCGCAACGACGCGGAGAACAGGAACGCGTCGTCGGACACCAGCGCGATCTCGCGCCGCAGGGCGGCGGGGTCCACGTCGCGCACGTCGGCTCCGTCGACCAGCACGGCGCCCTCCTGCACGTCGTAGAGGCGCGGGATCAGCGACACGAGCGTGGTCTTGCCCGAGCCCGTGCCGCCCACCAGCGCCACGGTGGTGCCGGGCTCCACCTCCAGCTCCACGTCGCGCAGCACCGGTGCGCCGCCGTCGTAGGCGACGGTCACGTCCCGAAGCTCGACCCGGCCGCCGCCGGGCGGTAGCCCGGGGGCGCCGGCGGGGGCCGTGAGGCTCGGCGCCCGATCCAGGATCTCGAACACCCGCATTCCCGACGCCACCGCGCGCTGGGCCATGCCCAGCGAGACGCCCAGCATCCGCATCGGGCCGGTCAGCATCAACACGTAGCCGTAGAAGGCCACGAACTCGCCCAGGGTGATGGTGCCGTTGATCGCCTGGTGGCCGCCCAGCAGGAGGATCGCCGCCAGCCCGAGCTGCGGCAGGAATCCGATGAAGGGGTTGTAGAAGGCGCGCAGCCTGGTCGAGACCATCGACTGGTCGAACACGCGCCCGACGGCTCCGTTGAAGCGCCGCAGCTGGCGCTGCTCCTGAGCGAACGCCTTGACCACGCGCACGCCCGAGACGTTCTCCTCGGCCTCGGCCGTGAGCTCTGCGATCCGCTGCTGGACCTCCTGCACGGCGGGCCGGTTTCGGCGCCCATACCGGAAGGCCACCCAGATGACCCAGGGCATCGGTGCCAGCGCAGCCAGCGCGAGCAATGGGTTCACGGCGATCATCACGCCGGCGGCGATCAGGATCGTGAGTGCCGACTGGAGCATGAAGATCAGCCCGTAGCCCAGGAAGAAGCGCACGGCCTGGAGGTCCACGGTCGAGCGCGACATGAGCTGGCCCGTCTGCTGTGAGTCGAAGAAGCCGAGCTCGAGCGACTGGAGATGCCCGTACATGCGGTTGCGCAGGTCGAACTCGACCGCGAGCGAAACGCGGCCGGCCACCAGCCTGCGCACCACGGCGAACACGAGCCGCAGCAGGCCCGCCCCCACGATGGCTCCCGCCAGCAGGGTCAGGTCGCCGCCGCCGCTGCTGATGTCGTCGACCGTGCGGCCCACCAGGAACGGCACCAGCACGCCCATGCCCATCGCGGCGGCAGCGAGCAGGAACGACAACACGACCCCTCGCTTGTAGGGGCCGAGGAAGCCGAGCAGCCTTCGGAAGGTCCTCACCGACCCACCACTTTACTTTATGAAGTGAAGTGCCGGCCGACCGCGTCGCGGCGAAAGTCGAAGATCTGCGCCAGGTCGCGCCGCACCAGGGGCAGGGCCAGCTCTCCCAGGGGCCAGGCGGGCAGCGCGTAGCGGACCACGTCGCGGATGAGCGTGCCGCCGTCTTTCTCCTCGAAGGTGTGCGTGTGGTGCCACAGCCGGTAGGGGCCGGCCAGCTGTGCGTCCACGAATCGCACGCCCGGCTCCCACTCCTCGATGCGCGTGAGCCAGTCCACGCGCAGCCCGTGCAGGCGCAGCCGGTACTCGATCAGCGCGCCCACGCGCATCTCGATCGGGGCGGGGGTGATCATCTGGAAGCGCAGCAGGGGCGGCGTGATGCGCTCCAGGTTGTGCGCGTCGGCGAAGAAGGGGAACACGTCCTCGACGGGACGTGGCAGGGACTGCTCGCGCGCGAGCGTGTGCACTCTCACATCGGTTCTACGCGTGGGCGTAGCCGCCGGTGCACCTCCGGTCGGCGGTCATCGGCCGGTCGTCAGCGCGGCGATCCCGTCGTCGATGGTGATGACAGGCTGATAGCCGAGCTCGCGGCGGGCCTTGGAGTCGTCGATCGTGCACTCCAGCGTGGAGTTCCAGATCGCGAAGCGGGTCAGCGGCGCCTCGCCGCGCAGGCGCAGCACCCTCCAGGTGCTCTCCACCACGGCGGCCGCGGGGCGCACCAGCGCCGCCGGCATGTTGCGATCGCCGGGCTCGACGCCGCGCGTGGCCAACAGGCTTGTGAGGAAGGAGCGGAACTGCACCGGCGCGCCGTCGGTCACGAAGTAGGCCTGGCCCGCGCGGCCGCGCTCGGCGGCCAGCAGCAACGCCTGGACCACGTTGTCCACATGGGCGGTGGAGGTCATGTGCCGCCCGCCGCCGATCCACGCGAAGCGGCCCTTGGCCACCATCTCCTCGATCGCCGGCAGCAGGGTGGTGTCGTTTGGGCCCCAGACGAAGCGCGGTCGCACGATCACGGTTTCCATGCCGTCGCCCGCGGCAAGCGCCTCGGTCTCGGCCCGCGCCTTCGAGCGCGGGTAGAAGGCGGGCGAGTCGGGTTGCAGCGGCCACGACTCGTCGGCGCGCACGAGTGGCTGACCCTTCATGATCGCGGCCTCGGTGCTGGTGTGCACGAACCGCCGCACGCCGGCCTCGCGCGCGGCGCGAGCAGCGTTGCGGGTGCCTACTACCGTCGGGCGCTCGAAGTCCTCCCACCGCCCTCCGTCGCCCACGTGCGCGGCCAGGTGGAACGCGGCGTCGCAGCCGCGAGCGCCCTCGCGCATGGCGTCCACGTCGTCCAAATCGCCGCGAACGACCTGCGCCCCGGTGGCCTCCACCACCGCGGCCGACGAATCGGAGCGCGCGAGCGCGCGCACCCGCCGGCCCTCGGCCGCCAGCCGGCGCAGCAGCACCTGGCCGATGAACCCCGAGCCGCCGGTGACAAAGGCGGGTCGCTCGTCGGTCACCCGCCGAGCCTACCCCGGCTCCGAGGTAGAGCCCGGCTCTAGACCTGGCCGCCCGCAACCGGCGGGGCGGTGGGGTCCTCGCCCTCATCGCCGAGCTGCTCGCGCGCCAGGTACTCCTCGATGTTCTCGGGTGCCTCCGCGTTGCGAGTGGCCACCGCCAGCAGGTCGGACATCGTGGCCACCTCCTCGGTCTGTTCCTTGAGGAACCACTGCATGAAGCCCTCGCTCTGAAAGTCGCCCTCGGCGCGCGCGACCTCGGTGAGGGCGCTGATCTGGTTGGTCACGCGCTTCTCCTGGTCGAGTGCCACCTGGACCGGGGCCACCAGGTCGTCGAACTCCGACACCGGGGCGGCCACGCCCGGGATGGCGGGGGTGGCGCCGGAGTCCAGCAGGTACTGGACCATCATCAGTGCGTGGTTACGCTCCTCCAGCGCCTGCGCGTAGAAGAAGGCGGCCAGGCGGGGGAGGGTGCGGGCGTCGTAGAAGACCGCGTTGGCGATGTATTGCTGAGCCGCCCCGAACTCGTTGGCCACCTGCTCGTTCAACTGCTCGACGAAGCGGCTAGCGGCCACCTGGGTCCTCCTTGGTCGGGTCGGTCAGGACTTGGACTTGCCGAAGCGCTTGGGGCAGCGCCGGCAGCGCTTGTTGGACTTGCAGCACTTCTTCTTCGGCTTGACCTTCTTGGACATGGACCCTAGACCCGATTGAGGATGGCGGCGATGGCCGGGCGGCGACCATCGAGTTAGGCCACCCTAACGCAGGCGGGCTGGAAGTGCTGACGGCGGCTCGGACGAGGCGCACCTCACGGCGGACTACAACGCCGAGATGGTCGAGCACATCGCTGGCCATCCCGAGCTGCGCGACCGTGCGATCTTCGTCGGCAACCCCGACGACATCGTCGACGAGCCGCTCGGGCCCGAGCTGCCGATGATCCGCGACTGGACCGAGCGCCACTTCGACTTTGCGGGATACGTCACCGGCTTCGACCCCCGAAGCCTCGGCGATCGCGACGAGCTCAGGCATGAGCTCGGCTACCGAGCCGGCGAGAAAGTCTGCATCGTGACTGTGGGCGGCTCGGGCGTGGGCGCCGACCTGCTGCGGCGGGTCATCGCCTCGTTCCGGAAGCGCAAGCGCTGGGTGCCGGAGCTGCGCATGATCGTGGTGGCGGGACCACGGATCGACGCGGCCGCGCTCCCGCAGGCCGACGGCCTCGAGGTAGCGGCTGACGTCCACAACCTCTATCGCCACCTCGCGGCGTGCGACCTCGCGGTGGTTCAAGGGGCTGGAAGTTCCTGCAGACGCTCCGCAGACTGCTACGTTCCGTGCCCGTGTCGCGCGCGCTACGCCTTGGTGGAGTTCTTCTGGCTATCAGCTCCGTGTTCGCGCTGGCGCCGGCGGCCCAGGCCGCGCCGCCGGGTGTGCAGCGCACGACCTACAAGCTCGGGCCGCTCAACGTGACGCCGGGGCAGAACCGGATCGGCTTGGCCCCGGGACAGAGGAGGATGGGGAACCGGCCGGTCGTCGGGAAGCCGAAGGTGGATGGCTGGATCCTGCGGATCAAGCCCAATCTGACCTACCTGGACGGCTCGATCCCCTCCTCGGACAGGGTGATGTTCCACCACGGCGTGTGGGTGAACATGTCGGGCAACGCCACCTCGTCGCGGCCGGAGCGCTTCTTCGCCGCGGGTGAGGAGAAGACGATCATGAAGCTCCCGAAGGGCTTTGGCTACCGCTACAGGGCGAGCGACCGGTGGGTGCTGAACCACATGATCCACAACCTGACGCCGCAGCGGATGCGGCTGTACATCACCTACACGATCGACTTCATCCCCGACGGCTCGGCCGCGGCGAGGGGAATCCGCCCCGTCCGGCCGATCTGGATGGACGTCGAGAACGGTCGCGGCTATCCGGTCTTTGACTCGTTCAAGGGGAGCGGCAAGAACGGCAGGTTCACCTATCCGAGCGACCGCAAGAACGCCTATCCCAACGGCGACAAGCGCAACACCTGGACGGTTGACCGCGATGGGGTGCTGGTGTCCACAGCGGGCCATGTCCACCAGGGCGGGCTCAGCACCGATCTGTGGCTGAGGCGCCGGGGGGCAAGCTATAGCGGGCCGCGCTGCGCGAAGCGTGCGACGGCGGCGAGGCGTCGCCGCTGCAAGGCGGCCGCGCCGTCGGTACGCGGCAACCGGGCGCACCTGTTCAGGTCGACGGCGAAGTACTGGGAGCCGGCGGGCCCGGTGTCGTGGGATGTGAGCATGACGGCCACCGAGCCGGACTGGCGGGTGGCGCTCAAGAAGGGCGACACGCTCGAGATCTCCACCACCTATGAGACCCGGCGCGCGTCTTGGTATGAGTCGATGGGGATCATGGTGGTCTACATGGCGGAGGGCCGGAAGGGCAAGAACCCCTATCGCTCCAAGGTCGACCAGCCGGGCAAGGTCACGCACGGCCACCTCAAGGAGAACAGCGTGCACGGGGGCAAGAAAACCAACTTGCCGGACCCGCGCAAGCTCCCCTCGGGCGTCTTCGCCGGCGGGCCGCTGACGATCAACGGCTTCTCCTATCAGGCCGGTGACCTGCGCCTGCCCGGCGCCGCCAAGAACCCGCCCACCGTCAAGCGCGGTCAGTCGCTCACGTACGTGCTGGGGGAGGGCGACGCGCGCCTGGAGGCCTGGCACTCGCTCAGCTCGTGCAAGGCACCGTGCAACCGCTCGACCGGAATCGCCTATCCGATCCCGGACGCCAAGTACCAGTTCGACTCGGGGCAGCTGGGCGACCGCACTCCGGCCGTGCGGCGGCGCACCTGGCAGACGCCCAAGAGACTGCCGGTGGGTACCTACACCTACTTCTGCCGCATCCACCCCTTCATGCGCGGCGGATTCCGAGTCAAGAAGTAGCACCACCACAGGGCGCGCTCGTGTCCGGCGGGCTCGACGGTCGTCGCGCCTGGTGCTGTCAGACAGCCCGCGGGCCGTTCGCCCACGGTAGGTATTGATCCATCCTCGGGGGTAATCGTCGAAGCTCTGGTGGGTAGAGGGGCGGCTGTCGCCCGAGTCGCGCAACCCCTTCGCCTCTCTCGCCTCGTCGAGCGTCCGGAAGAACTCCTTGTGCAGGCGGCCCGGTGGCGCCAGACCACCACGGACCGGTAGCCGCGCCGGTAAATGCCCGGGTGGCGGGTCCTCTGCAGCTTTGATTGACGAGGGCGCCTCTATGCCCCGCCGAGGACGCCAGCAAGGGGATCGCGCCGTTTCTGGTCGTGGACCCTGGGTAGCACCGCTCGCGCAGGGGATAGTGCAGTGCCCCGAGGTGGGGTCGCGCGGGGACCGCTCGGCTGGAGCGGTCCCCGCCTCGGCGGCCCCTCCCTTTCAGGGCGGAAGGGGACGTTTGTGCACCCAGTGGTTGGGCACGCGGCCCACGTCTCTCTGGGGACAGGCATAGGGAGCCGATCGTTCGGCTCGGGAAGTGTTGGCGCGCGGGCGCTGGGTAGGTCCCCGGCAACCGACCGAGGGAGTTCTCATGGCCGATCCCGTTCCAGCCGGGAGCGATGTCTCAGCCGGCACCTACCAGTGCACGAAGTGCGGTAACACGATGGATGTCCAGTCCACACAGAGCCTGCCGCCGTGCCCGGAGTGCGGTAACGGTGAGTGGGCGACCCAAAGCGGCGGCGACAGCGCCGACGATCCTTACCCCGACCGTTGACGCGGTAGACCCGTTCGAGTTTCCGCGCCTCCAAGGCGGGTACCAATCCTGTCGCAGTCCCCGAAGGGCCGTTCGAGGATCCGCTCCAGCCCACTGGAGCGTCGTC
Organism: uncultured Thermoleophilaceae bacterium; assembly: GCA_963755215.1. GTDB lineage: Bacteria > Actinomycetota > Thermoleophilia > Solirubrobacterales > Thermoleophilaceae > JAAYBF01. The sequence goes on from CAVWIW010000004.1 coordinate 30,069, forward strand.
TCGGCGGCCCTTCCTCGTTCCGCTGGACCGGAGTACCGAGCGAAGCTGGTGAGCATGTCTACCGACTGGTGTGCGCCTTTGGCAGCCGGTCGAGCGCGCCGAGCGCAACGCCTAGCTGCTCGAGGCTGACGTCCTTCTCCAGCGCCAGCCTCGCCAACCGGCGGCAGGCCGCCCGCTCGTAGGTCATCGGTTCCGCGGTGGCGATGATCGGCAGGATCTTTAACGCGTCCTGCAAGTTGACCCCGGGCAATTCGGCAGCGGCCGCGCGGATCAAGAGGAGGTCGTTGCTGGCGAGGGCGCGCTTGAAGTTCACGTAGGACGAGCCCTTGATCGACACGAACGTATGTCCGCATACCCGTCGCGGGGCTTGCTCGGCTGGAGATCGGCAAGGTTTGGCGCGGTTGCGCTTGGGTAGCCCGGGCCGAGGCAAAGGACGGACTCGTTCGCACCTGGTTGCACGTCCTTGCTCGACTCTGGATGCGAGAAGACAGCGTGCTGTGGGCGGTACGCAGGATTCCTCTCCCGTGTACACCACCAGCGAAGGAGCTATTACTCATGGCATCACGAGACATCACCCGCGGCGACCACGTCACGGGCAACAGGAACATCGGCGGATCGAGCCTCGGACGAACCGTCCGCCGGCTCGCGACCGAAACCAAGCAGGCCTTCAAGACGACGGAGTTCTGGGCCATGGTCGCCCTGATCGTCGCGATCTTGATCGCGGGCAACACGATCGAGGGCGAGGAAGGCGGCGCAGACATCTTCGCCGCCGACAAGGTCTGGCTCTACATCACCATCCTCGGCTCTGCATACATGGTCAGTCGTGGCCTTGCCAAGTCGGGCAGCCGCGACCCCTACTACGAGGACGGCACCAACCAGGCACGCGGCGACGACGCTGACGAGTCGCGTCGCTAGAAGCATGTTCCTGTTCACCAAGCGGTCGGGCAGGCGGGCCCAGGTCCGCTTCATGCCCGGCTGCTTGGTGACATCCCTCCTGCTCTCGGTCGGCCTCACCATCCTGATCAACATCCTCATCCGCCTGTTCTAGCCCCGACCCTGAAGAACGCCGGGCCGGAACACGCTGGGGATCGTGAGGCGGACCGGCTAGCCCCCCTAGGATTCCGTGGCCCCGAGTGAGTCATGAAGCCTCCGGGCGCCGGGCTCGCTTCGCGGCGAGCTCGTCCGCGAATGCGAGCGGATCCTCCGGTTTGGGGGGTGCCGCGCTGCCGATCGAGTTCGAGGATGTCCAGGTACAGGCGCATCGCGGCGATCGACCCGCGGCGGACCGCGCGTGACACCAGCACCCTCAGTTCGTGGTCGGTCATCGGCGCGTCCGACACCTCTACTGCCTGGGCATCCTCCACCGCGCTTGCGAACGCCGCGTAACGCGACCCCGGCTCGCGCCGGCCGCGAGACAGCCACCGCGCCACGGTCCGCTGCGACATACCCACGAGCCGCATCCGCGACCGAAACGCCAGCGGCGAGGCTGCAGGCAACCCGGTGAGAGTTCGTGTCGAAGGTGTCCACGTTGTCACCCCTCCTCAGTGAGGCGCGCGCCGCGATCTAGCGCGGGGTGTCCGGCGTTCGAGTCGCAGTGATTGCTTGGGCCCCGCCTACGACGGATACTGGGCGGGCGATGTCGCAGGAGAACGTGGAGGTTGTGCGAGCCAGCCTCGAGGCGTGGAATGCAGAGGACCTGGAGGTCCTGCGTGAGTTTTACGACCCCGGCGCCATCGTGCACCCCCCGGATGGCTGGCCGGAACCCGGGCCTTTCGTAGGTCGGGAGGCGGTCATGCGCCAGTGGGAGCAACTGCGCGAGACCTTCGATACCGACGCCCTGGAACTGCTCAGCGACTTCATCGACGCCACCGACCGAGTTGTCGTGAGAGTCAACTGGCGCGGCGCAGGCCGTGGCCCTGAGTCGAACATGGAGATGACGGACGTCTTTACGGTGCGCAAGGGCAGGATCTCCATCATCGAGTGCTTCTGGGACCACGCAGAAGCCCTCGCAGCGGTGGGGCTGGCGGAGTAGGTGATGTCGCAGGAGAACGTCAAAGACTTGCGCGTGTTGGTTGACGCCGCGTTTGGAGCACTGAACGCTGGGGACCTCGACGGTTTTCTCGCAGCGACGACCGAGGACGTTGAGTTCACCTCGATGGTGGCGGAGGCCGAAGGAACCACCTTCCGCGGCCATGATGGCGTCGTTGCTTGGTGGGACACGATCCGGGGCGCATTCGGAAACGTGCACTGGGAGTTGCTCGACTTCCGCGGCTCTGACGATCGCGGGGTCGCCTACTTCCGCATGAGCGGGACCCTGGGCGGTGTGCCGGTTGAGCAAACGATGTGGCAGGCCATCAAGCTTCGAGACGGGCGAGCAACGTGGTGGGCCAACTTTCGCACCGAGAAGGAGGCTCTCGAAGCCGTGGGGCTGTCGGAGTAGGCGATGTCGCAGGAGAACGTGGAGGCCACACGGCGGCTGCTTGCGGTCTTCAACCGGCGCGAGAAGGACGCCTGGGTTGCCGCCTCTGATCCAGAGATCGAGAACGTTCCTTCGAGGGAGTGGCCCGAGACCGCACCGGTCCGCGGCACAGAAGCCGTTTGGGACTTCCTTGTCGAGGTCACCGAGACCTGGGACGGGGTCGACTTTAAATGGGGTGCGCTGCTCGATGCCGGCCGTGACAAGGTTGTCGCGAACCAGCGAGCCGAGACGCGAGGAAAGACGAGCGGCGCAGGCGTGGGGTGGAGCTTTTGGGTCGTACTCACCTTCCGCGACGGCAAAGTGCTTCGCCTGGAGTGGTTCGCCGACCGCACGGAGGCGTTCGAAGTCGTGGGGCTGGCGGAGTAGGCGATGTCGCAGGAGAACGTGGAGATCGCGCGCCGCTGGCTCGAAGCCCTTAGCGGCGACAGCGAGGATTTCGACGGTGCCCTCGCCTTGGTCCATCGCGACGTTGTGTTCGTACCGCCAGGGGACCAAGCGCCGTACAGGGGCGCTGAGAGCTTGCGTCGCTGGATGGAGCCAGACGCTTTTCCGGTGCAGGTCGTCAAAGCATTCGAACCCGTTGTGGTCACAGACAGGACAATCCTGGGGAGACAACTCATCATGGCCCAAGGAGCGGCCAGCGGGATCGAGATGGATGTCCGCACTTGGTCCGTTTGGACCTTTGACGAGGACGGCCTCATAGCTCGGATCGAGATCTACCTGGATCACGAGGAAGAAAGGGCCCGCGAAGCGGCCGGGCTGTCGGGGTAGGCGATGTCGCGGGAGGATGCCGACAGAATCCGTCGCGCCTATGAGGTTTGGAACGAGTCCGGCCCGGAGGCGGTCACGGAGGAGTTTTGGGCGGAGGATGCCGTCTACCGGGAAGGGCCGGGCTGGCCCGACGCCGGAGTCTTTAGGGGCCGTGCAGCTGCGCTCGCCCGCATGCAGGCGCTGATCGACCTGGCTGGACCGATCAAGGTGCGCTTGGACGAGCTGATCGATGTCGGTGACGGTCGCTTCGTCGCGTGCACGCGCATGGTTGGTGAGAGCGCGGCGAGCGACCCGCCCTACACCCAATCCTTCGCAGTGGTGCAGCGACTGCGAGACGGGCTGATCATCGAAGCCGACTACTACCTCGACCGCACCCAGGCCCTCGAAGCCGTGGGGCTGTCGGAGTAGGCGATGTCGCAGGAGAACGTGGAGGTCGTGCGGCGGATCTACCAAGAAGTGAGCGCCCGCCATGTTTTGCCCCACGAGCTTTTCCACCCGGAGTGCGTAACCGACTGGACTCAAGTCTCGCCCGATTTCGGAGTCCTGCAGGGCGTTGACGCTTCGCAAGAAGCTCTCGCCTCCTACTTCGAGACGTTGGGCATGGATGCGGTGCCGTACGGGGCGAACGACTACCGGCGCACCGCGGGGGTGAGCGGACTGGAACTGGGCGATCCGCAGGAAGTCGCGACGCGACTGCTTCGGCGGTTCCTCGATGACTTCTGGACAGCTGGCCACGATCCGTTCCCGTGAGCGCCTGTTGCCCAATCCGTTGCCCTCAAAGGCGAGGGACGGCGCGCCTCAACTTCGCCTGCCGCTCTAGCAAGCCATAGCTCCGGGTGGGTTCGAACCACCGACCTCTCGATTATGAGTCGAGCGCTCTAACCGCTGAGCTACGGAGCCGGGTCGGCCAAGGGTAATCGGTCGCCGGCGACCGCCCCGCGTGCGCCCGCACCGCCCGTCAAGATGACCGGATGGCCGCCGACTCGCCCGAGGCACAGGCCCACGACTCGATGCTCGTGGCCGTGCCCAACATCAGCGAGGGTGCCGACGAGGGGGTGATGGAGAGGGTGGAGCGGGCGTTCGCGCCCGCGCTCTTCCTGGACATCCATGCCGACGCCGACCACGGGCGCGCCGCTTACACCCTGGCGGCGGAGCAGGGCCGGCTGGCCGACGGGCTAGTGTCGGGTGCCGCCGCGGTGATCGAGCACGTGGACCTCACCCGCCACGAGGGACTGCACCCGCACGTGGGCGCGCTGGATGTGATGCCCGTCGTGTACCTCAACGAGGCCCAGCATGGCGCTGCGTGCGCGGAGGTACTGGCGGCGGCCGGACGGATCGGCGCCGAGCTGGAGCTGCCCGTGATCCTCTACGGCGAGCTGGCCACGCGGCCCGAGCACGAGGAGCGCAGCTGGCTCCGCAAGGGGGGCTGGAGGCGGCTGGCGGAGCGCGTCGAGTCGGGGGAGGTCAGGCCCGACTTCGGTCCCGCGCACGCCCACCCCACGGCGGGGGTGGTGCTGGCGGCGGCACGCCCTCCGCTCGTGGCCTTCAACATCGAGCTCGAGGACGCCGACCTGGCAACCGCCGAGCGGATCGCGGCCGAGGTCCGCGAGTCCGGCGGGGGGCTCCCGGGCGTGCGGGCGATCGGGCTGTGGCTGGAGAGCCGCGGCCGCGCGCAGGTGTCGACCAACGTGCACGACTACCGGGTCACGCCGCTCAGGATGATCGTGGAGGAGGTGGCGGCTCGCGCGGACATAGCCGAGGCGGAGCTGGTGGGCCTGGCTCCGTCCGCTGCGTTCCAGCGCTTCCCGGCCGACGTGCATATCCGCGGCTTCTCGCCCGAGCGGCACCTGCTGGAGAACGCGTTACGCTCAATCTCCTAGGGGATCAGTGGCTCAAACCAAGAACAAGCGCCGTCGCAAGCACCGCGGCACCCCGGCGGGCACGATCGAGCGGGCCGGCCGGACGGGCAGCAACCGCCCCCGCCAGGACGCCAAGTCGATACGGGCGGAGCGGCGGGCCGAGCGCCTGAACCGCGAGCCCACCTGGCGGGGCTCCGTGAACCGCGCCGCCATCGCGGCCATCGTCTTCGGCGTGCTGGTGGTCGTGGCCTTCGGCCGGTCGCTCGCGTCGGCGGCCATCCTCGTGGTGTTCATGTTCGCGCTGTACATCCCGCTCGGCTACCTGACCGATCGCGCGATCTACAACTTCCGCCGCCGGCGCACCTGATGGCCATCGACGTCCGCATGTTCACCGTCGGCCCGGTTCAGGAGAACACCTTCCTGTTCCGCCGCGAGGGCTCCGACCGCGCGCTGATCGTCGACCCGGGCGAGGAGGCGCCGCGGCTGCTGGCTGCCATCGAGGAGCTCGGCGTGCAGCTCGACGGCATCCTGCTGACCCACACGCACTTCGATCACGTGGGCGCGGTCGCACCGATCGCCAGGGCAACGGGAGCCGAGGTCTGGGTGCCGGAGCTGGAGCGCCCGGTGCTGGCGGACATCAACGCGTTCGTGCCCTGGCCGGACCTCGGGCCGTTCGAGAGCTGGGAGGCCGAGCACACCCTCCGCGGGGGCGAGCGCCTGGAGCTGGCGGGGTTCGAGATCGACGTGCTGTTCACGCCGGGCCACAGCCCGGGTCACGTGAGCTTCTCGGTGCCCGACGAGCAGGCGCTCTTCTCGGGCGACGTCCTGTTCCAGAGCTCGGTGGGGCGCACCGACCTGCCCGGCGGCGACTGGCCGACCCTGCTCGAGTCGATCCGGTCGCTGGTCGAGGGGCTGCCGGCCGAGACGCGCGTGTACCCGGGCCACATGGGCCTCACCACGCTCGGCACCGAGCGTTCGTCCAACCCGTTCCTGGCCGAGCTGGCCACCTGACGCGTGGCGCAGAGGCTGCAGGCCCCGCGGGGCACGTTCGACGTGCTGCCCGAGGACGGGCGCCGGCGCACCATCCTCCAGGCGTACGCCAACGGGCTGCTGGAGCGGGCGGGCTACGGCGCGTTCGAGTCGCCGGTCTTCGAGGACACCGAGCTGTTCGCGCGCGGCGTTGGGCAGTCCACGGACATCGTGCAGAAGGAGATGTTCACCTTCGAGGACAAGGGCGGTCGCTCGCTGACGCTGCGCCCGGAGGGCACGGCGGGCGTCTGCCGGGCATACGCCGAGCACGGGATGCACAAGCTGCCCCAGCCGGTGAAGGTGCGCTACTGGGGCCCGTTCTTCCGCCACGAGTCGCCCCAGGCGGGTCGCTTCAGGCAGTTCACCCAGATCGGCGCCGAGGCGCTGGGCTCGGACGACCCCTCGCTCGACGCGGAGCTGATCCTGCTGCTGGCCGAGCTGCTGGCCGAGGCGGGCGTGGAAAGCACCCTGCGGCTGTCCAGCCTCGGCAACCCCGGCACGCGGAGCGCGTATGGCGAGGAGCTCCGGGCGCACCTGCGCGGCACGCGAGGCCGACCTGTCGGATGAGGTCCGGGCGCGGATCGATGCCAACCCGCTGCGCGCGTTCGACTCCGACCACGAGGGCACGCGCGCGGTGGTGGCCGGCGCCCCGCTGCTCCTAGACCGCCTGGACCCCGACGACGCCCAGCACTTCGCCGATGTCCGGGCGCTGCTGGACGAGGCCGGGCAGCCATACGAGCTGGACCCGACGCTGGTGCGCGGCCTGGACTACTACACGCGCACGGTGTGGGAGTTCGAGAGCCCGTCGCTGGGCGCCCAGAGCGGCGTGGGAGGGGGCGGACGATACGACGGCCTGGTCGAGGCCCTGGGCGGCCCGCCCACCCCGGGCGTCGGCTGGGCCGCGGGCGTCGAGCGGATCCTGCTGGCAGCTGGATACGACCTGGCCTGGCACGAGGAGCCGGTGTTCGTGGCCGTGGCGGGCCCGGGGCACGCGCGCGCGGCGTTCGCCCTGACGCGGGCGCTGAGGGCGGCGGGGCTGCCCGCCCAGGTGGAGCAGGCGGGCCGATCGCTCAAGGGCCAGATGAAGCACGCGGACCGCCTCGGCGCGCGCGCCGTGGCCATCGTGGGCGACACCATCGAGGTCAAGGACATGGACAGCGGCCGGCAGACGGAGGTGTCCAGCGCAGACGAGGTGGTGGCGATGGTTGCGCGGGAGGGCGAGCTGGAATGAGCCCCGCCTTCGACAACCGATACCGCAACGCGTGGGCCGGGTCCGCGCGCGCTGACCGCGTGGGCGAGGAGTTGCGCGTGGCCGGCTGGGTACATCGCCGGCGCGACCACGGGGGCCTGATCTTCATCGACCTGCGCGACCGCGAGGGCCTGCTGCAGCTGGTGATCCACCCGGAGGGAGAGCCCGGAGACGCCCACGGCGATGCCCATGCGCTGCGCGCCGAGGACGTGATCTCCGCCGTGGGCAAGCTGGTCCGGCGCGAGGAGGGCACCGTGAACCCCGACTTGCCCACGGGCGAGGTGGAGCTGTCGGTGAGCTCCTTCGAGCTGCTGGCCGACGCGGACACGCCGCCGTTCCAGATCGACGAGGACGATCCCGTGAGCGAGGAGCTGCGGCTGCGCTACCGCTACCTGGACCTGCGCAAGCCCGCGATGGCCGAGGCGATCGCCCTGCGTCACCGGGTGGTTGCCACGATCCGCCGGCGGCTGGCCGACGAGGGCTTCCTGGACGTCGAGACCCCGGTGCTCACGCGCTCCACCCCCGAGGGCGCACGTGACTACCTGGTGCCCAGCCGGCTGCAGCCCGGCTCCTGGTACGCGCTGCCGCAGTCGCCGCAGCTGTTCAAGCAGCTGCTGATGATGGGCGGCCTCGAGCGCTACTACCAGATCGCCCGCTGCTTCCGGGACGAGGACTTCCGCGCCGACCGCCAGCCCGAGTTCACCCAGCTGGACATGGAGCTGTCATTCGTGGAGGAGGAGGACGTGATCGCCACGTGCGACCCGCTCGTGAGCGAGGTGCTGGCGCTCGGGGGCATCGACCTCCCGGGGCCGTTCGAACGGCTGGCCTATGACGACGCGCTGCTGCGCTACGGCACCGACCGACCCGATCGCCGGGTGCCGATCGAGATCGCCGACCTGGGCCAGGTCTTCGCCGCGTCGGAGTTCAAGGTCTTCGCCGGAGCGCTGTCCGCAGGGGGGGTGGTGCGCGGCCTCGCGGCTCCGGGCGACTTCCCTCGGGCCCGCTTTGACCGGCTCACCGAGCGCGCTCAGGCGCTGGGAGCCAAAGGGTTGGTGTGGGGGGTGCTGGAGGCCGACGGCTGGCGCTCGCCGGTGGCCAAGTTCCTCTCCCAGGAGGAGATCGACGGGCTGGTGGCCGGCACCGGCGCGAAGGAGGGCGACGCGATCCTGGTTGTGGCGGACGCGCCCGCGGTGGCAGCCCGCGTCCTCGGTGAGCTGCGCCTGGAGGTGGGCCAGCCCGCCGGCGGGCATGACCTGGTTTGGATCGTGGACTTCCCGATGTTCGAGCGAGACGAGGAGAACGACCGCTGGGACGCGCTGCACCACCCGTTCACCGCGCCCAGCGGGGACTTGGACGCCGACCCGGGCACGTGGCGGAGCCGGGCCTACGACCTGGTGTGGAACGGGACCGAGATCGGAGGCGGGTCGATCCGCATCAGCACGCCCGAGGTGCAGTCACGCGTGTTTGCGGCGCTGGGCCTGTCCGAGGCCGAGTCGCGCGAGCGGTTCGGGTTCCTGCTGGACGCTCTGCGCTACGGAACGCCGCCGCACGGCGGCATCGCGTTCGGACTGGACCGCATCGTGGCCCTGCTGGCCGGCAGGGACTCCATCCGCGACGTGATCGCCTTCCCGAAGGCGGCCAGCGGAGCGGACCCGCTCACAGGCGCGCCGGCCGCCGTGGACGGGCGCCAGCTGCGCGAGCTCGGGCTGCGGCTCCAGCCGGGAGCCGGCGGTGGGAGCGGCTGAGCGCGGCGCCTGACGCTGCTAGCGTCTTCGCCGGCTCGAGCTTGTACGCCAGCCGGCCCATACGTTGAGCCAACACCAACGGGATGGGAGCCCGGCTCGGCACGTGCCAGGCGTTCGCCGCCAGGGACGTGCCGGAGGGCACCCACGCTTGCTGTGAGCAGGCCCAACTCCCGGCCGGCAGCGGCAGGCTGGAGCCGACCCTTTCTATGCTGGGGTTATGGCGGCTCGCCGCGACCCGACCGAGCGCGCGCTGGGAGACCATCTCGAGGCCCCGCGCGGGCGGGGGGCCCTGGCCCGCTCGCCCCACTCCGGGGCCGCCGGGGGCGCGGCCTGCGGCGACCTCATCCGGGTCTCGGTGCGGGTGGAAGGCGACCGCGTGGCCCAGGCCGGTTTCGACGCCAGCGGCTGTGCGGCGGTGCGCGCTGCCGGGAGCGCCGCGGTCGAGTTGCTGGAGGGGCGGCCGGTGCTGGATGCCGCACGCGTGACCCCCGCGGCCATCTCCGAGCAGCTCGGCACGCTGTCGCCGGCGGCGTTTCACGCGGCCGACCTCACGGCCGACGCGCTCCACCGCGCGATCGGCCTTGCCGCCCGAGACGGGGCGGTCCGGGTCGCACCCGGCGCGGGCCGCTCGCTGGTGGCCATGAGCGGCGGAGTGGACAGCGCGGCCGCGGCGCAGCTGGCCCTCGATGCGGGCGAGGAGGTGGTGGCCGTCACGCTCGAGCTGTGGTCGGACCCCGCCACCGATGGTGAGCGCAGCTGCTGCTCGCCCCAGGCCGTGACCGGCGCGCGCGCGCTGGCGCACTCGATGGGCCTGCCGCACGTGACGCTCGACCTGCGCGAGCGCTTTTCCGCCGAGGTGGTGGACGACTTCCTGGCCGGGTATGGCGCGGGCGCCACGCCCAACCCGTGCGTGCGCTGCAACGGCCTGGTGCGCTTCGACGCCATGCTGGAGCTGGCATCGCGCCTGGGCGCCGCCACTCTCGCCACCGGCCACTATGCGCGCATCGGTTGCGATGCCGAGGGTCCGCTGGTGCGCGCCGGCGCCGACCCCGTCAAGGACCAGAGCTACATGCTCGCCCGGCTGAGCTCGGCCGAGCTGGAGCGCCTGCGCTTCCCTGTGGGCGAGCTGGCCAAGCCCCGTGTCCGTGCGCTGGCCCGCGCGGCCGGGCTGCCGGTGGCCGAGAAGCGCGAGAGCCAGGACCTGTGCTTTCTCGCCGGCATGGGACCGCGAGCGTTCATGCGGCGCCACGGCGGTGGCGCCCTGCAGGCCGCAGCCGGAGGCGGCGACGTGGTGGACCGCGACGGCGCGGTCCTCGGTCGCCACGGTGGTCACCACGCGTTCACCGTCGGGCAGCGGCGGGGGATCGGCGTGGCCGCCCCGGAGCCGCTGTACGTGCTGGCCAAGGACGCCGCGCGCAACCGCGTGGTGGTGGGGCCCCGAAGCGCGCTCGGCACCAGCCGGGCGCGGGTGGCGCCGGCGCTGCTGCATCGACCCGGCGCGCGGGCCACGTCCGTGCGGCTGCGCTACCACGCGGCGCAGGTGCCGTGCCGCGTGACGGAGTCGCTGGGGTCAGGCGCCCACCCCTCGCTGGGCCTTGAGCTCGGTCGCCAGGTGGCGGCCCCGGCGCCTGGGCAGACTGCGTGCCTGATGGACGGGGAGCTGGTGGTGGGGTGGGGCACGGTGGCCGGCAGCGATGACTGACCGCGTGGCGTTCGAGGCGCCCCTGGACCAGTCCTTCGGCCCCGTGGTGCGGCTGGTGGTGGGAGGTGTGGCGGAGCGGGCCGACTTCAGATACGAGGACATGGACGACCTGCAGCTGGCGGTCGAGCGCCTGCTGGCGGACGCGGGCGGCGAGGGCAAGGTCATGCTCACCTTCGAGCTGTCCCGCGGTCGCATCAGGGCTCGCATCGGGCCACTGCGCGAGAGCGGCCTGGCGCGCGCCCTTCAGGAAGAGGACGACGGGCCAGGCACGTTCACGTTGCGGCGGATCCTCTCGACCGTGGTCGACTCCTACGGCATCGAGCACCCGGAGGGCGGCGAGATCGTCGTGCGCCTGGAGAAGCTCGTGGAGGGGCAGCTGTGAGGGCCGCCCAGGACGCGCGCAAGGCCCGGGATGAGGACCGCGAGCTGTTGCGGCGCCTGCATGAGGAGGGCGACATCGAGGCGCGGGAGCGCCTGGTGGCGCGCCACCTGCCGCTGGTGCGCTCGCTGGCGCGTCGCTACGCGAATCGCGGCGAGTCGCTGGAGGACATAGAGCAGGTGGGCGCGATCGGGCTGCTCAAGGCGATCGACCGCTTCGACCTCGACCGCGAGGTCTCCCTGGCCACCTACGCCACCCCCAACGTGGTCGGCGAGATCAAGCGCCACTTCCGCGATCGCGGCTGGGCGATCCGCGTTCCGCGCGCGCTGCAGGAGCTGAACGCCCGCCTGTCCACCACGATCGACCGCCTGACGGCGCGCCTGGGCCACTCGCCGAGCATCGCCGAGATCGCCGCCGAGCTCGGCGCCACCCCCGAGGAGGTGCTGGAGGCCCTGGACGTGGGCACCGCCTACACGACGCTGTCGCTGTCGGCCGCCGGCGGCGACGAGGATGGCGACCCGCTCGAGGCCATCGGCGACGAGGACGAGGGCTTCGGGCGCACGGATGATCGGGCGGCGCTGGCGCCCGCGCTGGCGCATCTGCCCGCGCGCGAGCGCGAGATCCTGCGGATGCGATTCGAGGAGGAGCTCCCGCAGACCCAGATCGCCGAGCGGGTGGGGCTCTCGCAGATGCACGTGTCGCGCCTGATCAGGAAGGCGTTGGGCACAATCCGCGCCGAGCTCGACTAGCGGCAGCTTCTTCCCCCAGAGTCCGTGCAACTTGGGGCGGGAGGAGAGGCGCCGTCCCGCGGCGAAGATATAGATCCCGCTCAGCCGGGAACAGTTCCCGAGTACCCATTGGGAGGAGATCTCTTGACTCGCAAGCTCGTAAGCGCCGTGGCGGCCACAATCGCCGTACTCGGTGTCGCCGCCTGCGGCAGCGACGACGACGACGGTGACAGTGGTGGCGGCGACGCGAAGAAGGGCGGGTCGATCACGATCGCGCAGACCTCGCAGCCGGACTACCTGGACCCGGCGCTGAGCTACACGGTCAACGGCTGGGAGCCGCAATGGCTGGTCTACACGCCGCCGGTGACCTACCGGCGCGCCGAGGGCGCGAAGGGCGCCGAGCTCATCCCCGGGGCCGCCGAGGCGCTCCCCGAGATCTCCAAGGACGGCAAGACCTACACCTTCACCCTGCGCGAGGGCATCAAGTTCTCCAACGGCAAGGCGATCAAGGCCAGCGACTTCGAGCACACGATCAAGCGCGTGCTCAACCTCGAGTCGGGCGGCGCGCCTTTCTACGAGGGGATCGTGGGCGCTGACGAGTACGTGAAGGCCGGCAAGTCCGACGGCGACATCTCGGGCATCGAGACCGACGATGCCACGGGCAAGGTCACGATCAAGCTCAAGGAGGCCGACGGCACCTTCAGCAACGTGCTGGGCATGAACTTCGCGGGCATCGTGCCCAGCGACACGCCGTTCAAGAACCTGTCCACGGACCCCCCGCCCGGCTACGGCCCCTATGCCTTCACGAAGTCGGTGCCCAACCGCGAGTTCGTGATGGAGCAGGTCAAGGGCTTCGATGCGCCCGACATCCCCAAGGGCAACATCCAGAAGATCACGACCAAGATCGTCAAGTCGGCCGAGCGCCAGACCCAGGACGTGATCAGCGGCGAGCTCGACTACATGCAGGACCCGCCCCCGGCGGATCTCCTGCCCGAGGTGCGCTCCAAGTACAAGGATCGCTACCGCGAGCAGCCCACCCCGAACACCTACTACTTCTTCATGAACTCGACGCTGGCCCCGTTCGACAAGAAGGAGGTCCGCGAGGCGGTCAACACGGCGATCGACTCGAAGGCACTGGCGCGGCTGTTCGGCGGCCGGCTTGCGCCGGGGTGCAACTTCCTGCCGGAGGGCGTGCCGGGCCACCAGAAGATCGATCCGTGCCCGTTCGGCGACCCCAACGGGCCGGGCGACCCCCAGAAGGCCGAGCAGATGATCAAGGACGCCGGCGTCGACGGCGACGCGGTCACCGTCTACACCAACACTGACGAGAACAGGCCCGAGATCGGCCAGTACTACACGGACCTGCTGAACAAGATCGGCTTCAAGGCCAAGCTGAAGACGGTCGACGGCGGCGTGTACTTCGCCACCGTGGGCAACGAGAAGACCAAGCCGCAGACAGGCGCCGCCAACTGGTACCAGGACTTCCCGCACCCGGCGAACTTCATGTTCCTGGTGGACGGGGCAACCAACCAGCCGACCAACAACCAGAACTTCGGCCGGGTCGATGACCCGACGATCAACAAGGAGATCGCCGAGCTGAAGCAGGAGACGGACGTTGAGAAGGTCGCCGATCGGTGGGCGGCGGTCGACAAGCGTGTCGTCGAGGAGTCCTACGTGGCTCCCTACGGCTCGGAGAAGGTGGCCACCTTCTTCTCGGAGCGGATGGACTTCGAGAACTGCTCGCGGTTCCACCCGCTCTACCAGAACGACTACTCGAGCTTCTGCCTCAAGTAGCCCACACCGCACGCAGGGGAGGGCGCTCGAGCGCCCTCCCCGTACGTGCGGGGCGGTGAGACGTGGCCAGCGAACCGGCGACCTCCGGCTTCTCGTTCCAGGGACCCGCCGCCTTCGAGGAGGCGGCTGAGCAGGAGCGGACGTCGGGCGCCGGGCCGTGGCGGGTGGCCCTGCGCCGCCTGCGCCGCAACAGGGTGGCGCTGGCGTTCGGCATCCTGTTCGTGGTGCTGGTGCTGATGGCCGTCGCGGCGCCCGTCTGGGAGAACATCGCGGGCCGCGGGCCGCTGTCGAACAACCTGTCGGGTCAGATCGAGATCGACGGCAAGATGACCGACGTCGTGTCCCCGGACGGCGTCGCGATCGGGCCGACGTGGCAGAAGGAGTACTTCCTGGGCGCCGACACCAACGGCCGCGACATCATGGTGCGGCTGCTCTACGGGGCACGCGCGTCGCTGGTCATCGGAATCTCGGCGGCGCTGATCACCGCGCTCCTCGCGACCATCCTCGGGCTCCTGGCCGGCTACCTGCGCGGCTGGGTCGACGGCTCGATCCGCCCCATCCTGGACGTGATCTGGGCGTTCCCGGTGATCCTGCTGGGCGTGGCGCTCGGCACCGCCCTCGCGCTGGGCGGGCTACAGGTGGGCCCAATCACGATCGCCCCCAACTCCAAGCTCATCCCGATCCTGGTGATCGCGGTGGTGTACATCCCGTACATGGCCAGGCCGCTGCGCGGCCAGGTGCTGGGACTGCGCGAAAAGGAGTTCGTGGAGGCCGCCCGCGCCCAGGGTGCCGGCCCGCTGCGGGTCATGTTCTCGGAGCTGCTGCCCAACCTGTCGTCCACGATCGTGGTGTTCCTGCCGCTGATGGTGGCCAATGCGATCCTGCTGGAGGCGGCGCTGTCATTCCTCGGCGCTGGTGTGAATCCGCCCGACCCCTCGTGGGGCAACATGATCGGCTCCGGCGTGGAGCGGATCGTGTCCGCGCCGCACCAGGCGATCGTGCCCGGCCTGATGCTGGTGCTCACCGTGCTGTCGCTCAACGTGTTCGGCGACGGCGTGCGCGACGCGTTCGACCCCAAGGCCAAGATCCGGGTGGAGCACTGATGGGCCGTTTCATCGCCCGCCGGCTGATCCAGATGGTGGCCGTGCTGTTCGCGGTCTCCGTGCTCACGTTCCTGATCTTCAACGTGATCCCCAACGGCGACCCCGCGGTGCGGATGGCCGGCAAGACGCCCACCGAGACTCAGATCGAGCAGATCCGGCGGGAGTGGAACTTCGACAAGTCGCTGCCGGTTCAGTACGCGACCACGATGCAGAAGGTCTTCAGCGGCAGCGCGATCTCCTATTTCACGCAGCTCAACGTCCGCGAGGAGATCGTCAAGGGCATCCCTGCCACGCTCTCGCTCTCCATCGGCGCGGCCATAATCTGGTTCGCGTTCGGGGTGGCGTTTGGGCTGTGGAGCGCGGTGCGGGCGGGCATGGTGTCCGACCGCCTGCTCACCGTCCTCGCGCTCGTTGGGATCTCGGTGCCCGTCTTCTGGCTCGGCGCGCTCATGAACTACTACCTGGGCTTCAAGGCCGGCCTGTTCCCCAACGGCGGTTACGTGCCGCTCACCGAGGACCCGGTCGACTGGGCATACCACCTGATCATGCCCTGGACGGCGCTGGCCCTGCTGTTCATCGGCATCTATTCGCGCGTGCTGCGCTCCAACGTGCTGGACACCATGAACGAGGACTACGTCCGCACGGCCCGGGCCAAGGGCCTCGGCGAGCGGCAGATCCTGCTGCGCCACGTGCTGCGCAACTCGATGATCCCGATCGTGACGCTGTGGGGGCTCGACTTCGGGCTCGTCGTGGGTGGCGGCGCGATCCTCACCGAGACCGTGTTCGACCTCGAGGGAGTTGGCCAGTACGCAGCCGACTCGATCGCCCAGCTGGACGTTCCGCCGGTGCTGGCGACGACCCTGTTCGGGGCCTTCTTCATCGTGTTCCTCAACACCATCGTGGACATCGTCTACGCCCTGCTCGACCCGAGGATCAGGCTGCAGTGAGCGAGCCGATCCTGCGCGTCGAGGAGCTCGAGGTGTCGTTCGCCACCGAGGAGGGCGTGGTGCGGGCCGTGGACGGCGTGTCGTTCGAGCTGCGGCCCGGCGAGATCCTGGCGGTGGTTGGAGAGTCCGGCTCGGGCAAGTCGGTCACGGCAATGACGCTCATGGGCCTTACGCGCTCGCCCAACGCGCGCTTCTCGGGCACCGCCCACTACCGCGACGTCGAGCTCGTCGGAGCCACCGAGGCCCAGCTGCGCGCTGTCCGCGGGGCGGAGATCGCGATGGTGTTCCAGGACCCGATGACCTCGCTGAACCCGGTCCACCGGATCGGCTACCAGATCGCGGAGCAGATCCGCGCGCATGAGCCGGTCGGCGAGGGGGAGGCGCGTGAGCGAGCGATCGAGCTGCTGGAGCGGGTGGGCATTCCCCGCGCGCGCGACCGCGCCACGCACTATCCGCACGAGTTCTCGGGCGGCATGCGCCAGCGCGTGATGATCGCGCTGGCGCTGTCCTGCGATCCCAGCGTGCTCATCGCCGACGAGCCCACGACGGCGCTGGACGTGACGATCCAAGCCCAGATCCTGGAGCGCATTCGCGAGTTGCGCGAGGAGACCGGCGCGGGAGTCATCCTCGTGACCCACGACCTGGGAGTCGTGGCGGACGTGGCGGATCGCGTGGCCGTGATGTACGCCGGCCGGATCGTGGAGCAGGGGACGCTGGACGAAGTCTTCTACGACCCTCAGCACCCCTACACCTGGGGCCTGCTGGGCTCCATCGCGCGGGTGGACCGCGACCGGCCGGAGCGGCTGCCCGCCATCGCCGGGCTGCCGCCGTCGCTCGCCGACAGGCCGGCCGGCTGCCACTTCCGGCCGCGCTGCCCGCACGCCTTTGAGAAGTGCACGCAGGACCCCGCCCTGGAGGCGCGCGCAGAGGAGGGGTCAGCGCATTCCGATCGCTGCTGGCTGTGGCCCGGCCGCAAGCGCGAGCTGCGCATGGTGGAGGGTCAGATCGGGCTGGCAGCGCCCGACGGAGCCAAGGCGTGATGAGCGAGAACGGAGTGCCGCTGCTGGCCGTGGAGCACCTGAAGCTGCACTTCCCGATCAAGGCGGGCGTGCTGGTCGACCGCGAGGTCGCCCGGGTGCACGCGGTCGACGACGTGAGCTTCGAGCTCGAGCGCGGCCAGACACTCGGCCTCGTGGGCGAGTCCGGGTGCGGCAAGACCACGCTCTCGCGCACGCTCATGCGCCTGATCGACCCCACCGAGGGCTCGATCCGGTTCGGGGGCCGCGAGATCTCCGAGGCGGGCCGGCGCGAGATGCGACCGCTGCGGCGCGAGATGCAGATGGTCTTCCAGGACCCCTTCGCATCGCTGAACCCGCGCAAGACGGTGAACCAGATCGTGTCCATGCCGCTCCGCTTGCACGGTGCCTCCGAGGACGATGCGTCAGAGCGCGTGCGTGACCTCCTGGACCGGGTGGGGCTGGCTCCCGAGCACGCTCGCCGCTACCCGCACGAGTTCTCGGGCGGCCAGCGCCAGCGGATCGGCATCGCGCGGGCGCTGGCGCTGGAGCCCAAGCTGGTGGTGCTCGACGAGCCGGTGTCCGCGTTGGACGTGTCGGTGCAGGCGCAGATCGTGAACCTGCTCGAGGACCTCCAGGAGGACCTCGGCTTGGCCTACCTGTTCGTGGCCCACGACCTGAGCGTCGTGCGCCACGTCTCGGACCGGATCGCGGTGATGTACCTGGGCAAGCTCATGGAGCTCTCGCCGGCCGAGGCGCTCTACAAGAAGCCGATCCATCCCTACACCAGCGCCCTCCTCGGCGCGATCCCGATCCCCGACCCGCGCGAGAACCGCGAGCGCGAGCGGATCATCGTCTCGGGCGAGCCGCCCAACCCGATCGACCCGCCGGCGGGATGCGTGTTCCATCCCCGCTGCCCGCGGGCCACGGACGTGTGCAGGACCGAGGAGCCGCCGCTGACCGCGTACGCGGAGGGGCACCTTGCGGCCTGCCATCACCCGCTGTCGGTGTCGGCCAGCGAGGTGGAGGCGGCCCAGCGGTCACCGGCGAGCCCGCTCAGTGCGGGCGACAGGCTGCCCGTCGCCGCGGCGTGACGTCGCCCGGCGTCGCGGGCGGGCGGCGCGAGTCCTTCTCGATGCACAGTTTCCTGCAAATAGTTTGCGCAAGAACTGACGCCGTGCCACACTGCGCGGGCCAAGTGCACAGGTTCCCGGATGGAACTTGTGCCGAACAACGAGCTATCCCTTGCAAGGGAGGTACAGCCCAATGCCAGGTCGTCGTTAGGCGTCCCATAGCAGTGCAGGTCAAGACCGCGCCTCCAGGTGCGGTCTTGGCGCTTTCTGGGGCTCGTTATCTGCGGTCAGGAGGACCCAGACGTGCGTGAATCCATCGACCTGCTGAGGAGCGAGCCGCGCGCTCGGGTCTTCTTCGCCGTCCTCACTCAGTCCGCCCTCGGGACCGGGGCCGGCTACATCGCCCTGCTGCTGATCGCCCGCGACCGCTTCGACTCGCCGTGGGCGGTGACTCTCGTGCTGCTGGCCGACGTGGTTCCGGCCATGCTGCTGGGGCCCGTCTTCGGCGCGGCGGCGGACCGCTGGTCGCGGCGCTGGTGCACGGTGGCCGCGGACGTGATGCGCGCCGTGGCGTTCGGAGGCGTTGCGCTGGTGGGCAGCTTCGAGGCCACGGTGGGGTTCGCGCTGCTGGCGGGCATCGGCACTGGCCTGTTCACGCCGTCGGCGCTCGCCGCGCTGCCGAGCCTGGTGGACGAGCCGCGCCGGGTACCGGCCACGACCTCCCTCTACGGGGCGATCGCCGACCTGGGCTTCACCGCCGGCCCGGCGATGGCGGCTGCGTTCCTGCTCTTCGTGGGGTCCGCCGAGGCGATCACGGCCGTGAACGCCGTGAGCTTCGGGGCGTCGGCCGTGGTGCTGACGTTCCTGCGCTTCGGGGCTGCGCCAGTGCTGGTGGGGGATCCCGAGCGCCGGCGGTCTCTGGCCAGGGAGGCGCGGGAGGGCGTCCGCACCGTCTCCCGGCTGAGCGGCATCCGCGCGATCCTGGTGGCCTCCAGCGCGGCGCTGTTCTGCGCCGGCCTCTTCAACGTGGGCGAGCTGTTCTTCGCCACCGAGGACCTCAAGGCCAGCGAGGCCGGGTTCTCCGTGCTGGTCACGCTCTTCGGCGTGGGCTTCATCGTCGGGTCCCTGTCCGGGTCCCAGGGCGGGACATTGCCCGAGCTCAAGCGGTCATACCTGATCGGCCTGGCCGCGATGGGTGGTGGCCTGCTCGCCACGGGCCTGGCGCCGGTCTTCGGGGTGGCGCTGGCCACGTTCGCGCTGGCGGGGTTCGGCAACGGCGTCGTGCTGGTCTACGAGCGGCTGCTGATCCAGCGCACGGTCAGCGACGAGCTCACCGGCCGCGTCTTCGGCATCAAGGACTCCATGGCGTCCTGGGCCTTCGCCATTGCCTTCCTGGCCGCAGGCGCAGCAATCTCACTGGTCGGGACCCGTGCGCTGCTGATCGTCGCCGGCGGCATCGGCATCGCTGTCTGGGCCGCCTCCGCCGTGCTCCTGCGCGACACCTGGAACACCGACGACGCTGCTGTAGAAGAGCGCGAGCTAGAGGGCGGCCCGCACGTTGGCGCTGGCGGGGCGGTCGGCCAGCACGGCCCTGATGTCGTCCGCGGGTGAGAGGCCCAGCTCGGGTCGCGTGAGCTCCACCACCCGGATGAGGGCGGCAACGACGCGCGGGTCGAACTGGGTCCCGGCGTTGGCCCGCAGCTCCTCGACGGCCGTGGCGCGCGCCAGAGCCTTGCGGTAGACGCGGTCGCTGGTCATGGCGTTGTAGGCATCGCATGCGAACACGATCCGCGAGGCCAGCGGGATCTCCTCGCCGGCGATGCCGTCCGGATAGCCGTTGCCGTCCCAGCGCTCGTGGCAGGCCCGCACGATCTCGCCGACCCTGGCCAGCAGCCCGCCCACCTGGTCGAGCATGAACTGGCCCTCGATCGTGTGGGTCTTCATCACGGCGAACTCTTCCTCGGTGAGCTTGGCCGGCTTGTTCAGGATCTCCTTCGGGATCGCGATCTTGCCGACGTCGTGCAGCATCGCGGCGAACTCGAGCTCTTCGCGAGCGCCCGGATCGACGTTGAGCTCGTCGGCCGTGGCATGCACCAGGTCGACCACCGAGCGGCTGTGCTCCGCCGTGTACTCGTCATCGAACTCAACGACGTCGGACAGCAGCATCACCGTGCCGCGGTAGGCGCGCTGCAGTTCGAGCGTCTTCCCGTAGCGCGCCCGGCGTTCGCGGGAGAAGGTGTCGAGCATGAGCACGAACGGGACCGTCGCCAGCAGGGCGATCGGCTCGGACACCGCCGCGACGGACACCACGAACGCCACCGGCGTGAGCATCGCGTCGAAGGTGGCCACTCCGATCCAGATGCGCCAGATCTCGACGAACGGGATGGTGCCGGCGCCCGGCACGGACTCCAGCAGGCGATCGCGAAGGCCGACCCAGGTCAGGTCACAGGCCATCTGGGCGGCGAGCGCGAGGGCGTAGATCCCGGCGTCGTCGAGCGACGGCGTGCCCGGCGCCAGGGCCGCCAGCGCCAGCACGGGGCCGATGCAGAACCAGGAGTCCGAGAAGGAGCCCGTCCAGCGCTCCCAGTGCCAGTCGCCGCGCACGAAGTCGGGGATCTGA
>CAVWIW010000005.1:0-147818 GCA_963755215.1 uncultured Thermoleophilaceae bacterium
CAGCGAGGTCGGCGTCCTCGGGAATCCACCTCGGCCTTAACTCTGCCAGGTGTTCAGCCCGATGTGGTGGTGGTAGCCGCCGGCCGAAAGGAACGCGGCCTGGTCGCCGAGCGTCGTCTGGACCTCGAACCCGAGCACGTCGCGGTAGAAGGCCACAGCACGGTCAAGATCCGCCACCTTCAGATGCACGTGCCCCACGCTCACACCGGGGTCGATCATCAGCCCGCTGAAGCGCCGGGCGCTCTGTAATGGACCTGCTGGGCCATGCTCATCGCCTCCATGGTCTCTTCGACGGTCAGGAGGACCGTGGTTTCGAGCGGGCTGAGAGCACCGCCGCCGCTCAGCGCCAGCGCGACCGCGGCCATGGACACGTTGTCGGGCGCCTCCCACAGGGTGTATCCGTCGTGAGCCCCGAAGGCGTACCAGAACCCGTGGAGCTTCCCACCGACCGACTCGACGTACGACTGGGCGGCCTCTCGGCGGTCCTCGGGCTCGTCGATCAGCCTGGCCCACGCCTCCGGCGTATAGCTGAACCTGGATAGGTAGAGCGGCATCGTCCCTCCTTACATTCGGCACTCAGCGCGAGTGCCGTCAGGTGTCGGAGTATGACCCCGCCGCGAGAGCCGGACCATGAGTCAACGATCCACGTGCCCGGGCGAACGCGGCAGGGCGGCCGGGTCGAAGCGCTCGATCAGGTCGCTCGCGCCAGGTCGTTCGCCGGGCTCGGCCAGGCCGAGGCTGTGGGCCATCCAAGCAACGGCGTCGGCGGGCCCCTCGCCAAGGGCTGCGCGGTCAGCCAGCGTGACCGCGCCGTGGCGCTTGGCCAGACGCCTGCCGTCTGGCCCCAGCACCACGGGTACGTGGGCGTAGCCGGGCGCCGGCAGGCCCAGGAGGCGGCCGAGCAGCAGCTGCCGCGGGGTGCTCTCCAGCAGGTCGTCGCCGCGAACCACCTCGCCGATGCCCTGCTTGGCGTCGTCTACCACCACTGCCAGGTTGTAGGCGGGCGCCCCGTCCCCACGCCAGAGCACCAGGTCGTCCACCTCGCCCTCTACTCGCCCGTGCAGGCGATCCTCGAAGGTCACCCGCTCCCGGCGCGCGTCGAGCCTCAGCGCGGGCGGCCGCTCCGCGGTGCGCTCGCGCTCGGCCCGCTGGGCGGCGGTGAGCTCGCGGCAGGTGCCCGGGTAGGCGCCCTCGGGAAGCGGTCCGTGCGGGGCCTCCGCCGCGGCCCGGATCTCGGCGCGCGAGCACCAGCACGGATAGACGCGCCCGGCCGCCTCCAGCTCGCCCAGCGCCGCCCGGTAGCGCTCGGTGAGCTCGGACTGGCGCACGGGCTCGCCGTCCCAGTCGATTCCGATGGCCCGCAGGTCGGCGATCTGCCCGCGCTCGTGCTGGGGGCGCGACCGCGCCGGGTCGAGGTCCTCGATCCGCAGCAGGAAGCGCGCGCCCTGCGAGCGGGCGAACAGCCACGCGAGGAGCGCGGTGCGCAGGTTGCCCAGGTGCAGCGTGCCGCTGGGGCTGGGGGCGAAGCGGCCGTCGGAGCCGGGCACCGTCCGATGATCGCGGACGGCGGGCGCTAGAGGCCCGCGGGGTGGCGGGCCACGTATCCCGCCGAGCTGCGCTGGCGCGAGGTCCAGCGCGATCCGCTGACGCGGCGGGCGCTGGTGTCGAAGCGGCGGCCGTCGATGACCATGTACACGTGGCCGGAGTTGGCGTAGATCGTTATCCGCCGGCCGCGCCCCGGGCGCCCGTAGCTGGTGAAGCCGCCCGAATCGCGGGGGCGGCCCAACAGGCCGCCGCCGTGAAGGGCGTAGGAGACCGAGCCGGAGCAGTCGTAGCCGGAGTCGCGGAACGAGCCGTGCCCGCCCCCGTACTTGTAGGGCTTGTATGCGATGCGGTTCCCGGCCGCCACGACCCGGCGCACGATGGCCGAGGCGTTGTCGCGGGTACCGCCCGCGCGGCCTCCGCGCCTCAGCATCGGGCCGGAGCCCAGGCCGAGGGCGCGGCGGGTGACGGGGCCTGCCACGCCGTCGGCGCTCAACCCGCGCCGGCGCTGCCAGCGCTTGAGCGCGCGCTCGGTCTGCGAGCCGAACACGCCGTCGGCGGGCACGCCGAGCCTGCGCTGCAGGGCCGACACCCCTCCGCCACGCGTGCGGCGGCTCTTTCCGGCGCGGCTGGAGCGCCCGCCGCCGCCGCGGCGCTTGAGCACCGGGCCGCTGCGCATGCCCAGTGCGCGGCGGGTGGCCGGCCCGGCGATGCCGTCGGCCACCAAGCCATGCGAGCGCTGCCAGCGCTTGAGCGCACGCTCGGTCTGCGGCCCGAAGACTCCGTCGGAGGAGATGCCCAGCGCGCGCTGGAGCGCGGCCACGCCGCCGCCCCGCGAACGCGTCTCGGCGGCCTGCGCGACGTCCGATCCCTCGCTCAGGTCGCCGGCCGTTGCGGCCACCGCCGAGCCCGACACCGCCAGCAGCGCTGCCACCGACAGCCCCCGCTTGGACGGCAGCGGCAGCTCTCGCCGCTGGTCCGCCGCCTCGCGGCGGGTCTGC
This sequence comes from uncultured Thermoleophilaceae bacterium, assembly GCA_963755215.1. Taxonomy (GTDB): domain Bacteria; phylum Actinomycetota; class Thermoleophilia; order Solirubrobacterales; family Thermoleophilaceae; genus JAAYBF01. The sequence goes on from CAVWIW010000005.1 coordinate 2,544, forward strand.
GAGAGCCAGCGCGAGTGGCGCCACAGGTCGTGGTCGGCCATGTCTCGGGCTACCCGCGGCAGCAGGTCGCGGGCGGCCAGCCCCGGCGTGGCGCCGTGGCGCCGCCGGCGCTCGTGCGAGCGCTCGATCGACATCGACCAGACCTCACGGCTTGCAAGGTCCCTCTGGACCGAGCTCAAATCGTTTCCACCTCGTATGTCGGGACCGCGCCTACGAGGTGAGCTGACGGGCTCGCGCCTGTGCGCTACCCGGGAGGCCGTTGCCGGCGCCCGAGATTCGCCCCCGCGGCCGGGTGGCCGCATGGTTCCCCCGTTCGCCCCGGACGGCCCGGAGCGACTCGGCGTGCGGCGTCGTTGTATCAGTCCAAAATCCTGCACCTTGCAGGACTTCTTGCAACTGGACCGTTCTGCAACGCGGCGCCCGGCCGGGCCTCGCTCCCCGGGCGCGTCGTCGGTGGGGCGCTCAGCCCGCCAGCCAGGCCCGGATCTCGGCGTCGTGCTCGCCGAGCGCGGGCGGGTGGCGCTCGTACGCTGGTGGGGTCTCGGACAGCTCGATCGGGTCGGCGACCGTAGGCGTGCCGCCGGCGTCGCGCACGGGCGCGAGGCCCAGGTTCTCGGCCAGCTCGAGGGCGGCGGCGATGTCGTTCACGGGCGCGCACGGCACGCCCGCGGTGCCGAGCGCATCGACCCAGGCGTCCACGTTTGCGGCCTCCAGCCTCTCCTCCAGCGCGTCGCGCAGCTCAGGGCGATTGACCACCCGGTCGGGGTTGGTCGCGAAGCGCCGGTCCGCGGCCAGCCCCTCGTCCCCGAGCGCTCCGCATAGAGCCGCGAACTGACTGTCATTGCCGGCGGCCACGGCCAGCGCGCCGTCGGCGCAGCGCAGGATCTCGTACGGCGCGATGCTGGGGTGCGCGTTGCCCATTCGGCCCGGGGTCGCCCCGGCGGCGACCTGCGCGGAGGACTGGTTCACCAGCGCCGCCAAGACGCTGGACAACAGGTTCACATCCACCCGCTGGCCGCGGCCCGTGCGCTCGCGGGCGCGCAGCGCCGCCAGGATCCCCACCGTGGCGTACAGGCCGGCGACCACGTCCACCAGCGCCACGCCCACCTTGGTCGGCTCGCCGTCGGGGTCGCCGGTGACGCTCATCAGCCCGCCCGCAGCCTGCGCCACGAAGTCATAGCCGGCCATCTCGGCGCCGCCCTCCCGGCCGAAACCGCTGATGGAGCAGAGCACCAGGCCCGGGTTCTCCGCGCGCAGGGCCTCGTAGCCCAGGCCGAGCCGCTCCAGCGTGCCCGGCCGGAAGTTCTCCACGAGCACGTCTGCGCGCAACGCCAGCGTGCGCGCCAGCGCCAGGTCCCGCTCGTCGGACAGGTTCAGCGACACGCTGCGCTTGTTGCGGTTGACCGACAGGTAGTAGGTGCTGTCCTCACCGCGGAACGGCGGACCCCACGTTCGGGTGTCGTCGCCTGTCCCCGGCCGCTCGACCTTAACCACGTCGGCGCCCAGGTCGCCCATGAGCATCGTCGCCAGCGGGCCGGAGAGGATCCGCGAGAAGTCGGCCACCAGGACGCCGTCCAGCGCCCCCATCGACGCTAGCCCTGGACGAGCTCGGCGGCGGTGCGCACCATCGCGGCGTCGCCGCCGATGAGCAGCGTGGTGGCGATCGACTCGCGCCACGCGTCGAGGTCGCGGCGAATCTTGTCGGCGGGGCCGATCAGCGCCAGCTGCTCGATGAGCTTGGTGGGCACGTGCGGCCGCGGCCTCGTCCTTCTTGCCGTCCAGGTAGAGGTCCTGGATCGTGCTGGCCTCGTCCTCGTATCCCATCCGGCGCGGCACGTCGTTGTGGAAGTTGGCCTTGCGGGCGCCCATGCCGCCGAAGTAGAGCGCGTACATCGGGCGCAGCATGTCGGCCGCCTGCTCCACGTCGTCGTGGACGATCAGCGGGACCGTCGCGCAGACCTCGAACGAGTCGAAGTCGTGCTGGGCGCCCTCGCGGGCGAAGCCCTCCGCAAGGGCATCGCGGTAGAAGTCCTGGTGGGCGGGGGAGAAGAACAGCGCCAGCCAGCCGTCGCAGATCTCGCCGGCCAGCGCCACGTTCTTGGGCCCCTCGGCCCCGAGGAAGATCGGGATGCGCTCGCGCACCGGGTGGAGCGTCGGCTTGAGCGGCTTGCCCAGGCCGGTGCCGTCGGGGTAGGGGAGCGGGTAGTGCGGGCCGGGTGCGGTGACCGGCCCGTCACGCGCCACGATGTCGCGCACGATCGCCACGTACTCGCGGGTCCGCGCGAGCGGCTTGGCGAACGGCTGCCCGTACCAGCCCTCCACGACCTGCGGGCCCGAGACGCCGAGCCCGAGGATGAAGCGGCCGCCCGAGAGGTGGTCCATGGTCATCGCGGCCATGGCGGCCGCCGCCGGGGTGCGCGCGCGACATCTGCATGATCGCCGTGCCCAGCTTGACCCGCTCGGTTGCGGCGCCCCACCATGCCAGCGGCGTGAGCACGTCGGAGCCGTAGGACTCCGCGGTCCAGATCGAGTCGAACCCCAGCCTGTCGGCCTCGGCAATGGCCTCCGGGGCGCCGTGGGGCGGCCCGGCGGCCCAGTAGCCGGTGTTCAGGCCGAGCTTGAGGTCGCGGGCCACGGTGGCGCGATCCTATCCCGGCGGAGCGGGCGCTCCGGCCCCGGTGTCTAGAACGCGCGTTGACACGTCCTGCCTGCGCTTCAAGGTTCCGGCCGTCGAACAACTCCAGAGGAGGACTCACCCTTGAAGCGCATTCGCCTGCAGCGACCGTCACCTGCCCTGATCATCAGCGTCGTGGCGCTGTTCATCTCGATGGGCGGGGTGTCCTACGGCCTCGCCACCGGCTCGATCGACGGGCGCGAGATCAAGAACAGCACCATCCGCGGCCCCGACGTGCGCAACAACGCGCTCACGGGCGCGGATATCCGCAACAACGCCGTCACCGGGGCGGACGTGCGCGAGTCGAGCCTGGGCCGAGTCCCGATCGCCGGCGCGGCGGCTCCCGTGGGCACGGCCGGCGGCGATTTGACCGGCTCCTATCCGAACCCCACCATCGGCCCGAACGCCGTGAGCGGCGCCGAGGTGGCCGACGGCGCCCTGACCGGCGCCGATGTGGCGGACAACAGCGTGACCGGCGCGGACGTGGACGAGTCGAGCCTGGGGAGCGTTCCGACAGCGGATCGCCTGGGGGGCAGCCTTCCCTCGACGTTCCTGCGGAGCACCGTGTACAAGCGGGAGTCCGCCGTTGCTGCTGGCACCGACCTCGGGGATGGGACCTTCGTGCTGACCCGGGCATGCGACCCCGGTGACAGGCTTATCTCGGGCGGGCCGGCAAACGTCCTCGCGACATCGGATCTCGTCGAGAGCTTCCCCACGCCCGGGAATCTCAACTCCTGGTCGGCGCGGATACACAAGAACGGCGCGGCGGACAACTTCAGCGTCGTCGTCCTCTGCATCGACCAGTCCTGAGAAGCAACGGCCAGGCCGGCGGGGGCGAGCGCCCCGCCGGCCGGCCGTCACTCCACCACGCAGCCATCCTCGTCCAGGCCGAAGGTCAGCTCGGGGGCGCCCGCCGACTCCAGCGCATCGCGCACGGGGTCGGGCTCGGGCGCGTAGGCCAGCAGGAAGCCGCCGCCGCCGGCTCCCAGCAGCATCGCCGTCTCGGCGCCCGCCTCCAGCGCCGCCGTTCGCAGCTCGTCGAACCTGCGCGTGGCGGTCAGGGGCTGGCGCTGGCGCTTGAGGTCCCACAGCCTGGAGAGCAGCCCGCCCAACAGCTCGAGCCGCCCCTCCTCCAGCACCTCTGCCACCGCCCGGGCGAGCTCCTCGGTGCGGAAGAGGTTGGCCCGTAACTCCATGTCGCCCGACAGCGACCGCTCCACCTGGCCCGCGAGCATGTCGGAGGCCGATCGGCTCTCCCCGGTGAAGAACAGGAGGAAGCGCTCCGCCAGCGCGGTGCGTGTGTCCGCAGACAGGTCGAGCCTGCGCACGTCCACGCTGCCGTTGCGCCGGAAAGTGAAGGCATTCACGCCCCCGAAGGCCGCGGCGTACTGGTCCTGCTTGCCCACGGTGCGGGCCAGGTCGCCGAGCTCGATGGCGCAGGCGGCCTCGGCCACCTCTGCCGGTGAGAGATCCTCGCCGCCCGCCAGCGCCAGCGCCTTGACGGCGCAGACGGTGTAGCTGCCGGACGAGCCGAGCCCGGTTCCAGGCGGCACGTCGCCTCGCGACCAGAGGGTCAGCGGGCGCCCGTTGCCGTGCCGGGTGATCGCCGCCCGCAGGATCGGGTGGCGAATGTCGGCTGGGTCGGCGACCTCCTCGACCTCCAGGTGCTCCAGGCGGTAACGCGGCCGTCGGACTCCCCGACGGTGAGCTGCACACGCCGGTCGATCGCGGCCGAGACCACGAATCCGCCATGGGCCCCGTAGTGCGACGGCAGGTCGGTGCCGCCTCCCCCGAGGGCGATTCGCAGGGGGGCGCGGACGGAGATCGCGGCCTTCACCCGCGGCATGATCGAGCATCGGCGCGCGACTGCGCTAGAAAGGGCCGGTGCGTCCCCTACTGACGCGGCTCGCGGTCGCTGCGGAGCCCTCGGCCTGGCGCGAGGCGGGCTTCCAGGTGAACGGCCAGACCGCCACCGCCGGCGCCGTGACGATCTCGCTGGGCGGCGCCGGCTCCGGGAAGCGGATCACGGGTTGGGAGCTGACCGGCCTGAGCTCGACGGAGCTCGACGGGCTGCCCACCGGCCGGGCGAGCGACGCGCCGGCGGCGGCCCTCGCGGCAGCTCACCCCAATGGCGTCACGCGACTCGACCACGTGGTGGCCTTCAGCCCCGACCTGGACCGCACCGTCTCCGCGCTCGAAGCCGCCGGGCTGGATCTGCGCCGGGTGCGCGAGGGCCCGACGGCGGCGGGCGCTCGCCGGCAGGCCTTCTTCCGCGTCGGCGAGCCGCTGCTGGAGGTCATCGAGCACCCGCCCGGCACCGAGGCGGCGCAGGACCTCGAGGCGCCCGCCCGTTTCTGGGGCCTGGCGTTCGTCGTGCGGGACCTCGAGGCGAGCGCGGTGCGGCTCAGACAGCTCCTCGGCGAGCCGCGAGATGCGATCCAGCCGGGCCGCCGGATCGCGACCGTGCGCCGCGAGGCGGCGCTGGGCGTGCCCGTGGCCCTGATGTCGAGCGAGGACTGACTCAAGCGGCGGCGGTCGGCACAGCGCCGACCTCGATCTCGCGGCGCTCCACCGCCAGCTCCACCGCCGCCGGGTCGGCTCCCATCGCGGTCCAGCGGTCCTCCACGGTGGCCTGCAGGCGGTCCAGCGCATCGTCGGAGTGCAGGGGTCGTGATGGAACAGCACCGTGCGATGGGCGTCCACGCGCTTCGCGAAGGAGAGGGCCGCCGACACGCTCGAGTGGCCCCAGCCGACGTGGTCGGGATACTCGTCGTCGGTGTACTGGCAATCGTGGATGAGCACCGACGCGCCCCGTGCCAACTCGTACCCAGAGATCCACTCGGGCGCCAGCTCGTCCAGGTCGGCGCCCAGCGCGGGCTCGTGGTCGGGGATGTAGCAGAGCGACTGGTCTCCCTCTGTGATGCGGTAGCCCAGCGTCGGGCCGCGATGGCTCACCGAGGCCGCTCGGATTCGGGCGGGGCCGATCTCCCACTCCGCCTCCGGGGTGTCCAGGAACGAGACGTCGCACGGGAGCTCGCGCACCTCCACCGGCGACAGGGGCGCGGACAGGTAGCGCGCGATCCGGCTCTCGAGGCTGGCCTCAGGCGCCTCCGGCCCCCAGATCGTGATCTCGGACTTGGGGCGGAACGCCGGGGCGAAGAACATGAGCCCCTGGATGTGGTCCAGGTGCAGGTGCGTTAGCAGGATGTTGATCTGAGACGGGCCAGGCATCGACAGCCCCAGCGAGCGGATGCCGGTGCCCGCGTCCAGCGCCAGCACCGTGCCGTCGGAGAGCGTGACCTGTACGCAGGAGGTGTTGCCCCCGTAGCGGTTGGTCTCCGGCCCCGGAGCCGGGACGGAGCCGCGCACGCCCCAGACCTTGACCTTCACTCGGGCTCCCAGAAGAACGTCATGCCGCCGCGCTGGCCGCCGGTGGCCACGATCGGCAGGCCGCTGGCCTCGATCAGGTGAGTCTTGCCGTCCACCGAGCGGATGTGGAAGCGGCCGTGGCCGGCCTTGCCCTGCGTCATCTGCTTCGGCAGCTCGAGCTCCTCGTACGGAATCCGCTCGCCGCTCTCGTAAAACGGGCCGTGGGCCTGCCCCCACTCGTCAGCGCTCAGGGGCCCGCTCTCCTCGAAGCGCTGGCCGAGCGTCTTGCCGGCCGCCTCGTTGTAGAACACCACCGTGCCCTCGGCGTCGGTGAGCAGGGCGGGGGTGGACAGGCTGGCGAGCAGGTTCCGAGCCAGGATCAGCTCGAGCGGCCGCTGTCCTTCCATGTGCCAACCCTAGCCGGACCCGTGGCGCGCTCAGTGAGGCAGCGCACGCACCTCGTCGAGCACCGCGCGGCCGCCGACCTGGACTCGGCCGTCGTCCAGAGGGCGCACCTGGATCTCCGACCCCAGTCCTTGGCGGATCGTTACCGGCCGGCCGAGCAGCGCTCCGAGCCGCACGGCGGCGGCGCCCGTGGCCTCGTCCTCGTCGATGCCCAGCGAGCGCGGGAAGACCCGGGCGCGCACCTCGCCACTCCCGGCTTGTGCGAACGCCATGACCAGGTCGCCGCCGCCCGGCGGGCCCTCCAGCGCCTCGACGGCGGCGGGCTCGCCGCAGTCCACAAGCTCGAAGTCCGGTGCCCATTCGGGCCGTCCGGCCACGAACACCCGGTCACGGTCGTAGGAGACCAGCACCTCGCCCGCAGGCGGCCGCAGCGCGTCGATCGGTCGGCCCTCGTGGCGCAGCAGCCAGGCGGTGCCCACCAGCGGGTGGCCGGCGAACGGCATCTCGACGGTGGGCGTGAAGATGCGCACGCTGCCCCTGACGGCGTGGTCCACGAACACCGTCTCGCTGAAGCCCAGCTCGGCGGCCACGCGCTGGCGGTCGCCGTGCGCAACGGCCGGACCGTCGAGCACGACGCCCAGCGGGTTGCCGTGCGCGCCGGCCGGCCCGGTGAACACGCGTAACACGTGCAACAAGCTCATTTGCAGGAGATTATGGCCCTGCTACCCTGACGCGCTTCAGCAGGCCGAGTCCTCGCCAACGACGGCAGCCGATCGAACGCTGTCGCACCGGCGGGGAGCGGGGGAACCATCGGTCCGGAGCAATTCGGGCCCGGGGCGAATCGCGGCGTGGTCGCCGCGTAGCGCGCAGGCGCGAGCCCGTCAGCTCACCTCGTAGGCCGTAACCGAAAGGCAGACGCGTGAATACGCAGACACGCGCCGGCATGCTCGCGCTCGCCGGCACAGCAATCGCCCTCGCGGCGCCGCTCGGCGCGGCTGGGCCCACGGCCGGCGCCAAGTCGCCCGCGCTCGACGGTGCGAGCGGCTACGAGGCGCTCGTTCCCCTTCGCACCGCTGGCAACGGGGGAGCCGGAACCAAGAAGGCGAACGGGCCGCTGGCGCGGCGAGTTGAGCGGCTCGCGGCACGGGCCAGGCGCGCACGCGCCCGGCGGCCCCACTTCCCGATCGACGGAGCCTTCAACTGGGGCCAGCAGGCGGCGCGCTTCGGCGCGGGGCGCGGCGGACGGTCGCACGAGGGGCAGGATGTGTTTGCTCGCACGGGCACTCCGCTCGTGGCCGTGCGGGACGGCGTGGTGCTCGAGACCGGCAACGACGGCGGGCGGGGCAACTACGTGGCCATCTACTCGCCGCGAGGGCGCGCCACCTACGTCTACCTGCACATGAGCCGGCCTGCCCCGGTGGGCGTCGGCGATCGCGTGCGGGGCGGCCAGCGCGTCGGATCGGTTGGCTGCACTGGCTCTTGCTGGGGCCCGCACCTGCACTTCGAGGTGCGTCGCGGACGCAGCTCCGGCGCGCCCCCGGCCAACCCGCTGCCGCGCCTGCGGCGGTGGGCGGCGGCGTCCTCCGCCGCGGCCACGCTGCCGCCCGGCACCGGCTGACCGGCCGGCATAACCGGCGCATATCCGGTCGACCAGCCGTAGCCTCTCCTGAGTGCGTGGGGCGGCCAGAAAGCTGGGCATAGCGGCCCTTTCGTGCACAGCGGCGCTGATGCTGGCCTCCTGTACGGCGGAGACCGAGCCCGCGACCGAGGTGGGCGTTTCCTCCGCCAAGGTGTGGGCCAAGGTGTCCTTCGATCGGGGCGAGAGCGGGGTGTACTGGTTCGAGCGCTCCAGCAACGGCGGCACGTCGTGGGTGCGGGCGCCCTCGCACAGGTGGGGCCCCGCAGGTCAGCGGGCCACGAACACGCGCGTGCCCGAGACCCTCACCGGGCTGGCGGCCGGCACCACCTACCGCTACCGGATCTGCGGGTACGTGACGCACACCAACCCTGACTCCTCCACGCAGTGCATGGACGCGGACGGGAAGGCCGGTGGCGGACACGACAGCTTCACCACGGCGCGGAGCGCGTGCAGCGCCACGCTCTCGCCGGGCGGCCAGTCGCTGCAGTCCTTCCTGGACGCGCGATCGAACGGCCAGGTGGCCTGCCTGACCGCCGGCACATACGCCCCCAACGCGCGGGTGGACGTGACCAGGGACATCACGCTGCGCGCGGCGCCCGGTGCACGGGTCACGATCAAGGGCGAGCTGAACATCACGGCCAACGGGGTCACGGTCGAGGACATCTTCATGCGCGGCACCGAGGACGTGCGGGTGATCGACGTGAAGGCCAGCCTCGTGACGCTCAATCACCTGGACGTGACCTACGACGCGACGTATGACCGCGAGGGACAGGGGATCATGGTCGGCGGCAGCGGGCGGCGCGTCAGCGGGGTGCGGATTCTCAGCACGCGGATCCACAACGTGGGCTCGCGCGACAACGACGCCTACGACCACGCCGTCTACTGCGAGAACGCCGACGGCCTGCGCGCCGAGGGCAACTGGCTGCATGACAACGAGGGCGGGTACGGGTTTCACCTCTATCCGGACTGCGACAACGCGGTCATCCGATTCAACGTGTCGCACTCCAACGACCACGGCGACGTGATCGCCGGGAACGACGACTCCTCCTCCGGGAACCTGTTCGAGGCCAACAGCTACTCGGACAACACCGGCTGGTACCGCCCGGCGCGCAGGGGCGTGGGGTGCTCGGAGCCCGGCGGGGGCAACGTTGTGCGCAACGTGAACGTGTGGCCCGCCGGCAGCTCGGACTGCCCATTTGGCTTCTCGGGCACCACCTATCACCAGCCCCAGTACCGCAACGCCGGCTTCAAGGACTTCCGGATCGACGGCCCCCCGGCACTCAGGCAGAGATTCGGGCTGTGGGTCCTGGCGGTGCCCGGCCCGCGAGGCTAGCCGGGCTTTACGCCGCCCTCGATCAGCTCGATGCGGTAGCCGTCGGGGTCGCGCACGAAGCAGATCCGCGGCCCGTTCTCGCTCACCGTGTAGGGCGGTTTCTCCGGTTCGATGCCCTGGCCGCCGAGGGCCTCGAGCTTGGCGTCCAGGTCCTCGACGGTGACCGCCACGTGGTTGTAGCCCGTCCCCAGGTCGTAGGAGTCCACGCCGAAGTTGTGGGTCAGCTCCAGCCGCGGGCCGTCGCCCGGCAGGCCCATGAACACGTTGATCGCCTCGTCGCGGATGGGCATGCGGCCTACCTCCTCGAAGCCGAGCGCCGTGTAGAAGGCCACCGACCTGTCGACGTCGCCGATGCGGTAGCAGGTGTGGATCAGCTCGCTCATGCGGGTCAAGATAGCCTGCGCCCGATGGACGCCGCGGCTCTGCGCAACCGCCTCGTGATGGCCACGAGCCTGTGGCGCGACAGCACCGACGATCCGCTCCCGCGGATGCCGCCCGGTGACCCAGCGGCGCAGATCGAGGGATTCGAGCTCCAGCTGGTGGAGCTGCTGTTCAGGGAGGCAACCCCTGAGACCGCTCGCAAGGTCGCCGACCAGACGTGGGACATCGTGCACGACCGCTCCGACGCCGACCCCGTGAAGCAGCGCGTGGTGCAGGGCCACGAGGCGCTGGCCAGGCTCGCGCAGGAGGGCGGCGCCGGCGACGATGGCTGAATCGCCCGGCCGGGTCTTCGTGACCGGCGCGCTGGGCTTCATCGGTCGGGCGCTGTGCCAGCGCTTCCGCGCAGCAGGCGCGGAGGTGCGCGGGGTCGACCTGGCGGCCGCTCCGGAGCTCGGGGTGGTGGCGGGCGACGTCTCGGAGGCGGGCGACTGGCAGCAGCACGCCGAGGGCTGCGACCTGTTCGTGCACACGGCCGCGATCATCTCCATGCGCGACGACTTCGCCCCCGTCTGGCGCGCCAACGTGCTGGGCACCCGGCGCGCGCTCGACGCTGCCCGCGGGGGCGGAGCCGACCGTTTCCTGCACCTGTCGTCCATCGTCGCCTTCTCCTTCGACTACCCGGACGGCGTGACCGAGGCCCATCCGATCCGCACCAACGGCGTTCCCTACGTGGACACCAAGGTCACCAGCGAGCAGGTGGTGCTCCAAGCCCACGCCGCCGGCGAGTTGCCCTGCACCGTCGTGCGCCCCGGCGACGTCTACGGCCCCGGTTCGCGGCCGTGGACGTTGTGGCCGGTGCAGGAGCTGGCGCGGGGCAGGCTGCTCCTGCCCGCCATGGGCCGGGGCGTGCTCAGCCCGGTGTACGTGGACAACCTGGTGGACGGGATCGTCCTGGCGGCCATACGGGAGGAGGCCGCGGGGCAGGTCTTCACGCTGACCGACGGGGTCGGGGTCACCACCGCCGAGTTCTTCGGCCACTACGCGCGCCTGCTGGGCAAGCGCCTGCGCGTGGTCCCGACCCCGGTCGCTCGCGCCCTGGCGAGCGTGGGGGCGCGACTGCCAGGCGAGACCGAGGTGAATCCCGCCGCCGTGGCCTACGTCTCCCGCAAGGGCACGTACTCGATCGAGAAGGCTCGGACGATGCTGGGCTACGAGCCCGCGGTGGACCTGGCCGAAGGAATGCGCCGGACGCTGGCGTGGCTGGCCGCCGAGGGCTACGGGGCAGGTGCGGACAGGGGTTCGTGAGAGGCGCTGGCGGTGCTGCACGGTCTCGGCCGGCGCCGGGTGCGTGGCGGGGCCAAGGCCGCCAAGCGAGATACTGCGCGGGCGATGTCGACCGAGAACCACGCAATCGTGCACGAGCTCGCCGACGCTTGGAACCGCAGCGACATCGACGGGGTGCTCGCCCTTTTCGACTCCGCGTGCGAGGTCGTCTTCCCGCCTGACGTCCCCGAACCTGGCCCCTTCCGCGGTCATGCGGAGTTGAGAAGTTGGGCCGAGGCGTTCCTCGCCGCGTGGGAGCTTCACCATGTGGACGTCGTTGAGGCCGTGGACACGGACGATGCTGTCTTGGCTGTGCTTCACCTCGTCGGTCGTGGGTCTGGCAGCGGCATCGAGATCGACCAGACGGACGCGCACGTCTTCACCATCCGAACGGGGAAGATCGTTCGCTGGCACAACTTCAACGAGCGCGCCGAAGCCGCCCAAGCCGCCGGGCTGCAGGAGTAGCGCACCGGCGACCGGCGACCGGCTTTAGGCCGCCGCCGGCTCGTGCTCGGCCAGGAACCCGAGCGTCAGCTCGTTGAACTCCAGCGCGCGCTCCATGGTCAGCCCGTGCGGTGCCCGCTCCAGGATCGTCAGGCGAGCGCCGGGGATCAGCTCCGCGAGCTCTCGCGACTTCCAGACGGGGACCAGGATGTCGCGCTCCCCGCCGATCACGTGCACCGGCATCGAGAGCTCCGAAGCCGTTCGCGCACGTCGTGGCGCGAGCTGGCCCCAAGCTGGCGGGCGAAGCCCTCGGGGTCCTGAGGGTTGGGATTGTCGAGCATGAGCGATCGCGCGTACTGCACCGCGCCCTCGTTCTCGAAGAACTCCTCCGAGAGGTTGAGGAGCAGGAGCTCGTCCACGTGGCGCTCGCGCGGCGCGTCGCGCACACGGTCGGCCCACACTCGGGCGAGCGTTCGCGCCCAGCCGCCTCCGGCCGCGAAGGTCACCGCCAGCGTCAGCGTGCGCACCCGCTCCGGCGCGCTCAGCGCCATCTCCTGCGCGATCGCACCGCCCATGGAGACCCCCAGCAGGTGGAAGCTGTCCAGCCCCAGGTGATCCGCCAGGCCTAGGGCGTCGGCGGCCATGTCGCTGATCTCGTATTCGGCCGTGGCCGCCGACGAACGGCCCACGTCGCGGTTGTCGAAGATGACCATCCGGTAGCGCTCCGAAAGCGCCGGCACCTGGAGCGCCCAGGCCAGCGTGTCGGCCGACAGCCCCATCACGCACAGCAGCGGCTCGCCGTCCCCGTGCTCCTCGTAGTAGATGCTGGTTTGGCCTATCTCCACCGTTGGCATGGCGCGATCCTATTCCGGCGCGGCCACCCGCTTGCGCGGGTAGATCGTGTAGCTGCCGATCGCGGTGGCCAGCAGGCGCCCGTCGTCTGCGCGCACCTCGCTCCGCAGCACGGCCAGGCGCCGGTTGCGGCGGTCGAGCTCGGTGGTGCAGACCACGTCGCCCTCGGTCGCGGTCTGCACGTAGTTGATCGAGATCGACACGGTGGCGATCCCCTCGTCCTCGGTCGTCTGCTTCCAGAGCGTGGAGCCCATGCAGTAGTCCACCAGCGCGAAGGTCACGGCGCCCGACAGCAGGCCGGCGCCGTTGATGTGGCGCTCCTCGACGGTGAGGCGGATGGTGTCGGCGTGCTCCCAGCGAAAGCCCATGAACTCCGAGACCCCGTCGATCCCCTCGCGCCGCGCCACGAGCGGCAGCCTATGCCCATTGGCCAGCCGGCCAGTTCGCGCTAGGCTCACCGCCTGATGGCCCAGGCTCCACGGGTGTGCGTTATCGGCGCCGGTTCGTCCGGCATCGCGTCGTGCCAGGTCCTCCACGCGCGCGGCATCCCGTTCGACTGCTTCGAGATGGGGTCGGAGGTCGGCGGCAACTGGCGCTACATGAACGACAACGGGCAGTCCTCGGCGTACGAGTCCCTGTCGATCAACACCTCGCGCCAGATCATGGAGTACGCGGCCTACCCGATGCCGGAGGACTACCCGGACTTCCCCACCCACCGCCAGATCGCCGCGTACTTCGACGCCTATGTGGACCACTTCGGCTTCCGCGATCAGATCCGCTTCAGGACCGAGGTCACCCACGTCGAGCGGGCGACCGCGGGCCAGGGGTGGTCCGTGACGCTCGACGACGGGACCACCACCACCTACGAGGCCGTGTTCGTGGCCAACGGGCACCACTGGGACCCGCGCTGGCCCGAGCCGGACTTCCCCGGCGAGTTCCATGGGGAGGTCACGCACGCGCACCACTACAAGACCCCCGCCGGCTACGAGGGCAAGAACGTGCTTGTGCTGGGCATCGGCAACTCGGCTTGCGACATCGCCGTGGAGACCTCGCGGGTCTCCAATCGCACCTTCATGGCCATGCGCCGCGGCGCTTGGATCATCCCCAAGTACTTCGGCTCGACGCCGCTCGACCAGCTGTCACCGGAGTGGCTCGGCGCGGTCGTGCCCTTCTCGGTGCTGCGTGTGGCGCTCATGCGCCAGATCAAGGCCACGAACGGGCACCCGGCGGACTTCGGGCTGCCCGTGCCCGACCACAAGCTCGGCGAGGCGCACCCGACCGTGTCATCCGACCTGCTGGGACGGATCGGCCACGGGCGCATTACGGTCAAGCCGAACATCGAGCGCCTGGAGGGCGACTCAGTGCGTTTCGCGGACGGCTCGGTCGAGCCGATCGACCGGATCGTGTACTGCACGGGCTACAAGATCAGCTTCCCGTTCCTCGACCACGACCTGCTCGACCCATCCGGGACAACCGCATCGAGCTGTACCGGCGCGTGGTGCACCCAGACCTGCCGGGCCTTTATTTCATCGGGCTCGTGCAGCCGCTCTACGCGATCATGCCGATCGCCGAGCGCCAGTCGGAGTGGATCGCCGACGTGCTCCTGGGCGACGTGGCGCTGCCCGATCGCGCCACCATGGGCGCTGAGATCAGGAGCGAGAACGAAGCGATGCGACGCCGCTACGTGGCGTCCAAGCGACACACGATCCAGGTCGACGGCCCGCCCTACATGCGCCAACTGGCGCTGGAGCGGCGTCGCCACCGGGTTGGCCAGGGCGAACGCGGGCCCGTCCAGCGCCTGCGAGAGCTGCTTCCGGTATGAAGCCCAGCAACGAGAGGGAGAGCCATGACTGAGACGACCGTCGGGCAGCCCACGGCTGCCGAGACCAACGGCACCCGCGACGTGATCGAGGTGGAGAACCCCGCGACCGGCGAGATCGTCGGGACCGTCCCCAAGATGACGCCGGATGACGTGTGGGAGACCGTGGCCCGTGCTCGAGCCGCGCAGCCGGGGTGGGAGGCGGTCGGCTTCGAAGGTCGTACCCGTGTCCTGCGGCGCGCCCAGAAGTGGGTGCTGGACAACTCGGACCGTGTGATCTCCACGATCGTCTCCGAGACGGGCAAGACGTGGGACGACGCGCAGACCGCCGAGATCGGCTACGCGGCCGCCGCCTTCGGCTACTGGGCCAAGCACGCCGAGAAGTACCTGGCCGACCAGCGCGTCCGCGCCGGCTCGCCCTTCCTGCTCGGCAAGAAGTGCGTGGTGCGCTACCGGCCCGTGGGTGTCGTGGGTGTCATCGGGCCCTGGAACTACCCGCTCACGAACTCCTTCGGCGACTGCGTCCCGGCGCTGGCCGCCGGCAACTCCGTAGTGCTCAAGCCGTCCGAGATCACTCCCCTGACGTCGCTGCTGATGGCCGAGATGCTGGAGGAATGCGGGCTGCCCAAGGACGTGTTCCAGGTGGCCACCGGACTGGGCGACGTCGGCGCCGAGCTGATCGACCACGTGGACTTCGTGATGTTCACCGGCTCCACCGCCACGGGCCGCAAGGTGGCCGAGCGGGCGGCGCGCACGCTCACGCCCGTGGGGCTGGAGCTGGGCGGCAAGGACCCGATGCTGGTGCTCGGGGACGCCGACGTGGAGAAGGCGGCCAACGCGGCCACGTACTACTCGATGCAGAACGGCGGCCAGACCTGCATCTCGGTCGAGCGCGTCTACGTCGAGGAGCCGGTGTACGACGAGTTCGTGAGGCTGGTGACCGAGAAGCTCTCGGCCCTGCGCCAGGGCGAGCCCGCCGGCCCGGGAAGCGTGGACGTGGGTGCCGTCACGTTCCCACCGCAGATCGACATCGTGGACGCACACGTCAACGACGCCCGCGAGAAGGGTGCCACGGTCGCCGTCGGAGGAAAGCGACGTGAGGGGAACGGGCGCTTCTACGAGCCCACGCTGCTGTTGGACGTGGACCATTCGATGACGTGCATGACGGAGGAGACCTTCGGGCCGACCCTTCCGGTCATGAAGGTCGCCGACGCCGAGGAGGCGGTGCGGCTGGCCAACGACACCCCGTACGGCCTGGCCGCGTCGGTATGGACCAAGGACACCGAGCGGGGCGAGGCCATCGCGCGGCGGCTGGAGGCGGGTGCCTCCAACGTGAACGAGCACCAGGTGAACTACCTGGCGCTGGAGCTGCCGATGGGCGGCTGGAAGTCGTCCGGCATCGGCACGCGCCACGGCGCCGACGGCATCCGCAAGTACGCCCGCCAGCAGGCGTCGGTGATCACCCGCTTCGGGCGCAAGCGCGAGATGTTCATGTTCCCCTACAACAAGCGCGAGTCGAAGCTGATCGGCGGCGCGCTGAGGCTGCTGCACGGCCGCGGCAAGCGCTGAGGCTCCGCCGCGGCCGAGGGGCTCTCACCCGGAAACCGGATCCGCATCGAGGTGGACCGGGCGCTGTGCATCGGCTCAGGCGACTGCGTGGACACGGCCCCTGCGGTCTTCGAGCTGGACGGCGAGGACAAGGCGCGCGTGATCGACGCCGACGCCGAGCCGGTGGACCTGGTGATCGAGGCCGCGGGCAACTGCCCCGTTACCGCGATCTTCGTCGTACGGGGAGTCCGGCGAGCTGTACCCGTAGGTCTGTGAGTCAGCGCAGCAGGCGCCGCGCCACCAGCGCCACGAGCGCGATCAGTGCCAGCGCCGGCAGGAGAGTGCGTGGATCGATGCCGCCCGCCCCCGCCTCGTAGCCGGCGGCGGGCATGGCGAACTCCTCGGCGGCAAGGGTGTCGTGCGGCTCCTGGATGCCGGTGGGATCGCCAGGGATGTCGCGAGCCGAGCGCATCGGCATGGCGAACTCCTCGGCCGCGAGGATGTCGTGGGGTCCCTGGATGCCCGTGGGATCCTCGGGGAACCGGGAGGGGGTGGGCTCGGTCATGCGGGGCATGTTTGCAAAAGGCGCGCCCACCCACGTCACTGGATACGGTTGACCGGGTGCACGAACGCGACCGGACTGAGCTCGAGGCCGCAGCCTTTCGCAGGCTCCTTCAGCACCTGCGCGAAAGGACCGATGTGCAGAACATGGACCTGATGGACACGGCGGGCTTCTGCCGCAACTGCCTCTCGCGCTGGTACGCGGAGGCCGCCGCCGAACGCGGGACGCCGCTCACCAAGGAGCAGGCGCGCGAGGTCGTCTACGGGATGCCCTACGAGGTGTGGAAGGAGCGCCACCAGACCGAGCGCGCGGAGGGCGCCGCCGGCCGGTGAGTCGCCGGGCGCTGGTTGCCGCGGCGACCGCCACAGCGATCGCGGGAGCCGGTGCCGTCGCGCTCGTCGGCGGCGGCGGGGACGGCGGCGCCGAGCCCGCGGAGGCCGAGCGCGCAGCGGACCTCGTGCTCACTCCCGAGTCCGTCGACAGGGAGGCCGCCCGCCAGTCGCAGCCAGAGGCGCGGCGCAGCGGCGGCCGTGTGGTGGAGCTGCGCGGGGCCGGCCAGAAGAAGTCCTACGGCAGCGGCGACGGCGTGAGCCCTGGCGCGCCCACCGACGCCGAGGTCCGGGCCGAGCTGCGGCAGGCACGACGGGAACTCACCAAGTTCAAGCGCTACCTGGGCACCACCGCCTACCTGCAGACCGGGCCGCGCGCGCGCGTGCTGCCTGACGGCACCGCGGTCGCCCCGGACGATGCGCCCGAGCCCGTGAAGCGGGTGATCCAGGCGGGCAACGCGATCGCCCGCTTCCCCTACAAGTGGGGCGGCGGCCACGGCGCGTGGCGCGACGATGGCTATGACTGCTCGGGATCGGTCTCGTTCGCGCTCGCGGGCGCGGGGCTGCTCGGCAGCCCCCGGACCTCTGGCGGCTTCATGGACTACGGCGACCCCGGGCCCGGCGAGTGGATCACCATCTATGCCAACAACGGGCACATCTTCATGGTCGTCGCGGGATTGCGATTCGACACCAGTGGCCGCGGCCGCGCCGGTACCCGCTGGCAGCAGAACCCGCGCGGAGCCGGCGGCTTCGCCGTTCGCCACGTGCCGGGCCTCTGAGCCCGCCCGGCCTCAGGCGGCGTCGCCGAAGCGGGCGGTCACCTGGCGCTCGTCGGTGCCGCGCACGACGGTGAGCTCCACCGCACCATCGACACCAGCCGCGTCGAGCTTGTCGTAGAGCGCGTCGACCGAGTCGAGCGCGCGGTCGCCCGCCGCGGCCAGCAGGTCGCCTCGCTCGATGCCGGCGGCCGCCGCCGGGGAGCCGTCCTCCACGCCCCGCACCAGCAGGCCCTCCCGCTCGGGCAGGCCCACCGCACGGCGCATCCGCCGCGCGACGCGTGGGGGTGCCACCGCGATGCCCAGGCGCGGCGTCTCCGGCGCCTCGCCGCCGGCCAGCTGGTCGGCGCGGCGGCGCAGCCGCTCACCCGCCGGAATCGCGAGGATCAGGCCGCCCTCCATGCGCAAGCTGTTGAGCCCGAGCAGCCGGCCATCGAGGTCCGCAAGCGGCCCGCCCGAGGACCCGCGTGGGAGTGCGGCGGTGTGCTCGATCGCGCCCTCCACGCGGCGGCCTCGCGGCCCGCGGAAGCTGCGGCCGGCCGAGGATGCAAAACCCAGTGTGGCCCGCAGTCCGCGCCCGCCAGGGTTGGCCAATGCCACCACGGGTGTGCCGATGCCGACGGCCGTGGGATCGCCCCACTCGAGCGCGGGCGCGTCCCCCGTTTCCACGCTGATCACGGCGAGGTCCAGGTGCCCATCGGCGCCCGCCACCTCCCCGCGGACACGCTCGCCGCCGGCCAGCACCACGCCGGCCTCGTTGCCGCGGAGGTTGTGCGCGTTGGTCAGGACGAGGCCGTCGCCGATCACCACCCCCGACCCGCGCCCCCAGCCGCGGCCGAGGCCCACGACCGATGGGCCCATCTGCTCCGCGACCCGCCCGATCGCCTCTCCCAGTTCCGTAACCGTCGCCATGCTTCGCTCCCTGTTGGTCGGCGGGCGCGCGCCAGGCAGTGCGAGACCCGCCGTATAGTCACTATCGAATAGCTAGCGACTACTGTAGCGACCGAGCCGCCTCTACCATTGACGGCATGGCCGAGGACTCCGCGCGATCGCCGCTCGCAGCCGCGCTGGACACGGTTGGCGACCGCTGGACCCTGCTGCTCGTGGACGCGCTGCTGGACGGGCCACGCCGGTTCGGCGACCTTGCGGGCGAGCTGGATGGCATAGCGCCGACCGTGCTCACCGGTCGCCTGCGGCGGCTGGAGGCTGAGGCGATCGTGGTGGCCGAGCCCTATTCGGAGCGCCCGCCGCGGTTCGTGTACGAGCTCACGGCCGCCGGCCGCGAGCTGGCCGGGGCGCTGCGGCTACTGGCCGACTGGGGTGGCCGCCACCGTGACGGGGCGGATCCGCCGCGCCACGCGGTGTGTGGCAGCCCGGTCGAGGCACGGTGGTGGTGTCCCGTGTGCGAGCGTCCCGCCGAGGGCGAGGAGGCTGCCGATCTCCACCATGCCTGAGTGGTCGTCGGGAACCCCGGCAGGCAGCGGCGCGTCGCGTCACCCCTGCTAGTTTCGGCCAGACCAGTGGACGACCAGCCCACCCGCAGACTCGATCCCGACCGCGGTCCCCGCCGCCCCGCCCGTCGCGAGGACGACTCCGTGTACATGCGCCGGCGACTCGTGGCCGCGCTCGCCGCAGCGGCCCTCCTGGTGATCGTGATCGTGGCGGTGGCCGGGGGTGGCGATGGGGATTCCGGCCCGGACCCCGAGCCGATCAGCGTCCCCACGACGCCCACGACCGACCGCGAGCCGGACACGACTGATGAAACCGACACGGGCACCGACACCACCCCGGCGCCCACGCCCAGCACCCCGCCTGCCTCGGGCGGCAGCGGCGGGACCGCCGGCGGCGGCGGCACGCCGTCGCCCACCCCGACACCAACGCCCGCGCCGGAGCCCGCGCCCACGCCGCCCTCGTCAGGTGGCGGAGGCGCCGCCGCTCCGCCGTAGGCCGGCCCTAGCCGTCCTCGGGCGGCCGGCGGCGGTTGCGCTTGATCTCACCCCTGCGCCGCTTTGTGGACACACGCCGCTCTCGCGAGGCCCGCGTCGGTGCGGTCCGCCGGCGCGGGCGCCGCACCACGAGCGCCGCCGCGAGCCGCCCGCTCAAGCGCTCGAGCGCGAGCGCGCGATTGCGTGCCTGGCTGCGGGTGTCCTGCGCCACGGCTGTCACGCGGGGACCCAGACGCTGGATCAGGCGCTGCCGCTGCCCTTCGGTGAGCGAGGGCGAGCTCGCCACATCGAAGGTCGCCTCCACCCGTGACGCCGTCACGTTGGCGTGCTGGCCTCCCGGGCCCGACGAGCGGCTGGTGCGCAGCTCGATCTCCGCGAGCGCAATCGACAGCTCGCCGTTGATCCGCAGGCGATCCTCCATGTGGCGACGGTATTCGTTACTGGGCACTAGGCACTAGGCACCGGGCGCCTCAGCGCACCCACCGGGCGACCAGCACCTCCACCAGGAGCCCGACCAGTGACGCGCCCAGCAGCCCCACCCGCGCCTTCTCCCAGCGCGAAGGTCCGGCGCGCCGGGCGATCGGGCCGGCGCCGAGGTCGCGTGTGAGCACCGAGAGCGATTCCTCCCTGATCGACTCGGTCATGCCACCTCCCGGTCTCCTCGCCCGGCGCGGCCGCTTGGTGGGCCGGCCCGTCCAATGTCGATTCTCCCCCAGGTCCCGTACGCGCGCCACACCTACCGAGGGTGGGACACTCCGCGCCGATGCGTGCGGCGGTCGTGGGACACGTTGAGTGGATCGAGTTCGCCCGCGTGGAGCGGGTGCCCGCGCCAGGAGAGATCGTGCACGCCCTCGAGACCTGGGAGGAGCCGGGCGGCGGGGGCGCGGTGGCCGCCGTTCAGATGTCCAAGCTGGCAGGCGACGCCACCTTCTTCACGGCTCTCGGGGACGACGAGTTGGGACGCCGTGCGCACCGCGAGCTCACGGCGCTCGGCCTAGCCGTTGAGGTGGCGTGGCGCGATGAGCCGCAGCGCCGCGCATTCGTCTACGTGGATGCGGCGGGGGAGCGCACCATCACCGTGATCGGCAGCCGGCTCGGCCCGGTGGGCGACGACCGGCTGCCCTGGGACGAGCTCTCGAAGGCGGACGCCGTCTACTTCACGGCCGGCGACGCCGCGGCCGCCACCGCCGCCAGGGCGGCAAGGTGCCTGGTGTCCACAGCGCGCGGGATCGACGTGCTGGCGCAGGCGCGCGTGGAGCTCGACGCCCTGGTGGCCAGCGGCGCTGATGCCGGTGAGCGCTACGAGCGCGGGGACCTCGACCCAGACCCGCGGCTGGTGCTCCGTACGGCCGGCGCCGCCGGGGGTGTCTGGGAGGCGCCCGGTGGCCAGTCGGGAAGGTGGTCGGCGGTCCCACTGCCGGGGCCGATCTCAGACGCCTACGGCTGCGGAGACTCCTTCGCCGGCGGGCTCACCCACGGATTGGGGGCCGGCATGGGGATCGACGACGCCCTGGCGCTGGGTGCCAGGTGCGGGGCTGCCTGCTTCACAGGCAAGGGGCCCTACGAGGGCCAGCTCACCGCTCTGACATCTGAGCAGCGTCAATGAGCGGCGACGGTGCCGTCCTCGGGCTCCAGCGGCAGGCCCCTGTCCGCCCACGCCACGAGCCCGCCGGCCATGTTGTGGGCGTCGAAGCCGCTTGCGCTGAAGGCCTGCGTTGCGAGCGCCGAGCGCGCGCCCACCCGGCAATAGAAGACCACCGGACGCCCGCGATCGATGGACTCGGCCGCCTGGCTCAGCTCGGAGAACTGCAGGTGACGGGCACCGGCGATCCGACCGGCCTCGTGCTCGTGTGGCTCGCGCACGTCGATCAGCTCGATGGCGCCCTCGTCGTGCAGCTCGGCCACGCGCTGGGGCGTCAGCTCCCGGGAGTCCGCCTCGGCATGCATAGTCCTCAATCTAGATGACCTTCGGCCGCCCCCTCGCCGTGCTCTGCGCCGCGGCCGCGTTGGCCGCGCTCGCGGGCGTCGCGCAGGCTGCAGACGGCGCGCCCCCGACCGCGGCAGAGCCCCGGGCGGAGCCGGCTCCCCCGCAGCTGCCCCGCGGCGGCCGGCGGATCTTCCCGGACTTCAGGGTCGTGGCCTTCGCCGGCGCGCCGCAGCACCGCAACCTCGGGATCCTTGGCATCGGCTCCCCCGACCTGGCCGCGGCAAGGCTGCGGCGCCAGGCCCGGCCCTACCGGGCGGGCGGCCGGCCGGTCCTGCCGGCCTTCGAGCTGCTGGGAACGATCGCGCTGGCCGCTCGCGGGGCCGACGGGAAATACCGCTCCCGCCAGCCCGCGCGGATCATCGACCGCTACCTGCGGGCTGCGCGCCGCGCGAAGGCCATCCTGGTGCTGGACCTTCAACCCGGCCGGTCGGACTTCATGACCGAGGCCCGCCGGCTGGAGCGCTGGCTGAGGCTCCCCGACGTGAGCCTGGCGCTCGACCCCGAGTGGAACATGGGCGCGCGAGGCGTCCCCGGCCGGACGATCGGCCACGTGAGTGCGGGCATGGTGAACCGCGTGTCGGCCTATCTCGACCGCATCGTCCGCCGCGGCCGCCTCCCCCAAAAGCTGCTGGTGGTCCACAAGTTCACCGACTCGATGATCCGGCCCCAGCGCCGGGTGCGACAGCGCAGCCGGGTGGCGGTCACGATCAATGTCGACGGCGTGGGCGGCAGAGCGATCAAGCTCGCCAAGTACCGCCAGTTCACCCGCCGCCGGGACCCGCTGTGGGACGGCTTCAAGCTGTTCTACGAGGAGGACACCCGCCTGATCACGCCACGTCAGGTGCTGGCGCTGCGTCCGCCCCCACGGCTCGTCGTGTACGAGTAGGCTGGCGCCGTGGCGCCATCGTGGAACGTGTCCGGCCGCACCGTGTTGATCACGGGCGCGGCCCGCGGGATCGGCGCCGAGTGCGCCCGCCAGCTCTCCGCTGAGGGCGCCCGCGTGGCCCTCGTGGGCCTGGAGCCCGACGAGCTCGCCGCGGTGGCGGCGTCCTGCGGGCCCGAAGCGGCGTGGTTCGAGGCCGACGTGACAGACACCGACGAGCTCGAGCAGGCGGTCGAGGCCGCGGTCGAGCGTTTCGGGGGCATCGACGGGGTGATCGCCAACGCGGGCATCGGCGGCGGGGGGCCGCTGCGCCACGCCGACCCGCGCTCGTTCGAGCGCGTGATCGAGGTGAACCTGCTCGGCGTCTACCGCACCCTCCGAGCCTGCATCCCACACGTCATCGATCGACGGGGCTACGTACTCGTGATCGCCTCCATGGCGGCCGTGATCCACGGCCCCGACATGGGTGCCTACACCGCCAGCAAGGCGGGCGTCGAGGCGATGGCGAACTCGCTGCGGATCGAGGTCAGGCACCTCGGTGTCGACGTGGGCGTGGGCTACCTCTCCTGGATCGACACCGAGATGGTGCGTGGCGCGGACCGCCATCCCGTCTACGGGCCCATGCGCGCCAAGCTCCCCGCCTTCGCCCGTAAGACCACCCGGTCTCCGCGGTCGGCGATGCCGTGCTCGATGGGTTCCGCCGCCGCCGCCGAATGGTGGTGGTGCCTGGATTCCTGCGGGCCACGATCGCCCTGCGCGGCGTGATGTGGCGGATCACCGACCGAGCCGCACTGGCCAACGCCGCCGAGACCGACGAGCTCTTCGCGCGCGATGTTGCCGAGCGTGGCGACGAGGCTTCCCGCGCCGTGGGCGCAGGCGGCGCGGCGGACGCCTCTAGAGCAGCCTTCACCGCGGTGAGCACCTCGGCCACCGAGGCCTTGGCGTCGCCGAACAGCAGCGCCGTGTTCTCGTTGTAGAACAGCGGGTTGTCGATCCCGGCGAAGCCGGTGTTCATAGACCGCTTGAGCACGATCACCTGCTCGGACTTGTCCACGTCGAGGATCGGCATGCCGTAGATGGGGCTGCCCTCGTCCTCGCGCGCCGCCGGATTGGTCACGTCGTTGGCGCCGATCACGAGCGTCACGTCGGTCTGCGCGAACTCCGGGTTGATCTCGTCCATCTCCTTGAGCGCGTCGTAGGGCACGTCGGCCTCGGCGAGCAGCACGTTCATGTGGCCCGGCATCCGGCCCGCGACCGGGTGGATCGCGTACGACACCTCGATGCCGCGCTTCTCCAGCTCGTCCGCCAGCTCGCGAACCGTGTGCTGGGCCTGGGCAACCGCCAGGCCGTAGCCGGGTGCCACCACGACGCGGTCGGCGAACGACAGCTGCATCGCCACGGACGTCGCGTCCGTGGACTTGTGCGGGCGCTCCTCGCCGCCGCCCGCCGCAGCGGCCGTCCCGCCGCCGCCAAAGCCTCCGGCGACGATGTTGGGGATCGAGCGGTTCATGGCGTCGGCCATGAGAGTCGTGAGGATCGTGCCCGAGGCGCCCACGATCATGCCGCCCACGATCAGCGCCACGTTGTCCAGCGCCATGCCGGCCGCCGCCGCCGACAGCCCGGTGAGCGCGTTCAGAAGGGAGATCACCACCGGCATGTCCGCGCCGCCGATGGGCAGCACGACCATGTTGCCGAGGATCGCCGAGGCCACCAGGATCAGGATGAACAGGCCCTCGCTCTCCGAGCCGGCGGCGATGGCCACCGCGGCGCCCACCGCGACCGCCAGCAGGGCCAGGTTCACGAGCTGCTGGGCGGGGAGGACGATCGGCTTGCCCGGGATCAGTTCCTGGAGCTTGCCGAAGGCGATGTTGGAGCCCCAGAAGGAGATCGAGCCGACGATGGCGGCGAAGAGGATCGGCACCAGCGTCTCCAGCTCCGGGTTGCCCCCCATGTCGAGCGCGTCGCGGTACTCCACGTAGGAGATCAGCGCCACCGCTCCGCCGCCGACGCCGTTGAACAGCGCCACCATCTGCGGCATCGCCGTCATCTTCACCTGGCGCGCCGCGGGCACGCCGACCGCGGTGCCGATCGCGATGCCCAGCGCGATCAGGCCGTAGTCGCCCACCTCCTCGATCAGAAGCGTGGCGACCACCGCGATCGCCATCCCGACCGCAGCCACCATGTTGCCCCGGCGCGCGGTGAGGGGGGAGGTCACGAACCGCATCCCGACGATGAACAGGACGAACGCGACGATGTAGAGGAGCCGGATGAAGTCCGGGTCCTGCAGGAACACGCCGAGCGTCACTTGTCGGCCTTCTCGAGCTCCGCCGGCTTCTTGCGCTTCTTGAACATCTCGAGCATCCGGTCCGTCACCAGGAAGCCGCCGACCACGTTGATGGTGCCGAAGGCGATGGCGATCACCAGCAGGAACTTGCTGAGGAAGCCTGCGGACTCGGCGATCACGAGGATCCCGCCCAGGAGCACGATGCCGTGGATGGCGTTCGTGGCCGACATGAGCGGCGTGTGCAGCGTGTTGGGCACCTTGGAGATCACCTCGAAGCCGACGAAGGCGGCCAGGACGAGGATCGTGAGCTCGGTGAGTAGGTCCATGACGCTCGGGTTACGCGGCGGCCGCGCCCGCCGCCTTCTTGGCGCCCTCGTGCACGATCTCGCCGTCGCGCGTGATGCAGGCGCCGGCGATGATCTCGTCGTCGAAGTCGAGCTTCAGGGCGCCCTCGTCGCCGATCATCAGGCCCAGCAGGGCCTGCACGTTCTTGGCGTAGAGCTGCGAAGCGTGGTCCGGCATCGAGGAGGCCAGGTTCAGCGGGCCGACCACCTTCACGTCGTGCTCCACCACGGTCTCGCCAGGGCGCGTGACCTCGCAGTTGCCGCCGGTCTCGGCGGCCAGGTCCACCACCACCGAGCCCGGCTTCATGTTGCGCAGCGCGTCTTCGATGATCAGCAGCGGCGCCTTGCGCCCGGGCACCGCGGCCGTTGAGATCACGCCGTCCATGCGGCCGATCACCTCGGCCAGGGCCTCGCGCTGGCGCTGCTGCTCCTCGTCGGTGAGCTGCCTCGCGTAGCCCCCGGCGTCCTCGGCGTCCTCCAGGCCGATGTCCAGCTTCACGAACTTCGCTCCCAGCGACTGGATCTGCTCCTCGACCGCCGAGCGGACGTCGAAGGCGTGCACCACGGCGCCGAGCCGCTTGGAGGTCGCGATGGCCTGCAGCCCCGCCACGCCTGCGCCCAGCACAAGCACCTGTGCCGGGCGGATCGTGCCCGCTGCGGTGGTGAGCATGGGGAAGAAGCGCCCGAGCTCCTGGGCACAGATCAGCCCCGCCCGGTAGCCCGCCACCGTGGCCTGGGAGGACAGCGCGTCCATCGACTGTGCGCGTGTGATCCGCGGGATGGCCTCCATGGCAAAGGACGTGACGCCCGCGTCCGCCAGTGCCTTGGCGGTGTCGGGCGCGGTTAGCGGCTGGAGAAAGCCGATCAGCACGCTCCCCTCGCGCAGGCGGCCGATCTCCTCATCGCTGGGCGGAGCGACCTTGGCCACCACATCCCCGGCGAAGCCCTCGCCCGCGGTGACGCTGGCACCGGCCTCCTCGAAGGCGGAATCCAGGAGGTGGGAGGACTCGCCGGCGCCCGGCTCGAGCACCACCTCGACCCCGTCCGCCGCCAGCTTCTTGGCGACCTCGGGGACGCATGCCACCCTGCGCTCGCCCTCGGCGGCTTCCTTTGGGACGGAGACCTTCATCTGAAGCGGGGGGAGAGTATTGGAGTGGCCCGAGAGGCGCGCCCCGGGTTCTCCTCAGGCGGCGCAAACGGCATTTGGGTGGTCCTAGATTCTTCTCTGCGGTGACGAGGGCAACGAAGCTCGCTCTTTCGCGGTGGGCGGACCGCTTCGGAAGCCTTCACGGTCGGGCTCGGGTGGCCGGTGAGCCATTCCGCTCGCTCAGGTGTTTCAGACCGCTTGTTGCATTGGGTGCAACTCGCGGTCACCCGGTGGCAGGAAGACGACCAAACGTGCGAGCGGCCTAAAAGAAATCCCGACCACAGGGGCAATGGTGGGGCGGGAGCCGCATGAGCGAGCGCACCCGCTCGCCGCGACCTGCCCTGGCCGACTGGCCAGTTCCCTAACATCGAAGCATCGCCAGTAGCGCCGGAAGATGAGCAAGACGGTCGAACGCAAGGACCGCGTCGTCGTCCGCTTCGCGGGTGACTCCGGTGATGGGATGCAGCTCACCGGCAGCCGCTTCACCGATGCCACCGCCGTGGTGGGCAACGACCTGGCCACGCTCCCGGACTTCCCGGCCGAGATCCGCGCGCCGGCCGGCACTCCCCACGGGGTATCGGCGTTCCAGATCCACTTCGCGTCACGCGACATCCTCACGCCGGGCGATCACCCGAACGTGCTCGTGGCCATGAACCCCGCGGCCCTGATCACCAACGTCGCCAACGTCGAGAAGGGCGGCACCGTGCTGGTGAACGAGGACGCGTTCACGAAGCACAACCTGCAGAAGGCCGGCTACGACGCCAACCCGTTGGACGACGGGTCGTTGGACGACTACCAGGTCTTCCGCGTCCCGATGACCAGCATGACCGTCCGCGCGACCGAGGACATCGAGGGCGTCACGTCGCGCGACGCCGCTCGCTCGAAGAACCTGTTCGCACTCGGGCTCGTGTCCTGGCTCTACGGTCGGCCCACGGCCCCCACGATCGACTGGATCGAGGGCAAGTTCGGCGACAAGCCGGCGGTCATGGCGGCCAACACCGCGGCCTTCCGGGCGGGGTACAACTTCGGCGAGACGGCGGAGCTGTTCGCGGTCCACTACGAGGTGGACGCTGCCCCCGCCGCGCCGGGCAGCTACCGCAACATCAACGGCACGACGGCGCTGGCTCTCGGCCTTATCGCCGCCAGCGTGAAGAGCGGGCTGGGCCTGTTCTACGCCAGCTATCCGATCACGCCCGCCTCCGAGTTGCTGCACAGCCTGTCGCGCCACAAGCGCTTCGGCGTGCGCACGGTGCAGGCCGAGGATGAGATCGCGGCGGCCGGCATGGCCCTGGGCGCCGCCTTCTCCGGACGGCTCGGGGTCACGGCCACGAGCGGTCCCGGGATGGACCTCAAGGCCGAGACGATCTCGCTGGCGGTGGCGATGGAGCTGCCCATGGTCATCGTGGACGTCCAGCGGGCCGGCCCCTCCACCGGGATGCCCACCAAGACCGAGCAGGGAGACCTGCTGCTGGCCCTCCACGGCCGCCACGGCGAGTCGCCGCTGCCGGTGGTGGCCGCCGCGACCCCTGGTGGCTGCTTCGACACCGCACTCGAGGCCGTCCGCATCGCCGTGACCCACCGCACGCCGGTGGTGCTGCTGGCGGACACGTTTCTGTCCAACTCCTCCGAGCCGTGGCGACTGCCCGACGTGTCCGCGCTGCCCGAGATCGACCCCGACTTCGCCACCGAGCCCAATGCCGGCGACGAGTTCCTGCCCTACGTGCGCGACGAGAAGCTGGCGCGGCCGTGGGCGGTGCCGGGCACGCCCGGGCTGCGCCATCGAATCGGCGGCCTGGAGAAGGAGGACCTGACGGGCAACATCTCCTACGAGCCCGAGAACCACGAGCACATGACCCGTCTGCGGGCCGAGCGCGTGGAGCGGGTGGCGGAGTCCGTGCCGGACCTGGCCGTAGACGATCCCGACGGTGCGGAGCTCCTCGTCCTCGGTTGGGGCTCCAGCTACGGAGCCATCGAGGGAGCCGCGCGCCGCGTGCGGCGCGAGCACGGCGTGAGCGTGGCCACGGCGCACCTGCACCACCTGAACCCGCTGCCGCGTAACACGGGAGACGTGCTGCGCAGCTACCCGCGCGTGCTGATCCCCGAGATGAACATGGGCCAGCTGGCCACCGTCCTGCGTGGGCGGTTCCTCGTGGACTGCGAGAGCTACACGAAGGTCGACGGCATGCCCATCTTCACCCGCGACGTGATGGATCAGATGCTGGAGCGCCTGGCATGAGCGAGAACGGGAGCGCGCTGCCCATGCTCACCAAGGCGGACTTCTCCTCCGACCAGGAGACGCGCTGGTGCCCGGGCTGCGGCGACTACGCGATCCTGGCGTCGGTGCAGGGCTTGCTGCCGGAGTTGGGCATCCCGCCGGAGAAGACGGTGTTCGTGACGGGCATCGGCTGCGCCGGGCGGTTCGTCTACTACATGGACACCTACGGGATGCACGGCATCCACGGCCGCGCGCCGGCGCTGGCCACCGGCGTGGCCACGTCGCGGCCCGACCTCTCGGTGTGGGTGGTGTCCGGCGACGGCGACGCCCTGTCTATCGGCGGCAACCACTTGATCCATGCCTTGCGCCGCAACGTGCCGCTCAAGATCCTGCTCTTCAACAACCAGATCTACGGGCTCACGAAGGGCCAGTACTCGCCCACCAGCGAGGAGGGCAAGGTCACCAAGTCCACGCCCTTCGGCTCTCAGGACCATCCCTTCAACCCGGTGGCCCTGGCGCTGGGCGCCGAGGCCACGTTCGTCGCGCGAACGGTTGACACCGACAAGGCCCACGTCTCCGCCACGCTGCGGGCCGCGGCGCAGCATCGTGGTGCCGCCTTCGTCGAGATCTACCAGAACTGCAACGTGTTCAACGACGGCGCGTTCGACGCCGTGCGCGTGAAGGGCCGCCGCGAGGTCAACCAGATCCGGCTCGAGCACGGCCGGCCCGTGCGCTTCGGCGCCGAGGGCGAGAACGCTGTGGTCCGGGGCGAGGACGGCGGGCTTGCCATCGTCGCCGCGGGCGACGTGGACGAGGAGCCGGATCGTCGTCCACGACGCACACCGCTCGGACCCCGGCCTTGCGTTCGAGCTCGCTCACCTTGCGCAGCGGCCCACGGGCCCAACCCCGGTTGGCGTCTTCCGGGCGGTCGAGCGCCCGGTCTACGGCGAGGAGCTTCGCCCGGGAGCTGGAGGCCAACCGCGCCGATGCCGGCGTGGAGGAGCTCGAGCAGCTCCTCCACAGCGGTGGCACCTGGACCGTCTCCTAGGCCGCGTTAGGCGGCCAGGTCCGCCACTATCTCGGACGCCCCGCCGCCGGTGCGGCGCTCCAGGTGGTCGGTCAGCCGCGCCATCAGGCGCTGTGCGCCCACGTTGTCGCTGAGCATCGAGGCGGTGAACCGGCGCACGCCGTGGGTGATGGCGTCCTCGGCCAGGAGGTCCACCAGGAGGGAGCCGAGCCCCTTGCGCTGCAGGTGATCGGCCACGACGATGGCGAACTCGGCGGCCTCTGGCTCATCGGCCCAGCGGACCCAGCGGCCCACGGCGACGATCAGCCCCGGATGGTCCTGGTCTTCGACCACGAGCGCCACGTGATCCTGGCCGTCGACCTCGGTGAGATAGCGCAGCTCGGCTGAGCTGAGCCTGGGCTTGGACGACATGAACCGCTTGTGCACGGTGTCCTCGGACAGCCTGTGGAGCCCCGCCTGGAGCTCCTCCTTGTCGGTGGGGCGGATCGGTCGCACCAGCACCCGGGTCCCGTCTGTCAGCGTGCGCTCCATAGTCAGTTTTATCCCGCAACTGACCCTTCTCGTGTGTGCCGGACGTCACACAGAGGGTGGAGACTCGATCGGTAGCCGCGCGCCGGCATCTCCGCACGGCCGCCTCCACCAGCGCGGGCCACGGGCGAGCGCCTGCTCAAGGCCGCGCTCCGACCGCCACGGGCGGACCAGACACGCCGTGGCCGGTCATCAGCACGGCCTCGCCGTCGGCCGAGCGTGGCTGCAACCGCTCGCGCCAGCTCCTGGGAGCCCGCCGGCGCCGCCGGGGCGCAGCGAACGCTGGCCCGGCCGCCGGCCACCGGTAGGCTCCACTCCGCGCTCGTGGACCACCGCACCGCGTGGGGGCTGTGGGTGTGGACCACGGCGCCCACGTCCGGCCGGGCCGCGTAGACGGCGGCGTGCACTCGCCATTCGCTCGAGGGCTCGCGCACTCCCCCGAGAACCGCTCCTTCCAGATCGATCTCGACCAGGTCCCCGGACCGCATGCCGGGGTAGGGGATGTCGCGCGGAGTGATGAGCACGCGCTCACCGAGCCGAGCGCTCACGTTGCCCTGGCTGCCCTCGACCAGGCCGTCCGCGGCCATGGCCTGCCCGGTTGCCACCAGCGCGGCCGGCAGCTCAGCCGACGGCATCCGCGATGGCGTCCGCGTAGGGCGGCTCCAGTGCACCCGCCTCGGTGAAGATGGCCGACACCAGCTCCGCCGGAGTCACATCGAATGCCAGGTTCAGCGCCTCGGCCCCCTCGGGCGCGATCGACACGCCACCGATCGAGGTGAGTTCCGACGGGTCGCGCTCCTCGATCGGGATCGAGGCGCCGTCCGGCGTGGCGGGATCGAGTGTCGACACCGGCGCGGCCACGTAGAACGGCACCGACCACCTGTGGGCCAGCACCGCGAGGCCCAGGGTCCCGACCTTGTTCGCCACGTCGCCGTTGGCGGCTATGCGGTCGGCGCCCACCACCACCCGGCTGACCAGTCCGCCGGCAAGCAGCGATGCGGCGCTGGAGTCGGTCACCAGGCGGTGCGGGATCCCCGCGCGCCCCAGCTCCCAGGCGGTGAGCCGCGCGCCTTGGAGCAGGGGCCTGGTCTCGCAGACCCACACCTCCACCAGCCGGCCGCTCTCCCATGCGGACCGCAACACTCCCGCGGCCGTGCCGTATGCGCCGGTGGCCAGCGGGCCCGTGTTGCAGTGCGTGAGCGCCGTGTCGCCGGGCGCGAATCGCTCCGCTCCGATCCGGGAGAGGGTGCGGTTGGCAGCCGCGATCTCCGCCTCGAGCGCCTGCGCGCCTCGGACCAGCGCCACCGCCGGGTCGTCGCCGGCGGCGAGCGCGGACTCGACCGCCCCCCGCTGGCGCTGGAGCGCCCAACGCAGGTTCACGGCGGTGGGGCGCGTGCCGGCCAGGAGCGCGGCGGCGTCCTCGAAAGCCACCCGCACCTCCTCGCCCGAGCGCTCGTTGCCCGTGGGCGCCAGGGCCACGCCGTAGGCGGCCGCCAGCCCGATCGCCGGCGCCCCGCGCACCGCCATCGAGTCGATCGCGCCGGCCACATGCAGGGCGGACTCGCACTGCAGCCACCGTTCCTGGGCCGGCAGAGCGCGCTGGTCGAGCACCAGCAGCGCTCCGCCCTCCAGCTCAGGGGCAGCGTCTCCACTACCAGCCCCGGCTGCCGGGCCCGCCCTTGAACGGGCCCTGGATGTCGCTGGTGATCCAGCCGCCGTAGAAGTCGCCCTCGTTGGGCTCTACGCGCTCCTCGCCGAGCAGGCAGAGGTCCACGCGCTGCGGGTAGAAGGCCAGGTGGTCGCGGATGGGCTCGTATCGAGGGTCCGGGGCCGGGTAGGCCCACGCCGCCGCCTCGGCCAGGCGGCTCCCCGCCTCGATGTCGAAGTACTCGGCGGTGCCCTTCCACTCGCAGAAGGTCTGCCGGCGGTTGGGCTTGAGGAGCTCCATCCGCACGTCCGCGGGCGGGAAGTAGATGGCCGGCGCCTGGCTGGTCTCGAGCACCCGCAGGGCGTTGGAGGACTCGGCCACGGTCACGCCGCCGACTTCGACGGCCGCCCGCCGCGCGCAGGGCTCCACGCGCGGCGGGCGGGGGTAGTCCCATACGGACTCCATGCCGCCGAGGCTAGGCCATCGCCTGCTCGTCAGTTGACCAGGCCGCTCTCCTTCAGGTACTCGCCGGCCACCTGCTCGGGGGTCTTCTTGTCGAGGTCCACGCGGGCGTTCAATTCCTGCATGACCTCGTCGGTCAGGCCCTTCTGGACCTGTCCCGACACCTGCTCCATCACCTCTGCGCCCTTCACGCCATCACGGACGAGCAGCGTGGAGTTGTACGGCGGGAACATGCCCTTGTCGTCCTCGAGCAGCACGTAACCGTTGCGCTTGATCTGCGGGTCGGTGGTGAAGACGATCGACAGGTCGGCCTGCCCCTTGTCGAGGACCTCGTGGCGCAGGTCGATCGCGACCGGCGTGAACTTCTTGAAGTCCAGGTCGTAGACCTGCTGGAGGCCCAGCAGGCAGTCCGTCCGCTGGCGGCACTCGGGGGACCCGTACAGCGTCAGGTCCTGGTCCTTGCCCGCCAGGTCGGAGATGTTCTTCACCCCGAGCTCGTCGGCCTTCTTCTTGGTCAGGCCGACCTCGTTGGAGCTGGTGAACGGCGTCGGGTCGAGCGCCGTGACCCCGTCCGCCTGCATCCGGATCTTGACCTGGTTGAAGGCCTCACGCGGATCCTTGGGGATGTCGCTGGCCTTCACGTTGAAGAACGACAGCAACGCCGTGCCCGTGTACTCGGGGTAGGCGTCGATGTCCTTGCCCTGGAGCGCCTTGAAGGCAGTCTTCTCGTCGCCCAGGTTGAGCTGCTTGTCGACCGTGAAGCCGGCAGCCTCCAGCCCCTGCGCGTAGATCTCACCGAGCACCTTCTGCTCGGTGAAGTTCTTCGAGCCGATCGTGACCTTCACGCCCTCGGCATCCGGGCTGGTCTCGATCGCGGCGGCCTTCTCGGCACCGGAGTCGCTCCCGCCGCCCTCGTCGTCGTCATCGTCGCCGCAGGCGGCGATGACGAAGGACAGGCTCAGCAGGAGCACGGCGAACAGCGCGTGCAGCCATCGCTTGGCTCTCATGTTGTTGCTTCCCTCCTGGTCGTAAATGGAAATCGTCGGCGCGGCCGTGACTCGCTGTCGGATTCGAGCTTCAGCCCCTCGGGGGTCACGGCGCGCTGAACTGCGCCGAGGGTCAGCTCCGTGATCACGGCGAGCACGGCCACCACGATTGCGGCGGCCAGCCGGCCGGTGTCGCCGTAGGTCGACACGTTGATGATGGGGTCGCCCAGCGTGTTCACGCCGGCCAGCGGTGCGATGGTGGCGGTGGCCACCACGTTCACCATGGAGATCTTGATGCCGCCGAAGATCAGGGGGAGCGCCAGCGGCAGCTCCACCTTGCGCACGATCTCCGGCTCGGTCATGCCCATCCCGCGCGCGGAGTCCACGGTGTCGGGGTCCACCTGGGTGACCGCCACGTAGGTGTTGGTCAGGATCGGCGGCAGCGCCAGCAGCACCAGCGCCAGGGTCAGGTTGGCGAAGCCCACGCCCAGGTAGGCCACGAAGAACGCGATGAGTGCCAGGCTGGGCACCGCGCGGCCCACGTTGGAGGCGCTGATGGCCACGAAGCTGCCGCGCCGAATGTGCCCGAGCCACAGTCCCAGTGGCACCGCGACGGCGCAGGCGATCGCCATCGCGGCCAGCGTGAGCTCAAGGTGGTCACGCGTGAGCTCGAGGAACTGCGAGCCCCCGACCTCCGTGCCCTCGCGCGTGGTCTCGCCCTGGAAGATGTAGGTGATCGCGTCACCGAACTCGCCGAGGAAGGCAATGGTGGTGGTCATGTGGCCGCCCTCGCCCTGGTCCAGGGGGTGGCGGCGCGCTGCGCGAGCAGGATCAGCCCGTCCAGCACGGCCGCCAGCAGCACCGCCAGGCCGCCCGCCACGACGACGTTGGACTTGAAGTTGATGTCGGCGAAGATCTGCCCGCCGAGCCCGCCCGCGCCCGCAAAGAACGCCAGCGTGGCCAGGCCCACGGTGGTCGTGGCAGCGATCCGCAGCCCCGCCATGATCTCGGGCAGGGCCAGCGGGAGCTCGACCCGCCACAGCAGCTGCCGGTCGGTCAGGCCCATCCCGCGCCCGGCGTCCTTGGCGTCGGTCGGCACGTTGTCCAGGCCCGTCATCACGTTGCGGAAGATGATCAGCAGCGAGTAGGCCACGAGCGCGATGATCGCCGTGGTCTTTCCGCGCCCGGTGATGGGCAGCAGGAGGAAGAAGGCCGCCAGGCTCGGGATCGTGTACAGGACGCCGGTCACCTGGGTGATCGGACCCACGAGCCAGCGCCGGCGGTGCGCCAGCAGGGCGAGCCCGAACGAGATCGCGAACCCGATGCCCAGGGAGACGACTGTGAGCACCAGGTGCTCCAAAAACGGGTCCACGTAGCGATCGAAGTTGTCGACGATCCAGTCCGGGCAGAGGCCGTTGTCGGCCACACAGCTGGCGTCGTCGGCCGAGCGGTCGCGAAGCTCTACCTGGGCCAGGGGAGGCGCCGTCATTCCGCGGGAGCCAGCAGCGAGTCGGCGCCGCTCGGGACCTGGTCGGGGTCGGTCTTGAGCGCGTGGCCGATGACCTCGACCGACAACACCCCGGCGATGCTCCCGTTGCTATCGACCACGGGGCCGTACTGGGCCTCGTTCTGGAGCAGGTCCGAGAGCGCGTCGCGCAGCACGTCGTCGAGCTCCACGACCGGCTCGGGCCCCGAGCGCAGGTCGTCGGTCACCCGCTCACCCGCCAGCGCGCGCTCGCTGAGCCATCCGCGCGGCTTGCCGTCGGCGTCCACGAGCAGCGGGTAGGGCAGGTCGGAGTCGGCCACCTTGGCGCGCGCCTCGGCCACCGGCTCGCCCACCCTCACCAGCGGCGCCTTCCACAGGTCGATGTCGCGGACCCGCTGCAGAGCCAAGCGCTTGAGGGCGCGATCGGAGCCCACGAAGTCCTCCACAAAGCGGCCGTCCGGATACATCAGCAGCTCGGCCGGGGGCGAGTACTGCGCGAGCTTGCCGCCCTTCTGGAGCACCGCGACCCGGTCGCCCATCTTGATGGCCTCGTCGATGTCGTGGGTCACGAAGACGATCGTCTTGCGGATCTCCTGCTGCAGCCGCAGGAACTCGTTCTGCAGGCGCTCGCGGTTGATCGGGTCGATGGCCCCGAACGGCTCGTCCATGAGCATCAGCGGCGGGTCGACCGCCAGAGCGCGGGCCACGCCCACGCGCTGGCGCTGGCCGCCCGAGAGTTGGGCCGGGTAGCGGTCCCGCGTCTCGCCCGGGTCGAGCGACACGAGCTCCAGCAGCTGGTCGATTCGGGCTCGGGTGCGGTCCTTGTCCCAGCCCAGCAGGCGCGGCACCGTCGCCACGTTCTCACCCACGGTCAGGTGGGGGAACAGCCCGATCTGCTGGATCGCGTAGCCGATCTCGCGCCGCAGGTCGGCGGGTGCGCGCTCGCGCACGCTGCTTCCGTCCAACAGGATGTCCCCGTCCGTGATGTCGATCATGCGGTTGACCATCCGCATGGCCGTGGTCTTCCCGCATCCGGACGGTCCCACCAGTACGCAGATCTCACCGGCCGGGACCTCCAGCGTCAGCTCGTCTACCGCGGGCTGGTCCTGGCCCGGGGTAGCGCTTGGTGGCGGCGCGGAACGCCAGTGTGGCCGCGCCCTTGGCGTCCGCCTGGGGCTGAGGGGTCTGCTCGGGTGGGCTCATGGCGCCGAGGGGTCTCCAACGAGTGTATGGAGAGGGCGGTGCTGGGCTGTCGGGGTGCGCTAGGGGGACTCGACGTCGGGCGGGCCCGCGTCTTCACGCGAAGTATCGCGATCCGGGCCTCTCGATGCCCTGATGTCCGCCGAGGCCAGCCGCTCGAGCTCGCGAGCGAGGTCGTCTCGGAGCCCACTCACCTCGTCGGCGCTGAGCTCGGGATCCGCCTCCGCCAGCTCCACCATCCCCGCGGCCAGCGCTTCGTTGGCCGAGCGCAGCTCGCGCTCAGCGACCGGCCCGTCGGCCGCCCCGCGGAGGTCCAGGGCGCGTGACTTGACGTCCTCGGCAAGCAGCTGGAGGCGGGTCCGGTCCGGGTCCTCCAAGCGCCGCCAGCGCCCGTAGAGCGACCGCGCCACGTGCACGCCCAGCAGCGCGGCTGCCCCGTGCTCGACGATGCGCGCCGCGCGCCCAGCCGTGCCAAGCGTCCCGCCAGCGCCCTTTCGTCCTGGGGCCATCCACGACCATGGTCACCCACGCCACGGATGGAATTCGTCCAGGCCCCCTTGTGGCCGGCGGGACGGGCGCTAACTTCGGACGCCGTGCGCAGGAGATCGGCAACGGTGGCGCTGGCGATCATCGCGGCGTGCGCGCAGCCTCCGGGGGCGGCCGCCGGGCCGATCGCGGCGTCGGCGCAGCTGAGCCCGGCCACCCACGGGGGTGGTGGATTCGGCCGCAGCGTGCAGTTCGTGTCGGTGCGGCTCGACGCCAGCGGCCGGCAAGCCGAGCTGACCGCCACGCTCACCACGCCGTGCGCGGGCCTGCGGACGCGGCTGTTCGACAACGTCCGGCTGAGCAATCTGGCGGTGGCGGGCGGGCGCTTCGCGGGCCTGTCGAACTTCGGGGAGACCGTGGCACCCGGCATCCCGGGCATCGGCGGGCTAGTGCGAACAGGCGGGGTGAGCGCGTCGGCCGAGCTGCGGCCCAACGGCCAGATCGGCGGCGTGATCCGCGTGCGCTCTGCTCTGCGGGAGCCGCTTACGGGTCTGGTCCGGGCATCGTGTGACACCGGCACGGTGCGATGGGAGGCACGGATGCCGTCGTTGCGAGCCGGGTCGGGCCGGCCGGCGCGCCGCCGGGCCGGCACGCTCCGGGGCCTGACCGCCCAGGGCCAGCCGATCTTGCTGCGCACCGATCGCCGCGGCCGGAAGGTCGATCGCGCCGGCATGACCCTGCTGGTCACGTGCCCCAGCGCCGTGGGGCGGCCGCTGGACCTCGTGGCCGCAGGCGTGCGGATTCGGCGCGGCCGGTTCCTGGCCAGGGGCCGCTTCAGTCGCACGTTTGCCTCTCCTACGCTGGGCTCGCTGCGGGAGCGCTACAAGTGGCGGCTCAGCGGCCGCATCGGCGCAAAGGGGGCGACCGGCACGTGGAGGGTGCAGGGCACGGTGCGGCGCGCGGATGGAGGCGTCCGCGCCGGCTCGTGCGACACGGGCCGCAACCGCTGGCGCGCAGTCCGCTAAGTCTCGCTAGGCCACGCGGCGCAGCTGCGGGGCGGACGCCGGCAGCGGCTTGCGCCTGGCGTCGCGGCGGCGGAAGGCGTGCAGGGAGTCCGCCAGCACCCGGTACACGTCCGCGTGCACGGCCATCCCGCAGTGGCTGGCCTCGACCTCGACCGTCTCGGCGGCGGGGTCCAGGCAGGCTTGCCAGCGAACGATTCCGTCAGAGCGCGAGTACACCGACACGTACCCGACCCCCCGCGGGATCGGTGCCTCGAAGTGGTCCCAGAAGGCCGAGCAGCAGTCGCCGTCCAGGCAGGTCTCGGTGAACAGACCCGGCACGCCGAGCCTGCCCAGCCGCGCGACCGTCCGGATCTGCAGCGTGACCAGCGGGTGGACCGCCAGCGGGTCGGCCACGGGGCAGCCCAGCAGCACGATGCCCGACACCAGGTCGGGCCGCGTCTGGGCGAGCACCCTGGCGAAGGACCCGCCGCGGCTGTGTCCCACGATGGCCGCGCGGCGGCCCTGGCGCTCCACCAGGCGCTCGAGGCGCTGCTCCAGCCGCTCGATCGTCGCCCCGGAGCACGCCACGTTGGCGCGAATGCCTGCCCGGCTGGGGTGATGGCCGGTGTTCTTGAGCCAGCGGGCCATGACGCCGAGCGACTCGTCGCCGGCCAAAAAGCCCGGCACCAGCATCACCGGCTGACCGCGCCCGTCACTCACGCCCTCGCCCTTGAAGACCGGGTCCCGCAGCAACCCCGCGAGCTCCAGGGCCGTCCGCGACTCGCGCCAGAACGGGGGATGGGTGGTGGTCAGCGCCAAGGTGATCGACCTCTGCCCGACCTACGCGGCCGGGCCCCTACCGGATCGGCGGAACCCTAACGGCGCCGCGGGACTACATTTCCCAGCCTAGTGCGAGCGGTCACTATTCGCCAGAACGACCTCGTGGTCGAGGAGCACCCCGATCCGAGCCCCGGACCGGGCCAGATCCTGGTGTCGGTCAAGGCCGCGGGCCTCAACGGCGCCGACATGCTCCAGCGCAAGGGCGCGTACCCGGCCCCGCCCGGCTCGCCACCCGACATCCCGGGCCTGGAGCTGGCGGGCGAGGTTGCCGCGGTGGGCCCCGGCGTCCAGCGCTTCGACGAGGGCGACCGGGTGATGGCGATCGTGGGAGGCGGCGGCCAGGCGGAGCTGGCGGTGCTGCACGAGCGGGCGGCCATGCCGGTGCCGGACGCCCTGGACTGGCCCCGCGCCGGTGGCGCCTCCGAGGTGTTCGTGACCGCCCACGACGCCCTGTTCGGTCAGGCGGGCCTGCGGCCCGGCGAGCGCCTGCTGGTCCACGGCGGCGCCGGTGGGGTCGGCACGGCGGCCGTCCAGCTGGGCCGCGCGGCGGGCGCCGCCGTGGTCGCGACCGTCCGCAACGAGGCGCTGCGTGGAGCGGTCGGCGAGCTAGGCGCCGAGGTCGTTGACCCCTCGGGCTTCTCCGAGAGCGGCCCGTTCGACGTCGTGCTCGAGCTGGTGGGCGCTCCCAACATGGAGGCCAACGTGGGTGCCCTGGCCACCGGCGGGAGGATCGTAGTGATCGGCGTGGGGGCGGGATTCAAGGCCGAGCTGAACCTGCTGGCGCTGATGGGCAAGCGGGGCACCGTGCGGGCCTCGACGCTGCGAGCGCGGCCGCTGGAGGAGAAGGCGGCCGCCATGCGCGCGGTGGAGAAGGAGGTGCTGCCGCTGTTCGAGCGCGGGGAGCTCGACGTGCCGGTGGCGGCCACGTTCCCGCTCGACGAGGCGGAGGCCGCCTACGACCGCTTCATCGAGGGCGGCAAGCTCGGCAAGGTTGTGCTCACGCTGGGCTAGGGCCTGAGTCCCTCCAGCATCTCCAGCAGAGCCTTCTCCATCTCGTCCCGTGTGGGCTGGGGATCCGGCGAGTTGGCGATCATCAACGCTGCCTCGCCCATGGCGGCCAGCAGCAGGTGGGCGAGGGGGCGCACGGCCTGCTCCCGAAGCACGCCCGCCTCCATCCCGGCCTGGAGGCCCGTGGTCACGAGCCCCATCCCGTGGCGCATGTCGATCTCGCGCCACTCGGCCCAGCCCAGTACCGATGGCGCCTCGAGCAGGTTCACCCGCGCGTGCGCGGGGTCCATGCAGGCGTCCAGGAACGCGCGTGTGCCGGTCTTCAGCAGCTCGAGCGGGTCGGACGGTCCGTCCATCCGGGCGGCGATCGCCGCGACGATCTCGCTCTCCATCTGCTCGTGCACCGCGCGAAAGAGGTCGCGCTTGTCGGCGAAGTGGTGGTAGAGCGCACCCCGAGTGACCTGCGCTCGGGCCACGATCTCCTCCGTGCCCACGCCGGCGTAGCCGCGCTCGGTGAACAGGTCGCGCGCCGCCGCGAGGAGGGCCGTGCGGGTGGCCTCCGCCCGCTCCGCCTTGGTGGGCCCCGCTCCCATACAGGCTGTATGTTACGCTGCGCCTCGGTCCATACAACCTGTATGTGAAAAGGAGCCCCGCATGTCGTCCAAGGCAACCTGGCGGTCACCCGCACTCGGCGAGCGAAAGGTTCTAGACCTCCCCGGCGGTGGTCGAATCGCCTACTTCGAGGCCGGGAGCGGTGCGCCCATCGTTTTCGTTCACGGCCTGCTGGTAAACGCCAACCTCTGGCGCAAGGTCGTCGAACGCCTGGCGCCCGACTTCCGCTGCATCACACTCGACCTGCCGCTCGGCTCCCACACGCTGCCGATGCCGGGCACCGACATCTCGCCGCCGGCGGTGGCCGGGATGGTGGCCGACGCACTGGAGGCCATGGAGCTCGAGGACGTGACGCTCGTGGGCAACGACACCGGCGGTGCCATCTGCCAGATGCTCGTGACCTCGCGCCCCGAGCGGGTCGGTCGCCTGGTGCTCACCTCGTGCGACTACAGGGATCAGTTCCCGCCGGCGATGTTCGCCTACTTCAAGCCGGCGGCCCGGGTCCCGGGCGCCCTCAAGGTGCTGATGGCACCCATGCGCTTCCGCTTCGCCCGGTATCTGCCGATCGCCTTCGGTTGGCTGGTCAAGCGCAGGATCGACCGCGATGCAGAGGACTCCTACATCCTCCCGGGCGGGGCGATCGACGGCGTGGCGGAGGACGTGAGGCGGGTGATCGGCGGAATCGACGCGGCCGACCTCAATCGCGCCGCCGACCGGCTCGGCTCGTTCGAGAAGCCGGCCCTGATCGCCTGGTCGCGCGAGGACAAGCTGTTCAAGCCGGCCCACGCCGAGCGCCTGGCGCAGGACCTGCCAGACGCCCGGGTGGCATGGGTCGACGACGCGCGCACGTTCTCGATGGAGGACAACCCGGCGCAGCTGTCCGAGCTGATCGCGGGCTTCGTGCGCGAGCCCGTGCGCGCCGCGAGCTCCGTCTGAAGGAAGCGGGCCGGGAGCCGCACCGCGACTCCCGGCCCGACCGCCTAGTTCAACCGCTCGACGATCGTGGCCACGCCCTGGCCGCCGGCCACGCACATCGTCTCGATGCCCACCTGCTTGTCGTCGGACTCGAGGCCGTTGAGCAGCGTGGTCATGATGCGCACGCCGGTCATGCCGAACGGGTGGCCCAGGGCGATCGCGCCGCCGTGGGGGTTCATCTTTTCCAGGGGGATGTTGCACTCGGCCATGATCGGGATGACCTGCGCGGCGAAGGCCTCGTTCAGCTCCACCGTGTCGATGTCGTCGATGGTCATGCCGGCGCGCTCGAGCACCTTGCGGATCGCCGGGATCGGCGCCACGCCCATGTACTCCGGCTCGTTGGCCGCGGTCGCGGCGGTGATGATCCGCGCGCGTGGCTTGAGCCCCAGCTCTTTCGCCTTGTCGGCCGACATGAGCAGCGCAGCGGCCGCGCCGTCGTTGAGCGGGCACGAGTTTCCGGCGGTCACGCCCCCGCCGCCCTCGAAGGCCTCGGGGAGCTGGGCCAGCTTCTCGATCGACGAGCTGGCGCGCGGGCCGTCGTCCTTGGTGACCTCGGTGCCGTCAGGCGTGGTCACGGGCACGATCTCGCGGTCGAAGAACCCGTCCTCCTGGCTCCGCACCGCGAGCTCCTGCGAGCGCTGGGCGTACTTGTCCATGTCGGCGCGGCTGACCTCGTAGCGCTTGGCCACGTTCACGGCGGTGTCGCCCATCTGGATGTAGACGTTGGGATCGCCGTTCTTGCCCTGCAGGTGCTCGTTCTGGTCGGCAACGCCCGCCGCCTCCTGGCGCTCGTTGTACTGCGAAACGAACTCCACCCCGGCGGCGATGTAGGTGTCGCCCTGCCCGGAGACGATGGCGTTGTTGGCGTGCCGGATGGCGTCGAGGCCGGACGCGCAGTAGCGCGACACCGTCTGCCCGTTGACCTCCTGGGGGAGCTTCTCCGAAAGGAGGGCGATCACGCGGCCGACGTTGAACGCCTGCTTGCCCTGCGGCAGGCCCACGCCGGCGATGACCTCCTCCACCGACGCGGGATCCACGCCGGGGTTGCGCTCGAGCAGCTGGTCGACGATGAAAGCGCCGGTGTCGTCGGGGCGCAGCTGGGCCATGGAGCCCTTGAAGGCTCGGCCGATGGGCGTCCGGACTGAGTCGACGATCACTGCTTCGGGCATCTGGTCTCGCTCCTTGTGGGGTTCAGGCCTGGATTCAAAGATTACGCGGGCTTACCGGGGCGGCATCCGCAGCGCGCCGTCCAGCCGGATGGTCTCGCCGTTGAGCATCGGGTTCTCGGCGATCTGCACGGCCAGCTGCGCGTACTCATCGGGAGCGCCCAACCGCTGCGGGAATGGCACTCCGGCCCCGAGCGCCTGCCTGGCCTCCTCCGGCAGCGCCGCCAGCAGGGGAGTGTCGAACAGGCCGGGGGCGATGGTGCACACGCGGATCCCGCGGCCGGACAGGTCTCGCGCGGCCGGCAGCGTCATGCCGACGATGCCGCCCTTGGAGGCGGAGTAGGAGATCTGGCCGATCTGGCCGTCGTAGGCGGCGATCGAGGCCGTCATCACCACCGCTCCGCGCTCGCCGCCGGCGTCGGGCTCGTTCTCGTTCATGGCGGCGGCGGCCAACCGGAGGGTGTTGAACATCCCGATCAGGTTCACCCTCACGACCGTCTCGAACGGCAGCAGCGCGTGGGGACCGCGCTTGGAGACCGTCTTCTCGGCCCAGCCGACGCCCGCACAGCCCACCGCCAGCCGGAGCGGGCCCAGCGCCTCGGCTGCCTCCGCCACGGCCGCGGTGACATCGTCCTCGCTGGTCACGTCGCAATGGACAGCCAGCGCGGCATCGCCCAGCTCCGAGGCCAGGGCCCGGGCGCGCTCGTCGTTCACGTCCGCGATTGCAACCCGGGAGCCGCGCTCCACCAGCAGCCGGGCGGTGGCCTCGCCGAGGCCGGAGGCGCCCCCGGTGACCAAGGCTCCGATGCCGTTCAGCTCCATCGGGGGCGGCAGCCTATTGGCTAAGCACCGAGCACTAAGCGCCCAGGCCGGCGAACGCCAGCCCGAACAGCCCCTCGCCGTCGGTGAGGAACCCCTCCAGGCCCAGGCCGGCCGTGCGCAGCTCCCGCTCCACCGCCTCCTGCGTGAACTTGGCGCTGATCTCGGTGCGGATCTCCTCGCCGTCGGCGAACTGGACCTCCAGCCGGGCGCCGTCGATGCGGACCGACTGCGCGCCGTTGGCTCGCAGCCGCATCTCGATCCACGAGTTGGCCTCGTCGAAGAACGCCACATGCTCGAATGCGTCGGGGTCGAAGTCCGCGTCGAGGCTCTCGTTGAGCACCCGGAGCACGTTGCGATTGAAGTCCGCCGTGACCCCGGCGCTGTCGTTGTAGGCGGCCTCCAGCACCGCGCGGTCCTTCACAAGGTCGGTCCCGATCACCAGCCGGTCGGTGGGCCCCATCTGGTCGCGCAGAGCTGCCAGGAACTCGGCGCGCTCGGACGGGTAGAGGTTGCCGATCGTCCCGCCCAGGAATGCGAACAGCCGCCGCTCGCCGGCGGGCACGCGGTCCAGGTGGCGTTCGAAGTCGCCCACGACGCCGTGCACGTCGAGGCCCGGGTAGAGCTCGGTCAGCTCGCCCGCGCATGCCTCCACCACCGATGCGTCGACATCGAACGGCACGTAGCGCCGCAGTGTCCCCGCGCCCGCCATGGCATAGAGAAGCGCGCGGGTCTTCGATGCCATGCCGGAGCCAAGCTCCACCAGCTCCTGGGATCCGGAGGCGATCTCGGGCGCCCGGCGGTTCAGGATCTCCCGCTCGCAGCGGGTGGGGTAGTACTCGGGGAGGGTGGTGATGCGGTCGAACAGCTGCGAGCCGCGCC
Organism: uncultured Thermoleophilaceae bacterium; assembly: GCA_963755215.1. Taxonomy (GTDB): domain Bacteria; phylum Actinomycetota; class Thermoleophilia; order Solirubrobacterales; family Thermoleophilaceae; genus JAAYBF01. The sequence continues at coordinate 45,933 of CAVWIW010000005.1, forward strand.
GGTCGTAGAAGTACTTGGGGGGCAGCTCCTTGAGGTCGCGCGTCAGGCCGTCGCGGACGTCGTCGACCAGCGTGTCCGGCACCTCGTCCAGGTGGCAGTCGATCTGAATCACCGCGGCACGTCTCGGGCGCAACGGAAGCCGGCGAAGATCTGACGCCGCTGTGGCAGGTCCCAGTTGCGGAACGTGTTCCGGGCGACGCTCGGGCGGGTCGCCCAGGAGGCTCCCCGGAGCACCTTGTAGTCCGCTCCGAAGAAGACCTCGGAGTAGTCGGGGTAGGGGAAGGCGCGGAAGCCCGGGTAGCCGTGGAAGTCGCTCGCCGTCCACTCCCAGCAGTCCCCCAGCAGGCCGTAGACACCGTCCGGAGTGGCGCCCTCGACGCTGTCGACGGCGAGCGGCCCGAACGCCAGCTGGTCGAGGTTGGCCCGCGCAGCCGACGGCGGCTCGCCCCCCCACGGGTAGCGGCGGCCCTGGACACCAGCCGCCGCCTTCTCCCACTCGGCCTCGGTAGGCAGGCGTGCCCCGCGCCAGCGTGCGAATGCGTCGGCCTCGTGCCAGCAGACATGCATCACCGGGACTCGCGGGTCCAGCGGCTCGACCCGGTCGAAGCGGCGCTCGCGCCCGTCCGCGGTCCAGAACAGCGGCCCCTGCGCCTCCTCCGCCATGCGCCATTCCCAGCCCGCGGGCGCCCACAGCTCCCGGCGCTCGTAGCCGCCGTCGGCCACGAAGTCGGCGAAGGCGCCGTTGGTCACGGGTGTCCGGTCGATCTCGAACGCCGGCAGGTCGACCTCGTGGCGGGGCCTCTCGTTGTCGTAGGCGAACCCCTTGCCGGGGTCGCCCATTGCGAACTCGCCGCCGGGGATGAGCACGGTCGCGGGCCCACCGCCGGCCGAGGCGCCGGGCTGCTGCCGCGCCGGGCAGAACACGCCGGGCTCGGCCAGCTGCAGGGTCTGCAGCATGGTCTCGTTGTGCTGGTGCTCGTGCTGGACGAGCATGTCCCAGACGAAGCCGTTGGCGTTCAGCCGGTCTCCCGCCTCCGACAGGTCGGCGCGCTCCAGCACGCCAAGCGCCCGCTCGCGCACGGCGGCCATGAACGCCACCGCGTCGTCGCGACGCAGATACGGGGCGTCGCCGCGCTCGGCGCGTGGGGTCTCCGCGGCGTCGTAGACGTGCGCCAGCTCGGGCTCCAGCGGCTCGAGCCCCCCGGCGCGCTGGCACAGCCAGAGGTCCTCGAAGGCGGCGATGTGCCCGAGGTCCCAGACCAGCGGGCTCATGAGCGGGTCGTGGACTCGGTCCAGGTTCTCCTCGCTGACGGGCTCCACCAGCGCCAGCGTCCGCTCCCGGGCCTCGGCCAGGGCATCGCGATACCTCTGGACGTCCAGCGGCTCGGCCCCTCCACGGGGCATTGTCTGAGCTCGGTCGGGGCGCACGGGGCAGCCGGTCAGGCCAGCCTACCTCGCCGACCGTTACGCAGATGTGACGAAATGCGGTTGGTGCCCGGGTGCGGGCCAGCAGCGGCGGGCGCCGCGGCGCCCGCCGCCCCCGCGCGCTACTCGCTGACGCGGTCGATCAGGAACGACACCCGAACGAGCGCTCGCCACTCGGTCAGGTTGTCCCCGCGCAAGCCGGTCGACACCACGTCGACCCCCTTGATGTTGCGCAGGGTCTGCCGCGCGTCGCTCAGTGCCGCCTGGACGGCGGCGTCCGAGCTCTCGCTGGAGGTACCCACCAGCTCGATGATCTTGACGACGGACATGCCCTCCTCCTTTCGTCGCGAACGTGCTGTCGTGACGAACCTAACCCTTTGCCCGCCACCCGGGGCGGTGGTAGCGTTCGCGCCGTGGAAGCTTCGAGGGTGGAGGGGAGCGGCTACGTCGACACCGCGCGGCTCACGCCGGGCGAGTACGGCGGCTGCGTCGCAGCGCTGGTGCTGCTCCTGTCGCTGTTCCTGCCGTGGTTCGGCACCAGCGACAACCCCAACTCGGTGATCGATCACGCGGGCATCGGACCCAGCGACAGCGCGTCGGCGTTCCAGACCTTCGCCATCCTTGACTGGCTCCTGGTCGCGGCCTGCCTGGCGCCCTTCATCTTGGCTTGGATCATCGCCCGCGGGCACAAGCTCACCTGGAAGCCGGGCGAGATCACGATGATCGTGGGCATCACCGCCTTCGTGCTGATCATCTGCAACGGCATCATCCTGGGGCGCCCCGACCCGGGTGTCGAGGTGTCCTTGAAGATCGGCTACTTCGTGGCGCTGCTTGCCAGCGCCGGGCTCGCGTTCAGCGGGTATCTGCGTCAGGCGCTCTACACCGAGGGCCGCAAGCCCCCCGGCGTCCTCTAGAGGTCGACGTTGCCCGACGCCTCGGGGGCCCGCCCCGACCGAAACCTTGCGCTGGAGCTGGTGCGCACCACCGAGTACGCGGCGCTGGCGGCCGCGCGCTGGATCGGCCGGGGGGAGAAGGAGTCGGCCGATGGCGCCGCCGTGGACGCCATGCGGCTCATGCTCGACACAGTGAACATGGACGGGACCGTTGTCATCGGCGAGGGCGAGAAGGACGAGGCGCCCATGCTCTACAACGGCGAGCGAATCGGCGACGGCTCCCCGCCCGAGGTGGACATCGCGGTCGACCCGCTCGAGGGCACCGAGCTCTGCGCCAGCGGCCTCCCCAACTCCCTCGCCGTGATCGCGCTGTCCGAGCGGGGCACGATGTTCGACCCCGGGCCCTGCGTCTACATGAGCAAGATGGCCACCTCGAGGGACCTGGCGCACCTGCTGGAGTTCGACCGGCCGCTGGGCGAGACGCTGGAGCTGATCGCCAAGGAGAAGGGGACAGGGGTGGGCGACGTGGTCGTGATCATGCTCGACCGCCCCCGCCACGCCGAGGCGGTGGAGGAGATCCGCCGCGCGGGCGCGCGCATCCGCTTCATCCCGCACGGCGACGTTTCGGCCTCGCTCATCGCGGTCACCACGGGGTCGCCCGTGGACCTGCTGTGGGGCATCGGCGGCACGCCGGAGGGGGTGCTTTCGGCCGCGGCCATCAAGTGCATCGGCGGGCGCATCATCGGTCGCCTGTGGCCGCGTGGCGACGAGGAGCGACAGGCCGCTCTCGATGGCGGCTACGACCTGGACCGCGTGCTGGACACCGACGACCTGGTCTCCGGTGAGAACGTGTTCTTCTCCGCCACCGGCGTTACCGACGGAGACATGCTCGCCGGCGTGCACTTCCAGGGCCCCGAGGGCGCCACGACCGAGTCACTGGTCATGCGGTCGCGGTCCGGCACCGTGCGCAAGGTGCACGCTGACCACGACCGGGCCAAGCTGCGCGAGATCACCGGCGAGCGCGTCGGCTAGCCGGCCCTACCCGGTCTTCGCTTCCTCCCGCTCGGCGGTCGCCTGGTCCGACGGGGGCGCGAGAGCGCCCACCACGGACGGCGCCAGGTCCAGACGTGCCAGCGAGCGCAGGAACATGTGGGTCACGATCACGTGGATCCGCAGCTGGGTGATCCGGTACAGATGGCGCCCGACCCGGGCGAACCAGCCCCAGCCTCCGATCAGCGGATAGAAGTTGGCGACCTCCGAGGTGACCCTGCCGGTCACGGTCTCCGACGTGCCGTCGTCGTCGTCGGGGCGGCGCACCGAGATCCGCAGGTAGCCCTTGCCCCTGCCGGATGGCGCCACCAGGAAGCCCTCCTTGATCCGCCATGTCACCGTGCCGCGGTCCTCCTCGGCCTCGTACTCCGGCGCGAAGAAGCGCAGCAGCACGAAGGGTCGTCCGATCAGCGCGATCTCCCGCGAGTCCGGCGTGTAGAGCACTCGCAGCAGGCCAAGCGACACGCGGGTGAGGAAACGCCAGTAGGTGCGCGCCAGGCGCTCCAGGTACTCGGCGCTCCAGATGCGGTCCATCTCCACCCTCGGGAGGGTCACCTCGGCAGCCTGCTGGGTGGTCACGCTGCCGTCGCGGGCCGACTCCGACTCGGGCACGTGCACGATCTTCACGCGCGCCTTGGCTCTGCGGCGGTGGAGGAGCGACCGCCGCGGGTCGCGTTGTCTCACGCGCCTGAAGATACCCGGGCGGGGTCCTCCAGGAACTCGATCGGCACCCGCTCGCCGGCTCCCGCGGCGCCGTCACCGGGGGCGATCAGCGCGAGGGCATCGGCCCCGAGCATCGAGGTGAGCACGTGGGAGCCCTGCGGGCCGGTGGGCTCGGCGTGCCAGCCGTCCTCGGCCGGGCGCAGGTGGCAGCGCACGGCCTGCTCGCGGCGCGGGTTGCGCTCGACCGCCTGGTCCAGCACGGCGGTTGCGCGGGTGGCGTCGGGGTCGGCGCCCTGAAGGGCCCGCAGCGCGGGCCGGGCGAACAGCTGGAAGGTCACCATGGCCGACACGGGATTGCCGGGCAGCCCGAATGCCAGCGCGCGCCCGCCGGGGCCCTCGGCGGTGCCGAACCAGGTCGGGCGCCCGGGCCGCAGGCTCACGCCCCAGAAGGCGGCCTCCACGCCGAGCGCGGAGAAGGCCTCTCGCACATGGTCGTGCTCGCCAACCGAAACGCCGCCCGACACGCACGCCACGTCGGCCTCGCAGAGGGCGCGCGCCAGCGCAGTGCGGGTGGCGCCCAGGTCGTCCCGGACGCCCTCCACCGCCACCACCTCTGCGCCCGCGCCGGTGGCCAGTGCGGCAAGCGCCGGGGGGTTGGAGCTCCAGATCCGGCCTGGGCCGAGCCGCTCGCCCGGCTCCTGCAGCTCGTCGCCGGTAGCCAGGATCGCCAGGCGCGGCCGGCGGGCGCAGCTCACCTCGGCGCGGCCCGCGCCTGCTGCCACGCCGAGGGCCGCCGGCCCCAGCGGCGTTCCCGCGCGCAGCACAGTCTGGCCGGCCCGCACGTCCTCGCCCGCCCGGCGCACGTTCGCCCCGTCGGGCATCGCGGGCACCCTTACCCGGCCGTCGGCGCTCTCGGTGCGCTCGACAGGCACCACCGCGGCGGCGCCGGCCGGCAGAGCGGCGCCGGTCGAGATCCTCATGGCCGTGCCCGGCTCCAGCGGGCCGTGGGCCGGCCTGCCCGCGCGCGACTCGCCCGCCACCGGCAGGTCGCCCTCGGCCCCGGCCGGCAGCGCGAAGCCGTCCATGGCCGAGTTGTCGAACGGCGGCACGTCCACGGGGCTCGCAACGTCCTCGGCCAGCACCCGTCCCAGCGCGCGATGCAACGGCACCCACTCGGCGGGAAGGGGACGCACCGCGGCCAGCACGAGCCGGCGGGCCTCCTCGACTGCCACCCCTTCGCGCACGCCCCAATCTTCTCACCCAACCGGAGGCTTCCGGCCGTGTTCACACCTAATATGGCTTCGGCCCGGTCTGGAGGACGCAGCGTGCCCGAAACCGAACGCCGTACCAACTCTTCGCTCCGCGGGCCCCTGGCGCGCCTCGATCGCTCGCGCGAGGAGTTGGCCAAGGCGTGGCTCGTGCGCGTAATCGGCCGCGCGTCCCTGGACGAGATCCGCACGCTGCCCACCGACCGCATCGCCTCGCAGCTGCCCGACCTGTTCGCCGACGTGATCGAGGCGGCGGCCGGCGACGACGACCCGTTCGAGATGTCGCCCGAGACCCACGAGCGCGCGGCGCGGCTGGCGGAGCTGCGTGAGGCCAGCGAGCCCGCGGCGTCGGACCTGGCGCGGGACGTGGCGGCCATGCAGAGCGTGATGCTGGAGGCGCTCGGACGCGAGACCGAGGACATGGACACCGACGAGTTCGGCCGCCTGGCCGCCCGGCTGTCCGACGCCGTGGCAGCCGTGCAGGCGGCCGCGGTCGAGACGCTGGTGAACAAGCGCTCCCGGGAGCTCGAGTCGCTGGCGAACACCGACCCGCTCACAGGCCTCTCGAACCTCCGGCACCTGCAGGTGCAGCTGGGCCAGGCGCTTGCGCTCACCAAGCGCTACGAGCGCCCCTTCGCGCTGCTCGTGATCGACGTGGACGGGCTCAAGCGGGTCAACGACTCGCTCGGCCACGCCGCAGGCGACCGCGTGCTGGTCAAGGTGGCGCTGGCCATCCGCCGGTCGATCCGCACCGTGGACACGCCGGCGCGGATCGGGGGCGACGAGTTCTGCGTCCTGGCGCCCGACGGCACTGCCGAGTCGGCCCAGATCCTGGCCGAGCGCCTGGCGGAGGCCGTGACCGTGGAGACGGCGGGCGCCGCCGGCGACGAGGGGGTCGGCGTCTCGATCGGCGTGGTCGGCTGCCCGGAGCACGGCGATACCGCAGAGATGCTGCTGGAGTCCGCGGACCAGGCCATGTACCGCGCCAAGGCGAGTGGCGCCGCGGTGGCCCTCGGCGAGCCCGGGGCGCCCGAAATCACGGTCGAGAAGACAGGCAAGTAGCCGGCGCTCGCGCGCCGTTCGATCGCGATACGCTCGGTCCGTGGGCGAGCGCACCAGCTACGAGCCCGGGACCTTCTGCTGGGTCGACCTGGCCGCCCCGGACCAGGACGCAGCGAAGGCCTTCTACATGGGCCTGCTGGGCTGGGAGTGCGAGGACATGCCGATGGGCGACAACGGGGTGTACTCGATGATGAGCGTCGGCGGCAAGGAGGTGGCGGCCATCGCGCCCCAGCCCTCACAGATGAGCGGCATGCCGCCGATCTGGAGCTCGTACGTGTCGGTGCCCGATGCCGACGCCGCCACCGCCAAGGCCAAGGAGGCCGGGGCCACCGTGGTCTCGGAGCCATTCGACGTGTTCACGGCGGGCAGGATGACCATCCTCCAAGATCCCCAGGGCGCGGCGTTCATGCTCTGGCAGGCGCGAGACCGCATCGGCGCGAGCCTGGTGAACGCGCCGGGCGCGCTCACCCTCAACCAGCTCAACACCACCGACCCCGAGGCGGCGGCCGCGTTCTATGCCGAGGTGTTCGGTTGGACCACCGAGCTGATGGGCGACACCGAGCAGCCCTACTGGGGCATCTACAACGGCGAGAGCCTCAACGGCGGAGTGATGCGGCTGGCGCCCGGTCAGGACGCGCCGCCGCACTGGCTCACCTACTTCGCGACCGCCGACCTCGAGGGCGCGGTCGCGCAGATCCGCTCCACGGGCGGGCAGATCGTGCTGCCGCCGATGCCGGTGCCGGAGGGCCGGATCATCGTGGCCACGGACCCCCAGGGCGGCTTCTTTGCCCTCTGGGAGGGCCAGCTCGATCCCTGAGCCGCGCGCCGGCGGCTACTCGATCAGCCCGTAGCGCAGCCCGATGGCCACGGCCTGGGTGCGCGTGGACGCCTCGAGCTTGGCGAGGATCCGCTTTGTGTGGGTGCGCACCGTCTCCGTGGACAGGCCCAGGTCCTGGGCCACCGCGTCGGTCTGCATGCCGTTGGCCAGCATCTGCAGGATCTGCCGCTGGCGCGAGCTGAGCGTGCGGTCGCCCTCCTCGAGCACCAGCGTGGAGGACAGCCCCGGGTCCACGTAGAACTCCCCGCCGCGCGCGGCCTCGATCGCGCGGATCAGGTCGCCCGGAGGCGAGTCCTTGCGCACGTAGCCGCGCACCCCGGCCTTGAGGGCCTCGCTGAGCAGCCGCGCCCCGCCGTCGGCCGTGAACACCACGATCGGGCCGCCGAGCTCCTTCGACAGGCGCGACACCAGCTCTCCAACGTCGGCGCCCGCCTTCCACGGGTCCACGACGATCACGTCCGGGCGGGTGCCGGCCGCGGCGCCGATGGCCGCGTTGAGGTCGCGAGCGTCCGTGACCGACGCCCCGTGCCACGTGCTCTCGATGAGCGCCCTGAGGCCCTGTCGCACCACGGGGTGCTCGTCAATGATCAGGCAGGATGGGTCCGCGTCGGTCGCCTTCGCCACGCGCCCACCATACCCAGTCCGGGCCGTGGCGTAACCGAAGTCAGGAAGCTGCTGTCCCCTCTGGATGAACCTTCAGCTCGCCCGTCTCGTGCAGCTCGTAGCGCATGGCGTTGATGATGGCGCCCGACAGGATGATGATCGCCAGGGCGTAGAACCAGACCAGGATGATCACGACAAACACGAACGTGGTCCCGAACTGCGCCGCCGTGTTCACGTTGCTCAGGTAGAAGGGAAACGCGTAGTCGATGACCCCGATGGCGCCCGTGGCCCCGACCGCGCCCGGCCAGATCGCTCGCCACGGCAGGCTGCGGTTGGGGACGGCCCAGTAGATCAGGCAGAGGATCGCGAACAGAAGGACCACGCCCGCGGCGAGAGTGACGGCGAACACCAGGCCGTCGACCTCGGACAGCCCCAGCGGCAGGTCGTCGGCGCTCGACACCAGGAGGCTCTGCAGCGTCGGCACGGCGACCGTGGCGGCGATGAACAGGAGCACCACCACCAGCATCGCCAGCGCGAAGCGCTTCTGCTCGAGCCAGCTGCGGCAACGCACGTGGTAGATGCGACAGCAGGCGGTGTCCAAGGCGCCCCAGAACGAGGATCCGATCCACACGCTCGAAACCAGGGCCACGACGCCGAAGCTGGTTGACGAGTCGCGGACGCGCTCCAGCGTCCTGGTCAGGGTGGTGTCGGTGGCCGTCGGGAAGAGCTGGCGCAGGTCCTGCAGCACGCTCTGCTCGAGGTCGGTGCTCTCCAGGAGGCGTCCGGCGATGAACAGCGCGAGCAGCGCCAGCGGGAACACCGACAGCAAGAGGTTGTAGGCCACCATGCCGCTCAGGCCGGTCAGGTTGTCCTCGTAGGCCTTCTTGTAGAAGTCCTTGACCACCCGCCCGAACGACCGATGGCGCCTCCCGGCGGGCGCGGGCACGCCTATGACCGGCGCGCGGCGGGGAGGGGCGACATCAGGGCCGGGGCAGCCGGCGCAGGACCTGGCGGGTGACCTCGTTGGCCACCCGCAGCCCGGCCTCCGCTGTGCGGGCAGCCGTTCGCAGCACGTCGCCGACGGGGTCGTCGGGCTCGGTGGGGCGGCTCGCCGAGCCCTGAGCGGGGGGCGCCTGCGGCGGTTCCGCGGGTCGCTTGGCGCTGCGTCTCCCGGGCCGCGAACGGGGCAGGTTTCCCAGCAGTCCGGGGTCGTCGCCGGTCATCGCGACCACTCTAGTGCGCTCCGAGCGTGAAACGCGCGTATCGAAAGAGAGCAAGTCGGGTAGAAGAAGAACTGGCTGATCGGCAAGTCAACGCGAAGAGCGGCTTCCGCCGGTTGACTTCATTTAATGTAGCTTTATGATTCTGACGGTCTGTTTGAATCGCCCGAGGCACGTGCTCGGGCCCTGCCCAGAGGTAACGCACAGCGCATGTCCGTAGGAGAACTTCAAGAGCTCGAAGAGGTAAAGCTGCTCCTGACCAAGGGGCAGACCGCCGGCGTGCTCACGTACGCCGAGATCGCCGGTGCGCTGGCCGAGGTCGAGCTCGACGAAGGGGACATCGAGGACCTCCACCAGCACTTGGAGAAGTCCGAGATCGAGCTGGTCGAGGAGATCGACCCGGCCGTGTCCGCCGCGCAGGTCGAGCGCGCGCCCGACAAGCGCACCCGGCGCAAGAAGGCCACGATCGACCTCAAGCCGGACATGACCACGGACAGCCTCCAGCTGTTCCTCAAGGACATCGGCAAGGTCCGCCTGCTCACCGCTCAGGAGGAGGTCGACCTGGCCAAGCGGATCGAGCGCGGTGACCTCGACGCCAAGCAGAAGATGGTCGAGTCCAACCTGCGACTCGTCGTCTCGATCGCCAAGAACTACCGCAACCAGGGGCTGCCGTTCCTCGACCTCATCCAGGAGGGCACGCTGGGCCTGGTCCGCGCGGCCGAGAAGTTCGACTACCGCAAGGGCTTCAAGTTCTCGACCTACGCCACCTGGTGGATCCGCCAGGCCATCGCCCGCGCCCTCGCCGACAAGGCCCGCACCATCCGCATCCCGGTGCACGTCGTCGAGAAGCTGAACAAGATCGGCCGTGCCGAGCGCAAGCTCGTCACCGAGCTCGGTCGTGAGCCCACCCCGGAAGAGATCGCCGACGTGACCGGCATCGAGCCCGAGGAGGTCGACTCGATCAAGCGCTCCGCGCAGGCGCCCGTCTCGCTCGAGAAGCCCGTGGGCGACGAGGAGGAGTCCGAGTTCGGCCAGTTCATCGCCGACGAGCGCGCCGAGTCCCCTTACGAGCGCGCCGCCGAGATCCTCACCAAGGAGGCGCTCCGCGAGGCGCTGGAGAACCTGTCCTACCGCGAGCGGCGCGTCCTCGAGCTCCGGTATGGCCTGGGAGGCGAGCACCCGCGCACCCTCGACGAGGTGGGCCGGACCTTCAACGTCACGCGCGAGCGCATCCGCCAGATCGAGAATCAGTCCCTCAAGAAGCTGCAGTCTCTGGCAGAGGCTCAGAAGCTTCGCGACGTCGCGTAGGGCTCAGGCGACGCCGATAAGCGGCGCCCGGCGGCGTCATCGGTCGCTCGCGTGCGGAGCACGCGTCGCTCCCTGCTTCCTTGCCGGCCTTGCTTCTCGGCGCTCTGCCAGTGACTGCGCGTCGCCCAGGGTCCCGGCGCACCAAGCACTGAGCACTAAGCACCAGGCACTAGCACTGCCCTAAAGCTTGGCCCCGTCTCGCCCGATGCTTCAAGGGATGTTCGACCTAGACGCCGCCCTCCGCCTCGTCGTCGAGACGGAGGCCTCAGACCTGCACCTCAAGGTGCCGGCGCATCCGATGGTGCGACGGCATGGAAAGCTCGAGTCGCTTCCGGACTCCGAGCCGCTCGCGCCGGACGTGACCGAGGGCGCGTTGCGGTCCATGCTCACCGACGGCGCCAAGCTGCAGGAGTTCGCGGACGAGAACGAGGTCGACTTCTCCTACGCGGTGCCGGGGCTGGCCCGCTTCCGTGTGAACGCGTTTCGCCAGCGCGGGTCGATCTCGATCGTCGCGCGCGCGATTCCGTTCACCATCAGGACCGTCGAGGAGCTGCTGCTGCCGCCGGTGATCAACGAGCTGGCCGACGAGGAGCGGGGGATCGTCCTCCTGACGGGCACCACCGGCTCCGGCAAGTCCACCACGCTCGCAGCCATGATCGACCGCATCAACACGACTGCGCGCAAGCACATCGTCACGATCGAGGACCCGGTTGAGTTCCTCCACCGCGACAAGAGCTCGATCATCAACCAGCGCGAGGTGGGCGAGGACACCGGTTCGTTCAAGCGCGCCCTGAGACGCGTGCTGCGTCAGGACCCCGACGTGATCCTCGTGGGCGAGATGCGCGACGAGGAGACCGTGCGCACTGCGCTCAGCGCTGCCGAGACCGGCCACCTGGTGCTCTCCACGGTGCACACGGTCGATGCCGCTGAGACAGTGAACCGGATCATCGACTTCTTCCCTCAGGCCGAGCAGCGCCAGGCACGGGCCATGCTCGGTGGCACCCTCAAGGGGGTGATCTCCCAGCGCCTGGTCCCCACGCCGGACGGCGACGGCCGGGTCGCCACCTGCGAGATCCTGCGGATGACCGGCCGCGTGCGGGACATGATCCTCAACCCCGACGAGACCGGGAAGCTCCCCGAGGTCATCTCCGAGGGCGCCTACTACGGGATGCAGACCTTCGACCAAGCGCTGCTCGGGCACGTCCAGAAGGGCTACGTGTCCATGGAGGACGCGCTCAAGGCGTCGACGCACCCCCATGACTTCAAGCTCCTCGTGTCCTCCGACGGCCAGCGCTCGACCTCGGTCGACCAGGTCTTCGCGGAGGCCGGGGCAGGCTGAGGCTCGGCCGCCTGCCGGCGGGCCGCACCGGCTCTTGACGAGCGGCCTCTCACCGCGCAGAGTGAGCCGCTCAACTCGGACACCGATCACGCGATCCACCAAGGAGGCGACGTGCAGAGCACCCTCGCGGAGTTTCAGGAGACCCAGTCCCAGGAGGCGTTCGCGCTTCAGAACTCGAAGCTGCTGAAGGTCCGCCTGTCAGAGGGCACCATCCAGGCCAAGCTGGGCTCGATGGTCGCCTACCAGGGCGAGGTCAGCTTCGAGCACGCAGGCTCGGGCGGCATGAGCCGGATGCTCAAGAAGGCCGTCTCGGGCGAGGGCACGTCGCTCATGAAGATGAGCGGCAGCGGCGAGGTCTTCCTGGCCGACACGGCGCAGGACATCCACCTGCTCAAGCTCGAAAACGACGCCATCACCTGCAACGGCTCGAACGTGCTCGCCTTCGACGCCGACATCGACTGGGACATCCAGAAGGTGCAGGGCGGCGCCGGGAGCATGATGGCGGGCGGCCTCTTCAACATGGCCCTCCAGGGCAGCGGCTGGGTGGCGATCATCTCCGACGGCCCGCCCGTGCTGCTGAACACGGGCGACGCGGCCACCTACGCCGACCCTCAGGCGGCGATCACGTGGTCCAGCAGCGTCACGACCAGCATCAAGACCGACGTGAAGCTCAAGAACTTCATCGGCCGCGGCTCGGGCGAGTCGCTGCAGATGGCGTTCCAGGGTGCCGGCTGGGTGCTCGTTCAGCCCAGCGAGGGTCGCGTTGTGCCCACCGCCGGAAGCGGCGGGAGCGGCGGGCTGCTGGGCCAGCTCGGCGGCTGAGAACCGAAGGTCAGGTTGCGGGCCGGGCCGTCTCAGGCGCCCGGTCCGCACGCTTCAGTTCGTGAAGCATTGCGCTAGACTGCGGGTCCGTGGCAACTTCGGTGCCAACTCGCGCGCAAGATGAGACCTGTCCGGTCTGCGCTACGGCGGACGTGATCTGCGGCAAGTGGACGATCCTCGTGATTCGCGACCTGGCCGAGGGCCGCACGCGCTTCTGTGAGCTCGAGCGCTCCCTGGCCGGGATCTCGCCGCGCACCCTGTCCCTGCGGCTGCGCGCGCTGGAGGAGCAGGGCATCGTGGAGCGCCACACCTTCCCCGAGGTCCCTCCGCGAGTGGAGTACTCGCTCACGGACAAGGGCCGCGCCCTGGCGCCGCTGATCGAGGACATGCGCCGCTACGGCAGGGAGTGGCTCGGCGCGGCCTGCACCGAGTCCGCTGCGCCAGCGCCCGTAGCCGCGTAGCCAACGCTCGCCGGCCGCACGCCACGAGGGTGGGCCTGTTCCAGGTACCACCCGAATGAGCGGTCGATCACCGCCTGGCGGCCGAAGGCCTTGAGCGCGACGGTGAGCAGCCGTGGCGGCAGCGCCGGGATGAGGCGCTGGAGCGCGAGCGCCAGGCCGAACGCCCGCCGGTGCCCGGCGCTGAAGGCAGCGTAGGAGCGCAGCGCCTCGTCGCGGGAGCGGCGGCCATCGAGCACGGCACGCAGCTCGTGGCCGCAGGCCAGCCCGAAGTGGAAGGCCGTGCGGATGCCCTCGCCCGACAACGGGAAGCAGTGCCCGGCCGAGTCGCCCACGAAGAACACTCCGTCGGAGGCGGCGCGGCGCAGGCGATGGGGGAACCAGTTGCCCTGGTAGCGCACCGCGTTTACCCCCAGGCGCCCGGCCAACTCGCGCGTTGGCTCCTTCACGTGGTCGCGCGGCTCGTACGACCCGGCGCCCACCCGTGCCTCCCCGTCGGCGGGCACGCTCCAGCAGTAGCCGCGGCGCAGGAGCGAGCGGTCGATCCACACGTCCAGGTCCCGCCCGCCCGCCTCCGGGTGCACCTCCAGGCCACGGGACAGGGGCGCCTCGGGCGGCTGGTAGCCGTCCCTGTCGAGCACCCGTCGCCAGCCCAGTGCGTCGACGATCAGCGGCGCCGACAGGTCGCCACGGTCGCTGTGCACCACGCCGGCCGTGCGCCCCTCGACCTTCGCGATCTCGAACCGGGCGTCGGACTGCTGGCGCAGCAGGCGGCACAGCTCGCGGTAGTCGAACGACGACCAGCTCCAGGGCAGGCGGTAGCGGGCCGAGCCGTGAGGCGTGTGGAAGGACATGTGCGGGATCTCCTGGCGGATGGCGCCCTCCAGGCCCAGCGCTCGGAGCCACGGCGTCGGGGCGGCACACGCGGAGGTCGCACGCTCTCCAACCTCGTAGCGGTCCACCAGCAGCACGTCCGCGCCGGCGCCGGCCAGCTCGCGTGCCACGGCCAGGCCGGCGAAGCTGGCGCCGCAGATGAGCACGTCGGCGCGCGGTCGGGCGATCGCGGTCCGTTCGCCTCGCGGCAGCGTGGCCCGGCGCGTCAACGCACGCCCCCGCCGAGGGTCGCCACCACGGTTCGGCCCAGTGCCCACGGCGGCAGCTTGGCGCTGCGCCCGAGCACGTCGTAGCCCAGCCGCTCGACGCGGTCCAGGACTCCCACGTACACCGCGCGTGCGAGGCGCATGCCGGGCCGCACGCTCGGCTCCACCGCCTCGAGGGCCGCCGCGCTCTCGGCGAACAGCGACCGCGCGCGCGACACCTCCAGCGCCAGCATGGCCCGAAAGCCCGGCGAGGCGCTGCGGCTGCCGAACTCCTCGTCATCGACCCCGAACCGCAACCGGTCCTCGCGCGGCATGTAGATGCGATCGAGGCCGAAGTCCTCGCGGACGTCGCGGATGAAGTTGGTCAGCTGAAAGGCGACCCCGAGGCGGGCGAAGCTGTGGTGCGCGTCGGGCGGAGCGCCCAGCAGGGGCGCCATGATCCGGCCCACGGCGGCTGCGCTCCCGTTCATGTAGCGCTCCAGGTCCTCCCACGACTCCATCCGCACCGGCCCGCAGTCGATGCGCATCGAGTCCATATAGGTCCGCAGCTCGCCGAGCGGCAGGCCGTGGCGAGAGCCGGCGTCGGCCACCGCAGCGATCACGGGGTCGGGCGAGTCGCCCGCCTCGATCCCTTCGAGCAGCTGGCTCTCCAGCCGGTCGAGGCCGGACCGGCGCGCGGCTGGGTGCGGGGCGCGCCGTGGCCCGTCGACCAGCTCGTCGGCGCCGCGGACGAACGCGTAGACGGCATGCACTGCCGGCCGCACGTCGGCGGGGAGGCGGCGCGTGGCGAAGTAGTAGGTGGGGTCGTGCCGCCGATGGACCCGGCGGCAGGTGGCGTACGAGGCCCGCAGGTCGGGGGACATGCCTCGGGTACGGACAGCGGGCGCGATCGAGTCATGGTGCCAGAGGGCGCTGCGACCGCGCGCGGCAGGAGCCGGCGTGGCCGCGGCGAAATCGCGCGGTATGCGAAACCGCCGCCTGCACGACTCGCTCCGTGAGTTCGCGCTCGAGTCCGCCAAGCACCTGCGCGCCGAGCAGGAGGCGGGCGCCGAGCTGGAGTTCGATCTCGACGAGGGCAGCGTCCGCTCCGGGCCGACGCTCTACCACTATCGCCCGCTCACGGGCCGGTTCATAGCCGACCGTTGGCACGCGCTCAGCGAGCTCCCGTCCTGCGGGCCGGCGGCCGAGCAGCTGGGTTCCGGCGCGGCCTCCTACCTGCGGATTAACGGCCAGCGCGGCGCGGAGGCCGAGCCGGCGCTGCGCGCGATGCTCGAGCGCCTCTACGAGGACGTCACGGACTTCACGTTCCCCGAGGAGCGCTTCGAACGGGTCTACGCCGAGGTCGAGCGCACCCTGTATGAGGAGACCCAGTCGGCCGCGGTGCTCGTGCCCGTCTTCGGGATGGTGCTGGACGGCATGGAGCGCGTCGAACTGGCCGACGGCCTCTGCCTCGTGCCAGGGGAGGCCACGGACGCCCCGGACGAGGCCGTGTGGGGCGAAGCCGACGGTGGTATCGCCAACACGCTGCTCATGCTCACGCGCGACGTGGCGCCCGGCGACCCGCTGCCCTCCGAGGAGGCGCGCGCGGCCTTTCCGGCACTGCTCACCGGCCTGCGGCTGTGGAAGCCCGGCGGCGTGGCGCTCGGCGCCCTGGCATGGAGGCGCACCGGCGACGGTCGCTGGCAGCCGTTCGAGCTGAGCCCCACGGGCGCCGCGCGGGGCGAGCCGTGGGTCCTCGTGCCCGGCGAGGAGACCGAGCTGGCCGAGTTCCTCGCGGCGATCGACCGCCGGGAACAGGGCGGCGCCGTGTCGTGGGCGCTGGCGCGCTTTGAGATGGGGTGCGGACGGCGCCTTCAGGCGGAGGCCCTGTCCGACTACCTGCTGGGTCTGCGCGCGCTCATCGACGACGGGCGTTCGGGCCTGGCGCTGCGGGTGGCGGTGCTCTGCGCGGAGGACGCCGAGCGCAAGCGCGTGCAGCGGCGGGTGGAGCTGGCCCAGGCGCTGGAGCGATTCGTGATGGGCGACGGCGCCAGCGACCCCTACCTGGATGCGGTGGGCTCGGACTCGCCCTCCACGCTCGTTGACGAGGTGGAGCGCCACCTGCGCGCCCTGCTGCGCGACGTTCTCTGCGGGTACCTGGACGCGGACCTGCGCGCGGTGGCCGACGACCTGCTGCTGGACCAGCCCGAGCCGCTCGAGGTCCGTGCGGCCGCGTTGCGCGACGGACCGGCAACTGCGGTTGGCGCCGCCATGGCCGCGCCAGCCGAGCCGGCCGCGGAGGAGCCGCAGGAGACCGTGACCTCGGAGATCAGGGCGATCGAGGAGGGCGCGGACGAGATCGCCGCGGGCCAGGGCCAGCCCGACTGGGACGACCCGCGCAGCTACTCAGCGCCCGTCTGAGCCGGGCCCCGAGCAGGGCGGATCAGGCGAACAGGTGCTCGTTCATGGCGGCCAGCCCGTCTAGGTCGTGTACGTCGCCCGCGAGCTCCGGCACCACGATGGCCGGCTTGCGGCCGAGCCGACCGCGCAACTTCTCCACGTTGGCCGCGTCGCGCTCCGCCAGCACGCGGTGCTCCTCCAGGTTGCGCGCCACCTTCCCGGCGAGCTTCTCGTCCAGCAGGCCGGCCAGCTCCCCCTCGATGTCGGTGCCGGCCCCCGCGCGGACCGGCTCGCGGACCCGGTTCACGATCGTCCCCCCGAACGGCAGGTCGTCCTCGCGCAGCTTGCGGTGAAAGCGGGTGGCCTCCTCGATCGCGGCAGCACGGGGGGAGGTCACCAGCAGGAAGGTGGTGCGGTGGTCGCAGATCAGCGCGTTCACGCGGTCGGCGCGTTCGCGAAAGCCATCCGCCATCCCGCCGAAGGCGTTGAAGAAGTCGGCCAGGTCCTGCAGCAGGTCGACGCCGGTGGCGCGCTTCATCACCGAGAACAGCATCCCGGTGCCCTTGCCGAACAGGCCGAAGCCAACTTTGCCGCCGGCCATGAAGAAGCTCAGCGAGCGCGAGTCGATGAAGCGCGACAGGCGCCGGGGCGCGTCCAGGAAGTCGAGCGCGTTGCGGGTGGGCGGGGTGTCCAGCACGAGCATGTCGTAGCGGCCGTCCTGGTGGAGCTCGTGGAGCTTCTCCATCGCCATGTACTCCTGCGACCCGGCCACGGCGTTGGACAGCTCGCGGTAGATGCGGTTGGAGAGCACGGCGTCGCGGGTGGCGTCGTCCGGGGCGTAGGCGTCCACGAGGTCGTCGAAGGTCCGCTTGGCGTCGAGCATCATCGCCCACAGCTCCCCTGGCGCATCCAGCTCCACACGCGCCTCCTCGTTCCCCAGCTCAGGCAACCCGAGGGAGTTCGCCAGCCGCCGTGCCGGGTCGATCGTGAGCACCACGACCTTCTTGCCGCGCGCCGCCATGCCCGCGGCGATGGCGGCCGAGGTGGTGGTCTTGCCCACGCCCCCGGACCCCGCGCAGATGACCACCTCCTTGCGCTGGATCAGCTCGAGCACGCTCACGACAGCCTCCGCTCGGCCTCGATCGACAGCTGCTCGAGCTCCTCGGGTCCGACCTCGGGAGCCAGCAGGAATGGCAGTGTCGAGACCGGGGCCTCGACGCCCCTCCGCAGCCGCGCCACCTGGGAGCGCTGGGTGCGGGCGCGCTCGTGGGCCGCCAGCGCCGACTCCAGTGCCTCGCGCGCCGCCGGCGAGCCGGCGCCGTCCACCGACGCCATGGCCTCCGCCTCCGCGCCGCTGAAGCGCTCGGGCAGCACCCCGTTGACCAGCACGGCGGCGAGCTCGACCCCGAGCTGGTCCCGCATCCGGTCCTGCAGGTCGATCGTCTCGTTCACCGGCATCTCCTCGGCCAGCGCGACCGCCACGACGGCCGTCTGGCCGGGGTCGGTCACGAACTCGTGGATCCGGTTCGCGTGGTTGCGGATCGGCCCGACGCGCGCGATCTCCGCATAGGTCCGGGGGGCCCGCAGCAGCGCCAGCCCGTGGCCGGTGGCGGGCGCGTCCACGATCGTCACGTCATAGGGGGTCGCGCGCGCCGTGCGGCGCTCGAGCTGGGCCAGCTCCCAGACCTTGCCCAGCGACACCAGCTCCGACAGCCCGGGGGCGGCGGCCGTGAGGTACTGGAAGATGCGGCTGCTGTTGAGCAGGCCCGCCAGGGCGCCGGAGCGGAGCTGGAACTTCAGCCACTCCTCCTTCGCGTCCTCGGGGTTGATCGAGATCGTGAACAGGTTGGGGCCCACCTGTGTCTCCTCGAACCCCGCGGGCCGCATCCCGAACGTCTCCGTGATCCGTTCCTGCTCGGCCACCTCGCACACCATGGTGCGCTTCCCGGCCCGAGCCGCGGCCAGGCCGAGCGCCGCCGCGACGGTGGTCTTGCCCACGCCGCCCTTTCCGGTCACGAACACGAGCCGCTTGTCGAGGACTTCGTTCATCTGGCAATGCAGCGTACGCGCGGCCGCTCAGCGCGGATCGGTCACCGGGTCCTGCACCTGCAGCGGCTGGGTCACGCAGTCCGCCAGGCCCAGCTCCACGGCCGAGGCGTTGGCGCGGTCGATCAGCCGCGACAGCTGCGGCAGCGCGGCCGCGAGCGCCGCCCGCACGTCGACGGCGGTCCGCGCCTCGCCCAGGATCCGCCGGTAGGCCTCCTCCGTGTCGCGCCCGATCCGCACCGCACGCCTGTGCGCGCGGCGCAGCTCGCGGGGGGGACGAAGGCGCTCGAACTCACGCTGCTCGCGGCGCAGCTCATCGCCGCGGCGGGTGAGCGCCCCCACGGCCGCCTGGACCGCATCGGCGGACGGGTCCGCCGGCTGTTCCTGGGTTGCCCGGCGGCAGAGCCCGTTGGCGCGCTCCCTGTACTCGGCGGCAGCCGCCGCGTTGCGCTGGGCGCGCTCGTCGGCCTCGTCGCCGCCGCCGACATCGCAGGCGCCGAGGGCCAGCGCGCACGCGAACATGGACCCGCGTGCGGTTCGGTGCCAGCTCATCGCGGCCACGGTACCCGCGCGCGGGGGAGGAATAGCCGCGGGATGTGCGAATAGGCACTGCGTGATGGAAGAGCCCGCACACACGTCCGCCGAACCGGAGGCACCCGTGACGCCACAGGCCAAGGTCATCGCGTTCACCAATCAGAAGGGCGGCGTGGCCAAGACCACCACCACGCTCAACCTGGCGGCTGCGTTCGTGGAGTCGGGGCACCGCGCGCTGTGCGTGGACCTGGACCCGCAGGGCAACCTCACGATGAGCCAGGGCATCGACCCCGACTCGCTCGAGGTCTCGATGTACGACGTGCTGGTGCACGACACCTCGATCCGCGAGGTCATCCGAAAGCGCGAGGTGGACGTGGCGTGCGCCTCGATCGACCTCGCCGGCGCGGAGATCGCGATGTCCACCAAGATCGGTCGCGAGCGCTCGCTGGAGAAGGCGCTGAGGCCGATCAAGGAGGACTACGACTTCATCTGCATCGACACGCCTCCCAGCCTCGGGCTGCTCACGATCAACGCGCTCACGGCGTCCGACAAGGTGATCGTCCCCGTGCAATGCGAGTATCTGTCGATGCGCGGGCTGATCCAGCTCCAGAACACGCTGTCGATGATTCGCGAGAACCTCAACCCGGACGTCGAGATCGAGGGGATCCTGCCCACCTTGGTGGACAGCCGCACCGTGCACGCCAAGGAGGCCATCGAGATCCTCGAGGAGAACTTCGGGGATAGGGTGTTCGCCTCTCGGATCAACAAGACCGTGCGCTTCGCCGAGGCGCCCGTGAAGGGAATGTCCGTGCTCAAGTACGACCCTGACGGCAAGGCGGCATACGCCTACCGCCAGCTCGCTAAGGAGGTCCTCTCACATGGCAAGCGGTAAGCGCGCGAGCATGCGCGAGGGGCCCCTGGCGGCGCTCTTCCGCAAGACCGAGGAGGACGGCGCTCCCAAGGCCGACGCCCCCGAGCAGCGCGAGGAGGTCCGCCGCGAGCCGGTCGAGCGCCGCCCGCCGCCCGAGCCCCGCGAGCCCGAGCCACGGTGCCGTCTCCGTCCGAGCGCCTCAAGAGCGTCTTCTCGGCGGACATCCCCGAGAACATGATGGAGCGCGAGCCGGCCCGCCCGCAGCCCCAGAGGCGCTACGCCAACGAGCTCGAGCCCGCGCACCAGCCGGCCTCGCCGCTCACGCGCAAGCCGGTCCTGCGCGTGGTGGGCGTCGGCGGTGCCGGCGTGAACGCCGTCGACCGCATGATCGAGGCCCAGGTCGAGGGCGTGGAGTTCATCGCGCTCAACACCGACCTGCAGTCGCTGGAGGGGTCCAGCGCGGCGACCCGGGTGCACATCGGCAACGGCTCCACGCGAGGGCTGGGCTCCGGCTCGGACCCACAGCTGGGCCGGCAGTCGGCCATGGAGCAGTACGACGAGGTCAAGAGCCTGCTCAAGGGCGCGGACATGATCTTCATCACCGCGGGCGCTGGTGGCGGCACGGGCACGGGTGCGGCGCCCGTGGTCGCCCGGATCGCGCGCGAGGTGGGCGCGCTCACCGTGGGCATCGTGACCAAGCCGTTCGCCTTCGAGGGCGCCCGTCGCGGCGCCCAGGCGGAGGTCGGGGTCGAGGACCTCGCGGCCGAGGTGGACACGCTCATCACCATCCCCAACTCGCGTCTGCTCACCGTGCTCGACAAGACCACCTCGATGGTCGACGCGTTCCGGGTGGCCGACGACGTGCTGCGCCAGGGCGTGCAGGGCATCTCGGACCTGATCGCGCTGCCTGGGCTCATCAACCTCGACTTCGCCGACGTGCGCACGATCATGTCGGGCGCCGGCAACGCCCTGCTCGGCATCGGCATGGGCACCGGCGAGAGCCGTGCCATCGAAGCCGCGTCCGCGGCGGTCGAGTCGCCTCTGCTGGAGACCTCGGTGGAGGGTGCGCAGTCGATCCTGCTGTCCATCACGGGCGGCCGGGACCTCTCCCTGTGGGAGGTCAACGAGGCCGCAAAGGCAGTGGCCGAGGCCGCCCACCCGGATGCCAACATCATCTTCGGCGCGATGGTCGACGAGAAGCTCCAGGACGAGGTGTGGATCACGGTCGTGGCCACGGGCTACGGCGACCGCGGAGGCGTGCCCCGCCGCAGGGAGCAGAGTCCCGCGGCCGTGGCCGACGCCGAGCCGCGCGTGACCCGCGCGCCCAGGCGGGAGCCGGCGAGGGCGTCGAGCAGCCTGGATGCGCTCGATGTCCCCGAATTTCTGCCTCGCCGTTGGCGCGGGGGCCTTCGCCTGCCGGCGTCATCGGTCGCTCGCGTGCTGAAGCACGCGTCGCTCCCTGCTTCCTTGGCAGGCTCGCCTCCCGCGCTAACGCTCCCCATTTCCTAGCCAGCTCGGCTCTCCCCAGGCTCCGGATGATGTGATTCGCGTATGAGAGGCGTTGTTGCGGCCGGTCATCCGCTGACCGCGGAGGCGGGCGCGGATGTGCTGCGGGAGGGTGGCAATGCGGTCGATGCCGCGGTGGCCGCCGTGCTCATGTCGTTCGTGGCCGAGCCGCCGCTCACGGGCCCGGGCGCCGGGGGCTTCATGCTGGTCCACACGGCGGGGGGCGAGAGCCACCTGCTGGACTTCTTCGTCGCGGCGCCGGGCCGGGGGCTGGGGCGGCGCGAGCCCGCGCCGCTGGTGCCGATCGACGTGGAATTCGCCGAGGGAGCGCTGCAGCGGTTCAACTGCGGGCCCTCGTCGTGCGGCGCCTACGGGACCACCGCGGGCCTGGCCGAGGCGCTGCGCCGGTTCGGCACCCTCGAGCTGGCCGACGTGACGGCGGCCCCTGCCCAAGCCGCGCGGGACGGCGTGGAGGTCGTGGAGATGCAGGCGTTCCTGTTGGGGATCCTCGGCCCGATCGTGCGCTCCACGCCCGAGGCGGCGGCCCTGTACGAGCCCGCCGGCCGCCCGATGCGCACCGGCGAGCTGTTTCGCCAGCCCGAGCTCGGTGCCCTGCTGGAGCGGCTCGGCGCCGAGGGCCCCGGCTTCCTCTACAGCGGTGACGTTGCGGCTGCGGTCAGCGACTGGGTGCTGGAGCGGGGCGGGCTGCTCACGCGCGCGGACCTCGAGTCCTACGAGGTCATCGAGCGCCCGCCGGCGCAGGCGCGCTTCCGCGGCCGCCGGGTGCTCACCAACCCGCCACCGTCCTCCGGCGGGATCCTGATCGCCGACGCGCTGGAGCTCCTGGAGCGCCTGGACCGCCCCGGGGACACTCGGGCGCTGGCCGAGGTGATCGCCTCGACCAACCGAGCGCGGGACGAGGACTTCCTCTCCGGACTGGCCAGCGACGACTTCGCCGAGCGCTTCCTCGCGGTGGACGTGCTCGACGCCGTGGCGGCCGAGATCGGCTCGCGCCTCGGGTCGACCACTCATCTGGCCGTCATGGACTCCGAGGGGCGCTGCGCGACCGTCACCTGCTCCAACGGCTCGTGCTCCGGGGTGCTCGTGCCGGGCACGGGCATGCACCTGAACAACATGCTCGGTGAGGAGGACCTGAACCCGCACGGCTTCCACCTCCAGCAGCCGGGCGCACGCGTGCCGAGCATGATGGCCCCGACAGTGGTGGTCGGCGAAGACGGGCCCGAGGTCGCGCTGGGCTCTGCCGGCTCGAACCGGATCCGGTCTGCCATCGTGCAGACGATCGTGGGCATCCTCGACCGGGGGCTCGGCGCCCAGGCGGCGGTCGACGCCCCGCGCCTGCACCTGGAGGACGACCTGCTGGACGCGGAGCCGGGCGTGCCGGCCCAGGCCATCTCCGCCCTGGAGGCGGACGGGTGGACGGTGCGGCGCTGGGAGGACCGCAACCTCTACTTCGGCGGCGTGCAGGCGGTGGCGCGCGACCCGGCGAGCGGGGAGCTGTCGGGCGCCGGGGATCCCCGCCGCGGCGGCGTGGTGGTCACGGCGGGCTGACCGGCGGGCCGGCACGCCGATCCCGAGTCCCCGCCTTGCGCAGCACGAACTCGGCCCAGCCGGAATTGGCCCGCTCTGCGAAGGAGTGACCCTCGTCGGCCGCCCACGCGGCCAGGTCAAGCGCGGCTTCGGGATCGGTGGCCATCACCACCACCTCTTCGCCCGGTCCAAGCTCCTCCATCTCGCACCTTGGTCATCACCAGGGGCATCGGGCACGAGAGGCCGCGGGCGTCGACGGTAGTCACAGCGGCGCACCCCCGAAGTGGCGGCGCAGCCGGCGGTGGCGGTGGCGGAAGACCGAGAGGAAGAGCGGGCGCAGCAGCGGCGCCAGGAACGGCAGCCGCGGTTCGAAGGACACCCGATCCGTGACGGTGCAGGCGCCCGTTCCTGCGGGAGCGAGTGCGCGGCGGTGCTCCCAGAGGCGCTGCGTGAGCATCTCCGAGCGCTCGTGGAAGCCTCGTCCGGGCTCGACGCCCACGAGATGGATGCGATCCCAGTCGATCGGCACCAGGCCGAAGAGCAGGATCCAGCTGCGGCCGATCGTCGCGGGCGGGGACACGTCGCCGATGTCGAATTCCTCGACCCCGCGCGGCACCGTCATCCGTGCCAGCGGCATGAGCTCCGCGTTCACCCCGGCTAGCGGTTGTGACGCGCCTCCAGACCTCTTCGGCCGAGGCATCGAGGCGCGAGCTCACCGCGAACTCGGCCGGCACCCGCGCTCAGTTGTCCTTGCCGCGCACCTTGCCGTTGCTCTGTGCGCGGCGCGCGGCCTTATGGGCGTAGTCCAGGCGGTCCAGGGCCTCGGAGCACAGCGAGGCCAGCCGGCGCAGTCGCTCGGTCTCGGTGCGAAGCTCGAGCAGCTCCTGCTTGGCCTCGAGGTCGAAGGCGATCGTGGATGCCATCCCGTAGGCGTCGAGCTCGGTCAGGTCGGACTCACTGGGCCGGGAGTCCGTGACCTGCTCCACGAGGTCGGCATACCGAGTCCGCGCCTGATCGCCGGCCACGGCCGTCTCGCCCGGGTCCGCGTCCGGCTCCTCGTCCAGCACCCGCACGTCGCCCGCCGGGAAGTCCATGTCGTCGATCCGCCGTTCCAGGCGAAACGGGCGTGTGCCCTGGACGAGGATGTTCATTCGCCCGTCCTCCATCCGCTCAAGCAGCTGGGTGATCTCGGCCGCGCAGCCCACGTCCTGCAGCCCGTCTTCGCCGAGCCAGACGATGCCGAACTCCGAGTCGTCCTCCAGGCAGGTGTCCACGAGCGCCTTGTAGCGCTCCTCGAAGATGTGGAGGGGCACGACCTCGCCGGGCAGCAGGACGAGCCCGAGGGGGAAGAGGGGGCAGCGCTCGATCGACTCGCCCATGCCGCCTTCTAGGCTAGCCGGGTGCCGCTGCGCCAAGCCCTCGACGAGGTGCACCCCTACCGTCCGCAGCCGCCGGCGCGAGTGCTGGCCGAGCGGCTCGGCCTCGAGCGGATCGTGAAGCTCGCGTCCAACGAGGGAGCCTTCGGGCCGCTGCCGGCCGCAGTGGCCGCCTTCAGGCGGCGGCGAGCCGAGCTGGCGCGCTATCCGGATGGCGGCGCGGTGCGCGTTGCGGGAGGCGCTCGCCCGGCGCTTCGGCCTGGAGCCCGAGCGGGTGATCCCCGCCAACGGGGCCGACGAGCTCATCCGCCTGTGCGGCGCAGCGGTGCTCGACGCGGGCGACGCGGCGGTGTTCCCGTGGCCCTCGTTTCCCAGCTACGTGGCCGCTGCGTCGGTGCACGGCGCCGCCGCCGTAAAGGTGCCTCTGCGCGACGGCCGCTTCGACCTCGATGCCGTGCTGGCTGCCTGCGATCGGCCGTCGCCTCTCGGGGGCCGGGTGCGGCTGGTGTTCCTGGCCAACCCCAACAATCCCACCGGCGCGCTGCTCGTCCCGGGCCGAGGTGCGCGGCTTCCTCGACGCGTTGCCCGACCGCATCCTGTGCGTGCTCGACGAGGCCTACGCCGAGTACGCCGACGAGGAGCCGGAGGGGCCGGCGCTGCGTGCGCGAGGGCCACGGGCGGCTGTGCGTGCTGCGGACATTCTCCAAGGTCTACGGGCTGGCGGCGCTGCGCGTGGGCTATGCGCTGGCGTCCCCCGAGGTGGCCGACGCGCTGGACCGCGTGCGCCCGATCTTCAACCTCAACCAGCCCGCGCAGGATGCGGCGGTGGCCTCGCTGGGAGAGGCGGACGCGGTGGCCGAGCGCGTGGCGCACGCCGTTCGCGGGCGGGCGCGGGCTGGTGGATGCTCTGGCCGGCGCCGGGCTCGCGCCCCTGCCCTCACAGGCCAACTTCGTCTACGCGGAGACGGCGGACGGCGACGGCGACCGGCTGGCCGACCTGCTGCTGCGAGAGGGCTTCGCGGTGCGCGCGCTGCGCGGCTTCGGCGCGGCGGGCGCCATCCGGGTGACATGCGGGACCGAGGAGGAGAACGCGGGCTTCAGCGCCGCTCTGGCGCGCGTGGCCCGCTGATCCCCGCCACCCAGGGCGGCGTACCCAATCGGTGACAGCCATCGTCTGGTTCCGGCGCGACCTGCGCCTCAACGAACAGCCGGCGCTGCGGGCGGCGCTCGACGCCCACGATCGCGTGGTGCCGGTGTTCTGCTTCGACGACCGGCTGCTGCACGGGCGCCACGCATCCGGCCCGCGGGCGCAGTTCCTGCTGGAGTGCCTGCACGACCTGGACGCCAGCCTGCGCGAGCGGGGCAGCGGGCTGGTCGTGCGCCACGGCCCACCCGAACGCGAGCTCCCGGCGCTGGCCGAGGAGGTGGGCGCCGGCGCCGTGCACTTCAGCTCCGACGTGTCGCCCTTCGCGCGCACGCGCGGCGAGGCCACCGGCAGGGCTCTGCAGGAGGCCGAGGTCGAGCTCTGCTCCCATCCGGGGCTCACGGCCGTGGACGAGCCGGGGGAGATCCGGACCCAGAAGGGGAAGCCGCATACGGTCTTCACGCCCTACTACCGACGCTGGGTCGAGCATGCCCGGCGCGAGGTCCGCGCGCGCGCCACGCAAGCTGCCGGCGCTGCCGTCCGGGCTCGCCAAGGGGCGGATCCCGTCGCTGGCCTCCCTAGGCTTCGAGCAGGAGGTCGAGGAGCCCATGCCCGGAGGCGAAAGCGCCGGCCGGGAGCGGATGTCGCGCTTCCTGAGCGAGGGCGTCCGCGACTACGCCGACAACCACGACGCGCTGGGACGCGACCGCACCTCGCGGCTGTCGCCCTATCTGCGCTTCGGCTGCGTGTCGCCGCGCGAGCTGGAGGACAGGCTGCCCCGCGGCAAGGGCCCCGAGGCGTTTCGCAGGCAGCTGTGCTGGCGCGACTTCTACCAGCAGCTGCTGCTCCATCACCCGGGGAACGCGCAGGAGGAGTTCCAGGAGCCGCTACCGCGGAACGCTGGAATGGAGGAAGCGACGAGAAGGGCTTCCGCGCGTGGGCCGAGGGCCGGACCGGCTTCCCGCTGGTGGACGCCGGCATGCGCCAGCTGCGGCGCGAGGGCTTCATGCACAACCGCGCGCGACTGGTGGTGGGCTCGTTCCTCACCAAGGACCTGGGCATCGATTGGCGCCGCGGCGAGCGCTGGTTCATGCGCCTGCTGCTCGACGGCGACGAGGGCAACAACAACGGCAACTGGCAGTGGATCGCCTCCGTCGGGCGCCGACCCCCAGCCGGCGTTCAGGCGCATCTACAACCCGGCCCGGCACATGGAGCGCTACGACCCGGAGGGCACGCTACGTGCGTCGGTACGTGCCAGAGCTCCGCGACGTTCCCGACGAGCACCTGGCCGAGCCGTGGCTGATGTCAGAGGAGGAGCAGCAGGCGGCGGGCTGCGTGATCGGCGAGGACTACCCTGAGCCGATCGTGGATCACGCCGAAGCCCGCCGAAGTGCGCTCGAGCGCTACCGCGTCTGAACCCCCGGGCCCGACCGACCTCGCGGCCGGCCGGGAACTGGGGACGGCTGGGCCCGCGCATGTGGCCACGGTGTCCTTCCTCGCCTCGCGGGCCGTCCCGAGCGGTGGCTTCTGGGTGGCGCTGGCCGGCGGCACCGCACTGGCGCGGGTGGCCCAGCGGCGCGGCGCGCGGGAGGGCTATGGAGCCAGCGCCGCCGCCACGATCGAGACCGTCGCGATCATGGGACCGGCGCGCTTCGGCGTGCCGTTCACGCAGGCGCTGAGCGCGCCCCTGCTCGGGTCGATGGAGGCACGCGGGGTGGGTGCCGTGGGCCAGTTCCTGGCGTGCGCTGCCATCCGGGTGCTGTCCAACGCCGCGGGCGTGGCGTTCTTCATCTGGGTGATCGCCGGCGGGCTCGATGCCTACGCCGGCAGCTACGACGCGGTGGCCGAGCGGGTGGGCTTCTCGCTCGGCGAGCGCGGGACGCTGCTGGTGAGCGCGATCGGCCTGCTGGTGTGGGGTGCGTTCGCGAGCATCGTGCAGGTGGGCGTCTACCGGCGCGGGTTGCGCGACTGGCCAGGCGGCGTGGTCGAGCCGGTCCCGCCACCGCCAGCTGACGAGGGTTCGGAGCCAGGCCGCTTCGACCCGCGGGCCGTGGCGCTGGCCGCCGCCGTGAGCTTCGGGCTGCTGCTGTCCGGCACGGCGTGGCCGCTGCTGGGCGCATGCGCCGCCTGGCTGGCCCTGGCCTGGGCAGCTGCCGCCCCGATGCGTCGGCGCTGCCCACCGGCCTGGTGCTCATGGGATTGCTGGCCGGGGGCGCGTTCGTCTTCGGCATCGCGGCCGGCCTGGGGCTCGACGAATCGCTGCGGCGCGCCGCCCGGGCGGCGCTGCTGGTGCTCGTGGCCACGTGGCTGCGCGCGGCGGCGCGCGCGCCCGGGCTGAGGGAGGTGGCGCGCCGCGGGCTCGGGAAGGCTGCGGCGGCTGCCGGCGGCGCCCGAGGCGGCGCGCACGCTCGACGCGATCGGCTCGGAGGGCCGGCTCACGGCCGCCGGCCGCGCGCTGCTGGATTCCCTGGGCGGCGTGCGCCGCCGTCCACTGCCGGTCATGGACGCCGTGCTGAGCTGGGTGGCGGCCGAGGCCGGCCGCTTCTCGCCGGGTGCGCCCACGGCGGCGCTGGCGCTGCGGCTGCGGGTCGCGGACATGCTGCTGGTGCTGCTGGCCGCCGCTCCCGCGGCGGCGCTCGTGGCCTGAGGCGGGCCGGCTAGGCGGGCGCCCGCCCCGAGACGAGCAGGTTGTAGAAAACCGCGGCGGGCAGCCGCGGCTCCAGCACGGCGCGGTCCACGGCCTGCAGCGCCAGGTAGCCGCGGTAGGCGTACTGGCGCCACAACCACGGGACGGCCGCGGGGTCGGCCGTGGCCTCGAGTGCGCGGTTGGCCCAGCCGAACATGCTGGCGGCCAGCTCCTCGCCGCGCACCCGGACGTCCTCGAACCCGGCCGCTGCGGCGGGGGCAGCGATGGTGGCCGGGGTGAAGGCGTGCACGTCCACGATCTGCTCCAGGTCGTCCTCCTCGGGCACCTGGTGGTGGCCGTCGCGCTCGGCTGCGGGCACGCGGATCATGGCTCGCCACGCCGGGGCCGCGGCGTAGGCGACGCGCTTGGGCAGCGAGGCGATCCGGTCGCCGTACATCGACGGCTCCCCACAGAAGGCGAACGTGCCGCCGGGCCGCAGCACGCGCAGGAGCTCGCGGAAGGACCCTCGAGGTCCGGCAGGTGGTGCAGCACCGCGTGGCCGAACACCAGGTCGAAGGAGTCGTCCTCGAACGGGAGCTCGCGGGCGGCGCAGCTCGCCGTGACCAACGGCACGCCCAGGCGTTGCGCGCTGGCCTCGAGCACGGCGAGCATCCCCGGGGAGATGTCGGTGGCGGTGAGCTGTCCGACCACGCCGGCCAGCGCCAGGTTGAGCCCGAAGTAGCCGGTTCCGGCACCGATCTCCAGGCCGCGCTCGTAGCGCCCGAGCGAGCCCGTGCCGATCGCCTTGCGCAGCTTGCCGGTGACCTGCGCGCGGCCGCGCTCCCCGTAGTCGATGCCCCACTTGGCGTCGTAGTGCTCGGCCGCCAGGTCGTGGTAGCGGGTGTTGGCCTGGCGGATCTCGTCCGTCGCGGTGCTGGTCGTCATGGCGCGCGAAGGTTAGTCCCCGCGCTGGGGGCTGGTGCCCCGAGGGCCGCCGCGTTGCCGGTCCATAGACTTCTCCGCCGCAGTGGCCGGACTCGCGGAATACGTGCAGCAGGACCAGCCCAAGGGCGTGCCGCCGCTCGCGCTGACAGGCGAGCGCACGCTGCCCGACATCCCGGAGGAGAACTACTGGTACCGGCGCCACCTGGCCGTGTACGAGTGGATCGCCGACCGCTGCCGCGGCCTGGACGTGATCGACCTGGCGTGCGGCGAGGGCTACGGCAGCGCGACCCTGGCGCGGAGGGCTCGCAGTGTCGTGGGCGTGGACGCCAACCCGGAGGCGCACGAGCACGCGCGCCTGAGGTACGGGGGCCCGGGCATTCGCTTCGAGCGCGACCTGCTGGAGAGCTTTGCGGAGCCGTGCGACGCGGTGGTGTTCCTGCAGACCATCGAGCACGTCCAGGACCCCGACCGGGTGCTCCGCCACGTGAGGGGGATGCTGCGGCCCGGTGGCAGGGCGTACGTCTCCACCCCCAACGTGTTGACCCTGGCGCCCGCCGGGCGCCGAGAGGTCGGACAACCCGTGGCACGTCCGCGAATACAGAGCGGGCGAGTTCAGAGCCCTGTGCGAGGCGACCTTCGACCAGGTGGAGATGCTCGGGCTCTTCCACGCTCGCAAGCTGCGCGTGCACGAGGTGGCGCTGCGCGGCGGCTGGGACGCCGTGCACAAGCGGCTGGGGATCACCAGCGCGTTCTATGACCGCTTCACCCCGGCCATCGCCGCGTCGGACTTCGCGCTGCGCGACGGACCGCTCGATCGCGCGCTCGACTTCCTCGCGGTGCTCAGGTGAGCCGCGCCGCCCGCGGGCGGCCCCCGGCATGAGCCGCGACCGCGGCGTGCTGGCGCTGGTGCTGCACTCGCACATGCCGTACGTGGAGGGCTTCGGCACCTGGCCCTTCGGCGAGGAGTGGCTGTGGGAGGCGGTGGCCACCGTCTACCTGCCCCTCATCGACCTGCTCACCGAGCTCGACGCCCCGCTCACGCTGGGCCTGACGCCGGTTCTGTGCGACCAGCTCGAGACGCTGCCGGGCCCGGCGGGCGACCGGCTCACGGGCTTCTTGGACGAGACGCGCCGGGCGGTGCACGACGAGGACGCGGCTGGGCTGGAGCGCACGCGGGAGCCCGAGCTGGCGGCAGAGGTCCGGCGGGCATGGGGCGACTACGACTCCGCGCTGGCCGCCGTGTCAGCGGGCGGCCGCGAGATCGGTGCCGGCGCTCGCCCGGCTCGCCGGCCGCGGGGCCGTGGAGCTGTGGACCTCCTCGGCTTCACACGCGGTGCTCCCGCTGCTGGCCAGCGACGCCGGCGTGCGTCTCCAGCTGGCCACCGGAATCGCCTCGCACGAGCGGCGCTTCGGCAGCTTCAGCGGTGGGCTGTGGCTGCCGGAGTGCGCCTATTCACCGGGCCTGGAGCGCGACCTGGCAGAGCACGGGGTGCGGGCGTTCTGCGTGGACAGCACAGAGGCGCACGGCAGCGGTGCGCCGGAGCAGCTCGAGCCCGTGCTCACGGAGGCCGGCGTGGTGGCCGTGCCGATCGACTGGCAGACCGTGGAGCTGGTCTGGCACGACCGGAGCGGCTATCCCGTGCACGCGGCCTATCGCGACTACCACCGCCGCACCGTGCACGACCTGCGCCCGTGGAGCCTGGCCGGGGGCGCCTACGACCCGGAAGCCGCCGCCGCGCAGGCCGCGGAGCACGCGCGCGACTTCGTGCGCCGGTGCGTCCAGCGGCTGGACGCCCACGCCGGCTCGCGCGGCCGGCCCGGGCTGCTCTGCTGCGCGCTGGACACCGAGCTGCTCGGGCATTGGTGGTACGAGGGTCAGGCCTGGCTGCGGGGCGTGGTCGAGCAAGCACGCGAGCAGGGGCTGGAGCTGGCCACCGTGAGCGAGGGCGTCGCCCGGGTCGAGCCGGCGTCACGGCCCTTGCGCGCGTCCACCTGGGGCACGGGCAAGGACATGACCACCTGGGACGCGCCGCCCGTGGCCGAGCTGGCGTTCGCCGCCCGCCGTGCCGAGCTGCGAACAGTGGCGCAGGCCGCGCGCGCCCCCGAGCCGGCGGCCGCCCTGGCGCGCGCTGCGCGTGAGCTGCTTGCTCTCCAGGCCAGCGACTGGGCGTTCCAGGTGACCCGCGAGCTGGCCGCCGACTACCCGCTGCGGCGGGTGGCTGGCCATGCCACCGCTCACGACGCTGCGCTTGGCGCTCTGGCAGACTCAGGCCTCGTGCCGGATCCCGCCCTGCGCAACCTGGCGCCCGACCTCGCGCTGGCGGCGCTGGTGGCGCCGTGAGCATGAGGGTCCTGATCCTCTCCTGGGAGTACCCGCCGCTCATCGAGGGAGGGCTGGCCCGCCACGTCCGCAAGCTTGCCGAGAATCTCGTGGCCCAGGACGTGGAGGTGCACGTGCTGGCCCGCGGGCTGGAGGAGTCACCGCCCGAGGAGGAGCTCGACGGGGTGGTCGTGCACCGCGTGCGCGAGCCGGAGCGGCCGCGAGACCTGACCGAGTTCGTGACCTGGATCGAGCACATGAACGCGGACATGCTGGCCGCGGGAGTGGAGGTCGGGGACCGCTACAGCTTCGACGTCGTGCACGGGCACGACTGGCTGGTGGCGGTGGCCGGCGATCATCTGGCCAAGCGCTTCCGGTGCCCGCTGGTGGTCACCATCCACGCGACCGAGTACGGCCGCCACCAGGGGTGGGTGGACAAGCACCCGCAGTCCTACATACACGGCGTCGAGCGATGGATGGCCAACCGCGCTGAGCGGGTCATCACCTGCTCCGCCTATATGCGCGAGCACGTGGCCGACATCTACGGCCTCGAGGAGGACCGGATCGCCGTGATCCCCAACGGCATCGACCCCTCCGAGCTGGTGCCCGTGGACGACCTGGACACCCTCCGCGCGCGCTTCGCAGAGCCCGATGAGCGGCTCGTGCTGCTGGTCGGGCGCCTGGTCTACGAGAAGGGTTTCCAGCTGGCGCTGGAGGCGCTCCCGGGCGTGATCGAGCGGCTGGGGAACGTGCGCTTCATCGTGGCCGGCTCCGGGACCGCCGAGGCCGACCTCAAGCGCCAGGCCTCCGAGCTCGGGCTCGACGAGCACGGCGTCTTCCTGGGCTGGATCGGCGACGACGTGCTGCACTCGCTCTACCGGATCGCCGACCTCACGGTGGTGCCCTCCCTCTACGAGCCGTTCGGCCTGGTGGCGCTGGAGGCCATGGCGTCGGGCTGCCCGTGCATCGTGGCCGACACCGGCGGCCTGCGCGAGATCGTGCCGGCCGACGATCGCGTGGGGCTGCGCTTCAACGGCGGCGACCCGGAGCATCTGGCGACGATGGTGGAGCGCATGCTCACCGACGAGCCGCTGCGCGACCGCCTGGTGGCCGAGGCCTCCGAGCACGTGCTCACCTTCGACTGGGCCGACGTGGCCCGCCAGACCTCGGCGCTTTACGCCCAGGCGCTGTCGGCCGAGTCGCGGGTCGGCTAGCGCGCCACATCCACCCTGGCCGTCATCTGTCCCACCGCCGCGGGCGTAGCCCACGGAACGACCAAGGAGGAACCGTGGGTTCGGTCAGCAAGTACATCCGTATCGAGGCACCGCCCCAGCGCGTCTACGAGCTGTGGCGAGACCCGAGCGCGTTTCCGGGATTCATGCCCGACGTGAAGTCCGTGGAGGCCCGGGGGGACCGCTGGCACTGGGTCGTCGAGGGGCCGGTGGGGACGACTGTCGAGTGGGATAGCGAGGTCGTGGAGGACCTGCCCGGCGAGCGGCTCGCCTGGAAGTCGGTCGGCGGCCAGGTTCAGAACTCGGGCGCGGTGCGGTTCGACGACCGCGACGGCGCCACCGACCTGGAGTACGCGATGGAGTTCGACCCACCCGGCGGGACCGCGGGCGAGGTCGTCGCGAAGATCTTCAAGGACCCCGAGGACCAGGTGCAGCGCGCCCTCGACGCCTTCAAGGCGCTGGTGGAGCGCGATGCCCAGCCGCGGGCGGACGGCCGCGCCGAGGTGGATGCCGAGGAGGCGCGACCGGCGTAGCCTGGTCGCACCGCCAGCGAAGTCAGCGTCCGGGCCGCAGGGTCAGCGACGCGGCCCCCTTCGAGCGGGGAAGCCTGACGGACGCGATCCGCCGGCCTCCCTCCGGCGGGGGGCCGGGTCCGATCTCGACGATGTGGTCGTAGCTGCGCTCTCGCCGGGCGTATCCCTGCCCAACTCGACGCTCACGTCCCGATCGGCCCGAACCGTCGCGCCACGGCGCCGAAGCGCGTGGACGACTGCGGTCTCGAGCTCGAGGAGCGAGCTGCGGACCCGTACCGTGCCGGGGTCCGGGAGGGTTATGTCCAGGCGATCCACGGCGGACCGCGTGGGCTCGAACAGGGGGCGCTGCCTGATCGGGCCGAGGCCGGCCGCCACCACGGCACCGAGGACGGTCACGCTGCCGAGCGCCACGGCCGGTGCGAAGACCGTCCTCTGGTTGCGAGCGAGGCCGCGCTCCTGCCAAGACAGCGTCACCACCGACCAGCCCACCATCAGCCACGCCCACATCCCAAGGGGCGACGCCCACAGCGACGTGTATCCGAACGCGAAGATCGTGGTGCCGGTGTTCGGGAACGACGCCGTGACGATTGCGGAGCGCCCCGCAGAGCGCGAGCGTCAGCGCGCCCGCCGCGACGACGTCCCGACGGCCTCGGCGCAGCCCGAGCAAACTCACTGCGAAGGCCGCCAGCAGGAGGATCCCGGTCGAAAGGAGCGCCAGCACGCCCGGGCGCTCGAAGATCTCGAAGGTGCGCTCGGCCTCGGTCGGTGGCTCGCGCAGCCACCACGGTGGGATGCCGATCGCCCTGACGACCGCGTACGCCGCGGCCTTCGATCCCGCGGGCTCGTCGCGCGACCCGCTGGCCTCGACCAGGTTCTCCAGGTTCCCGAGCCCGCGATCGGAGCCCGCCCATGCGAGCCCCTGGTCCGCCAGCGGCGCGCTCCAGCAAACCACTGCTACCACCGCCGCGGCCACCGACCACCGCCTCAGCGACCGAGCGTCCCGGTCCTCCTCGCCAACGCGGAGCCTCGAGATCACCAGGCCACCGATGGCCACCCCGAGCGCCGCCGCGCTCGGCACCAGGAAGATGAGATTGCACTGCATCGCGAAGCTCGCGGTCAGGACGGCTACCGGGAGCAGCCGGTAGTCGCCACACGCAACCGACCAACTCGCGAAGAAAAGCAGGGGCAGGACCAGCAGGGGGGCGGTCGATCCCCAGATGTCGTAGAGCACCTGGGTGTGCAGCGAGGCGCACATGATGGCGATCGCTCCCGCCGCGGCGAACATGAGCCCGCGACCGCCGTGACGGCGCGCCAGGGCGACGGCGCCGACGAGCGCCGCGACGTTGACCGCTCCCATGACGATGGGGAAGGCGGCCACGGGGAGCCGGGCCGGGATCGCCAGGAGCCAGTACAGCAGCGGCCCCGCGTAGTAAATGTTCTCACCCACCAGGTTCGATGACGACGACCACGGGCCGACGAGCGGCGTGATCGACGTCAACACGTCGTAGGACCTGGTTGCGATCACCGCCTGATCCCCCTCCGGGGTCCAGCCGTCCTGCAACGCCCGGATGGTCGAGACGATCACTGGGAGCGCCGCGGCGAGTCCGGTTGCCACGACCAGCCCACGCTCGCCGAGTCGGCTCGGGGGAGCTTCTGGCACGCTCGCAGCCTAGTGCGGCCGACCGGCCAGCAGGCCGCCCATTCGCCGCAGCGGCTCGTCGGCCTCGGCGGGCCATTCGCCCGGGTCGGACGGCCACCAGGCGAACGCGTCGTGCTCGGGGTCGATCGTGACCTCCGCGCCGGGGGCAAGGGTGGCCATTCCCACCATCAGCACCAGGCCGGACGGGATTCGCACCAGCGCTTCGACGGTCAGCCGCTCGGGCTGCACCGACCACTCCTCCATGAGCTCGCGGGCCAGCGTGTCCGCCGGGTTCTCGCCCACGTCCACGGCGCCGCCCGCCCCCAGGGCCCAGCGGCCGGCCCAGGTGGCCACCCAGGGCGCCCTCCGGCCGGCCAGCCAGCGGCCCTCGGCGTCGCGCACCACGCACAGCGCGGCGATGCTGTCGGCGCCCTCGCCGATCAGCCGCAGCGCCCAGCGCGCGGGCTCGAGCTCCAGGGAGAGCCCGCCGTCCGATTCGTCGTAGTCCGCCAGGCGGGCGCTCAGGCCGTCGTGGGCGGGAGAGCCGCGGTCGCGCAGCGCCTGGACGGCGGCGTCCGCGGCCCTCGTGGCGTCCACTCCGGGCTGGTACGGATGCTCTCGCCAGCTGGCGCGGACGCGCTCCGGCTCCCACGGCCCGCGGGCGAGGAGCGCCGGCGGGGGCGGGCCTACACCCACCGCATCCGGCGCGGCTCGTCGCGCATCCGGATCACGCGTGCCGGCACCCCGCCGACCACGGCGTTGGCCGGCACGTCGGAGGTCACCACCGAGTTGGTGCCGATCACGGCGTTGTCGCCCACCGTGACCCCCCGCAGGATGCAGGCGCCGTAGCCGATCCAGACGTTGTGGCCCACGTGCACGTCGCGCTTGTAGATGCCCTGGAGGCGAATCGGGCGGTCCACCTCGACCATCCCGTGGTCGAAGTCGATGAGCATCACGCGATCGGCCACCACGCACTCGCGACCGATCGTGACCCGCTGGTACGCGGAGATCGTGCACTCCTGGCCGAGAACGGTCTTGGCCCCGATCGAGACCCGGCCCTCGTGGCAGCGGATCTTCGTGCCGTGGCCGATCCAGGACCAGCGCCCGAGCTCCACGCAGCCCTCGGGCCCGATCTCCAGCTGAACGCCTGGGCCGATGAAGGCCAGCCCGTCGGTGCGCAGCCGGCGGCCGTGGCGCGTCAGGTAGCGGTGGCGCAGCAGGCCGGCCACCAGGCGCCCGTACTTGAGGTTGAGCATCCCGTGGGCGCGCAGGAAGCGCGCCAGGGCAAGGGGTCCCCCGTGCCGGGGCGGCGGCTCCGCGCGCACGTCGAACTCGGCCGACGACGGCTGCTGCACGTGGGGCGTGACGGGCTCCATGGGGAGGCGATGATACGAACGAGCGGCGCCCGCCGGGGGAGGGCGGGCGCCGCCTTATCCGGCGCGCGAGCCGG
This sequence comes from uncultured Thermoleophilaceae bacterium, assembly GCA_963755215.1. GTDB lineage: Bacteria > Actinomycetota > Thermoleophilia > Solirubrobacterales > Thermoleophilaceae > JAAYBF01. Next base: position 82,131 of record CAVWIW010000005.1, read on the forward strand.
CGGGGGGTCGGCTTGGCGCGCGGGCTCCAGCTCACCGTCGCGGGCAGCGCGGGAGCCAGGTTCGTCGAGGTGACCCGCTAGGCGGCTTCCTGGTAGGCCACCTCGCCCTCATCCAGGTCAGTCGGGCTCGGACACTTCGGCGGGCTCGGGCTCGACGCGCTCCAGCACGACCGCCGCCAGCGCGATCCCCAGCGCCACGAATCCCGCGCCGATTACGAATGCCAGCTGGTAGCCGTCGACCAGCGCCGATGCGCGCCCCGCTCCGTCCGCCAGGAGCCCGTTGGTCCGGTCGGTGGACAGCGTGGCCAGCACCGCCAGGCCCAGCGCGCCGCCGATCTGCTGGGTGGTGTTCACCAGGCCGGAGGTCACGCCGGCGTCCGCGGGGGTGGCACCTGACATGGCCAGCGACATCAGGGCGGTGAAGCTCAGGCCGGCGCCGACGCCGAACGCGAGCATGGTCGGCAGGACGTCGGTCACGTACTCGCCGTCGACCGGCACGCGTGTGAACAGGAGCAGGCCGGCGAGCACGAACGTGAGGCCCGCCAGCAGAGTGCTGCGGGCGCCGTAGCGCAGGACCAGCTTGTCGGTGACCTGCAGGGACATGACCGCGATCAGCACGGCCACTGGCAGGAACGCCAGGCCCACCTCGACCGGCCCGTAGCCCAGCACGCGCTGCAGGTACAGCGCGCCGAGGAAGAACATGCCGAACAGCCCGGCCACCATCAGCACCTGGATCGCGTTGGCGCCCGACACGTTGCGCGAGCCCAGCACCCGTAGCGGCATCAGCGGGGTGGCCGCGCTGGTCTGGCGCGCTACGAAGCCCGCGAGCAACGCGAGCGCGACCGCACCCAGGCCGAGCGTCTCCAGCGAGCCCCAGCCGTAGTCCACGGCTTCGACGATCGTGTAGACCGTGAGCATCAGCCCACCGGTGATCAGGAGCGCGCCGGGCACATCGGCGCCCTTGTCGAGCCCGATGCCCTCATCTGTGTCGACCAGCCGGGAGGCCAGCACCATCGCCGCGATGCCGAACGGCACGTTCACGAAGAAGATCCAGTGCCAGTTGATGGCCTCGGTGAGCACGCCACCCGCCAGCAGCCCGAGCGAGGCACCCGAGGCGGCGACGAAGCTGTAGACGCCGATCGCCTTGGCCTGTTCCCGCTTGCCCGGGAACATGGTCACGATCATCCCCAGGATCACCGACGAGGTCAGGGCGCCGCCGATGCCCTGCAGGAAGCGGGCTCCAATCAACGTCTCCTGGCTCTGGGCGAGCCCGCACAACGCCGAGGCGACGATGAACAGGCCGAGCCCGATCGTGAACACGCGCTTGCGCCCGATCAGGTCGCCGATCCGGCCGGCCAGGAGCAGCAGGCCGCCGAACGGGATCAGGTACGCGTTCACGACCCAGGCGAGGTTTGCCTGCGAGAAGCCCAGGTCGTCCTGGATCGACGGCAGCGCCACGTTCACGATCGTCCCGTCGAGGATGATCATGAGCATCCCGACGCACAGTGTGTAGAGAGCGAGCCACCGTCGGCGGTCCGCCTGCTCGGGCGCTTCCGTGGGCGGTGCGGTGGCGACTGACATGCGCGGCTTTCCTTACTTCGGGTAAGTGATCCCCGCAATCTAGGGCCGCTCGTGGGCAGAGAGGGGGCGGCCAGCCGGTGGACAGGGGTGCGGTTAACCCCCCGTCGCGTCCGGTGCGGCTAGCCGTATTGCCCTCCCCGGCGCTTCACGCCAGAATCGGTGGTTGCCATGGCGCTCAGCGTCCTGATCGTTGACGACCACCCGAGCTTTCGGTCGAGCGCGCGGATGCTGCTCGAGTCCGAGGGTTATCGCGTGGTGGGGGAGGCGGATGACGGAGAGACAGCCATCGCGGCCGTGCGCGACCTGGCTCCTGACGTGGTGCTCCTCGACGTGCAGCTGCCGGGCATCGACGGGTTCGAGGTGTCCGCCCGCGTCACCGCCAACGGCGACGCGCCGGCCGTGGTGATGGTCTCCAGCCGCGACGGCTGCGACTACGGGACCCTGGCCTCCGACAACGGGGCCCGCGGGTTCATATCGAAGGCCGAGCTCTCGGCGGCTGCCCTCGAGGAGGCGCTCGGATGAGGCCGAGGAGGGCCGTGCTCGCGGCCCTCGCGGTGCTCGGGCTGGCCACCGGCTTGGCGGTGGCCGCCGTGATAGCCACCAGCAGCTACACGGATCTGCGCGGGCTGATCATCGGCCTCGTGCTGCTGGGTGGGTGGGGCTTCATCGGCGCCGGGCTGTTCGCCTGGGCGCGCGATCCGGAGAACCGGATCGGCCCGGTCATGGTCTTCACGGGCTTCACCTGGTTCGCGCCCGCAGCCGCCTCCGACAACGAGGTGGTCTTCTCGGTCACGGTGATGCTGAACAGCCTCTTCGCGGCGGCCATCATCCACCTGCTGCTCGCCTATCCGACCGGCCGGTTGCGGACCCGCGCCGACCGGTGGCTGACCGGCCTGGCCTATGGCATCACCACGCTCGGCGTCGGCCTCGTGTACCTGGTGATCGACCCGGTGACCGATGATTGCGAGGGCTGCCCGGAGTTCGTCTTCGACGTGACGGACAACAACACGGTGCAGTCGATCGCCGAGCCGGTCATCAACACCGCGGGCCTGGCCCTGCTCGTGAGCGTGCTGGTCACGGTCTTCGCCCGCTGGCGCGCCGCCACCAGGCCGCAGCGGCGGATCCTGGGGCCGATCTACAGCACCGGCGCGTTCATGCTCCTGATGCTGAGCCTGTCGCTGTCGGGCGACCTCCTGTCGCTACCGGAGTCCATCGGCGAGGCCATGTTCCTGTTGGGCGCCGTCTCCTTCACGCTGCTGCCGTTCCTGTTCCTGGGCGGCCTCATCCGCAGCCGGGTGCTCCGGGCCGGGGCGGTCACCAGCCTGATCGCCCGGCTGGCCGAGGCGCCGGAGCCCGGCGCGCTCCGGGATGCGCTGGCCAGCGCGCTGCGCGACGACTCGCTGGAGCTCGTGTACTGGATCCCCGGCGAGGAGCGGTTCGTGGACATGGAAGGCCGTGCGGTGACCCTCCCAGAGCCGGGCAGCGGCCGGACGGTCACGAAGGTCGAGGGGGAGGGCGACTGCGTCGCGGCGATTCTGCACGCCGAGGTCGCCGACGAGGACGCGGGCCTGATCGAGGCCGCGGGCGCGGCTGCGTCACTGGCGTTGGAGAACGAGCGCCTGGATGCGGAGCTGCGTGCGCGCCTGGAGGAGCTGCGCGCCTCCCGGACGCGCATCGTGGAGGCCGGCGTGGCCGAGCGCAGGCGGCTCGAGCGCGACCTGCATGACGGGGCGCAGCAGCGCCTGGTGTCCCTGGCGCTGAACCTGCGGATGGCTCGCGGCAAGCTCCGCGACGACCCAGACACGGCGGCCACGCTGCTCGACGGCTCGGCCGCCGAGCTGGACCGCGCGCTGGAGGAGCTCCGCGAGCTGGCGCGCGGCATCCATCCCGCCGTGCTCAGCGATCGCGGCCTCGACGCCGCTCTCGAGAGCCTGGCCGTTCGAGCCCCGCTGCCCGTGGAGCTCACCAGCGTGTCCGACGGGTTGTCGGACGCGGTGGAGTCGGCCGCCTACTTCGTGGTCGCCGAGGCGCTGACCAACGTGGCCAAGTACGCCAACGCGTCCCAGGCCAGGGTCGCCGTCGAACGCGTGAACGGCCAGGTGGTGGTCGAGGTGGCCGACGACGGGGTGGGCGGCGCCGACCCCGGACGCGGAACCGGCCTCCGCGGGCTGGACGACAGGATCTGCGCGCTCAACGGGTGGCTGGAGATCGAGAGCGCGCCCGGCTCGGGAACCACGGTGAGGGCGAAGATCCCATGCGGGTAGTGGTGGCCGACGACTCGGTGCTGCTGCGCGAGGGCGTGGTCAGGCTGCTCGAGGAGTCGGGGTTCGACGTGGTGGGCCAGGCCGGCGACGCCGACGACCTGCGGCGCAAGGTCTACGCGCACAAGCCCGACGTGGCGGTGGTCGACGTGCGGATGCCGCCCGACAACACCGACGATGGCTTGCGCGCGGCGCTCGAGATTCGCGGCCGCCAGCCCGAGACCGGGGTGCTCGTGCTGTCGCAGTACGTGGAGGAGGGGTACGCGCTGGACCTCGTGGGCGAGGGCGACGGCGGCGTCGGGTACCTGCTCAAGGACCGCGTGGCCGATATCGAGCGCTTCGCCGACTCGGTGCGCCGTGTGGGTGGCGGCGGCTCGGCACTCGACCCGGAGGTGGTGGCGCGCCTGCTGGGCCGCACCCGCCGCGACGACCCCCTGCAGGAGATCACGCCGCGTGAGCGCGAGGTGCTCGAGCTGATGGCGGAGGGGCGCTCCAACGCGGCCATCGCCGGGGCGCTGGTGGTAACCGAGCGCGCCGTCGAGAAGCACGTGACCAGCATCTTCTCCAAGCTCGGCCTGACGCCGGCCCACGAGGACCATCGCCGGGTGCTGGCGGTGCTCACCTTCCTGAGGGCCTAGGGCCGGGCCGCCGGCCTAGAGCTACCCGCACCCCCAACGGCCCAGACGTTTGGCAGAGTGCCGCGCATGACCACGGACTCGCAGGCCATCGTCGTCGCAACCGATGTTCATCGCCGTTTTGGCGAGGGCGACGCCGCCGTCGAGGCGCTCGACGGGGTGAGCGTGGACTTCCCCAAGGGCCGGTTCACGGCGATCATGGGTCCCTCGGGGTCGGGCAAGTCCACGCTCATGCATGTGCTGGCGGGCCTCGACCGGCCCACGTCGGGGTCGGTGGTGGTCGACGGCACCGAGATCTCGGACCTCGACGACAAGGAGCTCACCGAGCTCCGCCGGGACAAGGTGGGCTTCGTGTTCCAGTTCTTCAACCTGCTGCCGGTGCTCACCGCGCAGGAGAACATCGTGTTGCCGCTCTCGATCGCTGGCCGCAAGCCGGACGAGGCCCTGCTGGGCCAGCTGGTCGAGGCCGTTGACCTGGGTGATCGCCTCTCGCACCGCCCCTCGGAGCTCTCGGGCGGCCAGCAGCAGCGCGTTGCCGTGGCCCGGGCGCTCATCAGCAAGCCGGCCGTGGTCTTCGCCGACGAGCCCACCGGCAACCTGGACTCCAGCTCCAGCGAGGAGGTGCTCAATCTGCTGCGCCGCGCCGTGGACGAGTTCGGCCAGACCGTGGTGATGGTCACGCACGACCCCAACGCCGCCGCCGTCGCCGACCGCGTGCTGGTGCTCGTGGACGGCAAGGTCGTCCAGGACGCCGAGGCCGGTAACGCCGAGCGCGTGCACGACCTGCTCAAGGCCGGCACCACCCAGTGACCGCGGTCGCGCTGCGCAACCTCTGGTCGCGCAAGCTCCGCACCTTCCTCACCGCCCTGGCGATCGTCCTCGGCGTGATGATGGTCGCGGGCACCTACGTGCTCACGGACACGATCGACCGCTCGTTCGACAAGATCTTCACCGAGTCGAACCAGGGCATCGACGCCGTGGTCAGCTCCCGCGAGGCGGTGGAGACCGACGACGGGCAGGAGCCGCCCTTCCCGGCCTCGGTGCTCGATGTCGTCCGCCAGACCGACGGGGTGGAGAAGGCCTCGGGCGGCATCTTCGACCCCCAGGTGGCGATCCTCGACAAGGACGGCGACCCCATCGGCGGAAACGGCGCGCCGACCTTCGGCGCGTCGGCGCTGCCCGAGCCGTTCGACGCATTCGACTACGTGGAGGGGCGCAAGACCGCGGCTGACGGCGAGGTCGTGATCGACAAGCAGACCGCCGACAAGGCGGGGTACGAGGTGGGCGACCGGGTCCGCGTGGCTGGCAAGGAGTCGGCGCGCGCCTACGAGCTCGTCGGGATCGCACGGCTGGGAGACGTGGACTCCTTCGGCGGCGCCAGCGTCGCGATGTTCACGCTGGCCGAGGCGCAGCGCGTCACGCGCAAGGCCGACCGCTTCGACCAGATCTCCGTGGCCGCCGCGCCGGGCGTGGCGCCGGCCGAGCTCAAGCGCAGGCTGGCCGGGACGGTGCCGCGCTCGGTGGAGGTCGAGACGGGCGAGGAGAACACGGCCTCGCAGCAGGAGGACGTGGGCGAGTTCATCGGCTTCCTCAAGACGGCGATGCTCATCTTCTCCGGCGTCTCGTTGTTCGTGGCCGCGTTCCTGATCTTCAACACGTTCTCGATCACCGTGGCCCAGCGAACCCGCGAGTTCGCGATGCTGCGAACTCTTGGCGCCAGCCGCCGCCAGCTCGTGCGCAGCGTGGTGCTGGAGGCGTTCGTGATCGGGATCGGCGCGTCGCTGCTCGGGCTGCTCGCGGGCATCGGGTTCGCCCCCGCCATCAACGCGCTGTTCAGAGCGCTCGAGATCGACCTGCCCAACGAGGGCACGGTGATCGCCGCGCGCACGATCATCCTGGCGCTGGTGCTGGGCACGGTGCTCACCGTGCTGGCCTCCCTGATCCCGGCGCTCAGGGTCACCCGCGTGCCGCCAGTCACCGGGCTGCGCGAGGGCGCGGTGCTCGAGACCCAGCGCAGCCACCGCCTTCGCGGCGCCATCGCGGTCGTCATGACGGCCGTCGGCCTCCTGCTCATGCTGCTCGGCGTCTTTGGCGCGCTTTCGCCCGGCGAGGCGTGGGTCGGGATCGGCGCGGTGGCCGTGTTCATCGGCGTGGCCCTGCTCAGCCCGCGGATCGTGAAGCCGATGGCGTCGGTGGTCGGCAAGCCGGTGGAGCGCTTCCGCGGCGTGTCCGGCCGCCTGGCCCGGGAGAACGCCGTGCGCAACCCCGGCCGCACGGCCGCCACGGCCGCTGCCCTGATGATCGGGCTGGCGCTGGTGTCGTTCGTCACCGTATTCGCCGCGGGCCTGCGTGGATCGATCAACGATGCCTTCGACAAGACCATCCAGGGCGACCTGATCGTGACCAACAACGACGGCTTCTCCGACATCTCGTCGCAGACCACGGACGTGATCCGAGGCGTCGACGGCGTGGCTGTGGCCTCGCCGTCGCGCTACACGCAGGGCAACGTGGCCGGCAACAACGGGGCCTACCTGTCGCTGGTGGACCCGCGCACCGTGAGCTCGGTGCTAAAGCTCGACTGGCGCGACGGCCAGGACTCCCTGCTGCCCGGCCTGGGCCCGACCGACGCCGTGATCGACGAGAAGTTCGGTCGCGACAAGGGGCTGGAGGTGGGGGACACCTTCGTCACGGGCACGGCGTCCGGGCGCAGGATCGACTACACGGTCCGGGGCACCTTCTACGACCGCGCCGACTTCTACGGCGAGTTCGTGGCCTCCGACGTGAACGCAGCCGCCTACGGCGAGGGCGACACCGTGCAGCAGGTGCTGGTCAACCTGGACGACGGAGCCAACGTGGAGGCCGTCCGCGCCGACCTGGACCGGGCGCTGACCAGCTTCCCCACGGTCGAGACCAAGGACCAGGGCGAGTTCAAAGACTTCATCTCCGAGCAGGTCAACCAGCTGCTCGGGGTCGTTTACGCCTTGCTCGCCCTGGCGCTCATCGTGGCCCTGTTCGGGATCGTGAACACGCTGGCGCTGTCGATCTACGAGCGCACGCGCGAGCTGGGCCTGCTCCGCGCGGTGGGCATGTCGCGCCGCCAGGTCAGGCGGATCGTGCGCTACGAGTCGGTCATCACAGCGCTGATCGGGGCGGTCCTCGGCTCGATCCTGGGCGTGGTGTTCGCGGTGATCATCTCGCGGCCGTTGGCCGACGAGGGCTTCACCCTGTCGATCCCGGTGGGCACGCTGCTGGTGCTGCTGCTCCTGGCCATGGTCGCCGGCGTGATCGCGGCCATCGGCCCAGCCCGCCGGGCCTCGCGGCTCGACGTGCTCGACGCGCTGGCCTACGAATAAGCGCCGCTCCCGAAGCCAGCCCTAGGATCCCCTTCCTGGTGAGCGCCCCTGGACGCACAGCCGCCGATCTCGCCGAACGCCTCCTGGCGGGCGACAAGCGCGCGCTGGCACGGGCCATCTCGCTGGTGGAGGACGACGACCCGGAGGGCTGGGCCCTGGTGCGCGAGGTCTATCCCCACACCGGGCGGGCGGCGGTCACCGGCTTCACGGGGCCGCCCGGAGTCGGCAAGTCCACGCTGATCGGCGCGCTCACGGCGCACGCGCGGGCGGCCGATCGGCAGGTGGCCGTGCTGTCCATCGACCCGTCGTCTCCGTTCACCCGCGGCGCCCTGCTGGGCGACCGGATCCGGCTCACCGAGCACTTCCTCGACTCGGGGGTCTTCATCCGCTCGATGGCCACCCGCGGTTCGCTCGGCGGCCTGTCGGAGGCCACGCTCCAGGCCGCGCTGCTGATGGACGCCTCCGGCAAGGACGACGTGTTCCTGGAGACCGTCGGCGTGGGCCAGGCCGAGGTGGACATCATCGATCACGCCGACACGGTGGTTCTCGTCCTCATGCCGGGGTCGGGCGACTCGATCCAGGCGCTCAAGGCGGGTGTCATGGAGATTCCCGACGTGATCGTGGTGAACAAGAGCGACCACCCGCTCACCGACACGATGATCCGCGAGATCAGGGGCGTGCTGTCGCTGGGCTCCCAGGAGGGCTGGCGGGTCCCGATCGTGAAGGCCGAGGCCGCGCGCGGCGAGGGAGTGGACGAGCTCGCCGAGCAGGTCGCTGCCCACCGGGCCCACATCGAGGAGGAGGGCACGCTGTCCGAGCGCCGGCGGCGCAACCTCATGAACGAGGTGATGGCGCTGGCCGCGGGGCGGCTGCGGCGCCGCCTGGAGGAGTCCGTCCGGGAGGACCCGACGGTGGCGGAGCTGCTCGACGAGGTCGTCGCGCGCCGCCTGGATCCGGCAACCGCGGCCGGCCGCCTGCTCGAGCGCGAGCTCTAGTCGACGCGCTCGCGGGCCGACGGCGGCGGATCGTCGAACTCGTCGTGGCGGCGAAACCAGAACGACCCCGGCGCCCGCGGCCAGCCCTTGGGCAAGTCCTCGTCGTCGGACTGCCCGCCATAGGGCGTCAAGGACCACAAGCTCCAGAGGCTGCCGATCCATTGGACCATCGCTCCGTGCTGCAGGAAGTAGGTGCGGTAGACGTCGTTGCCGTCGCGCAGGAAGACGTTGAAGCCGAACCACTCGTCGACTCCGAAGTCAGCCGAGAAGCGCTCGCTGCTGATCGTGTACCAGGGCACGTCCGTCCAACCCATGCGCTCGGCGTAGCGGCGGAGGTTCGCCTGAGGTGCCGGCGATGCCATCGCGAAGGTGATGTCACGAGCATGCAGGAGGCCGAGCTGGGGGATGCCGTCGGCGACGGACGAGCAGCCAACGCAGCCGGCGTCGTCACCCTCCTCGAAGAAGAACCGGTAGAGGATCAGCTGGCTGCGCCCTTCGAAGAGCTCGGGCAGTGACCGCCGCCCGTCAGGACCCTCGAACGCGTAGTCGTGCTCCACCCGTACCATCGGCATGCGCTTCCGTGCGGCGGCGAGCTCGTGCATCGCGGCGGCGACGGTCTGCTCGCGCTCGAGCAGGGCCGTCAGCGCCCCGTCCCACTCGTTCTGACTGACGACAGGCGGACGAGCGAGAGTCGGCTCGGTTTTCCCATTCGGCATCGTGGTCTCCTGGTGTCGTGGGCCGCGCCTGTCGAGGTCCTTCACCTCGTGAGCGGAACCGGCGCGGGGCTTCTCGACATCGAATCACACGTTCAACGCCCAGATCATCGCGTAGCGGGAACGCTGAGCGGGCGCCGCCCGGCCATCCCGATTGCTGAACGCGAACTTCCGCCTCACGGCACTAGCCTTCACCCCGTGGGGATCATCACCTACCTCGTGCTGCTGGTCGTGAGCGGCCTGGTGGTCGGGGCCCTGGCGCGGCTCGCCCTTCCGGGCAAGGACCCGCTGTCCCTGTTCCAGACCATGCTCGTGGGCTGGGCGGGGTCGTTCGGCGCAGGGCTGATCAGCTTGCTGATCTTCGGGAGCGACTACGCCGGGATCACCCTGTCGATCCTCGGGGCCACCGTGGTCATGTACTTCGTGCGCCGCTCGCGCGGCGGCGGGCTCCTCGAGCCCGGCCGCCCGCCGGCCGGCCGTTAGTCAGTCGCGCCAGTCGGGCGCGAAGGGCGGATCGAAGTTGCGCCGGCGTTGCTCGGCCAACGCGTCGATGCGCGCCGTCTCCTCGGCGCTCAGCTCGAGCTCCAGCGCGGCCAGGTTCTCACGCCGCCGGTCCGGGTCCGTCGAGCGCGGGAGCAGCACCACCTGGTCCTGATGGGCAAGCCACGCAAGCGCCACCTGGGCCGGCGAGGCGTCGTGCGCCGCGGCGATCTCCGCTAGCGCCGGATCCTCGATCAGGTCGCCGGCGCTCCCGCTCAGAGGCGCGTAGGCCTCGATCAGCAGGTCGCTCTCCGCCGCGATCTCGAGCAGCTCGCGCTGAGACAGCCGCGCGTGGTACTCGACCTGGTCGGCGAAAACCGCCGGCTCCAGCTCGAGCGCCTCGCGCAGGATGTAGCCCGGGAAGTTGCTCACGCCCAGCTCGCGGATGAGGCCGTCCGCCCGCAGGGCGGCCAGCGCCTCAAGGGCGGGGGCCAGCTCGGCCCCGTCCTCGGGCGGCCAGTGCAACAGCAGCAGGTCCACGTGGTCCAGGCCCAGCAGGCGCAGGCTGGCCTCGGCTCGCGCGCGCAGGCGATCAGGCGCGAAGTCGCTCATCCAGACCTTGGTGGTCACCCAGATCTCGTCGCGGTCTACGCCGGAGCGCGCGATGCCGCGGCCGGTCTCCTCCTCGTTCTCGTACATCGCGGCCGTGTCCACGTGGCGATAGCCGGCGGCCAGCGCGTCGGCCACGGCGTCCTCGGTCTCGCCGGGGTCGACCTCGAAAACTCCCAGGCCGATGGTGGGGACCTCGACTCCGCGGACCGTCTTGGTGAATGGGGCGGGCATCGGCGAGGTCTATCAGCGGCGCATCCTTGCCGTGCTGGCGCCGCGCGCGGCCAGCAGCGCTACGCCGGCCGCGCCCACGCCCAGCGCGCCGGCAAGCGCATAGGGCCAGGCCCCCTCGCCGAAGACGGGGAACAGGTCCGTGAGAGGCCCGAACGGCGCCTCGGGGCGCGGCTCCACGAGCCCGCCGTGGCCCACAAGCACGTCGAGCCACAGCCACGCCGACGCCGCCACCGAGACCGCGGCCAGCGCCACACCGACGCGAGGCAGGCGGCGCAGGCCGATGGCCACCAGGGGCACGGCGAGCGGCAGCGCGGCCACCAGGTGGCGGGAGGGAAACCAAAAGCCGAACATCGTGGGCGCCACCAACGCCGCCATGAGCACCTGGGCGCCCACGGCTGCGGCACACATGAGCGCCACGTGCTCGCGCGCGCGCAGCTCGGGCAGCGCCCGCCACACGCCGCCGGCCCGCGAGCGCACCAGCAGCAGCAGGCCCACGAAGGCCAGCAGGAACACGGGTGCCCACCGCAGCAGCCCGAAGTCCCGGTCGACGAACAGGGCCACGAGCCGGTAGGGGCGCTGCAGGTGCTCGGCGGGGAACTCCGCGCCGGTGGGGGCATTGCCCAGCCCTAGCGCGGAGTAGGGGGTGGGGCCGCCGTAGACGGCCTGGCTGATGGCCACGAACAGGGCGGTCCCGAACAGCGCGACCTCCACCGATCCCAGCGCCAGGGTGCCCCGGCGCGCCCGCAGCAGGGATCGCGCTGCGACCACGCCGATAACGATCCCGGCGGGCACGAACCGGGGGTCCAGCCACGGCAGCAGCCCGAGCAGGAGGAAGCAGGCGGCTGACGAGCGCCGGCTTACCCGCTCGTCGAGGCGTACCGCAAGCAGCGCCGCCCCGGCGAGCGCCGCGCCCGCCGTAAGCTCGGGATAGATCGCGGTGGAGTTGGCCACCACCGGCGCCGACAGCCCGCACGCCAGTGCCGCGCCCACCGCCCACGGGTCGGGCACCCCCCGCAGTGCCAGCAGGTAGGCCAGCGCGATTGCCAGCGCCGCCAGGGCGGCCAGCAGCGCCTCCGCCGCGTGCGGCCCGCCAACGGCCCACGCGGGCGCGATCAGCAACGACAGGCCGATGCTCTGCGGCTCGTTCAGGCGCCCGCCCGTCAAGCGCCCGCGCTGCTCCAGCTCGTACGGGTAGAAGTCACCGTACGCGCGCTGGGCGTACTCGTCCCTCACGTCCAGGTCGCCGTCCCGCACGACCGACTCCGCCGCAATCAGGTGGTGCGGCTCGAGGCCGGCGTACTCCGAGGAGCCGAACGCGTCGAGCCCGATCGTCGCCGCGTACACGGCGAACAGCGTCAGCCAGAGCGCGGCTGCGCGGCGCAGCGCTACGCGCCCAGAGCGCGCGCGATCACCATCTGCTGCACCTCGTCGGTGCCCTCGCCGATGGTCAGGATCTTCGCGTCGCGGTAGAACCGGCACACGGGGTACTCCTCGATGTAGCCGTATCCGCCGTGGATCTGCACGGCCTCCTCGCTGGCCCGCACGGCCAGGCGGCCGGTCTTGAGCTTGGCCTGGGCAGCGGTCAGGTTGAAGTTCTTCCCCGCGTCCTTCTCGATCGCCGCCTTGTAGGTCAGCAGCCGCGCGGCCTCGATCTCGGTGGAGATGTCGGCGAGCTTCATCTGGATGGCCTGGTACTTGGAGATCGCCTGGCCGAATGCCTGCCGCTCCTTGGCGTAGGCGAGCGCCTCGTCCAGCGCGCCCTGGGCAAGGCCCACGCCCATCGCCGACACCGAGATGCGGCCGCCGTCGAGCGTCTGGAGGAACTGCTTGAAGCCCATCCCGCGGGGGCCGAGCAGGTTCTCCTCCGGGACCCGCGCGTCGTCGAAGCTCAACGGCCGCGTGTCCGAGGCGTTCCAGCCCATCTTGCGGTACGCCTCGCCGACCTCGTACCCCGGAGTGCCCCTCGGGACGATGATGTTGGACACCTCGCGGTCGCCCGTGCGGGCCGTGATCGTCACGAAGCCCGAGATGTCGGTGCCGCTGTTGGTGATGAACTGCTTGGCCCCGTTGATCACCCATTCGCCGTCCTCGAGCCGCGCGGTCGTGCGCACGTTCCCTGCATCCGAGCCGGCCTCGGGCTCGGTCAGCCCGAACGCCCCCAGTGTCTCGCCGGCGGTCAGCCTGGGCATCCACTCGTTCTTCTGCTCATCCGAGCCGAAGGCGTAGACCGGCCAGGTCCCGAGCGAGGTGTGCGCCGCCAAGGTGATGGCCACCGACGAGTCGATCCGCGCCAGCTCCTCCACCGCGATCGCGTAGCTCAGCGTGTCCGCTCCGCCGCCCCCGTACTCCTCGGGATAGGGGATGCCCATGAGCCCGAGCTCGCCGAGCTTGCCGACGATCTCGTAGGGAAAGGCCTTGGTGCGGTCGAGCTCCTCGGCCACCGGCCTGACCTCGTTCTCCGCGAAGTCGCGGACCAGGCGGCGGATGCTCGACTGCTCGTCGGTCAGGTCGAAGTTCACGGCGGTGGACTCTATTGAGGGCACTACGATCGGCCCGTGACGGAGATCGAGCGCTGGGTCGGCGACTACGTGGAGGCATGGCGCACGCCGGGCACGGATACCGTGACCACGCTGTTCTCACCCGAGGCCACCTACTCCCAGGGGCCGTACCGCGATCCGGTCAGGGGCCTCGCGGCGATAGCCGAGATGTGGGAGGCGGAGCGTCCGGAGGGCGAGCGGTTCGACATCAGCCACGAGGTCGTGGCCACGGAGGGAGACACCTCGGTGGTACGCGTGGAGGTGGACTACCGGGCGCCACGCGAGCAGCAGTGGCGCGACCTCTGGATCGTGGTGCTAGACGCCGACGGCCGGTGCCGGCACTTCGAGGAGTGGCCTTTCGCCCCGCCGGCCGGCAGCCCGTAGGATCGCGCCCAAGGAGAGCGACGAGGGAGAGACGACGATGGCGGTGGCAGCATCGGTGTTCGACGAGACCCAGCGCGCGACGCTCGCCGCGCTCTGCGAGACCTACGTACCGGCGGTCGAGAGCGACTCGGGCGACCCGGTGGAGCGCGCCTTCATGGAGCGCTCGGCGCTCGACCTCCAGCTGCCCGCGCAGATCGAGGGCATGCTCGCCGAAGCCATGACCGCCGACGAGATCGCGGAGGTGGCGGGCCTGCTGCACGCGCTCGGCGAGCACGACTTCGCCTCCCTGCCGGTCACGGACCGCACCGAGCTGGTGCACGGCATGCGGGCGGCCGACGCCGCCGCCAAGCACGGGCTGGACTCGTTGCGCGGGCTCACGATGCTCCTCTTCTACGCCCTGCCCGATGACGCCGGGCGCAACCCCAACTGGGAGGCCATCGGCTACCCCGGACCGGTCTCGGCGGCCCCCTCGCCCGAGCAGGCGCCGAAGACGATCCAGCTGGAGGAGGTCAGCGGCCCGGAGACCACGCTCAGCGCGGACGCCTGCGTGGTGGGCTCCGGCGCGGGCGGCTCGGTGATCGCCGCACGGCTCGCGGCCGCCGGCCAGTCGGTTCTCGTGCTGGAGATGGGTGGCTACCGCAACGAGTCGGACTTCAACCAGCTCGAGATCCAGGGCATGCAAGAGCTCTACTACGGCGCCGGCCTGGCCACCTCGGAGGACGGCTCGATCGCGCTGCTCGCCGGTGCGACGCTCGGCGGCGGGACCGTCGTGAACTACATGAACTGCATCCCCACGCCAGAGCGGATCGTGGCCGAGTGGGCTGGCCACGGGCTGGCGGGCTTCGACGACTACGAGGCCTACAAGGGCAACCACATCGACGCGGTGATGACGCGGCTCGAGGCCAACACGGAGGCCACCACCCAGAACGGCACCCACACGCGGCTGATGGAGGGGCTCGACGCGCTGGGCGTGGAGCACCGCCCGATCGTCCGCAACGCCTCGCTGGACGACGACCCCGAGATGTGCGGCTACTGCTCCGGCGGCTGCCAGCAGGGCTGCAAGCGCTCGGCGATGAAGACCTGGCTCCAGGACGCGTCGGACTCAGGCGCGAAGGCCGTGGTCAACTGCGCGTCGAGCGGATCCGGGTGGAGGCCGGCCGCGCGGTGGGCGTAGAGGCGCACGGTGACCCACGCGGACGGCTCCACCACGAAGCTCACCGTGGACGCCCCGACGGTGGTCGTGGCCTGCGGGTCGATCGAGTCGCCCGCGCTGCTGCTGCGATCGGGCATCGGCGGGCCGGCCGTCGGCAAGCACCTGCGCCTTCACCCCGCCTACCTGGTCATGGGCGTCGTACGACGAGCCTGTGGAGGGCTGGCGCGGGCAGATCCAGTCGCTGGTGTCCGACGCGTACGCCGACCTCGAGGACGGCTGCGGGTTCCTGATCGAGGCGACCGGCATGGACCCGGGGCTGATCGGCGCCTGCTATCCCTGGGTCGACGGGGGGTCGCACAAGGAGCTGATGGAGGCGTTCAGGTGGCAAGCGCCGTTCATCACGGTCGCCCGCGACCACGGCGAGGGCGAGGTCGTGCTCGACGACCTCGGCCGAGCGGTGGTGCGCTGGGGCCTGCAGGACGACGTCGACCGCCGCCTCGCGGTGCGCGCGCACACCGAGCTGGCGCGCCTGCACGAGGCTGCCGGGGCCACGGAGATCTTCACGCCCACCAGGAGAAGCTCCGCTGGCGCCGCGGCGACGACCTGGACGAGTTCCTCGGGCGCGTGGAGGCCGCTTCGTACGAGCCCAACGACGTGGCGTGCTTCACAGCCCACCAGATGGGCTCGTGCCGGATGGGCTCCGACCCGCGGACTCGGTCGCCGACGGGCGCGGCGAGCTGCACGACACGAAGGGCGTGTGGATCGGCGACGCGTCCGCGTTTCCGACGGCGCCCGGGGTCAACCCGATGATCTCGATCATGTCGCTGGCCCACCGCACGGCGGCCGAGATGCTTGACGCCCTGAGCGCCGGCGCATCCGCCCGACCCTCGTCGAGGGTCGCGAGCTGGTGAACGGTGGTGGGCGAGTCGCACTACCAGGATGCCCTGCGAGCGATGACCGGCGGGACCGTGGAGGGGCGAGGTGCGCCACGAGTGCAGGCGGCGCTCGTGCCCGAGCCCGACAACCCGCACGACCCCAACGCGGTGATGGTGCAGATCGAAGGGCACCTGGTGGGCTACCTCTCGCGCGCCGACGCGGTGGCCTACGCGCCGCTGGTGGCCGGGATCGCAGCGCGCGGCCGGACGGCGGTGGCGGAGGCGATGGTGGCGGGGCGGGGGGAGTCGAGCGGGACGTCGAACCTCGGCGTGTTTCTGCGGATGCCGGCGCCGGAATAGCTGGTCCCTCGTCCTTCGGCTGCGTGGCCGCCACGGAGTTCGGGGCGGCGCCCCACGGCGGGCACCGAGGTGGAACGGGGCTGTTGCGTTGCTGGCACGTTCGTGACCGGCTGGGTGGGTTTGTGACGGGCGGCTTGGCGCGCGGCGGATGAGTGGCCCGAAAGCGGCCCATATGTCCGGTTTTGCGCCATTCATTTCGCGGCCCCGGAGCGGCGTCAGCGCAGCGTTACGAGCGTGACGGGCGACCCGATGCCTCCCGGGCTGTCTCCTCGGTGCCCGAGCGCCGAGCACGTGAGCATCCCGTCGCGCGCTCGTAACGCACGTCCGCCCACGCGGCAACAGACCGCCCGGCACCGCTCCCCGCATGCGGTGCGAGCGCGGCCAGGCGACGATCGAGTGGGTCGGCCTCGTGCTGCTCGCGTCCCTCGCGCTGGGCGCGCTCGCCGCCGCGGTCCCGGCCGTGGACGGGCGCTCGCTCGGCGGCTCTCTGGCGCACCGGATGGCCTGCGCGGCGCGCGGGTGCCCCTGTGACGACGGTCAGGCCGCCGCCGAGCGCGCTTACGGCGCCCGGGATGCCGAGCTGCTGCGCCGCCACGCGCCCGGCCTCGTCTACGAGCCGGGCGAGCGGTCGCTGCCGGTGGACTGGCGCCGCTGCCGCGAGCGCTCCTGCTCGGACGCGCCCGACGACCGCGACCTGGACGCCCACCGCACGCGGGCCGGCCTGCGCGCCACCGCGTTCACGCGCGTGGTCCGCCGCGGCGGCACCACCTACCTCCAGTACTGGCTCTACTACCCGGACTCGAACACAGCCGTGGCGGGCTCGGACTCGCTGTGGCGGCGCAGTCAGCTGGCGCAGGTCGTGACCCGGTTGGCCACCGGCCGCACCCGCTATCCCGGCTATCACCCAGACGACTGGGAGGCGTACGCGGTGCGGGTCGAGCGCGGCGGTCGCGTGGCGGTCCGTGCCAGCTCGCACGGCCACTGGCAGTGGTGCAAGCAGGGGCCTGCCGAGACCGCTGGGGAGCCGCCACCGGATGGACCCGCGTTTCCCGCGGCAGCCATGCGGGGCACGTGCCCGTGGACTGGGCGCCGGTGGCGCGGCGCCCCGGCTCTCGGGCCGGGTCTCGGCCGGCCCCAGGCACCACTGGGCGCGCATCCCGGGTGTGCACATGCGCGAGCGGACGACGCACTGCGGAGGGACTGCGCCTCGTGCCGCTCGAACGGCTGGCGCGTCGCCGCTACCGGCCGCTCGACGCCGGACGTGCTGCCGCCCTGGCGCAAGCGTCCGTACGCCGACCCGGAGGCGGCGAGTCGCTGACCGAGTCGGTCTGCAGCCGCCGCCCGGCGGGTAGGGTTGAATACACGGCGTTCACGGCGAAAGGGAGGCCTGCAGCATGGCCAGGACGGTGCGCGAGCAGCAGGACAAGCGGCGCGAGGAGAAGCTCAAGCAGGTGCAGGAGCAGGTCGACGAGGGCTCGCTTGTGATCCGCAAGATGACCAAGGAGGAGCGCAAGAAGAACCCACCGCGGCCTCCCAAGGAGAAGAAGAAGCGCTAGGAGCCGCCTGAATGCAGGCGTGGTACTCCGTGAGGGTCGGCCTGGTTCTCGGTGCGGGCGGGGTGCTCGGCGGCGCGTGGCTCACCGGGCGCGCTTCACGCGCTCGCGACGGAGACCGGCTGGGACCCGGCCAGCGCCGACCACATCGTCGGCACCTCCGCGGGCTCGATGATCGGGCGGTCTCGTGGCGGCGGGCGTGCCGCCGTGGTTCATGGTGGCCCACTCGGCGGGTGAGACCTTCGAGGGCCTGGCCGGCGCCGACGGCCGGCCGGCCGCGGAGGCCGATCGCTCCGCCGGGGCCGTGTTCCGGCTCCACCGCGGGCTGCCGCCGATCGGGCCGGGCTCGCTGGCGGCTGGCGCTCTCCTCGCTTGCGGCCCCGACGCGCCACACACCGCTGGCGCTCGCGGTCGGCTGGCTGCCGCGCGGGTTCATCTCCACCGAGTCGCTCGAGCGCACCATCCGGCGGGTCGGTGCCCCACCGGCTGGGTCGACCACAGAGCTTCTGGGCGGTCGCGTGCGACTACGCCGACCGGCACGCGGGTGCCCTTCGGCGCGCGAGGGCTCGCCGCCCGCCGACATGGCCGAGGCGGTGGCGGCCTCCTGCGCCATCCCCGGCTTCTACCACCCGGTGCGCATCGGTCGGCTGCGCTACGTGGACGGTGGCGTGCGGTCGGCTTCCAACCTCGACCTGCTCGCCGGGCCGCGGCCTGGACCTCGTGATCTGCCTCAACCCGACCTCCACCGCGGGCGCGCAGCACGGGCACCGGGCTCGGACCGGGTGGCGGGCGCCATGCGGGCGGCCGCGGGCCGGCGGCTCGGCCACGAGGCCAAGCGGGTGCGCGCGGGCGGCACCGAGGTGGTCCTGATCCAGCCGGTGGCGGAGGACCTGGCGGTCATGGGCACCAACCTGATGAGCGGCCGCCGCCGCCACGAGGTGATCGAGACCGCCGTGGGCACCGTGACCGAGGCGCTCGCGAGCCCGAGCTCCGCGACCGGCTGGCGGGACTGCCGCAGGGCGAGCCCCACAAGATCCGGCGCCCGGCGGGTGACCCCTCCGACGTGGCCCGAGTTCCTGCCGGCCGCCGGCCGGCGCGCCGCCTGACGCCCCACACCGGCTCCGCCGCCGTGCGAGACTTCCGCTGCGAGATGCCCGAGGGGTCGCGAGAGACGCGCCGCAGGTCCGCGCCGTCGCGCAACGGCGCCGGTGCCAACGGCCAACGGCGCTCAGGGCCGGCGATCGGGCCCGCGACGGCGCGGCCGCCGCCGTGGCCCGCGCGCTCGCCGGGATCGCCCGCCAGGCCCAGGCGCGCGTGCCCGAAGGCGGACCTCGACGAGCGCGACCCCGACTACATCAGGGAGTCGCTGCCCCGGATGTGGATGCTGGCGAGCCTCTGGTTCAGGGGCGAGGTGCGCGGCCTCGAGCGCATCCCCGCCGACGGGCCGGTGCTGCTGGTGGGCAACCACTCGGGCGGCAACCTGACCCCCGACACGACCGTGTTCACGCTGGCCTTCAACACCTACTTCGGCGTCGAGCGGCCCTTCTACCAGCTGGCCCACAACCTGGTGCTCTCGATGCCCGGGCTGGGCTTCCTGCGCAAGTACGGCACGGTCGCGGCCTCGCCCTCGAACGCAGACAAGGCGCTGAGCAGCGGCGCCGCGCTGCTCGTGTACCCGGGCGGGGACTATGAGGTGCACCGGCCCAGCTGGGAGCGCTCGAAGGTCGACTTCGGCGGGCGCAAGGGCTTCATCCGGCTCGCACTGGAGAAGGACGTGCCGATCGTGCCGGTGGTCTCGGTCGGTGGCCAGGAGACCGCCCTGTTCCTCAGCCGCGGCGAATGGCTGTCCAAGCTGCTGGGCATCGATCGCATGCTCAGGCTCAAGGTGCTGCCGATCTCGCTGGCCATCCCGTGGGGGCTCAACGTGGGGGACATGCTGGGGCACGTCCCGCTGCCCGCCAAGATCACGGTCCAGGTCAGCACCCGATCCACCTGCGCGACACCTACGGGAACGAGCCTGACCTGGACCGCGTGTACGCCGACATCGTCGGGGGCATGCAGGACACCCTCGAGGCGCTCCAGGCCGAGCGCAGGCTGCCGGTGCTGGGCTAGGGCTAACCATGCGGATCGAGGAGCAGGTCACCGTCGATGCTCCCGCACACAGCGTGTGGGCCCTTGTGGCCGACCCGACCGACCTGCCGCGCTTCATGCCCGGGATCACGCGCCTGGCCGCCCAGGATGGCGACGGCCCGGGCCCGCCCGCGGCCGGCCTGGGCGCGCGCTACCGGATGCTCATGCGCGCCGGCTCGGCCGACGTCGGTGGCCTCATCGAGATCGTGGAGTACGACGACGGCCGTGAGCTGGCGTGGACCAGCGTCACCGGCATCGACCAGCGCGGTCGCTGGCGCATCCGCGAAACGCCGGATGGGCGCACGAAGGTCCTGTTTCGCCTGAGCTACGGGGCCCCGGGCGGGCTGGCCGGGGCGGTGACGGAGCGACTGTCGGCGCGCCAGGTGCGTGGGAACATCAAGCGAGGCCTCGAGCGCCTCCGGGCAGAAGTGGAAGGAGAGAAGTCGGTGAGCGAGCAGGGACGCGGGTTGATCGGATCCGTCACGCACGGGCTGGAGAGCATCAAGGTGCTGGCCGATCGCGGCATCGTGCGGCCGATCCGGCCGGACACGCTGGTGCGGGTGGGACTGACGACCCTGCGCTGGGGGCGCAGCCCGGCGGCCGGCTTCATCGCCGGGGCCCTGCGCACTCCGCGCGATCCGGCGATCATCGACGAGCTCGGCACGCTCACGTTCCAGGAGGTCGACCGGCGCTCCAACGCGCTGGCGCACGCCCTCTCGGACCGCGGGGTCAAGGAGGGCGATGGCGTGGGCATCATGTGCCGCAACCACCGCGGCTTCGTGGAGGCCACGGTGGCGGTGGCCAAGCTGGGCGCCAATGCGCTCTATCTGAACACCGCGTTTGCGGGCCCGCAGCTCACGGAGGTCGTCAAGCGCGAGAAGCCGGTCGCGCTGATCTACGACGAGGAGTTCGGCGCCCTGCTCGAGGAGGCCGGCAAGCGGCGCAAGCGATTCGTCGCCTGGCACGACACCGATGAGCCCGGCGACCCGACTCTGGACGAGCTCATCGATGGATCGTCCATGGAGGCTCCCGTGCCGCCGTCCGAGACGGGGCGCGCGATCATCCTGACCTCCGGGACCACCGGCACGCCCAAGGGCGCCAACCGGTCGTCGCCGGAGACGCTGGACCCGGCGGTGTCGCTGCTCTCGAAGATCCCGCTGAGCTACCGCCAGACCACGCACGTGGCGGCGCCGCTGTTCCACTCCTGGGGGTTCGCTCACTTCACTCTGGGGATGCTGCTGGCCTCCACGCTGGCCATCACCCGCAAGTTCGACCCCGAGAACTGCCTGGCCACGATCGAGCGCACCCGCGCCGACTCGCTGGTGGTCGTCCCGGTGATGATGCAGCGCATCCTGGAGCTGCCGCCCGAGGTGCGCCGTCGCTACGACACGTCGTCGCTCTCGGTGGTGGCCGCCAGCGGCTCCGCGCTGCCCGGCGATCTGGCCACGGAGTGGATGAACGAGTTCGGCGACACGCTCTACAACCTCTACGGCTCCACGGAGGTCGCGTGGGCCACGATCGCGACGCCCGAGGACATGCGCGCCGCACCGGGCACCGCCGGCAGGCCGCCGCGCGGGACGGTGCTCAAGCTCTACGACGAGCGCGGGATCGAGGTGCCCAGGGGGCAGACCGGCCGCATCTTCGTGGGCAACGAGATGCTGTTCGAGGGCTACACCGGCGGCGGCTCGAAGGACGTGATCGACGGGCTCATGGCAACGGGCGACGTCGGGCGCGTGGACGATGCCGGCCGCCTCTTCGTGGAGGGCCGCGACGACGAGATGATCGTGTCAGGCGGGGAGAACCTGTTCCCGAAGGAGGTGGAGGACCTGCTGGCGCGTCACGAGGCGATCATGGAGGCGGCGGCCATCGGCGTGGAGGACGACGACTTCGGCCAGCGCCTGCGTGCCTTCGTGGTGGTCGCCGGCGGCGCCTCGGCCGACCCAGGACGAGCTCAAGCGCTACGTGAAGCAGAACCTGGCGGCGTTCAAGGTCCCACGCGAGATCTGGTTCCTGGACGAGCTGCCCCGCAACGCCACCGGCAAGGTTCTCAAGCGCGAGCTGCGCGAGATGGAGAGCGCGCCCGGCTGATCCCGGCCCCCGGGCCGGCGCTCAGGCGCCGGCGGGCGCCAGCGCGTCCGAGGCGATGCCCCAGCGCTCGCCGGCCGCTGCCAGCTCCGGCGTGAGCGCCCAGCGATCGGGGCGCTCCTCGCCCTCGTAGCCCGGCACGCCGCCCTTCAGCGCCATGCAGCCGGTGTTGTCGCCGATCGCTCGGATCTCGTCGACCTCCTCCGCGCTCAGGAGTGGCTCGCGCGGCGTGGCGGCCAGGTCGGCGCGCTGCTCCTCGACCGGCCGCGCGCCCGGGCCCGCCTCCTGGATCAGGGTGGGGGCGCAGCACGCCACGGCGGGGTGAGCCAGGTTCCACTGGCAGGCCAGCTGCAGCGTGCTCAGGCCGTGGCGCTCGGCCACCGGGCGCATGCGCTCCAGCCGCTCGAGCCCCGCCTCCACCCAGCCCTCGGGCCGGAAGCGGCGATGGTCGCGCTCGCGGAACTCATGGCCGGCGGACATGTGGCCGTGCAGCAGCCCGCCGTAGTCCACCACGCGGGTGATCACGCGGACGCCGTGCTCGGCGGCGGCCGGCAGCGCCAGCTCGCCGGGCCAGGGCTCGAGCGGGTTGAGGATGAGCATGGCCCAGTCGATCCGGTCGCCGAAGCGCTCCAGGCAGCGCACGAGGTCCAGCGTGAAGCCATTGGCCGGCCCGGGCGCCACGCCGATGGCGTCGGCCAGCCCAACATCGCGCAGCGCGGCCATCCCGTCCCAGACCGCCTGGCTCTCATAGCCCACGCGGTCGGGGTTGTGCAGCAGCAGCACGTCGAAGCGGTCGAGCCCGCAGCGCTCGAGGCTGCGCTCGGTGGCGGCGCGCAGGTAGCCGGCGTACTCGCCGGGTGAACGCAGCGACGCCGCGGTGAAGCGGGGGAAGCCCCGCGGGCCGTCGCGCTCGCCCTCGTAGAAGTCGTGCCCCACCGCGCCGACGGCGCAGAAGGTCTCCCGCGCCACACCTTCCAGCGCCCGAGCCAAGAGCCGGTCCGCGTCGCCCTGCCCGTAGGTGTCGGCCGTGATCACGGTGTCCACTCCCGCGCCGGGTCGCAGCAGCGCGAGCAGGCGCTCGTCGTCGAGCGGCTCTCCGAAGTGCATGAACCGGCCGCCGCTCCAGGTTCCGACTGCGATGTGACCGGGCCCGGGCACCGCAGGCCAGGTTAGCTCCGGTCGCCGCTCAGAGGTCGTCGCGGATCTGGCTCAGGCGCCTGGCCAGCTCGGGCCACACCGGCCTGGTGTCCCGCTCGGCGGAGCTCACGAGGTCCGATGCCGTCTGGTCGCGATCCGCGTCGGGCGGCGCCACGGAGGTGTCGGGGCCGGCGTCGGCTCGTTCGAGGATGCGCCCGATGTCGGTGACCTGTCTGCGCGGCGGAGGCCACGAGCGCGCGCCGGGGGTCCGACTCGGCGAAGCGCAGGAAGGCGTCGGTGGCGTCCTCGTTCAGGCGCGCGGGCGTGCCGTCCGCCGCGGTGATCACCAGGCTGGGCACCAGCAGCCCCACCTCCCCGAGCGCGGCCAGGCCGAACTCGTCCAGTCGCCGTGACTCGAACGCGCCCCGCGCCACGATCTCGCGGACGCCCGCGCGCAGCCGACGCGCTTCCGCCTTGGAGGTGCGGAGGGTCTCCTCGGTCGTCGATGGCGTCGTCCAGGCGCTCGCGCGCGTCGGCGAGCTCTCGCGCATCCGCGCGCGAGAGCTCCTCGGGCGCGCCGCAACCGGTGGCCACGGGCAGCGCCAGGGCGATCGCCGCCAGGGCGGCGAGGGTCCGCGCTGCGGGCCGCACCGACCGCTACGCGGAGCCGTCAGCCGTGCGGCGGGCCAGCTCGACCAGCGAGCGCACGCCGAATCCCGACGCGCCCTTTCCGACGTATGGCCGGCCGAGGCCCCACGCGGTGCCTGCGATGTCGATGTGCACCCACGGCACCTCGCCGACGAAGGCCTTCAGGAACTCCGCCGCCGTGATCGAGGACGCCTTGCGCGCCTCGGGCGCGTTGTCGAGGTCCGCGTAGGTGCCCTTCACCAGGTCCGCGTACTCCTCGTGCAGGGGCAGCCGCCAGCCGATCTCACCGGTCTCGGCACACGCGGCGTCGACCTCTGCGCACCACGCGTCGTCGTTGGAGAACAGTCCTGCATGGGTGGAGCCGAGCGCCACGATGATGGCGCCGGTGAGCGTGGCCAGGTCCACGATCCGCTCGACGCCCTGCTCGATCGAGTAGCAGAGGGCGTCGGCCAGGATCAGCCGGCCCTCGGCGTCGGTGTTGTTGATCTCGATGGTCTTGCCGTTCATCGCGGTCACGATGTCGCCGGGCTTGACGGCGTGGCCGCCCGGCATGTTCTCGGTGGCCGGCACCACTGCGGTGATCGTCACGGGGAGCCCCAGCTCCGCGATGGCGTTCATCGACTCCAGCACCGCCGCGCCACCGGACATGTCGAACTTCATCTCGCTCATCTTGCCGCTGGGCTTGATCGAGATCCCGCCCGTGTCGAAGGTCACGGCCTTGCCCACGAAGCCCAGGTGCGGGCCCTGCGTGCCGCCGGTGTAGCGCAGCACGATCAGGCGCGGCTCGGCGTGGGTGGCCTTCGCGACGGCGGTGAAGGCGCCCATCCCTCGGGCGGTGATGGCCTCGCGGTCCAGCACCTCCAGCTCCAGGCTCTCGTGCTGCTCGGCGATCTCCTCGGCGCGGGTGGCCAGGAACACGGGGTCGGCCACGTTGGAGGGCAGGTTCTGCAGGTCGCGGGCGGCGTTCTGGGCGGCCGCGACCACGCTTGCTCGCTGGACCGCGTCCGCGTCCAAACCCTCGCCGGCCAGCTCGACGGACTCGACGGCGCCGGGCTCGTCCTCGTCGCGCTTGGACTTGAAGCGGTCGAAGCGGTAGAGCTTGAGCAGCGTGCCCTCCACCACCGGGCCCGCCATGCCGTCGGGTGCCGCCCATGAGAGGGAGACCGAGCCGAGCTCCACCGCCCGGCCGGCCGCGGCGGCGGCGGCCTTGCGCGCGCGCTCGGGCTCGAGCTCGTCGTGCTTGCCCATGCCCACCAGGAGCACCCGGCGCTGGCCGCCCCCGGGCGCCGCCTCGTGCGCCACGGCCACCTTTCCGGGCGCGGGCTTGGCCTCGCCGAGCTCCACCAGTGCCTGGAGCTGGTCGTCCGCGAGTGCCTCGCCCTCGAAGAGCGGCACGACGCGGGTGTCGGCGGCGGTCTCGGCTGGAGCGCCGTCGCGGGCGGTGACGGTGATTGGCATCGCGCCGGAGAGTCTAGGAGGGCGACGACATGATCGCCTCTGCCAGCCGCGCGGCCGCGCCCGGCGCGGTGTTGAGGTAGAGCGCCGGCTCCGTGGCCTCGAGCTCGAGCAGGACCGGTGCGCCCTCGGCATCCGTGAGCATGTCGACGCGGGCGTACAGCGGCGCCTCGCCGAAACGCGCAGCCACGTGCTCGATCACGTCGGCAGCCAGGGCGCGCTCGGCCGCGTCGGCGTCACCCGGCTGGACCAGGTTGGGGTCCAGCATCACCTCGGCCGCGCGCAACTCGTGGTCCGAGAGCGGCGCCTCCTGATCTGGAGCCAGGACAGCGCGCTTTCGCAGCACGTGGCTCACGCGTCCCGCGACCATCACGATCGCCGTCTCGCCACGCTCCGCCACTGACCGGACGTAGGGCTGGACCATCGCGGTGCGTCCGGCGCCCGTGAGGCGCTCGAGCAGGTTCCTCGCCTGATCGTGGGCCGCCGGGCCGAAGCGACCGGTGTCGCGAGCGCCGGCTGACACCGTGGGCTTGACCACGACCTCGCCTGCGAGCTCGGGGAGCGGGTCGCCGGGCGTAACCAGCGTTGTGCTCACCACGGGCAGGCCGGCGGCGGCGAGCTCGGCCAGGTAGGTCTTGTCGGAGTTCCAGCGCAGCACGGCCGGCCGGTTGCGCAGGCGCTCGCCCACCGAATCGGCCCACTCCACGAAGGCCTCGCGCCGGTCCGCGTAGTCCCACACCCAGCGCACCATGACCCTGTCGTAGCTGTGCCAGGCCACGGAGGGCTCGTCCCAGACCTCAATCGCCACCTCGGCGCCGGCGCGCTCGAGCGCCGGCACCAACGGGAGGTCGTAGTCGTGGCCCTCCGGCAGAGAGCAGCAGGTGGCGAGGGCCACTCGCATCGCGCCGGCACGCTAGAGCCCGCGGGCGCGTCGCGTCGTCTCAAGCCCGCCGCCGACTATCGTCATAGCCCCCGAGCAGCAAGGAGATCCCCTCGACCATGCCCAAGACCGTGATCCTCGGAACCGCCCGGACCCCGTTCGGCAAGATGGGCGGCGCCCTGGCCTCCCTCGACGCCACGGACCTCGGCGGGCACGCGATCGAGCACGCGCTGGAGCGCGCCGACGTGGCGCCTGACCAGGTGGAGCACGTGGTCTTCGGCCAGGTGCTGCAGGCCGGTCAGGGCCAGGTGCCCTCGCGCCAGGCGCAGATCAAGGGCGGGATCCCCAAGGAGGTCAGCTCGGAGACCGTGAACAAGGTCTGCGCCTCGGGCATCCGCTCCGCCGGCATGGTCGACCAGTCGATCCGCGCGGGTGACCTGGACGTGGCGGTGGCCGGCGGCATGGAGTCCATGTCGGGCGCCCCCTATCTGCTCACCAAGGCCCGCTTCGGCTATCGGATGGGCGACGCCAAGACACTCGACGCGATGGTCCATGACGGCCTGACCAACCCGTTCACCAAGAAGCAGATGTTCGTGGAGGCCACCGAGGTGGGGGAGGAGCTGGAGATCAGCCGGCCCGACCTGGACAAGTTCGCGCTGCGCAGCCACGAGCTGGCGGTCCAGGCCACCGACGACGGCAAGCTCCCCGAGGAGATCGCGCCGGTCACGATCAAGTCCAGGAAGGGCGACACCGTGGTGGAGGTGGACGAGGCGCCCCGTCGCGAGAGCTCGCTCGAGACGCTGGCCAAGCTCCCGGGCCTAACGGGGCCGGAGGGCTCGCACACAGCCGGCAACTCGCCGGGCGTGAACGACGGCGCCGGCGCGATCGTGCTCTCCAGCGACGAGTGGGCCAAGGCCAACGGCAAGCCTGCGCTGGCCACGATCCTCGGGCAGGCCGCGGTCGCGGATGACTTCCCCTACCTCGCCCGCACCCCCGCGAACGCCACGAAGAAGCTGCTCGAGAAGGTCGGCATGAAGGTGGAGGACATCGACCTGTTCGAGATCAACGAGGCCTTCGCGTCCGTGGCCATCAATTCGATGCGAATGCTCGGAGTGGACGAGTCGAAGGTCAACGTGAACGGCGGCGCCATCGCCCTCGGCCACCCGATCGGCGCGTCCGGAGCGCGGATCCTGGGCGCCCTCGTCCACGAGCTGCGTCGCCGCGGGGGCGGCCTGGGAGTGGCGGCCATCTGCTCGGGCGGAGGCCAGGGCGACGCGGTCCTCATCGAGGTGAATGGCGGGTAGCGCCGCCCGCGAGTAGCCCCCTCGGATGGCCGCGGCCGGCGCCGCATTCTTCGATCTCGACAAGACCCTCATCGAGGGCTCCAGCGGGGTCCACTTCGCCAAGGCGGCGTTCAAGTCGGGGATGATCGGGCGGCGCGAGCTGCTGGGCGACGTCTGGGCCAACATCCGCTTCCGGCTGCAGGGATCCACCGACGAGGCAAGCGAGGAGATCCGCGACCGCGTGCTGCACGCCATCGCCGGCACGCCCGTCAAGGAGCTCCAGCGCCTGGGCCACGAGATCCTGGCCGGCGTGCTGCCCCGGATCTACCCGGAGGTGTTGAGGGCGGCGTACGACCACCAGGACGCTGGGCGCCCGGCGTTCATCGTGACCGCCGCGTCTCAGGAGATGGCCGAGCTCATGGCCCACGTGCTGGTGCTCGACGGCGGCATCGGCACGCGCTCTGAGATCCGCGACGGCGTGTACACCGGCCGGCCGGGCGGGCCCTTCACCTATCGCTCGGGCAAGGCCGAGGCCATCGCCCAGGTGGCGGCCGAGCGGGGGATCGACCTGAGCGCCTCGTTCGCCTACTCGGACTCCGAGTCCGACCTGCCGATGCTCGAGGCCGTCGGCAACCCGGTGGCGGTGAACCCCGACTCGGCCCTCGACCGGATCGCCCGCGAGCGCGGGTGGCGGATCATGCGCTTCGACAAGCTCGGGCGGCGCGTCAAGCTCGGCGCGGCCGTGGGCGCCGTCGGGCTCGTCGGCGGCGGCGGAGGCTACGTGGTGGCCCGCTTGCGGCCCCGCGGCCGGCGCCTGCGCTGGCGCTGACCCCGGCGGGCGGGGTGTCGCGTACCCCCGGTATGGATCAGAACGAGAATGAGACCCAAGCCGCGGGCGCCGAGGATGCGCATGACCGCGACCACGACGAAGAGAAGCCCGAGCGGGAGCTGACCCCGAAGGAGAAGGCCGCCCGCGGCGACCAGGGACAGGACCAGGAGCCGATTCAGGCCAGCGGGGACTCCTCCACCCTCTGGGACACCGACCAGCATTCGGATGCGCCCGGCCCGTTCGGCACCGGCGAGCGCTGAGAGCAACGCCCTGACGGGGCGCTGAGCGCGCCTCGCCCGTGGGGTCGTGGCGTACCCTTGGGCGCCGATGGCCACCGAGCCCCGCGCGACATCGGAGGACAACGAGCGCTGGTTCCGCGACCGCTTCGCGGTGGGCGGCCAGCGTGACGCCGATTTCACGACGGTTTCCAGCGAGCCCGTCGAGCCGCTCTACACGGCGGACGACCTGCCCGCCGATCCCGGCGCTTCGATCGGGCGCCCGGGCGAGTACCCCTTCACTCGCGGGGTCTACCCGTCGATGTACCGAGGCCGGCTGTGGACCATGCGTCAGTTCGCCGGCTTCGGCACCGCCGAGGAGACCAACGAGCGCTTCCACTACCTGCTCTCGCACGGGCAGGGCGGCCTGTCGACCGCCTTCGACATGCCCAGCCTGATGGGCCACGACTCCGACCACCGGCTCTCGGAGGGCGAGGTGGGCCGCGAGGGGGTGGCCATCGACACCCTCGACGACATGGAGACGCTGTTCCGCGGCATCCCGCTGGCAGACGTGACCACGTCCATGACCATCAACGCCCCCGCGGCGGTCATGCTGGCCTTCTACGTGGTGGCCGCCGAGCGCCAGGGGGTCGCACCCGAGCACCTGGGCGGCACCATCCAGACGGACATCCTCAAGGAGTACATCGCGCAGAAGGAGTGGTGCTTCCCGATCGACCCCGCCATGCGCCTGGTCACGGACATGGTGGAGTTCTGCTCGCGGAGGATGCCGCGCTGGCACCCGGTGTCGATCTCCGGCTACCACATCCGGGAGGCGGGGTCGACGGCGCAGCAGGAGCTGGCATTCACGCTCAAGGACGGGTTCACCTACGTCGAGCAGGCCATCGAGCGCGGGCTCGACGTGGACGACTTCGCCCCGCGGCTCAGCTTTTTCTTCAACGCCCACATCGACTTCTTCGAGGAGATCGCCAAGTACCGGGCCGCGCGCCGCATCTGGGCCCGGGAGCTGCGCGACACCTACGGCGCGCGCTCCGAGCGCTCGCTGCTCATGCGCTGCCACTCGCAGACCGCCGGAGTCTCACTGACGGCTCAGCAGCCGTTCAACAACGTGGTCCGCACCGCTATCGAGGCGCTGTCGGCGGTCCTGGGCGGGACCCAGTCGCTGCACACCAACTCCTACGACGAGGCGCTGGCGCTGCCCACCGAGGACGCCGTGCGGTTGGCCCTGCGGACCCAGCAGGTGATCGCCCACGAGACGGGCGTGGCCAACACCATCGACCCCCTCGGCGGCTCGTACTTCGTCGAGGCGCTCACCGACCGCATGGAGGAGGCCGCCTACGCGATCTTCGCCAAGGTCGACGAGCTGGGTGGCATGGTGGAGGCCATCAAGCAGAGCTACCCCCAGCGGGAGATCGCCGAGGCCTCCTTCCGCTTCCAGCAGGAGGTCGAGTCCGGCCGGCGGATCGTGGTGGGCGTGAACGGTTTCACCGAGGGCGACGACGAACTGGTGCCCACGCTGCGCGTGGACCCCGCCCTGGAGCGAAAGCAGGTCGGTCGCCTCCACGCGGTGCGAGCGGGCCGGGATGGCGCTGAGGTCGAGGAGGCACTCGGGCGCCTGCGCGAGGCGGCCGCGGGCGACGCCAACCTCATGGAGCCGCTGCTGGAGTGCGCGCGGGCACACGCGAGCGAGGGCGAGATCGTGGGCTCGCTGCAGCGCGTGTTCGGGACGTACACCGAGACGCCCGTCTTCTGACCCACGGACTTCCGCGGGGCGATAGGCTGCGCGCCGTGATTCGCCGCCTCGCCGTGGTCTACGCCCTCGGAGTCGTGCTCGCCTGCCCGGCTGCCCTCCACGCCGACGACCCGCCGCCCGCCGCTCCGGCGCCAGCACCCGCGCCGGCGGCGCCGAGCCCGGCGCCGGCGCCCGCCCCGGCTGCGCCCGCGCCGGCGGCCCCGGCCGTGCCTTCGGCGCCGGCCCCAGCCGCGCCGGCTCCCGCGCAGCCGACCGCCGCGGCCGAGCCCGAGGCGCAGCCAGCGCAGGCGCCCAAGGCCGTGGCCTCCGCGGCCACGGTGTCGATGCGCGACTTCAGCTTTGCGCCCGCCTCGGTCACGGTCAACGTCGGCGAGTCGGTCACGTGGGTCAACAACGGCCAGGCGCCGCACAACGCGGTGGGCGACGGCGTGAGCACGCCGCTCCTGCAGAGCGGCGAGAGCGACTCACAGACGTTCTCGAGCGCTGGCACGTTCTCGTACATCTGCACCATCCACCCCCAGATGAAGGGCACCGTGACCGTCCAGGCGTCCTCGTCGGGTGGCTCGGGCGGCG
This sequence comes from uncultured Thermoleophilaceae bacterium, assembly GCA_963755215.1. Lineage (GTDB taxonomy): Bacteria > Actinomycetota > Thermoleophilia > Solirubrobacterales > Thermoleophilaceae > JAAYBF01. Next base: position 112,860 of record CAVWIW010000005.1, read on the forward strand.
GCTCGTCCGGAGGCTCCGGAACCGGCTCGACCGGCAGCGGGTCGGATGCCGGTGCCACTGCGGGCACCACCGGGAGCGGCACCTCAGGCTCGTCCACGTCCAGCGGTGCCGCGCTGCCGGCCACGGGCGCCGACGCGTGGCTGTTCGCGGCGATCGGCGTCGTGATGCTGGGCTTCGGCATCGCGCTGCGCGACCGCAGCCGCACGACCTAGTGCCCGAAACGCAGCCGTAGACTGGGCGAATGACCGCCGACGCCGGCACCGCTCCCCGCGAGCGCCCGACCGCCAAGAAGATCCGCGTCGTGGTGGCCAAGCCGGGCCTGGACGGGCACGACCGGGGGGCCAAGATCATCGCCCGCGCGCTGCGCGACGCGGGCATGGAGGTCATCTACACCGGCCTGCACCAGACGCCCGAGCAGATCGTGGAGACCGTGCTCCAGGAGGACGCACACGCCGTGGGGCTGTCGATCCTGTCGGGCGCGCACATGACGCTGGTGCCCCGGATCGCCAAGCTGCTCTCAGACCAGGGCGCGGGAGACGTCGTGCTCGTGGTGGGGGGCACGATCCCCCAGGAGGACATCCCCGAGCTCAAGCAGCTCGGCGTGGCCGAGATCTTCACCCCCGGCTCGTCGGTGAGCGACATCATCGAGTTCATCGAGCGCTCGGTCTGAGCGGGCGCGAGCCCGCCCTAACGCCGCCTGAGCGCGGCTGATCCCACCGCCTGCCGTCTCCGTAAACGGTAGACTGACTCGTCAGTCAACGGACGTAATACAATCCCGCGGCGCGCCGAAGAGGGGCGCATCCGGGCCGCCCCGATCACGACGGGCGCCGAGCCCCGCCAGTTCAACCGAAGGAGAACTCTTGAAGATCTGTGTCCTCGTGAAAGAGGTGCCAGACGCGGCGGTCGAGAAGCGCATCGATTCCTCCAGCAAGCGGATCGACCGCAGCGGCGAGAAGAACCTGAACCCCTTCGACACCCACGCCATCGAGGCCGCGATGCAGGTGCGCGAGGGCGGCACGGTCGACGTGGAAGAGGTCGTGGCCGTGACGATGGGCCCCGAGAGCGCCTTCCGCGCGCTGCACAAGGCGGTGTCGCTCGGCGCCGATCGCTCGGTGCACCTCACCGACGACGCGCTGGCCGACTCGGACGTTTGCGCCACCGGCTACGCGCTGGCCAAGGTGCTGGAGTCCGAGGGCCCCGACCTGGTCCTGCTGGGCCAGCAGTCGGATGACGGCGAGTGCTACACGATCGGCGCCGTGGTGGCCGACCACCTGAAGATGCCGTCGCTGACCCAGGTGATCAAGATGGACGTCGAGGACGGCAAGCTCCGTTGCGAGCGCCAGGCCGAGTACGGCTACGACACCGTCGAGATCAGCCTGCCCGCCGTGATCTCGGTGGGCGACGCCATCAACGAGCCGCGCTACCCGTCGCTCAAGGCGATCATGGGCGCGAAGAAGAAGCAGCTCGACACGAAGGGCATCGGCGACGTGGGCATCGAGGCCGGCAAGGTCGGCTCCGAGGGCTCGCGCACCTCCGTCCTTGCGATCAACCCGCCGCCGGAGAAGGCCGCGGGCGAGATCATCGAAGACGAGGACACCAACGAGACGGTCGAGAAGATCGTCTCCTGGCTGGACGAAAGGAAGCTGCTGGCATGAGCGGGATCCTCACCTACGCACTGCACTACGAGGGCGCTTTCAACAAGAACTCGCTCGGCGCCGTCTCCGAGGGCGCGAAGCTGGCCAAGGAGATCGGCGGCGACGCCGCGGTGGTGGTCGTCGGAGGCGACGACCTCACCGACGAGCTCTGCGGCTCGCTCGGCTCCTACGGCGCCACCAAGGTCTTTCGTGCCAAGGCGCCCGAGGGCCTCGGGGCGCCAGTGGTCGACGCCATGGCCAAGGTCATCGCCGACGAGGGCTATTCCTACGCGCTGTTCGGCGGCGGGCTTCTCGGCTTCGAGATCGGCGCGGGACTCACGGCCAGGCTCAACGCCGGCGTGACGATGGAGGTCACGGCCGTCAAGGCCCAGGACGGCAAGCTCGTGGCCGAGCGGCCGATCCTCCAGGACTCCGCCATCGTCGACGTGGAGTACGTGGGCGAGCCGGGCATCATCATCGGCCGGCTCAACGCCTTCGACGCCAAGGAGTCGGGCGGCGGGCCGGCGGAGGTCGTGGACGTGGACGTCCAGCTCGAGGAGCACTCGACCAAGGCGGTAATGGTCCAGCGGGGCGAGCAGCGCGGCGCCGACGTGAACATCGAGGACGCCGACCTCCTCGTCGCCGGGGGCCGCGGCCTTGGCAAGGCCGAGGGCTTCGAGCTCTGCGAGGACCTGGCCGGGGCTCTGGGCGGGGCCGTAGCGGCCACCCGTGCGGTGGTCGACGCGGGCTGGTACCCCTACGCGGCGCAGATCGGGCAGACGGGCAAGACGGTCGCCCCCAAGCTCTACCTGGCCGCGGGCATCTCCGGCGCGATCCAGCACAAGGTCGGCATGCAGAGCTCGGAGAACATCGTCGCGATCAACAAGGACCCCAACGCGCCGATCTTCGAGTTCTCCGATCTCGGTGTGGTGGGTGACCTGAACAAGATCCTGCCCAAGCTCACCGAGGCCGTGAAGGCTAAGAAGGGCTCATGACCCGGCGCGGGGCGAGGGCATAGCGATGGCCAACGGCAACGGCAGGGTCGCCCCCGACCAGTTCCCGCCGCCCGTGGACTCGCCCGCCGAGTTCATCAAGACGAGCCTCGACGGCGAGGACGAGCGGATCGACATCGGCGTGGCCATCGTCGGCGGCGGCACCGCGGGCCTGGCCTGCGCCAACCGGCTGCTGCAGCTGCTGGCTGAGGACCCCTCGCTGATGGAGAGCCTCGGCGAGGTGCCCGTGGCCGTGATCGAGAAGGCCAAGACCTGTGGCGGCCACAACCTGTCGGGCGCGGTCATGCGCCCCGGCCCGCTGCAGGAGCTGTTCCCCGACCTATCCCGCGAGGAGTGGCGCAAGGAGGGCTTCGCCTTCGGCGAGGTCGAGAAGGAGGCCATCTACCTCCTGCCCAACGGCAAGACCAAGATCCGGATCCCACCGCCGCCGCCGCAGCACAACAAGGGCAACGAGGTGGTGTCCGTTGCCGCGCTCTGTCGCTACATGCAGAAGCAGGCTGAGGACGCCGGTGCTTACCTGCTCACCGAGACGTCGGCCACGCAGCTGATCGTCGAGGACGGACAGGTGCGCGGCATTCGCTCCGGTGACAAGGGCCGCGGCAAGGACGGCGAGCCCATGGGCAACTTCGAGCCCGGCACCGACATCGGCGCGCAGGCCACCGTGCTGGCGGAGGGCTGCTGGGGACACCTCACCGGCGCCGCGATCCGCGAGTTCGGGCTGGGCGACGACCGCGAGCCGATGGTATGGGAGCTCGGGGTCAAGGAGGTGTGGAAGGTCAAGGAGCCACTGGACCGCGTGATCCACACGCTCGCCGGATGGCCGCTCAAGATCTCGGCCAAGTACGGGCAGATCGGCGGTTCCTGGATCTACCCGATGAAGGACGAGAAGACCGGGGAGGACCTGGTGTCGATCGGGTTCGTGATCGACCTCGACTACGCCGACGCCACCACCTCGGCACACGACCTGCTGCAGCAGTTCAAGACCCATCCGATGGTCCGCAAGATCCTCGAGGGTGGCGAGCGCGTGTCATGGGGAGCCAAGGCCATTCCCGCCGGCGGCTACTGGGCGATGCCCAAGCTGTCCATGCCGGGCGCCGTGCTGGCCGGCGACTCCGCGGGCATGGTGAACCTGGCGGCGCTCAAGGGAGTGCACTACGCGATCAAGGCCGGGATCCTCGCGGCGGAGCAGATCTACCGCTCGCTGAAGGCCGGCAGCACCGACTTCTCCGCCTACGAGGACGCGGTCGAGGAGTCGCTGATCGGCAAGGAGCTCTACGAGCAGCGCAACACGCGCCAGCCCTTCCAGATGGGCCTCATCCGCGGCGGCCCGCTGGTGAACCTCATGATCGCCACCAAGGGCCGCTTTCCGGGCGGGCGCTGGAAGATCCACCGCAACGACGCCAAGCCCATGTTCATCGGCAAGACCAAGAAGGGCTATCCCAAGCCCGACGGCAAGTACATCTTCGACAAGCTCTCAAGCGTCTTCATCAGCGGCAACGCCACCCGCGACGACGCTCCCAACCACATCCGCGTGCAGCAGAGCGTGCCGCGCGAGATCGCGGAGACCTGGCAGTGGATGTGCCCCGCGGGCGTGTACGAGATACCGGAGGACGCCCCCGAGAAGGGCGACGTGGACGTGATCGTGAACTACACGAACTGCGTGCAGTGCGGCGCGATCACGGCCAAGGGCGGCCGCCTGACGACTCCGGAAGGCGGCGACGGCCCCCTGTACCGAAACACCTGAGGCGAGTCAGCCATCCAGCGCGGCCAGGTACTCGGCGCGCGCGCGGAAGGTCGCACCCATGTCCTCGGTGAGCTCCTCGAGGAACTCCTCCCGGTAGGTGGCGTCGGTGAGCACGGCGATCACGTAGTAGAGGCCGCAGAACGCCGCGATTCCGCCCGACACGCGCAGGAGCTCCTCGGTGATCTGCATCCGGTCGCCGAACAGCTCGATGGTGAGCAGGACGTTGCCCATGTCACCTATCCAAGACTCCCGCACCTCGGGTCCGATGGCGATCGCCCCGAAGGTCGTGAAGGCAGCACCGACCGCCAGGCTCACCACCAGCACCTGCAGCGCCTGGCTCATGAACATCACGATCGCCACGTTCAGCCGCTGGCGGCCGTCGAGCGGCGGTCCCGCGTCCACCGAGCGCTCGAGCGCGCTCACCTCGCGCGGCAGCCTTGCCACCAGGAAGCCCGACCCCGCGAACAGGAACATCGCGGCCACCAGGCCCAGGAACAGCGGCGGCATCGACGAGAACACCTGCCACATCTCGGTGTTCACGAACAGCACCAGCGCGAACACCAGCAGCAGTGGGATCGCGCGCGTGAGCAACGTGAGCGCCGCTGACAGCTGGTCGACCAGCCGTCCGGCGGCCCAGATGACCACGAACACCAGCCCGTAGCCGACCACGCCGTAGATCAGCGCCAGCAGCGAGAGGTTCGCCAGCGCTGTGACCAGCGCGCTGGTGAGCTGGCCGCCGAAGATGGCCGGCAGCACCGCGGGCACCAGCACGAAGCCTGCGAGCTCCGCGGTCCCGACCTGCTCGGGCCGCGAGAGCGCAGGCCGACCGCGGATTGCATTGAGGGCCGCCAGCGCGCCGATCAGGATCGCCAGCCCGCCGAGCAGGGCGCCCAGGTTCTGCCACCAGGTCCAGTCGAGATCGATCGCACCGAGGCACTCGCCCACGAACACCAGCGCCAGGAGCGGGATCGCGCGCGTGTAGATGTCTTCCGACGCCGTGTAGTCGGCGATGAAGAGCGGCAGCCCCGCGCGTCGGAAGCGGCGCTCGTACTCGGCGAGATCGGCCACGGCTAACCCGGCTCTCGCCACATGAGCCACACCGGCGGCCCGCTGCCCGGCAACTCGAAGCGCTCGGTCACTTCGAAGCCGTGGCGCTCGTACAGCGCCACGTTTGCCTCGGTGTCCGTCTCCAGGTAGGCGGGTAGCCGGTCGGCGTCGCAGCGACTCAGCACGGGTTGCATCAGGTGCGGGCCGAAGCCGCGACCCTGCAGCGCCGGGTTCACCCCGAGCAGGGCCAGATACCAATGCGGCTCGCGCGGGTGCTTGTGCTCGGCTATCCGCTGCCAGCGCATCAGGCGTGGCACATCGCCGCGCGCGTGCGCCACCACTCGCGGGAGCAGCTGCAGCTGCTTCGCCACCGGCAGGTGCCACCCGCCGGGTGGCAGCCAGCAGGCCGCCCCCGCCAGGCCGTCTGTGGTGTGGCACTCGCCTCCCGGCAGCCAGATCTCGCGCAGGTAGAGCCCGAAGCCGATGGTCAACCGCTGTCGGCGCTTGCGCGGGTCGCGGAAGGTCCAGCTCATCCCGGGGTTGTGCTCGAACGCGCGCGGCCAGCAGTGGCGCCAGGGCCTCCACGTCGGCGCCAGTGGCCAGGCGGCGATCCGAGCCGCCGGGCTGAGGCCGGTCGTGGGGATCGCTCGAGGGCACGGCAGGCAAGCCTACGAGGCCGGCGACGGCGAGGCGACCGGCGAACCGGTACCGTCCCCGCGCATCAGAACCCCCAAGCTCCGCTATCCCGGCCAGCACCCCAGGCGCGCCACCGTCGTGGGCGCCGGCTCCTTCGGCACGGCCGTGGCGCTGCTGCTGGAGCGGGCGGGAGTGAGGACCACCCTGCTGTGCAGGACGGCTGAGCAGGCCCGCGAGCTGGCCGCGAGCGGTGAGAACGCGCGCTACCTGCCTGACGTGACTCTCCCGAAGGGCCTCGAGATCGGCGCGTTCGAGGATGGCGCCGACCACCTGCGGCGCGACGACCTGCTGTTCCTGGCGGTCCCCTCGAAGGGCATGGGGGAGGCGCTGGCCGAGCTCGTGCGCATGGGCGTGGCCGAGACCACCGGCGTGGTGTCCCTGGCGAAGGGGCTCGTGCCCCCCGACGGCATCCCTCCCACGGTGGCGCTGGAGCGCGAGTTCGGAGCCGAGCGCTCGGCCTGCGTGGGCGGTCCTGCGCACGCGCGTGAGATGGTCGAGACGGGGGCAGGGCTGGTCTGCGCCTCGCACTCCGGAGCCACTTGCCCACAGGGTGGCCGAGGTGTTCCAGGGCGCCGGCGTGGTCTGCGAGGTGTCGAGCGACCCGGTGGGCGTGGAGCTGGCCGGCGTGGCCAAGAACGCCGCGGCCGTGGCGGTCGGGGCCACGCAGGCACAGGGCCTGAATGCAGCCGGAATGGCCGCCGCCGACATCTTCCTCGAGGTGCTGGCGCTGGCCGAGCTTTCGGGCGGCACGGCCCGCACCTTCGTGGGCCGCGGCGGCACGGGCGACCTCGTGGCCACGGCCCTGGCTCCGACGTCGCGCAACCGCAGCGCGGGCGAGCTGCTGGCTGAGGGCGTGCCGGCGGCCGAGATCCCCGAGCGCCTCGGCCAGGCGGTCGAGGCGCTCGAGACCGTGAGGCTGCTGGCGCACGCCATCGAGCGCACCGGCCTGGAGGCGCCCGTGACCTCGGCGCTGTCGCGCCTGATCGACGGCACGCTGCCGCTGGACCAGTGGATCTCGCTGGTGCGCGCCAAGCAGCCGCCGCCAGCGGGCTTTCGCCGCCCGCGGACCTGGTGGACGCGGGTGCGGGCCTGGTTCAAGCGCACGTTCACGCGCGACCGGCCGCAGCTTCCCGAGGCCCATCTCTAGACTGGACGCAGATGAAGCATGGCATCCATCCCGAGTACGTCGAGGCGCACGTACGGTGCACCTGCGGCAACGAGTTCACCACTCGCTCCACTGAGCCTGAGTTGCACGTGGAGATCTGCTCGAACTGCCATCCGTTCTACACCGGCAAGCAGAAGCTGGTGGACACCGGCGGCCGGGTCGAGCGCTTCCGCCGCCGTGCCGCGCGCCGCAGCGCTAGCTAGGTTCGCGCCCGCCGCGGCGCGGAGCCGCAACTTTCGCCGCAAACTGCTGTTCTTCCTGCGCATGCGTATGCGCTCTCGACACCTGGCTGCCACGGGCCTGCTGGCCTTGACGATGGGCGCTGCCGCCGCGCCCGCACATGGGGCCGACATCGCGGCCTCCGCTGCCAGCGTGCGTGTGGCCCAATGTGTGAAGGGTCAGAGCCCCGACGCGCGGTCGGCCACCTTCCGCGGCGCGATGCGTCGGATCGCCGGCGCCGAGCGGATGTGGATGCGCTTCGTTTTGCAGGAGCAGGTCGGGGACGCACGCTGGAAGGCAATCAAGGCGCCCGGCTTGGGCGTCTGGCGCAAGTCCCGGCCCTCGGTGCGCGGGTTCGTGCACCGGCAGCGGGTGGTCGAGCTCGCGCAGGGTTCCGCCTACCGCGTCCTGGTGCATTACCGCTGGTACGACGAGGACGGGCGGCTGATCAGGCGCGCCAAGCGCCGCTCCGCGGTATGCCGCCAGCCGGGCCCGTTGCCCAACCTCCGGGTGCGCGGGGTAACCGCCACTCCGATCGATGCGCAGACAGCTCGCTACGCGGTCCAGATCGCCAACCGCGGGAGCGCCCCGGCGGCCGGCTTCGGAGTCCGCCTGTGGGTGGACGGAAGCATGCTCAACAGACGGGTGGTCGGCGTGCTGGGCGCCAAGCGCCTGCGCAGGGTCTACTTCACGGGCCCCAGCTGCGGCTCCGGCGTGCGGGCCGATGCCGATCCTGGTGACGTAGTACGAGAGGCCAACGAGGGCGACAACACGCTGACCCTCGCCTGCCCGTCGTCTCGTCGCTGACGCTCACGGCCCGGCGAATCCCCGCCGATACCATGGCTGACGTGAGCGCCACCGCAAAGCCTGCCGCCAACGGCGGCGCTCCGCCCACCGCTGCCCCGATGGAGGCGCCGCGCGACCTCCCGGTCGGCGGTCAGGCGGTGCTCGAGGGCGTGATGATGCGCGGCGTCTCGCATTGGGCGGTGGCGGTGCGCATGCCCACGCCCGAACAGCTCGCCGCCGGCGAGCTCGACCCCGTTGAGGGCTCCAAGGGCGAGATCGACGTGACGCTCGAGCGCCTGCGGCCGCTGGCCAAGCGCCACCGCTGGGCGCGCGTGCCCGTGGTCCGCGGCGTCGTGGCGCTGGTCGAGTCGCTGAAGATCGGCTTCAGGGCACTGGGGATCTCGGCCAACGCTCAGATTCCGCCCGACGAGTCCGGCCACGAAAAGGAGATCGGCAGCGGCACCTGGGCGGGCACGATCGTGTTCGCGCTGCTGTTCGCGGTCGGCCTGTTCTTCCTGCTGCCGGCGGGGCTCACGAACATCTTCCAGGATCAGATCCCGAACGGCTTCGTCTTCGTGGTCATCGAGAAGCTGGTCCGGATCAGCATCTTCCTGGCCTACATATGGCTGATCTCGCGCATGCGCGACCTGCAGCGCGTGTTCCAGTACCACGGCGCGGAGCACAAGACGATTTCGTGCTACGAGGCCGGGCTCGACCTCACGCCCGAGAATGCGCAGCGTTTCTCGCGGCTTCATCCCCGCTGTGGCACCAGCTTCCTGCTCATCGTGATGATCGTGGCCATCTTCGTGTTCGCCCCGCTGGGCAAGCTCGACTGGCAGTGGCTGTTCGTGTCGCGCGTGATCGGCATACCGCTGGTCGCGGGCATCGCCTTCGAGGTCATTAAGTGGTTCGGGCGCAACCGGACCAAGCGCTGGGCGCGGATCCTCATGTGGCCGGGGCTGCAGCTTCAGCGACTGACCACGCGCGAGCCGGAGCTGGCCCAGTTGGCCGTGGCCATCGCCGCGCTCGAGGCGGTCCTCGCCGAGGAGGACCCGGCGGCGGCCAGCGATGCGGAGAAGGTGGGCATGGAGGTAGTCGCCTAGCCTCTCCCTCGATGATCGAGAAGCTCGTCGAGCAGATCGAGAGCCGCTTCAACGAGCTCTCGGACGCAGATGTCCGACCCCGAGGTGATCGGGGACCGCGAGCGCTACGCCGAGGTGGGTCGCGCCTACAGCTCGCTCGAGGGGGCCCACGCGCTGGCCATGGAATGGCGGCGCGCCTCGTCGGACGCCGCCGGCGCGCGGGAGATGCTGAGCGACGGGGAGGACCCTGAGCTTCGCGAGCTGCTGCAGGCCTCGGACACGCGCTTGGCCGAGCTGGAGGACGAGATCCGCCTGGCGATGGTCGAGCCGGACCCCAGCGACGAGAAGAACGTGATCGTTGAGGTCCGCGCCGGCGCGGGTGGGGAGGAGGCCGGGCTGTTCGCCGGCGAGCTGTACCGGATGCTCGACCGCTACGCCGAGCGGCGCGGCTTCTCGACCGAGACGCTCTCGGCCTCCGACGGCAGCTACACGTTCGCGGTCAAGGGCTCGGGCGCATACAGCGTGTTCAAGCACGAGGGCGGCACCCACCGCGTCCAGCGCGTGCCGCAGACCGAGTCGCAGGGCCGGCTGCACACGTCCACGGCCACCGTGGCCGTGCTGCCCGAGGCGGAGGACGTGGACGTGCAGGTCGACCCGAGCGACCTGCAGGTCGACGTCTACCGCTCCTCGGGGCCCGGCGGCCAGTCGGTGAACACCACCGACTCCGCCGTGCGGATCACCCACAAGCCCACGGGCCTGGTGGTGTCCATGCAGGACGAGAAGTCCCAGCTCCAGAACCGCGAGAAGGCCATGCGCGTGCTGCGCGCCCGGCTCCTGGAGCGGGAGGTGGCCGCCCAGCAGGCGGAGCAGGCGCAGAGCCGCCGGTCGCAGGTGGGCACCGGCGAGCGCGCCGAGAAGGTCCGCACCTACCACTTCCCCCAGGACCGCGTGACCGACCACCGGGTGAAGCTCACCCGGGGCGAGGTGCAGCGAGTGCTGGGTGGCGAGCTCGACGACTTCACGGCAGCGCTCGAAGCGGAGGAGAAGCGGCTCAAGCTCGAGGCGGCCTCTCCGGACGCCGGATGAGCCCAGTCGCGGCCCCGGTCCGCGAGGCCGTGGGCGCCGCGGCCGACGCCCTTGAGGCGGCGGGCTGCGAGACGCCGCGGCTGGACGCCGAGTTGCTGGTGGCAGACGCGATCGGCGTCGACCGCGCCGCGCTCGTTGCCGACCCGGGCATGGCGATCCCGCCAGCTGCGAACAGGTTGATCGGCGAGCGGGTGCGCAGGCGCGTGGCCCGGGAGCCGGTGGCCTACATACTCGGGCGCCGCGGCTTTCGCCACATCGAGGTGGCCGTCGATCGGCGCGTGCTCGTGCCGCGCCCCGAAACCGAGCTGCTGGTGGAGGTGGCGCGCGAGCTCCCGGCCGGGGCGCGGGTGCACGACCTGGGCACCGGGTCAGGCGCCGTGGCGCTGGCGCTGGCCCAAGAGCGGCCCGACCTGCGGGTCACCGCCTCCGACGCGTCCGCCGCGGCGGTGGACCTGGCGCGAGCCAACGCCGCCCGGCTGGGCCTGGAGGTGGACGTGACGGCGGTGCGCGGCCTGCCCCCGGGGGAGTGGGAGCTCGTGGTGGCCAACCTGCCGTACGTGGCCGAAGGCGAGGCCGCGGGCCTCGCACCTGAGATCACCCGCTGGGAGCCGCGGGAAGCGCTTTTCGCCGGTGCCGACGGGCTGGACGCCATCCGTGAGCTCGCCGCCGCTGCGCCCGCCGGTCAGCGGCTGGCGCTCGAGCACGCTCCCCGTCAGGCCGAGGCGGTGCGGGGCCTGCTGTCCTGTGCACAGACGCGTCGCGACCTCGCGGGCCGCGAGCGCGTGACCATCGGGATCGCCGCGTGACCCCGGAGGACGTGGAGACCTTCCGCCGCTGCATCGCGGTCGGCGGCGTGGCCCTGTTCCCGTCGGACACGGTCTACGGGCTGGCCACCGAGCCCGACTCCAAGGAGGGCGTGACCCGCCTGTATGCCCTCAAGGGCCGTGCCGCCGCACGGCCGGCCGCGGTCATGTTCTTCGACCTGGACCTCGCGCTGGCGGCCCTGCCGGAGCTCGGCCCCCGGACTCGGGCCGCCGTGGTCAAGCTGCTGCCGGGCGCGCTGACCCTGTTGCTGCCCAACCCCGCGGGGCGCTACCCGCTGGCCTGCGGCCCCGACCCGGGACGCCTGGGCCTGCGCGTGCCCGCCTTGGCCGGGGCCCTCGCGCCCCTGGCCGCCGCGCAGTGGCCCGTGCTGCAGTCCAGCGCCAACCGCTCCGGGGGAGCGGACGCGCGGCGGCTCGACGAGGTGCCGGAGCAGATCCGGGCCGGGGTGGACCTGCAGTTGGATGCCGGGCCGCTGCCCGGCTCGCCCTCGACCGTGGTGGACCTGACGGCGTTCGAGCGCGAGGGCCGCCACGCGGTCGTCCGCGAGGGCGCCGTGGCCCAGGCCGCGGTGGCCGAGGCGCTGGGAGCGCTCTAGGAAGGCGCGCTAGTGGTCGTGGCTGTGGTCGTGCTCGAGGCCCTCCTCGTGCACGTGCGGATGCGAGTGCGTCTCGTCGCCGTGAGAGTGCTCGTGATCGTGCTCGGTGTGGCCGTGCTCGTGTGAGGTGTGGGAGTGCGAGTGGGTCTCGTCGCCGTGCGAGTGCGCGTGCTCGTGCGGGGCCTGGTGGTCCTGGTGATCCTGCTCTCTGTCGCTCATAGGTGGGTTTTACCCGCATCGGCCCGCCCTCCCACATGGCGCACGCCGGCGTCCACGCGACCTCCCCGTTTCACCGTGCCTCGCTGGTACCGTCTTCGAAATGAGCGATCTGGGGCCAGACCACTTCACGCGGCACATCGGCGAAGTCGACCCGGACATCGCGCGGGTCCTTGACGACGAGGCCGCGCGCCAGGAGCGCACGCTCGAGATGATCGCGTCCGAGAACTTCGTGCCCCAGGCCATCCTCGACTGCCAGGGCTCGGTCCTCACCAACAAGTACGCGGAGGGCTATCCCGCGCGCCGCTACTACGGCGGCTGCGAGCACGTGGACACGGCCGAGACGCTGGCTATCGATCGGGCCAAGGAGCTGTTCGGAGCCGAGCACGCCAACGTGCAGCCCCACGCCGGCGCGCAGGCAAACGCCGCGGCCTACCAGGCGCTGCTGGACCCGGGCGACCGGATCCTGGGGATGAAGCTCGACCACGGCGGCCACCTCACGCACGGGATGAAGCTCAACTTCTCCGGCAAGCTCTACGACATAGTCGCCTACGGGGTGCGCGAGGAGGACTCGCGCCTGGACATGGACACCCTGCAGCGGCTGGCCGACGAGTTCCGGCCCAAGCTGATCCTGGCGGGCTGGTCGGCCTATCCCCGCCAGCTCGACTTCGAGCGCTTCCGCGAGATCGCCGACTCGGTCGGCGCGCTGCTCATGGTCGACATGGCGCACTTCGCCGGTCTCGTGGCTGCCGGCGAGCATCCGAGCCCGGTGCCCCACGCCGACGTGGTGACCACCACGATCCACAAGACCCTCGGCGGCGCGCGCGGCGGGATGATCCTCTGCAAGGAGGAGTACGCGAAGAAGATCAACTCGGCCGTGTTCCCGGGCCAGCAGGGCGGCCCCCTGATGCACGTGGTGGCCGGCAAGGCGGTGGCGCTGAAGATCGCCCAGAGCGAGCTCTTCCGCGAGCGCCAGCGCCGCACCCGCGAGGGCGCGGCGATCGTGGCTGAGGAGCTGCTGGCGGCGGGCGTGAACGTGCTCACCGACGGCACGGACGTGCACCTGGTGCTGGTGGACCTGCGCGACTCCGACCTGGACGGACAGCAGGCCGAGGACCGCCTTCACGAGATCGGCATCACGGTGAACCGCAACGCCGTGCCTTTCGACCCCAGGCCGCCCGCCGTGTCCTCGGGGCTGCGCATGGGCACTCCCGCGCTGGCAACCCGCGGCTTCCAGGCCGACGACTTCCGCGAGGTAGGCCGCGCCATCGCCGAGGCGCTCATCGGCGACTTCGACGAGTCGGCCCGCTCCGAGCTGTCCGAGCGAACGCGCGCGCTGGCCGACCGCTACCCGCTCTACCCGCAGCTGGCGCCGGCCGTAGCCTGACTCTCGGTCTCGCCGGGCGCGGCTGAGCCGGCCGCCGCGCGGGTGCGTAACCGCAGCGTGCTCTCCTACTCGGCTCGCTCGCCGGCCACGCCGGCCGAAGCCTGGGCCCTGCTGGCGCGCCCCGAGCGCTGGCACGAATGGGCGCCGCACGTGCGCGGGGCCTGGGGCCTCGGCGACCCCGAGGTGGTGCAGGATGCGCGAGGAGCCGCGCGGCTCCTCGGGGCGGTGCCCGTGCCGGCGCGCGTGACCGAGGTGCGGTCCGGGCGCTCATGGACGTGGCAGGTGGGACCGGTTTCGATGGTGCACCTGGTGCGTCGCCGGCGCGTGGGCTGCGAGGTGGCGATCGAGTTGCACGCCCCGGCGCCGGTGGAAGCCGCCCTGGCGTTCACCTACGGGCCGGTCGTGGGCCTGCTGGTGCGCCGCTTGGCGCGCGTGGCGGGCGCCCACGGCGGCGCCTGATCCGGCTCGGCGGGCCCCGTTATCCTGCGGACGATGACCGGTGCCGTTCAGCCGCCGCTGAGCCTGAAGCCGCGCCTGCGCGGGGTTTCCCACCAGTGGGCCTTCTTCGTTTCCCTCGCGCTGGGTGCCGTGCTGGTGCTCACTGCGCCGTCAGGCCGGGCGATGGCCGCGGCCGCCGTGTACGCCGCCTGCGTTGCGCTGCTGTTCGGCACCAGCGCGCTGTATCACCGGATCAATTGGCGCTCGCCGTCCGCGAGACGCTGGATGCGGCGCCTGGACCACTCCGCGATCTTCCTGCTGATCGCCGGTTCCTACACGCCGTTTGCCCTGCTCGTGATCGACGGCACCCTGGCCGACGTGATCCTCGCCGTGGTCTGGGCCGGCGCCGGCGCGGGGATCGTGCTCAAGCTGCTGTGGGTCGACGCGCCCAAGTGGCTGGCCGCGCTGATCTACGTGCTGCTCGGCTGGGTCGCGGTTGCGGCAATGCCGGACCTGGTATCTGACCTGGGCCTAACCGCGGCCGGCATGGTGGCCCTGGGCGGAGTGCTCTACACGATCGGTGCGGTGGTCTACGCAGTTCGGCGGCCCGACCCCGTGCCGACGGTCTTCGGCTACCACGAGGTGTTTCACCTGCTGGTGATCGCCGCTGCGGGTCTGCAGTACGCCGTCGTGGCCTTCTGGGTGCTGCCCGGCGCCTAGGCTCCCGCGGGCCTCGAGCCCGCCTGCGCCCCGGCTATGGTCCGCGCGGGATGGACGAGCTCGACGCGCTATGGGCCTTCCTGCTCGCGGGTGTCGTGGCGCTGGCGCTCACTCCCGCCGCCGCCGCGCTCGCCCACCGGGTCGGCGCCATCGACCTGCCGCGCGAGCGGGGGCTGAACGACAAGCCGACTCCCAGCCTGGGCGGGCTGGCGATCCTGGCCGGCGTGCTCCTGGCGGGGGTGGTGTTCCTGCCTTGGAACGGCGAGACGCGCGGCATCCTCGCAGGGGCGGCTGCGATAGCGCTGATCGGCGCGGTGGACGATGTCCGCGAGGGCGGCCTGTCGCCGCTGGTGAAGCTGGCCGGGCAGTTCGCCGCCGCGGCCATCCCCGTCGCGGCCGAAGTGCGCGTGGAGAACGTGACGCTTCCGTTCGTGAGCCCCTTGGACCTGGGCGACTGGGGGATTCCGCTGACTCTGTTCGGGATGGTCGCGGTGATGAACGTCGTGAACTTCACCGACGGTGTCGACGGCCTGGCGGCCGGCGTGTGCACGATCGCCGCGGCCACGTTCGCCGTGATCGCCCTGTCGCTCGACCGGGTCGACGCCGGCGTGCTGGCGGCAGTGGTGGCCGGTGCATCGGCTGGGTTCCTGCGGCACAACTTCCATCCCGCGTCGATCATCATGGGGGACTCGGGCTCGAACCTGCTCGGCCTGCTGCTGGCCTGCGTGGCGATCCAGGGCGTGCTCAAGACGGCGGCGGTGGTGGCACTGTTCTTCCCGCTGGTGATCCTGGCCGTGCCCGCGCTGGACGCCACCTTCGTTGTGGCCAAGCGGATCAAGTACCGGCGACCGTTCTACTCGGCCGACAGCTGGCACTTCCATCACCGGTTCGCGAACATCGGCTTCTCGGCGCGCCGCACCGTGATCTACCTGTACGCGTGGACCCTGTCGCTCGCGGCGCTGGCGCTGGCGTTGCGCTTCGTGCCCTACTCGGATGACGACGGGACGCTGAATGCAGGCTGGGCGGTGGTGATGGCGGCGTTCGGCCTGGTGGCGCTGGCGTCGAGCGTGTACCTGGTGCTGGTGCTGGAAATTCTGAAGTTCCGCCGCTTCCGCGAGCGTCAGCTGCGCCGCCAGGAGCTGTCACAGGCGGAGATCGACGAGGAGATCGAGCGCGAGGTGGAGACCGGGGAGTTCGACTCGGTCTCATCGCCGCGCTGACAGCTCAGAACAGGGTCGGCTGATCGGCATGGGCGCGCGATGCCGGGGGAGGGGGCGCCGCGAGCTCGAAGTCCGATTCGGGCGGCGGGCGCGCGATCTTGCGCCTGCCGGCTCCGCGCGCGAGCCGCGAGAGACGCTCGTTCTCGGGACGGGGCAGGTAGGCGCCGCGTGCGTACAGGCGCTCGTAGCGTGGCACGAGGTCGGGGCGCTGGGACCGGAGCCAGTCGAAGAAGATCCCCCGCACCTCGCCGCGGAGGTGCAGGCCGATGCCGCCGATGCTGGTGGCACCCGCATCGGCGGCCAGCTCGAGGATCCGCTCGACCTGCTCGGGCGAGTCGTTGATGCCGGGCATGAGCGGCGCGATCAGGATCCCGCACGGGATGCCGGCCGCGACCAGCTCGGCCACGGCCTCGAGGCGCGATCGCGGGTGTGGAGTACGCGGCTCAGTGGCCCGCCACGCCTTCTCGTCAAGCGTGGGCACCGACAGGTTGGCGCTGATGCCCGGCACGGACTTCATGAGCTCCATGTCTCGCAGCAGGAGCGGCGACTTGGTGAGCACAGAGGCCGGCGTGCCGGAGTCGCGCAGCGCCTCCCAGATCCCGGGCATGAGCTCGTAGCGGCCCTCGACCCACTGATACGGATCGGTGTTGGTGCCCATGGCCACGTGCTCGCGGCGCCAAGACGGTCGCTTGAGCTCGGCGCGCAGGACCTCCGGCACGTTGACCTTGACCACGATCTCGCGCTCGAAGTCGCGGCCGGCGTTTAGGTCGAGGTACTTGTGGGTGGGGCGGGCGAAGCAGTAGAGGCAGGCATGGCTGCAGCCTCTGTAGGGATTCACCGTCCAGCGGAACGGCATCCGCGATCGCTCGGGCACCTTGTTCAGCGCCGACTTGGCGCGCACTTCGTAGAAGCGCGTGTCGAGTGCCTCGGGCGCGTCGAAGGTGCGGATCGCGGCCGGCTCGCGGTATCCGGGCAGGGTGCGCCGGCCCTCTTCGGCGAGCTGTTGGCCGTCCCAGCGCACGAACATACGTTCGCATATGCTGCCGACGGAAAGGCCGGCCCACACCCGGGACTTGCCGGTTGCCTAGCCCCGCCGCTCCCCCCACAACGTCGCCGTCAGGCTACGCGGCCCACCCCGATCGCGGTGCTCGCACAGGTAGATCCCCTGCCAGATGCCAAGCACCAGCCGGCCATCGCGCACGGGCAGCGTGAGCGTCGGGCCCAGCAGCGACGCCTTCACATGGGCAGGCATGTCGTCGGGCCCCTCGAGGGTGTGCGTCCACAGCGACGATCGCTCCGGCACGGCCTCCGAGAACCAGGACTCGAAGTCGCGCCGCACGTCCGGGCTGGCGTTCTCGTTCAGCGTGAGCGAGGCGGAGGTGTGGAGGATCAGCAGGTGCAGGAGCCCGATCCCGACATCACCCAGATCGGGCACCCCGGCCAGCACGTCACGGGTGACGAGGTGGAACCCGCGTGAACGGGCTTTTAGCTGGATTTCGTGCTGAGACCACATTGGCGCTAAGCCGGGAGCGGACTTATATTGGCCGTGGAACGGATTCCAGGCGTGCCGATCCTGCCGAATCCGCCCGGTGGCCGCCGCCCCCGGTGCGACGTTTCCATGACAACTGTGAATAGGAGGACGATGGGGCCTCCCCTGCGCGAGCGCCTCGGCTGGCGCATATCGAGAGAGGCGCACTCGCCCGTGCTCGACGGCAGTGCGGCCATGGCGCGCGCCGGTTTCTGGCTCGCGGTCGGCCGGCGCGTCGGTCGCCGTGCTGGCGCTCGTCCTGCCCCATTCCAGCGAGGTGGACGAGGCTCGGGGTGGCGGCCGCCGGCGCGCTGGCCATGTCGATCGCGCTACTGGCACTGATCGGGTTCGACTCGCTCCCGCGGTGGACGTTCCACGCGGGCACGGTGGCCGGCGGGGTGGCGGCCACCCTGGCGACCTACTTCTGGGGCGACGGCTCGCTGATCGGGCCGGTGCCGTACCTGTTTCCTGCGTTCTTCGCCTTCACTTTCTTCCCCGTCCCCGCGGCGCTGATCCACCTGGCGCTGATCGGCGCCATGTTCGCCATGCGAGCTCGCGCTGCGCGACCCGGGTCACACGGCGGTGGCCGAATGGGCGGTCACGGTCGGGCTCGCTGGCCGGCACCGGGCTGTTGCTCGCGGTCGTGCGCGACCGCTTCGGAAGGAGAATCTCCACGCTGGCGGTGGCCGCGCTGCGCGACCCGCTCACCGGTCTGCTGAACCGCAAGGGGTTCGAGGACGCCTTCGACGTGGAGCTCGAGCGAGCGCGGCGGACCGAGCAGAGCATGAGCGTGATCGTGGGGGACCTGGACGGGTTCGGCGAGGCCGTGAACGACCGGCTCGGGCGCCCGGCGGGCGACGAGGCCCTGCGGCAGGTCGGGCTGCTGCTCGAGTCCACCAAGCGCAGCTGGGACCTTGCCGCGCGCGTGGGCGGTGAGGAGTTCGCCCTGCTCGCGCCGGACACCGACGAGCACGGCGCGTACATCCTGGCCGAGCGGGCGCGGGCGGCCATCGAGGAGACCTTCGAGGGGCCGGACTGGGCCCCGCTGACCGCCAGCTTCGGGGTCGTGAGCTTCCCCCTGCACGGCCAGACCGGCGCGGCGCTGCTGCAGGCGGCCGACCAGGCCCTGTACGCCGCCAAGCGGCTGGGTCGCAACCGCTCGGTGATCTCCAGCGCAGAGGTACCGGGCATCCTCGGCCGCGGGCCCAGGCGGCGCGAAGAGGGCCACGTGGAACTGGCCTCCCTGCTGTCGCTCGCCGAGGCGCTGGACGTGCGTGACGCCGGGAGTGCGAGCCACTGCCAGCGCGCGGGCCGCTATGCGGAGCTGATCGCGCGCGAGCTGGGACTGCCCCCGGCCGAGGTCGAACGGATCCGAATCGCGGGGATCCTGCACGACGTGGGACGGGTGGGCGTCCCGGACGAGCTGTTGGCCAAGGCCGGTCCGCTGAGCGAGCAGGAGTGGCGTTGGATGCGCTCCCATCCCGACGTTGGCGCTCGCATGCTCCAGACCACGGACTACGCGGACATCGGCGAGTGGATCGGCGCCCACCACGAGCGCCCCGACGGCACCGGCTACCCGGCGGGCCGCGCGGGCCGGCGAGGTGCCCCTGGAGGCGGGCATCCTGGCGGTGGCCGACGCGTATGAGGCCATGACGGCCCGCCGGCCCTACCGGACGGCCCTGGACCCCGAGGCGGCCGCCGAGGAGCTGCGCAGGGGCGCAGGGCGGCAGTTCGACCAGCGCGTGGTGGACGCCCTCCTGCGCGTGGTCTGACGCCTTTGCGCCCGCCTTTCGGCGAGCGTCCAGAGGCACCTCACCTCATATAGAGTCCGTCGCCCGCAGGGGATTTCCCGCCTTTGACGACGCACGCCCTGGATACACCCCCACACCACGCCCGGCCCGGAGCGGGCCTGACCCTACTCCGCTACCTAGACCTCGTGGTGCTGGCGCTGGCCCTGCCGCTGTTCCTGGCGGCGGACCTGCCGCTGCTGGGCTACGCGGTGGCCGCGGCGGCCTGGCTGCTTCAGCGCGGGTTACAGGAGCTGGCCAACAGCCGCGCCCGGGCCTCGGACGACCCGCGCACCAGCGTCGGCGTGCTCGCCGGCTCGATGATCGCGCGCGGGTGGCTGGTGGCCGGCTCGATCTTCGCCGTCGGGATGCTCGGCGCCCGCGAGGACGGCCTGGCGGCGGCGATCCTGAGCATCACCCTGTTCACGATCTTCTTCTCTACCCAGATGGTCGTCCGGCCCCTCGACGAGGCACGGCGCGGGGCATGAGCAGGCGCAACAAGATCCTGCTGATCGCCGGGGCATTCATCCTCGTGGCGGTCGTGATCAACCTCATCTTCCCGAGCGAGGGCAAGAACGAGGCCTTCCAGCCGCAGAACGAGTTCAAGCTCGACAACTGGATCGAGCTGAAGCTCGGCCCGCTGGACATGAGCATCAACAAGGCCGTCTTCTACTTGTTCCTGGCGTGCGGCCTGACCACCGCGGCGATGCTCTACATCGCCAACCGCATGGAGGACCGTCCCAACCGCGTGCAGACCGCCGTGGAGGCCACCTACGACCTGACCCGCAACCAGATCACGCGCGGCAACATGGACGACTCGATGGCCAAGAAGTGGTTCCCGTTCGTGGGCACGCTGTTCTTCTTCATCCTGTTCTCGAACCTCATCGGGTACATCCCGCTGCCCACCAACACGGAGCACACCGTGGACGTGTTCGGCATAGCCATGCCCACGTTCGCGATCTACGCGGCCACGGCCAACCTCTCGGTGCCGCTCGTGCTCACGCTGATCGTGTGGTTCTCCTACCACGTGGAGGGCATCAGGGCGAAGGGCTTCGTGCCTTACCTCAAGGGATGGGTGCCCGCCGGCGTCGAGGGGCCCGCCGCGATCCCGATCTTCGCCATCGAGGCGGTGTCGCACTTCGTCCGGATCATCTCGCTCTCGGTGCGGCTCTTCGCCAACGTCCTCGCGGGCCACCTGCTGATCCTGTTCATGGGCGGCGGGCTCGTGGTGCTGCTCGGCGTCGCGGCCCTGGGCGTGTTCACGCTCCCGCTGGCCGTCGGCTTCTTCATGTTCGAGGTCGTGCTGATCGCCGGGCTGCAGGCCTTCATCTTCGCCACGTTGACGTCCATCTACCTCGGTGCGGCCACGTCCGCCCATCACTAGGAGGAACACGACCCAAATGGACCTGTTCATACCGTTCGCCCAGGCCGAAGACGCCCAGGCCATCACCGACGCCGGCAAGGCGATCGCGCTCGGCGTCGGCGCCGGGATCGGCACCATCGGCCCCGGCATCGGGGTCGGCTACATCTTCGGCAAGGTGATCGAGTCGGTCACCCGTCAGCCCGAGATGCGCGAGGAGATCACGAGCATCCAGTGGCTCGGCTTCGCCCTGACCGAGGCGATCATCTTCTACGCGTTCATCTTCGGCCTGATCGCCTTCTTCCTCTAGGCCGATGGAGGCCCTCACGGACATCTCGGGCATCCTCGTCCTGGCGGCGGAAGAGGAGGAGGGGGGCAACTTCCTCGTCACGCCGGGCCTGGGGCTGATGCTGTGGACGCTGATCGCGTTCGGCATCACCTACTACGTGCTCAGCAAGCTGGCGTTCCCGCGCATCGCCGAGGCGCTCGACAAGCGCCGCAAGGCCATCGACGAGTCGATCGAGTCGGCTGTGCGCACCAAGGAGGAGGCCGACCAGCTGCTCGAGGAGTATCGGGCACGGCTGAAGGAGGCCCGCGAGCAGGCCGACGACATCGTGGCCCGCTCGCGACGGGCCGCGGACTCCCACCAGGAGGAGTCGAAGGTCGAGGCCAAGCGCTACCGCGAAGAGCTCATGGAGTCCACGCGCCGCGACATCGAGACCGAGACCCGCCGGGCGCTCGACGAGATCCGCAAGGAGGTGGCCGACCTGACGGTCATCGCCACGGAGAAGGTCACCCGCAAGTCGCTCGACGGCGACGACCACAGGCGGCTGATCGAGGAGGCGCTGGGCGAGGTCGACTTCTCGGCGCTCGCCGGTGACTCACCCGAGCGGCGGGGGAACGGCTCCTAGTGGAGGAGATCGCCGAGGTCTACTCGCGCTCGCTGTTCGAGGCCGCCTCCGACGCGGGCGTGCTCGACCGCGTGCACGAGGAGCTGGGCCAGTTCGCCGACGTGCTCGACGGCGACGCCGACCTGCGCGTGTTCTTCTTCTCGCCCTACTTCTCCTCGCAGGAGAAGAAGGACGGGATCGCGCGGCTGATCGACGACGCCGACGAGCGCTTCGTGCGCTTCCTCGAGCTGCTGGCCGAGCGTCACCGCATGCCTGCCGATGTTCAGGATCCGGCGCGAGTTCGACAGCATGTGGCGGGAGGAGAACAAGCTCCTGCCCGTGACCCTCACGAGCGCAGTGGACCTGGACCCCGAGCTCGTGAGCGGCATCGGCGAGCGCATCGAGCAGCAGACCGGCCAGCGCGTGGAGCTGTCCAGCCGGGTGGACCCCGAGGTGCTGGGCGGAATCGTTCTGCAGGTCGGCAACATGGTGCTGGACGCCAGCGTGCGCAACCGGCTCGACAACCTGAGAAAGAGCGTGGCCAAGGCCGCGTAGAGAAAGGCGTGAGCTTCCCTACATGCAGATAAAGCCCGACGAGATCACAAGCATCCTGAAGAGCCGCATCGAGGGGCTCGACTCCGGCGGCGCCGACCTCTCCGAGGTGGGCACCGTGCTCTCGATCGCCGACGGCATCTCGCGCGTGCATGGGTTGGACAACTGCATGTCGCTGGAGATGCTCGAGCTGCCGCACGACGTGACGGGCCTGGCGCTCAACCTCGAGTCCGACAACGTCGGTGCCGTGCTCTTCGGCGAGTGGGACAAGATCGAGGAGGGCGACACGGTCAAGCGCACCGGCAAGCTGCTCGAGATCCCCGTTGGCGACGAGCTGCTCGGCCGGATCGTGGACCCCCTGGGCCAGCCGTTGGACGGCAAGGGCGACCTGAACACCACGCAGACCCGCCCCGCGGAGTTCAAGGCACCCGGAGTGGTACAGCGCCAGCCCGTGCTCGAGCCTATGCAGACGGGCATCAAGGCCATCGACTCCATGACGGCGATCGGCCGCGGGCAGCGCGAGCTGATCATCGGCGACCGCCAGACCGGCAAGACCGCGGTTGTGATCGACTCGATCATCAACAACCGCGACTCGGGCCTGATCTCGATCTACGTGGCCATCGGGCAGCGGATGTCGACGGTGGTGCAGGTAGCCGAGACGCTGGCCGACCACAACGCGATGGACAACACGATCATCGTGGCCGCTCCCGCCGACGAGGCGGCGCCGATCAAGTTCATGGCGCCCTACGCCGGCTGCGCCATGGGGGAGCACTTCCTCTACGACGGCCGCCACGCCCTGTGCATCTACGACGACCTGACCAAGCACGCCTTCGCGTACCGGCAGATGTCGCTGCTGCTGCGCCGGCCCCCGGGCCGCGAGGCCTACCCGGGCGACGTGTTCTACCTGCACTCCCGGCTGCTCGAGCGGGCTGTGAAGCTCAACGACGACCTCGGCGGCGGCTCCCTCACCGCGCTGCCGGTCATCGAGACCCAGGCGGGCGACGTGTCGGCGTACATCCCCACCAACGTCATCTCCATCACCGACGGGCAGATCTTCCTGGAGGGCGACCTGTTCCGCTCCGGAGTCCGGCCCGCGATCAACGTGGGCATCTCGGTGTCGCGGGTGGGCGGCAACGCTCAGCCCAAGGCCATGAAGAAGGTGGCGGGCAAGCTGCGCCTGGAGCTGTCGCAGTACCGCGAGCTCGAGGCCTTCGCGCAGTTCGGCTCGGAGCTCGACCCCGAAACCCAGGCCACGCTTGCGCGTGGGGAGCGGCTCGTGGAGACGCTCAACCAGGACGAGCTCAAGCCGTGGAGCGCCGCCGATCAGGTGGCGGCCATCTACTCGGGCACCGGCGGCTACTTGGACCGGATCAAGGTGGAGCGCATCCGCGACTTCCACGACAACATGCTCCAGCGGCTGCACTCCGAGCAGGCCGACCTGATGGAGAAGATCGGCCAGGGCGACTGGGACGACGACATCGAGGAAAGGCTCGGCAAGCAGATCGCCGACGCCATCGACGACTTCGGGCCCGACTTCGCCGAGGACGGAACGCCGCTGGAGGAGGGCGAGTCGGATCGAATTCGCTCGGAGCAGGAGCGCGCAGCTCCGGCACGCACGGCCGAGGAAGAGGGCTCCGACGACGAGGAAGGCTCGGAGGAGCAGGAGGAAGAGGCGGCGGCGACCGCGTGAGCAGCGACCTCAGTGGTCAGGTCTCAGTTGTCAGTAACGGCCCGAAACTGAGAACTAAGAACTGAGAACCGAGATCTGAAGACCTCGACGCCCCGACCCTGATCAGCTAATGGCAAGCCAAAAAGACGTCAAGAACCGCATCTCTTCTGTGAAGAACATCCAGAAGATCACTCGTGCCATGGAGATGGTCGCGGCGGCGCGGCTGCGGCGGGCCGAGCAGCGGATCGAGGCTCTGCGGCCCTACGCGCGCGCGGTGCGGCGGATGACGCGACGTACCGTCGAGGCGGCGGAGAGCATCCCCAACCTGCCGCTGCTGGAGGAGCACGACGACGTGAAGAAGGTCGCCCTGCTGCTGATCACGGGTGACCGTGGCCTGGCCGGCGCCTTCAACTCCCAGATCCTCCGCGCGGGCAACCGCCGGGCCCTGGAGCTCCAGGGGGAGGGCAAGGAGGTGGTCTGGTACGCGTCCGGGCGCCGCGGGGTGTCCTCGCTCACGTTCCGCGGGCGCGAGGTGGCCGGCCAGTGGCAGGGCTTCACCGACCGGCCGGCGTTCGCCAATGCCAGGGACATCGCGGGGGACATCGCAAGCCACTACATCGACGGTCAGGTGGACCGCGTCGAGATCATCTTCAACGGCTACGTCTCGCCGCTCACCCAGATCGTTCGGACGGACACGCTGCTCCCGCTGCAGGAGATGGCGCAGCTGGTGGCGGAGGCCGAAGGGGAGGGCGAGAACGACGAGGAGGTCGCGCCGGACGAGGAGTCGGCCACCGATCAGAGCCGCTCCTTGTGGATCTACGAGCCCGACCCCGAGGAGATCCTCCAGCGCCTGGTCCCGGACTTCATCGAGATCACGATCTTCAGGGCGCTGCTGGAGTCCACCGCGTCCGAGCACGGCGCGCGGATGACCGCCATGCGCAACGCGCAGGAGAACGCCGGGGACATGATCGACGACCTGACGCTCGAGATGAACCGCCAGCGCCAGGCGGAGATCACCCAGGAGATCATGGAAGTAGTTGCCGGGGCCGAGGGCCTCACCTGACCAAGGAGAAGACCTGAACGTGGAAGCATCGACCCAGAGCCCCGCAGCGACGACGTCCGACAACGGCGCGATCGGGCGCGTGGAGGAGATCACCGGCGTGGTGATCGAGGCCGTGTTCGAGCAGGATCACCTGCCCGAGATCTACAACGCGCTGGAGACCGAGATCCCGGCCGCGGAGGAGGGTGGCGAGCCCACCAAGCTCGTGGTGGAGGTCCAGCAGCACCTGGGCGACGACCGCGTTCGCTGCGTGGCCATGGACGCCACCGACGGCCTCAGCCGCGGCGCAGAGATCCGCGACACGGGCGGCCCGATCACCGTCCCGGTGGGCGAGGGCACGCTCGGGCGGATCTTCAACCTGCTGGGTGACCCGATCGACAACGCGGGCGAGGTCAAGTACGAGCAGCGCTGGCCGATCCATCGCGACGCCCCCAGCGTGGAGAACCTCACTCCCACGCGTGAGATCTTCGAGACCGGCATCAAGGTCGTCGACCTCCTGGCGCCGTACGCGAAGGGGGGCAAGGTCGGCCTCTTCGGCGGCGCCGGCGTGGGCAAGACGGTGCTCATCCAGGAGCTCATCAACAACCTGGCCTCCGAGCACGGCGGCCTGTCGGCCTTCTGCGGGGTGGGCGAGCGCTCGCGCGAGGGCAACGACCTCTGGCTCGAGATGACCGAGTCGGGCGTGATCGACAAGACGATGCTGGTGTTCGGCCAGATGAACGAGCCGCCCGGCGCGCGCATGCGCGTGGCGCTGTCCGGCCTGGCCATGGCGGAGTACTTCCGCGACGAGGGCGGCCAGGACGTGCTCCTCTTCATCGACAACATCTTCCGCTTCGTGCAGGCGGGCTCCGAGGTCTCGGCCCTGCTCGGGCGGATGCCGTCGCAGGTGGGCTACCAGCCCACGCTGGAGACCGAGATGGGCCAGCTGCAGGAGCGGATCACGTCGACCCGCAAGGGCTCGGTCACCTCCATCCAGGCCATCTACGTGCCGGCCGACGACCTCACCGACCCGGCGCCGGCGTCGGTGTTCGCCCACCTCAACGCAACCACCACCCTCTCGCGGTCGATCTCGGAGAAGGGCATCTACCCGGCAGTGGACCCGCTGGACTCCACCTCCACGATCCTCAAGCCGGACATCCTGGGCGAGGAGCACTACCGGGTGGCCACCCAGGTGCAGGAGATCCTCCAGCGCTACAAGGAGCTGCAGGACATCATCGCCATCCTCGGCATCGACGAGCTGTCGGACGAGGACAAGCAGGTGGTGCAGCGCGCGCGTAAGGTCGAGCGCTTCCTGTCCCAGCCGTTCCACGTGGCGGAGGCCTTCACCGGCACGCCTGGCATCTACGTGTCGGTGGAGGACACCGTGCGCTCCTTCAAGGAGATCGTGGATGGCGAGCACGACGACCTGCCCGAGCGGGCCTTCTACATGAAGGGCTCCATCGACCAGGTCCGCGAGGACGCGAGTTAGGCCATGGCCCGTTCCACGTTCCCGGTAGAGGTGCTCACGCCCGAGGGGCAGGTGTTCGAGGGCGAGGTAGAGATGGTGTCCACGCGCACCGCCACCGGCTCGATCGGCGTGCTTGCCCACCACGCTCCGCTGATGGCCATGCTCGAGCCCACGGAGCTGAAGCTGTACACGTCAGGGTCGGAAAACCCGGGCAGCGCCGAGATCGAGCGGTTCGCGCAGGGGGAGGGCTACCTCCAGGTGGTCGACAACTCGGCGCTGCTGATCGTGGAGGACGCACTGCGGCCGGATGAGATCGACCGCGGCGCGCTGGAGTCGCGCCTCAAGGAGGAGCAGAGCTCGCTGGAGAGCGCGGAGGAGGGCAGCGAAGAGGAGCGCCGCCACCGCCGCGAGATCGCCCGTGTCGAGGCGTTCCTCGCCATCGACGGCGACGGCTCGGGCTAGCCGTGGGCAGCCCGGTGCGCCGGGCCTTCGGGGATGATCAGGCCTATGCAGCGCCGTTCCGTGACATCCGGCCTGCTCGCGTCAGGCCTTGCCGTGGCAACGGTCACAGCCGCGATATTCGCGCTGCGCGAGGTCGTGCCGGTGCTCTCCACAGGGGTGGTCTACATGCTCGCGGTACTGGCCGTGTCGGCCTACTGGGGGCTTGCGCTGGGGCTCCTCACCGCCGTGCTCAGCGCCGCTGCGTTCAACTTCTTCCACATCCCGCCGACCGGGGGCTTCACCATCTCGGACGGAGAGAACTGGGTCGCCCTCGGCGTCTTCCTGGTGGCGGCCGCGGTGGTCAGCTCGCTCGCGGGCGCCGCCCGGGAGCGTGCCGAGGAGGCGGAGCGCCGCAGCCGCGAGGCGGATCTGGCCGCCGAAATGGCACGGCTCCTCCTGGGCGGCGAGAGCACGGAGGACTCCCTGCGCAGCGTCAGCCAGCGGATCGCCGTGGCCTACGGGCTGCCCTCCGTGTCGGTCGAGCTCGCGTGGGTTGGCGCAGACGATCGCCGCCGTGCCCTGCCGCTGCTGGTGGACGGCCAGCGCGCCGGCACCGTGCTGGTGCCCAGTGACACCGATCAGGACAAGCTCGACGGCTTGCAGGCGCGCGTGGTGCCGGCGCTCGAGGCCCTCATCGGGGCCGCGCGCAGGCGAGAGCAGCTCGAGGCGCAGGTGATCGAGACCAAGGCGCTGCGGCATTCGAACGTGGTGAAGACCACGCTGCTGCGATCGGTCTCGCACGACCTTCGCTCACCGCTCACGGCCATCACAACTGCGGCGGGCGGCCTCGAGTCCGAGACGCTAAGCGATGGCGAACGCCGCGAGCTGAGCTCGGTGATCGCTCACGAGAGCGCTCGCCTTTCGCTGCTGGTCGACAACCTGCTCGACCTCTCGCGGCTCCAGAGCGGGGCGGCCGAGCCCCAGGCCGATTGGTGCTCGGTCGAGGAAGTGGTGGGCGCCGCCGTGGCCACCACGGGCGCCCCTCCCGGTGGTTTCGACGTGACTCTGCCAGCGGACCTGCCCCAGATCCAGGCCGACGCCGGACAGCTGGAACGCGCGCTCTCGAACGTGCTGGCCAATGCCGTCCGCTTCGGCGGTGACGAGCCTGTGACCGTACGCGCCAAGGCGGCGGGGCGATTCCTGACCCTGCGCGTGAGCGATCGCGGTCCCGGCATCCCGAAAGCAGAGCTCGAGCGCATCTTCGAGCCGTTCCATCGCTCCGTCGACGGCGCGGGGTCGGGACTCGGGCTGGCGATCGCCCGCGGGTTCGTGGAGGCCAACGGCGGCCGCCTACAGGCAGAGTCGCTTCCGGGCCAGGGCACCACGTTCGTGTTCCGGCTTCCGTTGCCCGAGGATGCGCCCGCGACTCGATGACCGCCCGACGGCGTGTCCTGGTCTGCGACGACGAGCACCAGATCCTGCGTGCCCTGCGGGTGATCCTGCGCGACGCCGGCTTCGAGGTCGTGCCGGCAGCCACCGCGCAGGAGGCTCTGGACGCCGCGGCGGTACGGCCGCCGGACGCGGCCATCATCGACCTGATCCTGCCGGACGGCGACGGCATCGAGGTCTGTCGCTCGATCCGCGAGTGGAGCGAGATGCCGATCCTGGTGCTCTCGGCCGTGGGCGAGGAGTCGGAGAAGGTACGCGCCCTGGACGCCGGCGCGGACGACTACGTGACCAAGCCGTTCGGCCCCTCCGAGCTGGTGGCGCGGCTGAACGCCGCACTGAGGCGCGCGCAAGGGGCCGAGGAAGCCGTGGTGAGCGTCAACGGGCTGGAAATCGACCTCTCCGCCCGTGTCGTGCGGCGCGACGGGGCGGAGATCCACCTCACCCCGATCGAATACGACCTGCTGCGCGTTCTGGCCCGAAACCGGGGCCGCCTGCTCACCCACCGGACCCTGCTCACGGAGGTCTGGGGTCAGGCCTGGGAGCGTGACACCCAGACGCTGCGAGCGCACATAGCCAACCTGCGCCGCAAGATCGAGGCCGACCCGGCGACGCCCCGCTTTATCCGCACCGACCCGGGCGTGGGCTACCGGTTCGCCCCCCAGTGACCCGCCCTCAGGCGGCCTTCACGACATCTTGATGGCGCTCGCTGCCATCTTCACGCGGGCTTGATGGTGCCAGGGCGAGACTTCGCTCATGCATTCATCCGGTGTGCTCCACGCCTCGATCGTCCGCTTCCGGCGCTGCTCGCTAGACCGGCGGATCGCCCGTGGCGCCCGCCCTGACGAGGGCCCGGAGCTGTCGATTCGAGCGGCACAGCTCAGGTCCGCGCGCTGCCGCCGCGGCCTCGCGTCCAGCATTCGGCGCGTACTGGACGCCGCCGAGGAGCCACCAAGCGCGTTTCCTCGTCGGCGCCCTTGCAGCGGCGCCAGATCCTGGCCGCGCGAGGGCTACTCGAGCGGCTGGCCGACGATTTGGAGGCCGAAGGCGACGCTTCCGCGCGAGGCGTAGCGCTGACCCGCGAGCTGCTCACCGACGGCCGCTCGCCCTTCTATATGCACCGTCCCGAGGGATCGATCGAGGCGGCCGTGCGCCAGGCCCGCACGGCCCTCTTCCTGGCCTGACATGGACGTCGTCGCCATTGCCGTCGCTCTGGTTTTCTTCGCGCTGGCCTACCTGCTGATCGACCTGCTGGAGCGGGTGTGAGCGCCGCCGAGCTGTTCGGCTTGATCGTCGCTCTGGCCCTGCTGGCCTACCTGGGCTACGCGCTGCTGCGCGGAGAGAAGCTCTAAGTGACTGCACAGGGCTGGCTGCAGATCGCGCTTTACCTGGCGGTGCTCACCGCGCTGACCCCGCTCCTGGGCGGGTACATGGCGCTCGTCTACCGCGGCGACCGCACGCTGCTCACACCCGTGCTCAGGCCGGTGGAGCTGGGCATCTACCGGGTGCTGGGCGTCAATCCGGCGGTGGGTCAGGGATGGCGGTCGTACGCCAAGACGACGATCGTGTTCAGCGCCCTCTTCTGGCTGTTGCTGTACCTGATCCTGCGCACCCAGGGCATCCACCCATTCAACCCCGAGGGCTTCGACTCGGCCACCTGGGATGTGACGTTCAACACCACGTCCTCGTTCGTGTCGAACACCAACTGGCAGTTCTACGGCGGCGAAACGACGATGACCTACCTCAGCCAGATGGCCGGGCTCGCCGTCCAGAACTTCGTGTCGGCGGCGGTGGGCATGGCGGTGCTCGCGGCCGTGATCCGCGGGTTCGCCAGCCGCGGCAAGGCCGAGCTGGGCAACTTCTGGCAGGACCTGGTGCGCTCGCTGCTCTACATCCTGCTGCCGCTGTCTGTGGTCGGCGCGCTGGTGTTGGTCTCGCAGGGCGTGGTGCAGACGCTGGGCGGCTACCTCACCTTTGCGACGGTCGCGGGCGGTGAGCAGACGCTGGCCTGGGGCCCGGTGGCGTCGCAGGTGGCGATCAAGCAGCTGGGGACCAACGGCGGCGGCTTCTTCAACGTGAACTCCACGATGCCATTCGAGAACGCCACGGCGTTCGCGAACTTCGTCGAGATGCTGTTCATCCTGCTGATCCCGGCCGCGCTGACGGCCACGTTCGGGCGGATGGTGGGCAACCGCCGCCAGGGCTGGGCGCTGTACGGCGTAATGATGGTGATGCTGGTGGCGGGGATCGCCGCGACCTACGCGGCGGAATCCGCCCCCTCGCCCGCCCAGGACGCAGCGCAGATCGCCTCGGCCGAGGGCGATGGCACCACCGGCGGCAACCTGGAGGGCAAGGAGCAGCGCCACGGCATTGCCAACAGCGCACTGTGGGCCACCGTGACCACCGCCGCCTCGAACGGCTCGGTGAACGCCGCGCACGACTCGTTCACCGGCTTAGGCGGGGTCGCCCCGCTCCTGAACATGATGACCGGTGAGGTGATCTTCGGCGGGGTCGGCTCGGGCCTGTACGGCATGCTGCTGTTCGTCATCCTCGCGGTGTTCATCGCGGGGCTGATGGTGGGCCGCACGCCCGAGTACCTGGGCAAGAAGATCGAGGCGCGCGAGATCAAGCTCACCCTGATCGGCACGCTGTACGCGCCGCTCGCTGTGCTCGGCTTCACGGCTCTCGCGGTCGCTACGAAGTACGGCGCGCCGTCGATTTACAACGGCGGGCCGCAGGGGTTCTCCGAGACCCTCTACGCGTACACCTCGCAGGGCAACAACAACGGCTCCGCCTTTGCGGGCTTCACGGGCTTCGTGCAGCCCAACGCCCCCGGGAACGAGGGTGCCTTCGGCATCACCTTCGCCGACCTGCTCGGCGGCGTCGCGATGCTCATCGCGCGCTTCCTGCCGCTGATTGCCACGCTCGCTGTGGCCGGCGCGCTGGCGGTCAAGACGCCCGTGGCAGCCGGCGCCGGGACCTTCCGCACCGACACACCGACGTTCGGCTCACTGCTGATCTTCGTCGTGGTCATCGTCGCCGCGCTCACCTTCGTCCCTGCCCTCCTGCTCGGGCCCGTGGTCCAAGGCCTGACCGATCAGCTGTTCTGATGCTCGGCGACCTCAGGTCATCCCTCCTCGCGGTCCTTGTGCTCACGCTCGTGTTTGGGCTCGCCTACCCGCTGGCCATGACGGGGATCTCGCAGGTCGTCTTCCCCGACAAGGCCGGCGGCAGCAGGATCGAGCGCGGCGGCGAGGTCGTGGGGTCGCGCCTGATCGGGCAGGACTTCAGGCGCCAGGCGGTCGGCGCCGATGGCGAGCCCTCGGTCGATGATGAGGGCGAGCCCGTGCTGGAGGCCGACCCCCGCTTCTTCCAATCCCGCCCTTCGGTCACCGGCTACGACGCCGACGGCACCTTCTTCAACAACCTCGGGCCCAACAGCAGGGACCTGCGCGACATGTTCGCCGCGAACCTGGAGGCCTACCTGGCCCTCGAGCGGCCCGCGAGCCCGGGCCTGCGCCCGCGCGACGTGCCTCCTGATGCCATCCAGACCACGGCGTCCGGCCTCGACCCTCACATCTCCGAAGCCAACGCCCGGATCCAGGCGCGGCGGGTGGCCGGCGAGCGCAACCTGTCGCTGGAGCGCGTGCTCGACCTGCTCGATGAGCACACCGACGGGCGCGCCCTCGGGGTGCTCGGCGAGCCCGGCGTGAACGTCTTGGAGCTGAACCTCGCGATCGATGAGGAGTCGTCGTGAGCGCCGAGGCCCGTCCGATGCTCAACGCGGCAATCCTGCGGCCGGCGCTGGCGGACAGCCTGCGCAAGCTCGATCCCCGCTTGGTGGTTCGCAACCCGGTGATGTTCGTGGTGCAGGTGGGCGCCCTGATCACCACGGCAGGCTGGCTGATCCAGGTCGTCGGTGGCGAGCCGTTGGGGGGCGGCGACGAGCCGGCCTGGTTCACGTTCACCGTGGCGGCATGGCTGTGGCTGACCGTCGTCTTCGGCAATCTCGCCGAGGCGCTGGCGGAGGGTCGCGGCAAGGCCCAGGCGGCGACCTTGCGTGCGATGCGCACCGAGACGATCGCCAACCTGCGCGACGGCTCGTCGAAGCTGGCGGCCGAGCTCGTCAAGGGCGACGTGGTGATCGTGGAGGCCGGCGAACTGATCCCGGGTGACGGGACCGTGGTGGAGGGGATCGCCTCCGTGGACGAGTCGGCCATCACGGGCGAGTCGGCCCCGGTCGTGAGGGAGTCCGGCGGTGACCGCAGCGCGGTGACCGGGGGCACACGCGTGCTGTCGGACCGGATCTCCGTGGAGATAACCCAGGAGCCCGGGCAGAGCTTCCTCGATCGCATGATCGCCCTGGTGGAGGGCGCGCAGCGGCGCAAGACGCCGAATGAGATCGCGCTCGGGATCCTCCTGGCCGGGCTCACGATCGTGTTCCTGGCGGTGGTCGTGACGCTCCGGCCGTTCGCCGAGTTCGCCTCCACCGAGACTTCGATCACAACCCTGATCGCGCTGCTCGTGTCGCTTATCCCGACCACGATCGGCGCCCTGCTGTCCGCGATCGGGATCGCGGGCATGGACCGCCTGGTGCGCCGCAACGTGCTGGCGCTGTCGGGCCGCGCCGTCGAGGCGTCGGGTGACGTGGACGTGCTGCTGCTGGACAAGACCGGCACGATCACGCTCGGCAACCGCGAGGCCACCGAGCTGATCCCGATGCCCGGCGTGCAGGAGGGCGCGCTGGCCGAGGTCGCTCAGTTCGCGTCGCTGGCAGACGAGACGCCAGAGGGTCGCTCGATCGTGGTGCTGGCCAAGCAGTACGGCATCCGCGAGCGCGAGCTCGACCCCCGCACCACCAACTTCGTGCCGTTCAGCGCGCAGACGCGCATGAGCGGCGTGGATCTCGACGGCTCGAGCCTGCGCAAGGGCGCGGGAGACGCCGTCGTGGACTTCATCCGGGCGCAGGGAGGGCAGGCCCGCCCGAGCTCGCCGAGCAGCTGGATCGAATCGGCCGAGAGGGGGGACGCCGCTGGCGGTGGCGCGGGACAGCCAGGTGCTGGGCGTCGTCTACCTCAAGGACGTAGTGAAGGAGGGCATGCGCCACCGCTTCGACCAGCTGCGGAGCATGGGCATCCGGACCGTGATGGTCACCGGCGACAATCGGTTGACGGCTGCGAAGATCGCCGAGGAGTCGGGGGTGGATGACTTCCTGCCCGAGGCCACCCCCGAGCAGAAGCTGGAGCTGATCCGCAAGGAGCAGTCCGAGGGTCGCCTGGTCGCAATGGCGGGCGACGGGACCAATGACGCGCCCGCGCTCGCCCAGAGCGACGTGGGTGTGGCAATGAACACGGGTACTCAGGCGGCGCGCGAAGCGGGGAACATGGTCGATCTGGACTCCAACCCGACCAAGCTGATCGAGATCGTCGAGATCGGCAAGCAGCTCCTGATCACCCGCGGCGCGCTCACCACCTTCTCGATCGCCAACGACGTGGCGAAGTATTTCGCGATCCTGCCTGCGATCTTCGCCGCCAGTTATGCCGCGGCCGGGGAGAGCAAGGGCCCGCTCGACGAGCTGAACCTGATGGCGCTGGGCACGCCCGAGTCGGCCATCGTCTCCGCGATCGTCTTCAACGCCTTGATCATCCCTGCGCTGGTGCCGCTGGCGCTCCGGGGCGTCCAGTACAGGCCGATCGGGGCCACCGCGCTCCTGCGCCGCAACGTGCTCATCTATGGCGTGGGTGGCCTGATCGCGCCGTTCCTCGGGATCAAGGCGATCGACTTGATCGTGCACAACCTCCTCGGGGCCTAGCGGGGAGCCGGCTGCCTCGGGGCCGGACCGCTGAGCGGGAGGTCAGAATGGGCGCCGATGGCAGCTAGCGGCCGTGGGCGCTACAAGGTGTTCCTGGGCATGGCGGCCGGGGTGGGCAAGACCTACCGAATGCTGCAGGAGGGGCGCGCTGAGGCGGCCGCGGGTCGCGACGTGGTCATCGCCTACCTCGAGCCCCACGACCGCCCGGAGACCAGGGCTCAGGCGGACGGGCTCGAACACTTGCCGCGACGGCTCGTTCCCTACCGCGGTCAGCCGCTCGAGGAGATGGACCTCCCCGCGATCTTCCAGCGCGCACCCGAGCTGTGCCTGATCGACGAGCTGGCGCACACCAACGCGCCGGGACTGGAGCACCGCAAGCGCTACGAGGACATCGCGGACGTGCTCGAGGCGGGCATCGACGTCTTCTCCACCGTGAACGTGCAGCACCTGGAGAGCCTCAACGACCGCATCTTGGAGCTCACCGGCGTACGCGTCCGGGAGACGTTCCCCGATTCGGTGCTGGCGTCTGCCGACGAGGTGGTGCTGATCGACCTCACCCCCGAGGCGCTGATCCAGCGTCTCCGCAACGGCAAGGTGTACCCGGCCAACCGCGTGCCGAAGGCGCTGAACAGCTTCTTCAGGGTCGAGAACCTGGCCACGCTGCGCGAGGTGGCGCTGCGCGAGGTAGCCGAGGAGGTGGAGGCCGGCGCCGGTGCCCGAGGCGGTGGGCACGCGCGAGGAGCTCGCGACCGCCGAGGCCCCGGGCGCAGTGCGCGAGCGGCTGCTGGCGCTCGTTCGGCCCAGCCCGCACGCCCAGCGCCTGGTCCGTCGCGCGGCCAAGTCAGCACAGCGGCTGGGGGCCGAGCTCGACCTGCTGTATGTGGGCCGGCCGGGCGCAAACCTTCAAGGCGAGGAGCGCGAGCAGCTGGAGGCGTTGCGCAGCCTCGCGACCGTGCTCGGCGCCGAGCTGCTGGTGGAGGAGGGTGACGAGATCGCCGAGGTGGCCGGACGGGTCGGACGGGAGCGCGGCACGACCTACGTGATGATCGGCCGGCCGGAACGGCGCAGGGGGCTCGGTCGCCTGGCCGAGCCGC
>CAVWIW010000006.1:0-832742 GCA_963755215.1 uncultured Thermoleophilaceae bacterium
TTTCCCTCTTACGGCCTGCGCTATCGAGCCGCGCCACCGCTCGACGGATGTCGAGGTCGGCTTTTCGTGCCCTGATTTCCTGCTCGCGGTAGGAAGCGAGATCCGGTTGTTGGTAAGCCAATGGCGATCTCAAGTGCCCACTCCGTAGCAGCTGGGGCTGTCGTTTGAGCTGTCTACCGACTTTGATTAAATGCACCTTGGCCGTGCCGAGCTTCCACTGTGTGCGCCCGGTACCTCGCTGACATCCAAGTAGGGTGACGTGCCAACCTCGCTCCGCTGCCGATCGGGCCTCTTTCTGAACCCTGGAGTCCGAAGTGACATTGTTATCGACCAGCATCACGACGCGACCGCGGTGCGCTCTTGATACCTTCGTCGCCACTTGCTCAGCTTGATCACTCAAGAGGTTCGTGAGTCTCCCCGAGCCGACCGACAGAGACATGTCGAATCAACACCGGACACGTGTTGCTGCGATGGTGGCCGACACGGGATCGTCGAGGATGTTGATCATGGATTCGATGATGCTCTCTAGACTTCGATAATGGGAAGTTCGAGGCCTGTATGACTCAGCGAGGCCGACCTTGCCGATGAAGACCTGCCTACGTGAAGGTCCGGACGTCTCCGGCTCAGCGGACTGCACGGCGGAGATGGTACCAACCGACCCGACGGCTGCTCCGGCACGACGCGGTCGAACGCCGCTGCGAGCAATTGCCGCTAACAGCACCTTTTCCGCTGTCCATCGAGGCAGCACGACGCCCATCAGGCCGACCCGTCCTACGTCTGCGGGTTGAACGGACACCTCGGCCGACGTCCCGCATCTGGAACTGGTCCGCGGCCATGGCTCCGGCTCGTCCGCTGAGCGTGAGAATCGATTCATACGAGCCACACCGCATCAGCGAAGGCCTCAACGCAGACATCGTGGGTACCATCGCAGGCGTGCTCAACGGGCAGAACGTGCAGAGAACAGTCGCGAGCGGGAAGCGCGTTTTCATCGGCCCGGTGAACTCTGCCGGCCAAGGTTACGCGTGGGCCCGTGCGATCACCCGCCTTCGTCCGGACGCGGCGGCAGCCAACTTCGCCTACCAACGCAATGACTACAACTTCCCGGCCGACCACCTCGTCTCGGCGGACCAATACCTCCATGACCCCAGATGGGCTAAGGACTTTCGAGCGAAGATAAGGACCACCTACACTCATTCGATCCTCGAATCCAACCGCCCAGTATTCGAAGCTTCGCGGCCAGATGTCAGGGCCGATATTCAAGACCTGGCGGATGCCGGACTGGGTGTAGCCCTTTTGGCGCATGGCTCTGACGTTCGCATCCCCAGTGTTTTCACCCGGATGGAGCGCTGGTCGCCCTTTCCCAACCTCGATCCCGCACACGTGGCCATCCTGGAACGAAAGGCCGCGGCCACCGTCGAGCTCTTCACCACCTACTCCGGGTCGGTATTCGTCTCGACACCGTCCCTGCTGTCCTTCGTCCCCAACGCCTCGTGGTCCCCGGTGGTCGTGCAGCCGGATGCCTGGGCAACTGCACAGCCGCCCCTTGCGGGCGGCCGACGACCTGTCGTCATGCATGCGCCGAGCTGCCTGAGCCTGAATGGCTCAAGCCTGCTCGACTCGCTACTTGCCGATCTCGATCAGCAGGGGATGATTCACTATCAGCGGGTCTCGAAGGTTCCACCCTCAAAGATGCCGGACCTGTTCCGCGCGGCTGACATCGTGGTCGATCAGCTGAGTCTCGGCGACTACGGGGTAATGGCCTGCGAAGCCATGGCGGCGGGGCGCATCGTCCTCGGCCATGTATCCGATGCGGTTCGCCGGCACGTACTCGATCGTAGCGGCCTCGACCTGCCGATCATCGAGACCACTCCCGAGAACATCTCCGAAGTAATAGTCCGCATCCTGGATGATCCCGAAACTGCACAGACAACGGCGGCTCTGGGCCCGGCCTTCGTCCGTCAGATCCACGACGGTCGGTTCTCGGTCGAAGCCTTCGGCCCCTTTCTCGAGACGCACGTCCAGACGCATCGCGAGGATCCACCGAAGCGCTCACGTGGTCGGATCGTGATGCTCGTCGACAACCACGTAGCGCAGGACTCTCGCGTGCAGAAACAAGCCAGATCTGCTGCCGAGCGGGGTTGGAACGTCACGCTTCTAGGCCAACAACGAGGTCCGGGACGTACCACCTGGCGCCTAGGAAAGGCCAGGGTCGAGCTGCTCGAGGTGGGAAAGGTGCTGACCCGGCCGAGGTATCTGCTGCGCAGCGGCCACCTGAGATCACCCTTGGCTTACCCTCGGCCCGACTTGGCTAGCTACCGCGAACAGCAGATGCTGGCCCGCCGAACCGACCTCAATAGTGAGCGGATACGTCTCCGGATGGGCGACTCAGAAAGCGGCCGCAGATTAACCATAGGGAAGAGGAAGCTAAACCTCCTGCTGCAGCGATCATTGCTGGGAGTCTCTCGGCGGTGGGTGGCCCTGCGAGCAGCGAAGACTCGGCAGGTGCACCTTCGTCGGACCACGACGGATGCGCCACTGGACCGCTGGATTACATCGTTTTGGATCAAGGCTATGGGTAATCGCTCCTGGCGACGCCTGGATCCAGGTCTGTGGGAATGGGAGCTCGCCTACGGTCCGGTGATC
Organism: uncultured Thermoleophilaceae bacterium; assembly: GCA_963755215.1. Taxonomy (GTDB): domain Bacteria; phylum Actinomycetota; class Thermoleophilia; order Solirubrobacterales; family Thermoleophilaceae; genus JAAYBF01. The sequence continues at coordinate 2,644 of CAVWIW010000006.1, forward strand.
GATCGGCTAAAGCCTGACATCATCCATGCCAACGACTTTCGAATGCTCGGCGTGGGCGCGAGGGCGGTCCTGCGAGCCCGGGCGAAAGGACGGGACACCAAGTTGGTGTGGGACGCTCACGAGTTCCTTCCCGGGGCGCGGTACGGACAGCCCCCGCGCCGGCATAGTGCCCAGCTCGCGCACGAACGCGAATACGCCCGGCATGCCAACGCAGTCGTCACCGTTTCCGACAACCTCGCCGAGTTGCTCGTTGCCGAACATGCCCTCGCTGAGCGTCCAACGGTCGTGCTCAATGCTCCGATCGCCGGCGCGGCGCAGATCTCTATGCCGAAGAAAGGCATCACAGAGTTGTGCGGCATCGGCCCCGAGATCCCATTGTTGGTCTATAGCGGTGGGGCCGCCCCACAGCGGGGACTTGACACCGTCATTGAGGCACTGGGACGGCTGCCAGACGTGCACGTCGCCCTGGTCGTCCCCAGACTGAAGGCGCCTTATGTCACCAGTCTGCGAGAACGGGCGGCAGCGCTGGGTGCAGATGATCGCCTTCACGTACTTGGCTACGTTCCCGTGGAACAGATCGTGTCGTTCCTGTCTGGCGCCAAGATCGGCCTAATACCCATGCTGCACGTCCCCAACCACGAGATTGCTTTGAACACAAAATTCTTTGAGTACTCCCATGCCCGGCTGCCACTTGTCGTCAGTGATGTCAAGACTATAGCGGAGGCGGTACGCCGAACCGGTCAGGGTGAGGTCTTTGAGGCTGGAAACCTTGATGACTTCGTGCGCGCTGTGAAGGCGGTCCTCGCCAATCCCGATCACTATCGGCAGGCGTACAATGTGCCCGGCCTGCTCGAGAAATGGACCTGGGAGCGCTCTGCCGATGCGCTGGATTCGGTTTATGAGCGACTACGGAGTGAGCAGCTTTCGCCTAGGCCTGAACTATAAGGGAGATCGTAGCAAACTTGTTCACGGCTGTTCCTGCTGGTCTCACCCGTGTCGAAGCTCGTGCTCCCGCAGGAGGCGACTGGTGCTGTGCAGTCCAGCTCACGCACATCGCCCCCGGTTGTGCTCGTAGTCATGGACGAGCTTGACGCCAACATGCTGATGAACTCCAAACAGCGGATCGATCGAACCCGCTACCCCAACTTCGCGGCACTGGCGCGGACCAGCACCTGGTATCGAAATGCCACCACCGTCTCAGGCCAGACATCAGACGCAGTGCCCGCCCTGTTGGCCGCGAGCCGACCTCGCTCCGACGCGCTACCGGTTGCAGCCGACTATCCGAACAGCGTCTTCAGGCTGCTGGGTGAGAGTCACGCGATGCGCGTGACGGAAACCGCCACGGAGCTGTCCCCGAGCGCCTCTGCGGGGCCCACGTACGCGACGGTTCGAGCGGAGGCTCCGCGCGCTGGGCTCAGATTGAGCGTGGTCTCGCTCCATCTATTGCTTCCGGAGGGTCTGCGGCGAGACCTGCCCGCCGTGGACAGGACCTTCGGCGACTTCAGGACGAGGGAGCCGGCTCCGCCACGTCGCGGGCGGCCAGACCAACAACCCCGAGGTTCCAACCGCCTTCTTCGAGGATCGGAAGCGGCCCGTGGACAGGTTCGTAGCCGGCATCGACCGCCGCGGCGGTCGACCCGGCTTCCACTTCCTACACGCGGCGTTTCCGGCGACCGTGGGAGTATCTGCCTTCCGGACAACGCTATGTGGCCCACGGCCCGAAGACGCCTGGGCTCGTCGACGAGGGATGGTCAAAGGAGCCGGTCGCAGCCCGCATCGGGATGCAGCGACACCTGCTGCAGGCTGGCTACACGGATCGGTTGGTCGCGCGGATCATCAGATGCCTCCGGCGCGCGGCCATTTTCGATCGCGCCATGGTCATCTTCACCGCCGACCATGGCGTCAGCTTTCGCCCCGGTCGTCCACGCCGGCTGATCACGCAGACGGCCGCGGACATCGCCGCTGTACCTCTGTTCATCGAGTACCAGGCCAGAGACGTGGAACGATCGACACGTCGATGGTCCGCAACATCGATGTGGTTCCGACTATCGCAGGGCAGTTGGGGGACACGCACAGCGTGGCGCCCGGACGGGCGGTCCGTGCGCGACGGCGGCCCGGAGAACGGCACGATCAGGGTCTTCACGGGCGACACCGACAGGTTCGTGACCTTCTCGTTTAATGAGTTCGTCCGAGCGAGACAGCTGGGCCTGCGGCGCATGATTCGGTCGTTCGGCTCCAACGATGGCGGCGCCGGCCTCTACGCGAGCGGGCCTGATCGCGGGTTGCTCGGGCGCCGCGCAAAGAGCCTCGTGGCGGATTCTCGCCCGGCTGGCACCGCCGACCTCGAAAGCACCGAGTTGCTTGGCAGCTCCCGGCCGGGTGGTCCCTCAGCCCCAAGCTTTGTCGCCGGTACAGTCGAGGGGCGCCCGGCAGTTGGCTCACGCGTGGCTGTCGCAGTGAACGGGACCGTTGGCGGCGTATCGGTCACATTCCGCGAGGACGGTCGGCATCGGTTCGCGGTGATGGTCCCGCCGACTGCCTTCCGGCGCGGCGCCAACGTCGTGGACGTCCATGTGATCGCGGGTCCGGTCGCCTCACCGAGGCTCGTCGCCCTGCGCACCGAGCGTGCGAGCTCCTACCGCTTGGTCGATCGTGACGACGGGCCCGCGATCGTCGGCCCCGACGGCCCACTGCGGGTGGCGAAGGGGCGGATTGACGGCTACCTCGACGTGCTGGATTCCGACTTCGGTGCGTTCCGCGCGAGTGGGTGGGCTCTGGACCAGCGGAATCGGGGTCCCGTGGACACCGTGCTTGCCTTCGAAGGCTCGCGCTTCCTGACGAGCGCGCCGCCGAGCCTGCCACGGGCGGACGTCGCGCGCGCGGAGGGAGTCGATCGGGACAGACTCGGCTTCAGGCTCAGCGGCAGCGCTGAGGGAGTGGACCTGTCGAGGGTTAGGGTGTTCGCGATTTCCGGGACGTGGGCGTCGGCTGCCGGCCCTCGGCCCTGGCGCGCGGCTATGGCCGGCGGATCGCCGCGACCGTGAAAGGCAGCACCGGGCTGCGTCCGCGCCGGTCGAACTGCGAGTTCACGACCAGGAGCCGCTTGGGGGTGACCGCGAGCGTGGTGGGCAGGCGCAGGCGCGGGCTGGTGATCTGCCGCCGGACACTGCCGCGCAGCCAATCCCTGGACAGGCGCAGCTGGGTGATGCGGCTACCCGAGTTGACCACGTAGAGGGTTCGCCCGGACAGAGCCATGCCGTCACCTGCCGGCAGGGATGCGCCCCCCAGGCTGACCTGGCGGACGCGCTTGGTCTTGGTGTCCACGCGCACCAGCGCGCCGGTCGAGAGGCTCACCACCAGCAGATGGCGCTTGCCCGCCGCAACGATGCCGTTCGTGTAGGTGCTCGTGGGAGAGCGCGACAGGTTGGCCCACACCGACAGCGGCGTGGTCCCGGAGCGGCGCTTTCGCGTGGAGCTCTTGGACAGGCGGAAGAGCAGGCCGCGGTTGGAGTCGGTCAGATAGACGGCGCCGTCGGGCGCCACCGCCACATCGTTGATCAGGCCGCCGGTCCCGGTGGAGAACCGGCGGACCAGGCGCCCCGTGGGCAGGCTGTACACCCAGATGTAGCCGGTCACGCCGCCGGCCACGATCAGCCTGTCGCGGGTGGCGCGCGCCCCCACCGCGTTGGTGCGGCCGTCGCGCCCGGGCCTGAGGAAGACCTTGGTCCGCCCGCGGTCCAGGTCGCCCCGGTAGACGGTGCCATCGCCCGTGGAGGTCACGAAGAAGTCGTCCGTGCCCGGCCACAGCGCCACGCACTCGGGGAACACGTTGGCACCCGGCAGCACGTACTGGCTGGGTGCGGCGCTCGCCGCCGGGGCAAACGCGAGCAGGGCGACGAGGGCTACGAGGGAGCGGCGGGCCATGGGCGCCACCCTACCCAGCCCGGCTCGGGCCGGGCAAGGGTGGGCCGTAGCGGTCGCCTGCGTCTATGTGAAGGACTTGTAACTACGATCCCGCCCTTGTCACGCCTGTCGAAGCTCTTGCCCGGTCGCGGTGACTCGGGCGGCCAAGGACGACCCGTCCACGCGGAGCCGGACGTCGGCCCGCACGCTGGTGTTCGCCTGGCTTCATCTCGCGGTGCTGTGGACCTTCGCGTTCGCGCAGCCCCTCTTCGAGATCCTGTCCGACTCTCCCGAGTTCTTCGTGGCGCGCGGCAACACGACCGGGGACATCCTGCTGTTCGCCATCGGCGTCACCCTGCTGCCGCCGACAATCCTGGTGGCTATCGAGGCGGTCTTCACGCGCCTGCCTCACGTCCGCAGCGCGCTTCACCTGGTCTTCGTCGCGGTCCTGGCGGCCGCGCTCGTGCTGCAGCTCCTCGACGACGCGGTCGGGAGGGTCGACGGCCCTTCTGATCCTGGCCGCGGCGACTGTCGGGGGTCGGGATCGCGGCCGCCTACGCGCGCACCCGCCCTGTCCCTGAGCTGCTCACGGTCCTGAGTCCCGCTCCGCTCGTCTTCCTGGTGATCTTCCTGCTGATCTCGCCGGTCTCGAAGCTGGTCCTGCCCCAGGACACCGCCGATGCAGCCGCGGCCGACGTGCGCACGACGACACCCGTCGTGTTCGTGGTCATGGACGAGTTCGACCCCAACATGCTCATGAACACCCGCCAGCGCATCGACCGCACGCGGTATCCCAACTTCGCGGCACTGGCCAGAACCTCGACCTGGTACCGAAACGCGACCACGGTGGCCACCCAGACCACCGATGCGGTACCCGCGCTGCTGTCCTCCACCAGGCCCGCCGGCGACGCCCTGCCCACCGCCGCGGACTACCCGGACAGCCTGTTCACCCTGCTGGGCAGGAGCCACTCGATGAGGGTGGTCGAGACCGCGACCGAGCTTTGTCCGGAGGATCTCTGCGGCGCCAGGGCGCGCGAGGACAAGGCCGATCGTCTGGGGTCGCTTGTCTCTGACCTCAGTGTGGTCTCCTTGCACGTCCTGCTGCCCGAGGGTCTGCGGTCCAATCTGCCCGCGGTCGACCGTGCCTTCGGAGACTTCCGTGGCGGCGGCAAGGATGCGCCCTCCGGGGCTGAGAGCCCGGGGACGGTGCCGTCCGAGTTCTTCCGAAGTCGTACCGGCGAGGTCAACCGGTTCGTCAACGGCATCGAACCCCGCTCCGGGCGTCCCGACCTTCACTTCCTCCACGCCGCGTTTCCACACGTGCCGTGGCAGTACCTGCCTTCGGGTGAGCAGTACCTGGTCAGCGGCCCCGAGACCCCGGGTCTCGTGGAGGAGCGGTGGGCCAAGCAGGCGGCGCCCGCGCGGTCGGGGCTTCAGCGACACCTGCTGCAGGTGGGATACACGGATCGGGTGATCGGACGGGTGCTGCGGCGGCTGCGGCGCACGAAGCTCTTCGACAGCGCCATGGTGGTGATCACCGCCGACCACGGCGTCAGCTTCCGCCCCGGCCAGTCGAGACGGGTGATCACGCGCACTAACGCCAGCGATCTGGCCGGCGGTGCCGCTGTTCATCAAGTATCCGAAACAGCGGCGCGGCCGGATCGACACGTCCCTGGTGCGAAGCGTGGACGTCGTGCCGACCATCGCCCGTGAGCTCGGCATCCAGCTGCCGTGGTCCGAGGAGGGTCGCCCGATTCAGGAGGGGGGCACAGCGACGGGCCAGGTCAAGGTCTTCGACGGCGCGTCTGGCGACTTCGTGACGCTCCCCTTCACCGACTTCGTCCGCGAACGAGGGGCTGCTCTGCGCCGCATGATCCGCCTGTTCGGGGCCGACGACGGTGGGGCCGGTCTCTTCGCCGCCGGGCCGGACGGCGACCTCCTGGGTCGCCGCGTCGCGCAGCTCGAGGTCGCGGATCGCGCGGCGGGGCAGTTGAACCTGGACAGCACCGAGTTGCTGGTGAGCTTCCGCACGGGCAGTCCGACGGTTCCCAGCTTCGTCACCGGGACGAGTGCAGGGCAGTGATCAGGCCGACCGCCGGGTGGCCGTCGCTGTGAACGGGAGGATCCGTGGCGTGTCGGTCGCCTTCCGGCACGAAGACGGAGTTCGGATCGCCGCGATGGTTCCCGCAAGGTCCTTCCGCAGCGGCTCGAATGTGGTTGACGCCTACGTGGTGGAGGGCACGGGTTCGACTCGGCGCCTGGTCCCACTGGAGACCGAGCGGCCTGGCGCCTATCGACTGGTAGAACGCGACGGCCAGCGCACGATCGTGACCGCGGGCCGCGAGATCCCGGTGCAGAAGGGGCGCCTGGAGGGCTTCGTCGACGAGCTGGAGATCGACGCGACCACCTTCCGGGCGGGCGGGTGGGCCGTGGATCGCCGGGGTCCGCGAGCGGTCGAGCAGCTCGTGGTGTTCGAGGGGTCGCGTTTCGTTGCCGACGGCAGCCCGACACTGCCGCGGCCCGACATCGAGAAGGGCATCAAGGGGCTGCGAGGAGCAAGACCCGGGTTCCGGCTGAACCGACGGCAACGAACCTGGACCTCGACGACGTCCGCGTGTTCGCTATCTCCGGCGGCGTCGCCTCAGAGCTTCCCAGGTACGAGCCGGAGTAGCCGATGGACCCCGGCGCCCTGGCCCGCGACGTGGCGGCGCTCGTGCGGGTGCCCAGCGTCACCGGCCACGAGCGCGCCGCGCTCGAGCTGGTGGGGGAGATGGCGGCGGGCATGGGGCTCGAGGCCGAGCTGCACCAGCACGACCTCGCCGCGCTGCGATCGCTTCCCGATCACCCGGGCGAGGAGGCCGAGCGCTCCGAGCTGTTCGGCCTGACGGTCACGCTGCCGGGGCCGGCGGGAGCGCCGCGGCTGTGCCTCAACGGCCACGTGGACGTGGTGGCGCCTGGCTCGGAGCCGTGGCGGCAGGGCCCCTGGTCCGGCGCGATCGACGACGGCTTCGTGCATGGCCGCGGGTCCGTGGACATGAAGGGCGCGGTGGTTGCGGCGCTGCACGCCATGGGCGCCGCGCGCGGGTCGGCGCGCTGCGAGGTCGTGCTCCAGGCGGTCGCCTCCGAGGAGGACGGCGGGCAGGGCACCTTCGCGGCGCTGGAGCGCGACTCTGCCTTCGACGCCTGCCTGATCCCCGAGCCCACCGGCTTCGACGTGGTGTGCGCCCAGGCCGGGGCGCTCACCTTCTCGGGAGAGGTCCGCGGGCGCGCGGCGCACGCGGCCGTCCGGCTGGAGGGCCGGTCGGCCATCGACGCCTACGTGGAGGTCCACGCCGCACTGGCCGAGCACGAGCGGCGCATCAACGCCGGGGTGACGCACCCACTGATGGAGGCGCTCGCGCTTCCCTATGCCGTGTCGGTCGGCCGGATCGAGGGAGGGGAGTGGTCCAGCTCCGTGCCCGACCGGCTGCGCTTCGAGGGCCGGCTGGGGGTGCCGCTGGACCGGGACCTGCAGCAGGCCGAGGCGGGGCTGCGCGAGGCGCTTGACGGCCTGCCGGTGGAGCTCAGCTTCGACGGCGCTCGCTTCGCCCCGGGCCAGACCGACCCGGACCACCCTTTCGCGCGGCTCGTCGCTTCCGCCTTCACGCAGGCCTCCGGCCGCCCGGCCCGAGCGGTCGGCGGCCCCTACGGATCGGACATGCGCCTGTTCTGCGCGCGCGGCATTCCCTGCGTGATGGCCGGCCTGCCCAGCGTCGAGCTCGCGCACGCGGTCGACGAGCGGGTGGCCATCGACGACCTGGAGACGCTGGCCCGCGCGATCGAGGCGGTCATCGCGGGCTTCGGCGGCGGCAGCTGAGGCGCCGGAGGCGCCCGTTATCCTGCCCCGACGTGGATGAGCGCGCTCTCACCGAGCGCCTGATCACCTACGACACGTCCACCCTCGAGGGCATGCAGGCCGCCGCGGCCTTCATCTACGGCTGGCTGGAGGCGCGGGACGTGGAGGTGAAGGGCGAGACGCACAACGGCCGGCCGGTGCTGGCCGCGACCGTGGGACCCCAGAGCGGGCCGACCGTGGTGCTGCACGGCCACCTCGACGTGGTGCCCGCCAAGCCCCACCAGTTCACCCCGCGGGTCGAAGGAGGGAACCTGATCGGGCGCGGCGCCTACGACATGAAGGGCGGCCTGGCGGCCATGATGTGCGCGCTGCGCGACATGTCCGCCCAGGAGGCGGTGCGCGTCCACTTCGTGTGCGTGTCCGACGAGGAGTCCGACGAGCAGGAGCAGCGGGCCTCGGACTTCCTCGTCAAGCGCGGCTACGTGGGCGACTTCGCCATCACCGGCGAGCCCACCAACCTGCACATCGGGGTCCAGGCCAAGGGCGTGCTGGCGCTGCGGCTGCACGTGGCGGGCCGGTCCGCGCACGGGTCGACGCCCTGGCTGGGCGACAACGCGGTGGTCAAGGCGGTCGACGTGTTCCGCAGCATCGAGTCGCTGCCATTCACGCGCGAGTCCTCGGACCTGTTCGACCGCCCGTCGATCAGCCTCGGGCGCATCCTCGGCGGCGACGCCGTGAACAGGGTCCCGGATGCGTGCGCGATGGACCTGGACATCCGCTATCTCCCCGGGCAGGACCCCGAGGAGATCCTCGAGGCCATCGGCTCCCAGCCCGACACCGAGGTGGCCAAGGTCTTCCACCGCGAGCCGATCGTGGTCTCGCGCGACGAGCCCTACGTGCAGGTTCTGGCCGAGGCGGTGTCGAAGGTCTGCCCGGTGAAGGAGAGCATCGCCGTTGGCCGCGACGGCACCTCCGACGTGATCTCGTTCCTCGAGGCGGGCATTCCCGGCGTCGAGTTCGGCCCGGTCGGCGAGGGCCACCATGGGCCCGACGAGTGGGTCTCGATCGAGTCGCTGGACCAGTACCGGCGCGCGCTGGTGGAGTTCGTGAGCCTGATCCCGCAGCGCGTGCGCCGGCCCGACCTGAAGATCGCGTGAGCCCCTCGTTCGACGACATCCCGCGCCCGGGCATCTGGAAGAAGCTGCTGCTGGGCGCCGTTCCTGGTGGTGTTCGCCACCGCCTCGGCCACCGCGGTGGCGGCGTTCCGGGAGGTCGACAAGGTGGTGGAGGCGCTGCGACCGGGCAAGAACGACCTCAAGCTGGGCACCGACATCGCCAAGACCGACCCGGGCGAGCCGCAGACGATCATGCTCCTGGGCTCCGACCGGCGGCCCAAGAACGCCAAGGACGGGGGCGCGGGCGCGGGCGCGCGCTCGGACACGATCATCCTGGCGCGGCTGGACCCGGACAAGAAGGCCACGGCGCTCATGTCGCTGCCGCGCGACCTCAAGGTGCAGATCCCCGGGCACGGCACCGACAAGATCAACGCCGCGTACGAGCTCGGCGGCCCGCGCCTGACGCTCAAGACGGTGAAGCTGCTCACCGGCCTGTCGATCAACCACGTGATCAACGTGGACTTCCGTGGGTTCCAGAAGGCCATCGACGCCATCGGCTGCATCTACGCCGACATCGACCGCACCTACTTCAACGACAGCCCCGGCTACGCGTACATCGACGTGAAGGCCGGCTACCAGAAGCTCTGCGGCGAGGAGGCGCTGGAGTACGCGCGCTTCCGCCACGAGGACTCCGACCTGGTGCGCGGCGTCCGCCAGCAGGACCTGCTGCGCGAGGCCAAGCAGCAGGTGGGGGTGAGCAAGCTCGTGGACGACCGCGACAAGCTCATCGAGATCTTCGGCAAGTACACGACCTCCGACGCCGAGCTCAAGACCCGCACCGGCATCCTGCGGCTGCTCAAGCTCGCGGTGTTCTCGGTCGACCAGCCCATCCGCGAGGTCCACTTCGAGGGCCAGATCTCGGGCGAGGTGGGCGGCCCCAGCTACGTGACCGCCAGCAACGCCACGGTCAAGCGCCTCACGCGCCAGTTCCTCGGCGTGGAGGAGACCGCGGGGCCGCGCGGGAAGCTGGAGCCCAAGAGCCCCGCCAGGCGCAAGCGGGCCAAGCGCCAGCGCGGTGACGGCGGCCTGGAGAAGGCCCCGGCCCGGGCAAGGACCAGGCCCTCCAGGCCATCAAGTCCGGGGCCGGCGGCCAGCTGCCCGTCTACTACCCCACCGTCAGGACCAAGGGCTCGGACTTCGCGCAGCCGCCGCGCTACTACCGGATCGAGATCCCGGGCGACAAGCGCCACAAGAGCTACCGGATGGTCATGAGGCGCGGGATCATCGGCGAGTACTACGGGCTGCAGGGCACCACCTGGAAGCAGCCGCCCATCCTCGAGAGCCCGTCCGAGGAGCGCAAGATCGGCAAGCGCACCTTCGAGCTCCACTACGACGGCGACCGGCTGCGCCTGGTGGGCTGGCGCACCAAGCGCGCCGTCTACTGGATCTCCAACACGCTGCTGCAGACGCTCACCGAGCGCCAGATGCTGGCCATCGCCCGCTCGACGCGGTTGCCGTAGGGGCCCTCGTCAGGCTCTTCTTCTAATGGCTGAGAGGGAACCGATAGGCGTCATCGGCGTGGGCTGGGTCGGCCTATGCACGGCCGCCTGCTTCGCCGAGCTGGGCCACGAGGTCGTGGCGCGCGACATCCTGCCCGACAAGGTCGAGTCGCTCTCCCGCGGCGAGGTGCCCATCCACGAGCCGGGGCTCCCGGAGCTCGTGACAAGAACGCCGACCGCCTGCACTTCACCACCGACATGGGCGAGGTGCTGGAGCGCACGCGGCTGCTGTTCTGCTGCGTGGACACCCCGCCGACCTACTCGGGCGACGCCGACCTGTCGCGCGTGCAGGCCGTGATCGACGACCTCGGCGACTCCGACGAGCACGCCATCGTCATGAAGAGCACCGTGCCCGTGGGCACCGGCCGCGCCATTCAGCGCACGCGCGAGCGGCTGGGCTACGTGTCCAACCCCGAGTTCCTCAAGGAGGGCTCGGCGGTGGCGGACTTCATGAACCCCGACCGCGTGGTGGTCGGCGCCGGCGACCACTCCGACCGATTCGGTGACCGCGTGGCGGCCCTCTACGAGCCGCTGGACGGCACCATCGTGCGCACGGACGTGGCCAGCGCCGAGATGATCAAGCTGGCCTCCAACGCCTTCCTGGCCACCAAGATCTCGTTCATCAACGAGATCGCCAACGTGTCGGAGGAGCTCGGTGCCGACGTGAGCGAGGTGGCCCGCGGCATGGGCCTGGACGACCGCATCGGGAACAAGTTCCTGAACGCGGGCATCGGATATGGCGGCTCGTGTTTTCCCAAGGATGTGACCGCCCTCAAGCAGCTGGCCGGCAACTCCGGCTACGCCTTCCAGCTGCTCACCGCCGTGATCGAGGTCAACGAGCTCCAGAAGCGGCGCACCATCGGCAAGCTGCAGAAGCACCTGGGCTCGCTGGTGAACCGCGAGATCGCGCTGCTGGGCGTGGCCTTCAAGCCCAACACCGACGACATCCGCGAGGCCACCAGCCTGGTGCTGGCCGCCCGGCTGCAGGGCGAGGGCGCCAACGTGCGCGTGTACGACCCGGTGGCGGCCGACAACGCGGCGGAGCTGCTGGGCGGCGCGCGCGTGTGCGCCTCGGCGCTTGAGGCCGTCGACGGGGCCGACGGAGCGGTGCTCGTGACCGAGTGGCCGGAGTTCGCCGAGCTGGACTGGGCCGGCGAGGTCAAGTCGCGGATGGCCAAGCCCCTGGTGGTCGACGGTCGCAACTTCCTCGACCGCGAGGCGCTCCGGGAGGCGGGCTTCACCTACGAGGGCATCGGGCGCTGATCGCGTGCAGGCGCTCGTGCTCGCGGGCGGCGAGGGCACGAGGCTCCGTCCGCTCACCCTGACGACCCCCAAGCCGGTCATACCGCTGGCGGGGCGGCCGTTCCTGGTCTACATGCTCGATTGGCTGCGCGGCCACGGCGCCACGGAGGCGATCCTCTCGTGCGGCTTCCTCTCCGACGGCGTGCGGTCGGTGCTGGGCGACGTGTACGGCGGCATGCGGCTGCGGTACGTGATCGAAGACGAACCCCTGGGTACTGCCGGCCCGGTGCGGCTGGCGCTCGACGAGGGCGTGCTCGAAGAGCGGCTGCTGGTGCTCAACGGCGACGTGCTCACCGACATGGACCTCACCGCCGAGATGGCCCAGCACGAGTCCACCGGTGCGCGCGCGACGCTGGCGCTGATCGAGGTCGAGGACACGTCCAGCTACGGCGTGGTGCCCACCGACTCCGAGCGCCGGGTCGAGGCGTTCCTCGAGAAGAGCGAGGGCCCGGCGCCCACCAAGCGCATCAACGCCGGCGCGTACGTGATCGGCCGCGACGTGGTCGAGGAGCTGATCCCGGCGGGCCGGGCAGTGTCCTTCGAGCGCGAGGTGTTCCCGCGCCTGGTGGGCGAGGGGCTGTACGGATTCCATGCGGACGGCTACTGGGTCGACATCGGGACGCCAGAGCGCTACCTGGAGGCCACCTACGACCTGCTTGCCGGGCGCGTGGACTCGGCGCTGCCGCCGCGCGACGAGACCGGCTCGCTGGTGGGGGAGGGCTGCCTCACCAGCGGAGCCCACATCGGTCCGCAGACGGTGCTCGGCGGCCACTGCTCGGTGGGCAGCGACTCCACCGTGGAGCGCTCGGTGCTGCACGACCGCGTGATCGTGGGCGCCGACTGCGTCATTCGCGACGCCATCCTCGCCCGCGGCGTGCGCGTGGGCGACGGCGCGCGCGTGGAGCCGGGCGCCATCGTGGGCAGCGACGCCCAGATCGGGGACGGGGTCGTGATCGAGCCCGACGCCAGGGTCCAGCCGGGCGAGGCCGTCGGGGACCGCGTGGCGTGAGCGACCCCATGCTGGACGACGTGCTGGCCCAGCCGCACCAGCTCGGCGACGCGCTCTGGCGGGTGGACGCGGCCAAGGTGCCGGCGCAGGAGGCTCCCGGGGGCCTGCTGGTCTGCGGCATGGGCGGCTCAGCCATCGGGGCCGACCTGGCCGCCGCCGCCATCGGGCCAGCGGGCGCACTGCTCCGCTGCGGGTGGTCCGCGGCTACGCGCCCGAGCCGTGGCTGGACTCGGACACGCTCGTGCTCTGCTCCAGCTACTCGGGCAACACCGAGGAGACGCTCGCCTGCTTCGAGGCCGCCGGGGCCGCCGGCGCGCCGCGCGTGGCGCTCACCACCGGCGGCGCGCTGGCCGAGCGCGCGCGGGCCGAGGATGTGCCGGTGATCGGCGTGCCGTCCGGCTTCCAGCCGCGGGCGGCGGTCGTCTACATGACGGTCGGCGCGCTGGGCTGCGCGGCGGCTGCCGGCGCCGCGCCCGACCTGCGCTCGGAGGTCGAGGGGGCGGCCGAAGTGCTCGAAGCGCTGGCCGACGATCCCGAGCCCGCCGCGCTCGCGGAGTCCTTGCGCGAAACCCTTCCCGTGGTCCACGGCGCCGAGCTCACCGCGGCGCCCGCGCGGCGGTGGAAGGGACAGCTCAACGAGAACGCCAAGGTGGCGGCTTCCTTCAGCGAGCTGCCGGAGGCCAACCACAACGAGATCGAGGGCTGGAGCTGGGGGATCGAACACGCGCCGCTCTCGGCCGTACTCCTCACCGCGCCGGGGCTGCACGAGCGGGTGGCGCGGCGGGTCGAGCTGACCGCGGCGCTGCTGCGCGAGCGGGGGGTCCCGGTGCACGAGGTCGCCGCCCGCGGGGAGACGCCGGTGGCGCACGTGCTCTCGCTGGTGATGCTCGGCGATCTGATGAGCGTGCGCCTGGCCGAGCTGCTGGGCGTGGACGCCGGTCCGGTGGAGGCGCTGGAGGCGTTCAAGCGGGCGCTGGGGTAGGCGGTGTCACCGGTCGCCGTGTCGTTGGCGTCGGGCCCTGGGGCGCTCGGGTGGCTCGGCCGTCGCCCCACGGCGGGCAGCGAGGGGTGTGGGCTGTTGCGGTGCTGTCATGTTCGTGACCTGGCCGTTGCGCTCGTTACGTCGGGATCGGCTCGCGGAGAATGAGTGGCCCAAAAGCGGTCTATACGGCACGTTTCCGACCTTTCATTTCGGGGCGGGCCGGTCGTCAGCCAAAGCCGCGGTCCACCGTTACCTGTTCGTTACGCTCGCTACACGGCGGTGCGCATTCGGGCCGCCCCCTTCGGTGCCCGAGCACCGAGCACCGCCCTCCCGCACGCCAGCCAAACCTTGACACGATCGTGGTAAGGTTGGTCGCCGATGGACGGCCTCACGATCAACGAGGCATCCGAGACGACCGGCTGGTCGGCCCGGATGCTGCGCTACATCGAGCGTGAGGGGCTCATCGAGCCGCGCCGCTCGGCCTCGGGCTACCGGCTCTACGGCCCCGAGGAGCTCCAGCGCCTGCGCACCCTGCGCGAGCTGCTGGCCGAGCACGAGCTGACCCTCGGCGACGCCGGCTTCGCCCTGCGAATGCGCAGGGAGCCCGAGGTGGGCTCGGCCGTGGCCGCGTGGCTGGAGGCCAGCCCGCGCCGGCCGGAGGGCGTGGCCGCATCCGACTGGCTCCGCTTCGAGCAGGAGAAGCACGAACGGCTGCTGGCCGAGGCCGCCGACCTGGCCGCCGCCGGCACCTGAACCGAAACCGCACCAAAGGAGACGAATGACCACCACAGCAACCCAGGACTTCAAGGTCGCCGACATCGGCCTGGCCGACTACGGCCGCAAGGAGATCTCCCTCGCCGAGCACGAGATGCCCGGCCTGATGACCACGCGCGAGGAGTACGCCGCCCGGCAGCCGCTCAAGGGCGCGCGCGTGACCGGCTCGCTGCACATGACCACCCAGACGGCCGTGCTCATCGAGACCCTCGTGGCGCTCGGCGCCGAGGTGCGCTGGGCCTCCTGCAACATCTTCTCCACCCAGGACCACGCCGCCGCGGCCATCGCCGCCGCCGGCATCCCGGTGTTCGCCTGGAAGGGCGAGACGCTGGAGGAGTACTGGTGGTGCACCGAGCAGGCGCTCACCTGGCCCGAGGGCGACGGCCCCAACATGATCCTCGACGACGGCGGCGACGCCACGCTGCTCGTGCACAAGGGCGTTGAGTACGAGAAGGCCGGCGCGGTGCCGGACCCGGACTCGGCCGAGTCCGAGGAGTTCAAGATCATCCTCCAGACGCTCCAGCGCTCGCTCGAGGACGACCCGCAGCGGTTCACCCGCATGGCGGCCGGCATCCAGGGCGTGACCGAGGAGACCACCACCGGCGTCAACCGGCTGTACCAGTTCGCCGAGACCGGGGACCTGCTGTTCCCCGCGATCAACGTGAACGACTCCGTCACAAAGTCCAAGTTCGACAACCTCTACGGCTGCCGCCACTCGCTGGTGGACGGCATCAACCGCGCCACCGACGTGATGATCGGCGGCAAGGTCTGCGTGATCCTCGGCTACGGCGACGTGGGCAAGGGCTGCGCCGACTCGCTCCGCGGGCAGGGCGCGCGCGTGGTGGTCACCGAGATCGACCCGATCTGCGCGCTCCAGGCCGCGATGGAGGGCTACGAGGTCAAGACCCTCGAGGACGTGGTCGAGACGGCGGACATCTTCATCACCGCCACCGGCAACAAGGACATCATCACCTCCGCCCACATGGAGCGGATGAAGCACAACGCGATCGTGGGCAACATCGGCCACTTCGACAACGAGATCGACATGGCCGGGCTCGAGGGCCGCAGCGACGTCGAGCGGATCAACATCAAGCCGCAGGTCGACGAGTTCGCGTTCCCCGACGGCCACTCGATCATCGTGCTGTCCGAGGGCCGGCTGCTCAACCTCGGCAACGCCACAGGGCACCCGTCGTTCGTGATGTCCAACTCGTTCACGAACCAGACGATCGCCCAGGTCGAGCTGTTCACCAAGAACGACGAGTACGAGAAGAAGGTGTACGTGCTGCCCAAGCACCTGGACGAGAAGGTCGCCCGGCTGCACCTGGACGCGCTCGGGGTGAAGCTCACGCAGCTGTCGGATGAGCAGGCCGCGTACATCGGCGTGCCGGTGGAGGGGCCGTACAAGGCGGATCACTACCGGTACTAGGACTCTGGGTGCTCGGAGCTCGGTGCTCGGGCTCGGTGACGACGAGGGTCAAGACCGAGCACCGTGAACCGAGCACCCTGATGTCTGACATCGCCAATCCGAAGCTTGCTTCCGCCGGCGAGGCAAGAATCGCCTGGGCCGAAGGCCAGATGCCCGTGCTCGCCAGAATCGGCGAGCGGTTCGGCAGGGAGAAGCCCCTAGCCGAAACGCGCATCGCGGCCTGCCTGCACGTGACCGCCGAGACGGCCAACCTCATGCGCTGCCTGGCGGCCGGCGGGGCTGAGGTTGCGCTGTGCGCGGCCAACCCGCTGTCCACGCAGGACGACGTGGCGGCGGCGCTGGCCGAGGCCATCGAGGTGCACGCGGTGGCCGGCGAGGACCTGGACACCTACGCCCGGCACGTGGGGGCGCTGGTGGCGGGCTCGCCCCAGGTGACGCTCGACGACGGCGCCGACCTGCTCACGGTCATACACGCGGGAGGCGGAGCCGACGCGATGCTGGGCGGGACCGAGGAGACCAACACGGGCCTGCTGCGGCTGCGTAAGCTCGAGGCCGAGGGCGGGCTCAGCTGCCCGGTCCTGGCAGTGAACGAGTCCCGCATCGAGCGCACCTTCAACGACCGCTACGGCACCGGCCAGTCGGCGCTCGACGGCATCCTGCGCGCCACCAACATTCTGCTGGCCGGGCACTCGCTGGTGCTGATGGGGTTCGGCTTCACCGGCAAGGGCATCGCCCAGCGCGCCCGCGGCGCCGGCGCGGCGGTGATCGTCTGCGAGGTCGACCCGCTGCGGGCCCTGGAGGCGCGGATGGAGGGCTACGAGGTGCTGCCCGCGCTGGAGGCCGCGCAGCGCGGCGACCTGTTCGTCACGGTCACGGGCTCGCGTGAGGTCCTGCGGCGCGAGCACTTCGAGCGCATGAAGGACGGTGCGGTGCTGGCCAACGCCGGCCACTTCGACGTGGAGATCTCCTTGGGCGACCTGGCGGCGCTCGGCCAGCCCGAGCGCGTGCTGCCGCTGGTGGACCGCTACACGCTGGCCGATGGGCGGCGGCTGAACCTGCTGGCCTCGGGCCAGGTGGTGAACCTGGCGGCCGGGGAGGGTCACCCGGCCGCGGTCATGGACATGAGCTTCGCCACCCAGGCCCTGGCGGCCGAGCACCTCGTGCGCCACGCCGGCAAGCTGGAGCCGCGGGTGCTCGACGTGCCGGTGGCGATCGACGAGGAGATCGCCCGGCTCAAGCTGGCCTCGGTGGGCGTGGAGATCGACGCGCTCACCGAGGAGCAGCAGAGCTACATGCACTCCTGGCGCCCGTAGCCGTGGCCGGCGACACGCAGGCCGAGGCGCCCGCTCCCGTCGCCTCGATCGTCGTCCCCACCCGCGACCGGCCGCGCAACCTGGAGCGGTGTCTTGCGGCGATAGCCCGCGATCCCGAACGCCGGCTGCGCGACGTCGTCGTCGTCGACGACCGCTCCCGCGATCACGCGGCCGTGGCGCTGGTCGTGAGCCGTGCGGGTGCCCGACTCGTCGCGAGCGACGGCGCGGGGCCCGCGGCCGCCCGTAACGCCGGGGTCCGGGCCGCCCGCGCCCCGATCGTGTGCTTCACCGACGACGACTGCGAGCCGTCCCCGGAGTGGGCCAACCGCCTGGCCGGCGCAATGGTCGAGGGGATCTCAGCGGTGGCGGGGGCGACCGTCAACGCGAACCCCGGGGACCCGTTCGCGGCCGCGTCACAGGCGATCACCAACTACGTCGCAGACCACGATCCCGTGCCGTTCGCGCCGTCCTGCAACGTCAGCTGCCGAATCGAGGTGGCGCGCGCCGTGCCCTTTGACGAGTCCTTTCCCACCGCCGCCGGGGAGGACCGCGACTGGTGCGCGCGGCTCGCCGCGGAGGGGCACGTGCTGGCCCGCGAGCCCGCGGCCGTGGTGAGCCATCATCAGCGGCTGGGCATCGGGAGCTTCGCGCGCCAGCAGGTCCGCTACGGCCGTGGCGCCTATAACTTCCGTCGCCGCGCTGCGGATGGGCGCGCAAAGCTCGGCTCGCCGCGGTTCTACGTCGGGCTACTCGCGCACGGCGCCCGAGAGGGCTTGGCCGTCGGCCTTCTGGTGGCCGCGGCCCAGGTTTTCGTCGCCGCTGGCTACGTGGCGGAGCTGGCGTCCAGGATGCGGCGCAGAGGTAGCCTGGGCACGTGATTCGCCTTCATCGGCGGGGGCTCGAACGCTGAACCCGGCGCTCTCCGTCGTCGTCCTCACCGACTCCTTCGACGCGATCGCGGATGTCGTCGAGCGGCTGGTTGCGCAGGAGGATGCCGGGTCGATCGAGCTCGTGATCGCATGCCCTGACGAGAGCGCGCTGTCGTTGCGCAGCGGTCCGATCGCGCCGCTGGCGGGCGTGACCGTCGTGAAGACGCCGCTCCTGCCGGAGGCGCCCGCGCGAGCAGCGGCCGTCCGCGCGGCCCGCGCGCCGGTGGTGGTGCTCGGGGAGACGCACGTCTTCGCCGAGCCGGAGTGGGCGGGGCGGCTCCTGCGTGCGCACGAGGGACCCTGGGTCGCCGTCGCGCCCGGGATCGGAAACGCGAATCCGGCCGGGGGGTTGAGCTGGGTCGGCCTGCTGATGGACTACGGCCCCTTTCCGCAGGCGGGGAGCCGGCGTGAGATCGCAGACGTCTCCAGCTACAACGCCGCCTACAAGCGCACGGCGCTGCTCGAGCTGGGGGACGAGCTCGGATCACTGCTCAAGCCGGGCAGCCCGCTGAATGCCGCGCTCCGGGCGCGAGGCGGTCGATTCCTCCACGAGCCGGGAGCCCGGATCGATCACCTGAACGTCTCGCGCTTCTTCCCCTGGCTCCACGAACGCTATCTCGGCGGCCGTTTGGTCGGCGCGGCGCGCTGTCGGCCGTGGCCTCGCAGTCGCGCGCTGCTCTACGCCGCGGGCTCGCCTCTCGTCGCACCGCTGCGCTTCTTCCGCACGCTGCGGCTGGCCCGCTCGAGCCAACCACACCCGCGGACCTTCGTGCCTGCGCTCGCGCTCGCCTGCCTCGCGTGGGCGGTCGGCGAGGGGGTCGGGTACAGCTTCGGCGCGGGTGCGGGCGACGAGGAGCGGATGCTGGAGTACGAGCTGCACAAGGCGAAGTACACGTGAGAGACGCGGCGTGCAGCGCATCGGAGTGATCGGGTGCGGCTCGATCGCGCGAACGGTGCACCTCCCAATCCTGCGGCGCACCGCCGGCGTCGTGGTCGCCGCGCTGGCCGATCCCGACAGCGCCTCGCTTGCGGCGGCTGGTCGTAGGGCCCGGCGTGCGACGCTCTGCAGCACGGCGGGCGAGCTGCTCGCCCGCGACGATCTCGACGCGGTTGTGGTCACGGCCCCGAGCGGCCTGCATGCGGAGCTGGCGATCGCGGTTGCAGAAGCCGGTCACCACCTCTACCTCGAGAAGCCGCTCGCGACGACCCGGGCCGACGGGGAGCTCGTGGTCGAGGCGGCAAGGAAGGCCGGCATCATCGCGGCGATCGGGCTCAACAGGCGATTTCATCCGGCGATCCGCCGGGCGCAGACCGTGGTCCGCGAGGGAGGGATCGGGCGGGTAACCCACCTGAGGACGATCCTCACCGAGCCCGCGGACCAGCTACCGGTCTGGAAGCGCACGCGAGCCGATGGCGGTGGCGCCCTGCTCGACCTGGCGTCTCATCACATCGACCTCGCCCGCTTCCTGCTCGACACGGAGGTCGAGGTGGCCTCGGCGTCCGTGAGCTCGACCCGGAGCGAGCAAGACGGCGCGACCCTGCGTCTTCGACTGGCGCGCGGCGGCAGTGGCGAGCTTCGGGTTGGTTTCCGGGCGCCGCAGGTGGACACGCTCGAGCTCGTAGGCGAGCGCGGCACCATTCGCATCGACCGGCACGCGGGACGGGTGACGCGGCGGCCCACGCGCCTCGCTCCCTCGAGGGAGCTCGCGGTGCTGCGGCTTCACCTGCTCGCGCGCCGTGGCTTGGATCCCTCCTATGCCCTCGCCCTGCGGGCCTTCGTCGCGCGGGTGCGCGGCGAGGACGTCGAGCTGCCGACCCTCGAGGACGGCCTTGCCAGCCTCGCCGTCGTGCTGGCAGCCGAGGCGGCAGCCGCGGGCTGATGCGCATCCTGCTCGTCACTGACTGGACCGCCGAGGCGGGCGGAATCGAGACTTACCTCGAGCTCATAGCCACGGGGCTCCGGGCGGCCGGGGATGAGGTGGCCCTGCTCACGAGCAGCGCCGGGCCGGCCGTCCACGCCGACTACCGTGCCTTCGGGACCGAGCGCCGCGCCGCGCAGGCGTTCCTCCAGATCGCGAACCCACCTGCCGCGCTGGACGTCTCACACGCGCTCGCTGACTTCCGTCCCGATGCCGTCTACGTGAGCATGTTCGAGATCCTCCTCTCCCCGGCGGTCTTTGTCCCGCTGCGTCGGGTCCGGACGGTTCTCAACCTCTCCTACTACAAGCCCGTCTGTCCGACCGGGCACAAGCTGCTTCCCGACGGATCGATCTGCCAGGTGCCGGCCGGCGTGGCCTGCCTGCGCAATCGTTGTCTCTCCCCGCCCCGCTGGCTGCGCGAGCAGCCCCGATACGCGCTGATCCGCGCCGCGATCGACAGCGCGGACGCCGTCGTCACCTGCAGCCGCTTCATGCGCGCCGAACTGGCGCGGGCAGGTGTCGATGCACGGTGGCTGGCGTGGCCGGTCGAGCCGCCGAGCAGCGGCTTCACGCGCGCTCCCTCGGCAGATCCCCACTTCGTCTTCACGGGTCGGCTAAGCCCCGAGAAGGGCGTCGATACGCTGCTGCACGCGCTCGCCCTGCTGCGCGACCGCGGTCTCGTCCCGAGCGTCCGGATCGTCGGCGACGGCCCCGAACGGCCTCGGTTGGAAGGCCTGGCGGCCTCGCTGGGACTCGGGCCCGCCGTGGTCTTCGTCGGACGGGTTCCGCCCTGCGCAGGTCGAGCAGGAGCTGGCGGCGGCCTGGGCGCTCGTTGCGCCCTCGACCTGGGGGGAGCCCCTGGGGCTGACCGCGCTCGAGGCCATCGTCCGCGGCGTCCCGGTCGTGGCGAGCGCCACCGGCGGTTTCGCCGAGACGGTGCGGCCGGGCGTGAGCGGCCTGCTCTTCCCGAACGGCGATTCCGAGGCGCTCGCCGATCGCCTGACCGAGGTGGCCAGCGGGGTCGCGTTCCCCGGCCATCGAGCTCCACCGGACAGCGCCGCGGCGGCTCTGAGGGACCACAACCTCGAGCTTCACACCGCAGAACTGCGTGAGCTCATGCAGGCTCCGGCGTGATGCGGTCGCCTGTGCTCGTGGGGGTCGTGGGCAAGGCGCTCGAGTCCGTCACTCTGGTCTTGCTTCTCACGCTCGTACCGCGGCTGCTCGGCCCGGCCGACTACGGCAGCTTCGCGGTCGCGCTCTCGATTGTCGCCCTCGGCTCGGCAGCGTCTTCCCTCGGCGGTCCGACGTGGTTGTCGCGCTTCGTGCCGACCGCGGCTGCGGGCGACCGGCCCGCCCTGGCTCGCACTCTCGCCCTTCGCTCGGCCCGCTGGCGGATCGGCGTGTGTGCACTCGCCGCCGTACTGGCGACGGCGCTGGCGGTCGTCGACCCAGCCCGGTTCAGCCCGCTCGCGTGTTTCTTCGTCCTTCTCGCGCTCGTGTTCGACGTCGCTGCGACGCTCGTGTATCAGGTCGGCCTCGCGCTCGGCAAGGTAGCCCTATGGAGCCTCCGGTACCCCATCCAGAACACCGTTCTGGTGGCGGCCGTCGCCGTCCTGCACGCCGGCTTCGGCGAAGAAGGAGCGTTGGCTGGCCTCGCGCTCGCGTCCGGCTGCGTCCTCGTGCTGGGGCTGGTCGTGGTCGCCTCGCCCCTGCGCGCCGCGGCGCGGACGCCGCCGCTGCCGCCCGGCGCCGCCCGGTTCGCGCTCGTCTACGGAGCCAGCGGGCTCTTCGTCCAAATCCTGCACCGCGGCGGCGTGGTCGCGGTGGCGGTTTTGGCCGGCTCGCAGGTGGAGGCGGGATTCGCGGCGGTCTCGATCGGGATCGCGCTCGCGCTGACCTATTTCGTCTGGCAGGCGTTCACGGTTGATCTGCCGCGGCTCGCCGCAGGCCACGAGGCGGGCGATCGTGCCGACGCGTCGCTCCACCGTCTCGCCTGGCTCGCGCTGATAGTCGTTGTCCCCATTGCGACTCTCGCCGCGATCTCGCTCGACCGAGTCCTGCCGGCGTTGGCCGGAGAGCAGTACAGCGGAGTTAGTGAATCGCTCGGTCCAGCGCTCGCGATCGTTCCCCTGGCGCCGCTCACAGGCGCGGCCGCGCAGGTCTCCGCGCTCCGGCTGCGGCCGCTGCCACGCCTGCTGGCCACGGCGCTGGGCGCGCTCGTCTTCGTCGTCGCGGTGGCGGTCCTTGTGCCTGCACACGCTGCGGCCGGGGCCGCTACGGCGCTGCTGCTCGGAACGGCGGCCATGGCGGCGGTGGGTGCCGCTGCGTTCCGAGACCGACTCGGCTGGCGGTTCGTGGCAGCCTCGTTCGCCGCGGGCCTATTCGTCCTCGGAGTGTCTGACTGAGGGCCGCCCTACAGCAGGCGCGAGATCGGTCCCTCGATCGCCTGGTCGCTGGGCTCCGTGCCGGCGCCCCAGCGCTTGACCAGCGTCCCGTTGCGATCGAGCAGGTACTTGTTGAAGTTCCAGTCCGGCGCGCCCAGGTCCTTGAACAGCGGGTGGGCGTCGTCGCCGGTGACCTCGGTCTTGGAGAACATCGGGAACTTCACCCCATAGTTGGCCCGGCAGAACTTGCCGATCTCCTTGTCCGAGCGCGGCTCCTGGCCGGCGAAGTCGTTCGACGGGAACCCCAGCACCACCAGCCCGTCGCGGCGGTACTCGTCATAGAGCGACTGCAGGCCGTCGAACTGGGGCGTGAAGCCACAGTCGGTGGCCGTGTTCACCATCAGCACAACGCTGCCGCGGTACTTGGACAGCTGCTCGCGGCCGCCGTTCAGGCGGGTGGCTGCGTGGCGAAGCGGGTTGGCGTTCTCGCCGTCCGAGGTCAGCGCCTCATCGGCGCCGGTGCCCGACGAGCTCGAGCTGGGCTCCGCCTTGTCCCCTCCGCAACCCACGACGAGCGCGAGGCAGAGGATTCCGGCTACGAGCAGGGCGGGAACGCGCATGACCATCCAAGGTAGTCATGCGCGCCTGATAGCGCCACGGTTCAGGTCGAGGTGTCGATGGAGTAGTCCAGCCACTCCTCGCGCGTCCCGCCCACCCGGTCATACACCGCCTGCGCGCGGAGGTTGTCCTTGGCGGTCTGCCAGCCCAGCGACACGGCGCCGCGCTCCCGGCAGCGTCGGTGCAGGCCTCGATGAGTGCATCCGCCGCGCCCGACCCGCGCGCCGCTTCGGACACGAACAGGTCGTTCATCAGCCCGATCCGCGCGGCGCTTAGGGTTGACCACAGCCAGAAGATCGTGGCGAAGCCCACCGCCTGCCCGTCGGCGTCGCGTGCCAGCAGCTGGGTGCCCTCGAGCTCGGGGTCGGCCATGAGCGCCCGCGACAGGGCCAGCAGGTCGTCGTCCGAGGGCGAGACCTCGTAGAAGTCGCAGTAGCCGCGCATCAGCGGCAGGAGCTCGGGCAGGTCGCCCTCGCGGACGGTGTCGATGCTCAGCGCGATCTGCGCAGCTTAGGCGTGCACCGGCTTCGCGGTCAGGACCCCCATCAGGGTGCTCACCACGGTCGGGTCGAACTGATGGCCGGAGCCCTCGCTGAGCTCGCGCATGGCCATCTCCTGGGACATCGGCGCGCGGTAGGGGCGCGCGGTGATCATCGCGTGATAGGCGTCGCAGGCCAGGATGATCCGGCTGCCGATCGGGATCTCGGCGCCACGCAGGCCGTCGGGGTAGCCCAGCCCGTCCCAGCGCTCGTGCTCGTGGCGAACCAGCGGGGCGATTCGAGCCAGCTCGGGCGTGCGCCTGAGGATCCGCTCGCCGATCGCAGGGTGCTCGCGCATGACGGCCCACTCGCGCTCGTCCAGCGGCCCGTCCTTGAACAGGACCTCGTTGGGGATCGCCACCTTGCCCACGTCGTGCAGCATCGCGCCGTCGCGCACGCGCTCGACCTCGGACTCGGGCAGGCCCAGCCGCTCGGCCACCTCGCAGGCCAGCTTCACGACCTGCTCGGAGTGCTCGTGCGTGTAGTTGTCGCGGGCGTCGATCGCCGCCGCCAGGGCTGCCACGGCCAGCGCGATGCGCCGCTCGACTGGCCGAGCATCGCGGTCACAGCCTGGTTGGTCAGCTGCTCGGCCACGCGCAGGCGGGCCAGCGGGAAGGTGGGCTCGGCGGAGCGCAGGACGAGGAGGCCGTATGAGTGGCTCTCTCGCGCCAGGGCGATCGCGGCGTAGGAGCCTCGGCGAGCCTTCAGCGGCAGCTCGGGGTTGCCCAGCGCGCTGCGCAGCGCTGTGAGGTTGGGTCGCGTGATGCCACCGCCGTCCAGGCGGAACAGCACCTCGGGCTGCACGGGCGGGTCGCCGTCCCTGACCAGCACGCCCTCCTCGAGCCCCAGCGACTCCTGTACGAAGGCGGCCAGGCGGTCGAGCACCTCCGCCGGTTGGCGGCAGCCGCTCACCATGTCCCAGAGGTCGCTCAGCACCGGGCCGGGTGCGCCCGCCCCGGCCCCGATGCGCGCCAGCTCGGAGTCGGTGTCCAGGCCTGCCACCACGTAGCGGTCTTTGCCCTGGCCCTTGGCCACCAGCAGCGCGCGGTCGGCCCGGTCCAGCAGCTCCGGTCCCGTGAGTGGCTCGTGCCAGGGCGCCACCCCCACGGAAGCGGTCAGGCCGGCCTCCAGCTCGCCGTCGCCCAGGGCTGCGGCCACCGTGGCCTGCAGGCGCGTGGCCGCCTCGCGGGCCTCGTCCTCGCGGACCCCGGGCAGCACCAGGACGAACTCGTCGCCCCCGAACCGGCCCAAGCCGTCGTACTCGCGGAACTCCTCGCGGATGGCGTCCGCCACCTTGCTCAGCACCTGGTCGCCCACCAGGTGGCCGTGCAGGTCGTTGACCGGCTTGAAGTTGTCCAGGTCCATCAGCAGGCAGCAGAGCGGCTCGCGGACGCGGCGGGCGCGGGCGATCTCCTCGCGGATCAGCACGTGCACGGCCCCGTGGTTGAGCAGGCCGGTGAGCGAGTCGGTGCGCGCGGCCGTCTGCGCCCGCTCGAAGGCCTCGGCGTTGCTGGAGGCAACCGCGGCCAGGCTGGCGATGGCCTGCAGGTAGCCCAGGTCGTCGTCGGTCACGCGGCGCATGGAGTAGAAGCCCACCGACAGCGCGCCCTTCAGCTCGCCGTCCCAGCTCACCGGCACCGCCGCGGCCGTCTGGACGGACCTGAAGCACGTCGTTCTCGGGGAGCCGGACCTCGTCGCGATAGGCGTTCGACACGGCCGGCTTGCCCGTGACCAGCACCTGCCCGCTCACGCCCTCGCCGGGCCTGATCACGTACCCGTACCAGTCGGAGTCGTCGGGCATCCCGTGACCTGCCACCGCCAGCCCGCCGGTCTCGCCGTTGCCCAGGTACACGCCGGCCAGGTCGGCCCCCAGGGTCAGATCCGCCTCCCGGCAGAGCGTGCTCAGCACCGAGCGCAGGTCCAGCCGGGCGTTGATAGCGCCGGCTGCCCGGGCCAGCGCGGCCTGCTGCTCCGCGCGCGCGTTCAGCCTGCCGCGCATCTCCATCACGCCCAGGGCGGCCATGGCCTCGTTTGCCAGCGTGTAGGCCAGCTGCACGTGGTCGTCCTCGAAGGTGCGCGGGCGTCTCGGACACGAGCACCGCCACCAGGCGCACCTCGCCCTCGAAGGCCAGGGGCACGAACAGGGCGCTCGCCACGTTGAAGGTCTGCACCAGGCGCTGGTTGACCTCGGCGGCGTTCGCGGCGTCCGGCGCGTTGAACGGCCGGCCGGTCCTGCTCACCCGGTGCACGGCCGAGGCCTCGTCGAACTCGAGCACGTACTCGGGCCCGGGCACCGGCGTGCCGTCGCGGGACGGCCGGTAGCAGTTGCCGCGGCCCAAGCTCCCGTCCTGGGCCAGCTGCACCAGGTGCACCTGGTGCGACGCCCAGGCGTCGTGATCAGCTCGCGCGCCAGCTCCCGCTGGATACGTCTCGGGGTCGCTCTCGCTCAGCGCGGCGAACGACAACCGCCGCACGGCGGCCAGGGCGTCCACGGTCGTCGACGCCCTGCTCGGTCCAGCCTGGATGTCGGTGTTCTCGTCCGCAGGGGCAGCCTGTCTCCACAGCGGTTATCGGCGCCTCGCGGAGGCCCCTTGAGCACTGCGGGAGGCACGTTGGTGGGCGGTCCACTAGCGTCCGCGCGCGCATGAAGGCCATGGTTCTCGCAGCGGGGCTGGGCACCCGCCTCAAGCCGATCACGTTCGAGGTGCCCAAGCCCATGGTCCCGGTGCTCGACCGGCCCGTGATGGCCCACATCGTCGGCCTGCTGGAGCGCCAGGGCTTCGACGAGCTGATCGCCAACCTCCACTACTACCCCGAGGCGATCCGCTCCTACTTCGGCGACCGGCTGGAGTACCGCTTCGAGGAGGAGCTGCTGGGCACCGCGGGCGGCGTGCGCAACGTGGCCGACTTCTTCGGCGACGAGGAGGTCGTCGTGGTGTCGGGCGACGCCCTCACCGACCTGGACGTCGGCGCGCTGGTGGAGCGCCACCGCAGCGGCCGGGCGGCATCGCGCACGCTGACCGTCAAGAAGGTGCCGGACACGCGCGAGTACGGGGTGGTCATCCACGACGCCGACGGCCGCATCCAGGGCTTTCAGGAGAAGCCGGAGCCCTCCGAGGCGCTGTCGGACCTGGGCAACTGCGGCATCTACTGCTTCTCGCCCGAGATCTTCGACTACTTCCCGCAGGAGCCGTTCGCCGACTGGGCGCAGGACGTGTTCCCCGCCCTGCTGGAGAACGACGTGCCTTCCACGTGCACGAGATCGACGACTACTGGAACGACGTCGGCTCGCTCGAGGAGCTGCGCCAGGGCACCTGGGACGCGCTGGACGGCAAGCTGCGGATCGAGGTCACCGACGCCGGCGCGAGCGCCCGACGGCGTCGAGGTGGTCGACGAACCCGTCTGGGTCGGGGCCGGCGTGGAGTTCGGCGAGGGCGTGCGCCTGATGGGCCCGGTCGCCATCGGCGACGGCTGCCGGATCGGCGACGGCGCCGCCCTGCGCGACTCCATCGTCTTCCCCGGCACCAGCGTCGAGGAGGGCGAGATCCTGATCGGCGCGATCCACGGCGGCACCGGCATCGTGGACCGCCTGCGGCCCCTCGAGGCGCTGCGCTAGCCGGCTAGGCCCGGCCCTCCAGCCGCTCCCGCCGCAGCTCCTCGGTCTCGGACTGGGCGAGCATGCGGGCGAACAGCGCCACCAGCGCGATCACGAAGGTCAGCGACTGCTCGACCATCATGATCGCGCCGCCCGCGTTCTGGTCGTCGATCTGCGTCCAGGCCCCACACCCGCGGCACGCCCTCGTAGTAGTCGTAGAGCACCGTGCCCGACCAGGTCAGGTACAGGCCCAGCGCGGCCAGCCCGAACTTCGCGCAGCCGATGTAGGCCACCGGCCACAGCCCGCGCAGGCCGCGGCGCATCGGGATCGGCTCGATCAGCGGCCACCACACGGCCACGCCGGCGGTGAAGAAGGAGGCGTGCTCGGCCAGGTGCACGAGCGGGTTCTCGATCGCCGCCTCGTACAGCGCCGGCACGTGCCACAGGTACATCAGCCCGAGCCACAGCGCGATCCCGGTCCAGGGGCTGGCCAGCGGCCCCAGCGCGCGCTCGATCCCCATCAGCCTGCGCGTGGCCGGGCCGCAGGATCACGCGCGAGAGCGACAGCAGCAGGAGCACCGGCGCGATGTCGCCCAGCAGCACGTGCTGGAGCATGTGCGCGGAGAACAGGTAGTCCTCGCCGAGCGCGTCGAGCGGGCTGGCCAGCGCCAGCAGCAGGGCCAGGATCCCGCCCGCGAACGCCGCGGCCTGCGCCGGGCCCGCGCCCCGGCCGCCCTCCTCGCGCCGTGCCCGCCGGAACCGGCGCACGTAGATCGCCACCAGCACCGCGATCGGGGCCAGCACGAACGGGTCGGGCAGCCACTGGATCTCGGGTGACGCCGCGAACGTGCTCAATCCGCACGCGATTGTCGCAGTGCCGCCTTGTCCCTTCACACATCGCCCACCAGGCTCGTGCCGATGTCATCCCTCGCAGCCCGAGCGCTGTCGCTGGTCGTGCCGCCCTTCTGCTGGGAGTGCGGGCGCGAGGCGCCGTCCGGGCAGCCGCTGTGCCCGCCCTGCCGGCGCGAGTTGCGCTGGCTCGATCCCGAGCCGGTGGTGCTGGCGGGGGTCAGCCTGTGGGCGCCGGTGGCCTACGAGGGCCCGGCCCGGGCGCTCGTGCGCGCGTTGAAGTACCGCGGCGCCGCCGCGCTGGCGGAGCCCATGGCGGCCCAGGTCGCGGCCGGCGCGCCCGCCGGCCTGCTCGACCCGCCGGCCGAGCTGGTGCCGGTGCCGCTGCACCCGCGCCGCCGTCGCCGGCGCGGGCTTCAACCAGGCCGAGCGGCTCGCGGCGGCGCTCGCGCGGCGCACCGGGCTTGACGGTGTCGGACTGCCTGGAGCGCGGGGGCGCGGCGCAGCGCCAGGTGGGGCGCGACCGCGCCCGGCGCCTGGAGGGGCCGGCCGGCGGAGGTCGCCATTCGCGCGGGCGGGCGCGCGCCGCCGCGGGCGGTGCTGGTGGACGACGTGGCCACCACCGGCGCCACCCTGGCCGCGTGTGCGCAGGCGCTGCGGCGGGCCGGGGGGCGGGAGGTCGCGGCTGTCGTCTACGCCCGGACGCCGGGGCGGTGAGAGTTGGCGGAACATGCCGGTTGGCAGTGCCCGGGGGTGCGCGTACCATCCGAGGCGACACCGACCGCGACAGCTAGGAGCGCCGCATGCGGATCGAAGTGAAGGGCCGCAACGTCACTGTCGAGGACGAGCTCAGGGAGAGGGTGAGTCGCAAGTTCGAGAAGGTGGCGAGGCAGGTGTCGGAGCTGGCGGACATGGAGGTCGAGCTCATCGAGGAACGCAACCCGGCCATCCGCGACTCCCAGGTCGCCGAGGTCACGCTCCACCTCAAGGGCGTCACCCTCCGCGCGCGCGAGGCCTCCGAGGACATGGTGCACTCGATCAACCTCGCCGCCGAGGACCTCTCCCGGCAGGTCAAGCGGCACCGCGAGAAGCGCCGCAAGCGCCGCCAGGCCAAGCGGGCGACGCCCCGGGCGGCGTAGGCCCTCGCCGTTCGTGACCTAGGCGTCCGTCGGGTGGGCGGGAACTTTGGCCCGTTCCGTCCACCCGCTCGGACGCTTCGGGCCGAGTTCCGGCCGGGGGTGGCTGCGTCGGCGCCCGAGCACTACGGCACCGAGGACCAGAACCAGCGCTTCCGCACCCCCAGCAGCCGCATTTCCCGTTGCTAGTCTCGGGCAGCTATGGCGCTGTTCGACAAGGCCCTCCGCATGGGGGAGGGAAAGAAGTTCAAGGAGTTCGAGCGCAAGGTCGCGCGCATCAGCGACTACGAGCCCGAGCTGGAGCTCGAGTCCGACGAGGAGCTGCGCGCGCGCTACGACGCGCTGCGTGAGCGCGTCCAGGGCGGCGAGTCGCTCGACGAGGTCCTGTTCGAGAGCTTCGCGGTCACCCGCGAGGCCGCCAAGCGCACCCTCGGCCAGCGCCACTTCGACGTCCAGCTGATCGGCGGCATGGTCCTCCACGACGGCTCCATCGCCGAGATGAAGACCGGCGAGGGCAAGACGCTGACCTCCACGCTGCCGATCGCGCTGAACGCGCTCGCGTCCCGCGATGCCGAGGGCAACCCCGTCCAGGGCAGGGGCGTCCACCTGGTCACGGTCAACGACTACCTGGCCCGCCGCGACGCCCTGTGGATGAAGCCGATCTACGACCTGCTGGGCATCACGGTCGGGATCCTGCAGTCGGACTCGCGCAGCTTCCCCGAGAAGCGCGCCGCCTACGAGGCCGACGTGACCTACGGGACCAACTCCGAGTTCGGCTTCGACTACCTGCGTGACAACCTGGCCACGGACGCCGCGGAGAAGGCCCAGCGCGGGCACGGCTTCGCGATCGTCGACGAGGTCGACAACATCCTCATCGACGAGGCGCGCACGCCGCTGATCATCTCCGGCGCGCCCGAGCAGGCCGCCGACCTCTACTACCAGTTCGCCAAGCTCGCGCCGCAGCTGGAGGCCGGCAAGAAGCCGGAGGGGATCGAGGCCAAGTCGAAGGAGTACGTGGCCGACTTCGACTTCGAGCCCGACGAGAAGCACAAGACGGTGGCGATCACCGAGCGCGGGGTCGAGAAGGCGGAGCGCTTCCTGCGCATCGACAACATGTACAAGGCCGAGCACGGCAACCTGGTGAACCACCTCCAGCAGGCGCTCAAGGCCGAGTCGCTCTACAAGCGCGGCGTCGACTACGAGGTGATCGACGGCGAGGTCAAGATCATCGACGAGTTCACCGGCCGCATCCTCGAGGGCCGGCGCTGGTCGGAGGGCCTGCACCAGGCCGTCGAGGCCAAGGAGGGCGTGGCGATCCAGGAGGAGAACCAGACGGTCGCCACGATCACCTACCAGAACTACTTCCGCCGCTACGACAAGCTCGCGGGCATGACCGGCACGGCCCTCACCGAGGCCACCGAGTTCATGAAGATCTACGAGCTGCAGGTCGTCGAGGTCCCCACCAACAGCCGATGGTCCGCGAGGACAACAACGACCAGATCTACAAGACCAAGGACGGCAAGTGGGCCGCGGTGGTCAGCGAGATCGAGCGCCGCAACGAGGCGGGGCAGCCGGTGCTGGTGGGCACGATCTCGGTCGAGGTCTCGGAGCTGCTCTCGGGGCAGCTCAAGGAGCGCGGCATCGAGCACGCGGTGCTCAACGCCAAGCCCGAGCACGCCGAGCGCGAGGGCCAGACCATCGCCGAGGCCGGCCGCCCCGGCACGGTCACGATCGCCACCAACATGGCCGGCCGCGGCGTGGACATCAAGCTGGGCGGCAACCCCGAGCACCATCACCGACCTGGAGCTGCAGGCGCAGGGCCTCGAGCCCGGCTCGCCCGAGTACGACAAGGCGTGGGACCAGAGGCTGCCGGAGATCGAGGCCCAGGTCGAGCGCGCCCGGGAGCAGGTGATGGAGGCCGGCGGGCTCTACATCCTCGGCACCGAGCGCCACGAGTCACGCCGGATCGACAACCAGCTGCGCGGCCGCTCCGGGCCGCCAGGGCGACCCCGGCGAGTCGCGCTTCTACCTCTCGGCGGAGGACGACCTCGTGCGCCTGTTCGCCGGCGACCGGATCTACCGGATCCTCGATCGCCTCGGGCCCACCGGCGAGGAGGGCGAGGAGGAGCCGATCGAGGCCAAGATGCTCTCCAAGCAGATCGAGGGGGCCCAGAAGAAGGTCGAGGAGCAGAACTTCCTGATCCGCAAGCGCGTCCTCGAGTACGACGACGTGATGAACCAGCAGCGCGAGATCATCTACGAGTACCGCGACAAGATCCTCGAGGGCGAGGACATGTCCGACACCGCGCGCGACCAGCTGCGGCAGGTCGTGGAGCGGATGGCCGAGGAGTACCTGGAGGGCGACTTCCCGGAGAACTGGGACCTGGACGGCCTCTACACCCAGCTCGAGCAGATGTACCCGGTGGGCATCGACTTCGACGACCTCGACCGCGACGACCTGGACCGCCTGTCGCTCATCGACGAGCTGCGCGACGACATCGTCGACGCCTACGGCGACCGCGAGGAGGAGCTCGGCGCCGAGCTCATGCGCGCGCTCGAGCGGTTCATGCTGCTCCAGATCATCGACGAGCGCTGGCGCGAGCACCTGCACGACATGGACTACCTGCGCGAGGGCATCCACCTGCGCGGGTTCGCGCAGATCGACCCGCTCGTGGCCTACAAGAACGAGGGCTTCGACATGTTCACGGGGCTCATGAACGCCATCTGGGAGGAGTTCGGGCGCTACATCTTCGTCGTGGAGGTCGAGGTGGAGGGCGAGAACGGCGCGGGCGCCCAGCAGCCGCAGCAGAGCTGGGGCGGCGCCTCCAACACCAGCTCCACCGCCGCCTTCTCGTATGCCGGCGGCACCGCCGAGGACCAGCCCAGCGCGCTGGCCGCGGCCCGCGCCGGCGGCGCGTGCCCGAGGGCGTCCAGGGCGCCGCGGACATGGCCGCCGAGGACATGGAGGTCCCGCTCGGGCCGATGGAGCCGCGCACGGTCGACGAGCGCGATCGCATCGGCCGCAACGACCCGTGCTGGTGCGGCTCGGGCAAGAAGTTCAAGAAGTGCCATGGCGCCTAGCGCGCGCCATGACGGGCCGTGGCGTCTAGCGCCGCCGGCCTCCGCGACCAGCTCAAGCTGCTCGCGGACTACCTTTGACCCAGCCGCCCTGGAGGAGCGCTCCGCCGCGCTCGAGCAGCAGATGGGCGCGCCCGGCTTCTGGGACGACCAGGCCGAGCGCGGCCAAGGTCTCGGCCGAGCACGCGCGCGTCCAGCGCCGCCTGACCGAGTTCCGCTCCCTGGAGTCCGACGTGGCCGACCTCGAGGAGCTCGAGGCCATGGCGGCCGAGGACGAGTCGATCGCGGCCGAGCTGGAGGAGCAGCGCGCCTCGATCGAGTCGCGGCTGGCCGAGCTGGAGGAGGCGCGCCTGTTCCCCGGCCGCTACGACGCCGGCGACGCCGTGGTCACGGTGAACGCCGGCGCCGGGGGCACCGACTCCCAGGACTGGGCCGAGATGCTGCTGCGCACCGAGCTGCGCTGGGCCGACCGGCGCGGGATGAGCGTGGAGATGAAGGAGGCCAGCGCGGGGGAGGAGGCCGGGATCAAGTCGGCCACGTTCGTCGCCAGCGGCGAGAACGCCTACGGCCTGTTCTCCGCCGAGAAGGGCGTGCACCGGCTGGTGCGGATCTCGCCGTTCGACTCCGCCGCGCGCCGCCACACCGCCTTCGCGGGCGTGGAGGTGGCGCCGTACGTGGAGGAGACCACCGACATCGAGATCGAGCCCGACGACCTCCAGATCGACACCTACCGCGCCTCGGGGGCCGGCGGGCAGCACGTGAACAAGACCGACTCGGCGGTGCGCATCACCCACAAGCCCACGGGCACGGTCGTGCAGTGCCAGAACGAGCGCTCGCAGGCGGCCAACAAGCTCACGGCCATGAAGATGCTCACGGCCAAGCTCATCGAGCGCCAGGAGCAGCAGCGCCGCGAGGAGATCGCCAAGGAGCGGGGCGAGGCCCAGGACGTGGGCTGGGGCTCGCAGATCCGCTCGTACGTGCTGCACCCGTACACGATGGTCAAGGACCACCGCACCGACGTCGAGGTCGGCAACGTGCAGGGGGTCCTCGACGGCGACCTCGACGACTTCGTGCGCGCCGAGCTGCTGCGCCGGGCCGGCGCCGGCGCGGACGGCGACGCCGCCTAGACTCAGCCGCGATGGCCGACGAAGCCCGCCCGCCCGAGCAGCGCCCCCCGCAGCCGGGGCAGCGGCCCGAGGCCCGCGGGCCCAACTGGCGCGTGGACCCGGCCCCGGACGGGCGCGGCTCCCCGCCCGAGAAGCGGCCGATGCTGCCGTTCTCCTTCCGCCGCTTCCTCGTGATCCTCGCGGTGCTGCTGGCGCTCAACTACCTGTTCGTGGCCATCTTCGCCCCGGCCGACGAGCGCAAGCGGATCCCCTACACCCCCGCCTTCATCGAGCAGGTGGAGAGCGGCAACGTGAAGGAGATCTCCTCCAAGGGCGACACCGTCCAGGGCGAGTACAAGAAGGAGGTCGAGGACGCGAAGAAGTTCGAGACGGAGATCCCCGCGTTCGCCGACGACCAGTCGCTGTCGCGGCTGCTGCAGGACAACACGGTCACGGTGAACGCGCGCCCGCCCGAGGACCGCTCCCTGTGGCAGACGGTGCTGTTCTCGTTCGGCCCGGTGCTGCTGCTGGTCGCGCTGTTCGTCTTCCTCGCCCGCCGCGCCAGCCAGCAGGCCGGCAGCGGGGGCATGCTCGGCCAGTTCGGCCGCTCCAAGGCCCGCCGCGCCGAGGGTGGCGAGGACACGCGCGTGAACTTCAACGACGTGGCCGGGATCGACGAGGCCAAGGACGAGCTCACCGAGATCGTCGACTTCCTCAAGATCGCCCGAGAAGTACCAGCGCCTGGGCGCGCGCATCCCGCGCGGCGTCCTGCTCTCGGGCCAGCCCGGCACGGGCAAGACGCTGCTGGCCAAGGCCGTGGCGGGCGAGGCGGGCGTGCCGTTCTTCTCGATCTCGGCGTCCGAGTTCATCGAGGCGATCGTGGGCGTGGGCGCCTCGCGCGTGCGCGACCTCTTCCAGCAGGCCAAGGACGCCGCCCCGGCCATCATCTTCATCGACGAGCTCGACGCCATCGGGCGCTCGCGCTCCGGCGGCGGCGGCTTCTCCAGCGGCGGGCACGACGAGCGCGAGCAGACGCTCAACCAGATCCTCACCGAGATGGACGGCTTCGAGACCGGCGACGGCGTGGTGGTGCTCGCGGCCACCAACCGCCCCGAGATCCTGGACCAGGCCCTGCTGCGCGCCGGGCGCTTCGACCGCCGCGTGGCGGTGCAGCCGCCGGACAAGCACGGCCGCGAGAAGATCCTCGAGGTGCACACCCGCTCGGTGCCGCTGGCCGACGACGTGGACCTGACGGCGCTCGCGCAGTCGACTCCGGGCATGGTGGGCGCCGACCTGGCCAACGTGGTCAACGAGGCCGCCCTGCTGGCGGCTCGCCGCGGCCAGGAGCGGGTGCGCCAGGCCGACCTCACGGACGCCGTGGAGAAGATCGTGCTGGGCACCGAGCGCAAGGTCGTGCAGTCCGAGGACGACCGCCGCCGGATCGCGTTCCACGAGGCCGGGCCACGCCATCGTCGGCATGCTCACCGCCGGGCGCCGACCCGGTGCGCAAGGTCTCGATCATCCCCCGCGGCCAGGCGCTGGGCGTGACCCTGTCGGCCCCCGACGCCGACGTCTTCAACTACTCCGAGGGCTACCTGCGCGGCAAGATCAAGGTGGCGGTCGGCGGCCGGGTGGCCGAGGAGCTCGCCTTCGGCACGATCACCACCGGCGCCGAGTCGGACATCCAGCAGGCCACCGGGATCGCGCGCGGCATGGTCGGCCGGTGGGGGATGAGCGAGGAGGTGGGCTTCGTGGCGGTCCAGCCGGCCGACGGCGCGGGCCCGCTGCTGCCCGGCGTGAGCGAGACGTCCGAGGCCACCCAGCAGATCGTGGACAGCGAGGTGCAGGCGCATCATCGACGAGGCCCAGGACGAGGTGCGCAGCCTGCTCGAGCGCGAGCGCGACAAGCTCGACTGCGCTGGCCGAGGCGCTGCTGCGCGAGGAGACCCTCGACGAGCGCGACGCCTACCTGGCGGCGGGGATCGACCGGGTGGCCGCGCCCGCGTGAGCGAGCTGGCGGAGGTCGTGGCCCGCGCCCTGGCGGAGGACCTCGGGGCGGGCGACCTCACCGCCGCGGCCGTGGTCGACGCAGGGCGCCCGCGCGCTGGCGCGGATCGAGCAGCGCGAGCCCGGCGTGCTCTACGGGCTGGACGTCGCGCGCGAGACCTTCGCCCAGGCGGACCCGGCGCTGGCCTTCGACGCGCACGCCGCCGAGGGCGAGTGGCGCAACGGGGGCGAGGTCGTGGCCATCGAGGGCCCCGCGCGCGGGATCCTCGCCGCCGAGCGCGTGGCGCTGAACTTCCTCGGCCGGCTGTCAGGCGTGGCCACGCTCACCGCCCGCTACGTGCACGCGGTCGAGGGCACCGGCGCCCGCATCCTCGACACCCGCAAGACCACGCCGGGCCTGCGCGCGCTGGAGAAGGCCGCGGTGGTGGCGGGCGGCGGCGTGTCGCATCGCGCCGGGCTGTACGACGCGATCCTCGTGAAGGAGAACCACGCGGCCCTGGCCGGACGGGGTGGGGGAGGCGGCGCGGCGCGCCGTGGCCGGCGCCCGGGGGCCGACTGGGTCGAGGTCGAGATCGAGCGCCCGGACCAGCTGCGAGGAGGTGCTGGACGCGGGCGTCGATCGGGTGCTGCTGGACAACATGGGCGCTCGACGAGCTGCGCGAGTGCGTGCGGCTGGCCGGGGGCCGGGCGACCCTGGAGGCGTCGGGCGGCGTGTCGCTCGACACCGTGCGGGAGATCGCCGAGACCGGCGTGGACTTCATCAGCGTCGGAGCGCTCACCCACAGCGCCCCGGCGCTGGACCTGTCGCTGCTGCTCGAGCCGCTGTAGAGCGGCCCGCGGCGCTACACTTTGTAAAGCGCTCGCCGGTCCGCCGCGCGGGCCTCATTTCGATACCCGACCAAAGGTTCGAAACATGCCGGCCCCTCTCGCTCTCGAGAACATCCCTGCCCTGAAGGGAGAGGTTCGCGCCCTCGCCGAGGAGCGCGATGCGGTCATCCTCGCCCACAACTACCAGGTGCCCGAGATCCAGGACGTGGCCGACTTCGTGGGCGACTCGCTGGGCCTCTCGCGCCAGGCCGCGGCCGCCGGCGGCGACGTGATCGCCTTCTGCGGCGTGCACTTCATGGCCGAGACGGCCTCGATCCTGTGTCCCGACAAGACCGTGCTGCTGCCCGACCTCGACGCCGGCTGCTCGCTGGCCGACTCCATCACCGCCGACGAGCTGCGCGCCTGGAAGGCCCAGCACCCCGGCGCCGTGGTGGTCATGTACGTGAACACCACCGCCGAGGTCAAGGCCGAGACCGACTACTGCTGCACCTCCTCGAACGCGGTGCAGGTGGTGGAGCACATCTGGCGCGAGCACGGCGACGACACCGAGATCCTGTTCGGCCCGGACATGTTCCTCGGCGCCTACGTCGAGAAGGTCACCGGGCGGCGGATGAACGTGTGGACCGGCGAGTGCCACGTGCACGCCGGCATCCGGCCCAGCGACATCGCCGACGTGCGCGAGGCCAACCCGGGCGCCGACTTCCTGATCCACCCCGAGTGCGGCTGCTCGACGTCGGTCATGGAGTACGTGGCCGCGGGCGACGTCGACGCCGAGAACACCCACATGCTCTCCACCGGCGGCATGCTCAAGCACGCGCGCGAGTCCGACGCCGACACGTTCATCGTGGCCACCGAGACCGGCATGCTGCACCCGCTGGAGCTCGAGAACCCGGGCAAGCGGTTCGTGCCCGCCAACCGCGCGGCCGTGTGCCAGTACATGAAGATGATCACGCTGCCCAAGCTGCGCGACGCGCTGCGCGACATGCAGCCCGTCGTGAAGGTCGACCCCGAGATCGCCGAGCGCGCCCGGGTGCCGATCGAGCGGATGGTGGCGATCACCGCGTAGGCTCCGGCATGGCGGCCGAGCTCGACCACATCGACCTCGTGGTCTCGGACCTCGAGCGCAGCCTCACCTTCTACCGCGGGCTGCTGCGCCCACTGGGCTGGACCACGGAGCGCGAGATCGAGGGAGAGCGAGGCGAGCGCGTGGTCTACATCCGCGGCGACGGCCCCGGACCTCCCGTGGCGGTGAGCCTGCGCGCCGCCCAGTCGGATGCCAACCCGCTGCCCTACGACCGCTACGCGGTGGGCATCCACCACATCGCCTTCGAGGCGGAGTCACGGGAGGTGGTCGACGAGCGCGCCACCTGGCTACGCAATCAGGGCGTCGAGCTGGAGAGCGAGCCGCAGGAGTACACCTACACGCCCGGCTACTACGCCGTGTTCTTTCCTGACCCGGACGGCATCAAGCTCGAGCTGGTGTTCAAGCCCAGCCGGCAGACCGCGCGCGCGTAGCGCTCAGTCGCGCAGCAGCGCGCAGACCGCGGTCTGCTGCATCGCCCGCAGCTGGGCGAGCAGGGCTCCCGTGGGTGCCGGGATGTTCAGCGACGTGGTCACGGCCCGGCCGCCGTGGCGCGTCGCGGCGGCGAACTGCACGTAGCCGGGGAAGTTCCCCGTGTGGCCGTAGACCGTGCCGCACTTCGTGCGGTAGCGGAACACGGCCAGGCCGGCGGAGTTCTCGCCGGGCCCCGGCGGGCTGGACTCCCCACCGCGCACGAAGCGCAGCTGCGCCCGTTGCAGCTTGGCCGGGAACAGCCGCGCGCCGAGGTAGCCGCAGATGAAGGTGTTCAGGTCACGCGGCGTCGACACGATCGCACCCGATGCCCACGCGCCCGACGGGCTCAGCAGCGTGCTCACGTCCTGCGGCCCGGTGTCGCCGATCACGTAGCCGTGGATGAACGGGCGCGGCAGGGGCGGGCTCGTGGGGAAGCTCGTCCGCCTGAGGCTCAGCGGCTCGAAGACGATCTCCCGCAGCAGGCGCCCGTACGACTTGCCGGTCACCTTCTGGGCCAGCAGGCCCAGCACGATGTTGTCGGTGTTCGAGTACTCGTAGCGCGACCCGGCCGGGAACACGAGCCCGTCGTTCTCGACCCAGCTGATGATCTTCTGCGGGGACACGAAGCCGCCGGGATCGTCCTCGAACTGCTGCCTGAAGCCATCCGACTGGGTGTAGTCGGGCAGGCCGCTGGTGTGGTTCAGCAGCTGGCGCACCGTCGCCGTGGACCAGGCGGCCGGCAGGCCCAGGCCGCTGGACCCGATGGTGTCGTCCAGGTCGATCTTGCCCCTGGCCACCAGGCGGAAGACGACCGCGCCGCTGAAGGCCTTGGCCACGCTGGCGATCCGCATGTGGTCGCGCGAGCGCGGCCTCCTCCGCGTCTCCACGTCGGCAACGCCCGAGCGCAGGACGGTGGTCTTCGAGCCGCGCCGCAGCGTCACGATCGCGCCCGGCGGGCCGCCGTCGGCCGCCAC
Source organism: uncultured Thermoleophilaceae bacterium (assembly GCA_963755215.1). GTDB lineage: Bacteria > Actinomycetota > Thermoleophilia > Solirubrobacterales > Thermoleophilaceae > JAAYBF01. Next base: position 41,379 of record CAVWIW010000006.1, read on the forward strand.
GAGCGCGTCGAGCTGGCGCTGGAGCTTGGCCTCGCTGCCGCCCTTCCCGGCCTGGGCTGCCGGCGCGACGGCGAGGAGCGCAGCCGCGGCCAGGCAGGCAACCACGGGGTTCTTGGCGCGGCGCATCGGCGCGAGCAGTCTCGACGCAGGGCACGCGTGCGTCAAGCGGCAAGCTGAGCGCAGCGGATAGCGTGCCCGCCCGATGACCGGCTTCGGCGAGACGATCGGCAAGGCCTACGCCTTCGAGGGCACGGCGCTCGAGCTCGGCAAGGGGATCCACGAGGACGCCGTCGTGGCGGAGGCCGGCGTGCGGGTGCCGCTGCGGATGCTCAACCGCCACGGCCTGATCGCGGGCGCCACGGGCACCGGGAAGACCGTGACCCTGCAGGTCATCGCCGAGCAGCTCGCGGCGGCCGGCGTGCCGGTGGTGGTGTCCGACGTGAAGGGCGACCTCTCGGGCGTGGCCGCGCCGGGCGCCGGCGGCGGGCCGGCCGAGAAGCGGATGAAGGAGCTCGGGGAGGCGTTCGAGCCCGCCGGCTTCCCGGCCGAGTACCTCTCGCTGGGCGGCATCGGGCCGGGCGTGCCGGTGCGCGCCACCGTCTCGGACTTCGGGCCCGAGCTGCTGGCCAAGGTGCTCGAGTCCAACGAGACGCAGGAGCAGACCCTGTCGCTGGTGTTCCGCTACGCGGATGAGAAGGGCCTGCCGCTGCTCGACCTCGTCCGACCTGCGCGCCCTGCTCACCTTCCTCGACTCCGACGCCGGCCAGGCCGACCTGCAGGGCATCGGCGGGGTGTCGTCGCAGACGATCGGCGTGCTGCTGCGCGCGCTCGCCGGGCTGGAGGACGGCGGCGGCAACGAGTTCTTCGGCGAGCCCCAGCTGGCGATCGAGGACCTGATGCGGCTCGCGCCCGACGGGCGCGGCGTCATCTCGTGCGTCGAGCTGCCCTCCGTGCAGGACCGCCCGCAGCTGTTCTCCACGGCGCTCATGTGGATGGTGGCCGAGCTGTTCGAGCAGCTCCCCGAGGCCGGCGACCTGGACAAGCCCAAGCTCGTGTTCTTCTTCGAGGAGGCGCACCTGCTGTTCGCCGACGCCACCGAGGCGTTCCTCGAGTCGGTGGTCCGCACGGTGCGGATGATCCGCTCCAAGGGCGTGGGCATCTTCTTCGTCACCCAGTCGCCCAAGGACGTGCCGGGCGACGTGCTCGGCCAGCTCGGCAACCGCGTCCAGCACGCGCTGCGCGCCTTCACCCCCGACGACGCCAAGGCGCTCAAGGCCACCGTGGGCACCTTCCCCACGTCCGAGTTCTACGACCTGGAGGAGACCCTGCCGCAGCTCGGCATCGGCGAGGCCATGGTCACGATCCTCGACGAGGACGGCGTGCCGACGCCCGTCGTGCGCACCCGCCTGCGCGCGCCGCGCTCGCGCATGGGCCCGGCCGACGACGTGGATGCCGCCGCCAAGGCGTCGCCGCTGTTCGCCAAGTACGGCGAGCGCGTGGACGCCCAGAGCGCGCGGGAGATGCTGGCGGGGCGGCTGGAGGCGGCCTCGGAGCCGCGCCGGGGCGCCCGCCGAGGGCGCCGGCGACGCCGCGGAGCCAGACGCCGGAGGCCGATCCCGCCCAAGCGCCGCAAGAAGTCGGCGGAGACGGTGGGCGGCGGCGCCGACGCCATCGGCGACTTCCTCACCAGCCGCGAGGGCAAGGCGCTCCAGCGCAAGGTCCAGCGCGGCGTGTTCAAGCTGCTGCGCAAGGCGCTGTAGGCGCAGCCGGCGCTGGGCCCGGCGCCCAGCCACTAGGCCGCCTCGGGCGGCAGGTGGCGCTCCCACGGACGCTAGGGGCTTTCGGACAGGAAGTTGCGTGGGGTGCAAGTCAGTTGCGCCCGGTGGCACATCCGCGACCAAAGGTGCGAGCGCTCGCGAGGGCGACCACCATGCCCCGCGCCGTTGGCCCAGCGGGGCCAAGCGGGCCTGGCGGGCTCCGCGCGGCGCGCTACTCCGACACGCGAATGACGAGCTTGCCGGTCGCCCGGCGCTCGTCGATGTCCCGCAGCGCCTGGGCGCCGTCCTCGAACGGGTAGACGCCGCCCACGATCGGCTTCACGAAGCCCTCGTCGGCCATCCGCTCCAGGTCGGCGCGCGGTCGAGGCGATCACGTCCGGGCGGCTGAACACGAACGCGCCCCAGCCCACGCCGACCACGGACACGTTCTTGAGCAGCAGCCGGTTGACCGCGACGGTCGGGATCTCGCCTTCGGTGAAGCCGATCACCAGCAGCCGCCCCTCGGGCGCCAGCGAGCGCACGCTGTTGAGGAAGCGGTCGCCGCCCACCGGGTCGTAGACCAGGTCCACGCCGCCGCCGGTGAGCTCCTTCACCTCGGTGAGCCACTCGCCGTCGCTGCGCACCACCTGGTCGGCGCCCGCCTCGCGCGCCACCCGCTCCTTGTCGTCGCTCGAGACCACGGCGATCGATTTGCCGCCGGCCGCCTTCGCCACCTGGATCGCCGCGGTGCCCACGCCGCCGGCGGCGCCGTGCACCAGCACGGTCTCGCCCTCCCGGATCTGCCCGCGGTGGATCAGCGCGAAGTGCGACGTGTGGTAGTTCATGATGAACCCGGCCGCCTGCTCGACGCTGAAGGACTCGGGCACGCGGAAGGTCATCTCGGCGTTGGCGGCAGCGCGCTCGGCGAAGCCGCCGAAGGTGATGGCCATGACGCGATCGCCCACCGCGAAGTCCACGCCGTCGGCGGCCTCGGCCACGATGCCCGCCACCTCGGTGCCGGGCGTGAACGGCGGGTCGGGCTTGACCTGGTAGAGCCCGCGGCTCATCAGCACGTCGGGGAACGCGACGCCGGCGGCCTCCACGTCGATCAGCACGCCCGGGCCCTTGTCGGGCTCGTCGACCTCGGCCACCTTCAACGCGTCGGGGCCGGTCAGCTCGGCGATCTGCAGGGCGCGCACGGGCCGGAACGCTACCGTGCCGCGCGTGCTGGTCCAACGCCTGTACCCGCGGCCGGGCGAGCTCGAGGTCGCGGAGCTGGCCTCGCGGCTCGATCTCGGCTCGCGCGCGCCCGCCGCACCGCCCCTACCTGGTGCTGAACATGGTGTCCTCGCTCGACGGCAAGGCGGCCGTGGAGGGCACCACGCGCAGCCTGGGCAGCGAGGCCGACCGCGAGCTCTTCCACCACCTGCGCACCCAGGCCGACGCGCTGCTGGTGGGCGCCGGGACGGTGCGCCTCGAGCGCTACGGGCGGGCCGTGAAGTCCGACGAGCTCAGGGCCAAGCGCGAGCAGGAGGGGCTGGATCCCGACCTGCTCACCGTGATCGTGAGCGGCCGGCTGGATCTGCCGGCCGACCTGCCGCTGTTCCAGGAGCCCGAGTCGCGGGTGGTCATCGCCACCGGCGCCGAGCATGAGCTGGACGGGACACGCAGGCGCAGATCACCTACCTGCGCACCGGCGACGACCTACCGGTGCTGCTGGCCCGGCTGCGCGAGGAGCACTCCGTCCGCTCGATCCTGTGCGAGGGCGGCCCCACCCTCAACGCCCACCTGCTGGCCGCGGGCCTGGTCGACGAGCTGTTCCTCAGCGTCTCTCCGCAGCTGATCGGCGGGCGACCCCGCGCTCACGATCGTCGGCGGCCGCCAGCTGCCCGAGCCGCCCCGAGCGGAGCTCGTCTGGCTGTGCGAGCGCGACGGCGACCTGTTCTCGCGCTGGCGTCTCCACGCCGCATTAGGGTGCAGAAACGGTTGCAACTGGCCCGCTGAGCAGGCCCTTTTCGCTACAACTCTCCTCCCGCATGGCGTCAACCCGCACGCCCACCGAGCCCGCCCGCTCCCGCTCTCGAGCCGCCCGCCGCGACGTTCCCGTCGTGGAGTTCCGCGATGTCTCGAAGGTCTACGACGGCGGCTCGATCGGCCTCGAGCGCGCCACCATGCGCATCGGCCGCGGCGAGTTCGTCTTCCTCGTCGGCCCCACCGGCTGCGGCAAGTCGACCTGCATCCGCCTGCTGCTCAAGGAGCTCGAGGCCTCGGCCGGCGAGATCCTGATCGCGGGCAAGGAGCTGTCGGACATGCCGCGCGCGAAGGTGCCGTTCCTGCGCCGCAACATCGGCGTGGTCTTCCAGGACTACAAGCTGCTCCCCAACCGCACCGTGTACGACAACGTGGCCTACTCGCTGCAGGTCATCGGCGAGCCGCGCCAGGACATCCGCCGCAAGGTGCCCGACATCCTGCGCCTGGTGGGCCTCTCCACCAAGCTCCACAACTTCCCCGACGAGCTGTCGGGCGGCGAGCAGCAGCGCGTGTCGATCGCGCGCGCGTTCGTGAACCACCCGCCGCTGGTCCTGGCCGACGAGCCCACCGGCAACCTGGACCCCGAGACCTCGATCGGGATCATGCAGCTGATCTACCGGATCAACCGCACCGGCACGACCGTCGTGGTGGCCACCCACGACAAGGAGATGGTCGACAAGATGCGCCGCCGCGTGGTCGAGCTGCGCGAGGGCCGCATCGTGCGCGACGAGCTGTCCGGCCTCTACCGGCCCGACGAGTCCACGACCGAGTTCGCCATCCGCCTGCGCGGCGAGCTGGGCGTGGGCCACGAGGGCCACCCCAACTGATGCGCTGGGGCTTCTTCATCCGAGAGGCGCTGCGCGGCCTCTCGCGCAACTCCGCGCCCGCGCTCGCCGCGCTGCTCACGGTGCTGCTCACGGCGCTGGTGCTGGGCGTGTTCATCCCGATCGTGCAGGCCACCACCGGCACGGCCAACGAGGTCCGCAACCGCGTGGTCGTCGACGTCTACGTGAAGGACGGCGCCACCGCCGCCGAGCGCCAGGAGCTGAGCAGCGCGCTGCGCGACACCGCCAACGTGAAGTCGGTCGAGTTCATCTCCAAGGAGGAGGGCCTGGCCACGGCCAAGGAGAAGAACCCGCGCGCGTTCGAGGAGGGCGCCGAGCTGCTGGGCGAGAACCCGCTGCCCGACACCTTCCGCGTGGTGCCCGACGACCCCGACGAGGTGACCGCGATCGTCGACCGCCTGGCCCCGCGCGAGGCCGACGGCACGCGCGTGCCGTCCCTGGCCGGCATCGACGAGGTGCGCAACAAGGAGGAGGACACGCAGAAGATCCTCTCGGCCACCGGCCTGGTGAAGATCCTCACCGCGGGCCTGGCGGCGCTGCTGGTGTTCGCCTCGATCGCGCTGATCGCCAACACCATCCGGCTGTCGATCTTCGCCCGCCGCCGCGAGGTCGAGGTGATGAAGCTCGTGGGCGCCACCAACTGGTTCATCCGCTGGCCGTTCGTGATCGAGGGCGTGATCGTGGGCTTCATGGGCGGGGTGCTGGCGGTGCTGCTGCTCACCGTCGCCAAGGAGACCTTCATCGACCCGCTGTCGGACCGCTTCGCGCTGCTGGCCGCGCCCGACACCATCGACTTCCCGCTGCTCATCGTGCTGCTGCTGCTGGCCTGCATCGCGGTCTCGGCCGCCGGCAGCGCGCTCACGCTGCGCCGCTTCCTGCGCGTCTGACCCCGCGCCCGCGCTAGATTCGCCCCATGCGCATCAAGGTCCTGCTCGCCGCCCTGCTCGTCTGCGTCGCCGCGGCTGCCCGCGGCCGCCTCCGCCGCGCCGGCCAAGAAGCGCCAGGTGCTCAACATCGGACACCGCGGCGCGTCGGGCCTGGCGCCCGAGCACACCTTCGCCGCCTATGACCTGGCGCTGCGCCTGGGCGCCGACTACATCGAGCAGGACCTGCAGGTCACCAAGGACGGGGTGCTGGTCGTGATCCACGACGAGACCCTCGACCGCACCGCCACCGGCCCGGCCGCCAACTGCACCGGCGCGGTCGACCAGAAGACCCTCGCGCAGGTCAAGACCTGCGACGTGGGCGGGGGCCAGCGCATCCCCACGCTGCGAGCAGGTCTTCGAGCGCTACCGCGGCCGGGCCAACTTCTACATCGAGACCAAGACCCCGGATCCCGGCGACCGGATGGAGGAGAAGCTGCTGGCGCTGATGAGCCGCTACCGCCTCCGCCGCGCCGCCCGCGAGCGCTGGAAGGTGCTGATCCAGTCGTTCAGCGTCGACAGCCTGAAGAAGGTGCGCCGGCTCGACCGCCGGCTGCCGCTGATCCAGCTCTTCGGCGCCGGAGACAGCAGCGCGGCGGTCCAGGCGCAAGCTCGAGCCACCCGCAGGTACGCCGTGGGCGTGGGACCGTTCTTCCCCGCCGCCGACGCTGCGCTCACGGCCGCGGCGCACCGGCGCTGCCTCGACGTGCACCCCTACACGGTCAACGAGGCAGCCGCTCATGCGCACGCTCATCACGGCTGGGGTCGACGGCATGTTCACCAACTTCCCCGACCGCCTGGACGGGTGCTCGGCAAGCGCAGGGTGCTCGCGCTACAGCGGCGGCCGTGCGGGCGGCGAAGGCGTCGGCCGCCTGCCGCAAGGCGGCTCGCAAGCGCGCCCGGGCTCGCTGAAGTAGCCCGCGGCCCTCACTACTCTTCGCCGTGGGCCGCCGGCGCGGCCCTTCTCTATGAGCACCCTCGGCAAGACCTCGACCCTGATCGCCTGCGCGATCCTGCTGCTCGCGGGCGGCATCTGGCTCGGCGGCCACCCGGAGACGCTGCCCGGCCCGGTGCGCGACGCCTTCGTCGACGACGACCGCGCGCTGCGCGCCGAGATCGTGGACCTGATCAAGGACGACTTCTACCGCCCGGTGAAGGAGTCCGACATCGACGAGAGCTCGCTCAAGGGCATCGTCGAGGGCCTGGACGACCAGTTCTCCAACTACCTCACGCCCGAGGAGACCAAGCAGTTCGAGCAGTCGGTGCGGGGCGAGTTCGAGGGCGTGGGGATGAACGTCGACGAGGATCGCCGCGGCCTGCAGGTCATCAACGTGTTCGACGGCTCGCCCGCCAAGCGGGCGGGCATCAAGAAGGGCGAGTTCATCGTGGCGGTGAACGGGCGCTCGATCGCCGGCCTGTCGAGCGACGTGGCCACCGCCCGCATCAAGGGCCCCGCCGGGCACGCCGGTGCGCCTGGAGGTGGTGAACCCCGACGAGGGCGTGCCGCGCACGCTGCGCATGCGCCGCGCGCGGATCGAGGTGCCGGTGGTGGAGGGGCGGATCGAGGAGCGCGACGGCCGCCGCCTGGGCGTGGTCGAGCTCACGACCTTCAGCAACGGCGCGCACGGCCTGCTGCGACGGGAGATCGACCGCCTGCGCCGCCAGCGGCGCCGAGGGCATCGTGCTCGACCTGCGCGGCAACGGCGGCGGGCTGCTGCGCGAGGCCGTGCTGGTGTCCTCGATCTTCATCGAGGACGGCCTGATCACCTTCACCAAGGGCCGCACCAAGCCGCGCCGCGACTTCAAGGCCGAGGGCGAGGCCATCCCCGCCGACTACCCCGTGGTGGTGCTGGTGGACCGCGGCAGCGCGTCGGCCTCGGAGATCGTCACCGGCGCGCTGCGCGACCGCAAGCGCGCCACCGTCGTCGGGCAGCGCACGTTCGGCAAGGGCGTGTTCCAGGAGGTCGAGCCGCTCTCCAACGGCGGGCCTGCTGGACATCACCGTGGGCGAGTACTACCTGCCCAGCGGCGAGAACATCGGCAAGAAGGGCGTGCGCCCGACCGTGCGGGCCACCGACAACCCGGACACCGATCGCGACGAGGCGCTGCCCACCGCGCTGAAGACCCTGGCCGGCGAGATCGAGATGAGCGTCCGGGCGCAGGGGCGCCCGGCGCGGCTCGACTTCCCGATGGTCGGCGTGCTGGGCAAGCGCGGCCGCTTCCTGGTGGCCGAGCCGCTGTTCGGCCCGCGCGGGTCGCGCGTGGCGCTGGACGGCAAGGGCGGCTCGCAGGGCGACCTGGTGCTGGTGGGCGCGGGCAAGCGCGGCGCGCGGGTGCTGCGCACGCTCGGGCGGCCCGACGTGGCTCGCGACGTGGTCGAGGGGCTGATGCTCGACCGCGGCCTGCGGCGCTCGTTTCCGCGCCGGGTCGAGGACGAGGCGCACGGACGCGGCGCCCGGCGACGACCCCGGCCCGCCGCGACCTGCGCGAGCTCGCCACCTTCACCATCGACCCCGACGACGCGCGCGACTTCGACGACGCCGTGTCCGCCGAGCGCCTCGACGGCGACGCGATCCGGCTGTGGGTGCACATCGCCGACGTGTCGGCCTACGCCCGGCCCGGCGGGGCGATCGACACCGAGGCCCAGCGCCGCGGCACCAGCGTCTACGTGCCGGGCGCGGTGGAGCCGATGCTGCCCGAGGCGCTGTCCAACCGCGCCTGCTCGCTGCGTCCCGGCGAGGACAAGCTGGCGGTCACCGTCGAGATGGACCTGGCCGGCACCGACGTCCGCCGCGTGGAGTTCCACCGCTCGGTCATCCGCAGCGACGCGCGCCTGACCTACGGCCAGGTCGACGAGGTGTTCGCCGGCCGCGCGCGGGCCGAGGAGCCGTGGGGCGAGCCGCTGGCGGCGCGCGCGCGAGGTGGCGCGCGGCGCTGCGCGCGCGGCGCGAGGAGCGCGGGTCGCTGGAGGTGGATTCGCGCGAGCCGCGGTTCATGTTCGACTCCGACGGCCACGTGACCGGCGTGGAGCACGAGGCGCAGACCGAGTCCCACACGCTGATCGAGGAGCTCATGATCCTCGCCAACGAGCAGGTGGCCGGCTACCTGGCCGACCGCAAGCTGCCCGCGCTCTACCGCGTGCACGAGAAGCCCGATCCGCAGTCGGTCGAGACGATGGTGGCCCAGCTGGCCTCGCTCGACATCCCCACGCCGGCGCTGCCGCGCAACATGAGCCCCCAGCAGGCGGCCGACATCGCCGCCGAGGCCTCGCGCCTGGCCGCCGCCGAGGCGCGGCGCAGCGACCGCGGGCGCGACTCGTTCGGCTCGCTGGTGCTGCGCTCGCTCAAGCAGGCCTACTACACGCCGCGCAACCTCGGCCACGCCGGCCTGGCCAGCGCGCGCTACTGCCACTTCACCTCGCCGATCCGCCGCTATCCCGACCTGGTGGTGCACCGCGCGCTGCTCAGCGGCCTGGGCATCGACTCCACCGCACCGCGGGCGCGCGAGCTCGACGAGGCCGGCATCGAGGCCAGCGCCCGCGAGCGCGAGGCCATGAAGATCGAGCGCGACGCCGACGACGTCTGCTCCGGCGTTCCTGCTCGAGCGCCGGCTGTCCGAGCTGCCGGGCGGCGACCCGCCGGCCTTCGAGGGCGAGATCGTGGGCGTGATTCCCAAGGGCGCGTTCATCCGCTTCGGCGACGAGGGCTTCGAGGGCTTCCTGCCCGCCCGCCGCCTGCGCGACTGGTACGACCTCAACGAGGAGGGCACGGCGCTGATCGGCAGCGACTCCGGCCGCGCGCTGCGCATCGGCGACCCGATCCCGGTGATCGTCGACCGCGTCGATGCGCCTCGCGGGCGCGTGGACCTGCTGCCGACGCGCGTAGGCTCGAAGGCATGGCGAAGAAGAAGGGCGGCAAGCGCAAGATCGGCGCGGGCGACGTGGCCAGCAACCGGCAGGCCTCGTATCGCTACCACCTGCTCGACAAGTGGGAGTGCGGGATCGTGCTCCAGGGCTCGGAGGTCAAGTCGATCCGCGAGGGCGGCGTGCAGATCAAGGACGCCTACGCCGCGCTGCGCGACGGCGAGGTGTGGCTGCACAACATGCACATCGCGCCCTACGGCCCGGCCGCGCGCGACGGCCACGAGCCCGAGCGCGAGCGCAAGCTGCTGCTCAACCGCCGCGAGATCGACCGCCTGGCCGCCCAGTCGGCCGAGCGCGGCCTGACGATCGTGCCCACGCGGATCTACTTCAAGGGCTCACGCGCCAAGGTCGAGATCGCCCTGGCCAAGGGCAAGGACGCCTTCGACAAGCGCCGCGACATCAAGGCGAAGGACCAGCGGCGGGAGATCGACCGGGCGCTGGCCGAGCACGGGCGGTAGGGCAGCGCCGGTCGGAGTGTGGGCCGACTTTCGCGCGCTATACGCGCTTTCGGCCCACACGGATCGCGGCCCCGGGGTCCGATCACGACTGTGACGGAGGAACGCCCGTGACGGGCGCGACTGCCCGGGGCCTAAACGTCGTCGAAGTCGCGCTCGATGAACGTCGCGTCCATCCCCAGCGCCAGCAGCGCCGCCAGCCCCAGGTAGACCGCCGCCACCGTCCAGCGCGTCCGCCGCGACACGCGGTGGTACTCCTGCGCCTCGGGCTCCTTGCGCGCCTTCCAGCGGCGCCAGGTCTCGAAGCCGCCGAACAGCAGGATCAGCAGCATGATCGGGTTCGGGTAGACGAACGCCAGCGTCGCCAGCATCGCGAACCCCACCAGCCACAGCGCGGGGGAGAGGGCCGCCATCGCGCGGCCGCCGTCGAGCGGCAGCACCGGCAGCAGGTTGAAGAGGTTGAGGAAGAAGCCGACGAAGGCCAGCGCCTTGAACAGCTCGTCGCCGGTCACCCCGTACAGCGCCAGCGGCACCAGCGCGCCGAGCGATCCCAGCACCGGGCCGGCCAGGCCCACGCGCGCCTCGGCGGCGGCGTCCTTGGGCAGCTCCTTCATCGCCACCAGCGCGCCCAGGAAGGGGATGAACATCGGCGCGCTGGCCTGGATCCCCTCGCGCCGCAGCTGGAGCACGTGGCCCATCTCGTGCACCAGCAGCAGCAGCACGAACCCGACGCCGAACTGCCAGCCCCAGATCAGCGCGTAGGCGCCGATCGACACCAGCATCGACGCGCTGGTGGTGAACAGCTTGAGCTTCGGCAGCAGCAGCAGGAGGCCCTTGAGCTTCGCGCCGAACTTGAGCAGCAGCAGGCCCGCAGCCACCGCCAGGCCGCCCGCGCGGCGCCAGATCGGCGGCTTGGCGGCCGGCTCGGGCGCGTAGGTCGGCGGGTAGTAGGGCGGCGGCTCGGTGGCCGGTACGCGTGGCGTTTCCATCCCCCTGAATTGTGGCAGGGGCGATCGCCGCGCTCAGGCGTCAGGCGGATCGGGCTGCAGCATCCCGAAGTGGTTGCCCTCGGTATCGCGCGCGTAGGCCATGCACGCCCACGCCGGGGACCTCCATCCGCTGCATCACGATCGACCCGCCGGCCTCGATCACCGCCGCCACGGTGGCGTCCAGGTCCTCCACCGCGGCGGTGCACACGAAGCAGTTGGCCACCGCGCCGTCCTGCGGCGTGCCCGGCTCGGGGCGCTTCATCACCGCGCCGTCGATGCCGCGGTCCGCGGGGTCGCCGGTGGTCATGAGCCAGTAGTCGGCGGGGCCGTCCCACTTCTGCGAGGTCCAGCCCAGCACCGCCTCGTAGAAGCGCGCGGCGCGCTCCGGATCGTCGGCGTGAATCTCGAAGTGGACGATCCGGCCCATGGCCGGCGACCCTAACTCACGAGTGCACGGCGTGACGGATGCGCCCGCGTGCCTCGCGGAAGCGGATGGCCTCGTAGGCGATCAGGCTGCAGGTCAGCGCCGTCATGGCCATCAGGCTCCACAGCGCGTCGATCTCGACCGCCAGTGGAATGAACGCCGCCGCGACGAGCGCCACGGCTACCCGCTGCTTGTTCACCGTGCCGAGGTTGCGCAGCCGGAAGGCCACGTGTCCGAGCAGGTAGACCGCCACACCGCCGCACAGCGCCACCGCCGGCACGATCTTCAGCGGCTCCCCGGTCAGGCCGATCGTCTTCTTGCCGCCGAGCGCGATCAGCACGATCCCGGCGATCAGCAGCAGGTGGATGTAGCTGTAGGAGTCGCGCGCCATCTGGATCTGCGCCAGCCCCTTCATCTCGCGCAGGTGGCGTTCGGCCACCAGCGAGACCACGTCGAAGTACGCCCACCACAGGGCCGCGGCCAGGGCGACCCCCGAGAGCGCCGCGGCCACCACCTGCCACGTGATCTCCACGTCCTCTGCGCCCAGACCGGTGGCCACGATCGACTCGCCGAAGGCGATGATCACGATCAGGCCATGGCGCTCGGAGAAGTGGCCGGGGTGCAGCACCCAGCCCTCCATGCCGGCCACGATCGGGCCGCCGAAGTCGATCACGATCGCGGCCGCCCAGAGGAGACCCTGGGCCGTCCCGTCGAGGAACGACGCGCCAAGCAGCAGCGCCGTCGCCATCGCGACGCCGGGGGCGAGCCGCATGACGGCCTGCTTCACACCCACGTCGTTGGAGGCGTAGCCGTAGAGGACCATGTGCAGGGCGCGAACCGTCCCGTAGGCGATCGCGAAGATCAGCGCGTTGTCGTTGAAGGCGCTCGGAATCGCGAGCGAGGCCACGAACATCGCGCCCATCGCGGCGAACATCACCAGCCGCACGCGGTCCTGCTCGGTGTCCAGCGTGTCGGTCAGCCACGCGTACGCGGCCCACGCCCACCACACCACGGCGAGGATCATCAGGCCGCGGACCAGCCCCTCCCAGCTCGGGTCCTTCGCGATGAACGCCGTGACCTGCGTGATGGCGAACACGAACACCAGGTCGAAGAAGAGCTCGAGCGGGGTGACGACCTCGTCCTGGTCGTGGCCGAGCTCGGGGTCGAGCTCGCGCTCGTGCATGTCCTGCGCGACCTGTTCGATGTTCGCCATCCGGGCTCAGCCCACGTCCTGGCCGTTGGCCGTGAACGTCACGTCGATGTTCCCGCGCGTGGCGATTGAGTAGGGGCACACCCGGTGCGCCCGTTCCACCAGCTTCACCGCCAGCTCGGCGTCCTCGACCGAGGGCATCGACACGTCCATCTCCACGCTGAGCGCGAAGCCGCCGTCGCCGGTGGGCAGCAGGTTCACCTTGGAGTTGACCTTCGCGTCGCCCGCCTCGACCTTGGCGCGCCGCGCCACCACCGCCAGGGAGCTCTCGAAGCAGGAGGCGAAGCCCACGGCGAACAGCTGCTCGGGGTTCGTGCCGCCGCCCGGGCCGCCCAGGGCCTCGGGGATGCGGATGTCCACCTCCAGGGCGCCGTCGCTGGTGCGGCCGTGGCCCTCCATGCGCCCGCCGGTCACCTCCGCCTCCGCCGTGTAGAGAACCTTCGCCATCTCGTCGCTCCTCCGTTGCGATCTGGTCGCTGCGAGATTACGCGGCGCGGATACGATCGCCGCGTGAAGGTCCTCGTCACCGGCGCCAGCGGCTTCCTCGGGCGCCGGGTGTGCGCCGAGCTGCGCGACCGCGACCACGAGGTGGCCGCGCTGGTGCGCCGGCCGGGCAGCCAGCCGGAGGGGACCGAGGCGGTGGCCGGCGACCTCACCGACGCCGCCGGCGCTGTCGAGCGGCCTCGAGGCCGCGCGGCCCGACTGCGTGATCCACCTGGCGGCCGAGATCGCCTCCCAGCGCGACCCGGCCAAGATCGCCGCCGTGAACGTGGACGGCACCCGCCGGCTGCTGGAGGCCTGCGCCGCGGCGCGGCGGGCCGAAGTTCGTGTTCGCCTCCACGGTCGTCACCGGCGACGCCCACGGCGCGCAGCTGGACGAGGAGTCCGTGCTCCCGGTGGAGACCGCCTACGGGCGCTCCAAGCAGGAGGGCGAGCGGCTGGTGCGCGAGTCGGGGCTGGACCACGCGATCGTGCGCCCGAGCCACGTGTACGGGTCGGACGGCTGGTTCGTGGACGAGTTCGTGTCGCGCCTGCGCCAGCCCGGCCGGTTCGCGGTCATCGGCAAGGGCGACAACTGGTGGGACGTGGTGCGCGTGGAGGACGTGGCCACCGCGATGGCCGACGCCGCCGAGCGCGCGCCGTCCGGCGCCCTCTACCACGTGGCCGACGACGAGCCGGTCACCTTCTACGACTTCGTCGCCCGGGCCGCGAGCGCGCTCGGGCACCGGGCCGCCGCGCAGGGTCCCGGCCGCGCTGGCGCGGCTGATCGCCGGCGCCGATCCCGTGCTGGCGGTCACGCGGTCGGCCCGCAGCAGCAACGCCCGGATCAAGCGCGAGCTGGGGTGGCAGCCGCGGTGGCCGAGCTCGCGCGAGGGCGTGCCGGATGCGGTGAAGGGGCTGACCTAGCGCGCGAGCGCGACCCAGTTGGCGGCGGGCACGGTGTAGGTGCCGTCCTCGTCCCGCCACGCCGCGACGTTCTCGATCACGGCGGCGCGGGTGGCCTCCTGCTCCTCCTCGGGCAGCGCCTTGACCGCCCGAGCGAGCGGGCCGGCCAAGCTCACCATGGCGTCCCAGAAGTCGTCGGCGTCGGCGTAGTGGAAGTTGAACTCGATCTCCTCCAGCTCGGGCTCGCCGAAGCCCGCGCCCGTGGTGAGAGAGCGGATGCGATCGGGGTCGCCCATGGCGAAGATGCCGGGAGCGCCGGGCTCCGGCGGAGGCATGTGGCCCCGCTGGACGAGCGTCATGCCCGGCACCGCCGCCCACGGATTGCGGTCCGGCGTGCCCCACACGCCGAAGGACAGCGGCCCGCCGTCGCGCAGCACGCGGCGTGTCTCCGCCAGCGCCGCCGCCGGGTCGGCCATGAGCATGTAGCCGAAGCGGCAGACCACGCCGTCCACGCTGTCGTCGCCGAGGTCCATCTTCTCGGCGTCCATCTGGCGGTACTCGACGTTCCGCAGGCCCATGCGCGTCGCCGTTGCCGTGGGCCTCGTCCACCATCTCCTGTGCGAAGTCGGTGGAGATGACCTTCCCGTCGTCGCCCACCCGCTCGGCCACCCCGAAGCCCAGGTCGCCCATCCCCGCCGCTATGTCGAGGAAGGTCTGCCCCGGCTGGGGATCGGCGCGCTCCACCATTCGGTCGTTCACGTGACCCACGATCCCCGACAGCCACTCCCGGCGCCGCTTCCAGCCCGGCGCCATCTCGTTCCAGATCTCGAGGCTGTCCTGTCTGTATGTCTGCAAGTCGGCCATGGCCCGACGCTAACCGGCCCGCGCACGGGGTGCAACGGGCGGCGGCGCATCCCAGCGCGCGCCGCGATAGGTTCGCGCGCGGACTTGTAGGCAGTACCGAGAGGAGACTCAGATTGGCCGACGCGACCGCAACCGCCAGCTTCGACCTGCCCGGGTTCGGGGGCGAGCTGTTCCACCCGGGCACCGAGGACTACGAGGAGGCCCGCAAGGTCTTCAACGGCATGATCGACCGCCGGCCGGCGCTGATCGCCCGCTGCTCGAACGCCGACGACGTGGCGGCCGCGGTGAACCTGGCCCGCGACGAGGATCTGCCCCTGTCCATCTACGGCGGCGGGCACGGCGTGACCGGATCCGCGGTGGTCGACGCGGGCATCTGCGTGGACCTGCGCGGCATGACCGCCATCGACGTCGATCCCGAGGCCCGCACGGTCCGCGCCGAGGCGGGGCTGCGGTGGGGGCCGCTCGACGCGGCCACCCAGGAGCACGGCCTGGCCCTGACCGGCGGCCGCGCCTCCGACACCGGACTGGCGGGCCTGGTGCTGGGCAGCGGCAGCGGCTGGCTCGAGCGCAAGCTCGGATTCACGTGCGACAGCCTCTTCAAGGCGGAGCTGGTGACCGCCGACGGCCGCCAGGTGGTGGCCAGCGAGGATGAGAATCCCGAGCTGTTCTGGGGCCTGCGCGGGGGCGGCGGCAACTTCGGCGTGGTCACGGCCTTCCACTTCAACCTGCATCCGGTGGGCCCGATCGTGCTCGGCGGGATGCTCCTCTACCCGGCGCCGATGGCGGGCGAGCTGGTGCGCTTCTACCGCGACTTCATGGCCGACGCGCCCGACGAGGTGGGCACCGGGATGTCGTTCATCACGGCGCCGCCGGAGGAGTTCGTGCCCGAGCCGGCGCGCGGCAAGCCGGTGGTGGGCGTGATCGTCTGCTACGCCGGCCCGCCCGAGGAGGGCGAGGAGGCGCTGCGGCCGCTGCGGGAGTTCGGGCCGCCGGCGCTCGACATGGTCCAGCCGATGCCCTACGTGGCCGTGCAGCAGCTCATCGACGCTCCCAACCAGCCGGGCTTCCAGAATTACTGGTCGGCGGACTTCCTGGCCGAGCTGCCCGACGAGGCCGTGGACACCTTCGTCGGTCACGCCACCAACCCGGTCTCGCCGCTCACCACGATTCTCCTGATCCCGGGCGGCGGGGCGATCAGCCGGGTGGACGACGACGCGATGGCGTTCGGGCAGCGCAGCGCTCCCTGGAACGTGCACTACCTGTCGATGTGGGCCGACCCGGCCGACACCGAGGCCAACATCGCCTACACGCGGGCGATCGCCTCGGCGATGAAGCCGTGGACCACGGGCCGCGTCTACCTGAACTTCATCGGGGACGAGGGCTCGGGCCGGGTCGAGGCCGCCTTCGGGCCGGAGAAGTTCGCCCGGCTGCAGGCGCTCAAGGACGAGTGGGACCCCACCAACCTGTTTCGCCACAACCAGAACATCCCGCCTAGCGCGGGGTGAGGGCTAGCGCTAGGTGGCGTCCGGGCCGCCCGTGGGCGCGCCGGCGAGCCGCTGGCCAACGGTCTCGCGCAGGTTGTCGACCGTCGCGAGCATCGTGCGCCGGTACAGCCGCTTGCCAAGGGTGGCGTCGACCGCCTTGAAGGGCAGGGTGGTGGGCTCCATGCCGAACTCCACCTCGGTGAAGCACTCGCCCTGGGCCTCCGTGAGGAGCCAGTGCGAGTAGTAGCCGCTGGTGAGGCAGCGCAGCTTGATCTCGCGCAGGTCCTCGAGCCGGTCGACCACGAAGATGGTCGTGGACTTGCCGACCGGGGTGCGATCCGTTCGCTCGAAGGTCGCGCCCTGCTCGATCGTGGGCAGGCCCGTGACTTCGACCACCTCGCTGGCCCAGACCGGATAGCTCTCAGGGTCGCCGACGAGCTTCCAGACGGCGTCCACCGGGGCGCTGATCAGCGTCTGATGACGCACCAGGGACATCGCGCGGATTGTCGCACGGCGCTACCTGCCGTCGCACGTCGGTCGCGAGCGCCGGGTTGGTCCAGCCGGCGTCCGTCGGGTTGATCGTGGTGCCGGGCGCCACGATCTCGTCGATGCGGTCCAGCACCGCGTCGTCCAGCTCCACGTCCGCCGCGCCGAGCTGCGACTCGAGCTGCTCCATCGTGCGCGGCCCGATGATGGCCGCCGTGACCGCGGGGTGGCGGATGACGAAGGCCAGCGACATGTGGATCAGCGAGATGCCAGTGTCGTCGGCCAGCTGCCCGAGCGCGTCGGCGGCGTCGAGCTTGGCCTGGTTCTCGGGGATCGACGAGGTCGTAGCGGGCGGGGATCATGGCCGAGCGGCGCGAGGTCAGGTCGTCGGCGCCCTTGCGCCACTTGCCCGACAGCCAGCCGCCGGCCAGCGGGCTCCAGGGGATCACGCCCATGCCGTGCTCGCGGCAGGCGGGCAGGACGTCGGCCTCGATGCCGCGGGCGAGGATGGAGTAGGGCGGCTGCTCGCAGACGAAGCGCTGGAGGCCGCGCTCGCGGGCGACCCACTGGGCCTTCACGATCTGGGCCGCGGGGTAGGTGGAGGAGCCGATGTAGCGCACCTTGCCCTGGGTCACGAGGTCGGACAGCGCGCCGAGGGTCTCGTCGTGGTCGGTCCACGGGTCCCAGCGATGCACCTGGTAGAGGTCGATCCAGTCGGTCTGCAGGCGCTTCAGCGAGGCCTCGACCTCGCGCATGATCCAGCGCCGCGAGTTGCCGGCCTCGTTCGGGTCGTCGCCCATCGTGCCGTGGAACTTGGTGGCGAGGACGACGTTGTCGCGCCTGCCGCCCGCCAGCGCCTTGCCGACGATCTCCTCGGATTCGCCGCGCGCGTAGACGTCGGCGGTGTCGACGAAGTTGATGCCCGCGTCGAGCGCCCGGTGGATGATCTGGATGCTCTTGTCGTGGTCGGTCTCGCCCCAGGCGCCGAACATCATGGCGCCGAGGCAGAGGGGGCTCACGTGGACGCCGGTGTTGCCGAGGGTGCGCTGGTTCATCGCGCGAACGCTACTCCTGCGGTGTGCTCGGCCCGCGCGGGCCCTGGGTGGCCGGATCGCGGCTAGAATGGAGGGGCTTCTACGGGGACGACAGGCTTCGACGTGGACTTTCCGTGGGGGCAGTTGCGAGCCGAGGTCGCCGGTAGGCCTCGTAAAACAACCGGCAAAACCATAAGTGCGGACCGAGATCACTCGTTCGCGCTTGCTGCCTAGCAACAGCTAGCTAGCAAGCTCCCGGCCTCCCCTCGGCCCGTGGGGGAGACCACCGGGATCAAATAACGGGCTCGCCCCGCTCGTGCGCCTCTGGCGAGCGGGGGACAACTTCAGAGGCTGGTCCCGGAGTACCCCGCCGGCCAGGCGATCCCGGGACGAGATCAGAGGGCCGGATACGCTCGTAGAAGCTGTTCCTAGGTGTCCGCGGACCCGAGTTCGATTCTCGGCGTCTCCATTGCTCCCGGGGTGACCTGCTCCCGGCGTGTTGACACCTCAGGCCGCTTGATTCGTAGCGTTTCGTGGCCGCGTTGCGATCGGCCCGCGCGCCGCGCCAAGGTAGGCCACGAGGTTGTCCTCGCCCAAGCCGGCGAGCTCCTGCTCGGTCTCTGGTCTGAACACCGCCACGGCCACTGTCTCCTGCAGTCGCATGGTGCCGCAAATTCCTGACGTCCGGCGTTTGGGAGGGCGGCAGGCTAGCGCTCGTATTGGATGGAACTAGCGGCGAAATCCGAACGGATCCGATCCGATCTTCGTTTCGAAGAGTTACTTGTGAACGTACCGCTCCGCTTGCGCACAGGCCCAGCGTGACGGCATGTCAGGACCCACTACGGGAAACGACCAGAGCATCATGACTCGCCCTCGCCTGCATCTATCCCACGACTCCGAGTACGACTACCTGTCGTGCGTCGAGTTCGGGCTCACCGAGGACGGCCACCACCCCGACGGCTGGCTCACCGTCTCGCGGCGATTCGGCTACATGCTCGACGAACCGGACGGGCGCGCGGTCGGGTTCAGGGTGAACGACTTCTCCGAGTTCGACCCCCAGCGGATGCCGGAGGTCTGGGGCGATCCTCGCTTCGACTGCCCCGCGCTCGGGCTCAGGGACACGTCGGCGGGCGAGATCTGCCTGGCGGCCACGGCCCAGCTGGAGGGCGACACGATCAACCGGCGCGCGTTCGGCCTGGCGACCGCCCTAGACGACCCCGAGGACGCCGCGCCGGTGTGGAAGCAGGTGATCGAGGCCGGCGACATGATGGGCCACTACGGCCTCGGCTACACGCTGCTCGAGGGTGGCGACGTCCGCGGCGCCTACAAGCACCTGCGCGTGTACACCGAGGTCGCGCGCTGGAGCCCGTGGGCGTGGAACTACCGCGGCCAGGCCGCCGAGGCGATGGGCGAGAAGACCGAGGCGCGCGACTGCTACCGGCGCACCCTGCGCCTGGAGCGCCTCCACGAGGAGCAGACCGGCGCCGCCGAGCGCCTCGAGGCGCTGGGCGACCGGTAGCGGGCCGTCCGCCTCAGCGCGTCCCGCGCCAGATCATCCACCCGAAGACCGCCTGGAACGGCAGCCGCGCCCACAGCAGGGGCTCGGGGATCTTCGGGTAGTCGCCGGCGTTCACGGCCATGTGGATGTTGGCCGGGAAGATGGCCACGATCGTGGCCAGGAGCCACCAGCGCCCGAAGCGGCGCGTCCGTTCGGGCAGCACCGCGACGCCGCCCGCTATCTCCGCGGCGCCGCTCAGCGCCACGAGCTCCTTGCGCCAGTCGCGCAGATAGGTGGGCATGATCGCCCCGTAGGTCTTCGGGGTGATGAAGTGCATGGACCCGGCGAAGATCCAGAAGGCGCCCAGCGCGATGGGGCCGGCGCGGCGGGATTTCAGGCGCGAGGCGATGGCGACACCCTTTCAGGCGCGGGCGCTGCGCACCCTGACGGTGCCCAGCGAGACCTTCCCGCCGGCGTAGAGGACGCGCGACCCGCCACCGTCCCCTGCGGGACGCCCTCACCGACAGCAGGTATGGCCTCTTCCGGGCCTTGAGCGTGATCCGGCGGCCCCGCACGAGGCGGCCGCGGCGCCGGGCGATGACGCGCACCCGCGCGGTCCCGGCCTTCACCCTCAGCCGGACCCGGATGGTGCGCCCGCGCGCCCACGCCTTGCGCCTGCCCAGCTTCAGCCGGCGCGCCTTGGGTGGCGCGGCTCCCGGACGCGCGGGCGGCGGCGCCACCGGCGGGTCCGACCATCGGCTGGGCGCCGGGGGCCTCGGCGGCAACGGGATCGCCGCCCCGCCGAAGTCGCCGCTCGTATTGGCCGCATTGCGCGGGCACGGCATGCCGAACGCCACCGCGTGGCCTCCCCGCAGGCCCGTGCCGAGGTGGGTGATCTCAGGGTCGAGGATCACGGCGCGGTGGCCGGGCGATCCGAGCCACACGTCGAGCACCGCCCGCGCGCTGGGCAGGTAGCCCACGGCCAGCACGGGGCCCGTCCACTTGCCGCACCCCACGGCGTTGGCGCGCGCCGTGTAGGGCGCGTCGCGCGAGTGGGTGATGCCGCCCTCGCGCTCGTTCTGGAGCACGTAGTCGTCGGCGATGTCGGTCAGCGCGGGGGAGATCTCCACTCGCCCGAGGCCCTGGGAAGCGCGCGCCGCGTTCAGCAGCCCGGCGAACTGGCGCTCCGCGGCCGAGGGCGTCGGGTTGCCCGCGAACGCGGCAGGCGCCGACGCGCCGGTGGCGACGACCAGGGACAGCAGGGCGAGTAGAAGCCCAGGGCGTGAGCGCGGGCGCCTCACGGCCCCGCAGGCTGGCACACCCGTCGCACGGAACGCCACCAGGCGCAAGCCCGCGCCCAGCCGGCGTGGGACACTTCAGGGCGTGGAATCACACGCCGCGACCCGCCCCGCTGACGCCCCCGCGGTCGCGCAGAGCCTGAACGCCGCGCTACCGCCGGGCCCGCGCCTGCCGCGCTGGATGCAGACCGTCGGCTTCCTGTTCGCCAACCGCCTGTGGCTGGACACGAACAGGCGCCGCTATGGCGACATCGTGACCTTCCGGAGCATCTTCGACTCCGGCTTCGTCATGGTCTTCCACCCGGAGCTGGTGAAGCAGGTGTTCCGCGCGCCGCCGACGCAGCTGCGCGCGGGGGAGGCCAACGCGGTGCTCGGCCCGGTGGTGGGCGCGCGATCGGTGCTGTTGCTGGACGGCGCGGAGCACATGCGCCATCGCAAGCTGCTGCTGCCGCCATTCCACGGCGAGCGCATGCGCGCGTACGAGCAGACGATGCGCGACGCGGCCGACCGCGCGATCGACTCGTGGCCCGTCGACCGCGACTTCACGCTGCTGCCGTCGATGCAGGCGCTCACGCTGGACGTGATCGCCTCGGCGGTGTTCGGCGTGGCCGAGGGGCCGCGGCAGGAGGACCTCAAGCGGCGAATCCGTGAGCTCATCGAGCCCGTGACCTCCAAGCTGAGCATCCTGCTGATGGTGGTCTCCGGCGGCCGCCGGGGCGCCGGGTCGGGCGCTCGGTTCGAGGAGGACCGGCGCCGGGTCGACGAACTGATCTACGAGGAGATCGCCAGGCGCCGCGAGGAGCCCGACCTGGCCGAGCGCGAGGACGTGCTGTCCATGCTCCTCCTCGCCCGCGACGAGGACGGCAACCCGATGACCGATCGCGAGCTGCGCGACGAGCTGGTGACCCTGCTGGTGGCCGGCCACGAGACCACGTCGGCCGGGCTGGCCTGGGCCTTCGAGCTGCTCATGCGCAACCCGCGCGTGCGCGAGAAGCTCGCGGCCGAGCCTGGCGGCCGGCGACCGCACCTACCTCGACGCCGTGGTCAAGGAGACGCTGCGCATCCGGCCGGTGATCTTCGGCGTGGGGAGGGTGGTGCGCGAGGAGGCGTTCGAGCTGGGCGGCTACTCGCTACAGCCCGGCATCGAGATCAACCCGAGCATCGGCGCCATCCACCGCCGCGGCGACTGCTTCCCGGACCCCGACGAGTTCAGGCCCGAGCGGTTCCTGGACGGCGACGCGCCCGACACCTACACCTGGCTGCCCTTCGGCGGCGGCACGCGCCGTTGCCTGGGCGCCAGCTTCGCCACCTTCGAGATGGCGGTGGTGATCGCGCGGGTGCTCGAGCGCGCGGACCTCGAGGCCGTGGGCCGCAGGCCGGAGCAGGGCATCCGGCGCGGCGTGACCTTCAGCCCCAAGCGGCGGGTGCGCGCGCGGCAGCGCCGGGCGCC
The DNA here is from genome assembly GCA_963755215.1 of uncultured Thermoleophilaceae bacterium. Lineage (GTDB taxonomy): Bacteria > Actinomycetota > Thermoleophilia > Solirubrobacterales > Thermoleophilaceae > JAAYBF01. The sequence continues at coordinate 63,435 of CAVWIW010000006.1, forward strand.
GAGTCCCGCCTAGGCCGGCGGCTCTCCCATAACCAGTCCGAAGCGCTCGAGGAGGCCGGGGATGCTCTCCGGATCGATTTCCAAGCCGTAGCGCTCGGATAGCGCGCCAAGCGCCTCGGGATCGGCCTGAGCGGAGCCGCCCATGTCCACCAACTCGTCGAAGAACCGCTCGAAGCCCGCCGGGGAGATGATCTCGAGGATCCGGCACGGCTCGTCGCCGGCGTTCCAGAAGGTGTGCCACTGATCACGGGGCTTGAAGACCAAGTCGCCGGGCCCGGCCTCGAGCACTTCCTCCCCCAGCAGCGCGCCCATGCGCCCCTCGATCACGAAGCTGTACTCGTCCTCGCGCGTATGGCGGTGCAGCGGCGCGGCGAGTGCCTTCGGCGGCATGGGGTGCTCGACGAGCGAGAAGCGCTCGTCGGCCTCGGCGCCGTCGATCATGAACCGCACCCCGATGCTTCCAAGCCAGCCCGCCTTGCCGTCGTTCGGTCCGACGACCTTCGCTTCGGTAACGGCCACGATGTCCTCCCAGGCTCGGTTGATACTCGTTGGGCGACGCTACCGGCTCCCCGTGCCCGTGGTCCAGAGCACGGATAGGCTGGGCCCGCGATGACCGACGCCGAGCACCATCGCCTGCGCGTGCTCGTCGCCGACGAGCGCGACATCTACCTCAAGCCGATCGGGGAGGCGGTGGAGGAGCTCGGGCACGACGTGATCGCCCACGAGGTGGAGATCACGAAGGTGGGCCGGGCGACGGTCGAGCACTGCCCCGACATCGCGGTCGTTGCCCTGCACGAGGACACCGACCACGCGCTGGAGCTCATCGGCGAGATCATCGAGGAGGCCACCTGCCCGGTCGTGGTGCTGGCGGCCGATGCCAGCCGCGAGTTTGTGGCCGAGGCGGCCAGGAAGGGCGTGTTCGCCTACCTGGACTCCACGAGCGGCACCGAGCTGCAGGGCGGCATCGAGGTGGCGATCCAGCGCTACCACCAGTACAGGAAGCTGCTGGCGGCGTTCGATCGCCGGGCGCTGATCGAGCGAGCCAAGGGGATCCTCATGGAGCGCCACGAGATCGGCGAGCAGGAGGCCTTCGACCGCATCCGCGGCGAGGCGCGAAGCACCCGCCGCCCGCTGATCGATGTCGTGAAGGACGTGATCGGCTCCGACGGGCGTTAGGAGCCCCTCGCGCTGGGTATACCCACGAAGTCCGGCCTAAACCCCGCCGGCGAAGACACGAGCTTCGTCAACAGATTCGGGGAGGTCGGTTCTCATTACTTCAGCACTTGCAGAGCCTGCGGCGCCGGTTCGCACCGAGCCCAAGCAGCCCAACCTGGCCCGCGAGCGGCGCCTTCTGCGCCGCTACGCGCGCTTCCGCGACGAGGCTGCGCGGGACGAGCTCGTGGAGCGGTTCATGCCGCTCGCTCAGAAGCTCGCCCAGCGCTACCGGCAGTCCGGCATGCCGGACGACGATCTTCGCCAGGTGGCCAGCCTCGGGCTGGTTCTGGCGCTCGATCGCTTCGACCCCGAGCGCGGCCACGAGTTCTCCAGCTTCGCCACACCCACCATCCTGGGCGAGCTCAAGCGCTACTTCCGCGACTTCGGCTGGGTCATCCACGTGGCCCGGTCCGAGAAGGAGCTGGTGTTGATGGTGAACCGCGTGACCGAGCAGGTCTCGCAGCGGCTGGGGCGCTCACCCACGCCGCAGGAGATCGCGGCGGCGTGCGAGCTGAGCGTGGAGGAGGTCACGCGCGGGCTGGAGGTGGCGGCGGGCGCGCGACCGGGGTCGCTCGACGAGCCCGCTGGCGCCGACGGGGAGTCGGCCCCGCTCCTCCAGCGCTTCGGATACGAGGAGCCCGGGTTCGGGCTGGTGGACTCGCGCGACGCGGTGTCCAGGAGCCTCGGCTGCCTCAGCGAGCGCGAGCACCAGGTGCTCTACATGCGCTTCTTCGAGGACCTGACCCAGTCCGAGATCGCCGAGCGCATCGGGGTGTCGCAGATGCACGTGTGCCGCATCCTGCGGCGGGCGCTCGAGCGCTCGCGGATTGTCAGCGAGACAACGCCCGGGCCGCCGCTGCCCAGCTCAGCCAGCCGAGGAGGTTGAACGCGACGCCGGCCTTGAGCGACTGGTCGAGCTCGCCCCGCTGGCGGTACTCCTGAACGAGCGCGACGAGGTCCGTGGCCTCGCACGACACGTTGGCCAGGAGTGCCTCGTGCTCCCGGCCGTCGCGCAACGCGGCTATGCAGAGGCCGGACACGGTCAGGTCGCGGCCGCCGAAGAGCGCGTTGAAGTAGCGGACGTCGTCGGTGATGGGCGGGTCCGCCGACGAGAACAGGATCTTCGGCGCGAAGAGGGACACCAGCCCGTACGCGGTCCGGGCGATCACCCCGCCGATCAGGATGCTTCGCGCGCTCACGGGACCGACCCTATCCGACCGGATGGCACTCGTCTTGGACCCCGTGGCCATGGTGCCGTGCGCCCGCCTGTGCTTGTCTGCCGCCGATGCCGATCGAGGTGATCGACGCCGCCGAGGAGCACCTGCCCGCCATCGCCGCCATCTACGCCCGCGCGACGGAGGGCCCTGCCACGTTCGACTTCGAGGGGCCTTCGGTGGAGTGGTGGCGCGGTGTGCTGGCCGACAACGGACCGGCCCGGAACGAGCTGCTGGTGGCGGTCGAGGACGGCGAGGTGCTGGGCTACGCGAAGAGCGGTCGCTTCAAGGACCGGCCGGGCTATGACACCACCCGCGAGACCTCGGCCTACGTTCACGAGGATCACCGCGGCCGGGGGGTTGGGACGGCGCTCTACACCGAGCTCTTCGCGCGCCTGGACCGCTCCGGGCTGCGGACCGCGGTGGCCGGCGTGACCCAGCCCAATGCCGCCAGCGACCGCCTGCACGCCGCCTTTGGCTTCACCGAGGTGGGCACCTTCGAGGACGTCGGTGAGAAGTTCGGCGAGCCCTTGAGCGTTCGGTGGTACCAGCGGCCGCTGGGCCGCGACGCCGCCCCTAAGCCACCGGGTCCAGGTCTTCCAGGTAGGCCTTGAGCAGCGGGTTCACGATCCGCCACTCGCCGCGGGCCGGCCGCTCCGCGATCCCTGCCTCGCGCAGCAGCTTGAGCACGCGGTCGCGCACGCCGGGATGCAGGGCGCGGGCGGGGCGGTCGCCGGTGGCCAGCGAGCGCGCCACCGGCAGCGCGCTGCGGTGCAGGGTGCGCATGCGCTCCACGGTCTGCTCCATCATCGGCCGGTCGCCGCGCAGCGCCGCGCGGTAGCCCAGCGCCACCAGCTCGAGGGTGATCTCGCGGGTGTCGAGCTCGATGGAGGTCAGGTGGGTCTGCTGGGCGATGAGCATGGTGGCCCGCGGGTGGCCGGCGCCCAGCTCGATCAGCCGCGCCAGCGCCTCGGCTCCGATCTTGCAGTCGTCGACGGCAAATCGACGGGCCAGCCCGCGCTCCCACTCGCGCGAGGTGATGGGCCGCAGGTCATGGAAGCTGCCGAAGCCGCTGAAGGCGCGCTTGGTGGGCGCGAACAGGTCGCGCATCAGGTGCTCGATGCTGCCCGCGAACAGGTAGCTCACGCCCGTCGAGCGCTGGAAGACCGCCCGCATGCGCTTGGTGACCGAATCCGGGTCGCCGTACGGGCGGCGCGCGGCGGCCACCTCCTGGAACTCGTCGATGAACAGGATCATCCGCTTGCGGTCGGCCACCGCCACACGCTCGGGGAGCGCCAGCGCCAGGTCCAGGGCGCCGTCGGGGTCCTGCGCAGCCAGCCCCGGCGTGAGCGCCAGCTCCACGCCCTCGCCCAGCTCGCCCGTGAGCGTGAGCGCCGCGCTGGCCTGCGCCGCCGACAGCGCGGCGCGGCCCGCGTTGCGCGCCTTGTGCAGCAGCTTCCTGATCGCGCCGCGGTTGGAGAGCGTTGCCACCGCCATGGCCTCGGCCAGCTCGGCGGGGCTGGAGATCCGGAACAGGTCGATGGCCGCCGTGTAGGCGCCGCGTCCGCGGGCACGGGTGAGGGCCGCCTCGCACACGCTGGTCTTGCCGGTGCGGCGCGGTCCCGCCACGATCAGGTGAGTGCCGTTCTCCAGCGCCAGCGCGAGCTCGCGGACATCGTCGTCGCGGCCGATGAGCTGGCTGGCGGGGAGGGGAGCGTCGGTGGGGAAGAGGTCGCCACTGGCTTGCCGCATGCGAGCAGCAGCTTAGCGCCTTACACAATTTATGTGTAAGAACATGACGAGATGTGTGTAAGGCGTCACTGGCAGCAGGCCTTACACAGGACCTGTGTAAAGCGAAAGCGGATCGTGTGTAAGACAGGGCCGCCCGGGCATGCTCTCCGCATGACCATCTCCCTGAACGGAACCGAGCTCCATCCCATCGGCCTGGGCTGCATGCCCATGTCGCTGTCCGGGCGCCCGCCCGAGGAGCGGTCGATCGCCACGATCCACGCTGCGCTGGACGCCGGCGCCAACCTGCTGGACACCGCCGACGCCTACTGCAAGGACGAGTCGGAGATCGGTCACAACGAGCGCCTGATCGCGAAGGCGCTGAACGGGCGGGATCGCGAGGGCCTGGTGGTGGCCACCAAGGGCGGCCACATCCGGCCCGGCGGCTCCTGGGAGATCGACGGCTCGCCAGAGCACCTGCGCGCGGCGTGCGAGGCATCGCTGAAGGCCCTGGACACCGACACCATCGACCTCTACCAGCTGCACCGCCCCGACCCGCAGGTGCCCTACGCCGAGTCGGTGGGCGCGCTCAAGGAGCTGCGCGACGAGGGCAAGGTGCGCGAGGTGGGGCTGTCCAACTGCACGGTGGAGCAGCTGGAGGAGGCGGAGGCAATCGTGCCGATCGCCTCGGTGCAGAACCAGTTGTCGCTGAGCTACACCGACCCGCTGGAGAAGCGCGAGCCCCTCGTGTGCGCGGAGAAGGGGATCGCCTTTCTGGCGTGGTCGCCGCTGGGCGGGATCGGCAACGCCGACGAGGTGTCCGGCAGCGTGGATCCGGTCAACGAGGCCGCCGAGGCGCATGGGGTCTCGCCGCATCAGGTGGCGCTGGCGTGGCTGCGGTCGCTGGCGCCGTCGGTTGTGCCCATCCCGGGCGCCAGCCGGCCGGAGACCGCCACCGACTCCCTGAGCGCCGCGGCGCTGGAGCTCTCCGAGGAGGAGGCCGAGGCCATCACGGTGGTCGCGCGGCGCAGCTGACGGAGGCAAGGCCGCCGGGCCGGTGGGAGGATCCCGGCGTGGCGGCGCCCGTCCCACCGGCACCGGTAGTCGATGCGATCATCGCCCTCCGGCGGGCGTTGCTGGCCGCGGCCGACGCGCTGCTGCCCCCGAACGCGGTGCTGTGGGACCGGTCGATGGGCATCGCCCGCACGCAGGTGCTGGGAACGATCGCGGAGCTGGGCGTGGCCGACGTGCTCGACGAGGGGCCGATGACCGCCGCCGAGCTGGCGGCGCGGCTCGACGTGGACGCCGATGCCCTGCACCGCGTGCTGCGGGCCGGCGCGGTGGATCGAATCGTGAAGCTGGATCGGCGCGGGCGCTTCCGCCTGACCCGCGTTGGCAGGGCGCTTCGCAGCGACCGGCCGACCTCCGGCGCCGCCTGGGCGCGGGTGGTGGCCATGCCCGCCACCGGGGCCGCGTGGGGCGACCTGGCCGAGTCGGTGCGCACGGGCCGCTCGGCCTTCCCGCGCGTGCACGGGGCCTCGGTGTGGGACTGGTTCACCGCGCACCCCGAGCAGGAGCGGCTGTTCGCCGCGGCGATGCGCTCGGTCACCGAGCTGGAGGCCCCCGGCCTGGCCGCCGCCTCGATCTGGCCGGAGCAGGGCACCGTGTGCGACGTGGCGGGCGGCGCCGGGACGCTGCTGGCGGCGATTCTCGAGAAGCGGCCCGGACTCCGCGGCGTGCTGGTGGAGGCGCCGGGAGTCCTGACGGAGGCGGAGCGCTACCTGGCCGGCCGCGGGCTCGGCGACCGCGTCGAGCTGAAGCAGGGCGATCTATTCGGCGAGCTCCGCGTGGACGCCGAGGTGTTCGTGCTCAAGAACATCCTCCACGACTGGGACGACGCGGCGAGCGCCAAGGTACTGGCCGGGGTGCGCGCATCGATGGCCCCGGGCACTCGCTGGTGGTCATCGAGCAGCTGCAGGAGCGCAACCGCCCGCACCCGATGGCCTCGGTCACCGACCTGCACATGCTCACCCAGTGCGACGACGGGCGCGAGCGCTCGCGCGAGGAGCTGCAGGAGCTGCTGACAGGCGCGGGCCTGACGCCGGGCCGAGTCGAGCGCGTCGGGATCAGCGCGCTCGTGGAGGCCGTCGCCTCGTAGCTAAGCCGCCGGCGTCGGGATCTCGAACCGCACGCCGGTGAGCTCCTCCGAGACGTCCCACAGCCGGCGTCCGGCCTGCGGGTCGCGGCCCTGGCCCGTCACGTCGACGAAAGTCGGGTGGCCGCGCGCCTCGAGCAGGCCGTCGGGCCCGACGAACGAGCCGCCGTCCACGCCGGGCGCGGTGGCCGCGTACAGGGTCGGCAGCGCTCCCATCTCGGCCTTCTGAGCGAGCACGTGATTGGTCACGCTCATGATCCGCTTCATCACTCCCTCGGGACCGGTCGACTGGAGGTTGGTGGCCGAGTAGCCGGGGTGGGCGAGGACGCTGATGATCGGCGACCCCGCGGCGCGCAGCCGGCGATCGAGCTCGACCCCGAACACGGCGTTGGCCAGCTTCGACTGCTCGTAGGCGGACTGGGGGCCGTAGCTGCGCTCGCGCTGGAGGTCGTCGAAGTCCAGCCGGCCGCGCTTGTGCGCGATGCTGGACAGCGTGACCACGCGCGCCGCGTCGGCGCGGGCCAGGCGGTCCAGCAGCAGTCCCGTGAGGGCGAAGTGGCCCAAGTGATTGGTGCCGAACTGCAGCTCGAAGCCGTCGGCCGTCTTGCTCGGCGGGGTCATCATGATCCCGGCGTTGTTGATCAGCAGGTCCAGGCGCTCCTCGCCGAGGCCCCCGGCGAACGCGCGCACGGAGTCGAGGCTGGCCAGGTCGAGCTCGGCCACGCTGACCTCGGCGTCCGGCGCCGAGGCCTGGATGTCGGCGACCGCGGTCTGGCCCTTGGCGGGATCGCGCGCGGTGAGGATGACCCGGGCGCCGTGGCGGGCGAGCTCACGCGCGGTCTCCAGCCCGAGCCCGCTGTTGCCCCCGGTGACCACGGCCACGCGGCCGCTCTGGTCGGGGATGTCGGCGGCGGTCCACTTCTGGCTCACGGCGGTCCTCCTGGGGCGTGGGACGGGCCCCCCGGACACTAGACCGCCGCCGCCGCGGGCGCGGATTCAGGCGGTGACGAGTGCCGGCGCGCGGTACTCGCGCGTTCGCACCTCGTTGCGCCCGGCCTGCTTGGCCTCGTACAGGGCGCTGTCGGCGACCGCGTAGAGCAGCACGTGATCGAGCTCGTCCCGCGGGCACGATGCGGCGCCGAAGCTGATCGACACGTCGACGCCGCCCGGCCGTGACTGCTCGATCGCCACCCGCAACCGCTCGGCCACCTCGCGCGCGGACTCCAGGTCGGCGCCGGGCAGGATCGCCACGAACTCCTCGCCGCCGACTCGGTAGACGTGATCGAGCGCGCGCAGCTGCTTGCGCAGCGTGTAGCCCACGTCGACGAGCACGGAGTCGCCGACCGCGTGCCCGTGCTCGTCGTTGACCCGCTTGAAATGGTCGAGGTCCCCGATGAGCAGCGCCACGTGCTTCCCCCGCTCGGGGTCGCGCCGCTCGTCGCGATCGGAGCTCAACTCGGTGAACCGCATCGAGAGCGCCGATCGGTTGAGCAGCCCCGTGAGCGGGTCGATCACCGCCTCGCGGCGGTGGTCTCGATCGGACTGCACCAGTGCCCCGCCCAGCAGGGTGACGGCCAGGGTCAGGGCTACGGAGAAGACCATGAGCAACGGGTCGTCGAGGAAGCCGGAGAAATCGAGCGCGGTGGCGGCGCCCATGAGCGCGACGATCCATACCAGCCCGATGGTGATCCCACGGTTTCCGAAGCGCGCACCCAGGGTCACAGCGGGAAGCGCCATCCACGGCAGCGCCGGGCTCTCGTGCCCGCCCGTGAGGGCAACGCTCACCGCGATCATCAGCGGCGAGATGCCCCAGGACACAGCCGCCCAGCGCTCGGGGTGGGGGCTGTTGCCGCGCAGGCGGTCACCGACGGAGAAGGCCGCCAGCGCGGCCGCCAGCGGAATGAATCCACCACCAACCGAAGGTCGGTCCCGAGGCCACCAGCGCGAGGCGCGAGCACTCCGAACGCCGCCAGCCGGTAGGGCTTGAGGCGCCGCTCCATGTCGAGCAGGCGCTCGCGCTGGAGCTGTCGCTCGCCAAGCTGGAGGTTGTCTCCTGCCGCTGAATTCACTTTCGCCCCTCCCGTCGGGCATCGGCAAGGTCGCGACCGGCCTTTAGGGTCAGCTCGCGGTCAGGCGCAGCAGGTCGGCGGACACCGTGCGCAGCCGGCGCGACGCACACGACACGCGCACCTTGACCACCCGGCCCCGTGACACGTAGCGCGAGCCCGCGGCGCCGCTGCGCAGGGAGAGCGTCCGTGAGCGGCGCCCGAGCGACACCTTCCCGAGCCGCACCCAGCGGCGCGAGCCCGGCACGTAGATCTCGGCCCGGCCGCGGCAGGAGGTCGACCCGCGTGCCCGCAGTGTGAGCTTGAGCCGCCCGCTGCGCGACGGCACGCGGGCGAAGCGGGCCTCGAATCGGACCAGCCCGCGGCGGCCGCGCACCGACATCGCCCGTCCATCGGCCCGAGCCAGCCGCGCCACGCTGCCACGCGCGCGCGAGCGGGAGAGCATGACCGCGCGCACCGGCACGAGGCTCACGGGCTTGACGGCCACGGGACGCTTGGTCCCGCTCGGGGGAGGACTGGTGGGGCTTGTGGGGGGGTTGGTCCCTGGGCCGGGGTTGGTCGGGCCGGGCGGGGCGACCGGTTCCTCCGGCTCCACCGAGGGCGGCCCGTCCAGGGTCGCGGGCCCGGAGGGCAGCGACACGTTGCCGGCGGCGTCGCGCGCCCGCACCGTGTAGGTGGGGGTGCCGGCGGGAAGGGACGTGTCGGTGAACGACGCCGTGGGGCTGGTGCCGATGAGCGCGCCACCGCGGTAGATGTCGTAGGCCGTGGTCTGGATGTTGTCGGCCGACGCGGTCCAGGTCAGGCTCGCCTGGCCCGGCGCCGCCGTGGCGGCCGTGACGCGCGTGGGCCGCCCCGGCGCCCTGCGGTCCGGGCCCGAGCCGGTGAGGTCCACGCTGACGGTTGCGCCCGAGGGGCCCAGGGCGTTCAGCGTGATCGACGTGGTCGAGATCGGGTCGGTGAACGTCTGGCCGATCGGCAGCGCGGAGTCGTAGAAGTAGTTGGTCGTGGAGGTGCCCATGTCGAGCAGGTGGGTGGTGCGGTCGTCGTAGCCCTGATTGAGGGGGCCGCGGTCGATTCGCACGGACAACCCGTTGACCACGGCGCTCCCGCCCGAGTAGTCGTCGAACAGGCCGAAGGGGCGGCGGACCTCCAGGTGCAGCTCGCGCCCGTCGGGCCGGCGCACGCGCAGCACCCGCGTGCCGGTGTCGAGGGTGAGCGGGTTGGAGTCGTACAGCGCATCGAGTGAGAAGGTGCCGTTCTGGGAGATCGTGCGCGACTGCGAGCCCAGCAGCCAGCCGGTGCTCAGCCGGTGCGCGGCGTTGAACAGGCGGCTGCCGTGGTTGCCCATCACGTCGTAGGGATCGCCGTACTCGTCACTGGAGCAGTCGGCGCTGAGGGGCACCACCGTCCAGCCAGGGCCCAGGCAGGTGTCGGCGGCCGCGTGGTCCAGGTCCATGTTGTGCCCGAGCTCGTGCGCCACCACCCAGGTGTCGAGCGTGTCGTTGAGCATCGACCAGTTGCCGCCCACGGCCGCCAGGCCCGACCACGCGCAGCCCGACCCGGGGGGCAGGACGTAGACAAGGTGGTCGTACTCCTGTTGCTGCAGCCCGCCCGCCACAGCCTGGTACAGGGCCGAGTTGCGCCAGCCGGCGTAGCTGTTGTCGCAGCTCCCGCTGCCCCGGGTGACCGTGTACGCGCCGAACACGTCGCCCTCGGGTTGGACGTGTCCCACGAGCGAGACGTCCCCGTCCGACGCCTCCTGGAAGTAGGCGTTGGTGGACTCGGGATCGCCGAACACCTTGGCCCGCGCCGCCGCGGGGCTGAATTGATTCGGGCTGCCGCCGCTGAAGCGGATGAGCACCACCGCGGTCTTGCGCGGCCCGGACTGCACGTCGGCGGCCCGCGCGCGCAGCCGGCGCCGCGGCTTGCCCAGCCGGCGGACGTCGATGGACCGCTTTTTCACGCGGCCCCGTACGCGCACGGTGGACCTGACCCGCAGCCGCTTGCGGCTGACCGCGCGCTTGAAGCGCAGCCGGCGCTCGGTGCGCTTCGTGCGCAGCGTGAACAGCGGGCGCGCGAGCGGCTTGCGCTTGCGGAAGTCGTCGGCGTGGTCGGTGACCACCGTGCCCTGCACCAGCTTGCCCGGGTGGTCGGCGGCGGCGGGCGCCGCGCCGCTCAGTGCACTCACGGACGCCAGGGCGAGGGCCACCCCCACCGGCCGCCGTAGCCGCGCCAAGGCAGGGGTATCGCGTCGCGTGAACACGCCTTCCTTCAGTCGTCACGCGCGCGCGCGGACTTGAGGGCGCGGCCGCCGGATCGGCCGCGCGTCTACGCATCGGTAAGAATGTCTGCCGTATCGTGCCGCCCTAGGGGGCGCCACGGCGAACGGGAGGAAGTGTCTGATGAAGCCTTGGCGGCTGGCAATGCTGCTCACGACCATCGCGCTGCTGGTCGCGGCACCCGCGGCTCAGGCGGCGCGCGGCAAGGGGCCGACGAAACGGGCCAATCCGATGATCTTCGTGCACGGTGGATTCGGCTCCGGCGCGCAGTTCGAGTCACAGGCGCTTCGGTTCGCGAGCAACGGCTACTCGCCCAAGTGGGTCCGCGTGCTCGACTACGACTCGGGCTTCGGCGTGGAGAGCCAGGAGCGGGTGCACGAGCGCCTCGATGCGCTGGTCGCCGACGCCAGGCGCGACACCGGCCGCCGCAAGGTGGACCTCCTCGGCCACTCCCTCGGGACCCGGGTGCTCCAGTCCTACCTCAGCTCTCCCGCGCGCGCGGCCAACGTCGCCCGCTACGTGAACATCGACGGCTTCCCCGCCGCCGCGCCGCCCGGCGGCGTGCCCACCCTCGCCGTGTGGGCGGGCGCCGGCACTCCCGGCCGCTCGATCCCAGGTGCGACGAACGTAACGATCCCGAACCAGACGCACGTGCAGGTGGCGACGTCGGCCGAGTCCTTCGTCCACTACTTCAAGTTCTTCACCGGGCGGCGTCCAAAGTGGGGCATCAAGCGCCAGCGCGGCCGCATCACCCTCGCCGGGAGGGCGGTGTTGTTCCCGCAGAACGTCGGGGTCGAGGGAAGGAAGCTCGCCATCTACCAGGTCGACGCCCGCGGGCGGCGCACCCGGCGCGGGCCGGTGGCCAGGCCCGCCATCCGCCCCGACGGGTCCTGGGGCCCGGTGCGCAGGTTGAAGTCGGGCCAGCGCTACGAATTCGCCCTGTCGCGCACCACCGGGGTACACCACATCTACTACGAGCCCTTCCGGCGCAGCGACTACCTCGTGCGCCTGCTGACCTCCGAGCCCGGGGCCGGTGCAGACGCGCTGGCCGAGCGGGGCCCGCGCCACAGCTCTGCCGTCTTCGTCCGCTACAAGGAGTTCTGGGGCGACCAGGGCGAGCAGAACGACGTGCTCAAGATCAACGGGACGAACGTGATCAACGCCGGCACCGCTCCGGTCAGCAAGCGCGCGATCGCCGTCTTCACCTTCGACCGCGGCTCGGACGGCCGGTCGGACGTGTCCAGCGCGATCCCGCTCTTCGCGGGGCTGCCCTTCCTGACCGGCGTCGACGTGTTCATGCCGGCGTCGTCGCCGACGACCGGAACCGTGCGCGCGCGGCTGCGCTCGCGGGGCAGGGGGCCGGCTCGTGACGTGAGCTTCCCCAACTTCCCCTCCTCGACGGACCGGGTGTCGGTCCAGTTCCACGACTACGAGGAGAACGGGTCCGGGCGAAGCTCGCGCGGGAAGAAGAACTAAGGCGAGGGCGGGGCCTGCCGGCCCCCCGGGTTCAAGCCCAGGTGGGGTACGGCGCGCGGTCGCTTGCGACCGGGTCGGCGAACGCGACGCTGTCGCCGCGCGAGCGCTTGGCCTTGCGCATGGCCCCGTCGGCGGCCGCGATGAGCTCGCGGGGGTCCGTGCCGGCCGAGTCCGAGTCGTAGGCCACGCCGATGCTGGCGGTGTTCCAGGCGATGCCCGCGTCCGGCACCTCCACGACGGCGCTGCGGACGGTGGCGAGCAGGTCGTTGGCCACGGCTGCGGCGGCCTCGGCGTCGACTTCGGGCAGCAGCACCGCGAACGAGTCGCCGTCCAGCCGGGCGGCCACGTCGCTGTCGCGCAGGCGCTGATAGATGCCTCGCGCCACGCTGGTGAGCAGCGAGTCGCCGACGGAGCGGCCTAGCTCCTGGTTGACCTTGTCGAAGCGGTCGAGGTCGATGACCAGCACCGTGGTGGGCCCGCCGTAGCGGCGCACCCGAGCCATGTGGCCGGCCACCTCGTCCTCGAACCGGCGGCGGTTGAACAGGCCGGTCATGTTGTCGTGGTTGGCCAGCCCGTAGAGCTCGACCTCCAGCATCAGCCGGCTGTGGTCGAGCGAGCGCAGGCGCCAGAGGGCGATGCCGAGCATGCCCGCCAGCACGGCGCAGACGGGCCAGAGGAGAGTGGTTTCCGGTAGCCCGATGCTCATGGTCTCCCTATCGGCCGTTCGGCGCCGAACTGGACTCCGCGATGCGTCCACTCGCTGACACCACGGCGACCGAGACCAGGCCCGCGATGCCCACGGCGGCGACCGCCACGGCCGGCCCGCCGAGCGCGTAGCCGGTGCGAAGCGCGGCCAGCGCCACCAGTGCGGCGCCGAGGATCGCGGCCAGCCGCAGGATCCGGTTGCGGACGGGCTCCGGGCCGAGGATCCGACCCGCATCGGCGCCGGTCCAGTTGGCACCGCTCACGGAGCTCAGCGTGCAGCCACACCGCTCGCACGAGGGCGAGAGCACCGTGGGGCTCGACGCGTCCCGGTGCCAGCCGCAGAAGACGCATCCGTGCACGTACTCCATGTGGCAACTATCGGCCGTGGTCGCCATGCCTTGATCTCACGGGCGCGCGTACGCGACCGCAGGCGCGTACGCGCTAGCGACTCATACTCCCGGCGCGCCAGGCCGATAGGCCAGGCATGGGTAGCGAGGGAGGCACGGGGGGCAGCGCGCGCCGGCGCACCGACGGTGTGGGCGCGGCGTCGCGCACGAGCGGTGACATGACCGCCCTCTTCGCCCTGGTGGTGGCCTCGCCGATGCTCCTGCCGGCGGTGGGCATCAGCCTCTCCGACCTGGCCTTCGTCCCGACCGTAGGAGTCGCGCTCTATGCCTGCGCGTGCTGCGCGCGGGCCACGCGGCGCCACGGACCGCGGCGGAAGGTTTGGATGGCGATGACCGCAGTGTCGGCGCTGGTGATCCTGGCCGCGGCGGCCGGGGTAGCCGCTGAGCTGCTGGGCGCCGAGCCCACGATCGCCTTCTACCTGGGCTCCCTGGCGTCGGTCGGCCTTCTGGCAGGCGCCTCGCTGCTGGCCGTGCGCTCCCTGGCGCATGCGACCTTCGACGGGCTCTCGGAGGGACTGATCTGCTGCGTGGTGATCGCCTGCGTGAGCGTCTACTTCGTGGTGGTCCCGGGTGTGTCCGAGGGCGACGTGCTGCTCACGGTGGTCTTCCTGCTGGACGTGGCGGCGCTGCTGGTGGCCGGGCTCGTCGCGATCGCCGCACCCACGAGCGAGCAGCGCAGGATCGGGCGCTGGCTGGCCGTGGGCATCGGCGTGGCGGTGGTGGGCGACGCGCTGGTGGCGCTGAGCGCAGCCGGTCGCGTGGCCGAGATGCCCAGCCTCACCGCCGTCCTCTGGGCGATCGCGGGTGCCGGCCTGGCCGTGGCGGCTCGCGCCGAGTCCGGTGGCGCGGACGAGGACGACGCACTCACCGAGAACTGGATGACCAATCGCCTGCTGTTGCCCATCGTGGCTGTGGGCGCGCTGCCGGCGATCACCCTCGGAGTCTGGCTCGCGGGCTCGCTGACCGGATGGACCGTGGCCTTCTTCGGCACCAGCCTCGCGGTGGTCATCACGCTCGTGTTCGGCCGCCAGTCCTACCTGCTGCTGGACAACCGTCATGCGATCGAGCGGGAGCGCAGGCTGCACCGGGACGTGTCGCGGCGCAATCACGACCTGCAGGCCCTCACGGGGCTGGCCACGACCATGACCGAGACGCTCGAGGAAGGGCCGATCGTGGACAGGGGCCTGGACGTGCTCCGGATCGCAGCGCGGGCCACCAGCGGGGCGATCCACATGAGCGGGCCGGACGGAGGCCTCGATCGCCTGGTGGCGGTCACGGGCGACTGGAACGGGGAGCACTCCTGGGCCCGCAAGGGCGTCGAGGACCGCGGCGTGGGCGTGCGAACCCGCGGCGCGCGTCACATCTTCTGGCTGCCGCTGCACGCGCGCGGCGATGACATCGGCACCGTGACGCTGCTGCGCGGGGAGGACGATCCCTGGGATGCCGAGGAGATCGACCGTCTCGCGCTGCTGGCCACTCAGCTCGCGATCGCCGTGCAGAACGCGCGCGACTACCGCGACAAGCTCGAGCTGGCCACCCGCGACCCATTGACCGGAATCCACAACCGGCGCTTCTTCTACGAGGCGGTGGAGGCCGAGGTCAGCCGCACCGAGCGCTACGGCTCGCCCGTGTCGCTGGTGATCTTCGACATCGACGACTTCAAGAGCATCAACGACCGCCTCGGCCACGCCGCCGGCGACGACGTGCTGCGCCGGATAACCGAGATAGCGGCCGAGCTAATCCGGCCCTCGGACGGCTTCGCCCGGCTGGGCGGCGAGGAGTTCGGCCTGATCCTGCCGGAGACCCAGCAGCTGGACGCGCTGCTGGTGGCGGACCGCGTGCGCACGGCGGTGGCCCGGCACAAGCTCACGAACGGCCGGCGCGTGACGCTCAGCGCCGGGTTGGCGTCGTGCCCGCAGGACGCGGCGACCACCGACGAGCTCGACCGGCGCGCGGACGCCGCCCTGTACTGGGCCAAGCGCAACGGGAAGAACATCTGCGCGGTGGCCAGCGAGGCCACCCTGCCGAAGGCGGGGGAGGAGCGCGACGCAACCGTGTCGAACCTCTATGCCTTGGTGTCGACGATCGACGCAGAGCCGTTGCACACGCGCGACCACTCCGAGAACGTGGCCGCCTACGCCGTGGCCATGGGCCAGGAGCTCGGGCTGTCGGAGGAGCGGATCGTGAGCCTGCGCCGGGCCGCGTTCTTCCACGACATCGGCAAGATCGCCGTGTCGCGCTCGATCCTCTCGAAGCCCGGCGAGCTCGACGACGCGGAGTGGGAGGAGATGCGGGTTCACCCGACGGTCGGGGCGCTCGATGCTGGTGCACGCGGGACTCCACGAGGAGGCCGTGTGGGTCGGCCAGCACCACGAGCGCCTGGACGGCGGCGGCTACCCGGAGGGCCTGAAGGGCGACGAGATCGCCGAGGAGGCGCGGATCATCTTCGTGGCCGACGCCTTCGAGGCCATGACCTCCGACCGCCCCTACCGCAAGGGGATGGAGGTCGACGCGGCGGTGGCGGAGCTGCGCGCCTGCGCCGGGTCGCAGTTCGACCCGCGCGATGGTCGAGGCCCTGGCCACGCTGCTTGACCGCGACCGCCTGCCCGTGCTGGCGCTGCGCGACTAGCAGTGACCGAGCGGTATAGCCCGAGGCGTAGGGTCTCGGGCTATGCCGAACACAGAGCACCCAGCCTCGATCGAGGTCGAGGGACTGGTCAAGGAGTTCAAGAAAGGACCGCGCGCCGTCGACGGCATCGACCTGCACGTGGACCCGGGGGAGATCTACGGCTTCCTCGGCCCCAACGGGGCCGGCAAGTCCACCACCGTGCTCATGCTCACCACCCTGCTCCCGCCGGATGAGGGGAAGGCGCGGGTGGCCGGCTACGAGGTGCGCGAGGACGGCGCCAGGGTGCGCGAGAACATCGGCGCCGCGCTGCAGGAGGCGGCCCTGGACCCGTTCCTGACCGGTCGTGAGCACATGCGGCTGCAGACGGCGCTGCACGGCCTGCCCAAGGCCGAGCGCGGCCGGCGCGGCGACGAGCTAATCGAGCGGGTTGGCCTGGCCGACGCGGCCGACCGCAAGGTGGGCGGCTACTCGGGCGGCATGAAGCGCAGGCTGGACCTGGCGCTGGCGCTGGTGCACGGGCCGCGGATCCTGTTCCTCGACGAGCCCACCACCGGCCTGGACCCGCAGAGCCGCAGCTCGCTGTGGGAGGAGGTCGAGCGCCTGGCCCGCCAGGAGGGGGTCACGGTCTTCCTGACCACCCAGTACCTGGAGGAGGCCGACGCGCTTGCAGGGCGCGTGGGGATCATCGACGAGGGACGGATCGTGGCCGAGGGCACGCCCGATGCGCTCAAGGCCGAGATCGGCCAGTCGAGCGTGGAGGCCGTGCCCGCCGACCCCGCTCGGGCCGGCGACATGGCCCGCGTGCTGGAGCGCTTCGGCGACGGCGAGTGCCCCCACCACGAGGCCGACAGCATCGGCGTGCGGCTCAAGGGCGGCGACTCGTCGCTGGCCGACGTGGTCCGCGCGCTGGACGCCGAGAACATCGAGGTGGCCCACCTCCAGCTGCACGCGCCCACGCTGGACGACGTGTTCCTCGCCAAGACCGGCCGCACCCTGGAGGGCGCCGGGGAGGGCGAGGAGGAGGACGCGGGCGAGGACGCACGGCCCGCCGCCGAGCCGGCAGCCGCGTGAGCTCGGCCACCTGGACCCAGGTAGCCGAGCTGTCCCGGCGCTCGGTGGTGCGCACGCTGCGCCAGCCGTCGCAGATCGTCCCGTCGATCACGTTCCCGCTGTTCCTGCTGGCCATCAACACCGGCGGGCTGGACGCCGCCACGGACATCCCCGGCTTCCCGACCGACTCCTACCTCACGTTCGCCCTGGCCATCCCCTTCATCCAGGCCGGCATCTTCTCCGTGTCGGGCGCCGGCGCCGACCTGGCCCGCGACATCGAGACGGGCTTCCTCAACCGCCTGGCGCTCACGCCCATGAGCGGCGTGGCCCTGGTGGCCGGCCAGCTGGCGGGGGCGGTGGCGCTGGGCGTCCTCCAGGCGCTGATCTTCGTGGCCGTGGGCCTGGCGGCGGGCGCCACACTCGAGGCGGGGGTGGCGGGTGTGTTCGTGATCCTCGCGCTGTCGGTGCTCATCAGCTTCGCCTTCGGGTGCATCGGCGTGTTCGCGGCGTTCCGGTTCGGCAACGGGGAGGCGGTGCAGGGGCTCTTCCCGGTGCTGTTCGTGTTCCTGTTCCTGTCGTCCATGGCGCTGCCGCGGCCGTTGATCGAGCAGGACTGGTTTCGCACGATCGCCACCTACAACCCGGTGAGCTATCTGCTGGAGGGAATCCGCAGCCTGTTCATCGTGGGCTTCGACGGCGAGGCGCTGGCGCTGGCGTTCGGTTGCGGCCTGGCCATCGCCGCGGTGTTCCTGACCCTGGCCGTGGCCAACCTGCGCACCAGGCTGGTGAGGACGTGAGGTCCCGCAGCGTGGCCGGCGCCGTCGCGTGGCGCAACCTGCACAACTTCTTCCTCAACCCGGCCCTGGTCGTGCCCGCCGTGATGTTCCCCATGTTCTTCTTCACGGCGTTCGCGGGCGGGCTGTCCAGCGTGGCGAACACGCCGGGCTTCGACTTCCCGTCCGGCTACACGGCGTTCCAGTTCGTGTTCGTGCTGCTCCAAGCGTCGGCGTTCGGCGGCGTGTTCACGGGCTTTGCGATCGCGCGCGACTTCGAGTCCGGGTTCGGGCGGCGGCTCATGCTGGCGGCGCCAAACCGCCTGGCGATCCTGGCCGGCTATGCGATCGCGGCATTGGGCCGCGCCGTGTTCATCTGGGTGATCCTGACCGCGGTGGCGCTGGCCACGGGCATGCAGGTCGGCGGCTCGGCGGTCGACCTGGTGGGCCTGTACTCGCTCGCGGCGCTCATGAACCTGGCGTCGATCATGTGGGCCGCGGGCATCGCGATGAGGTTCAGGTCGATCCAGGCGGGGCCGCTCATGCAGACGCCCACCTTCCTCATCCTCTTCCTGGCGCCGGTGTACGTGCCACTGAACCTGCTGACCGGGTGGGTGGAGGCGGCGGCCGGCGTGAATCCGGTGACCGCGGTGGTGCAGGCCGGGCGTGACCTGATCTCGGGCGGCTCGCCGGACCTGGGCCTGGCCTTCGCGGCGGTGATCGGCATGGCGGGCGTGCTGGCCGTGTGGGCCATCCGCGGGGTGCGGCGCGCGGAGACGGCCGGGGGCTGAGCTCCGTTTCGCGGGGGCGCGCAGGGGTAGACGGCGGACATGGATGAAGAGCCTGAAGTGAACGAGTCGGAGAACGAGGAGCAGGAGTCCACGGGCGACCCGGAGCTCGATCGCCAGGTTGAGAACCTGGAGGGCGAGGGCGACCGTGTGGGCCAGGAGATCGACGACGCCAAGCGCGACTGGGAGGGCAAGCAGGAGGACCCCGGCGTGCCCGGCGCCGTGCCCGCCGAGGACGAGGAGGAGGACGACGAATAGGGTCCCGGCCATGGCCGATGAGACCGCAGGGACCACGCAGGGCGACGGCTACGCCGTCGCGACCATCGACGGGCTTGGCGAGGGGCCCGGCTTCCGCAAGGTGCGCCGCGAGCTGGGGGTGGAGGAGTTCGGCGTGAACGCCATCGTGCTCCCGCCCAACTACGAGACCGGCTTCCACTTCCACGAGCGCCAGGAAGAGCTGTACATCTTCCATAGCGGCACCGTGGAGATCGAGTTCGGCGACGGCACGGTGCACCGGCTGGGCCCGGGAGGCCTGGCGCGGGTGGCGGCCGCCACGCACCGCAAGATCCGCAACGTGGGCGACGAGGAGGCGGTCTACGTGTGCGTCGGCGCGCAGGGTGGCTACGTGGGCCGCGACGGGCAGACGCCCGAGGGCGAGCCGCGGGTGCGGGCCAGCAGCTAGGCGGCCGCCGGGGGCGGGGTGCCGGTAGTCCCCAACTCACGCTGGACTCTTTCGGACAGTTTGTTGCGTGGGGTGCAACACGCGGTCACCCGGTGGCACAAATGCGACCAGACCCCCGAGCGCCCGTAGGGGAATCACCAGCCCGGGCGGCACGGGCGGACCCGGGCCGCTAGCCGAGTCCCAGCAGCCGCGGGTGCGCACGGTGGTCTTGCGACCCCTGCGGCCCTTTCGACGCCGGCGCGTCCCGGGGCGCGGGAGGGGTCCGTCGGTAAGCGTCATTTGCGTCTTGGCGCCCTGGTCATGGGGCTCCAGGCGCACGACCGGGGCTCGGGCATCCCGGCCTCGGGCATCGGGTCCGAGCGCAGGACGGTTGTCCGGGCCCGCGCGGCCGAAGTATGCTCGCCGCGCGCCGGGTTCCCGGCGCTTAACGGAGGGAGGGAGGAACACGGATGAGCATGCTGGATTCCATCGAGAGGGGCTTCTCGACGGTCAACTCGCAGGTCTTCAAGCGCGTGAACCGCACGCGCGACTGGTGGCATCTGCCCAACGTGGTGGCGCTGCTGAACCTGCGCGCGCTGCGCGACGACCTGCGCCAGTTCAACCTCTACGACACCAGGGACGTCAAGCCGCCCGAGGTCGATCCCCCCGGAGGAGCTGCCCAAGTACCGCACCTACGACGGCGCCCGCCAGGACCCCACCGACCCGGACATGGGGCGCGTGGGCTCGCGCTTCGGGCGCAATGCGCCGGCCGAGGCCACCGCGGTGGAGCCCATGCCGGCCTTCATGGAGCCCAACCCGCGCGAGGTGAGCACCAGGCTGCTGAACCGCGACACCTTCAAGCCGGCCACCTCGCTCAACGTCCTGGCCGGCTGCTGGATCCAGTTCCAGAACCACGACTGGTTCGGCCACGGCGAGAACAACCCGCGCGAGTTCCTGGACGTGCCGATCCCGGATGGCGACGAGGACTGGCCGGAGGACCCGATGCGCGTGAAGCGCACGAGCCCCGACCGCACGTCCATGAACGGCGGCTCGGCGCCGCCCACCTACGTGAACACCGTCACGCACTGGTGGGACGGCTCTCAGATCTACGCGTCGGACGAGGAGCGCAACCGCCGGCTGCGCACCGGCGAGGGCGGCAAGATGGCGGTGGAGGACGGGCGGCTGCCGGCCGAGGACGACCCCAAGCTCGAGGGGATGGACAAGACCGGCTTCAGCGACAACTACTGGACCGGCCTGGCGCTCCTGCACACGCTGTTCGTGAAGGAGCACAACTCCATCTGCGACTTCCTGCGCGGGATCAACCCCAGCTGGGACGACGAGCGGCTGTTCCTCACCGCGCGGCTGGTGAACTCGGCGCTGATGGCCAAGATCCACACCGTCGAGTGGACGCCGGGCATCCTCGCCAACCCGGTGCTCGAGCGGGCGATGCACGCCAACTGGTACGGCCTGCTGCCCAAGTGGGTGCGGCAGAAGTTCGGCCACCTGGGCACCGAGATGATCGGCGGGGTGGTGGGCTCGCCGCAGCAGCACCACGCGGCGCCGTACTCGATCACCGAGGAGTTCATCTCCGTCTACCGGCTGCACCCGCTGCTGCCCGACGACTACGAGATCCGCGACCACCGCAGCGGCGAGCTGCTGGGCGAGACCGACTTCGACCCGATCCAGGGAGCCCCACGCGCGGGTTCATGGACGAGTGGGGGCTGTCCAACCTCATGTACTCGTTCGGCACCGCCCACCCCGGCGCGATCACCCTGCACAACCACCCGCGCGCGCTGCAGAACCACGTGCGCATCACCGGCGACCGCGTGGACCTGGGCACCATCGACATCCTGCGCGACCGCGAGCGGGGCGTCGCGCGCTACAACGACTTCCGCGAGAAGCTGCGCAAGCCGCGGGTGGAGCGCTTCGAGGACCTGACCGACAACCCGCAGTGGGCGCAAGAGATCCGCGACGTCTATGACGGCGACATCGACCGCGTGGACCTTCAGGTGGGCCTGCTGGCCGAGCCGCTGCCGCCCGGCTTCGGCTTCAGCGACACGGCGTTCCGGATCTTCATCCTCATGGCGTCGCGCAGACTGCGCAGCGATCGCTTCTTCACCGACGACTACTCGCCGGACGTGTATTCGCCGGAGGGCCTCGCCTGGGTGGAGAACACGACGATGAAGGACGTGCTGCTGCGCCACCACCCCGAGCTGGCGCCGGCCTTGGACGGCGTGGACAACGCCTTCGCTCCGTGGCGGAAGGTCGGCTGAGCCGGCCGCGGAAGGCGTAGGGCCAATGGCCGCGAGCTGCCCAGCGCGAGCCTGGTCGAGAACGTGCGCTTCAACGCGCTGGTGGTGGTGCCCAACGCCGTGCAGGGGCTGTTCCGGCGCCGGCCCGGGCGGGTGAAGGCCGCCACCAGGGCGGGCGTCGACGGCCGGGCGGTCCGGTTGCTGGCGGGCATGCGGCGCAGCCACGGCCCGGGTCCCGTCTGGGTGCGCGTGCTCAAGGACCCGGCGCTGCTGGTGCTGTCCAGCGACGGCGCGCGCCGGGTGCTCGGCGGCTCGCCCGACCCGTTCGCGTCTGACCCCGAGGCCAAGCGCAAGGGCATGACGGCCTTCCAGCCCGACGCGCTCACCATCTCGCGCGGCGGCGAGTGGCAGAACCGGCGCCGGTTCACCGAGGCCGTGCTCGACACCGGCGAGTCGCGTCACCGGCTGGCCGACCGCTTCGCCGCCGTCGCGGCGGAGGAGGCCGAGGCGCTGCTGGCGGACGCGGGCACCGAGGTCCGCTGGGACGCCTGGCACGCCGCGTTCGGGCGGGCGACGCGCCGGATCGTGCTGGGCGACGCCGCGCGTGACGACACGGACCTGTCCGACGAGCTGGCGGAGATGATGTCCGAGGCCAACGGGATGCCGGGCGAGCCGTCGGAGCGGCTCGGCGCGTTCACCGACCGGCTGCGCTCATACGTCGAGGCGGGGGAGGAGGGCAGCCTCGTGAGCCTGTTCGGTGGGGCGCCCTCGGACGCGCAGACCAAGGTCGAGGGCCAGATCCCTCACTGGCTGTTCGCCACCCACGACACCTTGGCCATCAACGCGCTGCGTTGCCTGGCGCTGCTGGCCAGCCATCCGCGCCAGCGAGGAGTGGCGGAGGAGGCGACCGCGCGTGGCGAATACGGCTACGTCGAGGCATGCCTGGAGGAGGCCATGCGGCTGTGGCCCACAACGCCGATGCTGTCCCGCCACACGCTGGCGGCGGTCGACTGGGAGGGCGCCGCGGTCCCGGAGGGGACGCAGGTGGTCATCGTGAACACGTTCCTGCACCGCGACACCGACGCGCACGAGTTCGCCGACCGATTCGTGCCGGAAGCCTGGACCGAGGGGGACGCGCGCCAGGACTGGGCCTTCAACCACCTCAGCCACGGCCCGCAGGGGTGTCCGGGCGCCGCGCTGGCGCTGCTGGTGGGCGGGCGCTTCCTCGCCACCGTCCTGGCCGCCCGGCGCCCGCGGCTGGTGGAGCCAGAGCTCGAGCCCGGGCGCCCGCTGCCGCATATGCTCGACTTCTTCTCCGTGCGCGTGGCCCTGGAGCCGCACGCCTGACGTCGTAGATTCGTCCGCCGCGGCCGCGCGGCCGCCGCCCGTGCGCCTACCCTGCGCGGCGTGAGGCGCTGCCTTGCCCTGCTTTGCCTGACCTTCTCGCTGCTCGCCGGCGGGGCCGATGCGCGGCCGCTGCCCGGCGCGCCCAAGTGCCCGCTGTTCCCGCGCACCAGCCACTGGAACCAGCGCGTGGATCGGCTGCCGGTGCACCCGCGCTCGGCGGCGATCGTGTCCGCGGTGGGTCGGACCGCTCGCTCCCACGCCGACTTCGGCTCGGGCCTGTACGAGGGCCGCCCGATCGGGATCCCTTACCGCGTCGTGGGGCGCTCGCAGCGAAAGGTGCCGGTGCGATTCGAGTACGCGAGCGAGTCCGACGGCAGCCGCTACCCGATCCCGCGCGACGTGCCCATCGAAGGCGGGCGCAGCTCCGACGGCGATCGCCACGTGATCCTGGTGGACCGTTCGCGGTGCCGGCTGATGGAGCTGTTCGCCGCCTACCCGGAGGCCGGTGGCGCGCGCTGGCGGGCCGGGTCGGGCGCCGTGTGGAACATGCGCTCCAACCGGCTGCGGCCGCGCGGATGGACCTCGGCCGACGCCGCCGGGCTGCCGATCCTCCCGGGGCTCGCCCGCTACGACGAGGTCCGCCGCGGTGAGATCCGCCACGCCCTGCGGATCACCGTGCCGCGCACGCGGCGCGCCTACGTCTACCCGGCGCGGCACTTCGCCTCGAGCTCGGACGACCCCTCGCTCCCGGCCATGGGGCAGCGAGTGCGGCTGCGACGGAGCTTCGACGTCACGCGCTTCCCTCGCCAGGCCCGGGTCGTGCTGCGCGCGCTCAAGCGCTACGGGGCGCTGGTGGCCGACAACGGCGCGCCCTGGTATGTGTCGGGCGCGCCCTCGCGCGGGTGGGACAACGACGACCTCCACTCGCTCGGGCGGGTGCGCGGCGCCGACTTCCAGGTGGTGGACAGCTCGCGCCTGCCGCGCCCGCGAAGATAGTCACGTGCCCGTCCAGCACGTGACGCTCGAGCTGCGCCGCGACCAGCTCGACGGAGTGCGTGCGCTTCTACGAGCTGCTCGGGTTCACGCGGGTGGACCCGCCGCCCTCGCTGGCCGACCGCGCCGCGTGGATGCAGTCCGGCGCCACCCAGGTGCACCTCATGTGGGTGGACTCGCCGGTGGCGCTGCCGCGCGGCCACGTGGCGGTGGTCATCGACTCCTACGACGACACGCGCGCGGCGCTGGACGCGGCGGGCCACGAGACCGAGAGCAGGGCGGAGCACTGGGGCGTCCCGCGCGCGTACGTGCGCGACCCGGCGGGCAACCTGATCGAGCTCATGTCCGCGCCGCCGCCCGCCGGCTAGCGCGGCGCAGCGGGCGTGGTGGTGGTGCGCGGCGTCGTGCCCGCGCCCCCGCCCGGGCTGGTGGCCGGCGGCTCATCCTCCGGCAGGGGGCTTCGCCGGGTCCGGCCGCTCGGCCGGGGCGTCCGGCTGGCTCGGCTGCGGCTGACTGGGCTGCGGATCGGGAGTGACGGGCTCCTGCTCCTGCGTGTCGTTGGAGCGGCCGCGGTCGTTGCCCAGGATCGACGTGCCGCCGTCGCCCCTGCCGAGCGACTGCCCGGCGATGAGCTCCGGAACCGTGAGCACCACGGCGGCGATCACGAAGGCCAGGCCCGCGGTCACGAGGATCGTTCGCCACGGCAGGGCGCGCCGGGCGCGCACGCCCGCCGGGCTGGGCTGGCGATACACGCGCACCGGGGCGGCGTCGCCGGCAGACAGGGTGGAGGTGCCCGCGATCGCACGGCCGGGGACCCCGCTCGGCGCAGCGGGGGTGGCTGGTCGGGCGCCGGGTCGGGCGCCACCGCCTCCGATCGCGGCGGCGGGCCGGCACCCGCCGCCTCGGGTAGCGGGTCGGACTCCAGCGTGAACCGCTCGGCCAGCTTCTCGGCGGGCCGGTTGAGCAGCTCGCTCACCAGCGCCACGATCACAGGGGTGATCGCCGCGGCATACGGGGTGCCGGCGATCCAGAACTGGGAGGTGATGACCGCCGCCGCTGCCGACGCCGCGCTGGCGATCACCAGTGTGCGGGCGTTGATGCGGCGCTCCTCCTCCCGCGCGCTGCGGGCAGCAGAGGACATGGCCGGGACACGTTAGCGGGCAACGGCGGCGCGGCGGGCGCGGCCGGCGGGCGCCGGTATACGGTTGGCCGGTGAGCGAGGGGACCCTGCGCGAGACGGACGTGGCGGTCGTGGGCGCGGGGCTGGCGGGCCTGGTCGCCGCGCGCGACCTGAAGGCCGCGGGCGCCTCGGTCACGGTGGTCGAGGCGCGCGACCGCGTGGGCGGCCGGCTGCTAAACGAGGAGCTCGGCGAGGGCAAGGTCGTGGAGGTCGGCGGCCAGTGGATCGGCCCGACCCAGGACCGGATGGCGGCGCTGGCCGCCGAGATGGGCGTGGAGACCTTCCCCACCCACACCGAGGGCGAGAACGTGTTCGAGTGGGGAGGACGCCTGCGCCGCTACAAGGGCACGATCCCGCGCCTGGGCCCGCTGGTGCTGTGGGACGTGCAGCGCGCGCAGAAGCGCCTGGACGCCATGGCGCGGACGGTGCCGCTGGACGCGCCGTGGTCGGCCGAGAACGCCGCCGAGTGGGACGGGATGACCGCCTACTCCTGGCTTCAGGGCAACATGCGCACCCGCTCCGGGAAGGCGATGGTGGAGCTGCTCACGGAGGCGGTCTGGGCGGCGCAGCCCGAGGACATCTCGCTGCTTCACATGCTGTTCTACATCCACTCGGCGGGGAGCCTGGACATGCTCCTGGACACCGCCGGCGGCGCTCAGGACAGCCGCTTTGTGGGCGGGTCGCAGCGGGTGGCGATCGAGCTGGCGGACCGGCTCGGTGGCGACGTGATCCTGTCGGCGCCCGTGCGCCGGATCGACCACGCCGTGGGGGCGGTCACGCTGGCCACGGACGCGGGCACCGTGCGCGCCCGCCAGGCGATCCTGGCGATCGCGCCCACCCTGGCGGGCCGCATCGTCTACGACCCGCCGCTGCCCGGCTTCCGGGACCAGCTCACTCAGCGCATGCCGCTCGGCACCGTGGGCAAATGCATGGCCGTCTACGACGAGCCCTTCTGGCGTGCCGACGGCCTCAGCGGCGAGAGCACCAGCGACGTGGGCCCGATCAAGATCACCTTCGACAACTCGCCCCCCGACGGGTCGCCCGGCGTGCTGCTGGGCTTCCTCGAGGGCCGCCACGCGCGGCAGCTCGGTAGGCTCGCGCCCGAGGAGCGGCGCGAGCTGGTGGTGGGGTGCTTCCAGCGGCTGTTCGGGGAGCGCGCCGGGCGCCCGGAGCGCTACATCGAGCGCATGTGGGCCGAGGAGGAGTTCTCGCGCGGCTGTTACGGGTGCCACATGCCGCCGGGCGCCTGGACCAACTACGGGGAGGCGCTGCGCGCGCCCATCGGCCCGCTGCACTGGGCGGGGGCCGAGGTCGCCCAGGTGTGGTCGGGTTACATGGACGGCGCGGTGAGCTCGGGCGAGTCGGTCGCCCGGGAGGTTCTGTCCGCGCTGTGAGCGCCGGCCTGGACGCGGTGATCGTTGGCGCCGGGCACAACGGCCTGACCGCCGCCGCGTACCTGGCGCGCGCGGGGCTGTCCGTGCAGGTGTGCGAGCGGCGCGAGATCGCCGGCGGCACGTGTGTGACCGAGGAGCTCTGGCCTGGCGTTCGCGCCTCGCCGGGGGCCTACACGCTGTCCCTGCTGCGGCCCGAGATCGCGCGCGACCTGGAGCTCGAGCGGCACGGGCTCCAGGTAGAGGTGCACGAGCCGTACCTGTTCGCGCCGTTCCCCGATGGTCGCTCGGTAGTCACGTGGTCCAGCCGCGAGCGCACGCGCGAGCAGCTGGCCCGCGACTGGTCTCCCGCCGACGCGGACGGCTACGCGGCCTTCGCCGAGCGCTGGGACGCCGCGGCCGCGCGGGCCCGCCCGCTGCTCAGCGAGCCGGCCAGCCGCGAGCGCTGGCTGGAGGCCGTCGGGCCGGGCATCCTGGACGGGTCGGTGGCCGCCGAGCTCGAGGGCATCCCGTCGGAGGAGGTGCGGGTCCCGTTCGCCATTCAGGGGCTGATCGGGACGCTGGCCGGTCCCGACGACCCGGGCACGGCCTTCGTCGGCTTCTACCACGACCTCGGCCAGGCGGCGGGCGTGGAGGGCGCGTGGGGATACGCGCGCGGAGGAATGGGCGCGGTCACGGGCGCGCTGCGCTCAGCGGCCGAGGCGGCCGGGGCGCAGGTGCGTCTGAGCGCTCCGGTGGAGCGGGTCGTGACCGAGGACGGAGCCGCCGCGGGCGTGGTGCTGGAGGGCGGCGAGGAGGTCCGCGCGCGCGTGGTGCTCTCCAACGCCGACCCGGTGCGCACCTCCAGGTTGGCGGGAGTCCAGCCGCGCGAGGGCTGGCGCCAGGCCGGGCCCGTGGTCAAGGTCATGGTGCTGCTTGACGGGCTGCCGGACTTCCCGGCTTGGCCCGGGGAGGAGCCCTGGCGCGGGGCCATCGACATCGGCTTTACGCCTCGCCGACCTGGAGCGCGCGGCGGTGGAGGCCCGCGGCGGGCGCCCGGCCGCGCGGCCGTGGATCGAGGCGGCCTGCCAGACCGCCACCGACGACTCGCTGGCGCCGGCGGGGCGGCACGTGCTCTCGTTGTTCTGCCAGTGCTTCCCGCCGGACGTTGACGCCGAGGTGGCGGCCGACTCCGCTATCCAGCGGTTCGCGGAGGTGTGCCCGGAGCTGCCCGCGCGGATCGTCGACCGCCTGGCGCTCGGGCCGCGGCAGCTCGAGGAGCGCTTCGGCATCGTGGGCGGCCACATCTTCCACGGCGAGATGTTGCCCGGGCAGCTTCTGGAGGACCGGCCGGGGCCGAGGCGGTTTGGCGGCGTCGAGCGGCTCTACCTGGCGGGCTCGGGCGCCCATCCCGGAGGCGCGGTCAGCGGTGCGCCGGGACTGCTGGCCGCCCGCGCGGTCATCGAGGACCTCGTCCCGGCCTGAGCATGGCGACCGTGTTCGTAACGCGGCGCCTGCCGGGGAGCGCCCTGGACCGGCTGGCGTCCGAGCACGAGGTCGAGGTGTGGCCGGAGCGGCTGCCGCCGGATCGGAATGAGCTGATGCGCCGCACGGCTGCCGCCGAGGGCCTGCTGTCGCTGCTCACCGACCCGGTCGATGCGGAGCTCATCGCCGCCGCCCAGCGCCTGCGCGCCATCTCCAACTTCGCCGTGGGAGTGGACAACGTGGACCTGGATGCGGCCGCGGCGCGCGGGATCCCGGTGGGCAACACGCCCGGGGTCCTCACCGAGTCCACCGCGGACCTGGCACTGGCGCTGATGCTGGCGCTCATGCGGCGGCTGCCGGAGGCCCAGGCGGCGGTGCGCGCGGGCGAGTGGCTCACCTGGGAGCCGGGCTGGCTGCTGGGGCGCGACCTGCACCGCTCGACCGTGGCGGTGGTGGGGCCGGGGCGGATCGGCTCGGCGGTCGTCCGCCGGGTGGAGGGCTTCGGGGCGCGGGTGATCGAGGTGCGCCGCGGGGAGCCGCTCGAGCCGGCGCTCGCTCAGGCAGACGTCGTGAGCCTGCACGTGCCGCTGGCCGACGAGACCCGCGGGCTGATCGGCGAGAGCGCCCTGCGCGCGATGAAGCCCGAGGCCTACCTGGTGAACACCGCGCGCGGCCCGATCGTCGACCAGGACGCGCTCGGGCTAGCCCTCAGCGAGGGCTGGATCGCCGGCGCGGCCCTGGACGTGACGGACCCCGAGCCGCTGCCGGCCGACCATCCGCTGCTGCGCTCGCCCAACCTGCTGGTGGTGCCGCACATCGCCTCGGCCACCCACGCCACCCGGGAGGCGATGGCGGACATGGCCGTGGACAACCTGCTGGCGGGGCTGGCCGGCGAGCGGATGCCCCACTGCGCGAACCCGGAGGTCTACGGGTAGCGCGCCTTACTCGCCCAGCACCTTGATGATCAGGCGCTTGCTGCGGCCGCCGTCGAACTCGGTGTAGAAGATCGCCTGCCACGGGCCCAGGTCCAGGCGGCCGTCGGTGACCGGCACGATCACCTGGTGGTGCACCAGCAGGTTCTTCAGGTGGGCGTCGCCGTTGTCCTCGCCACCGCGGTGGTGGCGGTAGTCGCCCGGGTCCGGCGACAGGGCGGCGGCCACGTCGTTCGCAGGGGGCCGCCACGACGGCGGCGCCAGCTTGTCCAGCCATTCGAGGGCGTCGGCCTGGATGCCGGGCTCGTCGTCGTTCACCCACACACCCGCCGTGATGTGCATGGCCGACACCAGCACCATGCCCTCGGCGATCCCGGACTCGTCCACGGCCGCCTGCACGTCCTGGGTGATGCGCACGAACTCGCGCCGCTCGGTGGTGTCGAAGGTCTTGTAGACGGTGTGGGAGGTCATGCGGGGATCTTGCCGCTCTGCGCGCCAGAGGGCGTGCGGGGATACTCGGGTCGCGATGTCGCAGGAGAACGTGGAGCGCATCCTTCGCGGGTACGCGGCCCTGAATGGGGGTGACCTCGATGGTGCGGTGGCGGGGATCTCCCCCGATTGCGAGGTCGAGTTGCCACCGATGCTGCGCGAGGCCCACACCTATCAGGGTCGCGAGGGCTGAGGCGCGCGTGGGAAGCGTGGCGAGAGAGCTTCGACGGCTTTCGGATGGAGGTCGAGGAGGTCATCGACGCGGGGGACAGGGTGGTGGTCATGGCCTCCGTCTCGGAACGGGCAAGGACAGCGGCGCCGACGTGCGGACACCGACCTTCCCATTCATCTGGACCATCCGGGACGAGCAGGCCATCCGCGTGGAGGCCCTCCCGACGCGAGCTGAGGCCCTCAAGGCCGTGGGGATGTCGGAGGAATCGCCGGACTCGGGATGATGCCCCACGGACCTCGGCCAGCGCCCGCGAAGCGTCGAAGCCTGTGGGAGGATCGGGCGCTTGGCGCGTGTCGGAACAGAGATGGTCAACCCCGTTACGGGTGAGCGATTCGTGTGGCGACACACGGCGGCGTCGACGGGTGGCGAGTTCGTGGAATGCGACTTCTTCCTGGATCAGGGCGCGGTCGTCGCGGCTCCGCACGTGCATCCCCGGCAACGGGAGGACTTCCGCGTCGAGGTTGGGACGATTCAGCTCCGCGTGGGCAGGAGCAAGTACACGCTCACCGCGGGCGACGAGCGCTCGGTGGAAGCCAACACCGTGCACACGTGGCGCAACGCGGGCACGGGCACCGCGCACGTGGTCGTGCGCTTGACGCCCGCTATGCGCAGCGAGGACTTCTTCGAGACCTTCTGCGGACTCGCCCGTGATGGGAAGGTGAATAGGAAGGGTCTGCCTAGATCCCCGTTGCAGCTTGCGGTGCTGGCTCACGAGTTTCGCGAGGAGATGGCGCTCCCACCGCCCGCCCGATATGTCATGCGGCCGGTGATTTCCGTGCTGGCCAGATTGGGCGCGCGCAGGGGTGTGCGCAGTCGCTACCCGGAGTACGCCTCGGACTGACGCGGCATGGACCTGGGCTTAGGCGGCAAGGCATGCGTGGTCACCGGCGCGAGTCGCGGCATCGGCGCCGCCACCGCGCGGCTGCTCGAGGCCGAGGGCGCGCAGGTGCTGCCCGTGTCGCGCAAAGCCGGCTTTCAGGCCGACGTGACCGAGCCGGGCGCGGCCGCCGAGATCGTGGCCGAGTGCGACCGGCGGTTCGGCGGCATCGACGTGCTGGTCAACAACGCCGGGACCATGCGCGTGCGGTCCCTGGACCAGCTCGAGGACGCGGACTGGCAGGAGCAGTGGGAGCTGCACGTGATGGCTCCGATGCGGCTCATGCGGGCGGCCGCACCCGCGATGGCGGAGCGGGGAGGGGGCCGGATCGTGAACGTGAGCTCCTCGTCGGGCAAACGGCCCTCGCTGCGCAACCCGGCCTATTCGGTGACCAAGGCGGCACTGCTGTCGCTCTCGCGCGCGTTCGCCGACACGTGGTCGGCCGATGGCGTGTTGGTCAACGCCGTGACCCCGGGTCCGGTGGACAGCGGCCTGTGGACCGACCAGGGCGGGCTGGCCGACCAGGTGGCCAGCGCGCAGGGCGGCACCCGCGACGAGGTGCTCGCGGCTCAGGCGGCCAAGATCCCGCTCGGGCGCTTCGGGAGCGAGGACGAGGTGGCCGGCGTGGTGGTCGTGCTGTGCTCGGCGCTGGCGTCCAACGTGACCGGAGCGGCGTGGTCGGTCGACGGCGGCACCGTGCCGGTGATCATCTGAATCACTGGGCGATCCCTTGCACGCGCAGGGTCGACTAGGCGGAGGCGCGAACCTCCGCATATGGCTCTTCGCGCTCTGCTCTCGATCGTGATCGTGACGCTTGCATTCGGGCCGGCGGCGCTCGCCGAGCCCACGGGCGGCGCCTCCGCCCCCGAGCCGGAGCCCAGCGGAGGAGCCGGGCTTCCCGAGGCCTCCTCCAGCGGCGGCGTCACGACCCCGCGGCCCGACCCGCCCGCGGCGCGGCAGGGCCAGATCTCCGAGGACCCGCCCGCGGTCGCGGAGGGCCAGGGCAACACCGGTGGCCAGGCGGAGAGCACCCAGCAGGGCAGTGGCGAGGACAACGGCGGCGTGGATGTGCAGGTGCCCGTGCCCGACGACGGCAGCGCGGCGGCCGGCCAGTCGGACGATTCGTCTGACGACGACGGCGGCGGCCTTGCCCGGACCGGCTTCGTCGTGGCGATCATCCTGGGCCTGGGCCTGCTGGCGCTCTCGATCGGCATCGGCGTGCGCGACGCCGCTCGCGAGCGGGACCGCAGCACCACCTCCCACTGAGCCCCTTCGTCAGCGCTGCGGCAGCAGCCGCACCGTGCGCCTGACCAGGGACAGGTTCCCCGCCTGATCGCGGGCGCTGACCTGCAGCCGCAGGGCGGCGGGTCGCGACCCCAGCAGCGCCTGTCTGACCGGCGCGCGCATCGCGGGCGGAATGCCCACCTCCAGGAGCACCGGACGGCGCGCCTGCGCGCGGCGGTTGCGGATGGGCGGCACGACCGCTCGACGGCCGGCGCTCACCGTTCCCGTGAGGCCCAGGCGGCAGTTCTCCTGGCAGCGAGCCTCCACCAGCAGCTCGTTGCGCTCGATCACGCGCTGTACGGGCGGCAGGGCCACCCGCAGCACGGGCGGCCGCCGATCGCGCCGCGGCGAGTCGCCCAGGGCCGACCACACGTAGCGCACGCTGGTGGACGACCCCTCCAGGGGCACGGGGTCGGACCCCCGCGCCAGCGCCGCGTCGAAGCGGTAGCGGCGAGCGGCGGTGGGGGAGATGAATCCCACCGGCTCGGCTCCCATCGCGGGGAGCGGGCCGGAGTAGACCCGGCGCGGCGCGCCCGGCGAGGTCACATCGGTCACGGTCAGGCGCAGGCCGCCCGAGAGCGCGCCGCCGCGCGGGCCCACGGCGTCGGTGAGTCGCGACTGGGTCAGGTAGAAGAAGCCCCTGCGGGCTCCCGGTGTTGGCGATCGTGACCGTGCCGGATGCCGAGCCTGTCCGGGCCCAGGCCGGCGGCCGTGAACGTGGGCGGGCCGCCGGGCGAGCGGGCGCGCCGGAAGCTGCCGTCGGCGGACTTCACGCGTGGCGAACGGCCCCACCTCGGGGTCGGATTCACCATCGCGGTTGACCAGCGCCAGGACCCCCACCGCCACTGCCCCCGCCAGTGCGAGGTAGAGCCATCTCATCCGGATAGTTGTAGGACACGCCCTCGACGGCGCCCCGGGGACCGCGCCGCCCGCGCCCGTATCGTGAGGGCCGTGACGGCCATCCCGTACTCCATCCGCCGCTCCGACCGGGCGCTGCGCGCGCGTGTGCAGGTGTCCGGCGAAGGGGTGGAGGTGGTGGTGCCCCGCCGCCTGCCGCTGAGCGAGGTGGAGCCGTTCATCGAGGAGAAGCGCCCCTGGATCGAGCGCACGCTGCGTCGCATGCGCGAGGCCGAGGCCGAGCAGCCGCCCGCGCGCTTGGAGGACGGTGGCGAGGTGCCTCTGCTGGGCGAGCGCCTGGAGCTGCGGGTGCACGTGGAGCCCGCCCGCACCCGCCCGCACGTGCGTCGCCGGGGCGACGCGCTGCACGTGTTCGTGTCCAGCTCGGGGCCCGAGGCGCTGCGCGACGCGCTCGAGCGCTGGTACCGGCGCCTGGCGCGGGTCGAGATCGAGCCTCGCCTGGATGCGGCCACCGCGCGCGCGGGCACACGGTACGCCGGCCTGCAGATCCGGGGCCAGCGCACCCGCTGGGCCAGCTGCTCGTCCTCGGGGGCCATGAGCTTCAACTGGCGGCTTCTGCTGGCGCCCGCCGAGATCGTGGACTACGTGGTCGAGCACGAGGTGGCCCATCTCGAGATTCACGATCACTCCGAGCGCTTCTGGTCGCTGCTCGGGAGCCGCTGCCCGGACTACCGCGAGCACGAGGCATGGCTGCGGCGCCACGGTCAGGCCCTGCGGCTGCCGTAGGGGACGCCATCGAGCTTCCCTAGGGGAGATTCCCGATTGTGGGAGCGGCGCGGCGGCGGCAGTCTCGGCTGCACCGCAATCCGCAGATCGGAGACCCAATGGACACGCCTGACCCGAGAGACCCGAACCGCCCGCCCGAAGGCGACGAGCCGCGCGAGCAGCAGCCCGCCGGCGACGAGCCGGCCGCCGAGGGGCCGCAGTCCCCCGCGGACGAGCAGACCACCCAGCAGCAGCCGCAGTCGCCCGCGCCCGAGCAGGCGCCGGTCCGGCGGCTGTTCCGCTCGCGCACCGACCGCGTGCTCGGCGGCGTGTGCGGCGGCATCGGGCGCTAC
The DNA here is from genome assembly GCA_963755215.1 of uncultured Thermoleophilaceae bacterium. GTDB lineage: Bacteria > Actinomycetota > Thermoleophilia > Solirubrobacterales > Thermoleophilaceae > JAAYBF01. The sequence continues at coordinate 96,998 of CAVWIW010000006.1, forward strand.
TTCGGCGTCGACCCGATCGTCGTCAGGATCGTGGCCGTGGTCGGGCTGCTGCTGGGCGGCGCGACGCTGGTGGCCTACATCGCCGCGATGATCCTGGTGCCCTCCGAGCCGGAGGGAGGAGCGCCGGCCGCCACCCGCTCGGCGGGCGGCCTGTCCGCCGGCGCGGTGGCGCTGGTCCTGATCGTCCTGTTCTTCACCTGGCCGATCCTGCTGGGCGGTGGCCTGCTGGCCGCGGGCATCGCCATACCCGTGGCGATCCTGGCCCTGATGGGGCTGGCCGCCTGGTGGCTCGTGGCGGGCGAGGGTCCCGGCGGCGGCGCGGCCGACGTCGCGCGCCGCAGCGCCCTGGGCCTGGCCGTTCTCTTGGCGTGCACCCTGCTGTTCGCGGGCGGCTTCATCGCCGCCGGTGTCGGCGGCGGGGTGGTCGCGGCCGCGATCGTGATCGGCCTCGGTGCGCTGCTGGTGATCGGCGCGTTCGCGGGCGGGCTGCGCTGGCTGGCGCTGCCGGCCGTGGCGCTCGCCCTCGGGGTGGGCGTGGTCTCGGCGTCGGGCATCGACCTGGGCGACGGCGTGGGCGAGCGCGACTACCGCCCGGCCTCGGCGGCCGAGATCCGTGACCGCTACGAGCTGGGCATGGGCGAGCTGGTCGTGGACCTGCGCGACGCCCAGCTTCCCCGCGGCGACACGCGGCTGGACCTGCGCGTGGGCTTGGGCGAGGCGCTGCTGGTGGTCCCGCGTGACGTGTGCGTGGCGTCGTCGGCCGAGGTCGGTGTGGGCCAGGTGAGCGTCTTCGACCGGTCCAACGAGGGCGTGGACCTCGACTGGGAGGACATCCGGACCGCCGAGCCCCGCGGCCGCCGGCTGGTGGTCGACGCGGAGCTGGGCATGGGCGATCTTCGGGTCAGCCATGAGCGCGACCGCGACTTCGACCACGAGGACTTCGACTCGGGTGACCCCGACGACGAGGACCGCCGCGGCCCGTTCGACGGCGACGGCCCCTTCGATCAGCGCGACGACGACGAGGGCAGCCCGGGCAACGCTGCCTGCGCCGGCGGCTCCCGGAGCGCAAATGCGTGATCCCGACGTCCCGTCGCTGGTAGCCGGCATCGCCATGATCAGCCTCGGAGCAGCCCTGCTGCTGGACCGGCTCGACACGATCGACATCCGCTTCGCGACCTTCGCCCCGATCGCCTTCGCGGCGGTCGGGGCGATCCTGCTGTCGCTTGGGCTCAGCCGCCGCGCCGACTGAAAGCGCCCGCGGCGCTGCGATCATGGACGCCGCCATGGCATCCGCTCCCGTCCCGGGCCCGGCGGCGCCGAACGCGCCGCTGCGACGCGATCCAACGCACCGCCTGCTCGGCGGGGTGTGCGCCGGTATCGCCGCGCGCATGGGCGTCGATCCCCTGTTCGTACGCCTGGCCTTCGTGGTGGCGGCTACGGCGGGAGGCCTGGGCGTGGCCATCTACGCGCTGGCCTGGGTGGCGATCCCCATGGGCGAGGGTGTCGCGCGGCCGCGGCGGCTGGCCGGGGGTCGCGGGACCGTGGAGGTCGCTGTGGGCGCGGGCCTCCTGCTGCTGAGTGCGCTGCTGGCGCTGCGCGAGCTGGGCATCTGGTTCTCCGACGCCATCGTCTGGCCGGTGGTGCTGGTGGGCGCCGGCGGCGCGCTGCTGTGGCGTCAGTCGGCCGTGGCCGGCGCGACCGAGGTGCCGGTCCCCGCCGGGCCCCGGACCGCCCCGCGCGAGCCCGAGCAGCAGCCGGCGGAGGTCGCTCGCGAGCGCGCGGTGATCGCGTCGCGCACCGGGCTGGGCGCCGCGCTGGTGATCGCGGCCGGCCTTGCGTTCCTCCAGGCCACCGGCGCCCTGACGGCGGCCCGGGACGTGCTGCTCGCGGTGATCGTGGCGGTGGTCGTACTGGGCGTGATCTTCGCCCCCTGGATCCTGCGGCTGGTGCGCTCCCTGACCGCCGAGCGCTCCGAGCGCATCCGCTCCCAGGAGCGTGCCGAGATGGCGGCCCACCTGCACGACTCTGTGCTGCAGACCCTGGCGCTGGTGCAGCGCCGGGCCGAGGATCCCCGCGAGGTGGCCACACTCGCTCGCCGCCAGGAGCGCGAGCTGCGCTCGTGGCTGTCCGGCCGCACCACGGCCGCGGCGGGCGAGCAGCGCCTGACGGGCGCCCTGGAGGAGGCCGCCGAGGTGGTGGAAGCCGCCCACGGCGTGCACGTGGAGGTCGTGGCGGTGGGCGACCGCGCGCTCGACCCCGCGGGCGAGGCGCTGGCGGCGGCGGCTCGCGAGGCCATGACCAACGCGGCCAAGTTCGGCGCCGGCGCCCCCGTGGCCGTCTACGCCGAGCTGGCGGACGACCGCGCGCAGGTGTTCGTGCGCGACCGTGGCCCGGGCTTCGACCCGCGCCGCCGTGCCGCCCGACCGGCGCGGGGTGCGCGAGTCGATCGTGGGACGGATGGAGCGCCACGGCGGCCGGGCCCGCATCACCAGCCATCCCGGCGCGGGCACCGAGGTGGAGCTGGTGCTGGGATGACCGGCCCGCGGGTGGTCATCGTGGACGACCACCAGCTCTTCCGCGCGGGGGTGCGCGCGGAGCTCGAGTCGCTGGTGGACATCGCGGGCGACGCCGACTCGGTGGCGGCGGCCGTGCGCACGATCGCCGACCAGAAGCCGGACGTGGTGCTCCTGGACGTGCACATGCCCGACGGCGGCGGCGTGGAGGTGATCAGGCAGGTCGCGAGCGAGGACCCGTCCATCCGCTTCCTGGCCCTCTCGGTCTCGGACGCCGCCGAGGACGTGATCGCGGTCATCCGCGCGGGCGCGCGCGGGTACGTGACCAAGACGATCTCGGGCGAGGACCTGGCAGACGCCGTCCGCCGGGTGCACGACGGCGACGCCGTGTTCTCTCCGCGGCTGGCGGGGTTCGTGCTCGACGCGTTCGCCGGCGGCGCGCCCGTCGCGCCCGAGGGCGCCGACGCCGATCTCGATCAGCTCACGCCCCGCGAGCGCGAGGTGCTCCAGCACATCGCGCGCGGCTACATGTACAAGGAGATCGCCCACCGCCTGGAGATCTCGGCCAAGACCGTGGAGGCCCACGTGTCCGCCGTGCTGCGCAAGCTCCAGCTCTCCAGCCGCCACGAGCTGTCGCGGTGGGCGGCCGCCCGCGGCGTCGAGTGAGCCGGCGGGCTACTCCCAGCGAAAACCGCGCACCGCCAGCAGCAGCCCCGCAGCTCCCCACAGCGCCACGATCCCCAGCGCGCCGGCGTTGTCGGCCAGGCCCTGACCGGTCACGATCGCGCCGTGGAAGCCGTCGATCACGTGCCTGAGCGGCAGCGCGTCGGCCACCGCGCCCAGCACGGGCGGCAGCGAGTCGGCCGAGTAGAAGACACCTGAGATCAGGATGGCCGGCAGGAAGATGGCGTTCACGTAGGCGGCGGCGCTGTCGAAGTTGGGGATCGCGTGCGAGAGGGCGATCCCGAGCGCGCCGAAGGTGACCACGCCCACCGCAGTGAACACAGCGAGCGCGAGCCAGTCCTGCGGCCAGCTCACGTCGTAGGCCAGGTGGCCGATGGCCACGACCAGGCCCACCTGCACGAAGGCGTTGGCCACGGCGTTGCCGAGGAAGCCCGCGAAGTAGGAGGAGGCGGGCAGCGGCGTGCCACGCACCCGCTTGAGGATGCCCTGCTCGCGCAGGAAGGTCAGGTTGAACGCCAGTGAGTTGAACGTTGTGGCCATGACGCTCATCCCGGCCACCCCGGGGATCACGATGTCCAGGTCCTCCGGGTCGCTGCCGAACACCGAGGCCACGAGCAGCAGCAGCATGAGCGGGAGCACGAACGAGAAGAACGCCGCGCTGGGGTTGCGCCAGAACAGCTTGCGCTCCAGCCGGAACTGCTCCCAGGCCAGGGCCAGGCTGGTCATCGGTCGTCGTCCTCGGTGAGCTCGAGGTACACGTCCTCGAGCGTGGGCCGGGCGACCTCGAGCCCTTCCAGCCGTTCGCCGCGGGCCAGGGCGTCGCCGGTGAGCCGGTGTAGCAGGTCGGTGGGGTCGTCGGTCTGGTGCTCGACCCGGCGGCCGCCCGACGCGTACGACACGCGGTAGCCCGAGCCGCCCGTGGACAGCTCCGCCGGCGGGCCCTCGGCCACGATCCGCCCGTCCTTCACGATGGCCACGCGATCGGCCAGCGCCTGCGCCTCGTCCAGGTAGTGGGTGGTGAGCAGCACCGTCTTGCCCATCTCGCGCAGGGTGCCCACCACGCCCCAGGCGGCCCGCCGCGCCGCGGGGTCGAAGCCGGTGGTGGGCTCGTCCAGGAACACCAGCTCGGGGTCGCCCACAAGCGCCAGCGCCAGGTCCAGCCGCCGCCGCTGGCCCCCCGACAGCGAGTTGGAGCGCGCGCCTGCCTTGTCCTCCAGGCCCACGAGGCTGATGGTCTCGCCGGGGTCGCGAGGCGCCGGGTAGGCCTTGGCCACGTGCTCGACGGCCTCCGCCACCGTCAGGCGCGGGTAGAAGCCGCAGCTCTGGAGCACGATGCCCACGCGCTCCTGGAGCCGGCGGTCGCGGTCCTCGGGGTCGTGGCCGAGCACCCGCACGTCACCGCGCGAGCGGCGGCGGTAGCCCTCCAGGATCTCGACCGTGGTGGTCTTGCCGGCGCCGTTGGGGCCCAGCAGGCCGAACACCTCGCCGCGCTCCACCGCGAACGTGAGCCCGCGGACCGCCTCGACCGAGCCGTAGCTCTTGTGGAGGCCGGAGACCTCGATGGCGGGTGCGGACACCACTACGCCACTAGGCGCCGGCGCCCTGGCCGCCGCGGCCCTCGCCACCGGCGAAGCGGGCGGCGCCCTGGGCGGCCGTGGCGAAAGTGCGCGGGCCGCTCTCGGCCTCCAGCTTCATCCCCTCGGAGAACGGCAGGCCGATCCCCTCGATCGCTGCCCGGCGGTCGGCGAGCATCGTCTCCTGCGGGAAGCGCGCCAGCGCCTCTGCGATCTCGAGCGCCCGCGCCAGGTGCTCGCCCTGCGCCGTGATCTCCGTGAGCAGGCCCATGGCGTGCGCCTCCGGCGCCTCCACGATCCGGCCTGTGAGGATCATGTCCAGCGCCCGGCCCAGGCCCACGATCCGGGGCAGCCGCTGGGTTCCGCCGTCGATCAACGGCACTCCGAAGCGGCGCTCGGTGAAGCCCAGGCGCGAGCCCTCGGCACGCCACGCGCAGGTCGCACCACAGCGCCAGCTCCAGGCCACCCGCCAGGCACCAGCCGCCGATCGCGGCGATCGTGGGCTTGGAGGGAATGAGGCGCGTGAACCCGAGCGGGCCGTCCTCGATCCCCAGCCGCGGCGCGAACGACTCGATGGCCTTGAGGTCGGCCCCGGCGCAGAAGGACACGTCGCCCGCGCCCGTGAGCACCAGCACGCGGGCCTCATCGTCGGCCTCGAAGCGGCGGTAGCCGTCGGTGAGCAGCGCGGCCGTGGGCCCATCGACGGCGTTGCGCCGCTCCTGGCGGTCGATCGTGAGCACCGCGGCGGCACCGCGGCGCTCGTAGGTCACCTGGCCTGAGTCGAGCCCCATCTGCCGCGAATCCTCCCAGAACGGCTCGCGGCCCCGGGCGGGGAGCGCGGGGCCGCGGGCGCTGGAGGGATCTGCACTGACGATGCTGCCCGAACGCCCGGGCACCCGTGTGAACCTTTAGAGAACTGCTCCAGCGTTTACCAGCCGACGCGCTGGCGCAATTCCGCAGCTTTACGGGCTTCCTTGCGCTTCTCGAGCCTGCTCTGGATGAACGAGCCGAGGCAGACCACGGTGAAGAAGAAGACGACGACGCCGAGCGAGAAGAAGGTGATGATGCGGTCGTCGGTCTCGCCGACCAGGCCCTCGCCGTTGTCACTGGCGAGCGCCGGCGCCGTTAGCGCCAGGCTGATGAGGAGGGTGAGCACGGCTCCCAGACGCGTTCTCATCGCCGCCGAGTCTACCGAGTAGGCTGGCGCCCACCGTGGACGGGCACGCGTTCAGCTGCATCATCGAGATCCCCAAGGGCAGCCGCAATAAGTACGAGTGGGATCACGAGCGCGACGCCATCGTGCTCGACCGGTTCCTGTTCTCCTCGGTGGTGTATCCGACCGACTACGGCTTCGTCCCCGACACCCTGGGCCAGGACGGCGACCCGCTCGACGTCATGTGCTGCGTGTCCGAGCCCACCTTCCCCGGCTGCATGATCGACGTGAAGCCGCTGGCGCTGTTCCGGATGGAGGACGACAAGGGCATCGACGACAAGGTGCTGTGCGTGCCACTGTCGGATCCCGCCTGGAGCCAGTTCAACAGGCTGGAGGACATCCCGAGCCAGCTGCGCGACGAGATCGCGCACTTCTTCTCCATCTACAAGGACCTGGAGCAGAAGGCGGTCAAGGTCGACGGCTGGTATTCCCGCGAGGAGGCGATCAAGGAGATCGAGGCCTCGCGCGAGCGGTTCCGCGAGAACGCTCACTAGGCTCTCGCCGCCTTGTCCACGTTCGAGGCCATCGTCCTCGGCATCGTGCAGGGCTTCACCGAGTTCCTGCCGATCTCGAGCACCGCGCATCTGCGGATCGTCCCTGCCTTCGCCGGCTGGGAGGACCCGGGCACCGCGTTCACCGCCGTGATCCAGCTGGGCACGGTCCTGGCGGTGGTCGTCTACTTCCGCCAGGACCTCTGGAACATCGCGCGCGCATGGCTCGCCTCCCTGCGCGACCCCTCGCGGCGCGGCGAGCTCGACGCCCGGATGGGCTGGTACCTGATCGCGGGCACCGTGCCGATCGCGGTGTTCGGGTTCGCGTTCTCGGACACGATCGAGAACGAGACCCGCAACCTCTACTTGATCGGGTCGATGCTGATCGCCCTCGGCTTGGTGCTGCTGGCCGCCGAGCGGCTCAGCCGCCACGAGCGCAAGCTCGAGAGCACGGGCCTTCGGGACGCGCGTGGCGATCGGCTTCGGGCAGGCGCTGGCGCTCATCCCCGGGGTATCGCGCTCGGGCTCCACGATCACCGTGGGTCTGTTCCTCGGCTTCGACCGGGAGGCCGCGGCGCGGCTGTCCTTCCTGCTGTCGGTTCCGGCCGTGGTGCTCAGCGGCCTGTACCAGCTCGGCGACGCGCTGGATGCCGACCAGGGGGTGGGCACCCTGCTGGTGGCGACCTTCTTCGCGTTCGTGTCGGGCTATGTGGCGATCGCCGGCCTGCTGCGCTTCCTGGTGAACCACTCGACGATGGTCTTCGTCGTGTACCGGGTGGGTCTCGGCGTGCTGGTGCTCGTGCTTACGGCGGCGGGCACGATCGCCTGACCCACTAGCCTGATCGCATGCAGTTGGCCTGGAAGTTCGGCGTCGTGGCCCTCGTCGCGCTGGCCCTGACCGCCGCCGCCCGGCGGGGGAGGGGCCCTGAACGCGGCGTTCACGCTGCTCACGATCGCGTTCTTCACCGCCATCGCCTACCTGGCCTATCGGCTCTACCGCCAGTTCGGGATGGAGCTCAACGCGCTGGAGGACCGCCAGCGGCTCGTGCTCTACGGCTCGGTCGGAGTGGCCTTTCTCGCGCTGTGCGCGACCGACCGGTTGATCGACGACCTGGGCGGGTTCGGCCTGATGATCTGGCTGTCCCTGCTCGCCCTGGCGTCGTACGGGATCTACTGGGTCTGGCAGCAGTACCGCGCCATCGCCTAGTTTCCGGGCGTCTGTGCGCGCCTGGCGCCGGCCGGCTCCTCGCCGTGCAACCAGCACGGCTGCGGTCGCCGGCCACCGCCAGTCACACACAGCCATCCCGGAAACTGAACGCGAACCTCCGAGTCAGATGACTGGGTGAGTCACGCCGCCTCCGACAGCGCCGCGGCCTCGCCTGGCACCGCCTCACCATCTTGCTGGCTCGTCTGGAGCGGCTCGGAGCGCAGCACCGTGACCGCCACGACGAACGCCGCCACGACGAAGCCCGCGCCCAGCAGGTAGGCCAGGTGGTAGCCGGAGTTGAGCGCGGAGGCCACCGACTCGCCGTCGGCGCGCAGGTTGTCGGAGCGGTCGGTGGCCAGGGTGGCCAGCACGGCCAGGCCGATCGCGCCGCCCACCTGCACGGTGGCGTTCACCAGCCCCGAGGCCAACCCGGAGTCGCTGGGGGTGGCGCCGGACATGGCCAGCGTCATGAGCGACGGGAAGCTCAGGCCGGCGCCGAGGCCGATCAGCATCACTGGCGGGACCACGTCGACGAGGTAGTTCCCGTCCACGGGCGTGCGCGCGAACAGCAGCAGGCCGAGGCCAATCGCGACCAGGCCCGGCATGAGCGTGTTCTTAGCGCCGAAGCGCGTGTTCAGCCGCTCGGTGTAGCGCAGCGAGATCGTGCCCATCACGATCGTGGACGGCAGGAACGCCAGGCCAACCTCGAGCGGGCTGTAGCCGAGGATGCGCTGGAGGTAGAGCGCGCCCAGGAAGAACATGGCGAACATGCCGGCCACGAGGAACGCCATGACGGCGTTGGCGCCGGACACGTTGCGCGCCGTGAACAGCCGCAGCGGGATCAACGGGTTGGGGATGCGCGCCTGGCGGACCACGAAGGCCGCGACCAGCGCGAGCGACAGCGCGCCGAGCACCAGGGTCTGGGTGGAGCCCCAGCCCTGTTCGGGCACCTGAAGGATGTTGTACACGCCCAGCATCAGGCCGCCCGTGAGGATCACCGCGCCGGGCAGGTCGGCTCCCTCGGAGAGCCCGATTCCCTCCGGCGCCTGCACGAAGCGCTTGGTGAGCAGCGCCGTGGCGATGCCCACCGGCACGTTGATGAAGAAGATCCAGTGCCAGTTGATGGCCTCGGTGAGCACGCCGCCGGCAAGGAGGCCGATCGAACCGCCCGCGGAGGCCACGAAGCCGTACACGCCGATCGCCTTGGCCTGCTCGCGCGGCTCGGGGAACATCGTGACGATCATCCCCAGCACCACCGCGGAGGTCAGCGCGCCTCCCACGCCCTGCACGAAGCGGGCGCCGATCAGCATGCCCTGGCTGGGCGCGACGGCGCACAGCACCGAGGCGGCCGTGAACACGGCCAGGCCGATCAGGAAGATCTTGCGCTGCCCGATCAGGTCCCCGAGGCGGCCGGCCAGCAGCAGCAGGCCCCCGAACGGGATCAGATAGGCGTTGACCACCCAGGCCAGGTTGCTCTGGGTAAAGTCCAGGTCGTCCTGGATGGAGGGCAGGGCCACGTTCACGATCGTGGCGTCGATGACGATCATCAGCACGCTGGCGCACAGCACGTAGAGCGCGATCCAGCGGGACCGGTCGTCGGTGGGGGTCGTCGGGGGTGCGGCGGTGTCCGTCATCTCGGTGCTGCTCGCCTCCTTGGCTCGACTCATGAAGCTACGCTATCACGATTGTCCTGACTTAGGACTATTCAAACATAAAACAGGACTAGATGGTGTAAGCTGAGGACTATGTCCACGAAGCGCACCTACGGGGACGCCTGTGGAATCCCGCGCGCGCTCGACAGGGTGGGAGAGCGGTGGGCGCTGCTGATCGTCCGCGAGCTGATCCTCGGGCCCAAGCGCTTCACCGACCTCAAGACGGGCCTGCCCACCGCCAGCCCCAACGTGCTCTCGCAGCGCCTGCGGGAGCTCGAGGACGACGGCGTGGTGCGGCGCCGCAAGCTACCGCCTCCGGCGGCGGCACGGGTCTACGAGCTCACGGAGTGGGGTGTGGAGCTGGAGCCGGTCCTCTCGGCCCTCGGCCGCTGGGGCGCGCGCGCCCCGCTCGGCCCGCCGGAGGACGGCATGAGCCTAGACGCGCACATCCTTTCGCTACGGACGGTGTTCGACCCCGAGCTGGCGGACGACGCGTCTCTGCGGCTCGAGCTCAGGCTGGGCGATCATCGCTTCCGGGCCGAGGTTTCCGACGGGCGGCTGGATGTCGAGCCCGGCGAGGCGAGGGACCCCGACGCGGTCGTGCGCAGCGACGCCGGCACGCTGCTCGCACTGGCGCACGGGCGCACGAAGCTGGACGCGGCCCTGCGCGCCAAGGAGCTGGAGATCGAGGGCGATCGGGCCGCGGTGGAACGCTTCCTCGGGCTGTTCACGCTGCCAGAGCCCTACGCGCCTGCGGCGTGACGCCCCTGGCGCGAGTGACGCTTTCGTAACCGGTCGCGGTGCGATTCGTAACCTGCGGGTGCCGTGCCGTCACGCGCGCACCGGCAGGCTCGGGTGGTGCGGCTCGGCGCGCGGATACGACATCGGGAGGCCGGCCAGGCGAGCGTGGAGCTCGTGGCCGTGCTGCCGTTGCTGCTGCTCGCGGGCGCCATCGCCTGGCAGCTGGCGCTGGCCGGGCACACGGCATGGATGTCGGCCCACGCCGCCCGGGCGGGTGCGCGGGCCGATGCGGTTGGGCTTGACGCTCGCACCGCGGCGGCCAGCGCGCTGCCCGAGGGGCTCAGGCGCGGCCTTCGCGTGCGGCGCCTGCGCGGCGGTGGCGTGCGGGTTCGCGTCGCGGTGCCGGCACTCCTCTATCGGTGGCGGTCGCCGGCCCACGTGGGCGCCTCGGCCTCGCTGGGCAGGAGGCGGCGCTGAACGGGCGGGACGAGCGGGGGCAGGCCACGGTGGAGCTCCTCGGCTCGCTGCCGATGCTCATCGCCATCGGCCTGGTGGCGCTCCAGCTGCTGGCCGTGGGCTACTGCGCCGTGCTGGCCGGCAGCGCGGCTGAGGCCGGTGCCCTGGCGCTGGCCGCCGGTGCCGACCCGCGCGCCGGCGTGCGCGAGTCACTCCCGGGCTGGTCGCGCGCCCGCGCGCGCGTGGAGGTGTCCGGCGGCACGGTGCGGGTGCGGCTGAGGCCGCCGTCGCCGATCGCGGCGGTGTCGCGACGGTTCGCGGTCCAGGCCAAGGCGGCGGTGCGGCTGTGACGGCGTCCGGTCGAAGCGGGGTGCTCGCCAGCGCGCTTGGAGCGGCTGTCGATTGGCTGATCGAGCCGGTGGAGCCCGAGGCGCCCGTTCGTGAGGCAGTGCCCGAAACGCCGGCGGCGCGACCCGTGGTTGCCGTCGCCGGGCTTGCACGCCGCTGCGGCGCCACCACCGTCGCGCGTGGCCTGGCTGCCGAGCTGGCGGCCAGGGACCCGTCGGGCGCGTGCGTGGTCGTGTGCGAGCAGACACGGGGAGGCCCCCGGCTCGGCCTGCCGCCCGCCTTCCGGCTGGCGAGCGGGCTGGCCCAGGCACTCATGAGCGTCGAGACAACGGCGCAGGGCCGCATCTGCCTGGTGGGCGGCGCCGATCAGGCCGCGATCGCACGCACGGCTGCGGGCCTCGCCCCCGTGGTGCTGGACGTGGAAGACCCCGCGCTCGCCGGCGCAGCGGCATCGCTCGCCGACGCCACCGTCCTGGTCGCGACGCCGGCCACCGAGCCCGCGCTTGCCGCGCTCGTGGCGGACCGTCTGGCCCGCGTCGGCCCGGAGCCGGCGCTGGCGCTCAACCGCGACGACGACGCCGACGGGCACTGGCCAGTCGGCGCGGTCAGGCTGCCGGACACGCGAATGGGCGCCCAGCTGGCGCTGGCCGGGCACCGGGCCCGCGGCCGGCTCGGGCGGGCGCTGGGCGAGCTCGCTGACGCTTGCACACGCGTCTGACCCGACCTCTCGAGGGGGCGTAGCGTTGGCCCGTGCGCGCAATGCTCTTCGACGAGCCGGGCCGGCCGCTGCGCCCGGACGAGGTGGCGGACCCCGTGGCGGGCCCGGGGCAGCTGCTGATCGAGGTCCACGCCTGCGGGGTGTGCCGCACCGACCTGCACATCGTCGATGGCGAGGTCGCCGTGGCGGATGCTCCGGTGATCCCGGGCCACCAGATCGTGGGCACGGTTGCGGGCACCGATCGCCGGGTGGGCGTGCCCTGGCTGGGGTGGACGTGTGGCGCGTGTCGCTTTTGCCTCTCCGGCCGCGAGAACCTCTGCGACCGGGCGCGCTTCACCGGTCGCGACATCGACGGAGGCTTTGCCGAGCTGGCGGTGGCCGACGAGCGCTACTGCTTCCCGCTCCCGGACGGCTACCCGGACCTGCAGGCGGCGCCGCTGCTATGTGCCGGGCTGATCGGCTATCGCGCGCTGAGGTTCACGGGCGACGCGCAGACGCTGGGGCTCTACGGCTTCGGAGCCGCTGCGCACATCGTCTGTCAGGTGGCGGTCGCGCAGGGCCGGACCGTGTTCGCATTCACGCGCGAAACCGGTGACGAGGCGGCCGCGCTCGCCACGGGGCTCGGCGCCACTTGGGCCGGGGCGTCGAGCGAGGAGCCGCCTGAGCCGCTAGACGCCGCCATCATCTTCGCGCCGGCCGGCGAGCTCGTCCCGGCGGCGCTGCGCGGCCACCGCCAAGGGCGGGACCGTGGTCTGCGCGGGCATCCACATGTCCGACATCCCAGCCTTCCCCTACGAGCTGCTCTGGGGCGAGCGCACCCTGCGGTCGGTGGCCAACCTGACCCGGGCCGACGGCGACGCCCTCCTGGAGATCGCCCCGAGCGTGCCGGTCAAGACCAGCGTGCAGACCTACCCGCTGGGAGACGCCAACCGGGCGCTCGAGGACCTGCGCGCAGGGCGGAGTCCGAGGCTCCGCTGTGATCGACCTCCGAGCCGAATAGCCGGATCCGGCAGGCCGGCGCTTCGCACGTTCGTCGCGCAGGTGTCACACGCGAGCCTTGAGCCGTAACCAGGCCACCGGGAGGGTGCGAAGCCATGCTCGCCAGCGACCCACGGGACCGTCGAGGCGAGTCCGGCCAGGCAACGCTGTTGGCGATCGGGGTCGTCGCCGCGGTCCTGGTCGGCGTGATGGTGCTCGCGTCCTTCGGCCAGGCGCTGGGCGCCAAGGGCCGGCACACACGAGCGGTCGACCTGGCGTCGATGTCGGCCGCGCGATCCATGCGCGATGACCTGCCGCGACTCTTCGAGCCGGCCGTTCTTCCGGGCGGGGTGCCGAATCCCCGCCATCTGAGCACGGCGGCCTACCTGGCCCGGGCGCGCGCCGCCGCTGTCACCGGCGCGCGGCTCAACGGCGTACGCATCACCGCCGCCGACGTGACCTTCCCGGGCGGGTCGTTCGCGCCCACGCGGGTGGCGGTGCGGGTGCGGGGCCGCGCTGAAGTCCGCGTGCCGGGCGGTGCACGCCAGCGGATCGCGGTGCATTCACGCGCCGTCGCGGAGCTGGCGCCGGGCGCCGGCGGCGCCTTGGCGGGACCGGCGCGCGGCAGCGGCGGTGGGTACGACGGCCCGCTGGCGTACCGGATGGGCAAGGCCATGCGGCCCGATGTGGCAGCAGCCTTCGACCTGATGGCGGCCGCGGCGCGTCGCGACGGCCACTCGCTCTCCATCACCAGCGCGTTCCGCTCCGATGCCGAGCAGGCGCGCCTGTTTGCCGCGAACCCGAATCCCCGTTGGGTCGCCCCGCCCGGCACGTCGCTGCACCGCTACGCCACCGAGCTGGACCTCGGCCCGCCCGGCGCGTATGGGTGGCTGAAGGCGAACGCCCGCAGGTTCGGCTTCATTCACAGATACGCGTGGGAGCCCTGGCATTACGGCATCGGAGCCAACCCGCGCGACCGCGGTCACCCGGCCCAGTACGAGCGCGGGTCATGGGAGCCGCCGGGCGGCGACCACGGGAGGATCCAACACGGCCTTCCGAGCTTCGTGCCGGAGCGCTTCCACGACCCGATCGCCCGCGCCGCGCTCCGCTGGAACGTGCCGATGGCCCTTCTGGCGGCGCAGCTCTACGCCGAGTCGGGCTTCAATCCGTTCGCCACCAGCGGCGCCGGCGCGCAGGGCATCGCGCAGTTCATGCCCGGCACCGCCCGTGCCTATGGCCTGCGCGACCCCTTCGATGCCCCACGGGCGATCGACGCTCAGGCCCACCTGATGAGCGACCTACTGCGCGAGTTCGGCGGCAAGGTCGGCCTGGCGCTGGCGGCCTACAACGCCGGCCCCGGCGCGGTCCGGCGATACGGCGGCATTCCGCCGTTCGCCGAGACGCGCGCCTACGTGACGAAGATCCTCGGGCTGCTGGGCGGCGCGGGTGAGATTGCGACGCCCAGCTTCCAGATCGGCCTGGTGGAGTGATCGCTCAGCTGGCCGTCCCCTCGGTCATGGGGCAGATCATGCTGTGGCCACCGGGCGAGGCGGCCGCGGGCTGGGCGCTTGCCAGGCTCGCGGGAGTCCGCATCGTCGCCGCAGCCGAGGCGGGCGCCGACCTGCCGAAGTGGCACCAGTGGTCCGGGTCGTCGCGGATGGTGCCCGAGCCTCCGGGGCCCGTGATGCAGGGGATCCTGCCGGCGAACACGTCGGGGATGAACTTCATGTCGTCGAGAACCCAGACGTGGAGCATGTAGTAGTTGGAGTAGTTCACGTTCACGCCGTTCTGCGACGAGCAGGTGGCGTCACTGACGTTGAAGGCGACCATCGCCGCGTCGGTCCTGCGGTGGCAGATCCACGGGTGGTGGTGCCACCAGTCGATGTTGCCCGGGAAGCCCGCGGGCGGCAGGCCGGTGTTGGTGCGCACGTAGTAGTCGAAGCCGACGAGGCGCGAGTCCGCGTTGTTGCCGTCGTACTGCATGACCTCGGGCTTCTCGGGCTCGAACTTGTTGTCGAGCCCGGCGTTGTCGAGGATCGGGTCCTGGCGGTTGAAAGAGGGGTCGGCCAGCATCTGTGGAGTAATGCCGCCCTTCACGTGATGGGTGCCCATGCCCGGGATGTAGGACGTGACCTCCCGGAACCCGGCTGTTTCGGCGGGACCTCGCCTCGGGAACTGCTCCGCGTACTTCTTGGCGGTGTCGAACTGGGCCGACATCAGCACGCAGTCGTTCCAGGCGAGGGGAGCCTTCGTGATGTCCGCGTACCAGTCGATGTTGCCGGCCGCGGGGCCATCGGTCACCGGGATGTCCTCCGTCGACGTGCACCACCACGGCACGGGCCCGCCGGCGTCCCTGGCCTTGATCGCTCCCTGGTAGTACGCGCACGACGACAGCGTCAGCGCGAGCACGACGGGGATTGCGAAGACCGGCAACCTGCGCCACCGGGACAACTTGCTGATGGGCCTACTCGCTGAAGCTGGTGCCGCCGGCCGATCGCCCATCTAAAGCCCTCCTAAAGAGTGGTGGTTGTGCGTGCAAACCGGTGCAACTACGAAAGTTGCGCCCCGGTGAAAAAACGCTCGCGCGCCGAACCTACCATTCACTGAGGGGGTCGAATCGGCGGATCGAGTCGCCGTGCCACAGCGGCCGATAGGCTCCGCGCCGATGGCACCCACCACGGTCACCGGGATCGATGAGCTCGGCTCGCTCGTGGGCCAGACGCTCGGCCCGAGCGAGTGGCGCGAGGTCACCCAGGAGATGATCAACTCGTTCGCCGAGCTGTCCGGTGACGATCAGTGGATCCACGTCGACGTGGAGCGGGCGAAGACCGAGAGCCCGTTCGGCACCACGATTGCCCACGGCAACCTCACGCTGGCCACGATCGACGGCTTCCGTGACCAGCTGCTGGTCTCGGGAGGCTTCAAGCTCGGCGTGAACTACGGCTGGAACAAGGTGCGCTTCCCGGCGCCCGTGCCGGCCGGCGCGCGCGTCCGCGCCTCGCTCGAGACCGTGTCGGTCGACGACGTGGGTGGTGGCTGGTGGCAGGTGGTCCAGCGCTGGACCGTCGAGGTGGAGGGGTCCGACAAGCCTTGCTGCGTCGCCGACTCCGTCGGCCGGGCGCTCGTCTGAGCGTCGCCTGACGGCGTCCTCGGTCGCTCGCCTGCAGAGCACGCTTCGCTTCCCGCCTCCTAGTTAGCCGCCGCTCAGACAAGCGCCTGCGCGCGGGGCTTGGTGCGGGTAACCGGCCCGCCGGCGACAGGCCAGCCGTATTGAGTCGTCGCTCCCGGCGGAGGAGGCTGGGGGCATGGACACGTTGCCCGAGCTTGGAGGCTCGCCACCCCGCTGTTTTACGTGAGGCACCTCACGCAAACCCGCAACTTACCTAAAATAAGCTGCACTGGATCCACCCCCCGAGACCATGCAAGCGCTCACCGCAGCCCGTCAGCCCCTCTCGCGGCCCGCTCCCACCGCAGGGGCCGCGTCCGCGGCAGGAGCGCAGCTAGGCGCGACCGGCTCGCGCCGGAATCATCTGGCCGGCCAGGCGCAACGTGACGAAGGCGCAGAGCGCGCCCAAGCCGGCGCCGAGGGCGGCGCCTGCCAGGATGTCCAGCGGGAAGTGCACACGCAGGTAGACGCGCGAGATGGCCACGGCGGCCGCGATGGCCAGGGCGGGCCACCGCAGGCGCGGGCTCACGATCGCGACGGCGGTGGCGGCCGCGAAGGCCGTGGCGCTGTGGCCGGAGGGGAACGACGGGTTGTCCGGGATCGAGGCCAGCGACCCGAGTCCCGGATCGACGACCGGCGGGCGGTCGCGGTCGAAGGCCTCCTTGAGGACATGGGCGGCCAGCGAGGCGGCCCCGACGGCCGCGCCCGCGGCGGCGAAGGTCAGCGGCAGCCGGCGTCGCCACACGTCGGAGCACAGCCCGAGGCCGACGATGAGTGGCCCCTTGACCCACCAGGCCGACACGAGCAGGAAGAACGCGGTCAGCAGATGGTTCTCGAAGGCCGGGGCGGTCTCGACGAGCGCCCGGTCGAGGTGGAGGAGAGGATCCATCGCTCTGAAGGGAAGGAAGCTAGCAAGGCCCGCCGGCTGGTCGTGGTCGTGAACGGGCGCGCGAGCGGCATCGGCGATCCGGGCGCGACCGGAGCGGAGCTGGTGGCCGTGGCACAGGAGCTGGGCGCGCAGGCAGAGGCCGTGGTGACGCGAAGCGAGCGCGAGCTGCATGCCGCGCTGCGCTCGGCCGCCGAGCTGGGGCATCGAGCGGTGCTGGTCGGTGGCGACGGGAGCTTGCACGCCGCGGCCAACGCGCCGCTGCAACGGCTGCCGGAGCTGGCCCTCGTGCCCGCTGGCCGGGCCAACAACGTGGCGCGCGCTCTCGGCATCCCGACCGACCGCGTGAGGGCCATCTCGGTTGCGGTCTCGCGGCCGGCCCGGCCGCTGGACGCGCTGAGGGTCACCACGCCCGATAGCTCCCTCTACGCGATCGAGGCTGTGAGCGCCGGGTTCCAAGCAGACGCCCGGGCCGGATACGACGCGGACAACTCCTCCGACCTGAGCCAGGGTTTGCGCGCGCTCGTCAGGGCGGTCGGGCGATACGCGCCCTACCGCGCGCGCGTGGAGCTCGACACGGGCGGGCTCCGCTCAGGCGAGGCGGCGCAGCTGTTCCTCGCCAACCTCCCCTTCTTCGGCTTCGGCTTCGAGGTCGACCCCGGCGCCGATCCCTCGGACGGCCGCTTCGAGGCGATCCTGCTCGAGGCGCGCAGCCGGCGGCGCCTGCTGCGCCTGCTCGCTGCTGCCCGGGGCGGCCGGCACCTGGGCCGCCCCGGTGTCGTGCGCGTCCCCGCGCGCCGCGCGCGGATCACCGAGGCCCTGCCGCTGGTGGCCGACGCGATTCAGCTCGGCACCACCACCGCGACCGTGAGCGTCGAGCCCGCCCGCCTGCGGGTGGCCATGCCGGAGTCGGCGTGAGCGCCCTGGCGCAGCCCCGGGTTGCCGCGCGCCCACGCGACGCCGTCGGCGAGCGCACCGAGGCCGGCTCTCCCGACAAGCTCCTCGGCGGCTCCGCCGTCCTGCTCGCGTTCTCACTGGCCGCGGTGGGTGCCGGCGCGGGCCGGGCGCTCACCACCACCTACCTGCCGCTGCTGCTCGAGCGAATCGACGACGCTCCCACGCTGATCGGAGCGGTGATGACGGTGAACGCGGTCGCCGGGTTCGGGGTGCCGATCGTCGTGGGCATCTGGTCCGATCGCCGGGGCCGCCGGCTGCCGTTCATCGCGGGCGGGGCGGTGCTCAGCGCCGGCGGGCTGGTGGCCGTGGGCGTCGGCAACGCGAGCTCCTACGTGGCCCTGGGCTTGGCCGCTGCGCTTCTCTACACGGGCCTCAATGCCCTCACGACCGCGCACCGGGCGATCGTCGCCGAAGACGTGCAGGACGGCCGCCGCCCTGCGGCCACCAGCGCCCAGGAGCTGGCGGGGCTGGTCGGCGCCGTCGTGGCGGTCGCCATCGGCGGCGCGCTCATCGAGCCCGCACCCGGTGCGGCCTTCGCGCTGGCGGCGGCGGTGCTCGCTCTGACCGCCGTTCCCACGCTGATCGTTAGCCGCCGCCTGGCCCTGGGTGAGCGCGCGAGCGTCGCCCACGCAAAGCCGCGGCGAGTGCCCGTGCGCGTGGCGCTGCGGCGCAAGGGGGCGCGCGAGGTCCTGATCGCCCAGACGCTGTGGGTCTTCGCCTACGCGGCGCTGCCCGCCTTCTTCGTCCTCTACGCCGAGGACAGCCTCGGGCTCTCGGTCGCCAGCGCGGGCGCGCTGCCGCTGGGCTTCGGCGCCCTCACCGCCATCGGCATGGTGGTGGCGGGACGGGCCAGGCCCGAGCAGGTCCGGCCGCTGCTGATGGTGGGCGCCGCACTGCTGGGCACGGGCCTGGTGGCGGCCGTGCCCGCAGGGTCGCTGGCCGCCGCCGCCCCCGCCTTCGCCGCAGCGGCCCTGGGCGCCGGCCTGCTCACCGCGCTCGGCTTCCCCTACTTCGCCCGCTTCGTGCCCGAGGGCGAAGCGGGTCGCTACAGCGGCCTGTTCTTCGCCGGGCGTGCCGTGGCTGCGGCCGCCGCGCTGCCGCTCGCCGGCCTGGCGGTCGAGCTGAGCGGCAGCTACCGGGCCGTGCTCTGGCTCGGCGCGGCCTCCTTCGCGGCGCTCGTGCCGCTACTGCTCGCGGAGGCGCGGGAGGGCCGCCGTCACGCGCCCGCTCAGCTCCGCGCGCGGCCGGCCAGCATCGCTGCCGTGATCCCGGTGTTCGCGTCGGATCGCGCCGTCGAGGTCACCCGGTCGGCGCTCCGGCACGTGGACCAGCTGGTGCTCGTGGAGGACGGGGCGCCGTGCGAGATCTCGCGTTCGCTCGACGTGTTCGCCGGTGACGAGCGGGTGCGCATCCTGCGCCTGGCCTCCAACAGGGGAAAGGGGAGCGCGGTGGCCGCTGGGACGGCCATGCTGCTCGCGGAGGCGCGTCCACCCGACGCGATCGTGGTGCTCGACTCCGATGGCCAGCACGACCCAAAGCGCATCCCGGCGTTTCTCGACGCCGCCCGCGAAGCGGATGTCGTTATCGGCGAGCGGCGCGACCGCAGCCCGATGCCGCTCAGCCGGCGGATCGGCAATCGCGCTGCCAGCGTCGGCCTGCTCGCCACCGCCCGCAGCTGGGTGCCCGATACGCAGAACGGCATGCGCCTCTTCCGCACGGAGATGCTTCGCGACATTCCGCCTCCCGAGGGTGGCTACGACGCCGAGAGCCGGCACCTGCGCTCGCTCCTGGCCGCGGGTAGCAGCATCGCGTCGGTCGAGATCCCCACGATCTACAACGGCGAGCCCAGCCACTTCGATCCCGTACGCGACACGTTGCGGGTCGGTCGTGCGCTGGTGGGCCGTCGCGCCCGGACGCAGGAGCGCGCGCCGGAGCGGTCCACGGCGGCCGACGCCATCGCGGTCATCCGCCAGTGGGGGCCGCGGCTGGCTGCCTCGGTGCTCGCGGCCATCGCGCTCGGGGCCGCGATGGCGGTGGTACAGCCCCTGGACAACGCACTCTTCCTGACCATCAACGGCCTGGGTGACGGGCCCGGATGGCTCTACGACGCCCTCGATCCGCACACTCGGAACTACATCGTGCTCATGACGGTCACGGTCATCGCGGCCGCCCTGGCGCTGCGGCGGCCGCGCTATGTGCTCGGCGCCGCGCTCGGCGTCCTGCTGGGCGCCTACCTCGCGGGGGCGGCGATCGAGGTGGTCAAGCTGTTCGTGGAGCGCGCCCGTCCGGAGGAGGTCCTCGGAGCTCAGACCCTCCTCTCTCATGACCGCAGCTGGGGCCACCTGGCGTCCTTCCCCTCGGGCCACGTGATCGTGACCGCTGCGATGGCCACGGCCGCGGCCGCCGCGGTGCCGGTCCTGCGCCGGCCCCTGGTGGCCTACGTGGTGGTGGTCGGATTCACGCGCGTCCTGTTTGGCGCCCACTTCCCCCTCGATGTGCTGGTCGGGGCGGTGCTCGGCTACGAGTTCGGGCTGTTCGCCGCTCGGCTCATGGCAAGCGCTCGTCTGCTTCCGGCCCCGGCCACGGCGCCCGACGGCGCCCTCGGTCGCCCGGCGCCCGCGCTCAGTCCGCCAGGCGCTGGCGCACCCAGCTCATGATCTCGGCGTTGTAGTCCGCCGGGTAGCGCGGGTCGGTGTTGGGGAAGGTCGAGACGCCGGTGACCACATGGCGGCCGCACGTGCCGGTTGCCCCGCCCGCCGCCCGGACGCAGAGCTGCATGAACCGCGAGCGCGCGCCGGCCGGCAGCGCTTGAATCGCGCGGTCGATCCGCAGCATCTTGCACACCATCGCCCCGAGCGTCTGCTTCGAGCCGTCGGGGAGGGTGCAGGAGATCTGGGTCTCGCCGCAGCTGTTGCCGTCGTCGCGGCTGTAGACGTTGAACACCGGTGCCGTGAGCTCGCGCCTTGCGATCAGCTGGTCCGGTTGGTTCTCGGGCTTGCCGAGCTGGGGGTGGGTCCGCGCCTTGATGGCGTTGATGGCGGTCGTTCCGCGAGCGCAGGGGGTGCCGGCGGCGTTCTGGTCTGCCTCGTACTGCTGATTCAACACCCCGGAGTCGGCGATCGACCCGGCCACGGGGCGCCCCTCCTTCTGGAGGCCCCAGGCTACGCCCCAGGTGCCGAACGACCCCGCGCTCGTGCCGTGGAGGAAGGTCTTGGTGGTGGGGTACTTCTCCTGGACGAAGCGGACCGCGGCCTTGGTGGCGAACAGCCCGTTCACGGTCCGCGGCTTGCCGTCCGGCGTCGTGTTCGGGTTGTTCGGGTCGGGCTGGACGCCGCCGGCGTAGATGTCGTGGTTGCACATCGACACCGACACGTTGCGGAAGCCGGCTGGGTCTGCGCTGACCAGATCATTGAGGGCGTTGTTGGCCGAGAAGTCGATGAGCTGCTGGGCGGTCTCCTCGCTCTTGTTGCCCGCGCTGGGCTGAGGCTTGCCGTCGGCGGAGAAGAACCCGACCCCGCCTCCGCGCATGCGCACCCACAGCGGCCGCGCGGCCGTGTCGGAGGAGCCGACCTTGGTGCCCACCACGAACGTCTGATAGCCGCTGATGCTGCAGGGGTAGGCGAGGTTGCGGTACTGGTCCCACTTCCAGCCGTCCTGCGTGGTCGTGCTCACGAGCTGGATCTGGCTGGTGCTACCGGGGTTCTCCAGCGGGGTGCACCCGCTCAGGGCGACCACGGCGGACAGGACGCACAGCACGGCGGCGGATCGGATCATGGAAGTGGCAGCTCCTGAAGGGTCGGCGCTCGGGCGCCCGTGCAAACCCAGATGGGGGACCGGAGTTGCGGTGCGCGGGGATGGAGTCGGATCGGCGATTCGCGGGTACGAAAACAGCATGAACCGGCTGCCGATTCGTGCCCTCCTGCTCTCGCTCCTCACAGTCGTCCTGCTCGCCCCGGCGAGCGCGGCGCATGACCGCAAGGGCGACAGGCACCGTGAGCTCCAACAGCGGATCGAGCTGCCAAACGGCTTCCAGCCCGAGGGCATAGCCAGTACCGGCGGCACGGATCTGTACGTCGGTTCAATTCCCACCGGGGCGATCTGGCGGGGCAACGCGAAGACCGGCACGGGCTCCGTGCTTGTGCAGCCGCCCGAGGGCCGCAGCGCGATCGGCATCAAGGTCTCCCGCGGACTGATCTTCGTTGCCGGGGGAGACACCGGCGACGCCTACGTCTATGACAAGCGCACCGGCGCGGACGTCGCCCGCTACGACCTGGCGCCCGAGGGCGCCACCACGTTCGTGAACGACGTCGTGGTCACCCGCCGCGCCGCGTACTTCACCGACTCGCAGCTTCAGCAGCTGTACGTGCTGCCGCTCGGCCGCAAGGGCTCGCCGCGCCCCGGGGCCGACGCGCGCACCGTCCCTATCACCGGTGACTTCGCCTACACGACCGGCTTCAACGCCAACGGCATCGTCTCGACCGGCAGGTGGCTGATCATCGTGCAGGCCAACACCGGCAAGCTCTTCCGCGTGAACCCGGCCACCGGCGACTCCGACGAGATCGACCTGGGCGGCGCGACCCTGATGAACGGCGACGGGCTCCTGCTCCGGGGCCGCACCTTGTTCGCCGTGCAGAACCAAATGAACCAGGTCGCGGTCGTCCGGCTCTCGCGAGGCAAGGGAAGCGGCCGCGTGGTCGCCAACCTGACCAACCCCGACTTCGACGTGCCCACCACGATCACGTTCGCGGCCGGGCGCCTGTTCGCCGTGAACGCGCGCTTCGGCACTCCGCCGGGACCCGACGTCCCCTACTGGATCACCCGCGTCCGGTAGCGGCAGGCCCCTCAGGGGCCGCGCGTAGGCTCAGCGCGCTCCGGCCTGCGTTCGGAGCGCGCCGGGGGCTGGGCCCGCTTCGGCGAATCCCCAGCCACCCGCTTGCCCTCGCGGGCCGGGGTAGTGGGCCGCCGATTGAGTCCCTTGACCGGGGTCGCGTCGCGGCGCCCGAGCGCGGGCGCAGCCGCATTGCGGCGCCGCAGCGCTGCGCGTTCGTTCGAGCGGCGGGGCGGCGCGGCGGCGGCAGGGCTGTCGCCGCCCCGTCTGCGCAGAGCGCGCGGGCGGTCGTTCGCGCGGGCGCGGTCGCCGGGAGCCGACGAGGGCCGGTCGCCGGACGCGGCGGGCCCTCGGCTCCGCTCGTTGGCCCCACAGGTGTGGCGGCCGCGGGATCGGCCGGGGCGGCGGTCGATGGCTGACCGGGTCGCGGCGGCGGCTGGCGGTCGTCCAGAGCCGCCTCTCCCGCGACGCCCGCGGATCCCGCGAGCACGCCCACGACAGCCACCTTCGCAGCCAAGCCGCCCGTGGCCGGGAGGGCCGCTCCCAGTCCGGTCGCGGCCAGACCGCCGCCGCCCGCCGCGGAGCCGCCGCCGCCCACACCCATCACGCCCGCGAGCACGCTGCGCTTGAGCCCAATCGATGGGACGACGGGCAGGACAAGGGCCATCATCCGGCGCTGCCGGCGCACGTCCTCGAGGTAGGCCGAACAACCGGGGCAGGCGGTCAGGTGGTGTCGGAGCCGACCCCTCCGTAGGGCGCCGTGGCGTGCGTTGGCCAGCTCGACACGGATCTCCTCGCACGGCGCGTCGCGGGCGTCACGGCGCTCGATCAGCCCGGACCGGGCCCGGAACACGAGCCCCTTCACCTTGGCCGTCCCGCGGCCGAGCACCTCGGCCACCTCGGCGTGGGAGAGGTCGCCGATCTCGGTGAGCACGAGTGCTGCCCGCTGGTCCTCGGGCAGATCGTGCAGGTCCGCCACCAGCTCACGCAGGTCGGCGCGGTGCTGGACCTCGTCGGCCAGGCCTGCGGTGAGCAGCTCCGGATCGCAGTCGGCTCGCTCTCGCCGCGCGCGGAGGATCGACAGGCAGCGGTTGCGCGCGATCGCGTACAGCCACGGCTTGAGCCGGATCTCGCGCTCGTCGCGCAGCAGGTCGCGGTGGGCCGAGAGGAAGACCTGCTGGAGGGCGTCCTCGGCCTCCTGGGCATCGGAGAGCATGTGCCGGCAGAAGGACAGGATGCTCGCCGCGTGGCGCTCGTAGGCCACCTCGAAGGCCCCTTCGTCCCCGGCGCGCACGCGCGCGACAAGGTGGTCGTCCCCGCGCAGCGCGAGCAGGCGCTTGGGCGTGCGGCGAACCGCGGCGCTGGCCGCGGGTAGGGATGTGCCTTCCACGTCATCGTTTGTACCGAAACGCATGAGAATCGTCGAGGTTCGCCAGAGAACTGCCGAACTTCGACTCGCCTGGGGCGTTGTAGGGCTGGACAACGATTCGAGAGGACGGACCCATCGATGAAGAAGCTCTGTGCAGCAACGGCCATCCTGACGCTGGCCGTGCCGGCGGCCGCCGGGGCCAAGCCGACCACCACGGACAAGTCCAACGCGGCCAAGGAGTGCAGGGCCGAGCGCGGCACCACGGCCGCCACGCGCGAGGCCTTCAAGGTCAGGTACGGGACCAACGAGAACGGCAAGAACGCCTTCGGCAAGTGCGTCTCCAGCCGGTCCAAGTCCGAGGAGGCCCAGCGCGAGGGCGCGGCCAAGAACGCCGCCAAGGAGTGCAAGTCCGAGCGCAGCGCCGACCCCGCCGCCTTCGCCTCCAAGTACGGCACGAACAAGAACGGCAAGAACGCCTACGGCAAGTGCGTGTCCCAGAAGGCCAAGGAGCGCGAGGCGAAGGCCGACGAGGCCGACGCCGCCAAGATCAAGGCCCGCAAGAACGCCGCCAAGGAGTGCTCGGCCGAGCGCAAGGAGATCGGCCGCGACGCGTTCGCCGAGAAGTACGGCACCAACAGGAACAACCGCAACGCCTTCGGCAAGTGCGTGTCAAAGGCTGCCCGGTCCTAAAGCTTCCCCGCCGAAGGACCACAGGCCGGTCGCGGGCCCCGCACGGAGGCGGGGCCCGCGGCCGTTGTGCAACTCCCGGCGCTAGCCGGACGCGGGCTGATAGGCCGAGTCGGCCGCCTTGCTCATTGCGTCCATGGCCTCGTCGGGCGTGAGCAGGACGGTGGTGCGGTAGGAGGCGACCGTCCCGCCGGCGCCCACCGCGAGGGCGAACGCGGCGGCGCTCGAGTTGTCCGGCATCTCGCAGATCACGGCCAGGTCGTACTCGCCGAACGCGAAGTAGCCGCACTCGACGCGCCCGCCGAGCGCCTCGATAGCCGGCGTGACCTTCTCGATCCGGTTCTGCGGCTCCTTGACCAGTCCGGCAGTACCGCTGGTGCTGTAGGCCACCTGGATCAGGTAGTGAGGCATCTGCCCCTCCTTTGTGCGGGTCGGCGCCGACCCTACGCCCGTCGACGGGAGCGATGCAAGCCACGGCACCCTGCGGGCACGGAGTAGCCCCGCCGGACCCCGCACGTATCCTCGATCGGGATGGCCGTCAGGGACCTCACCGACCGCGAGGAGCGCGTCCGCGAGCAGCGGCGGGCGCTTCCGGACGCGCCCGGCGTCTACCTCTTCAGGGACGCCAAGCGGCGCGTGCTCTACGTCGGCAAGGCGAAGTCGATCCGTAAGCGGGTGGGCGGCCACTTCTCCAAGCCCGCCACCAGCGGGGCGGCCGACATGCTCGCCCAGATCGCGGACATCGAGTTCCTGGCGACCCAGACCGAGGCCGAGGCGCTGCTGGCGGAGCAGAACTTCATCAAGCGCCACCGGCCGCGGTTCAACATCCGCCTGCGCGACGACAAGAGCTACCCGTACATCGCGATCTCGCTCGACGAGGACTACCCGCGGATCTACTTCACGCGCGAGAAGCACCGCCGCAACCGCGCCTACTTCGGCCCCTTCTCCAGCGCCAAGCGGGTGCGCGAGACGCTGGACCTGCTGGGCAAGGTGTTCCAGTACCGCACCTGCGAGGGCAAGGAGCCCGGCCGGCTGTCGGGCAGCCCGTGCCTCGAGTACCACATCAAGCGCTGCCAGGCGCCCTGCGTGGACTACGTGACGAAGGAGGAGTACCGCGCCAACGTCGAGACGATCATCGACTTCCTCTCCGGCCGCTATCGCCAGATCGAGCGCGAGCTCCAGGAGCAGATGCAGGTGGCATCGGCACGCGCAGGAGTTCGAGCGCGCCGCGCAGTTCCGCAACCGGCTGCGCGCGGTGCGCTCGCTGCTGGAGCGCCAGCGGATCACCAACGAGGGGGTGGGCACGGTCGACGCGATCGCGGTGGCCGCCGAGGGCACCGACGCCAACGCCCAGGTGTTCCAGGTGCGCGACGGCGTGCTCGCCGACCGGCAGAGCTTCTATCTCGAGAACGAGGCCGGCCGCGACGAGCCCGAGGTGCTGGAGGAGTTCGTGCTCCAGTACTACGCCAGCGCGCATGTCGATCCCGCCACAGGTGGTGGTCAAGCGCGGCAACGAGCGGACGGGGTGCTCGAGGAGGCGCTGAGCGAGCGCCGCGGCGGGGCGGTGGAGGTGCGCTCCGCCGAGCGCGGCGACAAGCGGCGGATCGTGGAGCTGGCCGAGCGCAACGCCCGCCTGGCGCTCGACCAGGACCGGCTGCGCTCCGAGCACCGGCGCACCCGCGGATCGAGGCGCTGGACGGGCTCCAGCGGGCGCTGCGGATGGAGCAGATCCCGATGCGGATCGAGTGCTTCGACATCTCCAACCTCGGCGAGACCCACACGGTGGCCTCGATGGTCGTCTTCGAGGGCGGCGCGCCGAAGAAGTCGGACTACCGCCGGTTCAAGATCAGGGAGGCAGCACAGGACGACTTCGGGGCGATGGCCGAGGTGCTGTCGCGGCGCATGTCCCAGTTCCGCGCCCAGCGAGAGCTCTCACCGCACGAGAAGGCGTATGACGCGAGCTTCGCCTCGCTGCCGACGCTGATCGTGATCGACGGTGGCAAGGGCCAGCTGTCCGCCGGGCATTGCGGAGCTGGAGGAGTTCCGCGCGCTCGGCACGATCGTCGTGAGCCTGGCAAAGCAGCTCGAGGAGGTGTTCGTGCCGGGCAGGCCCGCGCCCCTGCTGTTGCCGCACGAGAGCGCGCCGCTGCAACTGCTCCAGCGCGTGCGAGACGAGGCGCACCGGTTCGCGATCGAGTTCCATCGCGGCCGCCGTGATCGTGCCATGACCCGCTCGGTGCTGGACGACCTGCCGGGCGTGGGCCCGGCCCGCAAGCGGGCGATCCTCACCCACTTCGGCACTCCCGAGCGCTTCCTGGCCGCGAGCCGCGAGGAGCTCGAGGGAGTGCCCGGGCTTCCAGGTAAGACGGCGAGGGAAATCCATTCATTCGTGCACCGGGTGGATTAGGGCGCTTGTCGAGGCGCTGGTCGGTTCTAGTGCTCGGTGACCGGGTTACCGAGCACCGAGCCGACCAAGCACCGAAGAACCTCCGACAGACGCGCTACAACCAACCTCAACGCGTGGAAGACTTCGTCGTCATCACCGGCTTCTCGGGCGCCGGCAAGTCGCAGGCCATGGCGTGCTTCGAGGACGCCGGCTACTTCTGCGTGGACAACCTTCCGCCGGAGATGATCGGCCAGCTCGCGGAGCTGTTCGAGCACGAGGGGTCGAAGGTCGAGCAGGCCGCGGTGGTCTCCGACGTCGCGCACGGGCGGGTTCTTCGAGGGGCTCGTGAAGGTGCTGGACGAGCTGACCGAACGCGGGCTGCCCCACCGGCTGCTGTTCCTCGAGGCCTCCGACGACATGCTCGTCAACCGCTACAAGGAGACGCGCCGGCGCCACCCGCTCGCAAACGGGGACGAACAACCGCGGGGAGGAGCAGGCGCCGGTGGGCGGGCAGGTGTCGAGCGCAATAGCGGCCGAACGACGACTGCTGGACCCGCTGCGCGAGCGCGCCTACGTCTCGATCGACACGACCGACCTGAGCGCGGCGCGGCTGCGCAAGGTGGTGGCCGACAAGATGCTGCCGCGCGGCAGCATCGGCAAGCTCGCGATCACCTTCCTCACCTACGGCTTCAAGCACGGTGCGCCGCGCGACGCCGACCTGCTGTTCGACGTGCGCTTCCTGCCCAACCCCCACTACGAGTCGGACCTGCGCCCGCTGACGGGGCTCGACGACGGCGGTGCGCGAGTACGTGGAGTCCTCCGACGGCATCAGCGACTTCTACGAGCACCTGATCCCGCTGCTCGACTATCTGCTGCCCCAGTACGAGAAGGAGGGGAAGGCCCACCTGACGATCGGGATCGGCTGCACCGGGGGGCGCCACCGCTCGGTGGTGATCGCCGAGCGCCTCGCGCGCGAGTACGGCGAGCGCGACGACTACCTGATCGACGTGGTCCACCGGGACATCGACAAGCCGCCGCGCGCCGCGCCTGCCGGCCGCGGGCTCGCCGGGGCGGATCGGTAGATTCCCGGGCCCCGGGAGTCAGCAACGAAAGGACGGAACCGCATGGCCCTGAAGGCCGGCATCAACGGCTTCGGCCGCATCGGCCGCAACGTGTTTCGTGCCGCTCACGAGCGCGGTGCGGACATCGACTGGGTCGGCGTGAACGACATCACCGACACGAAGACGCTCGCCCACCTGCTCAAGTACGACTCGATCCTGGGCCCGTTCGCCGGCACCGTCGAGGCCACCGACACGGGGCTGGTGGTGGACGGCAAGGAGCTGCGCGTGTTCGCGGAGCGCGACCCGGCGGCGTTGCCGTGGGCGGACGTCGGGCGCCGAGGTCGTGATCGAGTCGACCGGGCTCTTCACCAAGCGCGACGACGCGTCGAAGCACCTGGACGCGGGCGCCCGCAAGGTGATCATCTCGGCGCCGGCGACCGAGCCGGACGTGACGCTGGTGCTCGGCGTGAACGACGAGGCCTACGACCTCGACTCCCACCACGTGGTCTCCAACGCGTCGTGCACGACCAACTGCCTCGGCCCGGTGGCCCGCGTCCTGCACGACGCGGTGGGGATCGAGTCCGGGGATCATGACCACGATCCACGCCTACACGGCCGACCAGCGCCTCCAGGACACCCCGCACAAGGACCTCCGCCGCGCCCGCGCCGCGGCCATCAACCTGGTCCCGACCTCGACCGGCGCGGCCAAGGCGATCGGGCTCGTCGTGCCCGAGCTCGACGGCAAGCTGAACGGCATCGCCATCCGGGCGCCCGTGCCGACCGGCTCGGTGGTGGACCTCAAGTTCGTCGGCCGTCGCGCGACGTGACCGCGGAGGAGATCAACGACGCGGTCGCTCAGCGGGCCGACAGCGGCCCGCTCGAGGGCATCCTGCAGTACACCGAGGACCCGATCGTCTCGACGCGACATCGTGCGCTCCCCGTACTCGTCGATCTTCGACTCCAAGCTGACGATGGTGATCGACGGCCGCCTGGTGAAGGTCGTCGCTGGTACGACAACGAGTGGGGCTACTCCAACCGCGTGGTGGATCTGGCCGAGCGGGTGCTGGTCGGGCTCGGGAGACCGTCGCATAGGCATGCCGGCCGCCCCGAAGTGACGGCCGGGGTCTCGGAGCTCGGCAAGCGTACGGTCCGCGATCTCGAGCTCGACGCGGCGACGCGCGTGCTGGTGCGGGTGGACTTCAACGTGCCGCTCGGAGGACGGGCGCGTGGCCGACGACGCGCGCATCCGCGGCGGCGCTGCCGACGATCGAGCTGCTGCTCGGGCGCGGCGCGCGGCTGATCCTCTGCTCCCACCTCGGGCGGCCGAAGGGACATGGACCCCGAGACCTCGCTGCGGCCGGCGTCCGAGCGGCTCGCCGAGCTGATCGATGCCGCGGTCGACCAGGCCGCGGATGTGGTGGGCGACGACGCGCGCGCGAAGGCGGAGACGCTCGACGACGGGCTCGGTGCTGGTGCTGGAGAACACGCGCTGGGAGCCGGGCGAGACCGAGAACGACGCCGACCTGGCGCGGCGAGCTGGCCGGGCTCGCCGACGTGTACGTGAACGACGCCTTCGGCGCGGCCCACCGTGCGCACGCCAGCACCGCGGGCGTGGCCGAGCACCTGCCGTCGGCGGCCGGGCTGCTGCTGGAGCGCGAGGTCACGACGCTGCGGCGGATCGTCGAGGCGCCCGAGCGGCCGCTGGTCGTGGTGCTCGGCGGCGCGAAGGTGTCGGACAAGGTCGCGCTGATCGACCGCTTCCTGGAGCGTGGCGGACTCCGTGCTGATCGGCGGCGCCATGTGCTTCAGCTTCTTCCGCGCCCAGGGCAAGCCCACCGGTGACTCGCTCGTGGAGGAGGAGGGCGTCGAGCTCGGCACGCGATGCGCTCGCGAAGGCGAGGCGAGGCCAGACGGCCGAGCTCCTGCTGCCGCTCGACCTCGTGCTCGGGGACCGCTTCGACGCGGCCGCGGAGCGCCGCGAGCTCGACGGCACCGAGGTGCCGGACGGCTGGATGGGCCTCGACGTGGGCCCGCAGACAGCCGCGGCCTACGGCGAGCGAGATCGCCGCCGCGGGCACGGTGTTCTGGAACGGCCCGATGGGCGCGTTCGAGATGGAGCCCTTCGCAGCGGGCACGCGGAGCCGTGGCCGAGGCGGTGGCAGAGGCCCCGGCACCACGGTGGTGGGCGGCGGTGACTCCGCCGCGGCGCTGGCGGCGTTCGGGCTGGCCGACCGCGTGAGCCACCTGTCGACGGGCGGCGGCGCCGCGCTGGAGCTGCTGGAGGGCAGGGAGCTGCCGGGCGTGGAGGCGCTCGACGATGCCTGATCGCCGGCCCGTACATCGCGGGCAACTGGAAGCTGTGGGGCACGCGCGCGCAGGCCGCCGACTACTGCAAGCGGCTGCTCGCGCTGCTGCCCGAGCCGGCGGCCAGCGCGCCGCCGACGTCGGCCTGTGCGTCCCGTACACCGCGCTCGACACCGTGGTCGCGGCGCTCGAGGGAGCCGGCGTCGATCGTCTGCGCGCAGAACATGCACGCCGAGGAGACCGGTGCGTTCACGGGCGAGGTCTCGGCGCCGATGCTGCTGGAGCTGGGCGTGCACAGCGTGCTGCTCGGGCCACTCCGAGCGGCGTCAGTACGACGGCGAGACCGATCGCGCGCTGCAGGACAAGGTGCCAGCCGCGCTCGACGCCGGCCTGGCGCCGATCCTGTGCGTGGGCGAGACCGAGGACGAGCGCGAGGCCGGCGACACCGAGCGCAAGCTGCGCCATCAGGTGGGCGAGGGGCTCGAGCGGGTGCCCGACGAGCGGATCGCCGAGGTCACGATCGCCTACGAGCCGATCTGGGCGATCGGCACGGGCAAGGTGGCCACGCCCGACCAGGCGCAGGAGGCGATCGGATTCGTCAGCGCGCTGGTGGGCGGGCGCTCCGAGGAGGCGGCGGCAGGCGGTGCGCGTGCTCTACGGCGGCAGCGTCAAGCCGGGCAACGCGGCGGAGCTGCTGGCCCAGCCCGACGTCGACGGCGCGCTGGTGGGCGGCGCGAGCCTGGACCCCGACGGGTTCGCCGAGATCGTGGCGGCGGCCGGCTGACGCGATGAGCCCGCCGCCCGGCCCCGGCGCGCCGCCGGTGCCGGCCGTCTGCCTGGTGATCCTCGACGGCTGGGGCCTGGCCCCGCCGGGCCCCGGCAACGCCGTGGAGCTGGCCGACACCCCGGTCTTCGACGAGCTGTGGGAGCGCCACCGGCACACCCAGCTCACGGCCTGCGGCCGCGCGGTGGGGCTGCCCGAGGGCCAGATGGGCAACTCCGAGGTCGGCCATCTGAACCTGGGCGCCGGCGCCGTCGTGCGCCAGGACCTGACCCGCATCGACGACGCCATCGAGGACGGCTCGTTCTACGAGAACGAGGTGCTGCGTGCGGCCTGCGCCGCCGGCAGGGAGGCCGGGCGGCTGCACCTGCTGGGGCTGGTCTCGGCCGGCGGCGTGCACGCGAGCATGGACCACCTGCGGGCGTGCATCGAGCTGGCCCGGCGCGAGGGTGTGCCCGACGTGGTGCTGCACGCGTTCACGGACGGCCGCGACACGCTGCCCGAGTCGGGTGCGGCCTACCTGGCCGAGGTGGAGGGGTGGCTGGCCCAGGCGGGCGGCCGCGTGGCCACGGTGACCGGTCGCTACTACGCGATGGACCGCGACAACCGCTGGGACCGCACCGAGCTGGCGCTCGACGCGCTCGTGCGTGGTGAGGCCGAGGGCCGCCACGCACCGACCGCCGAGGCGGCGGCCAGGGACTCCTACGCGCGCGGCGAGACCGACGAGTTCGTGCGCCCCACGCTCGTGGCCGAGGAGGGCCGCATCCGCGACGGCGACGCGGTCCTGTTCTTCAACTTCCGCCCCGATCGCGCGCGCCAGCTGACCTCCGCGCTCGGGGAGCAGGCCGACGTGCACCTGACCACGCTCACCAGCTATCGCGAGGAGTGGAGCTGCCGGTGGCGTTCCCGCCCGAGCGCCCGGCGACGACCCTGGCGCAGGTGCTGGCAGATCGCGGCATCGGGCAGCTGCACGTGGCCGAGACCGAGAAGTACGCCCACGTCACGTACTTCCTCAACGGTGGCGAGGAGGAGCCCCACGTCGGGGAGGAGCGCTGCCTGGTCGATTCCCCCCGCGACGTGCCCACCTACGACCACAAGCCCGAGATGAGCGCCCGCGCGGCCACCGACGCGTTCCTCGATCGCTGGCGCGCCGGCGGCTTCGGCTTCGCCATCATCAACTTCGCCAACCCGGACATGGTCGGGCACACCGGGGTCATCCCCGCGGCGGTGAAGGCCATCGAGACCGTCGACGAATGCCTCGGGCGGGTCGTGGAGGCGGTGCACGAGGCGGGTGGCGCGTGCGTCGTAACGGCCGACCACGGCAACGCGGACCACATGCTGGAGCCCGATGGCAGCCCCAACACCGCCCACTCGCTGAACCCGGTTCCGCTGATCGTGACCGCCGAGGTGGGGGCCCTGCGCGACGGCGGGATCCTGGCCGACGTGGCTCCAACGGTGCTCGCGCTGCTCGGGGTCGAGCAGCCGGCGGCCATGACCGGCACCAGCCTGGTCTGACGCGCGCATACGCTTCGCCGGTGTCCGGCCTGCTGACCATCGAGGCGCGTGACGGCGCCGCCCGCGCCGGCGTCCTGAACCTGGCTCACGGGACCGTTCGCACGCCCGCGTTCGTGCCGCTGGCGTCGAACGCCAGCGTGCGCGGGCTGGCGGCCGCCGAGGTCGCCGCGCTGGGCTACGAGATGGTGCTGGGCAACACCTTCCACCTGTTCATCGACCCCGGCCAGGAGCTACGTGCGCGAGATGGGCGGTCTGCACGCGTTCATGGGCTGGGACCGGCCGATCATCACCGACTCGGGCGGCTTCCAGGTGTTCTCGATGGGCCACGGGTCGGTGGCCGAGGAGATCAAGCGGCGCCGCGGCGAGACCCGCTCGCGCGTGCTGTCCATCGACGAGGAGGGGGTCAGGTTTCGCTCGTACACCGATGGCAGCGAGCGGTTCATGGGCCCCGAGACCTCGATGGAGGTACAGGCGGCACTGGGCTCGGACATCGCACTGGCATTCGACGAGTGCACGCCCTTCCACGTGGAGCGCGACTACACCCGCTCCGCGATGCAGCGCACCCATCGCTGGCTCGACCGCTGCGTGAGCTGGCACCGCGAGCACGCGCCCGGCGGCCAGGCGCTGTACGGGATCGTGCAGGGCGGGGTGGAGGAGGACCTGCGCGCCGAGTCGGCGGCCTACGTCTCGGCCTCTGGCACGCCCGGGATCGCGATCGGCGGCTCGCTGGGGCAGGACAAGGAGCAGATGCGACAGGTGCTGGGCTGGTCCCTGCGCGACCTGCCGATGGAGCGTCCCCGCCACCTGCTGGGCATAGGCGACGTGGACGACATCGTGCACGCCGTGGGCGCGGGCGTGGACAGCTTCGACTGCGCCACGCCCACCCGGCTCGCACGCCACGGCACCGCGCTGGTGCCGGACCCCGGCAGCCGCTGGCGCCTGGACCTGACCAAGGCCCACCAGCGCGGGCGGGCCGAGCCGCTCGTGGAGGGCTGCCCGTGCCCGGCCTGCCGCGACCACACGCGCGGCTACCTGCACTACCTGGCGCGGGGGAGCGAGCTGACCGCGGCGCGGCTGCTCACCCTGCACAACCTGACCTTCATGGCGGAGCTCATGTCCGGCCTGCGCGCCGCCATCGGGCGCGGGCGATTACGCGCGCCACGCCGAGCGAGTGCTCGGCGGCGCGGAGCCGTTCGGCCGCTAGGGAGCCTCGATGGCCACGCCGCGGCGCGGCACGGGTGAGGACTGCACGATCGACGTGGTGGTCTGGCCGAAGACGACGAACCGGTCGATGAGCTCCTCAAGGTGCGCCACGTCGCGCAGGTGCGCGTGGAGGATGAAGCAGTCCTCGCCCGTGATCCGGTGGCACTCCACCACCTCGGGGCTCTCGCGCGCGACCTCGGCGACCTTGGCCAGCTGGCGCGGCGCTGGGCGCACCCGCACGACCGCCGGCAGGAACCGGCCGAGCGCCGCCGGGCTCACGTCGGCGTGGTAGCCGCGGATCACGCCCGCGGCCTCCAGCCGGGCCACGCGCTCGCCCACCGCGGGGGCGGACAGGCCAACGCGGCGCCCGAGCTCCGCCAGGCTGGTGCGGCCCTCCTGCTGGAGCTCCGTGAGCAGGCGCCGGTTCACGTCATCGAGTAGATCGTTGGCATCCGACCCTGAAGGCCGTGGTTTCGTAGCCATGACAAGCACAATACCGGCGATCTCGCATGTACGGAACGCGATGCGCCTGTGATCCTCACGGCCGTGGCCAACCGGGTCCCTCCGCACGCCTACTTCGTCGTCAGCGCCGTCTTCCACTACCTGGGGCCGGCGTTCGCGGTGCTGTTGTTCGCGCGGGTCGACGTGCTGGGCGTCGCCTGGCTGCGGATCGCCGCGGCCGCGCTGATCTTCGCGCTGTGGCGGCGCCCGTGGCGCGCACTGCGGGCCGCCGATGGCCAGGGCCGGCGGCTGCTCCTGGCGTGGGGATCGGTGCTGGCGCTCATGAACTGCTGCTTCTACGTGGCCATCGATCGGCTACCGCTGGGCACGGTGGCGGCCATCGAGTTCCTGCCGGTCATCGCACTCGCGGCCGCCGGTGCGCGCAGCCGCCGCAACGGGGTGGCGCTGCTGCTCGCGGTCGGCGGGGTCTACCTGCTCACCGACGTCCGGCTCCAGGGAGAGCCGCTGGGCGTGGCCCTGGCATTCGCGAACGCGGTCCTGTTCGCCACCTACATCGTGCTCGCGCACCGCGTGGCCCGCCACGGCGGCTTCAGCGGCATCGACGGCCTGGCCGCCTCGATGCTGATCGCCGCCGTGGTGGTCACGCCGCTGGCCGGTCACGCGGCGCTGCCGGCCCTGGTCGACCCGATGGCCCTGGCGGCCGGGATCGGGGTGGGGCTTTCGTCGTCGGTGATCCCCTACATCTCCGACCAGCTGGCCATGGCGCGCCTGCCTCGCGCCACCTATGCGCTGATGGTGTCCCTGCTGCCCGCAACGGCGACGGTGATCGGCGTGATCGTGCTGGCGCAGGTGCCCTCGCCGGCTGAGGCGATGGGCGTGGCGCTGGTGGTGGCCGGAGTGGGCCTGCACCGCGAGGCGTCCGGGCGGGACGCCCACGAAGATCAGCGGAGGGCGAAGCCTGCCGCGGAGCCGCGCGCCGAGCCCGCTACTGCGAGTTCTCGCGCAGGAACTCCTTGAGGCCCTCCACCTGCCGCTCCACGTCACCCTGGTCCACGGGGTCCACACCGGCTCCGTCCCCCGAGGCCATGAGGGCGACGACCACGGCGGCCACGGCCATCAGCAGCGCGAGCACCGTGAGGAAGGTGGCTGTGCGCCGGCGCCGGGCGGCCCGTCTTGTCGGGCGCCTGCGTCTGGCTGCGTGCGGGACCCGCGGGCGGTGCGGCGAGCGCCGGGGGCGGAGCAGCGGGCTCGCGGCGGGAGCGCATGGCCTGGGTGGCCGCCGTGACCTGGCCGAGGGCGCGTGTGGCGTCGGGATCGTCCACGGCGGCGGCGGCCGCGAGCCGGCGCGTGGCATCGGTCTCGCGCCCCTGCATCCCGGCGTCAAGCGCGCGGGCCATCTCCAGCGTGGAGGCGTAGCGCGCCGAGGGCTCGCGCTCCAGGCACACGCGGATCGCGCGATCCAGCTCGGCGGGCACGTCGGGACGGTGGTCGGTGATGGGCTGGACCGCCTCCTCCTGCTGCTTGAGCGCCAGCTCGGTGAGCGAGCTGTACTCGTGTGGCAGGCGCCCGGCCAGGAACTGGTAGGCGCAGACCCCGAGCGAGTAGATGTCCGAGGGCGGGCCGGCCTCCTCGCCGCGCGCCTGCTCCGGTGAGAGGTAGGCGGCGGTGCCCAGCACGGAGCCCACCTGGGTGATGCGGGTCTGCTCGGCGGCCTTGGCGATCCCGAAGTCGGCGAGCTTGGTGGTGCCCGTGTCCTTGGCCACCAGCAGGTTGCCGGGCTTCACGTCGCGATGCACCACCCCGGCGCGGTGGGCGTAGTCCAGGCCGTGGCAGGCGTCGCGCACGATCCGCACCGCGTCGCCCACCTCCATTCGCTTCTCGTCGCGCAGGACGTCGGCGCACGATGGGCCGTCCACGTACTCCATGACGATGAAGTGGCGATGCGAGGGCCCGTCCTCGCCGGAGTCGAAGACCTGGACCACGTTCGGGTGCTGGAGCTTGGCCGCGGCCAGCGCCTCACGGCGGAAGCGGGCCACGAAGTCCTCGTCCTCGGCCAGGTGCTCGGCCAGCAGCTTCACGGCCACCGGCCGCTCGAGCACGCCGTCGGTGGCCAGGAACACCGTGGACATCCCGCCCGCGCCCAGGCGCTTGCCCAGCTCGTAGCGGCCGGCGATCTCGGTGGGCGTGGCCATCAGCCGTCGTCCTCGGGGGCCTCGGCGCCGCCGCCCTCGCCGTCGCCGCCCTGGTCCGTTGCCGCCGCCGTCGCCGCTGGTCGCCGGCCGGGTCGGGGGTGGTGGGTGTGCGTCTGGCGTGGTCTCGGTCTGCTCGGGCGTGGTCTCGGTCTCGGTCTGCTCTCGGGTGTGGTCTCGGTCTGCTCGGGCGTGGTCTCGGTCTCGGTCTGCTGGTTCTCCGCGTCCGCGCAGCCGTCCTGGGTCAGCGTCTGGAGGTTGCGGAAGCTCTCGTTCAGCGCGTCGCGGATGTCGGCGTCCACGTTCTGCGGGAGGCCGTCGATGGTGTCGGCGATCGCGGCGAAGGAGTCGCGTCTGGATGTCGGTTGCAGGCGCCGACGTTCGCGTGTCGTCGGTGCCGTCATCGAAGCGGCGCAGGATCTCGTCGAGCCGCGAGTCGAGCGCCGCAACCGCGTCGGCCGGCAGCTTGGCTCGCCCTCGGGCTCGTCGGAGCCGCACCCGGCCCACAGCGGCGGCGCGCCACGACCAGCGGGATGAGGAGCCGCGCGCTCTCACTGGCCCATGAACAGTCGCTCGGCGAGGCTGCGCGGCAGCCCCGCGGCCTCGATGGCCGCCGCGGCCTCGTCGATCGGGTAGTCGGACCGGTTCCAGCGCGCGGTCCAGCGGTCGGTGTCCAGCAGCAGCCACGCCGGCGCGCGGATCGCCGTCGCGCGGCTGGCCGACGCTGCCGGGGTTGATCAGCCACTCGCCGTCGGAGATGTCGATCTCGGTCCCGCCCTCCACCTGCCGTGCCGCCCACCTTGCCGTCGGCGCGCGTGAACGCGAGCGCCACGTGGGTGTGGCCGATGGCGCTCACGCGCGCGCCCATCTCGTCCATGCACGGCGTCCGCCTGGGTGGCCGACAGCACGTACTCCCACACGGGATCGCGCGGGCTGGCGTGGAAGAGGCCCACCTCCTCGCCGGTCCGCTCGGCCTCCAGCCCCCGCAGGAACTCGAGGCACGTCTCGGCCGGCGTTCTCCCTGGTCCACAGCGCGGCCGCGGCCGCGTGGGGCGAGAAGTCCTCGATGTCGATCGCGCCCAGCACCCCCAGGTCGTGGTTGCCCGCCAGGCACAGGTCGCAGCGCTCGCTGGCCAGCTCGGCGCACTCGTCCGGGTGCGCGCCGTAGCCCACGAGGTCGCCCAGGCACCACACGGCCTCGGGCTCGTGGGCGTCCACGTCTTGGAGCACGGCGCGAAAGGCCGGCAGGTTGCCGTGCACGTCTGAAAGCACCGCGATTCTCAGGGGGTCACCGTTACTGTCCGGGGCATGGGAGGTCATCGTGCGCGACTGCCGCTGACCATAGTCGCGGCGGCCGTCGCGGCGGGGGCGGCCACGCTGATCCTCCGCCCCCGGAGCGGCCTGATCGATCCGGCCACCGTGGACCTGGAAGCCTACTTCAGCGCCGCCCAGCTGGACCGCGCCGCGCGACTTCCGCGACCTGCAGCGCATCCTCGGGCTGGGCGGCCTCGTCGTCTCGGGCGGGACGCTCGCGCTGCTGGCGCTGCGCCCGCCGCGCGCGGTCCGGCGCGCTGCTGGAGCGGCCCGAGCGGCGCCCGATCCGCGGCGGCGGCCGCGGCGGGAGCGGGGATCGCGCTGGTGCTCGTGGTGGTGGGCCTGCCGCTGTCGATCTGGCGTCACGAGCGGGCGGTCGACGTGGGCCTCTCGACCCAGTCGCTCGGCCCCTGGCTCGGCGACGTGGCCAAGTCCGCCGCCATCGAGGCGGTCTTCGCCGCCATCGGCGGCGCGGTGGCGATCGCGCTGGTGCGCCGGTTCCCCGCAACTGGTGGCTGCCCGGCGCGGGCGTGGTGGTGGGATTCGCGGTGCTCACCCTCTACCTGTCGCCGGTGCTGATCGACCCGCTCTTCAACCGCTTCGAGCCGCTGCCGCGCGGCGAGCTGCGCTCGGACGTGCTGCGCCTGGCCGACCGGGCGGGCGTGGACGTGGGGGAGGTCTACCGAGTTGATGCCAGCCGCCGCACCACGGCCATCAACGCCTACGTGGGCGGCCTGGGGCAGACCAAGCGGGTGGTGCTCTACGACAACCTGATCGACGACTTCCCCGAGGACCAGGTGCGCAGCGTGGTGGCGCACGAGCTCGGTCACGTGAAGGGAAGGGACCTCCGGCGAGGGCTGCTCTGGATCGCGATCGTGGCGCCGGCGGGCACGCTGGCTGGTGCAGCGCCTGAGCGAGCGCATCGCGGGGCGGGTCGCCGCTGCGGCCCGGTGCCCGGCTCGCTGCCGGCGCTGGCCCTGTCCCTTGCCCTGGTGAGCTTCGCCCTGACCTGCGCCGGCAACGCCCTGTCGCGACCGGTGGAGGCGCGCGCCGATGCTTTCGCGCTGGAGCTCACCGACGACCCGAAGGCGTTCATCGAGCTCGAGCGCAGCCTGACGCTGCGCAACATCGGCGACCCGGACCCGCCGCGGCTGCTGCACACCCTGCTGGGCACCCACCCGACCACGAAGGACCGGATCGGGTTCGGCGAGGCGTATCGGCGGGGTGAGCGGTGAGTCGGGCTGGCGGCTTACGCGACGCCCTAGCGCGCGGCGTCGTCGTCGTCGTCGAACTCGGGGAGGTTCTTGATGCCCTCCCGGGTCTGCCACTTGGAGAAGTTGTCCTCCATGGCGTCGATGAGCTCGCGCATGAATCGCGGCGACAGGTTGATCCGCGAGACGACCACGCCGGGGACCGCCTCCTCCTCGACCTCGTGGTCGACGCGCGCGAAGGTCACGGTGAACTCGTAGTCGGAATGGCTCACGTTCGCGAAGTTCGCGTAGTGGCCGGCCATGACCTCGGGGTCGGCGTGAATGTCGAAGTGGCGGTCGTTCTCTTCCTCGGGCATCGGATCTAGTATCGCACCGCCCGTGACGACCGCCGCGTGAGGATCCTGGTGCTGGCAGTGGGGCGGCTGCGGCCGCCCTACGCCGACGACGTCCAGCACTACCAGAAGCTGCTTGCCGGCCACACCCGGCTCGAGCTCGTGGAGGTGCGCGAGGACGAGGGGATCGCCCGGCGGATCCCCGACCGCTCGTTCACCGTGCTTCTGGCCGCCGATGGGCGCACCTTCTCCTCGGAGGAGTTCAGCGGCTTCCTCGAGCAGCGCCGGCAGTCGGGCATGAACCTGTGCTTCGTGATCGGCGGGCCGCGCGGGCTGGATCTGGGCGAGTGCGACATGCGGCTGTCGCTGGGCCCGATGACGCTGCCGCATCAGCTCGCCAGGGTGGTGCTGCTGGAGCAGCTTTACCGGGCGCACAAGATCATCGCCCGAGAGCCCTACCACTACTGACCGGGCCATCGCCGCGCCCGATGAGCCGTCTCTAGGCTCCCGGGCCGTGAGCGAATCCGGTGCGAGAACTCCATGCCGCGGTGGCCGCCGCGGCGTCGAGCTGCGTGGGGGCGACGCCGTGGAGCTGTCCGAGCTGGCGCGCCCGCCCAAGGCCGAGCTGGGCGACTACTCGTCCAACGCCGCCATGCTGCTGGCGCCGATCCTGGGCGGGCCGCCGCGCGAGATCGCCGAGTCGCTGGGCGGGGCCCTGACCGAGCGGCTGGGGCTCGGCGCTCGAGCGTGTCGAGGTGGCCGGGCCCGGGCTTCCTCAACCTCTTCATGGCCGACTCCTGGCTGGCGGGCGCGGTGGCAGGTGCCCTCGAGGCAGGCGAGGGCTACGGCGTCGGCTCGAGCCGGGCGAGCGGGTGAACGTCGAGTTCGTGAGCGCCAACCCCACCGGGCCCGATCACCGTTGCGTCGGCCCGCCACGCCGCCTACGGCGACGCGCTGTGCCGGATCCTGGAGTTCGCCGGCAACGAGGTCGACCGCGAGTACTACGTGAACGACCACGGCGGCCAGATCCAGCGCTTCGCCGCGTCGATCCGGGCGCGCGCCGCGGGCGAGGAGCCGCCCGAGGACGGCTACCGGGGCGACTACGTGACCGACCTGGCGCGACAGATCGACGGCGCGGCGCAGCTGGACGACGACGAGCTCGCCAGCCGCGGGGTCGAGCTGATGCTGGCGAGCATGCGCGCCACGCTCGAGCGCTTCCGGGTGCACATGGACCGCTTCGTCTCCGAGCGGGCGCTGTACGACGACGGCCGCGTCACGGCCGGCGCTGGACTCACTCGAGGAGCGCGAGCACGTCTACCCGCTCGACGGCGCGGTGTGGCTGCGCTCCACGACCTTCGGCGACGACAAGGACCGGGTCCTGATGCGGACCAACGGCGAGTTCACCTACCTGGCCGCGGACATCGCCAACCACGAGGCCAAGCGCGAGCGCGGCTATGACCGCTGCATCGACGTCTGGGGCGCCGACCATCACGGCTACGTGGCGCGCCTGCGCGCCGCATGGCAGGCGCTGGGCGGCGAGCCCGACCGCCTGGAGCTGCTGATCATGCAGCTGGTCAACCTCCTCGAGGGCGGACAACGCGCCCAGATGTCGAAGCGGGAGGGCGAGTTCGTGACCCTGGACGCGCTCATCGACGACATCGGCATCGACGCCACGCGCTGGTTCCTGCTCCAGCGCAGCCACGACACCACGCTGGACCTGGACCTGTCGCTGGCCCGCACCCAGAGTCAGGACAACCCCGTGTACTACGCGCAGTACGCGCACGCCCGCATCGCCAGCATCCTGCGCCGGGCGGGCGAGGAGCGGGTGCAGGCGGCGCTGGCCGCCGACGTGTCGCGCCAGCGCCGAGCGCTTCCATCCCTCCGCCCGGCTGCTGGTCAAGCGGCTGCTGGAGCTGCCGGCTGAGGTGACCACGGCGGCCGATCGCCGCGCGCCGCACCGGATGACCACCTACGTGACCGAGTCGGCGCAGGCGTTCTCGGCCTTCTATCGCGACTGCAAGGTGGTGGGCGCGGCGGAGGAGGGTGGCGACGAGGACCTGCGGATCGCGCTCTCCGAGCTCACCCGCCGGGTGATCGCCCGCGGGTTGGACCTGTTGGGGGTCGAGGCCCCGCAGGCCATGTCGCGCGCGGAGGAGGAGCCCGCCTGATGGCCGCGCGCAGGCGGGTCGCGTGCTGGGTGGCCCTCGCGTTCGCCGTCGCATGCGCGCTGCCGGCCGGCGCGGCGGCGTCGCAGCCGCCAGTTCTCGATCCTCCAGGACGACGCGGCGCTGACTCGGGTCGGGGCCCCACGACCCCGACGGCGCGATGGCCGAGGCCAAGGCGCTGGGCGTGGACATGGTGCGCGCGTTCGTGAGCTGGCGGCGGGTGTCGCCGCGGCCCGACGACCGCAGGATCCCGGCGGGCTTCGACGTCGGCCGACCCCGACTCGCCGGGCTACGACTGGGCGGCCTACGACGGCTTCGTCGAGCGCGCCCGGCGCCAGCGGGCTCAAGGTGTTCCTGACCCTGGCGCCGCCGATTCCCAACTGGGCGTCGGAGCAGCCGCGGCGCTGCCCCCACCTGGTCGGGCGGCTATCCGCGACATGGGCCGCTCCTGCATGTGGAAGCCCGACCCGCGCCTGTTCGGGCGCTTCGCGCGCGCGGTGGCGCGGCGCTACCGCGGCAGGGTCCACCTGTACTCGATCTGGAACGAGCCCAACCTGGAGCACTACCTCTACCCGCAGCTGCAGCGCACCCGCCACGGGATCGTGGACGTGGCGGCCAAGCGCTACCGCGAGCTGTGGTGGGCGGGATGGCGCGCCATCGCCGCCGAGGACCCGGCGCATGCGAAAGAAGGTGCTGTTCGGCGAGACGGCCGCGATCAGCTCGCCGATGGACACGCTGTACGCCGCCCTCTGCCTGGACGAGCGCGGGCGCCCGTTCAAGGGCCGGCTGAAGGCGCTGCACGGCTGCAACCGCCCGCGCAAGATGCCGATCGGCGGCATCGCCCACCACCCCTACACGGACGGCGCGCGCGGCACGCTGTTCCAGCGCACCGAACCAGGTCGACGCCCTGTTCACCGCCTACGTCGGGCGGCTGAGCGGGCTCATGGGCCGCGCCGCGCGCCTGGGTCGCATCCCGCGCAGGCTGGGCATCTACCTGACCGAGTCCGGGTTCCAGAGCAACCCGCCCGACCGCCGCGAGGGGCTGAGCCTCGTCGAAGCACGCCAAGGCGGTGAACGACGCCGAGCGGCTGTTCTTCGGCGACCCGCGGGTGCGGTCGGTGGCCCAGTACACGCTCTACGACGTGCCCGGCAGGTCGACCAGTACAACACCGGCCTGCGGCGCGCCGACGGCAGGGCCAAGCCGGCGCTGGGCGCCTACCGGATGCCGCTGGTGGTGACCGGCTCTGGCCGCGACGCGGGGTGGAGGTCTGGGGGCAGGTGCGCCCGGCGCAGCGGACGGGTGGCGGCGCGAGGTCGAGCTGCTGGCTCGCGTCCGGCGGCCGGGTGCGCGCGACGCTCCGCGTGGCCACCAACGCCAGCGGCTACTTCCGCCTGAAGGTCCGGCGCCGCGACGCGGCCCGGCTGCGCTACCGGGCGCGGTGGCGAACGGTGTTCGGCGACCTGACCAGCCGGGTGGCGCGGCCGGGCCGCCCGGATCCGCTACTTCGACTGACGGACCCGCCCCGGCGGTAGGGTCGCGCCGATGCGCCTCCCGCCTGGTCGCCATCGCGTTCGCCGTCGCAGCGCTCCTCGCGTCGGCGGGGCCCGCCGCGGCGGCCGAGCCCTACACGTCCGTCAAGGGGTCGGCCGGCCCGGGCCCGGCCCGCTACGACAAGGTGTTCGTGCAGCGCATCGGCCCGGCCAAGGCCAAGCGCGTGCTGGTGCTCGTGCCCGGCTTCCTCGGCGGCGCCGGCGACTTCCGCCTGATCGCCCGCGACATCGTCAAGCGCGTGCCCAACCTCCAGGTGTGGGCCTTGGACCGCCGCCAGCAGGCGTTCGAGGACACCGCGGTCTTCGAGGCCGGCGACCCGGCTCGCGCGCTCGACTACTACCTGGGCTTCAAGTACCGCAAGGTCAACGCCGCCGACGTGCCGTTCGTGGGCCGCTGGGGGCTGAAGGTGGCGCTGGAGGACCTGCGCAAGGTCGTGCGCAAGGCGCGCGCGGGCGGTAGGCGCAAGGTCATCCTCGGCGGCCACTCGCTGGGCGCGTCAACCACCGTGGCCTACGCGTCGTGGGACTTCAACGGCCGCCCCGGCTACCGCGACCTGGACGGGCATGGTGCTCATCGACGGTGGCCTGCTCGGGTCGTTCGACTCCGCCTCGCTGTCCGAGGCCCGGAGGGAGCTGGCCACGATCGCGCGCGGGCAGGTGTTCGACGACCTGCTGGGCTTCGGGATCCCCGAGATCACCGGCATCCTGGCCGAGCTGGCCGCGCTCTACGCGCGCAAGCAGCCCAACTCGGTCAGCCCGCTCCAGGCCAGCACGCTGATCCCGCCGGAGTTCAAGCCCAGCTTCCCGGTGACCAACGAGGCCGCGCTCGGCTACGCGTTCGACAAGGACACCTCGCCGCCGGCGTTCAGCCTCATCCGCATCAACGCCGGCGGGCTGGCCGCCTCGGGCAGCCCGCGGCCGTGGCGCGACGGCGGCGAGCTCACGCCAATCCAGCGGTTCGCCACGGCGTTCGGCAGCGAGCGCCCGAACGCCATCGACTGGTACTTCCCGCGCCGGCTGCGCCTCGACGTGGACGCCATGAGCCCGCTCAAGCGCACCGCGGTCACCAGGCTGCTGGGCCTGCGGCCCTTCCATGCGCGCCGGATCAACACGCCGCTGTACGCGTTCCAGACCGACCTGACCAACGGCCGCGTGTTCAAGGGCGCCGAGCGGCTGGTGCGGCGCTCGCGCATCAAGACCTACCGGATCCACTCCGACGAGCGCCAGAGCCACCTCGACCCGCTGGTGGCCAAGCCGTCGCGCAACCGCTTCCTGCGGA
Organism: uncultured Thermoleophilaceae bacterium; assembly: GCA_963755215.1. GTDB lineage: Bacteria > Actinomycetota > Thermoleophilia > Solirubrobacterales > Thermoleophilaceae > JAAYBF01. Next base: position 141,219 of record CAVWIW010000006.1, read on the forward strand.
CGGTGGTGCCGTTCCTCAGAGGCTCGCTGAAGAAGTTGATGTTCAGGTCGTCCATGAGCGCCAGCGCCTCGGAGTTCAGCCGCGTGAGCTCGTTCGAGTAGAGCAGCACGCCCATCACCACCAGCACGACGCCGGACACCACCGTGATCGCCGTGTAGTGGTCGCGGAAGAAGCGGAAGAAGCCGGACACCGACGAGAAGGCCAGCGCGCTGAGGATGAACGGCACGGCCAGCCCCAGCGCGTAGAAGGCCAGCAGCACGCCGCCCTCGCCGACGCTGTCCTCGGTGCTGGCGGCCGTGAGGATGGCGCCCAGGGTGGGGCCGGTGCAGGGCAGCCAGGCCACCGCGAACGCCAGCCCGGCCACGATCGGCCCGCCGGTCGACGCGCGCGACAGCAGGGCCTCCGGGCGCCACTCGGCGTTCAGCCGGTTCACGAACAGCGTGGCGATGAAGAGCAGCCCGAGCAGGATCAGCACCACCCCGGCCACCTGCTGCAGCAGCCGCCGGTTGTCCTGCAGCGCCGAGCCGAAGCCGGTGGCGGTCATGCCCAGGGCCACGAACATGACCGTGAACGAGAGGCAGAACAGGACCGCCGGCCCCAGCACCTTCGACCGGCCCCTGCCCTCCTGGATGTCCGCGAACGAGACGCCCGAGATCGTGGACAGGTAGCCGGGCACCAGCGGCAGCACGCACGGGGAGATGAACGAGATGAAGCCGACCGCGAACGCGGCCACGACCGTGGTGTCCACGCCGTCCGCGGCGATCACAGGTCGTACCGGTCGAGGTCGGACTGGAGGCGCTCGGCGGCCGCGTCGCTCGCGGGCGTGCTCTCGCCGCGGCGGCCTTCGCGGCCGCCGGACGCGCCGCCAGCCCAGCGCAGCCGCGCCCACCGCGCCGGCCGCCAGCAGGATCGCCAGCCCGGGCACCAGGTAGGCGGCAAGGTCGAAGCCGTCGTCGCCGGGCAGCGCCAGCACCTCGTCGCCGAACTCGGCCACCAGCCGGTCCTTCACCTGCTCCTTGGTGGCGCAGTCATCGACCAGCCGCTCGATCAGCGCGCGCTCGCGCTGGGCCTGCGGCGCCTCGGTGGCCAGCTCCAGCGGCGTGCCGCACACCGGGCACATGACCTCGTCCTCCACGTCGGCGACCGACGTGCGCGGGCAGTCCTGGGCGACCGCCGCGGCCGGGGCCGCGAGGGCTGCCGCGACCGCCAGCAGCATCAGCGCGCGCCTCAAGCCGCGACCCTCACGAGCGGCGCCACCTGTTCGCGCATGAACTGCTCGTCGACCGGGCCGCGCCGGCTGGCCGCGATCCGGCCGGTGCGATCGATCACGAACGTCTCCGGGTAGGCGATCACGCCGTAGTCGCGCAGCACCTCGCCCTCGCCGTCGCGGAGCATCGGGTAGCCCAGGCGGTACTCGCGCACGAAGTCGCGGGCGTCGTCGGACACGTCGAGCACGTCGACTCCGAGCACGGTGCCGCGCCCGCCGGCCGAGACCCGCCGGTGCCAGCGATCCAGCAGCGGCGACTCCTCGCGGCACGGCTCGCACCACGACGCCCAGAAGTTGAGCACCACGACCTTCCCGCGATAGTCCGCGAGCGAGCCCTTGCCACCGCCCGAGAGCCGGTCCAGGGTGAAGCTCGGAGCGCGCTTGCGCTCGCCGCGGTCCAGCGCCTGCTCGATCTCCGAGTCGGGCTCGTTCTGGCTCAGCCCGTAGGCCAGCAGGCCGAGCAGGGCGACCACGCCCAGGACGGCCGCGATCGCGAACGGGGAGCGTGCCCGGGTCATCGCCCTCAGGGTATTCGGGCGTCGCCGGCGGCCGGGGCGGTGGGGGCTAGAATCGGCGCCCGCTGCGGACGTAGCTCAGTTGGTAGAGCGTCGGCTTCCCAAGCCGAAGGTCGCGGGTTCGACCCCCGTCGTCCGCTTAGCTTCGCGCGCGAGGCGTCTCTCAGCCGCTTCTCAGCCTCCTCTCAGCTTCGCGGCCACAATGGACCCATGCGGGTCCTGGTGGTCGAAGACGATCTGCGCATGGCGGCGGCCATCCGCCGGGGGCTGCGGAGCGAGGGACTGGCCGCCGATGTGGCCACGGGGGGCCTGCAGGCCATCGGGATGGCCTCCGCCGGCGAGTACGACGCCGTGGTGCTCGACGTGATGCTGCCGGACCTCGACGGCTTCGAGACCTGCCGTCGCCTGCGTGACCAGGGTGTCTGGCTGCCGGTGATCCTGCTGACCGCGCGCGACTCGGTGGAGGATCGCGTGCGGGGGCTCGACCAGGGTGCCGACGACTACCTGACCAAGCCGTTCTCGCTCGCCGAGCTGACCGCACGGTTGCGGGCGCTCGTGCGCAGGGGCGCCGGCGAGCGACCGGTGGTGCTGGAGGTGGGCGACCTGCGCCTGGATCCCGCCGAGCGCCGCGTGTGGCGGGGAGACACGGAGGTCGCCCTCTCGGCGCGTGAGCACGCCCTGCTGGAGACCTTCATGCGGCGGCCCGGGCCAGGTGCTGAGCCAGTCGCAGCTGCTGGAGTCGGCGTGGGACATGGGGCTCGAGCAGCGCTCGAACGTGGTGGAGGTCTACGTGCGCTACCTGCGCGAGAAGCTCGACCGGCCCGTTCGGCATCCACTCGCTGGAGACCGTGCGCGGGCTGGGATACCGGTTGCGAAAGGACGGCGGCGCGCCGTGAGGCGGCTGCCCATCCGCGTCCGGCTGACCGCGGCCTTCGCGCTGGCCACGGCGGTGGTGCTGGCCGGGGCGGGGCTGTTCGTCTACGTGCAGCTGCGGGCCGACCTGAACGAGTCGGTGAATGACGACCTCCGGGCCCGCGCGCAGGCGGTGGTCGTCGGCGGCACGGGCGCGGCGACCGAGCCCGAGGACGGCTTCGAGCGGCTGCTGCGCCCCGGCGCGCCGCGACGCCGTCCTCACTCCGGCCGAGCGCCGCCGCGCCGAGCGAGGACGAGCTGCTGTTCGAGCGCGAGGTCGACGGGGTCGAGGGCACCACGCGGGTGCTGGCCCGGCCCGGGCGGCGGGCACGGTCGCGGTGGCCGGCCGTTCGCTGGCGGACGCGACGAGGTGCTGGCCGGCCTGGTGTCCGCCTTCGCTGCTGGGCGGCCCGCTTGGGATCGTCCTGGCCTCGGTGCTGGGGTACGCGCTTGCGGCGGGTGCGCTGCGACCGGTGGAGGCCATGCGCCGCCGCGCGGCCCAGGTGTCACTGGAGGAGGGCCGACGAACGGCTGCCTCTGCCGGCGGCCCGGGACGAGATCCACGCCCTGGGCCAGACGCTGAATCAGATGCTCGATCGCCTGCGCGCGTCCTTCGAGCGCGAGCGGCAGTTCGTGGCCGACGCCAGCCACGAGCTGCGCACCCCGTCGCGGTGGTCAAGGCAGAGCTCGAGGCCGCGCTGCGGGCGAAGGACCTCGGAGCCGGCGCGCGGGAGTCGCTGGTGGCCGCGGTCGAGGAGTGCGATCGCCTGGCGCAGCTGGCGGAGGACCTGCTGGTGCTGGCCGCTCGGCCGAGGGTGCGCTGCCGGTCCGCCGCGAGCCGATAGAGCGGGAGAGCTGCTGGAGAGCGTCCGCAGGCGGTTCGTCGACCGCGCCTCTGAGCGCGGGCGAGAGATCCACACGGAGGCGCCCGCAGCGGCCTCGTGCTCGAGGTCGACCCGCTGCGCCTGCGCCAGGCGCTGGGCAACCTGGTGGACAACGCCCTGCGCCACGGCGAGGGCGACGTGGTGCTGCGCGCGCGGCGCAACGGATCCACGGACGAGCTGGAGGTGAGCGACTCGGGCCGGGGCCTCGGCGACCTGGCGACGGCGCGTTCGAGCGCTTCGTCCGCGCGGCCAGGCGTCGCGCACGGGCGGCGGCGCGGGACTCGGCCTGGCCATCGTCCGCGCCGTCGCCGAGGCCCACGGCGGCAGCGCGTCGGCGGCCGGCGGAGCCGTCGTTCGCCTGTCCCTGCCCGCCTCAGGGTCCTCTCAGCCGGTCGCCGTACGGTCGCTCCCTGAGCCGACAACGACCGAGGAGGAACCATGAAGGACCGGATGAGGAAGCCAGCGGCCATATGCGCTGGGCCTGCTGGCCCTGGCGGCGGGCGGAGCCGGCGTCGCCCAGGCCGTTGGGGGCGACGAGGGGCACGAGGGCGAGGAGAACGAGAAGGCCGACGGCGGCAAGCTGCGAGGGGCCGCGTTCGACCGCGCCGCACGCGCTGCGCTGAACGCGGCGGGCGGCGGCAGGGTCATGGAGGCCGAGCGGGGCGATGACTCCGACGGCGACCTACGAGGTGGCGGTTCGCACGCGACGGCCAGCGTGGTCGAGTACCACCTCGACCGGCGACTTCCGGGTCGTCGGGACCGAGGAGGAGTAGGCGATGCGCGCTCGGCAGGCCACACCTCGATCTTCGCCGCAGCTGCTGCGCTGCTGGCCGGCGGTTGCGGTGGGGACGACCGCGAGCCGGCCGCCGGCCAGTCCGCACGCGACCTCCCGCAGGGCGGCGAGCCGGTGAGGCTCGACCCGGCGGAGTTCACGACGGACATCGACAACCCCTACTGGCCGATGAGGCCCGGCTCGCGGTGGGTCTACAGGGAGACCGACGACGAGGGCGCCACGGCTGCGGGTCGAGGTCACGGTGACCAACCGGACCAAGAAGATCGCCAACGGCGTGACCGCGCGGGTGGTCCGCGACGAGGTGACGCAGGGAGGCGAGCCCGTCGAGCTGACCGACGACTGGTACGCCCAGGACCGCGAGGGCAACGTCTGGTACCTCGGCGAGCAGACCGCGGAGTACGAGAACGGCAAGGTCAAGACGCGTGCGGGCTCGTTCGAGGCCGGAAGGGACGGCGCCCAGGCGGGCATCGCCATGCCGGCCGACCCGCGCTCCGGGCTGGAGCTACCGGCAGGAGTACTACAGGGGCGAGGCCGAGGACAGGGCGCGCGTGCTCAGCGTGGACGACCAGGCCGAGGTGCCCAGCCGGGCCACTTCCGAACACCCTGACCACCCGGGACGTGAACCCGCTGGACCCGAAGGTGCTCGAGTACAAGCTCTACGCACGCGGCGTGGGGCCGGTGCTGGTGCTCTCACCGTCCGGAGGGAGCGGCGGCAGGGAGCAGCTGGTGCGCTTCGACCGCCCCTAGGGCGTGAAGTACATCGGGTTGGTCTAGCGCGGAAGTCGGCGTGGAACTCGGCGCGCGGTTCCATGGCATTGTGCACCCAACGCCTAACGGAGAGGAGAAGCCATGTGCCTGCCGGGAACCGTCGAGACCGTACGCGAGCAGGTTGGGTGGGAGGACCGGGTTCGTGTCGACCGCCGTACCGCACTGCTTGGAGGGGCCGGCGTTGCCCTGGGCGCTGCGTTTCCGGCCGTCGCCGATGCCGGACGCAAGCGCTCGCGCAGGAGGGGGAAGCGCCTCCAGGATTTGACACACACCTTCACCGAGGGCTTCCCGGTGTTCGTGCCCGGGGAGGGGCCCGAGCGGGAGACGGTCGCGGAGTACGCCACGGACGGCTTCTACGCGCAGCGGTGGACCTTCGGCGAGCACTCCGGAACCCACATGGATGCGCCAGGCCACTTCATCCCCGGTGGTCGCATGTCGCCCGAGATCACGCCGCGAGAGCTGCTCGTCCCGATCGTCGTCGTAGACATCTCGAAGAAGGCGGCCAAGGATGCCGACGCGACCGTCGACGTGGACGACCTCATCCGCTTCGAGCGGCGTCACGGTCGCATCCCGCACGGTGCTCTCGTGGCGATGCACTCCGGCTGGGCGGACAAGGTGCACGATCCGATCGAGTTCAAGGGCGGGGAGGCGTTCCCGAACTATCACTTCCCGGGCTTTAGCGCGGAGGCTGCCGTGTGGCTGGCGGAGCGGCGAGACGTCAGCGCCATCGGAACCGACACGCTCAGCCTCGACCCGGGCAACTCGACCACCTTCGCCGCGCATTCCAGCTTCCTCGCCACCGACCGCTACGGGCTCGAGAACCTGAACAACCTCGACGCGATCCCGCCGCGCGGGGCGACGGCTTACGTCGGGGTGATCCCGTGGGAGCAGGGATCGGGCGGGCCCTGCCGCGTGCTCGCCGCCTGGTAGCCCGTGCGCGTGGGTTCCCAAGCCGAAGGTCGCGGGTTCGACCCCGCTCGTCCGCTCACATCATCCGGCTGGTGGGCCTGGCTACTCAGCGGCGAGCGAAGCAGCGCCCGAGGAACCGGAGCAGCGGCGGGGTCATCACGGCGTCACCTGATGCTCCGATGCGCCTGTTCACCTCCGCATGGCTGAGGCCGCGGGCGTCGATCAAGGTGACCTTGACCCCTGCTCTGCGCAGTACGGCAGCGAAGCGCTTCTCGATAGCTTGGCGCTGCGGGGTCCCACGGAAAACGGTAATCGTCCGCGGGGTACCGATGCCGCGCCTGATCAGGTTCACCGCCGAGGTGTCGCGCGCGTAGGTGGGCAGGTTGGGAAAGGCCCGCTGCCACTGAGCCTGCTGCCTGGTGCCCGCCGCCGCCTTGTCGAAGCCCTCGGTGTCCAAAGGACCCGCGCAGCGCACCGCTTTCAGCCTCAGCGCCCGCTCCCTCAGCCAGCGAGGGTTGGTGGTCACGTTGGCCACGATGTCCGCTCCGGCCGAGTGCCCCAGCAGCGCTACGCGGGTGCGGTCGCCTCCCGATCGCCCGATGTTGCGATGCACCCACGCCACCGCCGCCCCTACGTCCCGGAAGTGATCGGGATAGTTGGCCGTGTTTGGCCTTCCCGGCCGCGAGAGGCGGTAGTTCACGCTCACGAACACGTAGCCGCGACGGGTGAACAGCCTCACCTTGTCCTTGATCTGAGTCGCCTTGTCTCCCACGGCGTACGCGCCGCCGTGGACCCACATGACGACGGGGGTCTTGCGACCTCGGCGGCACGCGCGAGACGGCGCATACAGGTCCAGGCTGGTCAGGTTCGCCGACACGCCGGCGACCCGCTTATAGGCCAGAGTCTTGGGCGCGGGCGCCGAGCTGCAGGCCCGGGGCGTGGCAGCAGCGGCGACCGGCGCGGTCATGGCCAGGCTCGCCAGGCCCGCGATCATCGCTATCGCTCGCCAGGACGAGGAGGTGTGGGTCATGGCCGCAGTAACACCCAGCACGCTCGCGAGTAGCGCCGTGCTGCGGGGGAGTTAGCGCGTCAGGGCGTGAAGTACATCGGGTTGGGCAGCTTGTACGTCTTCTTGGAGTAGCCGCCCTTCAGGTCGCTCTGCTGGTCCCCGACGTTCACGAGGATCCGGTAGCCGCGACTCGTGATCGTCTTGCGCGCGCCCGCCTTGTAGCCGATCACCGAGGCCCTCTTGTAGCTGGGCGGCTTGAGATAGATCCGCAGCCTGCCGCTGTAGCGGGCTTCCCTGAGCCCCTCGATGGTCTGCGGCCGCAGGGCCTCCGGGCGGCCGGTGATGAAGAAGACGGTCACGCCTCGCGCGCGCACGTAGTTGTAGAACGACCGCGCTTGTGGGATGGCGCGCAGAAGCGACGAGACGGCGCAGCCCGGAAGGCCGCTGCCGAATGGCGGGATCGAGCTCCTTGGCGCACTGGTACCACGAGAGCGCGGTGTCGTCGATGTCCAGCACCACCGCCGGCTTGCGCTTGCGCGGCTTGGGGTTCTCCTTGAGCCACGCCTTCACGTACTTGCGCGCCCTGTCGTACTGCTTGGTGATCGTGCGCGTCCATTCGCCCGAGTCGCGGTACTTCACGATCGCGGCTGGGCTCGAGCCCACCTTGGGCTCGCTTGCCACCGACACCCCGGCGGTGACCGAGGCGGCAGAGCACGAAGAGGCTGACAGGGCGGCGGGCACGGCGATGGGACTACGGAGCATCGGGCAACCCTAACCGCTGGCGAGACGCCCCGGAAAGGCACAAGCGTGTGAACCTGGCGGGGGCGCGCCGCCTCAACCTGCGGTAGAACCTGAGCCGCTTGCCGGCGCGGGCCGTGCGGCTGATCAGGAACTCCCCGGTCCCGGGCTCTGCCAGGTGACCCGCCACCGCGACGAGGACGCGCGCGAGCGCCTCACGTTGATCCTGAAGATGCCGCGGCCATTGGTCCGGGGCTGGGTGACCGTGGTCCACGTTCCGCCCTGGAGGACCTGGACGGCCACCTGCGTGCGCGCGCTGCCCGGTGAGCTGCCGGGCGGGACGCGCCTGCCCGTAGACCTCCACCGAGCTCGACGACCGGCGGGTGACCACGATCGGCGTCCGGTAGGCCGCGTACGCCGGCTTCGCGGTCCCGTTCACGAACCTCAGGCCGGTGTTGAACTGGTCCTCCGCGGGCACGTCGCTAGATCTCGTACTGGGCGACGGTCCTTACTCGCCGATCGCCGAAGAACATGCGATCCGACTCGTTGATGTAGCGCGCCTGCTCGCCAGGCGACACGTTGGAGATGTCGTCCGGGCGGGTCGGACTGGTAGCCGAACTCGGTCGCGAAGATGCCCTTGCCGCGAGCCAGGCGCCGCGTAGCGGGCGGCGCCGTCCATCAGGCGGTGCAGGCGCGGGAGGTACGCCAGGTGCAGGGACGGTCTTGAGCCGAGTCTTGGTCTGCGGGGTGCCGTTGCCGCCCACGTTGTAGGGGTGCACGGCGACTCCGCCGATGTTGAGCTTGGACACTCGGCCCGAGCAGCCCTGGAGCTTGGCGAGCCTGCCGCGGAAGGGGCGGCCCGCGGATCGAGGCACAGGGCGGCGCGGAGCATCGGGAGTCGGGGAGGCGATGGCCGCGACCTCACCGAAGAGCACGCGATTGCGACGGGCGGGGTCGTACTTGGCGACCGCTTTGTAGCCGGCGATCCAGAGCTTGCGGTAGAGCATGCCGCCCACGTCGATCCGGCCCGAGCGACTGCGCTGGAAGCGCGGGGTGAGCCAGGTCTTGCCGAGGTTGGGCTCGTTGTAGAGCGAGTAGTAGGCCACGCGACCGCTGTAGCGCTTGACGGCGGCGGCGGCGAAGCCGGCGAACTCGCTGGCCTTGGGCCGGTAGGTGCACGGCCGCCCGGTGCGGCAGCGCCGCGGCGAGGTGGAGCTGAAGAATGGGCCCGGGGCCCGTGATCGTGAGCTGCACCTGGATGCCGTTGGCCGCCGCGAGCGAGATCGAGCCGGTCGGTGGCCGACCAGTCGTAGCGAGCGGAGTTGGGGTCACTGGTGCGGAAGTCGCGTGGCTTGGTGCGCTGGGTGGGGTTCGCGGTAGACCTTGCCGAATAGATCACGTTGGTCCGCACGATGTCCACTCCCAGCGACCGGGCCTCGGCCATGGCCGCCGCCGGGTCCTTGCCGGCGACGCGCCAGCAGCTCGCGGTCGTCTTGGATCAGAGAGAGCTGGCTCGAGCTGGCGGCGGCCTGTTCCGGGAGCGGCCAGGCAGGCGAACAGCAGCATGGCGAGGAGCCAGGGGCTCTTCGTGATCGTGAACATCGGTCCCTTCGGAGTCGGGGCGCCTCGCGGGCCGAGCTAGGCGAGGCGTGCGGACAGGTCGGGATAGTACACACGGCCCCCGCGCCAAAGTTGCGGCGGTGGCGGCTTTGCGCAACAAGGCTGGCACGCCTGCATGCGGGCCTCACGGGGGTCGCTCGTCATACTTGGTGGCGATGGATCCGTCTCGCAAACGCAGAGCTGCGACTGGTGCTGGCGCTGTCGGTCGCGGTGCTCCTGGCGGGGGCGCTGGTGTACACGAGCTTCAGCGGCTCCACCGAGGCCAGCACGCCCTCCGAGCTCGTTGCCGGCGCCGAGCCGGGCCGCTCGTACGAGCTCACGGGCAAGGTCGTGAACGGGTCGGTGCGGCGTGGCGACGAGCAGCTGCGGTTCGCGATCCGCGACCGGGAGGGCTCCACGTCGGTGCCGGTCCGCTACGAGGGCGTGGTCCCGGACCCCTTCCGCGAGGGGCGGGAGGTCATCGTGTCCGGCGAGCTCAGGGGCGGCACCTTCGTCGCCGAGCGCGACTCGCTCGTGACCAAGTGCCCGTCGAAGTTCACCGAGGACAAAAAGACCTGACGTGGCGGGCGTCGGCTCCGCCTGCCTCGTAGTCGGCCTGCTCACCGCGATCTACGCGGTGGCGGTGTCGGTGCTGGGCGCCGTCCGCGGGCCGGCCGGAGCTGGTGGTGTCGGGGCGGCGGGCGATCTACTGCCTGGCGGGCCTGATGGTGGGCGCCACCGCGATCCTGCAGGCGGCGTTCCTGCGCTCGGACTTCTCCTACAAGCTGGTGGCCGAGGGCTCGTCCACCGACACGCCGACCTTCTACAAGGTCACGGCCATGTGGGCCACCCAGGACGGGTCGCTGCTGCTGTGGGCGCTGCTGCTGTCGCTGTTCACGAGCGCCGTGCTGTTCCTCACCCGCCGCTCGCTGCGCCAGATCGCGCCCTGGGCGACGGCGGTGCTGGCCATGGTGGCGGGCTTCTTCCTGCTGCTCATGGTGGGCTGGGAGAACCCGTTCGGCACGCTGGCCAACCCGCCGGCGGAGGGCGCCGGGCCTCAACCCGCTGCTGCGCCACCCGGCGATGATGATCCACCCGCCCATGCTCTACACGGGCTACGTGGGCTTCGCGATCCCGTTCGCGTTCGCCGTGGGCGCCCTGATCACGCGCCGGACCGGCGCCGACTGGATCCGCGCCACCCGCCGCTTCGCCCTGGTGGCGTGGACCTTCCTCGGCGCCGGCATCATGCTCGGCGCGCTGTGGTCCTACACCGAGCTGGGCTGGGGCGGCTACTGGGCCTGGGACCCGGTGGAGAACGCCTCGCTCATGCCGTGGCTCACCGGCACGGCGTTCCTGCACTCGATCATGGTCCAGGAGAAGCGCGGGATGCTGAAGGTCTGGAACGTGTCGCTGATCTTCGCCACGTTCGTGCTCGCCCTGCTGGGCACGTTCCTGGTGCGGTCGGGCATCCTCGACTCGATCCACGCCTTCGGCGCGTCGACCATCGGCGTGCAGTTCCTGGTCTTCATCTCGCTGGTCGTGCTGGGCTCGGCGGCGCTCGTGGTCTGGCGCCTGCCCGACCTGCGCGGGCAGGCCAGGCTCGACTCGCTGCTCTCGCGCGAGGCGTTCTTCCTGCTGAACAACCTCGTGCTCGTGGGCCTCTGCCTCGTGGTCTTCTGGGGCACCTTCTTCCCGCTCATCTCCGAGGCCGTGACCGGCACCGAGGCCAGCGTGGGCCCGCCCTGGTTCAACCGGCTGGTCACCCCGATGGCGCTGGTGCTGGTGGCGCTGATCGCGATCGGGCCGATGGTGGCCTGGCGCCGCGTGACGCCGGCGGCCCTGCGGCGGGTGCTCGCCGGCCCGGTGGCCGTGGCGGCGGTCACGCTGGTGGTGCTGTGGGCGCTCACCGAGCGCGGCCGATCGCCCGCTGGCGCTGGCGATGTTCGCGCTGGTGGCGTTCGTCCTCGCCGTGGTGGTCCAGGAGTTCGCGCGCGGTGCCGCGGCGCGGCGCACGATGACCGGCGACGCGTGGCCGCGCGCGCTGGCGCAGCTCGTGGGGCGCAACCGCCGCCGCTACGGCGGCTACGTGGTGCATGCGGGGATCGCGGTGCTGTTCCTGGGCGTGGCGGGGTCCTCGGCGTTCCAGGATCAGCGCGACGTGCGCCTGTCGCCGGGCGAGCGGTTCACCACCGACGGCTACGAGGTCACATACGTCCGGCCGACCGCCAAGCTGGGCGGCGACAGCGCCGGCACGGGGGCGCCCATCTCCTTCGGCGCGGTGCTGGCGGTGCGCAAGGGCGACGAGTCGTTCACGCTCAGCCCGTCGCGCAACTTCTATCCCTCGCGCGACATGGGCGACGGCGCCATCGGGCGCTTCTTCGAGGGCGAGGCCACCAGCGAGGTCGACGTGCGCTGGGGCCTGCGACGCGACCTCTGGGCCGCCGTCCGGCCCGACATCAGCGCCCTGGACGGGCCGATCCGCGAGGCCAACCGCCGCTTCGGCGACTCCGACGGGAACGTGCAGGCGATCGCGATCGCCGCGATCGCCGAGGCGTACCGGCGCGATCCCCCGCCCGCGGCGTTCCGCACGATCGTCTCGCCGCTGGTGTCGTGGATCTGGATCGGCGGCGGCATCGCGCTGCTGGGAGCGCTGATCGCCGCCTGGCCCACGCCCGAGGCGCGCCTGCGGCGGGTGCGCTCGCTGTACTCGGCTCGCCTCGGCCGCGAGCTCACCCGCGCATAGAGCTCCCGCTCGTGGAGTACGCCGTGGCGCTGGTGGTGCTGGCCTGCCTGGTCGCGGCCGTGGTGATCCGCCCCCTGCTGCGGCCCGGGGCAGCGGAGGCGGCCGACGCTGCCCGCCGGGCCGAGCTCGAGGCGGCCAAGGAGGCCAAGTACCGGGAGATTCGCGACGCCGAGCTGGACCTGCGAATGGGCAAGCTCTCCGAGGCCGATCACCGCGCGATCGACGCCGACCTGCGCGCCGAGGCGATCGACATCCTGCGCCAGCTCGACGCGGCTGGAGCGCCGCCGCCGGGCGGCTGACCCGCTATCTTCCGCCGCCATGGAAGCGATCCTCAGCGGCCTGCAGATCATCCTTTCGGTGGTGGTCATCGTTCTCGTGCTCCTGCACTCGGGCAAGGACGCAGGCCTCTCCGGCGCCTTCGGCGTGGGCGGCGGTAGCGGGCCGCTCGGCGGCGGCTCGCTCGTGGAGCGCAACCTCAACCGCTGGACCGTCGCGTTCGCGCTGATCTTCGTCGTGAACGTGATCGTGCTGCTGAAGATCTAGCCCTAGTCCTGCTCGCGCTCGGCTCGCTCGCGCTCCTCGAGCTTGGAGCGAAGGTAGGCCGACTTGTCCGCGCGGCGCTCGTGCTGGGCAGCCTCCTCCGAGTCCTCGGCCTCGTCTGCGGCGTCGCGCTCGCGCTCCTCCCGCGCTGCCTGGCCGATCCGCAGCTCCTCGGTGCTGGGGTCGTCGGGGTCGCCGTCCACTAGCTACGCCGGCTGGGGCACGCCGTCGACCGCGCTCGCGTGAGCCTGGATCGAGTCCAGCATCTGCGGCCAGGCGTCTCGCGGCAGGTCGTGTCCCATGCCGGGGATGGTGAGCAGCTTCGCGCCCCGGATCGCGCGCGCGGTGGCCTTTCCGCCCGACGGCGCTATCAGCCGGTCGGAGTCCCCGTGGATCACCAGCGTGGGCGTGGCGATGTTGCGCAGCTCGCGGGTTCGATCGCCGGCCTTGAGGATGCCGGCCAGCTGGCGCGCCGGTGCGGCAGGGGTCATGGTCGCGGTCCCAGCTGCGCGCCGCCAAGTCGCGTACCACCTCATCGTCGTGCGGGAAAGCCGGGGGAGCCGATGCTCGCGAAGACCTTGGCCGCGTTGTTCACGTAGCCCTTCGCGATCGCTGGGCGCGCGGCGCAGCAGCAGGCGGTACATGGCCAGGGCGGGCTGACCGCGGAAACGGCTGCCGGTGGTGGACATGATCGAGGTCAGCGACCTGACGCTGTCCGGGTGGCGGGCCGCCAGCGCCTGGCCGATCATGCCGCCCATCGACGCCCCGATCACGTGCGCCGGGGCCAGCTCCAGCTCGCGCAGCAGCCCGACCGTGTCGCGCGCCATGTCGTGCAGCGTGTACTGGTCCGGCGCGAAAGCGGCGCGAGAGCAGCTGGCGGACCGTGGGCGGCGGGCCCTCGAAGTGGGTCGAGCGCCCGGCGTCGCGGTTGTCGAACCGGACGACGTGGAAGCCACGGCCGGCCAGCTGCTCGCACCAGTCGTCGCTCCAGGCGATCATCTGCATCCCGAGGCCCATCACCAGCAGCGCGGGCGGGTCGGACGGGTCGCCGAACGACTCGTGGCACAGGCTCACGCCGCCGCCGGGCGTCGCAGAAGCTCTCGCTCACGCGCCAACCGTACCGCTCGGTCTCGCCGGGAGCGGCGGGACCGCCGGCCGAAGCACCGCACCGGCGCCTAGTATGCGGCTGCGCCATGCGTCACGGACGACTCGCCGCCATCTCCGCCTTCGCCGCCGCGTCAGTGGCCGCGGCCGCCCCCGCGCAGGCGGCCGTGCGGATCACCGGCAGCGGGTGGTCGTAGAGACCGGAGGTGGCTCGGCGGTCGTGCAGCGCGCGCCCTTCCGGCTGGCGTTTCGTGATCGGACGGCAGGACCCTGCTCCGCCAGGTGGCCAATCGGCGCAGCGGCCCCCGCGGCGCTGCCGCCCACCCGCGACCCGGAGCCGTTCGGCCTCGAGCTCCAGCCCGACAACGCCACCTACGCGCCGCTCTCGTTCGAGGTCGGCACCGAGTTCCGCGACCAGTGGAACGCGGGGCTGTGGAACGGCAACCTTCTCTTCTCGCGTCGCAGCGGGACCGTCCACTCCGCGCGCTCGGTGGTCTCATTGCGCCGCGCCGGGCGCGGCGTGCGGATGCTCGTCTCCACCAGCGACCGGGTCGCGCCGGCTGAAGGTCCAGATCACCCCCGACAAGGGGCCGCTCGCTGCGGGTGCGGGTGCGGCCCGACGTCCAGACGCGGGGCGTCATCACGATCGGCGACTCGTTCGTCGCGCGCCGCGGCGAGGGCTTCCACGGATTCGGCGGCCGCCACGGCACCGTGAACAAGCGCGGCGAGAAGCTCGGCGGACTGGACCGAGCAGGAGAACCTCGGCGGCCAGCCGACGATCAGCGGCGGGCTGTCCCTGCTGACTTCGCTTGTCGAGCAGGGCACCGACTACACCGGGCCGCAGCTGTCGGTCACGCCGAAGATCCCGGAGGGCATTCCCGGGGGCTTCGAGCGGTTCCTGTTCCCCAACGGGCCCAACGCCGCCTACTACCCGCAGGCGCAGTTCGTGTCCTCGCGCGGCTACGGGTTCCTCCTCAACCAGCCGGAGTACTCCCGCTGGCGAATGGCCAACGACCGCCGGACGGCGTGGCAGGTGCAGGCGTCGGCCTCGAGGCTCGACTACACCGTGGTGTTCGGGCCGACCAGGCAGCGGGCCGTCTCGGGGCTCACCGCCATCACCGGACGCCACCGGGTGCCGCCCGGATGGGCGCAGGGCCCGATGGTGTCGCGCGCGATCCAGACGCCCGCGCTGCCCACGCTTCCGGCACCCGAGACGGCCGCCACCTACCGGGCCAAGATCGAGCGCGACCTGGCCGACATCGAGCGCTACGACGTGAAGCTCAGCGCCTACGCGTTCGAGGGCTACGCACTGCTCAGGGACTTCGATTACGTGAAGAGCGTGATCCGCCGGCTCGACGAGCGGGGCATCAAGACGGTGCTCTACCACCGCGCCTACGTGTCCAACGACTCGCTGAACACGCAGCCGGCCGGCGACTACGAGGAGACGGCGCGGCTGGGCCTGGTCGCCAAGACGCGCGACGGGCGGCCGTACGTGTTCGGCTCCAACGGCGGGGCGCCGGCCACGCTGCTCGACTTCACGAACCCGCGCACGCTCGCGTGGTGGCGCAATCGGCTCAAGATGCTCCACGACGCCGGTGTCGACGGCTTCATGCAGGACTTCGGCGAGCAGGTGCAGGACGACATGCACTTCGCCGACGGGAGCACGGGCAAGACGATGCACAACCGCTACCCGGTGCTGTTCCACAGGGCCAGCAGGCGAATCATCGACGACATCGCCCGCGCGAAGGGCCGCCGCGACCCGTACTGGTTCTTCACGCGCGCGGGCTATAGCGGCCGGCCCGGGAGCGCGGCGTACGAGATGGGCACCTTCCCGGGCGACGAGACGGTGGACTGGAGCGCCGGCTCCGGGCTGCGCTCCCAGGGGCCGGACATGCTGAACCGGGCCGTCGGGCGGAGCGTTCGGCTACACCACCGACATCGGCGGCTACATCGACTCGCTCACCGGGCCGCCCACCGAGGAGCTGTTCAACCGCTGGAGCGAGTGGGCGGCCCTCACCCCGTACTTCCGCGTGCACAACTCGGCGGTGAACGGCACGCGGATGCCGTGGGCCTACGGCCAGGCCACCCTCGACCGCTGGACCCGGATGGCATCGCTGCACCAGCAGGCCGTGCCCTACATCAGGCGCCTGTGGCGCAAGGGGCGCCGCACCGGGGTGCCGATCACCCAGCCGATGTGGCTGGCGGCGCCCGAGGCGCCCGGCGCGGCCACCGAGTCGCAGCAGTGGCTGCTGGGCGACGACGTGCTGGTGGCGCCGATCGTCCGGGAGGGCGCGACATCGCGCAGCGTCAGCTTCCCGCGCGGATGCTGGCGCCGCCAGGGCGAGCGGGGCAGCCCGCTACCGCGGGCCGCGGACGGGCGACCGTGCAGGCGCCGCTGGGCGTGCTGCCGTACTTCTTCCGCTGCGGCACGCGGCCGTTCTAGCGAAACCGATGACCGGGGTCGATCTGGCCAGGGTCGAGCGCGCGGCCTCCGCGATCGACCCGGTCTTCCTCAACACCCCGCAGTTCCTCGCGGAGGAGCTGCGCGAGCCGCTGGGGTGCGATGTGGTCCTGAAGGTCGAGACCGTGAACCCGATCCGCAGCTTCAAGGGGCGCGGCACCGACTGGCTCGCCCGTTCGGGGGGCGCCGCGCCGCTCGCGTGCGCGTCCGCGGGGAACTTCGGCCAGGGCCTGGCCTACGCGGGCCGCACCCACGGTCGCGAGGTGCACGTCTTCACCGCCCGGGATGCCAACCTCCTGAAGGTCCAGCGGATCCGTGCCCTCGGCGCCCATGTGGACGCCGTCGACGGCGACTTCGACCACGCTCGCGAGGCCGTGACCGAGGCGGCCACCGAGCGGGGGTGGCAGCTCGTCGTCGACGGCCTGGACGCGGAGATAGCCGAGGGCGCGGGCACGATCGCGCTGGAGCTGGCCCGCCACGGCCAGCTGGACCACCTGCTGGTGCCGGTCGGGAACGGGTCACTGATCTGCGGCATCGCCGCCTGGGTCAAGCACGCGAGCCCGGACACCGAGGTCATCGCGGTCGGTCCGGCCACTGCGCCCACCATGGAGCGCGCGTGGCGAACCGGCGACATGAGCGCGGGCGGGCCGACCGCAACGATCGCCGACGGCCTCGCCTCTCGGGTGCCCGTGCCCGAGGCGGTCGAGCTCATGCGGGAGGTGGTCGATCGCTTCGTGCTCGTCGACGACCAGGCCATGCTCACCGCGATGCGGCTGCTCTACGAGCGTTGCGGGCTGATCACCGAGCCGTCAGGCGCGGCGGGTGTGGCCGGGGTGATGTCGCTGGGCGAGGAGCTGCGCGACCGAGCCGTGGCCACGCCGCTCTGCGGATCGAACGTGACAACCGAGCTCCTCGCGCGAGCGCTGCGGCACGCTCGAGGCGCCTGGGTTGACTCGAACACCCACCCCGCATAAGCAGGACAAGGCCCTCAACCTTGCGCGTCGAGACCCGTATCCATCGATGCAAGGTGGGATGCCCATGTGCAACCGAGGGCATGGCCTCGCTTCGAGTGAAGGACCAGTCCGCGGCTAGGCGCGCTTGCGCGCGACCAGCGTGAGATTGGTCTTGCGCAGGACCTTGTCGAACGGGGCGCCCCACGCTTCAGGCTCGATGTCCGTGTCCACGAGCTCCGCGCGTCCTTGCGCTCGCATGATCTCGTAGAGACGATCGTGAGTCAGGTAGGCCACCACCGGGGGACCGATGTTGTTGTTCCAGCTCCCGAAGAGCTTCACCCGATCCGAGGTGAGCCGCGACACCGCCTTCTTGACGTAGAACAGCACGTCGATGGCCAGGTTCGGGCGAAAGCTCTCCTCCAACACGATGAGATAGCCCCCGGGCCGCAGCATGGTCATGGCGTTCTCCACCGCTGTGGCGGCCAGTCGCCGCGACTGCCGGCGCGTGCGGCCGATCATGTGGTGCAGGACCGCTGCCACGATCGCGAACTCGAAGCGGTCTGCGTGCTTGGCGGCGAGATCCCGATCGAGGATCGATCCGAGCTCGGTCTCACAGCCCACCCTCTCGCGCACCTTCTCCAGGCAGCGGGGGCTCACGTCGATCCCCATCAGGTCATCGATCCCCGTACGCTCTCGCACATAGGCGAGCGTGTTTCCGGTGCCGCAGCCGAGATCGACGACTGAGGCGTCCTCTGAGCCGAGCCGTCGCATCAGCTCCGCTGCGTGCTCCAGACGCCCGACCCCATAGTCGATCAGGTGCTCGTCGAAGTACGCGACGGTGCCTTCGTCGCGGTCGACTGAGCCATCTCCCAATGAGGTGCCCCCCAACCAGAGCAGCGTACCGCGGCTTAGGGTTCTTCGGGTCCCGGGCCGTCAAGGCGGCGGGCTGCGGTTGTACTTGCGCCAGCGCGGCCGCCGACCTCGCCACCCGCCACCACGCGCTCGAATCCGATCTGGATCGCGCCGTGCGCCGGTCGGGCCACCGATCGCGATCGCAGCCGAACTGGACGCGATGGAGCAGGTGCGTCGCGCCGCGGTCGGCCAGTAGGCCCTCCGTCTCACCGCCTCGCGGTCGATCGTCCCGCCGCAGGCGTGGGCGCCCGCCCGAACCGGCGCGACGAGGCCCGCCCGGTTGGGATTTGGGTCTCCGAGCGCGTGGTGACCCTGGCCATGACGGCAAGGGCATGCGTATTGGCGACTCGCAGAGCCTGCGCCACCGTCGTCAGCGTGTGGCTGAGCGGCACGAGTCTGCGAGTGATCGGCGGTGCAAGTGCCACGCGGTGAAACTCAAGAAGGTCCATCTTGGGAAACAACCTGGTGAGGCCGGCGCGGTACAGCGGCCAGACCCCCGAATTCTGTGGGCTGGGGACGCACATGTCATAGGAGATGATCAGTCCGCTCGGAGCGAGCACACGCGCCATCTCCTTCGCCGCCTTCTCTCGCTGGCCATCATCGCGCAGCTCGGTCAGCATCATCGACTGCAATACCAGATCGAAGGCGCCATCATCGAAGGGCAGATCGGTGGCATTGCCGGTTGCGATGTTCGCTGCAGGTACCTCACCGGCCGCCTGCTGCGCACGCAACGGCTCGAGCTCGACCCCAAAGAGGCTTGTGGGCGCGGCGCCCCAGCTTTCCAGGGTCGCCAGCAGACCCCCGGTGCCGCACCCCACATCGAGCACCTTGTCGTCCGAAAGACGCTGCCGATCCTGGTCGACCAGTACCCGCAGCAGCACCCGTTCAAAGGTATGCGTCATGAACTGCTGCGCTCGGTTAGTGCGCTCGTAAAGGCGCCGGCGCGCCGGGTCGTCCCTGCGCTTGCCCGTGCTCATGCGCGCCCGTCCGTTGTGCCCCCGCTAGCCGAGGGCCGCGGCGGCGAGGAGCCCCTCGAGGATGGGCGGCGAGTTGCGGAGGGTGGGGCGACCTGTTGCATGTAGTGGGTGGTCAGCGGGTGGTAGAGCTCCTCGCAGAGCGTCTCATACTCCTCGTTGACCCACGATGCGCTTGACCTTGGTCGTGGGTGTCAGCTCGCCCCGACGTTCGCCGGGGAGCGCCCCGGCAACAGTCCCCCTCGTCAGAAACGCCTAGCGGGAAGGAAAGGGAGGGGTAGTAGGGGTCCCCCACAGTGGGCTCTTGTGGGATGAAGTCGTGCTTTGCAGGCAATATGAGATGCGCCCAGGGAGACTCGAACTCCCACCCCGCATAAGCAGGACAAGGCCCTCAACCTTGCGCGTCTACCAATTCCGCCACAGGCGCGTGCGGCCGCCGATCATAGCGGCGGGGGTCGGGCCCGCCCTTTCCGTCCGGGGCCGCGCTAGTCTACGAACACATGTTCGACTCAGCGGCCAAACCAGCCACCGGAGAGGGGTTCTGAAATGGCGGATCTCGACCTCACCAAGCGCCAGCAGGAGATCGTCGACTTCATCAAGAAGTACTCGGCCAAGTACGGCTACCCGCCAACCGTTCGGGACATCGGCAAGGCCATCGGGCTCACGTCGTCGTCCACCGTGCACGCGCACCTGGCCAACCTCGAGAAGGTCGGGCCTCCTGCGGCGCGACCCCACCAAGCCGCGCGCCATCGAGCTGCTGGTCGACAAGGCCAAGCGCGCGGTCACGGGCGGCATCCCCGTGGTCGGCCGCGTGGCCGCCGGTGAGCCGGTGCTGGCCGAGGAGAACGTGGACGAGTACGTCCAGATCCCGTCGCTCGCGGGCGGCGACGACGGCGAGTTCATCCTCTCCGTCGCGGGCGACTCCATGATCGAGGCGGGCATCCACGACGGCGACCACGTCGTCGTGCGCTCGCAGGACACCGCCCGCAACGGCGAGATCGTGGTGGCCCTCGTCGGGGAAGCCGACGCCACGGTCAAGCGCTTCTTCAAGGAGTCCGACCACGTGCGGCTTCAGCCCGAGAACCGGGACATGGAGCCCATCCGCAGCTCCGACGTCACGGTCCTCGGCAAGGTGGTCGGAGTGCTCAGGAGGGTCTCTTGAGCTCCGCGGTCGTCACTCGCCCGCGGCGGCAGCGCGGTCTACTTGCAGTCGGCAAAGCGGGCGCCGTTGCCGGCGTCCCCGCTCCGTCCGGTGGCGATGGGCTTACGCTCGAGCAGCTGCTCGAAGGCGTCTGGGAGGGCCTGCGCGCCGGCGGGGCGGCCGAATGCCCCGTGTGCCACGGGCACATGCGTCTCCCGCGCGGTGCCGAGCACGCTCACTGCGGCGGCTGCGGCTCGTCCTCGCCTAAACCGCGCGGCGGCGGTCGCCCAGCCCTTGGCGCTGCCGCTCCAGGCGCCTACCATTGGCTCGCCGGTCAGGCAGCCGCGGGCGTCGGAGAGAAAACCGGCGTTCGAGGAAAGTCCGGACACCGCAGGGCGAGGTGGTCGGGGGACCGACCCGGGGAAACCCGCGGGAAAGTGCCACAGAAACACACCGCCTAAGCGGCGGGGCTGCACGTGCGCTCCGTCGCCGGCAAGGGTGAAATGGTGCGGTAAGAGCGCACCGGCGGCGCGGCGACGCGCCGGCCAGGCAAACCCCACCCGGTGCAAGGCCAAGCAGGGACGATGACGCTGCCCGCCGAGTCCCAGGTAGGCCGCAGGGCCGCGAGGCCCGCCCGCCGCAGGGACGCGGCGGGCAGATGGATGGCTGTCCACGACAGGATCCGGCTTACCGACCGGCTAAAGAAAGGGCCCCGAGCGATCGGGGCCCTTTCCATTCCGGTGGGTGTTCGCTCAGCGGAGCGAGACCGCCACCTCCTCCAGCAGGTCCATGGCGTCCTGCATGCCGTCCTCCATCCCGGACTCCACGTGTCCGTCGCGGTGCTCCTTGGTCTGGTGCTGGACCAGCACCTCGAGCGTCGTGCGCCCGTCGGTCTCGGTGAGCGTCAGGGTGTTCACAGCCTCGGCCTCGGGCATGCCCTCGTAGACCTCGGTGGAGACCAGCCGCTCGTCGGCACGATCTCGCGGTACTCGCCGTGGAACCCGACCTCCATGTCACCGTCGGCTACCATGGCGTAGCGCCACTTGCCGCCGACCCGCAGGTCGATCTCGGCGACCTTCATCTCGCCGCGCTTCGCCGTCCACCAGCGCCGGACCAGCTCGGGCGTGGTCCATGCCTGGAACACCAGGTCCTTCGGGCGCATCGAACTCCCGCGTGATCAGGATCTGCTCGTCCGTCGGGAGCGTCACCTTCGCCGTTCCGCTAGTCGTCATCGCGGCCATCTCCTTGCTCCTTCTGTTGTTTTTGAGTTCTTCCAGTACGGCATCGAGCTGGTCGAACCGCTCCGACCACGAGCGCTCGTAGGTCTTCACCCAGTCGTGGATTGGCTTCAGCGCCTGGCCGTTCAGCCGGTACAGCCGCTGACGTCCCTCCTCGCGCACCTCGACCGCGCCGACCTCCCTCAGGACCCGTAGGTGCTTGGACACCTGCGGCTGGGTCAGGCCGACGAGCCGCACGACGTCGTTCACGGGCCGCTCGCCGCCGGCGAGGACATCGAGGATCTCCCGCCGCCGGGGTTCGGCCACCGCGTTGAACGCATCTGCCGTGGTCGCTGCTCGTGCCATGGGAATCCGACATATACATGCTGATATAAGCATATGTCAAGTGCGGGCGATCGTGCGGCGAGAGGTGGGGGACGGCTGGCACAGCGGCGCTAGCCTCAGCCGCGATGCCGGTAGCGATCGAGCCCCAGGTCGCGCTCGCGTGGATCGAGCGGGTGGGCCAAGGGACGCGCCGGCGGGTGCGCGACGAGCTGGCGATCGAGGAGCCGCTGGAGATCCGGGTGGACGGCCGACCGCTCGCGGTGACCATGCGCACGCCGGGGGAGGACGAGGAGCTGGCCGCGGGCTTCCTCGCCGGAGAGGCGCTGATCGCCGGGCATGGCGACGTGGCCGCCGCGGGCCTGACCTCCGACCTGGCGGCCAACACCGTCGAGGTCCGGACACGCTCGGGCCTGCGCCGCGACCCGGCGTCACGAGCGCGCGTTTCACCTGACCTCGTCCTGCGGCGTGTGCGGCAAGGCAGCGCTCGAGCACGTGCGCCTGCACGCCTCCCGCGCGCGCGACCGCGGCGACCAGCCCGCGGCGGGCGCCCGCGCATCGACTCGACCCCGAGCTGATCCGCGAGATCCCGCCCGCGCGCGCGCCGCGCAGCGCAGCTTCGAGCGCACGGGCGCGCTGCACGCCACGGGGCTGTTCGACGCGTTCGGCGAGCTGCTGGTCCTGCAGGGAGGACGTGGGCCGCCACAACGCGATGGACAAGGCCATCGGCGCCATGCTGCTCGCAGGGCGCTATCCGCTGCCGGGCGTGGTGGCATGCCTGCTCGGGACGCGTCAGCTTCGAGCTGGTGCAGAAGGCCGTCCTCGCCGGGCTGGCGGGGATCGTGGCCGTGGGCGGCCCCACCTCGCTTGCGGTCGAGCTGGCGGAGGAGCACGGGCTGGTGCTGTGCGGCTTCGCGCGCGAGGGGGCCTTCAACGTTTACTCCGGCGCCTCGCTGGTGGGCGACGACGCGCCGCGCGCCGCAGACTGAGCGCGCTCGACCCGGTCCCGCAACCGGCGCCCAGGCACTCACCCGCGTCAGCCGGGTCGAATAGCATCCGCGCGCACATGGAAGTCATCGCCTTCCTGATCCCGTTCGTGCTCCTCGGCGTGGCGGTGCTGTTCATCGCCTTCTCCGGCGGGCCGAGCGCCGCGCGCGAGGCCTACCTCACGCGCGGGCGGGCGCGCCTTCAAGGTCGTGATCCCGCTGATCTACGTGGCCTTGGGCGTGGGCGTGCCCGCGCTGATCCTGGCCAATCGCGGCGAGGCAACGGGCGGCACGGGCAACCTGCGGACCGAGAAGATCGGGGACCAGGCGGAGCGCGGCAAGCAGCTCTTTCGCCAGCAGTGCGCCAGCTGCCACAGCCTCGCCGCCGTGAACGCGCGCGGCGTGACGGGCCCCGACCTGGACGACCTCGGCGAGGTGTCCCAGCAGCGCGTGCTGAACGCCATTCGCAACGGCGGCAGCGGACAGGATCGGATGCCCGCGCGGCCTGCTGGAGGGCCAGGAGGCGCGCGACGTGGCCGAGTACGTGTCCGAGGTCGCGGGCCAATAGTCCTGCTTAGAGCGCTCTCGGGGGCCTCGCGGACCCTGTTACAGTTCCCGCGTCCCAACCCGCCGAGGTCCCGACCGGGACGTGGGGGAACCACAGGCCGCGAGGCCGGGGGCGAATCGGCTCACACGCAGCCGTAGCGCAGCTCTTTCAGCGCGAGCCCGTCAGCTAACCCCGCAGGCATAGACGAAAGAGAGCCGATGCAAGAAGCCGCTTTCCGCACGCAGCGGGAACTCGAGCCAGACGTGTCCGTCCCGCGCCGTAGGCTCCACCTCGTGGAGACCGAGCAAGGGCCGACCTACGCCGCCAACGGCCGCCGGACGGTGAAGATCACGGGGCACCCCGTGCCCCCGAGGCGGCGCCGTTCGCCCGCCGCCGAGCAGATCCACGCGCGCCCGGACCGCATCGCCCTGTGGGCGGTGCTGCTGGGCCTGTTCCTCGTGTTCATGGCCGCGGCCACCGCCGGCGTCTAGCCCTCGCGCCGCACCGCCGGCTCGCGCTCCGCAGGCTGCCGCCGGCGCCTTCAGAACCGCTTACCCGGCCCGGGCTAGACATCCGGCGCGGGATGCTGCTGCGTATCCGTTCTTGCAGGGCGACGTTGCCGGTCAGCATCGTCGCGTATCCTTACTTCCAGTAAGCACAACGGAAAAGAGAAGCGGCCATGAAGACCAAGGAGAGCAGGTTCCAAGTTCACGACGATCTGACTGCGCCCGAGCGCAGCATGCCTGTCCTCAAGGGCGCGCTCGCCGGTGGCGGCCAGCTCTCCAACATCGTCGGCGTGCTGGCCGGCGCACCGGCCGCGCTGCGGGCGTACGCGCGCTTGCGGTCTGAGCTTCGCCACTGCACCCTGCCGCTGAAGACCCAGCAGCGAATCGCGCTCGCGGTGGCTGAGCACCAGGGCAGCGAGTACGCCCTGGCCACGCTCGGCGCGAACCGGCCGCGAGGCCGGCCTGGGCATCGACGAGATCGCCCTGGCACGGGAGTTCGACTCTCATGACGAGAGCGAGGCGGCGCTGCTGCGCTACGTCCAAGGCGCTGCTCGACGAGCGACGGCCCTCCGCCGCTCCACCTCCACGAGGAGGCGCGCGAGGCGGGCTGGGAGGACGAGCAGATCCTCGAGGCGGTGGCGCACGTGGCCATGAACAGCTTCGCCAACCTGGTCACGCGCGCCGGTGACGTGCCCAAGGACGGGTCCCACGAGGAGTCCCGCCTTCTGAGGGCCGCATAGGCGGCTCCGCCCGGTGCGGTCGCCGCAGTCCCAGCCCTCCCGCCGGTTCCCTTACAGTTGAGGTCGTGGTCGCCGGAACGCACACGGCAGCCCGGGACGGTTGGTCGAGAGCCGGCCCGCCTGCTGTTCGCTGTACCACCGGGCCGTCGAGTTGGTGGGCAAGCGATGGACGGGGGCGATCCTGAGCGTCCTCCTGGACGGTCCGCTGCGGTTCTCGGAGATCAAGCAGCTGGTGCCGGACCTGTCCGATCGGCTCCTCTCGGAGCGGCTCAAGGAGCTGGAGGCGGAGGGCATCGTCGCCCGCCGCCTGACTGGCCACGGGCCGGGGCGCGTGGAGTACGGCCTGACCGCCAAGGGCCGGGCGCTGGAACCCGCCGTACGGGCCCTCAAGAGCTGGGCTCAGTCCTACCTATAGTCCATATGTGACTCGCGGTGGCGGGCGTTAGGCTGCGCCGATGCCCGACCACCCGAAGACCGCAGACGACGTGCAGGCGTTGGTGAAGGAGCGGGGCATCCGCTTCATCCGCCTCTGGTTCACGGACATTCTCGGCCAGCTGAAGAGCTTCTCCATCAACGCGGAGGAGCTCGACGACGCCTTCGAGGGAGGGATGGGCTTCGACGGCTCCTCGATCACCGGCTTCAACGCAATCGAGGAGTCGGACATGATCGCCATGCCCGATGCCTCCACGTTCGCGGTGCTGCCGTGGCGGCCCGAGGACAAGGGCGTGGCGCGCGTGTTCTGCGACGTCGTGACCCCGAGCCGCGAGCCGTATGAGGGCGACCCCCGCCAGGTCCTGCGGCGCGCGCTCCAGCGGGCGGCCGACATGGGCTTCGACACGTTCAACGTCGGGCCCGAGCTCGAGTTCTTCTACTTCCGCAACGCGCGGCCGGAGTCCGGCCATCCGGAGATCCTGGACGAGGGCGGCTATTTCGACCTGACCACGCTCGACGCGGGGTCCGACGTGCGCCGCGAGACGGTGCTGGCGCTGGAGGAGCTGGGCATCCACGTGGAGTACACCCACCACGAGGTGGGCCCCTCTCAGCACGAGATCGACATGCGCTACGCCGACGCTCTGAAGATGGCGGACGACTGCATGACCTACCGGATCACGGTCAAGGAGTTCGCGATGAAGTACGGCTGGCACGCCACGTTCATGCCCAAGCCGCTGTTCGGCGAGAACGGCTCGGGCATGCACACCCACCAGTCCCTCTTCAAAGACGGGCGCAATGCCTTCTACGACGCCGACGACCAGTACTACCTATCCGACGTGGGCAAGGCCTTCATTGCGGGTCAGCTCAAACACGCGCGCGAGATCTCGTCGGTGTTCGCGCAGTGGGTCAACTCCTACAAGCGGCTCGTGCCCGGCTATGAGGCGCCCGTGTACTGCGCCTGGTCGCGGCGCAACCGGTCGGCGCTGGTGCGGGTGCCGCTCTACCACCCCGGCAAGGAGCAGGCCACGCGGATGGAGCTGCGCTGCCCGGACCCGGCGTGCAACCCCTACCTGACGTTCGCGATCCTGCTGGCCGCCGGCCTGGAGGGGATCGAGAAGGGCTACGCGCTGCCCGAGCCGATGGAGAAGAACCTCTACCACCTGTCGCCCGACGAGCGGAAGCGGCTGGGCATCGAGCAGCTGCCCGAGACGCTCGGGGAGGCGGTGGAGCTCACGTCTGAGTCCGAGCTGGTGCTGCGCACCTTCGGCGAGCACATCTTCAACCGCTTCGTGGAGATCAAGCGGCAGGAGTGGGAGGACTACCGGGTGCAGGTCACCCAATGGGAGCTGGATCGGTACATGTCGATCCTGTAGACCTCAGTGTCCCCGAGCAAGGATGCTTCGATGTCACCCCGGCTGGATGCCTACTACGAGATGGTGCGCACCGAGCACCCCGAGACCTCGGTGGGCAACTTCGCCTTTTCCCTCCAGCGAATGTTCGAGGGCGTGCCGCTTGAAGGGTCCAACGTCCTGGACATCGGAGCCGGCGACGGGCTTCATGGCCTCCACACGCTGGCCGCGGGCGCCAGCCGGCTCGTGGCGCTGGAGCCGGAGCAGGCCGGTTCGACCAGTGGCATGCAGGAGAGGTTCGACCGCGCTGCATCGCGGCTGGGCGCCGACTCCGCGGAGCTGCGGAGGGAGACCCTTCAGGAGTTCGAGCCCGGCGATCAGAGGTTCAACACGATCCTCTCCGTCTCATCGGTGAACCACCTGGATGAGGCGGCCTGCATGCAGCTGCATCGCGACGAGGGGGCAAGAGACGCCTATCGCAAGCTGTTCGAGAAGCTGGCCCGGCTGAGTGCGCCAGGGGCGACGTTGGTCGTGACCGATTGCTCACGCCACAACCTCTTTGCCCGGCTTCCGGTGCGCAACCCGGTGGCGCGAGGGATCGAATGGGAGAAGCATCAGCGCCCTGAGGTGTGGGCAGAGCTGTTGGCCGAGGCCGGATTCCAGCATCCGAGGATCAGTTGGAGCTCCTTCAACACCCTGCGCCGCCCGGGTCGAGCGCTGTTGGGAAACCGCGCTGCCGCCTGGTGCTTCGACAGCGGATTCCGGCTGGTCATGCGGGTCCGCGAGTCGGTGCTGTCACGTCCAGGCGTCACCCAGCCTCGCGCCTCGAGCCCGCTGAGCTAGGCGAAGCCCGCCGCGCGGCTCAGCCGGCGGCCGTGGGCTCCCGGCGTCCGCGGCGCTCGATCGAGCTGGACAGCGTCGAGGGCCACCAGATCCGGGGGCCGAGCTCGAACGAGAGGGCCGGCACCAGCAGCGAGCGCACGAGGAAGGTGTCCAGCAGCACCCCGAAGGCGATCACGAACCCGATCTCGGTCAGGAACACGAGCGGCAGCAGAGCGAGCACCGAGAAGGTGCCCGCCAGCACGATTCCCGCAGCGGTGATCACGCCGCCGGTGACAGCCAGGCCGCGCTTCATGCCCTCGCGGGTCCCGTAGCGGATCGTTTCCTCCCGCACCCGGGCCATGAGGAAGATGTTGTAGTCGATGCCCAGGGCCACCAGGAAGACGAAGGCGAACAGCGGCAGGGACGGGTCGCTGCCGGGAAAGCCGAAGATCACGTCGAACACCACCGCGCCCACGCCCAGCGAGGCGGCGAAGGACAGGATCACGGTGAGGATCAGCAGCACCGGCGCGACCAGCGCCCGGAGCAGCAGAACCAGCACGATGAACACCACCAGCAGCGCCATCGGCACAATCACGCGGTTGTCCCTGGCGGCGGACTCGCGGACGTCGAACTCGACTGCGGTCGCGCCGCCCACCAGCACCTCGTCCCCACCCGCGGCCTTGGCGGTCTCGCGCAGCGGCTCGACCAGCGCGAAGGCTTCGGTCGAGTAGGGATCGGGCTCGAGCACGGCTTGCAGGAGGGTGCCCTCCTCGCCCCGGAACGCGGGTCTCACGGAGGCCACGCCCTCGGCGCCGTTCACGGCACGCGCCACGGCGGCCACGCTCGCGTTCGGCGGCACGATCACCTCGGTGGGGGCGTTGGCGCCGCCGGGGAAGGACTGCGACAGGAGCTCTTGGCCTTCCACCGACTCCACGTCCTCGCGGTAGGAGTTGCCGGTCGTGAGGCCGTCGTCGAAGTTGAGCAGGCCCAGAGACAGCACCAGCAGCAGCGCCACCGTTCCCACCCACACCCGGCGCGGCTTCGCGCTGACGCGATCGGCGATGCGCCGCCAGCGGCCGTGGGTGGCGTCCGAGCCCTCGTCACCGAGGTGCGGGATGAACGGCCAGAACGCCCGCCTGCCGAAGATCACCAGCAGGGCCGGCAGCAGCGTGAGCATCGAGATCATCGCCACGGCGATGCCGATCGCCCCGATCGGCCCCAGGCCGGCGGTGCCGTTCAGCTCCGCGACCGTCAGGCACAGCAGCGCTGCGATCACCGTCATGCCCGATGCCAAGATCGCCGGGCCGGCGCTCTTCATCGCCAGCTCCATGGCCTCGTGGCGGTCCTCGTGCTTGCGCAGCTCCTCCCTGTACCTGGCCACCAGCAGGAGGGCGTAGTCGGTACCCGCTCCGAGCACCAGCACGGACAGGATCGATGACGACTGGCCGTTCACGGTCACGCCGACCTCGGTGAGCCCGTAGCAGATCGCGCGCGACATCATCTCGGCGAACGCGACCGCCAGGAGCGGGATGAACAGGAAGAACGGGCTGCGGTAGATCACGATCAGCAGGAAGAACACGAGCGCCGAGGCCGCCAGCAGCAGGGTCCCGTTGATCGACTCGAACACCTCGATCGCGTCGGCCGAGAAGCCGGCCGCGCCCGTGACCTTCACCTCGAGCCCGCCGGCGCTGCCGCTCACCCGGTCGCGCACCTCGTCGACGGGATCCAGGATCGTGTCCGACTCCCCGTCGCTGGTGATGTCGGCGCTGAGCAGCGCAGCCGTGCCGTCGGGCGAGGTCGGGATCCGCGCGGTCCGGGTCGGCGGGACGGTGCTGAAGGGAGTGGTGGCTCTCAGGTTGAGCCCGTTCAGCTCCGCCTGATCGGCACGGATCCGCTGCCGGTCGGCGGCGGTCAGCCCGCCCTCGCGGCGGTAGACGATGACGATCGAGGCCTTCTCGCCGTCCTGCAGCGCCTCGCTCTTCTCCAGCGCCTTCGTGGACTCGGCATCCCCCGGCAGGAAGGAGGTGGACTCGTTCTCCTCCGCGTCCGAGAACTTGCTGACCAGCTGCGCGGGCCCGGCGGCGATGAAGATCGCCAGCACCCAGATCGCCACCGCCACCCACTTGGTGCGGCGTCCGGCAACCCCACGTGCGAGCCGATCCATGGCTCCTCTTTATACGAAACTTCGCGTGGCGGGGCCCGGCGGGCGATTCAGCGAATGCGCAGGGCCCGCTCGGCCAGCCGCCGGGCCGCTTCGAGCGACGACCGGCGCAGCCTGTTCGGGCGGTCGCAGGGCTCGTGACGGCACGGCTCGCCGCCGGCGCCCACGCCGAGCTTGGCCGCGCGCATGCCCAGCAACTCGAACTCCCGATGGTCCGAGTTGCCGCTGTTCGTGTCGCGGACCCATCGCGTGGCGGCACGCGCGCGGCGGGCGGCGGTGAGGATCTCCCCCTCCATCGCGCGCCTGGCGCCGCGGGCCGGCGAGCGGAGCCAGAACGGACGGTCGCGGCCGACCTCGTCCAGCGACAATGCCCAGCGCAGCCGCCGCGACACGCCGCGCGCACGGACCCGCCGGGCCAGCGCCAGCGCGCCCAGGTGGTCGGGTGAGCCCGTGAAGATGCGCTCCTCGGCGCCGGTGGCAACCAGCCAGGTGTCGCACGCCGGGGCCACGGCGGTCAGCCGCGGCGCCAGCGCCGCGAGCACTCCCACGCCGGAAGCGTTGTCGTTGGCACCCGGGCCACCGGTGGAGTCGGTGTGGGCCATGAGGATCCGCAAGCAGTCGCGCGGCGTGTCGAAGACGCCGATCACGTTGCGCGAGCGTCCGCGGCCCGGCACTCCGAAGCGCTGTACCTCCACGTCAAGGCCGGCCTGGGTGAACAGGCGCTTGACCAGGGCGTGGGCCCGCCCCTCCCTGAACCCCGTGGCCGGGCGGGGGCCGGCGCGCGCGATCCGGACCGCCACCGAATACGCGTCGGTCTCGGCCCGCGGGCGCGCCTGGGACTCGGCGGCAGGGGGTGAGGCCTTTGCCGGCGGCTGCCCCTGGTCGGCCCCTCCCGAGCCGATCGCCAAAACCGCGCCCGCCACCAGCGTCGCGAGCGATGCGAACGCGCAGCGGCTCATGCGAGCAGCGCCTCGAGCTCGGCCGGCTCGGTCACCGGCGCCTTGCAGGCGAAGCCCTCGCAGACGTAGGCGGCGGGCCGGCCATCGACCGTCCCGCGGCCCTCCAGCAGGGGCACGTCCCCGGGGCTCCCGCCGGCGAGCACCAGGTGGGGCCGAAACCGCGCACGCACCGTGCGCTCGAGCTCGCCCGTGTCGTCGCCCACCAGCGCGACCTCCTGCGTGGGGGACAGGTGGAAGTCGATGGCCTGGAGCAGATGAGCGAAGGCCTGCGGATGGCGGCCGGCAACCGGGTGTAGGAGCCGGAACACGCCGACCGCCCTGCGCTCGTACTCGTGTTCGCCGGTGAGCGCGGCCAGGCGCAGCAGGCCGTAGGCCGCGGAGGCGTTTCCCGACGGGATGGGGTGGTCCTCCGGGTCCTTACGCCGCGCCACGAGGCGCTCGTGGTCGCTGGAGGTCTCGAAGAACCCGCCCCGGTCGTCGTCGGCGAACCGCTCGATCATCGAGTCGGCGAGCTCGCGAGCTGCGGCGAACCAGCGCGGGTCGAAGCTGCTTTCGTACAGGGTCAGCAGCGCCTCAAGGAGGAACGCGTGGTCCTCCAGGTAGGCGTTCAGCTTGGCCTGGCCGTCCTTGAACGTGCGCAGCAGCCGGCCATCGTCCGCGCGCAGGTCCCGCAGCACGAACTCGGCGCAGCTCTGCGCGGCTTCCAGCAGGTCGGCGCGCCCGAGCGCGGCTCCGGCCTCTGCCAGCGCGGAGATCATCAGCGCGTTCCACGCGGTCAGCCGCTTGTCGTCGAGGCCCGGCCACTCGCGCTCGGCCCGCGCCCGGTACATGCGCTCGCGGATCGAGTCGAGCTCGGCCGGCTCGGACTCGCCCCGGGTCAGGATCGAGTGACCCTCGAAGTTCCCGCCCGGCTGCACGCCGAAGTACTCGGCGGCTGCCGGGGCATCGTCTCCCAGCACCTCGCGCAGCTCCTCGGGGGTCCATACGTAGAAGCGGCCTTCCTCGCCCTCGGAGTCGGCGTCCAGGGCGGAGAAGAAGCCGCCCTCCGGCGCGCGCATCTCACGCACGGCCCACTCCAGGGTCTCCTCGCACACGCGCTTGAACAGCGGCTCGCCCGTGACCTGCCAGCCATGCAGGTAAGCCCGCGCGAGCAGCGCGTTGTCGTAGAGCATCTTCTCGAAGTGCGGAACGAGCCAGCGCGCGTCCACCGAGTAGCGGGCGAAGCCGCCGCCGACCTGGTCGTACATGCCGCCCGATGCCATCGCATGCAGGGTGGCGGTGGTCATCTCCGTCTCTCCGCGGCGCAGGAGGAACTCCAGGGCCGAGGCCGGAGGGAACTTGGGCGCGCCCCCGAAGCCGCCGTGGCGAGGGTCGTAGGTGGCTCGCAGCCCGCGCTCTGCCTCGTCGAGCAGGCCCGCCTGGATTGGCTCCTTCGACGGTGTGAGCAGCGCGGCTCCAGCCAGGCGCTCGGCGATGCGGTCGCCCGAGCCGCGGATCTCGTCCGCGCGTTGCCCCCAGGCGTCGGACACCGCCGTGAGCACCTGGCGCCAGCTGGCCATGCCCCCGCGCTCCTCTGGCGGGAAGTAGGTGCCGGCGTAGAACGGCACCTGCTCGGGTGTGAGGAACACGTTGAGCGGCCAGCCGCCGCTGCCGGTCATCGCCTGGCATGCCTCCATGTAGATGGCGTCCAGGTCGGGGCGCTCCTCGCGATCGAGCTTGATCGGCACGAAGCGCTCGTTCATGAGGGCCGCCGTGTCGCGGTCCTCGAAGGACTCGCGCTCCATCACGTGACACCAGTGGCAGGCGGAGTAGCCGATGGACAGCAGGATCGGCACGTCGCGCTCGGCCGCAAGCTCCAGCGCCTCCTCTCCCCACGGACGCCAGTCCACGGGGTTGTCCTTGTGCTGGAGCAGGTACGGGGACGTCTCGCCGGCGAGTCGGTTCGGCATCGCCTTGAGGCTACCCGGGCCTCGCGGCTGAACCGCGGGGACGCTGGGTGCGAATGCAGGGTTGGTAGGGGCAGTCAATCCAATTGCAGGAGGACTCAGATGAGCAGAAGGCTGAAGAGCGTCTCCGCGGGCCTGGCCATCGCCGTTATGGCGGCGGTGCCCGCGCAGGCCGGCAAGGGACACGACGGGAAGGACCATCACAAGGGCAAGGGCCACTACGGCAAGAAGGCGAAGCAGCCGGCCTACGGCCTGACGAAGAGCGGCAGGGCGCTCGTGGCCTTCGACGCCCGCAACCCGGGCAACGCTCGCTACGTGGGCTACATCGACGGCCTGGCCAAACGCGAGCGCCTGGTCGGGATCGACTTCCGCCCCCGCACTGGCGAGCTCGTCGGCGTGGGCAGCCAGTCGAACGTCTACGCGCTCGACCTCTCGGACGCCGACGCCACCAAGAAGTCGACCCTCACCGTCAACGGGATGCCCCTGAGCCTGACGGGCGACTCCTTCGGGGTGGACTTCAACCCCACAGTCGACCGGCTGCGCGTGGTCAGCGACGAGGAGCAGAACCTCCGCATCAATGTCGACACCGGAGTGACCACCGTCGACAAGGCGCTCAACTACGGCGCCATGGACGACAACGCGGGCACGGACCCGTCCGTCGTTGGCTCGGCGTACACCAACAACGACAACGATGAGATCGTCGTGGCGCCCGCCATGCCGACTCCGGGGACCACGGGCACGATGCTGTTCGGCATCGATTCCGGCCTCGACTCGCTGGCGCTGCAGGCCCCGCCGAACGACGGCGTGCTGAGCACCATCGGTGAGCTCGGCGCCCGCACCAACAAGGTCGTGGGCTTCGACGTGTTCTCCAAGGTGGAGGGCGGCAAGGCAGTGGCCAACACGGCCTACGCCTCGCTGCGCAGGGACGGTCGCACCCGCCTGTACACGATCGACCTCGCCACCGGCGATGCCGACCGTGTCGGCGGCTCGAGCAGGGCCTTCGCCCACGTGGGCGACATCGCGATCCGGCCCCAGGGCTAGATCCGCAGGCTGGTCAGGCGCGCGGGGCCCTGAGCTCCGCGCGCCTGATCTTGCCGCTCGCGGTCTTTGGCAGCGAGTCGGCGAACTCCACCAGGCGCGGGTACTTGTACGGGGCCGTGCGCTCCTTCACGTGGTTTTGGAGCTCGCGCGCAAGCGCTGGACCCGGCTCGTGCCCATGGCGCAGCACCACCACGGCGCGCACCACCTGTCCGCGCTCGTCGTCGGGGGTGCCCACCGCCGCTGCCTCGGCCACAGCGGGGTGCGAGATCAGGGCCGACTCGACTTCGAAGGGGCCGATCCGGTAGCCCGCCGAGATGATCACGTCGTCGGTACGGCCCTCGAACCACAGGTAGCCGTCCTCGTCCTCGCGCACGCGGTCCCCGGTGCGCCAGGTGCCGCGCGGCCCGTCGATGAAGAAGGTGGGCACGGTGGCGGGGTCCGCGCACAGCTCGCCCTCCTCGACCCACAGGCGGAAGCCGGGCAGCGGCACGCCCATCGAGCCGGGTCGAGGCGGAGGCCCGAGGGGCATGCCGGTGAGCGCGCCGGTCTCGGTCTGCCCGTAGCCGTCGTGGACCGACAGGCCGGCTCCCTCCTGCCAGGCGCGGACCACCTCCGGGTTGAGCGGCTCGCCCGCGGCCACCGCGTGGCGCAGGCCGGGGAGGCGCCGGAGCCCGATCCGCTTGGCGATCGCGCGGTATTCGGTGGGGGCCATGCACAGCACGTCCACGCCCTCGCGCTCGATGATGGCCAACCGCTCCTCGGGGTCGAAGCGGCCGTCGTGCAGCAGCGCCGCGGCTCCCTGGAGCCAGGGGGCGATGAACGAGTTGCGCGCCGACTTGGACCAGCCGCTGGCCGCGGTGCACCACGCCAGCTCCCCGGGCCTGGCGCCGAACCAGTGCTCGGCCTGGACCGATTGCCCCGACAGGTAGCGCTGGCCGTGGCGCACCGGCTTGGGCGCTCCCGAAGTGCCCGACGTGAACACGATCAGCGCCGGGTCGGTGCGCCCGAGGTCGGCGGCCGGTGGCGCGGCGTGCCCGTCCAGCCGCTCGTCGCCGGCCTCGAGGATCGGCCCGTCAAAGCCCGCCGTGCGCGCGGTGTCGGCGCCGTCGCCGGCCGCCATCACGAGCGCGGGCTCCACCGCGTCCATTCGCTGGCGCAGGTCGGCAGGCCGCAGCTGCAGCGTGCAGGGTAGGGCCACCGCTCCAATCCGAAAGCAGGCCAGCAGGGCGGTCACCCACTCGGGGCGGTTGCCGATCAGGGTCATGACCACGTCGCCGCGACCGACCCCCTCGGCCTGCAGCGCGCCCGCGAGCCGGCCCGCGCGCTCGGCCAGCTCGCCAAAGCTGACCTCCGCGCGCCCGCCCCCCGACGCGATCGCCACGAGCGCGGTACGTCCGGGATCGGCGGCGTCCACCACGTCCGTCACGAAGTTCATGGCCCCAGCCTGCCAAACGGCTTGGTCGACGACCGACGGCCCGGATTTCGTGGCGATCGTCACGCCATGGCCACGGACCGCGTGACGTTGGTGACAACCACAGGAATTCTGGGTTGCGTCCCGAACTCCTGCAACAGAATCTGCTAGCTTCGCCCGACGCCGAATCCACGCCGACGCGTGGAGCGGGGGACCCAAGGTGGCGCGAGTCACTGGGGCGAACCTCCTAACGGAGGCGCGCAAGCTCTTTCAGCGCGAGCCCGACAGCTAACCCCGCAGGCGGACGAAAGAGCCGTGCCGATCCGTCTCCGACACACCTGGTCGATTGTCGCGCTTGTGTGCGCGTGCTTCGCTCTGCTCGCCCCCGCCGGAGCGCTCGGGCAGGCTCCATCCGGCGGCGCCGAGTACGAGCCGCCGCCGCTGCCGGCCAAGAAGGCCAAGCTCGTCAGGGGCGAAGTCATCCCGCCGGCCGACGCGCCGGCTCGGGTCAAGCGCGCAATCGCGGCGGCCAACCGGATCGTCCGCAAGCCCTATCGCTACGGCGGCGGCCACAAGCTCTACAACTCGATGACCGCCTCCCTGACCAAGCTCGACCGCGGCTATGACTGCTCGGGCACGGTGTCGTTCGCGCTCTTCGGCGGCAAGTTCCTCAGGAGCCCGCTCGACTCGCGCTCTTTCATGCGCTGGGGCGAGCGCGGGAAGGGACGCTGGATCACCGTCTACACCAACCCCGGCCACGCCTACGTGGTGATCGCGGGCTTGCGCCTGGACACCAGCGTCGGCGACCGGTCCACGCCCAACGAGCGCCGCAGCGGCAGCGGGCCGCGCTGGCGCAAGTACCACCGCTCGTCGCGGGCCTTCCGGGCGCGCCACCCCTCCGGCTACTAAGCGCCGGTCCTCGGTCAACGAGCGCGGGTCGCCGGGCGTGAAGTGGCGCTGTGCCGCGCAGGTCTGCGGGTATCCTGGCTTGCGTTCACAAGAGACAGCCAAGGAGCCCGAAACCCGATGGCGGTAGCCACCAGCCCCACGATCGACAAGACGGACGAGCAGAAGGCGATCACCGACATGGTGCGCCAGTTCGCCGACGAGCAGATCCTTCCCAACGCCGAGCACTACGACCACGAGGACGAGTTCCCCGAGCCGATCGTCGAGCAGATGAAGGAGCTCGGGCTGTTCGGCGTCACGATCCCCGAGGAGTACGGGGGCATGGGGCTCGACCTGACCACCTACACGATGATCGTGGAGGAGCTGTCGCGGGGCTGGATCTCGATCTCCGGGATCGTGAACACCCACTTCATCGGCTCCTACCTGCTCATGAAGTTCGGGACCGACGAGCAGCGCCAGAAGTACCTCCCGCAGATGGCCACCGGCGAGCTCCGCGCCGCGTTCTCGCTGTCCGAGCCGGAGCTCGGCTCCGACGTCCAGGCGATCAAGACCCAGGCCAAGAAGACCGACGATGGCTCGTACGAGATCAACGGGCAGAAGATGTGGGTGACCAACGGCCTGAAGTCGGGCCTGGTGTTCGTCCTGGTGAAGACCGACCCTGACGCCGACCCGCGGCATAAGGGGATGACCTGCTTCATCGCCGAGAAGGAGCCCGGCGTGTCCGAGAACACCGGCGATTACGCCGGCTTCACGGTCCCGCCGCAGCTGAAGAAGATGGGCTACAAGGGCGTCGAGTCCACGGAGCTCGTGTTCGACGGCTACCGCTGCCCGGCGGACAACATCCTCGGCGGCGAGGAGGCCGGCCTGAACAGCGGCTTCTCCCAGATGATGGACGCGCTCGAGGTGGGCAGGGTCAACGTGGCGGCGCGTGGCGTGGGGATCGCCCAGCGGGCGCTCGAGCTGGCACTGCGCTACTCCCAGGAGCGCAAGACCTTCGGCCGGCCGATCGCCCAGCATCAAGCGATCCAGTTCAAGCTGGCGGACATGGCCACGCAGGTCGAGGCCGCCCGCCTGCTGACCCTTCGCGCCGCCCGCCTCAAGGACGCCGGCGACCGCTCCGACCTGGAGGCCGGCATGGCCAAGCTGTTCGCGTCCGAGGCGGGCCGCTTCTGCGTCGAGGAGTCGTTCCGGATCCACGGCGGCTACGGCTACTCGAAGGAGTACGAGGTCGAACGCCTCTACCGCGACGCGCCGCTGCTGCTGATCGGCGAGGGCACCTCGGAGATCCAGAAGATGGTCATCGGTAAGAAGCTTCTCCAGCGCCACAAGATCTAGGCCGCGGGTGTCCGCCGCCGAGACCAAGACGCTGATCGCCACGGCTGCCGAGCGGCTGCTGGCAGATGTCCCCGCGCTGGCCCAGCTCAAGCTGGTGGTGCGCCTGCAGCTGCAGGCGCGTGGTGGAGACGCGCCGATTTGGAGGGTCCAGATGCCGGGACCGCTCATCTCGCGCGACCCGGCTGGTGACGCGCGGATCGACGTGATCGTGCAACGACAGGAGTTCAACCAGCTGGCCGAGGAGGGCGGGCTCCGCGAGTGGGCGCGGGCGCACGAGCGCGGGAACGTGAAGGTCACCGGCGACTCCGCCGTGATCAAGCTCCTGGCCAACGTCGTCGAGCGCCAGTTGGCGCGCACCGGGCGCTGAATGTCCAATCGGGGTGGCGAGAACCGCGCTTCCGGGCGTACCCTCGATGCATGCGGACACGGTACGTAGACGCAGCTCTGGCCCCAGCGGGCGCGGAAGTCGCGACGGGTGAAGGCCCCGGCCTGGCCGGGCGCTGGCACGGCCTGGACCTCCGCTGGCGGGTGGTTTCGGTCGGGGTAGCCCTGGCTGCGCTGGTGATCGTGCTCGACCGCGTGACCTCCGTGGTCGGCGGCGGGGACGTGCTGGACGCCGGCGGCGAGCAGAACCTGGTCACGTGGCTCACGAGCATGTCCTTCGCGGTGGCCGCGCTGGCCGCGTTCGCCGTGGGCTGGCTGGGTGAGGGACGGCCCCTGGCCTGGTTCTCCATTGCCGCGTTTGCGGGCCTGCTGTCGCTCGACGAGATCGTGATGCTCCACGAGCGCACCGAGAAGGAGCTGGGCGGCCAGGTGATCGTGGACTACGTCGAGCCGGTGATCGCGGTCGCTGCCGTTGGGCTCGGCGTGTACGCCGCCCGCGCCGTCGCCCCGCGTGAGCGGGCCATGCTGCTGTGTGCGATCTCGACCCTGGCCGTCGCGGTACTCGTGGGCGCCGCCAACAGCGACTCCATCTCCACCTTCATCGCCAACGGCCTCTCTGTGCTGGAGGAGGCGCTGGAGCTGATGGTGCCGTTCTTCATGCTCGCCGCGGCGCTGCCGGCCGTAGTGGTGGGCCTGCGCCGCCGCTTCGGCGCCCCGGCCGCGCCCCGCTAGTCCGCCTGCTCAGAGATCCCAGTTTGCGGCGTTCGCACGGGCTCGCACGAAAAACCTTGGCGAAAGTCCGCAACCGGACGTATCCTGGGTCGGCGGGAACGATCCGGCCTGTCCGGCTCCGGTCCGCGTCTGGCAATGGCTCGCAAACTGCTTCGGACAACGATCTTCTCGTCAGCCCTGGCCGTGGCCCTCGTGGCTCCGGCCCAGGGGGCGACCCTCTACCCGGACCTCGAGACGTTCTCCCCGCGCGAGCTGCGCTTCGAGCGCACCAACGTGGCGGTGGAGGGCCCCTCGCGCTTGAGCAACGTGCTGCGCTTCAGCAACACGGTCTACAACACGGGTGAGGGCCGTCTGGAGGTGCGCAGCAACATCGACCCGGTCACCAAGGAGGGCCCGGCGATCCAGCGCATCTTCACCGACACCGGCACCTTCAGCGAGCAGAACGTGGGCCGGTTCTACTACCACGTGCCCCACGATCACTGGCACTACGACGACTGGGGCACCTACCAGCTCTGGCGCAAGGCCGACTACGACGCGTGGATCGCCAGCGGGCGGACACAGGGCGCGGCCGCGATGATCGGCACCAAGACCACCAGCTGCGTGATGGACGAGGAGTTCATCGACGACCTCCCCGGCACCCCGTACCCGGCCCGCTACCCGTCCGGTGGGTGCTCGCCCAACAGCTCGGGCCTCATGACCCAGGGCCTCTCGCCGGGCTGGGGTGACACTTACGACTACTGGCGCTTCGAGCAATGGGTCGACCTGGGCCAGACCACGCTGGCCAACGGGCAGTACGTGCTCCGGTCGGTCACCGACCCCCAGAACAAGATCTACGAGAGCGCGAACAAGGCTGACGCGGCGCGCGAGGGCATCGTCGACAACGAGGGCATCACGGTCCTGACGGTGCAGAACGGGACCATCCTGGACGCCACCAAGCCCAGTGGCACCGTCACGATCAACGACGTGGATGCTGCCACGGCCTCCAAGAACGTGACCGTGAAGGTCATCGGGCGCGACGATGTGAGCGGTGTGGACACGTTCAGGCTCTCCAACGACGGCCAGACCTGGTCGAGCCCGATCAACTACACGAGCACCGGCTCCACCAGCACGTCCGTCTCGTGGGACATCACCAACCCCGCTTACGGCGGCACCGCCACGGGGGGCACGAAGACGGTTTACGCACAGTTCCACGACCGCACCGGCAAGTTGTCGGACAACGAGTCGGACACGATCACCTACAGCGGTGGCGGCGGGGGCGGGACGTCCGCGTACTCCAATGCCGTGCTCGCGGATTCGCCTGCCGGCTACTGGCGGCTCGCTGAGGGCGCGGGCACCACGGCCGCCGACTCGGCCGGCGGCAACCCTGGCGTCTACACGAACAACCCGCAGCTGGGTGCGGCGGGCCTGATCGCCTCCGACACCGCCAACAAGGCGATCCGACTGGACGGGCTGAGCCAGCACGTGCGCGTGGCCAACTCGGGCTCGCTCAGCCCCACGGCGCGCGTCTCGGTCGACGCCTGGATCAAGCCGGACGGGCTGCCGGCCACCGGCAGCTTCGCGACCGTCGCCAGCAAGCGCGAGGCATACGCGCTTCAGTTCAACGGCCCACGCCTGGAGTTCACGATCATGCAGGGCGGCGTCCGCAAGCGGGCGCAGGCGCCCGCCGGCGCGATCCAGGTGGGCTCCACCTACCACGTGGCGGGCACCTATGACGGCACCACGGCGCGCCTGTACATCAATGGCACCGAGGTCGCTGCTCTGCCGCTCACGGGCGCCATCGGCACCACGTCCGCGGGCCTGAACATCGGCTCCTGGAGCGGCACCAACGAGTTCTTCAGGGGCACGGTCGACGACGTGGCCGTGTACGCGTCCGCGCTCACGGCTGCGCGGGTCAAGGCCCACAGCGACATCGGCGGCGGCGCACCGCCGCCCCCGCCGCCTGTGGCCGCTCCCAGCAACCTGAGCGCCACGGCGGCGTCGAGCTCCCAGATCGACCTCACCTGGAGCGACAACGCCAACAACGAGACCGAGTTCATCCTCCAGCGCTCGACCAGCAGCGACTTCACCTCGGCGGCCAGCATCCCGCTGCCCGAGAACGCGACCAGCTACTCGGACACGGGTCGCGCAGGGTCAACCACCTACCACTACCGGCTGAAGGCCCAGAACGCCTCGGCAACCTCGGGTTGGTCCAACAGCGCCAGCGCCACCACTCAGGGCACGCCCCCGGCCACGGTCGCCGCGCCGACGAACCTCAACGCCACTGCGGTCTCCAGCTCGCAGATCAACCTGACCTGGACGGAGAACGCGAACAACGAGACGGGCCTCACGCTCGAGCGCTCGGCCGACGCGGGCTTCACCTCTCCCACGAGCATCGCGCTGTCGGCCAACGCCTCCAGCTACTCCGACACGGGCCGCTCGGCGTCGACCACCTACCACTACCGCGTGCGGGCGCATAACGCGAGCGCGGTCTCGAGCTGGTCCAACAGCGCCAGCACCACGACACAGGGCACCCCCCCGCCGTCGAACTACGCCACCACGGTCGGCGCGGACAATCCGATCGCTTGGTGGCGGATGGGCGACACCTCCGGCACGACCGCCGTGGATCAGAAGGCCGCGAACCCGGGCACTTACCTCAACGGCCCCGCGCTGGGGGCGCGCGAGCCTGCTGCCCAAGGACACCGCCAACAAGGCCGTGAGCTTCGACGGCGTGAATGACAGTCGTGGGGATCAACCACTCGCCGTCGCTCGACATCTCCACGCCGATCACCCTCGAGGCGTGGATCAAGCCCACAACGCTCCCGGCGGCCGGCGGCTTTGCCTCCATCGTCTCCAAGCGCGAGCAGTACTCGCTGCAGTTCAACGGCCCGCTGCTGGAGTTCACAATCATGCAGCTCGGCGCGCGCCGGCGCCTGCAGGCTCCCGCCGGAACCGTGGTGGCGGGCCAGACCTACCACGTGGTCGGGACCTTCGACGGGACCACCCGCAGGCTGTACGTGAACGGCACTCAGGTCGCCTCCGGCACGCTCGCAGGGGGCGCAACGAAGACCACGAACATGCTCATCCTCGGCTCATGCACCGGCTTCAACGAGTATCTGCGCGGCACCCTCGACGAGGTTGCCGTCTACGGCACGGCCCTCAGCGCCGCCCGAGTCCAGGCCCACCGCAACGCCGGCGCCTAGACCGCTTCGCACCCCGACGGCGCTTTCGAGGCCGGCGAGGCTAATCTGATCGGCTTGGACACTGCCCCCCAGCCTTCCGGGAGCTCGGCGATGCCGCCCGCTGCGGCCGACCTGCCGGCTCCCGTTCTGCTCGCCCCCTTCAACGGCGGGCTGAGCGTGGCCCGCTCGCTCGTGCGGCACGGTGAGCGCGTGACCGTCCTCGCGGGAGAGTCGGACCACTTCACGGCCAGCACCCGTGGCGCCCGGGGGGAGGTCCTGCCGCCGCTGCCCGCGGGCCGCGACCGGTGGCTGGAGCGCCTCTCCGAGCTCGGGCCCTGCGCCGTGATAACCGGCTCCGATCAGGCCA
This sequence comes from uncultured Thermoleophilaceae bacterium, assembly GCA_963755215.1. Classification (GTDB taxonomy): domain Bacteria; phylum Actinomycetota; class Thermoleophilia; order Solirubrobacterales; family Thermoleophilaceae; genus JAAYBF01. The sequence goes on from CAVWIW010000006.1 coordinate 182,782, forward strand.
GCGAGCTGCTGGCACGGGAACGCGGCTCGCTGCCCGACCACGTGCTCGCCTTCGAGGCGGCCGACGATGCCCACCTGCCGCTGCTGAGCAAGGAGAGCACCTACGAGATCGCCGACCGCGCGGGCGTTCGCCGGCCATGGAGCGCGACCGTGAGCTCCAAGGACGAGATGGCCGCCGTGGCCGCGGAGGCGCCCTATCCGAGCATCATGAAGCCGTGCCTCTCACATGAGTGGCGCGCGCTGTTCGGCGACGACCGCGTGATCCTGGCCGACTCGGCCGGACAGCTCGTGTCCGCGAGCACGCCGGCGCTCGACGCCGGCCTGGACCTCTTGGTCAGCGAGTACATCCCGGGCGGCGACAGCGACGTGGAGGAGGCGATCCTGGTCCGCGCGCCCGACGGCAGCTACCCCGTGGCCTTCGGGTGCCAGAAGATCCGCCAGCACCCGACGGGGTTCGGCGCCGCGTCGCTCTGCAGGTCCGCGCCCGTGCCGGAATCGATGGCCCTGGCCCAGCGGCTGCTCGACGAGGCGGGCTACGTGGGCGTCGCCGGAATCGAGACCAAGCGCCACGCCACGACGGGCGAGTATCTGCTGATCGAGGTGAACGTGCGCGTGCCCACGCAGTGGGGCCTGGGAGACGCTTCCGGGGGAGACTCTTCGCGGCGCATGCACGCGACCCTTGCCGGCCGTGAGCTCGGGCCGCAACCGGAGCTGCGCTGGGGCACCAAGCTGGTGTTCCCCGAGCTGGAGCTCCGTGCGGCGTTACGGAACCTGCGGAGCAGGCCGGCCGGCGCCCCGAGCGTCCCTGAGCGACTCCTGAGCTGGCGGGTGGCAGGGGACAGGGGGCTGTTGGACGTCCGCGACCCGGGTCCCGCATTCGCCATGGCGCGGGGATTTGCATCGAGGCGCCTTCGCGCCTTCGCCAGGGGCCGTCAGGACGGCGCCTAGGACGGCCCGGGCGGCGCTCGCCGTTCTCCCAAAGACCGCGCTGAACGTGCCCCAGGGCCGCCAGATGTCGCGCTCACGGCGTCAGACTCGGGTTCTTGCGGGGATCCGACCTTCGCGGAGGCGGTATACATGCGGGTGAGGACTGCGCTGTTGCTGTCGTGTGCCCGCTCGTCGCCCCGGGGCATGCATCGCGGATCGACCTGCCGGGCCGGGCGCGCTCAAGACGCGGACGGGCCGGACCGACAAGGAAAGCGGGTGCTTCCCGCGATCTCTCACGGGGTACCACCAGATAGTCCCAACGCGGTTTTGCACACATGACCCAGAGCATCGAGAAGCCCGTCCTGTTCGTCGACGTCGACGGCGTGATCAGCCTGTTCGGCTTCCCGCCGTCGCGCGACAAGGTGCCCGGGGAGTTCCATTGGATCGAGGGCGTGGCCCACTGCATCCCCGCCGATGCAGGCGCACGCCTGGTCCGGCTCGCGGAGCGATTCGACCTCGTGTGGGCGACCGGCTGGGAGGACAAGGCCAACGAGTTCCTGCCGTTCATCCTGAAGCTGCCGTTCCGAGACCTGCCGTGCTTGACCTTCGACGGGCGAGCGGTGTTCGGCTCCTCTCACTGGAAGCTCGACGCGATCGAGGCCTACGCGGGTGACCGCCCCGCCGCGTGGATCGACGACAACCTCGGCGACGCGTGCCGGCTCTGGGCGCTGTCTCGCGAGGCCCCGACCCTCCTGGTCGAGACGAGGTCTGCCTCGGGCATGACCGATGAGCACGTCGACGAGCTGCTGTCCTGGGCCGAGTCCCGGGCGCCGCGCAGCGGCACCGGCCGCACCCAGGCTGCCTGAGCGTCAGCGCCGCGCGGCCACGCAGTCAGCCGGAGGGCGCGAGCACCATCTGCGTGCAGGTGAAGAAGGCGGCGTTGCGCTCGTCCTTGGTGATCAGCACCTCCCAGACGTGGGTCCTACGGCCGCGATGCAGCGGGCGCGCCACCGCTTCGAGCACGTCGCCCTCCGTTGCCGCCGCAAACACGTTGGTCTTGAGCTCGGCGGTGGTGAAGCCCTCCCCGGGAGCCAGGTTGCGAAACGTCCCCCACGCCGCGACGGTGTCCGCGAACGCCACCCAGACCCCTCCGTGGACATAGCCGCCGGGATGGAGGTGGCGGCGGTCGACGTCCAGGCGGCCGCGCGTCTCCTCGGGCTCGATCGACACCACCTGTACCCCCAGGTCGCCCGGGAAGGTCCCGGCGATTCGCTCCCTGAACACCTCCGGCACCACGGCCGGGTTCCCGCGCGGAGCGTCGGGCGTGGCCACGCCGTTAGGAGCGCTCGAGTGCGGCGCCGTCGTCGTAGAGCTTCACGACTCGCACAGCTCCGGGCGGAGCGGCCTTCACGCACAGCTCGCAGAGGATGCACTCGTCGAGGTTGGCGTCCACGACCTCCACGCCGCTCCCGGACGCGGCGAAGATGTCCACGGGGCAGGCCTCCTCGAGCTTCTTCGCCAGCTCGGCATCGCCGCGCGCCTCGGGCGACACCTCCACGTCGATGAAGATGCCGGCCATCAGGCGGCGGCCCCGAGCTTGGCCTTGACGGCCTCGGGTATCTGGTCGATGCGCTCGACCACCGGGATGCCGGCCGCCTCCAGTCGCGCGATCTTCTCCGTGGCGGTGTCCTCCTTGCCCTCCACGATCGTCCCGGCGTGCCCGAAGCTCATGCCCTTCATCTCCTCATCGTCCATGAAGCGGCCCGCCATGAAGGCGACGATCGGCAGGCGTGAGTCGTTCTCGGCCACCCATTCCGCCAGCTGGGCCTCCATCCGCCCTCCGGGCTCGGTGTAGATCACGATCGCCTCGGTCTGCTCGTCGGCCTCGAACAGCGGCATCAGCTCCGCGTAGCTCGAGCCGATGATCGCGTCCCCTCCGATCGAGATCGCGGTGGACACGCCCAGCCCCGCGGCCGTGAGCGTTGAGGAGATCTCGGTGGTCATGCCGCCAGAGCGCGACATCACGCCCACCTGGCCGGGTTGATACGCCTGCTCAGTGTTGCGGGCCGGACCGCCGATTCCGCCCATCTTCGCGACCCCCGGCACGACCAACCCCAGGCAGTTGGGCCCGATGATGCGCGCGCCGCGGAGGGTCGCGAGCTCCACCATCTGCGCCACGTCGCGCCGTGGGATGCGCTCGGTCACGATCACGATCAGGCCGATGCCCGCCTCGATGGCCTCGAACACGGCATCCTTGGTGAAGGCGGGCGGCACGGTGACCACCGAGCCATCGGGCACCCGGCCGCCGTTGTGCTCGACCAGCTGCTGAACGGTGTCGAAGACCGGCACCCCGTGGACCTCGCGCCCCTTGCGGCCCGGCGTCACGCCGCCGACGATCTTGGACCCGTAGTCCAGGCACTCCCGGGTCAGGTTCACCGCCTCGCGACCGGTGATGCCCTGCACGATGAACGTGGTGCCTTCGTGGATCAGGATGCTCATCGGGGCATCCCGCCCCGATCTTCGAGATCGATGGCGGCATCGTGCCGCCGAGACCGCCGGCTACGCCGTCTCATCGGGGGGCTAGCCCTGCACCTTCGCCACCGCGCGCCCCGCGGCCTCATGCATCGAGACGGAGCGGTCGCAGTACTCGATTCCGTACTTGTCGAGGATCTTGAAGCCCTCCTCCTCCCACGCGCCCGGGATGCGGAAGATCGCGATGGTCTCTCCGGGGTCGCGGTCGAGCTCCAGGCAGGCCTTGATCACGCCGCGGGCGACTATGTCGACGCGGGTGTTGGAGACGATCGACATCATCACGGCGATCTTCTCCACGCCGTCCTTCTGGAGCACCTGCTTGGCCAGGCCGCAGGCCTTGGCGACGGAGGGGTTGCCGCCGATCTCCGAGTAGTTGGCCGGCTCGCCACCCTGTGAGCGCACAGCGTCGGTGAGGGTCAGCGAGCCGCCCCCGGCGCCGATCACCAGGCCCAGGTTGCCGTGGAAGCCCGTGTCCTTGCCCTGGATCACGCCGCGATGGTCGGCGGAGTCGATCTCGGCCACCGCGGCCTCGAACGGCGACGGCTCGTGGCCCTCGCGGGTGTCATCGTCCTCGATGCCCAGCTCGGCCAGCAGAGCGCCCTGCCGCGGCCGCGCCTCGTTCTCCATCTCCATGTGCGCGTCCAGCGCCACGAAGCTGCCGTCCTCGAGCTGGGCCAGCGGATTGATCTCGGCCAGAGTCATGTCGCGATCGGCGAACAGCCGCGCGAGGCGGGTGAGGACAGGGGTGAGGCGGTTGAGCTCGCTCCCGCTTACGCCCGTGGCGGCGATGGCCTGCTTGGCCTGGAAGTCCGAGAAGGGCAGAAGGTTTGAGAAGTGGCCGCGCCCGACGTGCTCGGGGTGGGTCTCGGCCACCTCCTCGATGTCGATTCCGCCCATGTCCGAGAACAGCATCATCGGCTGCTTGCGGGTCCCGTCCCAGACGACGCCGGCGTAGTACTCCTGCTTGACCTGCGCCTTGGGGTCCACCAACACGCCGCGCGGCATGTGGCCGCCGATCTCCAGCCGGAGGATGGCCTCGGCGTGGTCGGCCGCCTCGTCGGGCGTGTCGGCGAACTTCACGCCCCCCGCCTTCATCCGGCCGCCGGTGAGCACCTGTGACTTGATCACCGTGGGGCCGCCGATGTCGGCGGCGATCCGGCGCGCCTCGTCGGCAGTGCGGGCGAAGCCGTACTTGGTCACCGGGATCCCGGCGGACTCGATGATCTGGCGTGACTCGTACTCGAAGAAGCGCATTGAGGGCCGCGGCAGGCTATCGCAGGCTCGCTGCCGGGCCGTCGCTACCGACCCGGCAGCCGGGCGGCCACCTGCGCCCATCCCGCCGCCAGCTCGGGGCGCGTGACCTCACGGGTTCCGAGCAGCGCGACCACGTACACGACAGAGCCCAGCGCCCCGCCGACCAAGAGGAGCGGCAGGGCCACGTCCCCGGTCCCGAACGCGAACAGGGCGGCGCTCATGACCGCCACCGAGGCGACGATCCGCAGGAAGCTGGCGGCCAGCGGCATGAGGGGGATTCCCAGCAGCCGGCGGCAGATCCACAGGTGGGCTGCCACGTAGAACGTGTAGGCGATCCCGGTGCCGATCGCACCGGCCACGATGCCGATCTCCGGGAGAAAGATCAGGTCGAAGACGAGGTTGAGCAGGAGCGCCCCGATGGCGATCGGGATCCGCAGCCTGGCCTCGCCCAGGTAGGTCACCCCACGGGCCAGGACCGGCGAGATGGCCAGGAGGAACGTGTAGGGCGCGAAGGCTCGGAGCACCTCCGCGGAGTCGGAATACTCGGTCCCGAGGGCAATCTCGGTGAGCGGCTCGGCCCAGATGATCATGGGGGCGATGAAGAGGCCCTGGAGCGCCATGAGCCTCCGCAGAGCCAGGACGAAGGCGCCGGTTTCGGGCTGCTCGTCGCCGCGCGCCAGGCGAGGCGCCACCCCGGACGCTGCCGCGGTGCCCACGTAGCTCAGGAGCGCGATCAGGCGCAGGGGAGCCTCGAACTGGCCGACGGCCTCGATGCTGATGATGGTTCCGATCAACAGCACGTCGATCCGGCTGAAAAGGGTGAAGGCGCCGTCGATGATGAGCAGCGCCGAGCCGTAGCCGGCGATCCGGCGCACGTTGCCGTGCCAACCACTGCGCACGGCGGGCCGTACAGCGAGCGTGCGGATGAGCAGCACGTAGCCGAAGCCGGCTGCGAACAGGTACGCGCCCGCCCGGCCGGCCATGGCGCCCGACACGCCGAGGCCCGCTAGCACCAGGCCGATCGAGGCGGTGGTCTCGATGGCGCTCTCGGCGGCGATCACGCGCAGGTACACCGACACCCGCCGCTCGGCCTCGAACAGCGAGTCCCAGAGCTGCAGGATGCTGTGCCCCAGCACCGCCAGCGCCATGATCCGGATCGGCCACGTGAGCTCGGGCGTGTCGTAGGCGTCGGCGATCGGGGCCGCCAGGAGCGCCATGACCCCGCAGCAAGCGCCCGCCACGATCAGCTTGAGCCGCAGCGCGTCCGAGATCACGGCATGCACGGCTCCGCGGTCGCGGCGTGACTCGGCGACGAACCGGGACGCGGCCATCGAGATGCCGAGGTTGGATGGGATGAGCACCAGCGCGCCGACGCTCATCGCCAGGGCGAAGACGCCGTAGTCCTCGGGTCCCAGGGCGCGCAGCAGGAAGAGCGTGAGCACCGCGGTGCCCACGGCACTCACGAGGCTCACGCCCAGCGCGAAGCCGGTGTTGCGGGCGATGCTGTCGCCGGCCGGCGCGTTGCCGGCCGGGTCGTCCTGACCGTCCCCGGGCGCGCCGCCGGGGGTGCTCACAGAGCGGTGCACGACCGCCGCAGGCTAGCCGCGGGACCGGGCGTGACGGCTAGGCGGCCGGCGAGGGGGCTCCGTAGGCCTCGGCCAGCTCGGGGTCCTTCTCGGCCAGCTGATCCGCCAGCTCGACCATGACCTTGCACTGCTTCCAGGTGGCGTCGTCCTGCATCTTGCCGTCGATCATGTGCACGCCGCGGCCGTCGGGGATGGCCTCGATCACCTTCCTGGCGAAGCGGACCTCCTCCGGGTCGGGTGAGAAGACCCGCTTGGCCACGTCGATCTGCGCCGGGTGCAGCGACCAGGCGCCCACGCACCCCATGAGGAAGGCTGCCCTGAACTGGGCTTCGCAGCCCTTCAGGTCCTTGATGTCCCCGAACGGCCCGTAGAAGGGCAGAATCCCCGCGGAGGTGCACGCGTCCACCATGCGGGCGATCGAGTAGTGCCAGAGGTCCTGCTGCGAGGTGGCGCGGGGAGCTTCGGCATCGTCGGGGTCGGGGTCGGAGATGACCAGGTAGCCCGGATGCCCGCCGCCGACCCGCGTGGTCTTCATGCGCCTCGAGGCGGCCAGGTCGGCCGGGCCGAAGCTCATCCCCTGCATGCGGGGGCTCGCGGTCGCGATCTCCTCGAGGTTGACCACGCCCATGCCGGTCTCGAGGATCGCGTGGACGAGGATCGGGCGGTCCAGGCCCGCCTTGGCCTCGAGCTGCGCCAGCAGGCGGTCCACGTAGTGGATGTCCCATGCGCCCTCGACCTTGGGCACCATCACCACGGACAGGCGGTCGCCGATCTCGGTGACCAGCCGGGTCAGGTCGTCGAGCACCCACGGGCTCTCGAGCGCGTTGACCCGGGTCCACAGCGCTGCCTCGCCCAGGTCGATCTCCTTGCCGACTCGCACCAGGCCCTCGCTGCGCGGCCTCCTTGTTCTCCACCGCGATGGCGTCCTCCAGGTTGCCCAGGACGATGTCGGCCTTGCTCGCGATGTCGGGCAGCTTCCCGACGATCTTCTCGTTCGAGGGGTCGAAGAAGTGGATCATGCGCGAGGGCGTGAACGGCACGTCCAGCAGCGGCGCCGGGGCCCCGACCGCCAGGGGCTTCGCGAAGTCGCGGGGGTTGCGCAAGGTGGGCTTGTCTCCAGTGATCAGGGGCTCGGGCGGCCCGGCAATTTAGCGGATCGCGCCGAATCTACCCCATAGAATCAAGCAACCCTGCCCAAATCGGGTGGGACCGCTTGCCGGGACCGCTTATCATGCGACGGCGCTCGCAAGCTTGGCCTTCTCAGTGGCGATTCTTCCCTCCTGGACCTATCTTGGACCTCGGACACGACTCCGAAGGATCCCATTGACGCCCGACACAAGGACGCAGAAGGCGCGGCCCCAAAAGCCACGCGGCCAGGGGGCCCGAAAGGCCCCACAGAAGCCCGGCAAGCCACGCGAGGACGACGCCTTGGACGAGCTCCGTCGCGAGGTCGCGCGGATCAACGAGCGCCTGGACGAGCTGGCGGAGCGCCTGGAGGCCACGGGCGCAAAACCGCAGGCCTCCCGCCGCGGACATCAGCGACGCCGGCGAGGCCAGCCCGTTCGGGAGCTTCCAGAGCCTGCGTGTGCTGGCCATGCGGATGGCGGTCACCGGCGTGCCCAGGCGGCGCGCCGAGCGCCGCCTCAGGGGTGCCGGTACGTACGAGGAGCTCAAGCAGATCCTCGACGAGGCCTACGGGCACCGCGCCGCCGGCTGAGCGCAGCCTAAGATCCCGTCGCTTCATCGACGGAACACGACGAACGAAGGGATCGATGGCCGAGAACGCAATCCAGACCGACCAGGCTTCGCGCGAGGCTTCGGGGCGCGCCCCTACGGCCGCTACCTCGAGGACTTCGAGGTGGGCGCCGTGTACAAGCACTGGCCGGCCAAGACCGTGACCGAGGCGGACGACCACCTGTTCTGCCTGATCACGATGAATCACCACCCGCTGCACATCAACGACGTGTACGCCGGGCAGTCCCAGCAGGGCCGCAACGTGGTCGTGGGGCCGCTGGTGTACTCGCTGGCACTGGGCATGTCCGTGGCCGACGTCTCCGGCAAGGCCATCGCAAACCTGGCCACCGAGGAGCTCTCGCATCCCGCGCCCGTCTTCCACGGTGACACCCTCTTCGTGCAAAGCGAGGTGCTGGAGCTAAAGCCCTCGCAGTCGAAGCCCGACAGAGGGGTCGTGCGGGTGCATACCCAGGTTCACAATCAGGACGGGACCCTCGTGGCGGAGTTCAAGCGCGCCGTGTTGGTGCCCCGGCGAACCTGATGAAGGCGCTGGTCACGGGCTGCGCCGGCTTCATCGGCTCCCATCTGACGGAGTCGCTGCTGGCCGATGGCGTCGAGGTGATCGGCGTCGACTGCTTCAACGACAACTATCAGCGCCCGCCGAAGCTCCAGAACCTCAACCACCAGGCCAAGGACTGGGACGCGTTCGAGTTCGTCCCGATCGACCTGTCGCTCGGCGACCTGGACGAGCTCGTGGCCGACGCCGACGTGATCTACCACCTGGCCGCGGAGCCCGGCGTGCGAGCGAGCTGGGGCGCGCGCTTCGAGCGCTACGTGCGCAACAACGTGGTGGCCACCCAGCACCTTCTCGAGGCGCTGCGGCCGTTCCCCGACAAGCGCTTCGTGTACGCGTCCTCGTCGTCGATCTACGGCGACGCGGAGACCTTCCCCACGCCCGAGGACGTCGCCCCGCGCCCGCTGTCCCCGTATGGCATGACCAAGCTCAGCGGGGAGCACCTCTGCACGCTCTACACGTCCAACCATGGCCTGCACACGTCGTCGCTTCGCTTCTTCACCGTCTACGGCCCCCGCCAGCGGCCCGACATGGCCTTCCACATCTTCTGCCGCGCGGCCATCGAGGGAAAGCCGCTCACCGTGTTCGGCGACGGGCGCCAGACGCGCGACTTCACCTTCGTAGAGGACATCGTGGCCGGGGTCAGGGCCGCCAGCGAGGCCGACATCGAGCCTGGACTGGCGTTCAATCTGGGTGGCGGCTCACAGACCAGCGTCCGCCAGACGCTGGACATCATCGCCGGGCTGGCCGACCGCGAGCTGGACGTGACCTACGCGGCCAAGGAGCACGGCGACGTGCGCGACACCTCGGCCGACACCTCACGCGCCCGCGCGCAACTGGGCTTCGACCCCCAGACCCGGCTGGAGGACGGCCTGGCGGCCGAGTTCGAGTGGGTCCAGGGCATGCTCGCGAGGCCGGCTGCGGCGCGGCGCTAGCGCGGCCGGCCCACCTGCAGCACCCAGATCTGGGCACCCCCGCCGCGGAAGTTCCCGCTGGCCACGCCGACTCCCAGCCGGCTCGCGCGGCCGCTGAGCACGATCCGCCGGTGGCCCGGCGATCCGAGCCAGCTGCGCAGCGTGGCGCGGGCGTTCGGCGCGGTTCCGGAGCGCATGGCCAGGGCCTCGCCGAGCGCGCTGAAGCGCCCGCTGGCCGATACCCGGGCCCGGTGCCCGAAAGTGTCAGATGACATCAGCGTTCGGGCGAAGCGCCCGGATGATCGCTGCAGGGAGCCGGATCGCGCGAGCGGGTGCAACCCGTGGCTTGCGCGGACCTTGTTGATCTGAGCGATCATCCGGCCCTCGGCCGAATTGCCCTGCGCGGTGGCCGGCAGGGCGAATATGAGCAGCATCAGGCAGCCTGCGGCTAGACGAGCCAGTCGCACGTAACCCCTTCCTTGTCGGCCTACGGGGTTAGCTGACGGGCTCGCGAGAGTGACCCGCGTCGCCTGCAGTCGCAGACGATTCGCCCCTACTACCTGGTTCCCCCGTTCGCCCCGGGGTGGCCCCAGGGCAATTCGGCGATCTTCAGCGGCGCGGGTATTGGTAGCAGGTTCTCCGGGCGGAAGTTATGGAGACCCGTTGCGAGCGCCGCAGGAAGGCCGCCAGACGGGCGGTCTCGGCCTCGAGTGTCCGCGCCCTGACACGCGCGAGACCGCGCTCGGCGAGCTCCCGCGCCAGAGCGGGATCGTCGCCCAGGCGGTTCAGGGCCGCTGCTGCGGCGTCCGGGTCGCCGGGGGGCACCAGGAGGGCGGCGTCGCCGGCCATGTCCGGGCACGCCGCCCACGGCGGTCGCCACCACGGGCGCGCCCGCTGCGAAGGCCTCGAGCAGCACCTGGGGCACGCCCTCGGTCCAGGAAACGTGCAGGAAGGCGTCGCTCGAGCGATAGAGGTCCATCAGGCCTCCGTCCACCGGCAGATACCCGCGCAGCCGCACCCGGTCCTCGATCCCGAGCTCGCGCAGCCGGTCGCGCAGCTCACCCTCCAGAGGGCCCTCTCCACAGATCGTGAGCCGCCAGCGGGGATCCAGCCGGGCCACCACGTCGGCCAGCATCAGCGGATTCTTCTCGCTCTCCAGCCGGCCGACGGTGAACGCCTCGAGCGGCCGTCCCGCGGCCTCCTCCCGCCGCTCGCCCGGCTCGGCTAGCTGGGACTCGCTCACGAGCGAGACGTAGATGGGCAGCAGCCGCGGGGCACTCGCGTAGTTGCGCGCGATATCCGGCCCCACCACGACCGTGGGGCACCAGCGCGCCAGCAGCCGGTAGGCACCCTCCAAGAGGTCGCCGGCCAGGTGCACGGACTTCCTGCCCGGATGGCGGCTGCGCACGTAAACGGGGAAGTCCTGGCGCACGCCGAGCGCGACCCGCCGGCCCCGCAGGGCGGCGAGCAGAGCGAACACGAGGCACAGCGGGTGAGGCCCGAGCAGCCACACCGCGTCCACCTCGCCGAGAGTGCGCCAGAAGCGCACTACCGAGCGGGCCATCGCGGCGGGCGCCGCGCGGCTCAGCAGGCTCGGGTAGGAGGGGAGAGCCACGAAGTCGATCGAGTCGGCCACGCGGTAGTGCATCCGCGGCAGGTCGCCGTCGAGCTGCCCGAGGAGGATCGTGCGGCGAATCCGGTCGGCGAGCCCGGCGAAGAAGACCACCAGCGCGCGGTCGGCGTAAACGCCGTCCTCGGCGCGGCGATACCAGGCGTCGGTGTAGATCGCCAGCCGCAGAGGCAGCCGCTCGGCGTCGGTCATCGGGCTCCGCGGGCCACCCGCGCCAGCGCCGCGAGCGGCGGCCCGAAGCGCGCCGACCCGGCCAGGAAGCCGAGCCCCCAGGGCACGTGCATCGTCACGAACACCAGCGGCAGGGTGGCGGCGTCGCCCACGCGGCCCGGTCGCGCCTCGCCTGCGCTCACGGCGAGCAGCGTGGCGGCGTAGAGGGCCAGTCCGGCCCGCGGGATGCGGGCGAGCGGCCCGCGCGTGACCAGCGCCAGTGCCAGCACCGCCACCAGGCCGGGCGCCAGCACGTGCGAGCGCCGCATGCTCTCGGGGTGCCTTCCTGAGGTCTTGGCCCGGTAGAAGCCGTAGCGCCAGTACTGGCGGGCGAGCTTGCGCAGGCTGTCGCGCGGGATGTACTGCGCCGCCATCTCCGGCAGGCACACCACCCGCCCGCCGTCCTTGCGGATGCGCGCCGCCAGTTCGGAGTCCTGGTCGTTGGGCCAGCCCTCGTCCCAGCCCCCGTAGCGCTCGAGCGTCGAGCGCCTCCAGAGGCCGGTGAAGCCACTGTCGACCTCGATCTCGTCGCCTGAGAGGTGGCGGAAGTCCGCCTCGCCGGTGCCCAGCCTGCTCCCCAGGGCAAGCGCCACTCTCCGCGACCAGGGCCCGGCCCCCTGGGGCAGCTGGGGCCCGCTCACGTGCTCGGCGCCGCCCCGCCGCAGGCGCTCGACGCCTGCAGCGAGATAGCGGGCCGGGTAGTGGGTGTGAGCGTCCATGCGCGCCACGAATTCGCCCTGGGCCGCCCTGAGCCCGATGTTGAGCGCCACGGGGGTGCTGCGGCGGGGGTTCTCGAGGATCCGAACACGGGGGTCGGTGGAGGCCAGGTCGCGCAGGATGTCCACGGTGGCGTCCTCGGAGCGACCGTCGATGAAGATGAACTCCACGCGGCCGTCGAACTCCTGGGCGAGCATGCCACTGGCCGCATCGCGCAGGTGCGCCTCCTCGTTCAACACCGGGGTGAGGACGCTCACGTCCACCCGGTCGCCCCCGGCGCCCCCCATGGCGTCGCTCAGTGCCCGGCCAGCTCCACGGTGTCGCCCAGGATGAAGTCCCGGGCCGGCAGCTGCTCCTCGCCCTCCTGCTCGATCAGCGCGTGGAGCGTCTGGGCCAGGATCATGAGGTCGAAGCGCGCCGAGCGGTGCTTGATGTAGTAGAGGTCGTGGCACATCTTCCAGGCCGTGCCCTGATGGCTGCCCGCGTAGCCGCAGCGGACTTGGGCCCAGCCCGTGAGCCCTGGCTTGACCAGCCCGCGGCGCTCGTAGAAGGGCACCAGGCCCGAGAGCTGCTCCACCAGCGCCGGCGGCTCGGGGCGCGGGCCCACGAGGCTCATCTGCCCCCTCAGCACCTGCGCCAGCTGCGGGAGCTCGTTGAAGTGGGTCTTGCGGAGGACCCGCCCGACCCTGGTGATCATCTCCGCCTCCGAGTGCGTCTCCCACAGGTCGTCAGCGTCGGCGCGCAGCGTGCGGAACTTGAGCATGTCGAACTCCACGCCCTCCTCGCCGACGCGGCGCTGGCGATAGAAGATCGGCCCGCGGTCCTCCAGCTTGACCGCCAGCGCCGCTAGCGCCAGGAACGGCCCCGCGACGGCCAGCATCAGCCCCGAGACAATGATGTCCAGCGACCGCTTGGAGAGCGGCGAGGACGGCGAGTAGCGCGGGTGCATGATGAACTGGAACCAGGCGGAGTTGATCGTGCCGATGGGCACGTGCCCGAGGACGTCCTCGTAGAGCGCCGTGGCCTCGATCATGCGCACCGGCAGGTCGAGGCAGTCGCGCGCGGCCTGCTCGAAGACCTTCAGGCGGGAGTTGTGCGGGCCCACCACCAGCAGGTCGATCCCCTCGCCCTGCACGGCGCCGCGCACGTCGCCCAGCTCGCCGAGCCAGCGGACCCGGCCGTGATCGCCCATCGGTTCGTCGCCGATGTAGCCGATCACCCGGTGGCTGCGGATGCCGGTGAACTCCAGCTCGGAGGCCAGCTTCTCGGCGAAGTCGGGCGAGCCGACCACCGCCAGCCAGATCGGCCGGTCGCTCTCGAACCGGCGCTCGAATATGGACGCCATGATCGTGGTCAGGACGGCTCCGATCGCAGCGGCGGCGGCAGTCCGGAACGGCACGGGGGAGTGGCCGAAGAGCCCCGGGGTGATGGCCACCAGGACGCCGGCGACGGGGACGAAGCCGTTGAATGCATATCGCGCGATCGGGGCCAGGTGGAGCGGGTGGTGGTGTGCGCGCAGGACCGCGGTGGTGAGCCCCACCGCCACTAGCACTAACGCCGCGCTGGACAGCTCCTCGGTCCGCTGCAGCGTGATCCCCGTGGCCACCAGGGTGGGCGCCCACCCGTATAGGACCCGGCGGTAGAGGCGCTGCGCCGCCAGGGCGCTGAGCACGGGGCCGGGCGCCTCCTCGTGCCGGTCGTGGGACATGCGCAGGACGATCTCGACGGCGGCCACGATCACGGCCACGGCCACGAGCGCCAGTGCCACGGCCGCGACCACCTCGGCGGCGCCGGAGATGAACGCCTGGGAATCTGCGACCAGGACGGTCATGGCATCAAGGTTTCGGTCGTCGAAACCGACAGGTGAAGGGCATGGAAGAGATCGCACTTGAAGTCCCGAGTCCATATCGGTAGACGGCCGGCCGACATTGACCCTTGGAGAAGCGCGCCCGCGGACCGGATGCGCGTATTCCCCGTGTCATAGTAGACCCATGGATCGCTCTCAGCCAGCGGCTGATGCCGCACGCAGCGGGATGGGGTGGAGGCAGCCGCGAGTAGAGCCTCCGGGCCTCCAGCGCTACCTCCAGGTCCTCCGCGAGCGCCGCCTGATGATCCTGCTCACGGTGGCCGCAACGACGCTTGCAGCGCTGCTTTACCTGGCCGTGGCCGACAAGGTCTACGAGGCCGAGGCAGACCTTCTGGTCACGCCCACCACGGACGAGAACCAGGCCCTCACGGGCCTCGGGCTGATCCGCGAGTCCAACGACCCGACCCGCGACGTGGAGACGGCGGCGCGGCTGGTCCTGTCCCGCGATGTGGCAGAGCGCGTGCGCTCCCAGCTGCGCCTCGACGAGGACGCCAGCGACCTGCTCGGCGAGGTGTCCGCGGAGCCCGTGGCGCAGAGCAACTTCGTGACCATCACCGCCAGCGCCGACACCCCGGAAAAGGCGCGTGACCTGGCCAACGGCTTCGCCGAGGCTGTCGTGGCCGACCGCACGGCGGACCTCGTGCGGCAGCTGGACGACCGCCTCCCCCGCCTGCGCGAGCGAGTGCGGGCCGGCGAGGGTGCGGGCGACAGTGGGCCGGACAGCCCGCAGGCGCAGCTGGCTCAGCTGGAGGCGCTTCGCGACGGCGGCGATCCCACCCTGCGCATCGAGACCCGCGCCGAGGCACCTAGTTCTCCCGCGGCCCCGCGCCCGGTTCTCACCCTGGTCGCGGCCGTCATGGCCGGCCTGATCCTGGGCATCGGCGGCGCATTCGCCCTTCACGCCCTGGACCCGGTGCTGCGGCGCGAGGAGCAGCTGCGGGAGCTCTACAGCCTTCCGATCCTTGCTCGCATCCCGAAGGAGCGCAAGGCCCGCACGTTCTCCCGCGGCAAGCGCACCTTCTTCGGCCTCGGGCCACATTCCAAGCGCCGCCACGCGCTTGCGCCGAGTCAGCTCTCACCCACCACCAACGAGGCGTTCCGGACGCTGCGGATGATGCTCCTGGCGGGTCGCGGCGGGGCCCAGAGCGGTGGCCGCACGATCCTGGTGACCGGGCCCTCTCCGTCCGAGGGCAAGACCACCACGGCGATCAACCTGGCGTCCTCGTTCGCCCTGGCCGGAAACCGGGTGATCCTCATCGAGGCGGACTTCCGCCGCCCGACGGTGGGCGAGGCGCTCAGGGTGCGCCCGGACGTCGGGATCGGCCGCGTGCTCCTGGGCACGGCGACGCTGGAGGAGGCGCTCACGCCGGCCCAGCCGTTCGGCGACGACCTGCGGCTGCTGCTCGTCGACAGGGCCGACGAATGGCTCGCGGAGATACTTTCGCTGCCCAACGCCCGCGCGCTGCTGGGCGAGGCAGAGCGGCTCGCGGACTACGTGATCATCGACTCTCCGCCGCTGACAGAGGTCATCGACGCTCTGCCCCTCGCACAGCAGGTGGACGACGTGGTGATCGTCACGCGGCTCGGCTCGAGCAACCTGTCGCGCCTGGCGCGCCTGGGCGACCTGCTCGACCAGAACGGCATCCAGCCGCGGGGCTTCGTGGTGGTGGGCGTCGGCTCGTCCGAGGAGAAGAGCTACTACCTCTCGGACCGCGACGCCCGCAACGCCAATGAATGGCTGGCCATGGAGGACGAGGCGCCCAAACCCGTCCGCTCGGCGGACAGCTGATCGGTGGCCGATCCTGCGGCCCCCCGCGGCCGCGGTAGCGACAATCCAGCCGCATGACCGCCAGAGCGGAACTCCCGACGTGGACCCTCTATGCCGGCGTGGCGGCGTTCGCCGCGGTGGTCGGGTTGCTGGCCGGCTACGACCCCAGGCTGGCCGTGGTTGCGACCTTCGCGGTCGGGTTCGTGCTCATCACGATCGCGAACCTCACGGTGGGCCTCGCCCTGTTCGCCACGCTGAGCTTCGTCGACACGATCCTGCCCACCGGCGGCATCGTGTCGGTGCCCAAGCTGATGGGGCTGCTGCTGCTGCTGTCCTGGTTCGCCCTGGTCACCGCGGGCGAAGCCGAGCGCCGCGAGCGGATCTTCAGCCACCAGGCGTTCCTGTTCGTCCTCATGGCCTTCGTCGGCTGGAGCGCCGTGAGCGCCGCGTGGGCGGAGATCCCGGGGGAGTCGCTCGACACGGCCATTCGCTACCTGCCCAACGCCTTCCTGTTCCTGATCGTGTTCTCGGCTGTCAGGACCCGCGAGCAGGCGCTGCTGATTGTGGGCGCCTTCGTGGCCGGGGCGCTGGTGTCGGCGCTCTACGGCCTGGCGGTGCCGGTCGACCCCTCCGAGGGTGACCGCCTGAGCGGCGGTGCCGGGAACGCCAACGAGACCGCCGCTGCCCTGGTCAGCGGGGCCGCGCTGGCGGCGGGGCTGGCCTTGGCGGCGCGCGACAACATCGTTGTCCGGGCGGCGGCGGTCGTGATCGCCCCCCTGTGCGTGTACGGCGTGTTTCTGACCCTTTCGCGCGGCGGGCTGGTAGCGCTGGTGGCCGCGGGGGTGGCCATGGTGGCCGTGGGTGGCCGCTGGCGCTGGGCCACCATCGCCCTGCTGCTCGCAGCGATGGCGTGCACGCTGGTCTACTTCAGTGCGTTCGTCGCCCCCGAGGCGCGCGAGCGGGTGACCACCTTCGATGGCGGCACCGGCAGGACCGACGTGTGGACCGTGGGCTGGAGGATGGTGGAGGCCGAGCCGGTGCGCGGCATTGGGTCGGGCAACTTCCCGAACACCTCGGTCCACTACCTGCTGGAGCCCGGCGCCCTGACCCGCACCGACTTTATCGTCGACACCCCCAAGGTGGCGCACAACATGTACCTGGAGGTGCTGGCCGAGCTCGGGGTGATCGGCATGGCGCTGTTCCTGGGGATCCTCCTGTTCTCGCTGGTGTGCACGGTCAAGGCCATGCGCGCCTTCCGGGAGTCGGGCGACCGCCAGATGGAGATCCTGTCCCGCGCGCTGTTCGTGGCGCTGTTCGCTCTGCTGGCCTCCGACTTCTTCGGCTCGCGCCAGTACAGCAAGCAGCTCTGGCTGTTGCTCAGCCTCGGCCCGGCCTTCCTGGCCATCGCCCGGGCTCAGATCGCGGCCGGCGGCTTCCCAGGAGCCGGTCGGGCCCTGGCCGGGGACTAGACCTAGGCGGAGCCGCTCGGCTCGGGCCTGCGGGGCCGCCGCATGCGCGGCCTGCGCGGGCGACCGGCGGCAGTCCTGCCGGCCAGGTCGCGCTCGTACAGCTCGAACAGCCGGCGCGCCCAGGCCGCGAGGTCCATCTCGCGCCGCACCCACTCGGCTGCGCTGTCGCCCTCGCTCTCAGCCAGCTCGGCCGGGCGGGCCAGGAGCCGGTCCGCGGCCGCGGCCAGCGCCTCGGGCTCGGACGCCACCACGGCCATGCCGGCCGGGTCGCCGCCGGGCAGGTGGTGGCCCGGGATGTCCGATGCCACCACGCCAATCCCGCTGGCCAGCGCCTCCAGCACCGTGAGCGGCATGCCCTCCCCGCGGCTGGAGGCCATGAGCAGGTCAGAGGCCGCATACAGGTCGGCCACACGGGGAACGTGATCGAGCACGTGGACGGCGTCCTCGAGCCCGAGCTCGGCAGCGAGCTCCCGTGCCGGCTCGCCACCGCGTGATGAGGCGGCCACCACGTCCGGTCGCCCGCCGTCCCGGAGCATCCGCAGGGCGCGCAGGAACAGGTCGCCGCCCTTTCCGTACCAGTCGCGCCCGAAGTGTAGGAGCACCGGCACGTCGGCCGGGAGGCCGAGCCGGGCCCGCACCTCGGCGCGCTCAGCGTCGCTGCGCCGGGCGTAGGCCGCGGCGTCGAGGGCGTTCGGGAAGTACTGCACCTTTGCGGCGGGAGCGCCGCGCGCCCTGATGCTGTCGGCGAGGTGCGGGGCCACGCAGAGGATCCGCTCGACGTAACGGGACGCAACGCCCAGGCTCAGGCGGTTGCGGGCCCTGGCCGCCATCCGGTCGCTGAGCACCGTGTGCACGTGCCAGTAGACGCTCACGCCGGCGCGCCGGCGGGCCACCGCCACAGCCGGGATGTTGAACACGGTGAAGTGCGAGTGCAGCACGGTGGGCCCGGGCTCGGCGTCCACCACCTCGGCCAGCCAGCGCCCGTGCTCGATCCGCGAGCCCGGCGGTGCGAACAGGACCTTCTCCGCGTGCGGGCCCAGGTCGGCCAGCCAGTCGCGCTCGCGGGCGCGCTCGGGGAGCACGGCCTGCGCGCTCCAACCCCTGCTCTCGGCCTCGTCGAGCGCCGTCCGGAGCATGGGCACGAAGGAGCCGGCGAAGGGGCTGCCGTAGTCGGTGACCTGGAGCATCCTCATGGGCGCCCTCCCGCGAGGAGGCCTCGGAGCAGCTCGGCCCAGCGGTCGGCCACCGCGTCGGGCGAATGCGTTTCGCGGACGAACTGGCGGGCGCGGTCGCCCATCTCGGCACGCCTGGCGCGCTCGGTCCACAGGGCCGCCGCCCCTTCGACGAAGCGGTCCATGGAGCCGCCCGCGTAGATCCCGATGTCCTTCTCGGAGATGCGGTCGTCGGGGTCCACCGACAGCGACAGCACCGGCACGCCGCGCGCCCACGCCTCGAGGAACCTGTTGGGCATGCCCTCCCAGGCGGACGTGCAGACCACAGCGGCGGCGCGGGCCGTCTCCGCCAGCAGCTGATCGCGGGGCCGAGGCGGCAACAGCTCCAGGTTGGGCAGCGACTCGCCCTCGCTGCGGATCCGGTCCATCAACCCGGCGGGCGTCTCGCTGGTGGGCGACAGGATCATCTTCAGACGGATGTCCGGCGCCCGGCGCGCGAGCTCCAGGTAGTGCTCGGGGTGCTTGTAGGGCACCAGGCGGTCGGCCCACAGGAGATACTCCGGCTCCGCCTCGCTGCGGTCGGCCATCTGGCTGAAGCTGGGGATCACGACCGGGTCGGCGCCCGGGATCGCTGCCTCGGCCAGCTCCCGCTGGCGTCGCGTCTGGAGCACCACCCGGTCGGCCGCGCGGATGCTGCGCTCGTAGGCGCGCAGCACCCAGGCGGGGCGGTCGGGGCGCTGGAAGTCGAAATCCAGGTCGTTGGAAGTGGAGAACACGAGCCGCCGCCGGCGAGTGCGGCAGAACGCGGCGGCGGGAATCAGGTGCCCGCCGCTGCCGCGCACGATGTAGGCGGTTGCGTCGGCCTTCGCGAGCCCGCGCCATACGGCGGCGCCCTCGGCCAGCTGGCGGAACCTGCCCTGGCTCTTGTGTGGCTCGCGCTCGACGACGTCGGGCGCCGGGGAGGTCAGGTCCACCGGGTCCTTCAGCGGGTACAGGATGTGTGCCACGCGCAGGCCGCGCTCGGCCAGCCCGCGCGCCAGCAGCGTGGTCTGCAGCTCGGCGCCGCCGCCCTGATGGCCCTTGCGCTCGTAGAACAGCGACGCGTACGGCGCGTAGATCGCAACGTCGTGGGTGTGCGCCATCAGCGCGCCTCCACGGGCCGTGCGCCCGCCGCGTCGATGAGCATCGCGTCGCCCGCGTCGCCGACGTCGATCTCGGTGCCGCGCACCGTGATCGTGTCGTGTGCGCGCAGGACGCGCAGGAACTCGCCCGCGCCGATCCAGCGGATGCCGGGCAGGGCTGCGAGCCGCACGATGTCGCGCGTGGGCACGAGCCGGGCGAAGGTCACTAGGTCGCGGGAGGCCTTGAGGTGCATCATGCGCAGGTCGAGCAGCCCGCCGTGGAGCACCGGCGTGGGAGGGAGGCCGTGCGAAGCCCGCGAGATCATTTGCCGGTAGCCGAGCCTGTGGAGCCCGCGAAAGCCGTTGTTGGCCGTCTCGTGCACGTTGGGCCCGTCGATCAGCGGCTGGAGGGCGGGCGGTAGCCAGGCCGGCAGCGAGCGCGCCGCCGCTGCCGCCAGGGCGCCGTCGCTGTAGGACCAGGCGGGGGCGACGAAGGTCTCAGGTGTGCGGCCCAGTGTCTCCTGCTGCCACGCAACGCTGGCGTCGATGCGGCGCCCGGCCTCGGCTTCGTCCAGCGCGCGGAACTCGCGATACTCGACCCGGCCGGCCGCGTGCTCGTCCATGTCCAGGTGCAGGTACCCGTGGCAGACCGGCTCGAAGGTGCCCTCGGCCACGCCGGCCGCGAGCGCGGCTGTGGAGCGCGGCCAGACCTGCTCGATCGGCACCTCCTCACCGTCGATCAGCGCACGTGAGCAGACCGCCGCGTTCAGCCGCGCCCCCGCCCGGCGGTAGGCGCGCCGCATGGCCTCGATCTGACGCCGCTCGCGCCAGTCGGGCTTGTCGTTGCCCTGGACCTGTTGCTGTGCTGTCCCGGGCGCGTCGTCCAGGCGCACGCAGCCAACGGGAGGAAGGGTCACGAGTGGGCGCCCGAGCAGCTCCGGGAGGAACGCCGCCAGCGGCTCCAATGCCCACGAGCCGCGGTACTCCGTCCACGCGCTGGCGGGGTCCAGGGCGAGAGCCAGACAGGCACCGTCGCGAATGGCGTGGATGCCGAGGCCGGTGCGAACCACCGGGGTGCCGCCGTCGAAGACCGTGAACTCCCATCGCAGCGGGCCACCCGGGAACCGAGCCACGCCGTGCACGTTGCGCCGCGCGGGCAACCGGCCGGCAGCGGGTCCCGGGTCGGGGCATAGGAGCACGATGCCTGCCAGGCGCCCCTCCTCCAGGAGCGCGAGCAGGTCGTCCTGCTCGTCGGCCACGCCGAAGGCCACCGCCCCCGGCTCCGGGGCCTCGAGCACCGACCCCAGCCGCCAGAGCCAGGACAGCGCGGCGGCCACCGGTGCGGCGGGCGAATCCGGCCGTGCGAACAGCCGGCCCTCGCCGCTCATGCCGCTCCCCGCCTCATGTGACTCCAAGCTAACACCGACAGTGGCTTCCGGCGAGGCCTGAACAGCCGCGGCCCGCCGTGCCAGTCTGACATGTGGATGGCCGCCGGCCGCCCGGTCAGCGGGCGATCTTCAGGCGCACGACCCGCGACGGCTTGACGCCGGGCAGCACGGCGCGGAAACGCCGCACGCGGTAGCGCTTGGACTTGTGGGTGCGGAACTTGACCCGGAAGCCGCCACGCGGCCCGACGGGGCGCTGCGCGATCGTGCGCCACTGCTTGTTCAGGCGGACCTGGAAGTAGACCGTGGCGCCCGGCTTGGCCATCCGCACCAGGCGGCCGTAGAACACGGCCTTGCCGCGCGGGCGTGCGCGCTTGCGCTTGCCCCGCAGTTTGACCTTCGGGGCGCGAGGCGTGGCCGCCGCGCTGCGGGCACCGGCGCGCCGCAGCAGGGCCGCGCAGGGGTTGCCCTGCTTGAGCCGGTAGTCGCCACCCTTGCTGTTCAGGTACGGGTCGGACTTGAGGACCGTGTTGGGCCCGGTGCTGAAGCCGTCGCGCTCTGCGATCCCGGCCGGTGAGTCGGGCCCGGTCGAGTAGACGCAGTTGTTGGAGGCCACGTTGCCCCTGCCGAACGGGCCACCTGACCAGGAGCCCTCGATGTTCCAGCGCGGCCCGTTGTTGGTGATGGCGTTGTTGCGGACCAGGTTGTTGTCAGAGTGCTCGCCCCCCTCGCCGGCGAAGACGACCCCGCCGCGGTTGTTGTCGATGATGTTGTTCTCGATGAGGGTGTTGTCCGCGTCGGTGTAGAGGTGCACGCCCCAGCCGCCCGGGTTGTCGGTGAGCACGTTGGAGCGCACCACCGCTCCGCGGGTCTGGCTGAGGTAGATCTGGTGGTCGAACTTCGAGGACGGCGGGCCGCAGCGATGGATGCGGTTGCGCTCGATTACCACGTCACGGGCGGGATGCCAGGAGCCGGCCTGGAGGCAGATGCCGTTGCCGCCCTTGGTGACCTCGTTGTCCGAGAAGACGCTGCGGTCGGCGTTGACCTTGACGGCCGTGTCGTTCTCCACGTTGGTGCCGTCGAAGCGCAGGCCCGACACCCGGGCGCCGGTGGCCTCCGGGTAGACGGCGAAGAAGGCTGCGACGGTTGCGCGCTCGCCGGGGTAGGAGCGGAACGTGGACCCGGGCGTCTCCAGGCGCAGGTCCGAGCCGGTGTAGGTGCCCGAGCGCAGGCACGCGGTCTGGCCGGGAGAGACCTTCTCGATCAGCCGCTGAGCCGTTCGGAACGGCGCGGCCTCGGTGCCCGGGGCCGAGTCGGACCCCGATGGCGACGCCACCAGGTGGCAGCCGGAAGATGCTGCGGCGGTGCCGGGGGCGGCTGCGACGGCCGCGCCCGTGATGAGGACCAGGCAGCCGAGGGACTTGAGGCGGGGGAGGGTTCGATTGATCACCCTCGTGGTGTCGGAAGCCCCCCGGCGCCCCCGAAGGAGCCGGCGAGGGCCTCGTACATCCGTCCATTACCGGGCTAGCCGAGCGGCTGGACGTTTGTTCGATGCTCAGACGGGTGTGTCAGCGCCCGTAGCCCAGGCGCCTGCACTCTGCAGCGGGATCCAAGGGGCGGGCGCCAAACAGCAGCTGCAGCAGGGAGGGCGTGGGCACGACCCGGTTCCGCGCGAGCGTGACTCCCGCGCTGGGCCCGATGCCGGACGGCGCCCCGGCCCCGCCGGTGTGGACGCAGTTGTCGCGCGCCACGTTGCGCGCGCCCGCGGGCCCCCCGGACCACGAGCTCTCCAGGTTCCACCGGGCGCCTGACCCGACGATGCTGTTGCCGCGCACCACGTTCAGGTCAGACGTGTGCTCCCGGCCGTCCCCCCCGAAGATCACGCCGCCAAGGTTGCCGGCGATGTCGTTTCGCTCCACCAGCGTCCCGTCGGCATCGGGGTAGAGGTGCACGGCCCAGCCGCCGCCGTTGGCGGTCAGGCGGTTCCGCCGCACCACCAGGTTGCGCGTGTGGGCCACGTAGATCAGGTGGTCGAGCTTTCCTCGCTCGCCGCACTTCGAGATCTGGTTGCGTTCGATGAGCACGTGGCGGACGGTGCGCGCGGTGCCGATCAGCACGCACGTGTTGTTCCCGGATGAGGTAATCGCATTGCCCGTCACCTTGGCTTCATCCGCTTGGACCTTGAGCGGGATGTTGAACGTGGGATCGCTGGTGGTCAGGCGAATCCCGCTGAGCCGGGCGCCGCGGGCGCCGGGGTTGATCCAGATCGTGCCGTCGACCTCTGCCCTGGCCCCTCGCAGAGGTCGCAGGATCGTGCGCGGGCTGTCCAGCTCGGCCACGCCGCGGTGGCGGTAGCGGCCCTCGGCAAGGCAACCCGTCTGGCGGGCACGCAGCAGCCGGGTGAGCCGTTTGACCGACCGCACCGGCCGGCGCCTGGTACCCGGCGCCCGATCCGAGCCACTCGGAGCGGCAAAGCGGTCACAGCCCGCCGTGGCGGGGGACACGGCCACCGACGCCTCCGGCGCCGTGCCGCGGTCGTCCTGGTGTCCGCAGGCGGCCATTGCGACACCGAGCACGACCGTCACGAGGCACGCTGCGGCGCGCTGGGTGTGGGGGACGCCGCGGCGCTGCATGTGGTCAGATTGTGGCTGGACCGTGCTCGCAATGCCTCACCTCCGCCGATGAAGGACGTGCTGTCCCTCTGCTACCACGCCGTCAGCGATACCTGGCCGGCCGACCTGGCCATGCCGGCGGGGCGGATGCGCGAGCAGATACAGCAGCTGCTGGACCGCGGCTACCGCCCCGTGACGTTCTCCGAGGCCCTGGACGACTCCGCGTCCGGGCGGCTGCTGGCGGTCACCTTCGACGACGGCTTCCGCTCGGTGCTGGAGCGAGGCCTGCCGGTGCTGCGGGAGCTCGGGGTGCCCGCCACGCTGTACGTGCCCAGCGACCACATCGGCTCGCCGGCCATGGCGTGGGCGGGTTTGGACCGCTGGCTCGGCGGGCCGCACGAGCACGAGCTGGCCGCCATGGAGGAGCCCGAGCTCAGGGAGCTCATGGATGCCGGTTGGGAGATCGGCTCGCACACGGTCTCGCACCCGCGCCTCACCCAGGTCGATGACTCCCAGCTCGAGGAAGAGCTGCGGCGCTCACGGGAGGCGCTGGAGGAGCGCCTGGACCGCCACTGCCCGTCGATCGCCTATCCGTACGGCGACGTGGACGACAGAGTCGCCAGAGCGGCCGTCGCGGCTGGATACGCAAACGGCGCCGGCCTGGCCGGCTACGGCGGCGCCGGCGACCCGATGCGCTGGCCCCGCGTGGGCGTCTACCTGCCGGACACGCCGAGGCGCTTCGCACTCAAGGTGTCCCGCCTGGCCCGCCTAACCCGCGTAGCCGGCGCGCGGCACGCGGTCGCCTCGGCTCTCACGCGTCTAAGGACCTGAGTCCTCAGCACCCGAACGCGGCCGCCGATCTTTGCTCGTTGAGAAAGGTGGCGCGGCTGCCGCCCGGCGGCGTTCGGCTGCCCTCGCAGGGGCGTCAGCCGAAGGCCGAGCCGTAAGGCGAGCCCAGCCCCGGAGAGGGCTGGTGAACGACGCCGGGGCGGCCCGCAACGGCCCAAGCACCCAGAAACGACAAAGCGGGCGGGCGCCGTGAGGCGCCCGCCCGCTTTGCGAACCTGGGCTGCTAGGTCGCGGAGGGCCGGTGGGTCAGGCGCCGGAGGCCGAAGCCAAGCGCCAAGAGCAGGCCGCCGGCGCCGGCGAGCACGCCGAGGTCAGCGCCCGTGAAGGGCAGGCTGCCGTTGTCGACGGTCTGGGCCTGGGTGGTGCTGCCACCACCGTTGCCGCCGTTCCCGGCGGAGTCGTCCAGCCCCGCGACCACGTTGTTATCGCCCGAGTAGCCCTCGACCCCGGACTGAGCCAAGGCGGTAGCCGGGGCCAGTAGGGCGACGAGCGCGACTATCGCGATGAAGTTCTTCAGCTTGACCATGTTCCAGAGCACTCCCTTTCACAAACTTGCCTGTGCGGCAACCAGTCGAATTCAGGTGACCAAGACCGGTGGGGCGACCCGGATGGCGACAAAACCCTGTTTACCACGGATACCCAACGCCCGCAAATCTGCATCTGGCCCCATTCGGGTCCGGCGGAGACCTTCGAGGGACCGACGGCGGAAATAGTACGCACCCCTCCGGTCGGAAGGAGGGACGGGGCACGCCAGCCCCCGAGAAAAGGCCGCACGGAGCGGAAATCCATGCCTAACCGGGGCCCACGCGGACGTCGATCTCACGCAGGATCGCGCGGTTGACCCGCTGCGGGTCCACCACGCGGCCGCGCCTGATCGACCTGAGCACGCTCGCCACGACCGTGTCGTTGGGCGACAGCCGCCGCGCCCGCTCGAGATGGCGGAGGGCGTCGTCCTGGCGCATCTCGACCGAGGCGATGGCCCCCAGCTGCATCCATGCGAACGAATCGCGCTCGTCGCGCTGGATGGCCTCGCGCAGCTCTGCGCGCGCCTGGTCGTAGCGCTCGCTGCGCAGCAGCACGAGCGCCGCGGTCTTGTCCGCGGTGGGCGAGAGCGGATTGAGCCGAGCGGCCCGGTCGAGCTTCTCGAGAGCCAGCTCCGGGTCGGAGCCGGAGACCTCGCGGGCGTCGCGCAGGTCGCGCTCGGCGAGCCACGGCAGGGCGAAGCCCACGGCCAGCAGCATCCCGAGCGCCGCCGCCCCCACGGCCGCCACGCGCCCGCCGGGCAACCTGACTCCCGGCTTGCCCGGTACGGTCGCGGCCACGGCCGCCCCGATGCCCAGCATCGCGATGGCGGGGGCGCCCA
Source organism: uncultured Thermoleophilaceae bacterium (assembly GCA_963755215.1). Lineage (GTDB taxonomy): Bacteria > Actinomycetota > Thermoleophilia > Solirubrobacterales > Thermoleophilaceae > JAAYBF01. The sequence goes on from CAVWIW010000006.1 coordinate 208,465, forward strand.
GCCCCGGGAACTCGAAGAACCAGTCCAGGGACCCATGGATGACCCAGTAGGCGAAGCCCAGCACGGCCGCCCCTGCGGCCGCGCCGGCCAGGCGCCCGTGTCTGAGCGCAGGGAACGCGGCGACCAGCCCTGCCGCGAACGCGCCCCCGAGCAGCAGGAACCCCACGATCCCCGTCTGCGAGAGCACCCTGAACTCCAGGCTGTGCGGGTAGGAGGGAGGGAAGTCGGTCTCCCCGCGCAGCAGGTAGTCGCGCAGGAAGTTGTCGGCTCCGACCCCGGTGATCGGCTCGCGCTCGAAGTTCTCCCAGGCCACCCGCCAGAGGTCTGAGCGGTATGACGCCACCGAGCTGCTGGCCAGGCGGCTGCCCTCGAACGACGGCTCGCCCTCGCCCGACTTGAACTCGTCCCAGCGCTTCTCGACCTCTTGGACGGGGTCGCCCACGGCGATGGCCGCCGCGGCCACGCCGCCCGCGCACATGAGGGCGAACCCCACGGCGAAGGCCGCGCTGATCCGCCGGGCGGCGCCCTCGCTGACCTTGACTCGGCTGTCGAGCAGCGCGGCAAGGACCCCGACCACGGCCAGCGCGGCCGAGACCAGGAGGATGGCGTCGACCACATCGCCGAATGCCTGCCCGGGCGGGCGGGCCGGGTCGAAGACCTCGTAGTAGTCGATGAGCGTGGTGCGCACCGACAGCACGGCAGCCGCGACTGCCGCCAGAGAAACGATCGTGCGCCCGCGGCCCGGCACCACGACCACCGCCACGATGGCCATGACCGGCAGCATCGCCAGCCACGCGCGGCTCTGGCCCAGCACCGCCAGGCACGCCAGGAGGCCCGCGGCGCCAAGCAGCAGGCCGCGCGCGCAGCGCCGGCACCTGTCGCCTCCCGGCCAGGATCACGCAGGGCCAGAAGCCGGTGAACCACAGCGCCACGTTGGCGTTCACGTAGCCGGCCGGCTCGCTCAGGCGCCCTTCGTGGAAGAACGCGATCGAGGAGGCGGAGTCCTGGGCGCGCAGGATCTCAACCAGCCCGACCACGGCGATTCCCAGCCCGAATACGGCCAGGAGGGCGGTGGCCGCGCCGGCTCGCATGGGCCACAGCGCGAACAGAGCGAGCACCAGGGCATAGAGCACGGTGCGGTTGGCCCCGTCCCACGCGACACCCTGCTGATCGGCCCACAGGATCGACAGGTAGCTCCACAGCGCGTATCCAGCCAGCAGCGCCACGGCCACGAGCGCCGCTCGGCGCGGCTCGGGCCGGGGCAGCGCTGCCAGCGACAGCGACAGCAGCGCCAGCAGCGCTAGCCCGCCGCCGAGGAACGTGCTGCCGCGAAATCCGGCCTCGTCGGCGGCGAACCAGATGAAGACGCCCACCGCTAGCAGCGCGGGGACGAACGACGGGCTGTCGGTGAGGAACCGCCCTACCCGGCTGCGCCCTGGCGCGGCATCGTCCTGCGGCTCAGGCTGTGGCCGCGCCTCGTCGGCAAGCGGGGCCGCCTGAGTCGAGGCCATGGGGCTACCCGGCGGTGGCGGCTGGGGCGGAGTCGAACTGCCGGAGGCCCTCGCGCAGGGCGCCGACGGCGCGGTCCTGCTCGTCGTCGCTCAGGTGCGGGAAGAGGGGGAGGGTCAGCTCGGTGCGGGCGGCAAGCTCGCTGCGCGGCAGCGCCCCGCGCGAGTCGGGCGCGTAGGCCGTGAACTCATGGATGGCCGGGTAGAGGATGCTGGTCTGTACCCGATGCTCGTCGAGCATGTGCTGCCGGACGGGGTCACGCGCGCCGGGCTCGTCCACGATGACCGGCATCACGTAACACGACGAGCCGTCGACCTCATCGTCCCGGTAGGGGATGGTCACGCCCTCCGCGCCGGCCAGCAGCTCGCGGTAGCGCCGCACGAGCCGGCGTCGCCGGGCGATGTCGTCCTCGAGCCCGGCGAGGCGGGCGATGAGCAAGGCGGCCCGCGGCTCGTCCATGCGGTAGTTGTAGCCAAGGCCCACGACGTCGTATCCGGCAGCGTGGCCGCGGTGGCGATCCCAGGTGCCGGTGGTCATCGCGTGCGAGCGCAGGCTGCGGGCCTGCGCCGCGAGCTCGATCGTCGTCGGTGGCCAGCAGGCCGCCCTCGCCGCAGGACAGGACCTTGTTCGAGAAGAAGCTGTAACACGCCGCCAGGCTCCGCACCGGCGCGATCGGGTGGTGCGCCGAGTCCTCGATGAGCGCGATGCCGCGGCGGTCGCAGAGCGCCCGCAGGGCCTCCAGGTCGGCGTCGTAGCCCGCGTAGTGGACTGCGCACACCGCCTTGGTGGCGTCGGTGATGCGCGACTCCACGTCGTCGGGGTCGATGCCCAGGTCGTGCGGGCCCTTGATGTCGGCCAGCACGGGCGTACCGCCGCAGTAGCGGACGGCGGCGGCGCTGGCCACGAAGGTGATGGCCGGGACGATGACCTCGTCCCCGGGGCCGATTCCAGCGCCCAGGTAGGCCAGGTGCAGCGCGGACGTGCAGCTGGACGTGGCGATCGCATGCTTGGCCCCCAGCCGCTCGGCGAACACCTCCTCGAGCTCCTTGATGCGCGGGCCCATCGTGAGCCAGCCCGAGCGCAGCGTCTCGGCCACGGCCTCGACCTCGTGGTCGGAAAGGCGCACGTCGAACAGCGGGATGAGGCGGTCGCCCTCGGCCATGTCAGATGTTGGAGTAGCGGCCGTCGTACGGATCGCCGAAGCGCTTCTGCTCCAGCGCCCCGGTGATCTCGGCGATCCCGTCGGGGATCCGGTTCTCGGGCTGGAAGCCCAGCTGCTCACGGATCTTCTCGAAGGAGACCTTGTAGTCGCGCGGGTCCTCGTCGCGCTTCACGTACTCCACCTCGCCGCGGCCGAGGTGCTCGGTGATGATCTCCACCAGGTCGAGCTTGCGGTAGTTCTCGTCGGAATGGCCGGCGTTGAAGACCTGGCCCGAGACCTTCTCGGCCGGGCTGGCCAGGACCAGAGCGACGGCGCGCGCCGCATCGCGCACGTGGATGTAGGGGCGCCAGAAGAGCTCGCCGAACACGTCGAGCTTCTTGCCGGCCCAGAGGTCGCGCGTGAACTCGTTGACGGTCAGGTCGAAGCGCATCCGCGGGCCCACGCCGTAGACCGTGGCGAACCGCAGGCAGGTCACGTCCAGCTCGCCGGCGTCGCCGTTGAGCAGGGCCCGCTCGATGCCCACCTTCTGCTCCGCGTAGAGCGAGACGGGCGATAGCTGCCCGGTCTCGTCGATGGGCACGGTCGGATCGTCCATGCGCCCGTAGTTCGAGCAGGTGGAGGCGAACACGAGCCGCTTGATGCCGTACTCGCGCGCGTCGGCCACCAGCGCCTTGCTGCCCTCGATGTTGATCGAGTTCGAAAGCTCGGGGTCGCGCCCGCAGGCGGGGTCGCCCACGATCGCGGCCAGGTGCACCACGTTGTCCTGGCCCTCCAGAGCCTGCCGGCGGGCGTCCGCGTCGCGGATGTCGCCGCGGATGAGCTCCACGCCGCGCTCCTCGAGCTCGGCCGCCACGTCCTCCTGCTCGTGCAGGAGCACGTCGAGGACCTTGACCTCGTGGCCGGCGGCCAGCAGCTCGTCCACGACGAGCGCGCCCACGTAGCCGGCGCCGCCTGTGACGGTGGTCCTCACGTGGCCGGCTCCGGAGCGGGGCGGCCCTCGCGGAGGAACATCTCGCGCAGCTGTTCGAACTCGATCAAGGCCTGCTCGTAGTCCTCGTGCCGCCCGATGTCGAGCCAGTAGCCCTCATAGAGGTAGGAGCCTACGGGCTCGCCTGCCTCGAGCAGCTTGAGCACCAGGTCGGGGAGGTCCATGCGGGTGCCCTCCTCGATGAAGTCGAGGGCGCGCGGCTCCATGGCGTAAACGCCCATGCTCACGACGTAGGGGATCTCGGGCTTCTCCTCGAAGCCGGTCACCCGGCGGGTCTCGCCGGCCTCGCCGTCCAGGTGCAGCACGCCGTAGTCGCTGCGCACCGTGCGCCGGTGCGAGGCCACCGTGAGCACGTTGCCGGACGCACGGTGTACCTCCAGCAGCCCGGCGTAGTCGAGGGCCGTGAGCACGTCGCCGTTCATCACGAGGAAGGTGTCGTCGAGCCCCGGCATCGTCCCCAGGGGGCCGACCGTGCCCAGCGGCTCCTCCTCCTCGTGGTAGCTGATGTTCACTCGGTGCTTGGAGCCGTCGCCCATGACCGCCTGGATCAGGTGGGCGAGGTAGCCCACCGCCAGGGTCAGGTCGGTGAAGCCGTACTCGCGCAGCTGGTGCACCACCACGTCGAGGATCGCGCGGTCACCGACGGGCAGGAGCGGCTTGGGCAGGACGGTGGTGTAGGGCCCGAGACGGGATCCCTTTCCGCCCGCCAGTATGACCGCTCGATTACCCATCTCTCCGTGTGTCGGCACCCGGTTCGAAGACTTGACCCTTGGCAGGATTACATGCGCCGGGGGCGCCCGTATCCTGCGCCCGAGATGCGCGTGCTCGGAAAGATCTTGTACTGGATCACGGTCCTCGCCGTGTCACTTGTCCTGTTGGTGGTGCTGGTGCTCTTCTTCGAGTCGCGCGACCAGTCGGAGGTCGAGAACGGCGTCCTCCTGCTCCCGCTGGGAGCCGCGGGGGGTGCTGCCGCGTTCTTGAGCGCATCGACGACCCGGCAGCGGTGGCGGCGGAGTGGAGCGAGCTCGCGCAACGGTCGGGGAACGTGTTTGCCACGCCCGAGTGGGCGCAGGCGTGGTGGCGCCACTTCGGGGATGGGCTCCGCAGCGAGCTGGCCCTGCTGAGGACGGCCGACGGGGATCCGCTCGTGCTGCTGTCCCTGTGCGTGCGCGGGTCGCGGCCCCTGCGCCTGGCCCGGTTCGCCGGCTACGGACCGGCCGACCAGCTGGGGCCGGTGTGCGCCCCGGCAGATGCCGCTGTGGCGGCCCTGGCGCTGTCCGGGTCGGGCGGCCAGCTGGGCTGGGACCTGCTGCTGGCCGAGCGCCTGCCGCCGGGCCACGGCGTGGTGGGCCGGGTGTTGGCGGAGGAGTCCTCGCCCGTCGTGGCCGCGCCGCCCGGCGGCTTCGACGAGTACATGGCCTCACGCAGCCGCAACTTCCGCTCACAGGCGCGGCGCAAGCAGCGCGCCTTGGAGCGCGATCACGGCCTCAGCTTCCGGCTCTGCGACGACCCGGCCCGGCTGGAGGACGACTTCGGCACGCTCGTGCGGCTCCATGGAGAGCGCTGGGGCGAGGAGGGCTCGGGTGCATTCAGCCCCCAGCGGGAGGCGTTCCATCGCGACTTTGCCGCCATCGCGCTCGAACGCGGATGGCTCCGGCTGTGGATCGCGGAGGCCGACGGCCGGCCGGTCGCGGCCTGGTACGGCCTGCGCTACGGGGGCGCCGAGTCCTACTACCAGTCGGGCCGCGACCCGGACTGGGAGCGCTCGTCGGTGGGCCTGGTGCTGCTCGTTCACACGATCCGGGCGGCCATGGAGGACGGCATGGAGGAGTACCGCCTGCTGCGCGGTGGGGAGACCTACAAGGACCGCTTCGCCACGGGCGACCCCGGCGTGGTCACCGTCGCGGCCGGCCGCGGAGCGTCCGGCCGCGCGGCCGCCGCCGCCGGAGCCGCGGCACTGAGGCTGCCCGAGCCGCTGCGCCGGCGCGCGGTGGCTGCGATGGGGTGAGCGGTCAGTCGTTGGCCACGCGGGCGGGGCCGCGCTTGATCAGGCGCGCGAAGACAACGATTCGCTGGGCCGCGCTGTAGAGCGGGTGACAGGCGGTGAGGACCAGCCGGTTGTAGCCCACTTTGCGGATGACCGCCAGCTCCGAGTCGTCCACGATGTCCACCTTCTGCACGCGGTAGGTGAAGGTGCCGTAGGGCATCTCGACGATCACGCGGTTCCCCCGGCCGAGCTTGTCGACCTTGCGGAAGGGCGCGCCGTAGGTGGTCCGGTGGCCGGCCACCGCCACCGTGCCGCGCTCGCCCGGTAGCGGCGTCTTGGGGTAATGGCCGGGGCCCTTGCGCAGGCTTGCGTTGTCGGTGCCCTCGATCATGTACGTGGTCTTGTCGATCTTGGGGATCACGATCCGGCCGATCGAGTCGCCCTTCAGCGGCTGCTTGCGGAGCACCCGCGCCGGGGGATCCTCCAGCTCGCGTCTTGAGCTCGCGCTGCTCCTGCTCGGCCATGAACGCCGACACGGGCTCCTGCCAGGCCAGCGTCACGGCCGCGTCGGCGATCAGCAGCACACCGCTCACCATCAGCACGGATCCGATGTAGCGCAGGACGGCGCGGACGGGCCTGATGCCGCTTCCTCCCATGGGAGTCAGTTTAGGCAGCGCGTCGGGCTGTCAGCCGGCGTCAGTGCTCGTCTTCGGAGCTGACCGCGGGCGGCCGTGACTCCTCGGCCAGGGAGGTGATGGCCAGCGTCCCGCGGGCCGCGCCCTCGAGCACCTCGGTGGCCTCCTCGACCGAGCGCGCGTACAGCTCGATGAGCATGTGGACGACGATCTGGCCGTTCTCCTCGTGCTTGTGGAAGCGCACGTGGGTGAAGAACTCGCGCGTGCCGTGGTCGCCGAACGCCGCGAAGGCCAGGGAGTCGGCGGCCTCCGGCCCCGAGCAGGACTCCACGTCGTCGCCGTCCACGGTGACGGTGCAGGAAGCGACCCACGGTGTGCCCGTGACCATCCGCTCCCAGCGGTCCTCGACCGCTTCGATGCGGCTCACCCGGCGGCCGTTCTCCTCGTAGAACGCCAGGCTCAGGTGCGGCTGGTCGTGCATGCAGTCGAGGCACTGGACCACGGCCTCCTGCACCTCCTCGACCGGCTCGACGGCCTCCCCGGTGTCCGGCTCCACCTTGAGGATGCCCTCGTAGTGAAGCTGAACCTCCAGGTTCTGAGACCAGCAGCGATAGCACCGCAGCCAGCTGGACAGGGTCCCGACCGAATCGGGCGCTGAGCCCTCCATGAGCTCATTATCCTCGCAGGCGTGAGGCGCGGCCTGCCCGGACTGATCGCGCTGGCGCTTTTGGCTGGTTGTTCGAGCGGCTCCGACGACGAGCCGCCGGACGTCGAGGACCGCCAGCGCGAGGTGGCCCGGACGGTGGCCGACCTCGAGTCGGCCACCAGGCGGCGGGACTACGACGCGATCTGCGACGACCTGTTCACGCGCGCGGCGCGGGAGCGTGCGGGCGGTGACGAATGCGCGGCTTTGCTGCGCTCGGCGGTTGAAGGAGTGCGCCAGCCCAGGATCAGGGTGCTGGCCGTGCGCGTGCGCGGGCGCCGCGCACGGGTCAGGGTCCGCACGCGCGCGGCGGCCCAGGGGCCGATCGTCGAGACCATCGAGCTCACCCGCGAGCGCGGCCGCTTCCGGATCGCCAGCCTGCTGCCGTGATCGGCGCGGTGCTGGCGGGCGGCCTCGGGACGCGGCTGGGCGCGCCCTCCAAGCCGGCGGTGCTCCTGGGGGGCCGCCCGCTGGTGAGGTACCCGCTGGAGGCGCTCGAGCCTGTCTGCCGGCCCGTTGCGGTCGTGTGCCGGGCCGGCACCGCGCTCCCCGAGCTGCCGGCCGGGGTGCTGCGCTGGGACGAGCCCGAGGAGGGGGGACGCCACCCCGCCGCCGGGATCGTCCACGCCCTCAACCGCGCGGCGGCGCCGGTCCTGGTGTGCGCGGCGGACATGCCGTTTCTCACCCTCGAGGTCTGCGCCGACCTCATGCGGGCTGCGTCCGGCGCGCCGGAGGCGGCGGCGGTGGTGGGCACGGCCGGCGGGCGCCTGCAGCCGCTGCTGGCCGTTTACCGCCCGGCCGCCTTGGCGGCGCTCGAGGGCGTGGGCGACCGGCCGCTGACGACGGTGGTGCACGGCCTCGCACCCGTGGAGGTCCAGGTGCCCGAACGCGCGACCCGCTCGGTGAACACCCCCGAGGAGCTGGCCGCGGCCGAGGCCGCCCTACGCGCCTAGTCGCCGCGCCTGCCGGGCACCAGCAGCAGGGCCACCAGTGCGGCGGCGAACGCCACCGAGCCGATCCCCATGGCGGTCCCGAGGTTGGCCGCGCCGGCCAGCTCGGCGATCGCGGTCACGCCGGCGAAGACGCCCAGCAGCAGCGCCACCTGGACGACGATGCTCACGCCAGCCCCGCCTTCGCGCGCAGCGCGGCGGCCAGGTCGGCAGGCCCGGCCGAGACGGGCCTGGCGCGCCAGATGGCGCTCGGCCTCGCGCCGCCCACCCAGTGCCCGCAGCGCCGACTCGCCGTGCTCGGCCACCAGGTCGGCCAATGCCGCCAGGCGCCGCGCGCGGGCGCGCGCGGCCGGCACGTCCAGGGTCTGGGCGTGGGCGTCGATGGCCGCCACCAGCTCGCCGATCCCGCTCACCGGTGGCAGCGACGACACGGCCACCACAGGCACGGCGCTCGACCCGAGCGCAGTGAGCGCCTGTGCGAGGTCGCGCCGCGCGCGCACCGCCGCCTCGCCCAGGTCGGCCTTGGTGACCACCAGCACGTCGGGCACCTCCATGATCCCGGCCTTGAGGAACTGGAGCGTGTCGCCCGACGCGGGCTGGACCACGACCGCCACCGTGTCGCAGACCTCCTCCACGTCGGTCTCCGACTGACCGACGCCCACGGTCTCGACCACGACGACGTCGTACGCAGCCGCCAGCGCCTGCGCGGCCTCGCGCGTGGGGGCCGCCAGGCCGCCCAGGCGCCCGCCGGCTGCGGTAGAGCGAATGAGCACGCCGTCGTCCTTGGGGTCGTGGTCGATCCGCGCCCGGTCTCCCAGCAGGGCGCCCCCGGAGCGCTTGGAGGAGGGGTCCACGGCGAGGACCGCGACGGTGCGCCCGTCCCTGCGCCAGTGGTCCACGAGGGCGCTGAGCAGCGACGACTTGCCCGCGCCGGGCGGCCCCGTGACGCCCACCAGGTGCGCCGGCGCCTCTCCGCCCAGCGCCGCGGGCGACACCTCCTCGAGTAGCGAGGCGGCGTCCAGCCGCGCCTCGGCCGACCGCGCCTCGATCAAGTTCAGCGCGGCGGGCGCCGCGGAGCGATCGCGCTCGCGCAGCCGGCGACCGAGCTCCTGCGGGTCGGCTGGGGCCATGGCAGCGGCAACCTAGCGGTTGGGGGTGCCGTGGCCGAGGAGGGCCTCGGCCCTACGCGGCGCCCGCGGCCACGCCGTTGTGCTCGGCCACCAGGTCCACGATGTCGCCCATGATCTTGGAGACCTCGAAGTCCTTGGGCGTGTAGACGCGAGCGACCCCGGCGGCCAGCAGCGCCTCCTCGTCCGCACGCGGGATGATCCCGCCGACCACTACCGGCACCTCGGCGCCGGCCTCGGCGAGCTCGCCGAGCACAGAGGGGATGAGCTCGGCGTGTGAGCCCGAGAGGATCGAGAGCCCCACCACGTGCACGCCCTCCTGGACGGCCGTGGCGGCTATCCGCGCGGGCGTCAGGCGGATGCCCTCGTAGACCACGTCCATGCCGGCGTCGCGGGCGCGCACCGCGATCTGCTCGGCCCCGTTGGAGTGCCCGTCCAGACCGGGCTTGCCCACCAGGATCTTGATCCGCCGCCCGAGCGCCTCGGACACCCGCTCCACCCGGTCGCGCAGCTCGGTGAGGGCCGCGTCGTCGGGCGCCGCGGCGGCGTCGCCCACTCCCGTCGGCGCGCGGTACTCGCCAAAGGTCTCGCGCAGCGCGGCGGCCCACTCGCCCGTCGTGGCACCGGCCTTGGCGGCGGCGAGCGTGGCGGGCATGATGTTCGTGCCCTCGTCGGCGGCGGCCTCGCGCAGGTCCCCCAGCGCAGCGTCCACAGCAGCCTGGTCGCGCTCCGAGCGCCACTCCCGCACCGCCTCGATCTGCTGCGCCTCGATGGCCGGGTCCACGGTGAGGATGCCCCCGTCCTCGCCCTCCTGGAGCGGCGAGGGCTCGTGCTCGGTGAACACGTTCTGACCGATGACCTGCTGCTCGCCGCGCTCGATTCGCCCCACCCGAGCGCGGTGGGACTCCACCAGCCGCGTCTTCATGTAGGGCACCGCGGCCACCGCGCCGCCCTGCTCCTCGACGACAGCCATCTCCTCCTGGGCGCCGCCGATGAGCTCGGCCACGAGCCCCTCCATGACCTTCGATCCCTCGAACAGGTCGGGGTAGTCCAGGAGGTCGGTCTCGTACGCCAGGATCTGCTGGATCCGCAGCGACCACTGCTGGTCCCACGGCCGCGGCAGCCCCAGGGCCTCGTTCCAGGCCGGGAGCTGGATCGCCCGGGCGCGCGCATCGCGGCCGAGCGTGACCGCGAGCGCCTCGAGCACGATGCGGATGATGTTGTTCTCGGGCTGCGACTCGGTCAGCCCCAGCGAGTTGACCTGCACGCCGTAGCGCATGCGCAGGTAGCGCGGGTCCTCGACTCCGTACCGATCGCGCCCGATCTGCTCCCAGAGCCGGCCCATCGCGCGCAGCTTGGCGTGCTCCTCCACGAACCGGATGCCGGCGTTCACGAAGAACGAGATGCGGCCGAACACCCGCGGGAAGCTCTCGTCGGGGACGCGCGGGCGCACCTCGTCGAGCACGGCCTGGGCGGTGGCGAGTGAGTACGCGATCTCCTGCGCCGGAGTGGCCCCGGCCTCCTGCAGGTGGTAGGAGCAGATGTTGATCGGGTTCCACTTGGGCACCTCGTCGACGGTGAACGCGATCATGTCGGCGATCAGCCGCATCGACGGCTCGGGCGGGAACGCGTAGGTGCCGCGAGAGAGGAACTCCTTGATGATGTCGTTCTGGGTGGTGCCCTGGAGGGCGCCGCGCTCCACGCCGTTCTCCTCCGCCACGGTCATGTACAGCGCCAGCAGCCACGCCGCGGTGGCGTTGATCGTCATCGACGTGTTCATCTCATCGAGGGGGATGCCGTCGAGGAGGGCGTGCATGTCGCGCTTGTGCGCGATCGACACCCCGACCTTGCCGACCTCGCCGCGCGACAACTCGTGGTCGGGGTCGTAGCCCGTCTGGGTGGGCAGGTCGAAGGCGATCGACAGGCCGGTCTGGCCCTTGGCCAGGTTGCGCCGGTAGAGCTCGTTGGACTTGGCCGCCGTCGAATGCCCGGCGTAGGTGCGCATCACCCAGGGGCGGTCCCGCTCGGGTAGACGGTGGTCCACATGGGGAATTGTAAGGTCAGCCGCCCCATGAGCAGAGCGATCGACACGATGCATCTAGGCCGCGACCGGGTGATCTGTGCCTACGAGACCCGCGGGCTGGTCGTCGATCCCGGGCCCGCGTCGACCGTGGAGACCCTGCTCGACGGGCTCGAGGAGGAGCCGCGCGCCCTGCTGCTCACCCACATCCACCTCGACCACGCGGGCGCGGCCGGCGTGCTCGCGCGGCGCTTCCCGTCGCTTCTGGTCTACGTGCACGAGCGCGGGGCGCCGCACCTGGCGGACCCGTCGCGCCTGGTGGCCAGCGCGGGCAGGCTCTACGGCGACCGGATGGATGAGCTGTGGGGGGAGATCGCCCCGGTCGACCCCGAGCGCATCCATCCGCTCTCGGGCGGGGAGAGGGCGGAGGGCCTGCAGGTGGCATACACGCCCGGGCACGCGTCACACCACGTCTGCTTCTACGACGACGACACGGGCGAGGCCTACGTCGGCGACATGGCGGGGGTGCGCCTGCCGCCGCACGAGTACACCGTCGTTCCCACGCCGCCGCCCGACATCGACGTGGACTCATGGCTCCGGTCGATCGACCTGATCTCGGCGTGGGAGCCCTCGGCCCTCTGCCTCACCCACTTCGGGCGCTTCGAGGACGTGGCCGAGCAGCTCGAGCGAGCTCGCGAGTCCCTGCGGTCGCGCTCGCGCCGGGCGCGTGACTCCTCGCCGGAGGACTTCGCCGCCTGGTCGGAGTCCGAGACGCGCGCGGCGGTGGACGTTGAGACGGCCGAGGCGCTGATCCAGGCCGCGCCGCCCGAGCAGCTGGGGCTCGGCCTCAGGCGCTACTGGGAGAAGGCCGTGGCATGAGCCCGGAGACCATCGAGAAGCCGCGCACCGGCGGGCCCGGCAGCGGCCTGGGCGACCGCTGGCGCGTGATCGTGCTCAACGACGATCACAACACCTTCGACGGCGTGGCGGCCGCGCTGGCACGCGACGATTCCTGGCATGTCGCTCGACCAGGGGTACGCGATGGCCGATCGCATCCACAACTCCGGCCGGGCGGTGGTGTGGTCGGGGCCGCAGGAGCCGGCCGAGCTCTACTGGGAGCAGCTCAAGGGCGCCGGGCTCACGATGGCGCCGCTCGAGCAGGGCTGATGCAGCGATCGCGCCTGGAGGAGCTGACGCCGTTCACGACGCTCGACGGCTCGTCGATCCGCGAGCTCGCGAGCCGCCGCCAACCAGAGCCTGGCCGAGGCCACGGTCCCGCCTGGCGGCCAGACCCAGGCCCACTTCCACCGCACCACCGAGGAGCTCTACTTCTTCACCGCCGGGCGCGGGCGGATGCAGCTGGGCGACGAGGAGCTCGACGTCGGGGCCGGCCACTGCGTGACCATCCCGCCGGGCACCGAGCACAAGCTGTGGAACGCGAGCGAGTCGGAGCCGCTGGTGCTTCTCTGCTGCTGTGCGCCGCCCTACTCCCACGAGGACACGGTGATCACGGGCCACTAGCGCCCGGCGCAGCGGCCCTACCCCGCCGGGGCCCGCGCCGGGTCCGGGCTCAGCGAGCCGGTCCCCACCACCCTGTGGAAGGTCGGGACGAGCGGCACCTGGTACCAGCCGGCCACGCGCGTGCGCGCCTCCGAGACCTCCTCGGAGTACCAGTAGCGGTCGAAGTCGGTCTTCGAGGGGAAGAAGGCGTACTGGGTGAAGTCCAGCAGCCCGTCGGCGTTGCGGAAGAAGGCCCAGCCGGTGGCGCCGTAGTCCAGGGCGGCCTCGGCCACCGGCAGCCACGCCTCCTCGAACTTGTCGCCGCGGAACGGGTTGGCCACCCAGCGGATCTCCGCAGCGATGCTCTCCCCGTCGCTCACGCGCCCACCTCCGCGGTGATCGCGCCCGGTCCGTCGGCGGTCTTGCCCAGGCCCTCGCTCTCTGCCCCCACGAGGATCGAGATCTTGCCCAGGTGCTGGTTGTCGCGCATGAGCTGGTGCGCCTCGGCCACGCCCTCGAAGCCCAGGGTCTTCCACAACACGGGCCGGATGAGCCCGTTCTCGATCAGCTCGGTGGCCTTGTTGCACTCCCACGCGTTGGCGAAGTGCGAGCCGATGATCTGCTTCTGCTTCATCCACAGGTAGCGCACGTCGAAGTCGAGGTTGAAGCCGGTGGTGCCGGCGCAGATCACGACCTTGCCGAACGGCTTGACCGTGAACACCGACGTGGGGAACGTGGCCTGGCCCACGTGCTCGAACACGATGTCGGGCGCGTCGCCGAGGATCTCCTTCACGCGCTTGGCGAACGCGCGCTGGACGCCGAAGCGCTCCTTCTCCTCGTCCGGCGACTCGTTGCCCGTGCGCATCATGCCCGCGAACTCGTTGCGGTCGATCCAGCCGGTGGCGCCCAGTTGCTCGACGAGCGCTCCCTTCTCCGGCGATGACACGACGCCCACGCACTCGGCCCCGGTGATCTTGCAGAGCTGGACGGCGAACACGCCCAGCCCGCCGGCGGCGCCCCAGATCAGCACCTTGTGGCCGGCCTGCAGGTCGCACTGGTCGATGAGCATCCGGTAGGCGGTGAAGTAAACGAGCCCGTAGGACGCCGCCTCCTCCCAGGTCAGGTGCTCGGGCTTGGGCAGCAGCTGCTGTGCCTGCACCTTGGTGAACTGGGCGAACGAGCCCCAGGTGGTCTCGTACCCCCAGATCATCTGGCTGGGCGCCGCGAGCGGGTCCAGGCCGTGCACCTCGGGGTCCTCGTAGGAGGCCATGTTGCAGTGGATCGTGACCTCGTCGCCGGGCTTCCAGCGGGTCACACCCTCGCCGACCTTCCAGACGATGCCGGACGCGTCGGAGCCGCCGATGTGGTGGCCGTACTCGGGGTGGTCGCCGTAGCGCCACACGCCGACCGGCTGGCCGAGCGCAGCCCAGACGTTGTTGTAGTTCACGCCAGCGGCCATCACGCGCACGACGACCTCGAAGGCGCCCGGCTTGGGCACCTCGATCTCCTCGAGCTGGAAGGCGTCGCGCGGCTCGCCCTCGCGCTCCTCACGGATGACCCAGGCGGTCATCTTCTCGGGCAGCTCGCCGGGCTCTGTCGAGACCTCGGCGACGTTGGTCAGGTCAACTGATGCCATTGCGGGGATCGGTCCTCCGTGTCGCAGTCGGGGCGGGGATCGTATCGGCATGATCTGCGCGTGAGCGCGGTGGCCGGACGATGAGCTCGCGGGCGGCCGTGACCACCCTGTTCTTCCTGAACGGGGTCATCTTCAGCTCGTTCTTCGCGCGCCTGCCTGCGATCAAGGACGACCTGGGGGCGAGCGACGGGCAGCTGGGCATAGCGCTGTTCCTCGCCACGGCCGGGCTGGTGGTCGCCCAGCCGCTCGCCGGCGCCCTGGTGGTGCGGCGCGGAGGGCGGGCGGCGGCGCTGGTAGGGACGGTCGGCTATGCCGCCGGGCTGCCATTGGCGGCGCTGGCTCCGTCCGTAGCCCTGCTCGCCGCCGTGCTCTTCTGCATGGGCCTCACCAACGGCGTGCTCGACGTGGCGATCAACGTCGAGGGCGCGGCGCTCGAGCGCAGCCGCGGGCGGCGGATGCTCGCATCGATGCACGCGGCCTTCTCGTTCGGGGCGATGACCGGAGCGGGTGGAGGTGCGATCGCGGCAGCGCTAGGGCTCGAGCCCGCGCTCCACCTGGCACTGGTCACCGCCACCGTCAGCGCGGTCGCTGCCTACGTTTGGCCGGGCCTTCCGCCGGACGATGCCGGCGGCGCCGCCGGACCGGCCTTCGCGCGCCCCTCCAAGCGCTTGCTGGCCTTGGGCGCCACCGCCTTCTGCGTGCTGTTGGCCGAGGGGTCCGTGACCGACTGGAGCGCCGTGTTCCTAAACGACGAGGCGGGCGCGAGCGAGGCGTTGGCGGCCGGCGGGCTCACGGTGTTCTCGCTGGCCATGGCTACCGGGCGCCTGGCCGGCGACCGGCTGGCCGAGCGGCTCGGCCCGGTCGCCGTGGTCCGCTGGGGCGGCCTGCTGGCCGCGGCCGGCCTGGGGACGGCACTCGCGACCGCCGAGCCCGCGCCCGGGATCGCGGGGTTCGCCGTGATGGGACTGGGGCTGGCCGGCGCCTTTCCGCTGGTCGTCGCGGCCGCGGCCCGCGGGCAGGGCGCCGAGGAGGCGGCCGCGATCGCCGCGGTGTCCGGTACAGGCTACGTCGGCCTGATGGCCGGCCCGGCCACGATCGGGCTGCTGGCCGACGCCGGCGGGCTGCGCACGGCGCTCGTGCTGGTAGTGGTCCTGTGCGTGGCCGCCGCCGCGCTGGCGGGGTCGCTGCGAACGGCCAGGGAGCCCGTCGGCTAGGTCACTAGACCCCGACCGCCTCGGCCTCTGCGGCTGCGTGCGCGCGCTGCGCGGGCTCGGGCGTGCGTTCGTCGAGGCGGTCGGAGATCAGCACCGCGGCAAGGGCGGCACCCAGCAGGGCCACCCCGGTGGCCAGCCACATGCCCATGGAGAGCGCGTGGATGAAGGCGTCCTGCACCGCGGCCCCCACGCGCTCGGCGGTGGCCGGGTCGAGTCCGCGGACGGCGTCGCCTCCGGCGCCCGCGCCGATGTTCTCCACGAGCCGCTCGCGCTCCGCGGCCGTGACGCCGGTGCCGGCAAGCGAGTCGGCCAGGCGCTCCGCGCTCAGGTGCTGGAACAGCGCGCCCAGGGCCGCAACGCCGAAGGTGCCGCCCACCATCCGGCTCATCGAGAGGATCCCTGACGCGGCGCCGGCCTTGTCGGCGCTCACGGCGTTCATGGCGGCCGTGGACATGGGGGAGATCACGAAGCCCATCCCAAGGCCCATGAGGATGAAGGCGGGCAGCAGCAGCTCGTAGCCGCTGTCGACCGATATGCGGGTCTGCAGGTAGAGCGCCACGGCGACCACCACCAGGCCGCCGGCCATCAGGCGCCGCGGGCCGATGCGGTCGGCCAGGCGCCCCGCGATGGGCGCGGCGAAGATGATCACGGCGGTGGCCGGCAGGAACCGGATACCGGCCTCCAGCGCGTCGTAGCCGAGGAAGTTCTGCATGTAGAGCGCGGTGAAGAAGAACATCGCGAGCATCGCGAAGGTCACGGTGAAGGCCACGAGGTTCGCGCCCAGGAACGTCCGCGAGCGGAAGAAGTCGAAGTCAACCATCGGCGCGCGCACGCGCGGCTCGAGCACCGCGAAGCCCACCAGGCCGGCCACCGCGAGCCCCAGCAGGCCCAGGATCGCGGGGGAGCCCCAGCCCCAGGCGTTGCCCTCCACCAGCGCCAGCACCAGCGCCGTGAGGCCGACCGAGAGCGTGGCGATGCCCGCGCGGTCGACAGCGCGGCCCACGGTCTCGTCACGGGACTCGCGCGCCGCGAACAACGTGACGATCACCGCGCCCGCGGCCACCGGCAGGTTGAGGAAGAAGATCGCGCGCCAGGACACGTACTCGGTCAGCGCGCCGCCCACGACCGGGCCGATGGCCAGGGCCAGCGCAGACACGCCGGCCCACGTGCCGATCGCCTTGCCGCGCTCCTCGGGCGGGAAGGCGTTGGTGATGATCGACAGGGTGCCGGGCATCATGAAGGCGGCGCCCATGCCCTGCACCGCGCGCCCGGCCACCAGCCACCCCTGCGTGGGGGCGAAGCCGATGGCGGCGCTGGAAAGGGCGAAGACCACCACGCCGGCCAGGAACATCCGACGGCGGCCAAACACGTCGCCAAGGCGGCCACCGGTCACCAGCAGCACGGCGAAGGTGAGCGTGTAGGCGTTCACCGTCCACTCCAGGCCCGAAAGCGACGCGCCCAGGTCGTCCTGGATCGAGGGCAGCGCCACGTTCACGACCGTGTTGTCCAGCATCACCATGAACAGCGCGAAGCACATGGCGCCGAGCGTCCACCAGCGGCGGTTGTCGTCGTTCAAGCGGATCCGCTCGGTCATCGAGCGCCTCGGAGCGGAGTGATCTCAGGCCGCTGCAGGAGCGGGGCCAGCCCGTCCGCGAGCGCGTCGCGCTCTTGCGGCTCGAGCCCGTCCACGAACCCCCGGAGCCCCGCGACGCGCAGGGCCACCAGGCTCTCCACGGTGCGCCGGCCCTTGGCGGTCAGGGACACCCGCTTGGCGCGCCGGTCCGAGCTGCACTCCACGCGCTTGACCAGGCCGCGCTTGTGCAAGCCCTCGACCGCTCGGCTCACGGCGGGGAGGGACAGGCCCAGGTCCTCCGCCACCGCGCCGAGCGTGTCGGGCTCGCGATCGGACATCAGCTGAAGCGTCTTGATCTGCGACAGCGACAGTCCCAGGCGCTCGACCTCCTTGAAGAAGTCCCGGCCGGTGGTGACCAGCAGGTGTCGCATGACCGCGGCGAGCGACAGGGTCAGGTCGTCGGTGGCGGATGCTTTCGTCGGCGCAGCAGTTGCTTGCATGCATGCAAGTATTGCACATCGCGCCGCAGGCCCACTAGGGTCGCGGCGTGACCGCCGTGGTCTACGGGATCCCGGGCTCGCACCCGGTGCGCGCCGGGTTGGCGATGCTGGACCGCAAGGGCATCCCCTGGAAGCGGGTGGACCTGCCGATGGTGGTGTGCAGGCCCTACCTGCGCGCCCGGGGTTTCCCCGGGCCGACCGTGCCCGCCGTGCGCTTCGAGGATGGCAGCCGGGTCCAGACCACTCGACAGCTCGCCCGCCGCCTGGACTCGATGGTTCCCGAGCCCGGGTTGTTCCCCGCGGACCCGGAGCGGCGCGCCGCGGTGGAGGAGGCCGAGCGGTGGGGCGACGAGGTGTACCAGCCCGTCCCGCGGCGGCTGGCCTACGCCGCGATCACGCGTGACCGGGCGCCGATGGCGTCGTTCGTCGAGGGGCCGCTACTGGGCGTCCCGCCGCGTTTCGCACCGCTCGCGGCGGCCCCGCTGGTGCCCCTGGGAGCGCGCATCAACAAGTCCAACGACGAGAGCTCGCGCGAAGACCTTGCGGCCCTTCCGGCGATGCTCGACCGGGTCGACGGCTTCATCGAGGACGGCGCCATCGGCGGCGAGGAGCCCAATGCGGCCGACCTCCAGATCGGCTCCACCACCCGCCTGCTGCTCAACTTCGACGACGTCGCGCCCGCGATCGAAGGCAGGCCCGCCGCCGACCACGCCAGGCGCCACTTCCCCGACTACCCGGGCCGGTTCCCGCCCGTGTACCCGGCGGACTGGCTCGGGCGGATCCGCCAGTCCGCTGCAACCTGACGCCCGTTCCGTCAGCAACCCGGCGTAGCTTGCGACCTAGAACCCATGGAAGCCGCAACCCCACTTCGCCACTCCCACGTCACCGAGCAGGGCGACCGCATCAGGATCGACGGCCTCGTAGTGGTCGACGACACCGCCGCGCGGCTCGTGCGCGAGGGCGCCGACCCCGACGCCGTGGTGGCCGACGCCATCGAGATCGGCTCCCGCGTGCTCGACCGCGAGCAGACGGCCGCCAACGCGGAGTTCGTGAAGACCGAGTTCGAGAAAGTCTCGCGCACGGTCGAGGCCGAGTTCGGCGAGCAGGCCAAGGCCACGGCCGAGCAGCTGGCCACCAAGCTCGACGACGTGTTCGATCCAGATCGCGGCCAGCTCGCGCGGTCACTCGACGAGTTGTTCTCCGACGGCAGCTCCAAGGCCGTGCAGAACCGCACCCGCGAGCTGGTCAAGGAGCTGCTCCAGGGTTCGCGTGAGGACCTGCTCAAGCTGTTCGCCGCAGGCGACCCGAGCAACCCACTGGCCGACCTGCGCGAGCGCACGATCGACGAAATCCGCGCGGCCGACAAGCGCCAGCGCGAGGGCCAGCAGGCCCTGCTCGACCGGGTGCATGGGCTCGAAAAGCAGCTCCAGGGCATGCGCGACGAGAAGGACAAGCTCGAGGAGGTGGCCGCCGAGCGCGAGCGCGGCACCGCCAAGGGCCGCACCTACGAGGAGTCGGTCGTCGAGGCCGTCGACGCGATCGCCACGGTGCACGGCGACACCGCCGAGGCCGTTGGCGACGAACGCGGCGCCGGTGGTCGCAAGGGCGACGTGGTGGTGGGCATCGACGGGTGCTCCGGCCCGCCGCGAGGGCGGTTCGTGCTGGAGGCCAAGGACAGCCGTCTCTCCAAGCCGCAGTTCTTCGACGAGCTGGACGCCGCCCGCGAGCAGCGCGACGCCGACTTCGCCCTGCTGGTGGTGCCGGGCGCGGACGAGATTCCCGCGCGGCTGCACGCCCTGCGCGAGTACCAGGGCGACAAGATGATTGCCGTCTTCGACCCGGAGGAAGGGTCCACCCTCGAGCTGGAGTTCGCCTACCGCGTGGCTCGTGCACGCGTCACGGCGGCGCGCGACGGCAGTGACGAGATCGACGCCGGGGCCCTCCGCTCAACAGTCGCCCGCGCGCTCGCGGCCATGGACGAGGTCCGAAAGGTCAAGTCGCAGCTCACCAGCGCCCAGACGGGCATCGGCACGGCCCGGGACCTGCTCCAGGGCATGGAGGATCGTGTGCGGGCCGAGCTCGACCAGATCGACGCGCAGCTGGCGCCGGGCGACCCCGCCGGCAATCAGGCGCCGCTGCCGGTCGACTAGAAGCTACGGCAGCAGCAGCGAGTCGTTGGACGACTCGCGCTCAGGGCCGACCGTGAGCTCGGCCGGCGGGATCTCGCGGTCGACTGCGCGCTCGGAGCCGGCGCGCACCTCGTAGGTGCCCGACGGCAGCGTCTTCGAGATCGTGGCCGTGTCGAGCGGGTTCACGGGACCCACTCGCTCCTCCACGGACGGGCCCTCGAGCGTCACGGTGTGTGCATCGTCGGTCTGGTTGACCATCGTGATGCGCACCGGGCCGGCGCCGATCTTCGACGGCGAGACGCTCACGCCTCGGTCTGCGATGACGCCCGTGAGGTCCACGGACGCCGCGGGCCGCGGGGAGTTCTCGAAGTCGTCATCGCCGCACGCCACGGCACCCAGAGAAGCAGCGACCGCCGCCGCCCCGCAGACGCACCTCTTTAGCCCAGCCGTCATCCCTCGGGGCGGACCCTAGCCGAACCAGACGGACGTACGCGACGACACGAGCGAGTCGACCTCGCTCTGAATCCGGGCGCGCACGTCCTCCGCGATGCCCTGCACTAGCGGCAGGTCCTCGGCGTCCTCGGACCCATAGCGCGTCAGGTCGATCGGCTCGAGGAAGCGGATCCTGAACTTGGCGGGCAGGTACATCAGCCCCGCGGCCAGGCCGAAGTGCGGGAACGCGTGGTTCACCGGGAAGTAGATGAGCCCGGTGAGTCGCTGCAGCAGAGGGACGTGAGCGAAGATCGGCATGGCGTCCTCGGCGCCGACAACCGCGACCGGCACGATCGGCACTCCCGCGCGCATGGCGGTGCGCACGAACCCGCCGCGGCCGAAGCGCCTCAACCGGTAGCGCTGCCAGTAGAGCTTGCGCGTGCCCTTCTGGCCCTCGGGGAAGACCAGCGCCAACCGGCTCTCCTCGCCGAGCAGTCGCTGTGCGTTCGCCGGATGGGCGGGCACCACTCCGATCTTGTTGGTCAGCAGGCCCACGCCGGGATAGCCCTTGAACCAGTGCTCGGCGAGCATGTACAGCGGCCGCGGCCGCGGGTGCTCGTGGCGGATGGCCTGCATGATCATCGGCGCGTCGGGGGGCAGCGCGCCGGAGTGGTTTGACACCAGCAGCGCGCCGCCCTCGGCGGGCACGTTGTCCACGCCCTCGGCCTCCACCCGGAACCAGTAGCGGTAGTAGAAGTCCAGCAGCGGCTCGATGAGGTCGAAGACGCGCTCCGAGCGACCCCAGTCGTCGAGCGACCGGCCGGGGTCGCGCGCCGGGATCAGCTCGCGCAGGTCGCGTGGGTCCGGGGGCGCCGCCGGCTCCGGCTGTGGCAGGCCGAGCTCGTCGTCGCGCGGGTCCCACTCCGGCTCGGGCGCGCGCGGCTCCTCGGCGCCGGCTCCGACGGTGAGCGTGCCGCCCAGCAGCGGACTGTCCTCGCTCAGCCCGCCGCGCCCCGACGGGCGGCGACGTTGGCTCACGCGGGCCCGAAGGGCAGCTCGGTGACCGTGGCGGGCGAGCCGGCCACGGACACCTCATCGCCAACGCCCGCCTCGCGCCGCACCAGGGCCAGGGCGATCGGCCCGAAGGTGGGGGAGACGCAGGCCGAGCCGATGGTCCCCACCTGGCGCTCGCCGAGGTGGATGGCGTCGCCATGGCTCGCGGGCTCGGTGAGCCGCAGGCCGCGCAGCCCGCGGTTGGGCTTGCCCTTGTAGTGCAGCCGGGCGACCGTCTCCTGGCCGACGTAACAGCCCTTGGTGAAGCTCACCGCGCGGTCGTTGATGCCGGCTTCCTGGGGGATCGTGGAGCCGTCCATGTCGAGCATCAGCCGCGGGCGGCCGGACTCGATCCGCAGGCACTCCGCGGCGTCCTCGGGAACCGGCGGCGCCACCGCGCGCGCCTCCTCGAGCTGCTCGGTGCCCGCGATCAGGTCCACGCCCAGGTCGGTGGCCACGTGCAGGCCGTGCTCGCCCTCCACGAAGGCGTGCTCCTCGTCCGGCGGCGCGGAGGCAAGGCGCGTCCCGGGCCTCCGGCCCGATGAGCGACAGCACCGCCCGCTCCTCGGTGAGGTCGACGGCCTTCGTGGCGCGCCCGAGGCTGTAGGTCTCGAAGTTGTGCATGAGCACCCGCCGCGCCGCGGGCTCGGCGTCCACCAGCAGCCGGTCCTCGGCCAGGCGGAGCACGCGCATGTCGGCCCGCAGCTTGCCCTTGTGATCGAGCAGCGCCGCGTAGCAGCCCTGCCCCGGCGCAGCGCCTCCACGTCGTTGGTGACCTGGCCCTGGAGGAACTCGGCGCTCTCGGCGCCGGACAGCTCGATCACGGTGCGGTCCGCGCGCTCCACCAGCCCGGCGGCGGTGGTGAGCAGCTCGTAGTCGGCGGTGGCGATCACGCCTCCGATTCTACGACCGCCCCACGTGGGTCCTGCGAAGCCCCGCTACTCCGGCAGCCCCACCGCCGCGAGGGCTTCCTTTCGGTCCATGTACTCGACCACGCTGACCGCCTTGCCATCGCGGAGAGTGCAGACGTGGGCCAGCTCCATCTCGAGGGGGATCCCGCTCGCCGCTCCATGCCCGGTGAAGCGGAGCCAGAGGAACACCTTGTCCTCTCGTGCTTCGGCCTGCTGGATCTCGAGTCTCAGGTCGGGGTAGGACTCGAGCCAGCTGACGAACAGCTTGGCGATCGCATCGATCCCCCGATGCACGGCGTGGTCCGGGTCCTCTCGAGCGGTGTGGTACTCGGCATCCTCGTGCCAGAACCAGCGGCCGGGAGCCCGTTCGCCCGCGTTGTAGCGGGAGTACTGCTCGTGGACACGCCGGAGGTTCTCCTGCGACATAGCGCGCCCAGTTAGCTACTCCGGCAGCCCGACGGCTGCGAGGGCTTCGGCGGGGTCGAAGTAGACGTGCCAGGCCACGATCCGAGCCGCCCGGAGCGCCCAGACGTGGGCGACCGTCTGCCGTACGTCTACGCCGCCCTCCCTGCCCGTGCCGCTGAACTCCACGGTGGCGACGACCTGATCTCCGGCGTCAGCAAGGTTTTGGGGAACGAAGTGGACATCGTGGAAAGACTCGGTCAGCTCGCGCGCGGACTGCACCAGCCCTTCGTAACCGTGGAATGTTCCCTCGGTCCCGAGCATGGACGCGGACTGCCGGAGTTCAACCGCTGGATCGAAGAACTCCAGGATCTCCGGACTCATCAGCCGTTCCGGCCTGGCCAGGAAGTCCTCGTAGAGGCGGGCAATGATCTCCACGTTCTCCTGCGACACCGTCGGACCATAACCTCGCGCATCTTTAGTCCTGTCTAACTTCTGATTCAATATAGGGCGATGTCTGAGGCAGGTCCACGCAAACTCTCGCGCCGCAGCCTGCTCGGCGGGGCGGCCGGCACGGCCGCCGCGATTCCCCTGCTGCACGAGCTCGTGCCGCATCAGGGCGTGCACGACCAGCTGGCCAGCGCACAGGGCGGCCGGCATTCCGGCCACGGGGGGCGCAAGGGGGCCACCGACCATCGCGGTGCAGTGGGCAAGGTCGACTCGCGGCGCAACGGCTTCGACCCCACGGCGATGCTGCGCGACTACGACACCGGGATCGTTCGCCGCGAGGGCGGCCGCACCGTGCGCGAGTTCGAGCTCGTGGCGGAGGACAAGGAGATCGAGGTGGCCCCCGGCGTCAAGTACGCCGCGTGGACCTACAACGGCCGCGTCCCCGGACCGACCCTGCGCGCGACCGAGGGCGACCGGGTGCGCGTGCGGCTCGTGAACGGCTCGGACCACCAGCACACGGTGCACTTCCACGGCATTCACCTGGACACCAGCGACGGCGTCCCCGGAGTCGGCCGGGGCAACATCGAGCCCGGCCAGAGCTTCACCTACGAGTTCGACGCCGTGCCGTTCGGGCTGCACCTCTACCACTGCCACACGACTCCGCTGGCCGACCACATCGCCAAGGGGCTCTACGGCGCGTTCATCATCGACCCGAAGAAGGCGCGGCCGAAGGCAGACGAGCTCGTGATGGTCATGAACGGGTTCGACACCAACTTCGACCGCTCGAATGAGGTCTACGCCGTGAACACGGTGGCCTTCGCGTTCCACGACCGCCCGATCCGGGTCAAGCGCGGCGAGCTGGTCCGGATCTACGTGGTCAACGCGCTCGAGTTCGACCTCATCAACTCGTTCCACATCCACGCCAACTTCTTCGACTACTACCCGACCGGGACCAAGCTCGAGCCGCGTGACTTCACCGACACCGTGATCCTCGGCCAGGGCGAGCGGGGCATCGCCGAGGTGCGCTTCCCGTATGCGGGCAAGTACATGTTCCACGCGCATGTCAGCGAGTTCGCGGACTTGGGGTGGATGGGCTTCTTCGAGGTGGTGGACTGATGGAGGCCGGTCAGGCCACCGCTCCCCGGATCGCCGGCCGCAGGGTGCCCGCGTGGGTCGCGGGCCTGGTTCCGCTGCTGGTGCTCGGGATCGCCATCGCCGCCTTCGTGGCGCTCGACGCGCCGGGGCTGGAGCGCAACGGGGTGCCTGTGGAGGAGCTCACGGTCGAGCGGACCGAGCTGCGGCCGGGCCAGATCGACGTGACGGTGCGCAACGACGGCCCCGACCCGGTGGAGATCAGGCAGGCGATCGTGAACGACGGGTTCGCGGCGTTCAGTCAGACGGCGGGCGAGATCGGGCGGCTGGGGGCCAGCACGGTCACGATCGACTACCCGTGGATCGAGGGCGAGGCGTACGAGGTCGCGCTGCTCACGGCCACCGGCGGCACGGCCACCGCCTCGATCGAGGTCGCGGCCGAGACGCCGGACGCCGACCTGGGCTTCTTCGGCCTGATGGGGCTGGTGGGCCTGTACGTGGGAGTGATCCCGGTGGCCATCGGAATGCTCTGGCTGCCGTGGATCCGCTCGATCGACCCGCGCTACGTCCAGTTCCTGATGGCGCTCACGCTCGGGTTGCTGGGCTTCCTGGGCATCGACGCCCTGCTGGAGGGCACCGAGTTCGCGGGCTCGGGCTCGCAGGCCTTCGGAGGCGCGGCGCTGGTGTACCTGGGCGCGCTGGTGGCCTATCTGGGGCTGGTGGGAATCGACGGCCGCCTGCGGCGGACCAAGGAGCGCGAGAAGGGCGACGGGGCAGGCCCGTGGCGCCTGGCCTCCCTGGTGGCGCTTGGCATCGGGCTGCACAACCTCGGGGAGGGCCTGGCCATCGGGTCCGCCTACGCGATCGGCTCGCTGGCGCTGGGCGCCGCGCTGGTCGTGGGGTTCGCCCTGCACAACACCACCGAGGGGCTGGCCATCGTCGCGCCCATAGCCAAGGGCGAGGCGGCCGCCAAGCCCAGGCTGGGCCGCCTCGTGGGCCTGGGCCTGGTGGCCGGGCTGCCCGCGGTGCTGGGAGCGTGGATCGGGGCGTCGGCGTTCAACCCCAGCCTCGCCGCGTTCATGTTCGGCCTGGGGGCGGGGGCCATCGCGCAGGTCATCGTGCAGATCGCGCCGTCCATCCGCGACTCCGCGGGCCGGCTGCTGCATCCCCTGGCCGTGGGCGGCGTGCTCAGCGGCATCGTCCTCATGTACGCCACCGGCCTCCTGATCTCGCTCTGAGCAGATGGCCGTTCAGCAGACAGCCGAGGTCTCGGACGCGGTTCAGGACTATGCGAAGGCCATCTACTCGCTGCACGGGCGCTCGGGCGAGGCGGTATCGACCTCGGCTATCGCGGAGCGCCTGGGGGTTTCACCCGCGTCCACGTCGGCCATGGTCAAGCGGCTGGAGTCGCTCGGCCTGGTGCAGCGCGAGCCCTACCACGGGGTGGAGCTCACCCCGGCGGGAGAGCGCGTGGCCCTGGAGGTCATCCGCCACCACCGCTTGCTGGAGCTCTACCTGGCGGAGGCGCTTGGGATGTCGTGGGACCGGGTCCACGAGGAGGCGGAGGTGCTCGAGCACGCGATCTCCCCCGAGCTGTCCGACCTGATCGCGCGCAAGCTCGGCAACCCCACGCATGACCCGCACGGGGACCCGATCCCGACCGCCGAGGGCCAGATCGAGGAAGAGCGCACTCGCGCCCTGGCGGACCTCGGCGATGGTGAGGCGGGCACGTTCGTGCGGGTGTCGGACGCGGATCCCGAGATGCTGCGCTACCTGTCATCGCGCGGGATCGACCGCGGGGCGCGCGTTGAGATGCTGCGGCGCGAGCCCTTCGGCGGCCCCCTCACGGTGCGTGCCGGCGGTCGCGAGCACGCCCTGGGCGACCAGCTGGCGCGAGCTATGCGGGTCGCCGTCCCTGGTAAGTGACCTGAGTCGTCAGTTCGGCGGCAGTTTCCGGGTGTCTGAAAGATACTGAACGCGAACATCCGACTCAGGTCACTAGTCTCTGCTCGTGGCGCTCGCCGAGGACTTCCAGAGCATCGTTGACGACCTGCCGCCCGACTGGACCCAGCTCGAAGTGGATCTGCGGATCCTCGACGAGTCGCGCTACATCGAGACGGCTGCGCTGCTGACCCAGGTCAACGCGATGCCGTACTCACGGCACGACTGGCACTGGCGTCTGCGCGCGGCGCACCAGTTCGGCCACGCGGCGGCTGCGGAGACCATTCACGGGACGCTCGCGCTGCTCGACGAGCAGCAGATCGAGGGCGAGCTGGTGGCGCGCGAGGCGCGCTCGGGACGAGTCGAGGTCCTGCAGCTTTGGGGACGGCCGGAGTCCGTGCGCGAGGAGTTCCGCCGCCGCCGGATCCAGTAGGCGGCCGCGCATGGCGCGAGTTGCCCTGCTCTGCCCCGACCTGTTGTTCGGCTCGAAGGTGGAGGGGGCCCTTGCCGTGGCCGGTCATGCCACGAGCCGCTTCGACACCGAGGAGCGGGTGCGCGTGGCCGCCAGCTTCCACGACCTGCTCATCGTGGACCTCACCGCCGAGCACGTCGACGGGCCGGCGCTGGTCCGCTCGATGCGCGAGCGCGGCGAGCTCGGAGCCGTGCCCACGCTCGGGTTCTACTCGCATGTGGACCAGGACACGCGCGAGCGCGCCGAGGCGGCCGGCTTCAGCCGCGTGGTGCCCCGGTCGCGGATGGCGCGTGAGGCCGCCGCGCTGGTGGAGGGCCTGCTGCCGCCCGGCTGATCAGGGAAAGGCGAAGGCCCTTCGCACGTCGGGCGGGCGCTCGAGGATCCCGAACCGCGCGTCGAAGCGGGCCCACTGCTCGAGGCGCGCGCGGTTCAGCCGCAGCGGCGGGTTCAGGGCGGGTGCAACGGCCCTGAGCTGCGCGGACACCAGGTCGCGATCCGCCCCGGAGCGGCGGGCCACGTCCTCCACCGTGGCATCGCGATCGGCCAGGGCGGCCGTGGTCCCGGCGGCCAGCGCGGCCACGAGATCGCGCACCAGCCCCCGTTGGCGCTCCAGCGTCGAGCGCTGAACGGCCAGCACCAGCTCGGGGTAGCGCGGCGCACCGAACTCGTCCACCCGGAACTCGCGCGTGCGGACGCCGCGCCGGCGCAGGGCCACGCCCTCGGCGTTCCAGAAGGTGACCACCGCGTCGATCCGCCCAGCGGCCAGCGAGGGCACCGCCGCGAAGCCGATGGTCTTGCGCTCCACTGCGCCGGTTCGCGCGCCGCCCGACTCCAGGACCGCGCTGAGCACGGCGTCGTCGGATGGCAGGCCGGTCACGCCCACCCGGCGGCCCTCCAGGTCGGCCGGCTTGCGAACCTCGCTACGCGCTATCACGGCGGCCAGGGGCCGCTGGACGATGGCGCCGACGCCCACCACGTCCTCGCCGCGCTCGCGCGCCAGGCCCAGGTCGTGGATGTCCACAATCGACGCGTCGGCACGGCGGGAGAGCAACAGCTTGAGCGAGTCCGTCGACGCCGCCGGGGCGCGGACCTCCAGCGCGATCCCGCGGCGGGCATCGATGCCCTCGCGCGCGGCGGCCAGCACTCCGGCGTGCACAGCATTGGGCTGAAAGTCCAGGGCCAGCACCACCCGGCGGCCCTGGTTTGCCGCGTCGCCGTCGCCACCGCCGCAGGTGGCGAGCGCCAGGGCGGCGGCCATCAGGAGGAGTGCCGATCGCATGCGTTGAATCTAGTTCTCTGAGGTCCAGAGCCCGGAGGGCGGCAACCGTGCCGCCGCCCGGCGCGCTTAGACTGCCGCCCGCAAATCGCCACTGGAGGTTCACGTGCAGGAACGAGGCCCATCCGCCTACATCGCAGAGTTCGTCGGCACCTTCGCCCTGGTGCTCTTCGTCACCATGGCCGTGACGCTCTACGTAACCCCCGCGACGCCCCAGAACCCCCTGCCGTTCATCGACTTCTCGGTGATCGGGCTGGTGCACGTCTTCGTGCTCTTCATGCTCATCTCCACGCTGGCGGTGGCGTCGGGAGCGCACTTCAACCCGGCGGTGACCGTTGCGCTGGCGACGCTGCGCCAGATCTCGCCGGCGGACGCCGCCATCTACATCGTCACCCAGCTTGCGGGCGGCGTGGCCGGCGCGCTGGTGACCAAGGCCCTGCTCAACGACGAGGGCGACGGCGTGAACTACGGGGCCGTGTCGGTCTCGAATCGCCTCGACGGCGACATCTTCCCGGGCATGATCGCCGAGGGCATCGGCACCTTCTTCCTGGTCTGGGTGATCGTGGGCGTGGCGGTAAACCCGAACGCGGCCAAGGACTGGGCGGCGCTGGCCATCGGCGCGACCCTGGGCCTGGGCGTGATGGTGATCGCGCCGCTCACGGGCGCCAGCTTCAATCCGGCGCGCGCCTTCGGCCCCGCGCTGGTCTCCGGCGAGTTCGGCGGAGCCGACGTGTTCCTCCTGGTCTACGTGCTGGCGCCGGTGATCTTCGGAGTGCTGGCCGCGGTGGCCTACTTCAACATCTACATAGCCCCGGGCAAGAAGGGCGAGGGCGGCATGGAGCCGGTCGGCTGATCCCGCGGGTGGCGGCGCGGTTGGCGCCGCCGCTCGGTTCGTAGACTGGACGCGTGCGGCGCGTCACCTTCTCGCGCAACTACACGCTCTCGCTCTCGCGGACGTGCAGGTGCTACTGCAAGTACTGCGCGTTCGCGACCCACCGCGCGCACCTGTATGAGCCCGCCGAGGTCGAGCGGCTGCTGGACGAGGCGGTGCGGCGCAACGCCAAGGAGCTGCTCGTGCTCACGGGCGAGCGGCCCGAGGTCAACCCCGAGGTGGCGGCTCGCCTGAGCGATTCGGGCACGAGGACTTCACCTCCTACGTGGCCTGGGCGTGCGAGCGCGCGCTGGAGCGGGGGATGCTCCCGCACACCAACCTCGGCGTGCTCTCGCGCGAGGACCTGGCACGGCTGCGCGAGGTGACCGCCTCGCAGGGGCTCATGCTCGAGTCGGTCAATCCCGGCCTCGTGGCCCATCAGGGCTCGCCGACCAAGCACCCGGAGCGCCGGCTGGAGACCATCAGGGCCGCGGGTGAGCTGCGGATCCCGTTCACCAGCGGCATCCTCGTGGGCATCGGCGAGACGCCGGCGGAGCGCGTGCAGGCGCTGGAGGCGCTGGCCGAGGTCCACGCCGAGCACGGGCACCTGCAGGAGGTGATCCTCCAGAACTTCGTGCCGCACCCGCGCTACTACGGGGCCGAGCCGGCGGAGATCGCCGACGAGGCTCAGCGCGAAGGACGCGCATGGCGAGCCGGCGCCGATGCCGGCGTGGGGGCAGGAGGTCACCCTCGACGAGATGCGCGGGCTCGTGCGCGAGTGCCGCCGGCTGATGCCCGACGTGGGCGTGCAGATCCCGCCCAACCTCGCGGACTGGTGGCTCCCGCTGGTTGAGGAGGGCGCCACCGACCTGGGCGGCCTGTCGGCCAACGGCGACCACATCTCGCCCGAGCATCCGTTTCCCTCGCCGCACCGCATGCGCGGCGAGCTCGCGCCGCGCGGCTATGCGCTGACCGAGCGCCTGTGCGTCTACCCCCAGTACCTGGACGCGGACTGGCTCGAGCAGGGCGTGCTGGACGTGGTAAAGGCGCGCTTCTGGAGCTTCATCCCGCGCCGCGGCTCGGGACGGCGCGAGGAGCGCCCAATCGACGCAGACCTGGTGCCGGGCGCCATCGAGCGCGCGCGGGCGGGCTACGCGCTCTCGCGCGGAGGAGCTAACGGCGCTGTTCGCCGAGACGCGGCCCGGAGGCGATCGAGGACATCCGCGCGGCGGCCGACGAGCTGCGCACCGAGCTGGCGGGCGAGACCGTGACGTTCGTGGTCAACCGCAACATCAACGTGTCGAACGTCTGCACGGTGGGCTGCGCGTTCTGCGGCTTCGGCCAGGGCCGGCGCTCGCCCGACGCCTACGAGCACGATCGCGAGGAGTTCGAGCGCCGCGTGGCCGAGGCGGTGCGAGTTCGGGGCCACGGAGATCTGCATGCAGTCGGGCATCCACCCCGACTGGGGGCTGGAGGACTACGAGGACTGGCTGCGCGTGGTCAAGGAGGTGGCGCCCGGAGATCCACCTGCACGCCTACTCGGCGATGGAGGTGGATCACATGTGCGCCGTGTCCGGCCTGTCCCCGCGCGAGGTGTTCGAGCGGCTGCGCGAGGCCGGCCTCGACTCCACGCCCGGCACCGCCGCAGAGGTGCTCCACGACGGCGTGCGCGAGCGGATCTCGCCCAACAAGCTGCCGGTGGCGCGGTGGGTGGAGATCATCGAGGCCAGCCACGCCGCCGGCCTGCGGTCGACCGTCGACCGTGATGTTCGGCCACGTCGAGGAGCCGTGGGAGCTGGCGGAGCACATGCGCGTGGTGCGCGAGCTGCAGGAGCGAACCGGCGGGTTCACCGAGTTCGTGCCGCTCTCGTTCATCCCATTCCACACGCTGCTCGGGCGCACGCACGGGATCGAGGAGATCTCGCGCGAGGAGAACCTCAAGCACACCGCGGTCTTCCGGCTGGCCCTCGGCCGCACGATCCCGAACCTGCAGGCCAGCTGGGTGAAGATGGGCCTCGACGCCGCCACCGAGGCGCTGCGCTGGGGCGTGAACGACCTGGGCGGGACGCTGATGGAGGAGAGCATCAGCCGCATGGCGGGCGCCGAGCACGGCGTGATGCTCACGCCGGACCGAGCTGATCGGCGCGGCCCACGCGCGCGGGCCGCCCCGCCGCCGAGCGCACCACGCTGTACGAGATCCGGCGGCGGCACGAGCTGCCGGTCGCGGCATAGCGGGCCGGTGCGCGAGGTCACAGCACTCCGTTGACGATCTCTTCGCAACTCGTTCACGTGGCTGCCAGCCGGTGGGCGTCCTAGCGCTCGAGGTTCCGTGACTGGGCGCGGCTTCGCCGCCGCGAGTTCCTGGGAGCGGGAGTCGGTGCGGCGCGCGACGCTGGCGTTCGGCGCCGCGTTCTGGAAGGGGGCGTTCTGCCGACGGCGGGTCCGACAGCCGCTGGCACGGCGCGGCCGCGGTGGCGGCGGGTACGGGCCGCGCCGCGCGCCAGACGAGCACGGGCCTGCGCCTGCCAGACGGATTCGAGCGCGCGCTGGTCGCGCGCGGCGGCGATCGTGCGAGGGCACCGACTACCGCTGGCATCGCGCCTCCGACGGCGCGGCCACGTTCCCGACCCGGGACGGCGGCTGGATCCTCGTCTCGAACTCGGAGGAGCTGCGGGCGGCGCCGGGGCGATGCGGTTCGGGCCCAGCGGAGAGATCCGGGACGCCTACCGCATCCTCGACGGCACGACCCACAACTGCGCCGGGCGGGCCGACGCCGTGGGGCACCTGGCTGTCGTGCGAGGAGTACGGAGGGGGTCGCGTCTGGGAGTGCGACCCGGCCGGCAGGCGCCTGGCGAAGGTCCATGACGCGATGGGCGTGTTCAAGCACGAGGCGGCTGCGGTGGACCCGCGCGGGCGGCGCGTGTACCTCACGGAGGACGTGATGGACGGCGCGCTGTATCGCTTCACGCCGCGCCGCTGGCCCGACCTGGGGGAGGGGCTGCTCGAGCTCGCGAGGGTCGACGCGCGGCGGGGCGGTCGAGTGGGTGCGCGTCCCGGACCCCTCGGCGCGCGCGAGGCGACGCGCCGCAGGTGCCGCGGCGCCACCGAGTTCGCCCGCGCGGAGGGCATCTGGTTCGACAGCGGCACGGTCTACGTGGCCACGACCGGCGACTCGCGGATCCACGCCTACGACACCCGCCGGCGGCGCTTGGAGGTGATCTACGACGGCCTGGCCTCGCGTGAGGCGCCGCTGCTGCGGGTCGACAACATCACCGCCTCGCGGGCCGGCGAGCTGTTCGTGTGCGAGGACATCTCCACCGAGGAGATCGACATGGGCGTGATGACGCGCGCCCGGCGGGTGGCCCGCTTCCTGTCGGTGACCGGCCGCAATCACGCGGGCTCCGAGCTCGACCGGCGTCGCCTTCGACCCTCGGGAGCCGGCTCTACTTCTCCTCCCAGCGCGCCCACGGGCTCAAGGGCGAGGTGTACGAGATCTCCGGCCCATTCCGCGGCCGGCGCCGGCGCGCGGCCGGGCTTCCTAGCGAAAGAGGTCCTCGTCCCGGGGGCCGGCGCAGCGCCGCCGCCCCGGGCCGTCGCACTCGAGAACGAAGCGCTCCGAGCCCGCGCACGAGCACGGCCGGCTCGGCCGAGTCCTTGGCGCGGGCGAGGTCCGCGGCTCCCGCAACCGCGTCCGCCACGGCGATCGCCGTGGCGCGCAGCTGGCTCGCCGGCGGCGTCGGTGCGCCCGCGTCCAGTCGTCGAGCGCCAGCGAGGCCGGCCGCAGCCGATGGCCACGTCGGTCTGTCCCAGCCGCCAGGCGCGCCCGAAGGAGTCGGATACCACCACCGCGGGCTGACCGCCGCGCCGCCTCGATGCCCGCGCGCAGCGCGCGAGCGGAGGCAGTCGGGGTCGTCGGGCAGGAGGACGAGCTCGTCGTCGCGCCGCGTTAGAGCGGTCGACCCCGGCGTTGGCGCAGACGAAGCCGTGCGCGCGTCTCGCACACCAGCACGCCGTGCTCGGCGCGCAGCACCGCGACCGACTCGTCGAGCACCGCCTGCACCAGCCGCGGATCCTTGCCCTGCTCGCGAGCGAGGTCGCGCGCCTGCTCGCCGGGCTCGATCGTCGCCAGCCTGCGCACGCGGCCCTCGGCCTTCGACACCACCTTGTGCGCCACGACGAGCACGTCGTCCGCCGGCGAGGTCGGGCGGCGCCGCGGCCAGAGCAGCGCGGCCAGGTCGTCGCCCGGCCTTACCTCCGGCAGGCGGGTGAGCGGCGCGATCGCGAGCGCGGGCCCGGCCTCGCTCCGGTCCGGCGATCAGCCTGACGCGCCGCGAGTCGCGCACGCGGTCGAGCTGAGCGAGGGCGCGCCGCGGGTCAGCGGCGCCCTGCTGGCGCTTCCTCGAGCTGCTGCCGGTCAGCTCCGCGAGGTCCTCGGGCGTGTCCACGTCGAGCACAAGCGAGGGCAGCGCCTCGACCGCGTGGGCAATGCCCGGCGCTCGCGCCGCGGCCGCGTGGCGTCGAGGCTTCCGGGGCCGAAGCTCGGAGCGATCGCCGTCGGGCGGCACGAGCAGCAGCGCGTTGGTGCCGCTCCCGTGGCGGTCGGGGACGATCATCGACCCGGCTCGCCGCGCTCGGCGCGCCGAAGCAGGCCGTCGAGCTCGGCCGGCGTCGAGCAGCGGGGTGTCGCCGGGCACGAGCAGCACTCGCTCGTAGCCCGCGGCAAGGGCGTGGCGGATGCCGAGTCAGCGCGGCCGCGGACTGGCCGGCCTCCTCGCGGTCGCGTCAGCAGCCGCGCCCCGCCGCCCGCGGAACGGACTCCGCGGCCGGGTCGGCGGTGACCACCGGACCGTCCTCGATACCCCGCACGGCGCCGAGCGCAGCCAGCACGTCGGAGAACATCGCCTCGCGCCAGCGCCTCGCGCGGGCCGCCGTCGAGCAGCGTCGACGAGGCGCTGCTTGGCGGCGCCGAGGCTCTTGACGGGAAGGATCGCGATCGTCCGCATACCGTGCGGCAGTCCGGTGGCGCGAGCCGCACCGAGCGAGCGCCCAGCGTGCCGCGCTCTGCGGCGTAGGGGAGCGGGCCAGCTCCAGAGCCGCGCTCCGCAGCCCGTCGGCGCGCCTCGCGGCGTCGTCCATCAGCGTGTCCTCGATCGGGAGCCGGCAGTCCCTTCACCGGCTCGTCGGCCACGATCCCGTCGATCAGCTCGCCGGCATGGCCCGGCGACCCGGCGGCGATCCGGGTGGCGATGCCCGGCGTGCTCGCAGAAGGCGAGCGTCGGGCCCTTCAGCACCGCGCCCGCGACGAACGGGCTCACGGCAACTACCGGTGCGACTGCTCGCTCCAGCGCTTCGCGCATACCACGCAGCGCCAGGATCGGGCCGATCGAGACGACCGGGTTGGACGGGCCGATCACGATCACATCGGCGCGGCCGAGCGCCTCCAGGACGTCCGGGGTCGGGGCGCGCGGACTCGATCCCGGCGCAGCTCCACTCCTTCGATCGGCCCCTCGGCGCCCTCGACGATCATGAACTCCTGGAACGGCAGCGCTGCGCCCGCTGGCGGTCACGCGCGTGCGCACGGGCTCGTCGGCACATCGGCAGCACCCGCGCCCCGACGCCCATCGCCCCCACCACCTCCCGCATGGGCGTCGGTCAGGCGCTCGCCGGCGGCCAAGCGCTCGGTGCGGAGCAGGCACATCGCCAGGTCGCGGTCGCCGAGGCGGAACCACGCCGGCCTGCCGGCGCGCTCGAGGCCGGCCATCACGTTCCAGGTGTCGCCGCGAATGCCGTAGCCGCGCTCGTCGATGGCGTCGGCGAGCCAGTAGGTCACCAGGTCGGGGTCGGGCGAGACGTGGACGCCGTGGACCTCGACGTCGTCGCCGGTGTTGGCGACCACCGTGAGCCCCTCGGGACCGACCGCGTCGAGCAGACCGCGGGCGAGCTTGGCCCCGCCCGTGCCGCCGGAGAGGACGACTACTTCCAGAGCTCGTCCGGCAGGCCGGTCAGCTTGATGCCGGCGTGCGACTTGTTGCGGATGTTCACCGAGATCAGCAGCGGGGTGAGCGCCTCGACGAAGCGCGCGGTCTCGAGGCTGCCGGCATTCACCGGGCGCAGGCCCGGGATGAGCGCGATCAACTCGGCCACCCGCCGCTTGTCGTCCTTGCGCTCGCCGGTCACGAGGACGTCCTCGTCGAGCTCGGCGTCGAGGTCTGCCCAGCGTCGCGGCGCTCACGGTGTGCAGGGCGCTGACCACCGTCACGCCGTCGGGCACCATCTCCTGGGCCTGCTCGGCGGCCGAGCCCTGGGGCACCCCGAGCAGCCGCGTCGCCTTGCCGGACACCGCGGCGGCGAGCGGCACGGTGGCGTCCACCAGGATCTGGCCCGGCGCAGCGCCTCCTTCAGGTTGGTCAGGTTCTCGGACTGGGCCCGGAACGGCACGGTCAGGAACACGATCGGCCCGCGCTGCGCCGCGTCCGGGTTCTCGAGACCCTCGACCTGGGCGTCGGGCACCTGCTCGCGCACGCGCCCGGCGGCCTCCTCGGCCCGGCCCGCGTCGCGCGAGCCGATGACCACCGGCTCGACCGGCCGCTGCGAGCCGCAACGCCAGCCCGAAGCCCAGCGCGCCGGTGCCGCCGACGATCGGGATCGGCGTCGCCACGCTCACGGGCGCGGAACGCTATCGGACGGCGCTCTCGTGGCCGGCGCGATGAGGCTCGAGGGACGGGTGGCGCTAGTCACCGGCGGCACCGGCGGCATCGGCGCCGCCACCTGCTCGCGGCTGGCCGCCGAGGGCGCGCGCGTGGCCGTGGCCGACCTGGACCCGGCCGGGCGCGCGAGCTGGCCGCCGAGCTCGGCGGCATGGGCCTGGAGCTGGACGTGCGCTCGACCGACGTCGGTGCGCGCGGCCGTGTCGGCGCGTCGAGGCGGAGCTGGGGCCGGTCGACGTGCTGGTGAACAACGCCGGCTATCGCCGACGACGACTTCTTCGTGCGCAGCACCGAGGAGCAGTGGGACCGGCTGCTCGCCGTGAACCTGCGCGGCGTGCTCGGCGGTGACCCACGCCGTGCTGCCCGGCATGCAGGAGCGCGGCGCGCGGCAGCATCGTGAACGTGGCGTCGGAGGCGGGGCGCGTCGGCTCGCAGCTGGCCAGCGTCTACTCGGCGACCAAGGCCGGGGTGATCGGCTTCACGAAGGCGCTGGCCAAGGAGACGGCCCGCCGCGGGGTGCGGGTGAACGCCGTGGCGCCCGGGCCGATCGAGACGCCGATGCTGCGCGGCCGCGCCCGAGGCGCTCGGCGAGCTGGGCGAGCGCTTCGTGCAGGGCATGGTCGCGTCCACCGCCATGCGCCGCCGGGCCAGCCCGAGGAGGTGGCCGCGCCGATCGCCTACCTGGCGAGCGACGACGCCTCCTTCGTCACCGGCGAGACGATCGGCGTGAGCGGCGGCCTCGGCATGATGTAAGCGATGCCCGGCGACCACGCGTCCGTATCCGCGAGGTGGGCCCGCGAGACGGCTTTCAGAACGAGCCCGAGATCATCCCCACCGCCGACAAGGTCCGGCTGGTGGAGGGGCTCGCGCGCACCGGCCTGCGCCGGCTCGAGGTCACGAGCTTCGTGCGCGCCGACGTGATCCCGCAGCTGGCCGACGGCGCCGAGGTGCTCGCCGCGGCCGAGATTCCCGACGACGTGGCGGTGTCGGTGCTGATCCCCAACGAGCGCGGGCTCGACAACGCGCTCGCGCTGCGTGAGCGCTTCGACGAGGTCAACCTGTTCCTCTCGGCCTCGGAGACGCACAACCGCAGAACGTGAACCGCTCGATCGAGGAGTCGCTGGCCGGCCTGGAGCAGGTGGTGAAGCGCGCGCGCGGGAGGGGCTGCGCTGCGAGGGCGTGATCTCGGTGGCCTTCGGCTGTCCCTACGAGGGGGAGGTGCCCGCCGAGCGGGTGTTCGCGCATCGCCGAGCGGCTGCGTGACGCCGGCTGCGAGGAGATCGCCTTCGGCGACACCACCGGCATGGCCAATCCGGCCCAGGTGGGCGAGCTTCTTCGCCAGGCGCTGGAGCGGCTCGCCGGCGCGGAGCTCACGGCCCACTTCCACAACACGCGCGGCCAGGGCCTGGCCAACGCGGTGGCCGCGCTCGACGCCGGCGTGCGCTCGTTCGAGTCCTCCTTCGGCGAGCTGGGCGGCTGCCCGGTGCCGCCCGGCGCCACCGGCAACATCGCCACGCGAGGACCTGGTGTCGATGCTCCACGAGATGGGCCACCCGACCGGGATCGACCTCGAGCGCGCTGATGGCATGCGCGCGCGACGCCCAGGAGGTGCTGGGCCGCCCGCTGGGCAGCCACGTGCTCACGGCCGGGCCGGTGGACTGGCACCGGGGCTGACGCCCCCGTCCGACATCCAGGGCCTCGGGCGAGCATCTGGCCTGGCGGTCGCGGTGGGAGCCGTCACGGTGCTGCCCGGGTTCCTGGCCGGGGTGCTCGCGCTCCAGGTCCGCGACGACCTGTCGGTGCGACGTGACGGCCGCCGCCGCGGGCGTCTCGGTCTTCTTCGCGGCCGGCGCGATCGGCGCGGGCCCCGGCGGCCGATTCGCCCAGCGGGTGGGGGCCATCGCATCTATGCGGTCGAGCCTGCTGGTGAGCGCCGCTTGCCAGCTGGTCATCGCGCTCGCCGGTCGCTCGCTCGCGGCCCTGCTGGCGCTACTGGCGGTGGCGGGGATCGCGAACGCCGTGGCTCAGCCGTCGATCAACCTCTTCATGGCCCGAGCAGGTGCCGCTGCGGCGCCAGGGCCTGGCGTTCGGCCTCAAGCAGTCCGCCATTCCCGCGGCGATCCTGGTGAGCGGACTGGCTCTGCCGCTCGTGGCGATCCCGCTGGGCTGGCGTACCGCGTTCGGCATGTCCGCGGCGGCGGCCCTGGCGGTCGGCTCTGCTGCTCCAGCGCTCGGGCGCCACCGAGCCGCCGGGCCGAGCGGGGGCGCCCGAAGCTCGGGTCACCCGGCCGCTTGTGCTGCTCGCGGTAGGGGCGGCACTGGCCAGCGCCGGGCCCAGCGCGCTGAGCGCGTATCTCGTGGCGTCGGCCGTCGACGTGGGCATCGCCGAGGGTGCCGCGGGAGGGCTTGCGGCCGCCGGCAGCGCTGCCAGCCTGGCGGTGAGGATCGGCGTGGGCGAGCGGGCGGACCGCCGCGCCGACTACGGATTCGGCGCGGTGGTGGCCCTGCTCGTGCTGGGCACGCTCGGCTTCGCCCTGCTGGCGGTGCGGGGCCAGGGTGCGCTGGTGGCAGGGGCGCTCCTGGCCTTCACGCTCGGCTGGGGCTGGCCGGGGTTGTTCAATCTAGCCGTGGTCGAACGCCATCGCAGCACCCCTGCCGCCGCCACCGGAGTGACCCAGACCGGCATCTACGTGGGTGCAGCCGCCGGACCGGCCGGCTACGGGGCACTGGCGGCCGGCATCGGTTACCCGGCAGGCTGGGCTGTGGCGGGCGCGGTCCTCCTGCTGGCGGCGCTCACCATCGCGGCCGCCGACCGCATGGGGATGGGCTGATCGCCGCTTCGGGAAGACGTGGCCGAACTCGCGGCGATGTCGCGGCGCTCGGCCGGGGATGGTGAGCGCCGGTCCGCCGACTGGTGCGTCGAGCGCCTGCGCCAGGCCGGTGCGGCCGACGTGCGCACCCGGGCGTTTCGCTACCAGCACACCTTCGGACACGCCCACGCGCTGCACTTCCTCGCCGCCCTGGCGGGGCGCCTGCCCGCCGCGCTGGCGCTGCTGTCGTTCCAGCTCGAGCTCTCGGGGCGCGCCCAGTGGGTTCGCCGGGTGCTGCCGGGGGAGGAGGGGCGCAACGCCGAGGCCCGCGTGCCCGCGCGCGGCCCGCGCCGCCGCACGCTCGTGATCGTGGCGCACCACGATGCCGCGCACACCGGCGTGATGTGGGATCCGCGCCTGGCCGGCGGTGCCACCCGCCGCGGCCGGCCGCCCTTCTCGCTGCTGCCCGAGCTGGCGATGGCCGCGCTGGCGGCGGGGCCGCGGCGGCTGCGCCTGCCGGCGCGGCTCGTGCTCGCGCTCGCGGCGGCGCTCTCGCTCGAGGTTACCCGCGGCGACACCGTTCCCGGGGCAAGTGACAACGCCACCGGGGTGGCCGCCGCGCTGGCGCTGGCCGAGCGGCTGCGAGACGGCACCGCTCGAACGCACCGAGACGCTCATCGTCCTCCCGGGCTGCGAGGAGTCGGGCATGGGCGGAATGGCCGCGTGGCTCCGCGAAGCCACGGCCGAGCTCGACCCGGCCACCACGTTCGTCCTCGGGCTGGACACCCTGGGCGCCGGCGAGCCGATGGTGGTCAGCGCCGAGGGGCCGCTGTGGCGGGTCCGCTTCGAGCCGGCCGACCTCGACGTGGTGGACGCTGGCGCGCGGCGCGCGGGCCAGCAGCCTCCGCGACGCTTCCGGCTGGGAGGCTGGACCGATCCGGCCCTGGCGCGGCTGGCCGGGCTGCGCAGCGCGTCGATGCTCTCGCTGCGCGGCAACGCCTTCAACGACTACCACCTGCCCACCGACACGCCCGAGCGGGTGGACTGGGACAGCGTGGAGCGCTGCCTCGCGATCGCCGAGGGCGTGGCGCGCGAGTGGGACGCGCGCCCGACCTAGCGCCCGGCGAACTCCGGCGGGCGCTTCTCGAAGAACGCCCGCGCGCCCTCCGCGAAGTCCTCGCTGGCGGCCAGCGACTCCTGGGCCTGGACCTCCTGCTCGAGAGTGGCCGCCAGGGAGGGCTTGGCTGCCGCGTCCAGCACCCGCTTGGCCAGCCCCACCGCGCGCGGCGCCGCGCCAGCAGCTCCTGGGTGAAGGCCTCGGTGCAGGGCGTCGAGCTCGTCCGCGGGCGCGATCCGGTTGGCAAAGCCGATCCGATGCGCCTCGTGCCCGTCGATGACCTTGCCGGTCATGATCAGCTCCTTGGCGTTGCCCAGGCCGACGATGGCCGGCAGTCGCGAGCAGCCGCCCACGTCGGGCAGCAGCCCCACGCGCACCTCCATGATCCCGGCCACGGCGTCCTCGGCCATGACCCTGAAGTCGGCGGCCAGGGCCAACTCGAAGGCCCCACCCAGGCATGCGCCGTGGATCTGGCAGATGGTGGGCTTGGGCATCTCCTCCAGCAGGTTCCACCAGCTCAGGATCGGGCGGCGAAAGCCGCGCAGGCCGCTCGGGTCCTGCGAGAGCTCGCGCAGGTCGTTCAGGTCCATGCCCGACGAGAACATCGCGCCGTCGCCGCGCACCACCACGCAGCGCACGTCCGGGTCCACGGCCGCCTGCTCGAGCGCGTGGCCGAGCGCGGAGATCAGCTCGCCGTTGAAGGCATTGCGCTTCTCCGCGCGCTGGAGGACGAGGTGACGGACCGCTCCACGGTCCTCGATCCCTACGAGTGACATATAGGCTCCCGGCGCTCGACGGCTGACACGGATCGAGGAGACGGTAATGGAGATCAAGCGGGTTGGAGTGCTTGGGGCCGGGCTCATGGGCCACGGCATCGCCCAGGTGGCGGCGCAGTCGGGCTACGACGTGGTCCTGCGCGAGGTCGACCAGGGCAAGCTCGACAAGGGCCTGGGCAAGATCGAGAAGCAGCTGGCGCGCGCCGTGGAGAAGGGCAAGCTCGAGCAGGGCGACGCCGACGCCATCCGCGGCCGGATATCGCCGACGCTGGAGTACTCCGACCTGGCCGACTGCGACCTGATCGTGGAGGCCATCACCGAGGACCTCGGCCTGAAGCTCGAGATGTGGAAGGAGGTGGACGGTGTCGCCAAGGAGGAGGCCCTGTTCGCCACCAACACCTCGTCGCTGCCGGTGATCGACCAGGCGGCGGCCACGTCGCGGCCGGAGCGGTTCGTGGGCCTGCACTACTTCAACCCGGCTCAGGTCATGAAGCTCGTGGAGGTCGTGCGCTGCGTGACCACCTCGGACGAGGCCTTCGACGCCGGCGTCAAGTTCGCCGAGAGCCAGGGCAAGCTGGGCGTCCAGACCAAGGACAAGGCCGGCTTCATCGTGAACCGGCTGCTGGTGCCCTACATGCTCGACGCCATCCGCGCCTACGAGGAGGGCGTGGGCACGATCGCCGAGATCGACGACGCCATGAAGGCCGGCGCCGGGCACCCGATGGGACCGCTCACGCTCGCCGACTTCGTGGGCCTGGACACCATGGGCGCCATCTGCGACGTGATGTTCGACGAGTTCCGCGAGCGCCGCTTCGCGCGACCGCCCACCCTGCGCAAGATGCTGGCCGCCGGGTGGTACGGCCGCAAGTCGGGCATGGGCTTCTACGACTACTCGGGCGACGAGCCGGTGATGAACCCCCAGCTGTGACAGGCCTTGGCGACGCCCTCGAGCGCGCCCGCGCCGGCGGGCCGGAGCGCCACCGCGAGAAGGCGGAGGGGCAGGGCAAGCTGCCGGTCCGCGCGCGCGTGGAGCGGCTGGTGGACGAGGGGTCCTTCACCGAGGACGCCCTGCTGGCCAACTGGCAGGAGGAGGGCTTCGGCGCCGACGGCGTGGTCACCGGCATGGCCACGATCGACGGCCGCCCCGTTTGCCTGATGGCCAACGACCCCACGGTCAAAGCAGGGTCGTGGGGGCCCAAGACCGTGGAGAAGATCATTCGCGTGCAGGAGGCCGCGCTCGAGCAGCGGGTGCCCATGGTCTACCTGGTGGACTCGGCGGGTGCGCGGATCACCGAGCAGGTGGCCATGTTCCCCGGCCGCCGCGGGGCTGGGCGGATCTTCCACACCGAGGTCAAGCTGTCCGGCGCTGGTGCCGCAGGTGTGCGTGCTGTTCGGCCCCAGCGCCGCGGGCGGCGCCTACATCCCCGCCTTCTGCGACGTGGTGATCATGCGCGACGGCAACGCGTCGATGTACCTGGGCTCGCCGCGGATGGCGGAGATGGTGATCGGGGAGAAGGTGTCGCTGGAGGAGATGGGCGGGGCTCGCATGCACACCGGCGTGTCGGGCTGCGGCCACTT
Source organism: uncultured Thermoleophilaceae bacterium (assembly GCA_963755215.1). GTDB lineage: Bacteria > Actinomycetota > Thermoleophilia > Solirubrobacterales > Thermoleophilaceae > JAAYBF01. The sequence continues at coordinate 249,986 of CAVWIW010000006.1, forward strand.
CCTGGTCAAGTCCGACGAGGAGGGCATCGACCTGGCCCGTCGCTACCTCTCCTTCTTCGGCTCCAACTGGGAGCAGGAGCCCCCGCCGGCCCCGCCTGCCGAGCCCGCTTCGGAGGTGCCGCTGCGAGAGATCGTGCCGCAGGACGAGAACCGTCCCTTCGACGTCCTCGAGCTGATCGACTCGCTGGTCGACGCCGGCTCGTTCCTGGAGGTCCACAGGCGCTGGGCCAAGGAGCTCGTGGTGGGCTACGCACGGCTCGGCGGCCGGGTCGTGGGCATCGTCGCCAACCAGCCGCGGCAGAAGGGCGGAGTGCTCTTCGTGGACTCCTCGGACAAGGCGGCCCGCTTCATCTGGACCTGCAACGCCTTCAACGTGCCGCTGCTGTTCCTGGCCGACGTGCCCGGCTTCATGATCGGCACCCAGGTGGAGCGCCAGGGCATCATCCGCTCGGGCGCCAAGATGATCTCCGCGGTGTCCGAGGCCACGGTGCCGAAGATCTCGGTGATCGTGCGCAAGGCCTACGGCGCCGGGCTCTACGCCATGGCGGGGCCCGCCTACGAGCCCGACGCCTGCATCGCGCTGCCGGGAGCCAAGATCGCAGTCATGGGCCCGCAGGCGGCCATCAACGCCGTCTTCTACAACCAGGTGCAGGCCATCGAGGACGAGAGCGAGCGCGCGGCCTTCGTCGAGAAGCTGCGCCGCGAGTACGGGGAGGAGATCGACATCCTCCACCTGGCCGACGAGCTGGTGGTGGACGCCGTGGTGGAGCCCGAGGACCTGCGCTCGGAGCTCGTGCGGCGATTCGCGCTCTACGCCGGCCGCTCCCGCGAGCGGCCGGCCAAGCGCAATGCCATCACGCCGGTCTGAGCCCGCTCGCTAGAGCAGGATCAGGACCAGAATGATGATGACGATCAGGGTTCCAATGCCGATGTACAAGTTGCTCCCTCCTTCCGCCCACCCCGTTACCCCGGACCGGGCGCGCTAACACTCGCCTGGCTCCGGGGGCCGGCCACTTCGCTCGCTGGCCGGGCCGCGGGGAGGGCCGGGCCGACCTCGGCGTCCAGGCGCAGGAGCAGCTCGTGGCAGAAGCCATGGAGGTCCTCGGCCGCCCCGCCGGACACGGTCACGGCCGGCAGCCCGCGCGCGATGGCTGCTGCGGCATCGCCCGGCTCGCGCGACACCACGGCCGCCGCCGGCTCTTCGCCGTGGTCCTCCGCGACCTCCGTGCAGATGCGCCGCAGCCGGCTGTGCACGCGCAGCGGCAGCAGCGGCCCCTCGCGGCGCGTGAACCGCAGCGGCCCCCCGTCGGCCGGGCCCAGGACGACCACCGCCGCGCGCTCGGGATCGATCTCTTTGCGCCGGCGTCGCAGCCAGCCGCCCATCCCCAGTGCGAACGGCCGCTGGGCGCCGGTCAACACCAGCCAGATGTCGAAGTGCTCGAGGCTGCCGCGCAGCGTGGAGGCCAGCCGGACCGCGGTCAGGGCCGCGGCGTCCCGGGCGGGGGAGGGGGCGGCGTCGGAGAGCTCCGCGTCGATCAGCACGACCACCGCCAGGATCAGCAAGAGCGTGGGCACGAACTGCACGACCGTCAGCGGCGTGCCCTCCGCTCCCGCGACGCGAGCCGCGCAGCACCCGAGCACCGCGATCATCGCCGCCAGCGCGACCAGCCACGGGTCCTTCACGACCCGCGTCACGGCGGTCAGGGCGCCGGCACGCCTGCCCTGGTCGTAGGGCGCAACCAGCACGAGCACGCCGGCCTTGCCGGCCCGCTCGCGCGACTCGACGTTCTGGGAGGCGCGCCTTCCGGTCAGCCGGCGGGCCAGGTGGAGGATGCCCGCCACGTCGAGGAAGGTGGAGGCGGTGCCCGCCAGGACGAGCAACAGGCCCGGCACCGGGCTCCCCACCGCAGCCACGCTCCCGACGACCACCACGACAGCACTGATGGCCTGAGCCGCCGCGAACCTGGGCCGGACCAGCAGCGGCTGGAGCTGGGCCTCGCGCCCGCGCGTCTGGACGAGGCGCTGCAGCTGCACCGCCGCGCGTCGCTCGGCGTCTGTGCCCGCCAGGCGATTCCCGTGGGCGGCCAGCGCCCGGATCTCGGCGGCGGAGTCCATCCGCCAACGCAGGTTAGATAGCGCACCGGGCCGCAGGCCAACTCAGAACGGGGGAACGCGTGGACACTTCGAGGATCAGCTTCGGCGAGATGGTGGCCGGGGCCAGCGGGGTCGCACTCTTCATCGTCATGTTCTTCCCGTGGTACGGGGTGTCCGTCGAGGGCGCCGGCTCGGACATCGACGGGCCCGACTTCAACGCGTGGGAGTCGTTCTCGTTCATCGACATCCTGCTGTTCCTGGTCGCACTCGTGACCATTGGCCTCGTCGTGGCACGCGCTGCCGGCGAGAGCCCGGCGGGCCTTCCGGCGCCTCCCGGCCTGATCATCGCGGCGGCCGGCGCGCTCGCGGTTCTGCTGGTGCTCTTCCGCCTGATCGACCCGCCCGAGCGAGGACTTCTCCGGCTTCGGCGTGGAGGCTGGCGTGGCGCGCAAGGTCGGCGTGTTCCTGGGCCTGATCGCCGCTGGTGGAATCACCTTTGGCGGCTGGACCGCGATGAACGAGCGCGCGTCGGGCCAGGCGCCACCGCAGTAGCGCTCAGCCTCCACGCGAGTCTGCGGCACTGCCGCGCCCGCACGCCCCTTCCCGGCGAAGGCTGCGTGCGTTTCGCGCCTATGTGTCCCGTTTCGCATGCAGCCTCGGCCTGCGTGGCGGATTAGCCGGGCGCAGCAATGCGGCGGGTGGGACTCGAACCCACAAGGCCTTGCGACCAACGGTGTTTGAGACCGTCTCGTTTACCAGTTTCGACACCGCCGCAGGGGGCGAAGTCTAGGCCCGGCCGCGGCGCGTCCGGCGGCTACGCGCCCGCCGGCTCGGCGCGCGGCGGGAGGTCGTAGTCGTCGTAGTGCGTCTCGACCTCCACGTTCCACTTCTGCGCGAAGCCCCGCAACGCAAAGCCCAGCAGCAGCAGTTGCACGGGCACGACGATCACGGTGAGCAGACCCAGCAGCGCCGGGTCCAGCGCCGGGTTGTCGAAGCCGGTCTTGTCGCGCTCGAACCAGCCGGGGGCGGCCACGGCAGCCACCACCGCCAGCAGCACGGCCAGCACGGCGGTCACCGGCAGGACGCCGCGGTTCCACTGGTGCACGTAGTAGGCCATCAGCAGGTAGATGAAGACGTAGAAGAAGGCGATCGGCTTCGCGCCCTGCAGCTCCGACCAGCCGCCGAGGGTGATCACCAGCACCAGCACGGCGCTGATCACCAGCAGGAGCGTGACGATGGCCTTCGTCGCCTTCGACTCCGCCTTCTCGCGGTTGGGATGCTCGACCCTCACCTCAGCCATCGGCGGGCAGTCTATGCCAGCCGAGGGCACCCGTGGGGAGGTTGACGAGCACCCGCCCTAGACTTGGCCGACTCGCTCGCGGGCGTGGTGGAATTGGCAGACACGCCGGCTTTAGGAGCCGGTGGCGCAAGCCGTGGGGGTTCGAGTCCCTCCGCCCGCATGCAGCGAGCGGCGGGCCGCCGGCCCGGCGCTATGGTTCGCGACCGCTTGGGGCAGTGGCCAAATTGGCTAAGGCACCGGTCTCCAAAACCGGCGATTCCAGGTTCGAGTCCTGGCTGCCCCGCTTTCCCCGCGGCACTCTCGGCTGGACGTAGAATCGCGCCCCCGAACGGAGGAGAGCGATGGCCAGCATCGAGAGCGTGACCGGCCCGATCGCGGCCGAGGACCTGGGCGTGACCCTGATCCACGAGCACCTGCGCGCCCGTGACGAGGCCAACGCGATCCAGTTCCCGCACATCTACGACGACGCAGCGCTCGAGCAGACCGCGCTCGAGGCCGCACAGGCGGCGGTGGATCGCGGCGTGAAGACGATCGGCGAGCCCACGGCCATGTTCCTCGGCCGCGACGTCGAGTTCATCGAGCGGGTGGCCACCCAGGCCGGCCTGCAGGCGATCGTGTGCACCGGCATCTACACCTACGACTACCTGCCGCTGTTCTGGCGCAGCCGCGACGCCGACGTGATGGCCGACGCGTTCGTGCGGGACATCGAGGACGGCATCCAGGGCACGTCGATCAAGGCGGCGTTCCTCAAGTGCGCGGCCGACGAGCCCGGTGTGAACGAGAACGTGGAGAAGGTCCACCGCGCGTGTGCGCGCGCGAGCCTGCGGACGGGCGTCCCGATAATGGCCCACTCGCGGCCGGCGTCGAACACCGGGCCGCGGCAGCTCGAGATCTTCCTCGAGGAGGGCGTCGACCCGGGCAAGATCCAGATCGCCCACTGCGGCGACACCGACGACCTGGGCTACATCGAGACCCTGCTGGAGGCCGGCGCGTACATCGGCCTCGACCGGTTCGGGATCGAGATGTACCTCCCAATGGACAAGCGCATCGCCACTGCGCTCGCCCTGCTCGAGCGCGGCTACGCCGAGCGCATGTTCCTGTCGGCCGACTCCTGCGGCACGCTCGACTGGTTTCCGGACGAAATGGAGGAGCAGTTCATGGAGGCGGGCGCAGTGAAGGACTGGACCATCACGCTCGTGCCCGACCAGGTGATTCCGGCGTTGCGCGAGGGCGGCATGACCGACGACCAGCTCACGACGATGATGGAGGGCAACCCGCAGCGCTGGCTGTCGCCCTGACCCGGCGGGCTAGACGTTCACGCCGAGGTTGATCACGCCCAGGTAGCCGTCGTCCTGCTTGGTCACCGACACGAGCCCGCTCGCGTCGTAGATGCCGTCGGCGTCGTTGAACGTGTCGCGACCGGTGCGCTCGTCGTACGGGGAGGTGGCGAAGACCTCGGAGTTCGCGTCCTCGTCGAAGTAGAGCTGTGAGGTGAGCACCGACTCCTTGTCGATGTGCACCTTGAGGTGAATGTGCACGGTGCGCCCCTGGTACCAGCCCGGGTAGATCGTGGTGAAGCGCGCGATGCCGTCCTTGCCGGTCGGCTGCGCTCCGCGCAGGTAGGTGGCGTCGTCGGTCGGCGAAGCCTCCTCGTCGCCCACCGAGTAGGAGCCGTTGGAGGTCTCGCCTCCGCCGCTGCCACCGCCCGGCCCGCCGGGCGGGGCGCCGCCTCCGCCCATCGACCCCGACTCGAATCCCGAATAGGAGCCGCCCGCGTCGCAGTGCCAGATCTCGACGACCGCGTTGCTCACCGGAGCGGCCGCGCCGCTGTCGTCGCACTTGGACAGGTCCTGCACCCGGAGCGCCAGCTCCAGGCGCGCACCCGGCCGCTTCTCGCGCACGTCGTCGCGAATCGAGTCCACGTCGAACCAGTAAGGCCCCTGGGTCTGCTCGGCGGTCATCGTGCACCTAGGCGCCTTGTCGAGCAGCGCGGTCACGTCGGAGCTGCCCGTTGCGGTGGCGGGGGTGGTGGTGGTCTCGGTGGTCGCGGTTTTGGCGGCCGTGTCAGCCCCCGAGCCGTTGTCGTCGCCGCCGCAGGCCGCCAGCAGCCCACCTAGGCTCACCGTGCCGCCCAGCGCCAGCGCCCGGCGTCGCGAGACACGCCTGCGGCTGAGCCAGATCTCTTGGTTCATGGCGCGGAGTATGGGAGTTCTGTCGAAGTGCTGTGTAGGAGCTAACGGTCTGGCGCCGCCGGCCGATTGGAAGGTCCGTGGCCGCCGGACTACAATCGGCGGCCCCACGCGGGCGTGGTGTAATGGCTGCACAAGAGCCTTCCAAGCTCTTAGTGCCGGTTCGATCCCGGCCGCCCGCTTCAGTCTCCGAGCCCCGGTTGCTCGATCTTTCGTTGTCTCAGTTGTGCTTGCGCCGACGCCGAGCTCGCCGAGCTACTCACTGGAGGCGACGGCTGCGGGCGATCGTCCTCCGCCGACTGGCCGTCGCGGCGTGCGAGGAACACCTTCAAGGCGACGACGCCGCCCACCGCGCCCAGCTTGAGGACGACGTAGGCGGGGCTGCCAGGAGTCAGCGGATGGATTGCAGCATGCACTCGCGTGAACGTAGCGAGTGGTCATGGCCCGCGTGGTGCTCGTCTTGCGGTGTCGAGCGTTCCGCCATACTGGGCGGCCGATGCCGAGGTGGTGGGCCAATGCGCCGTGGGCCGACCGCGATCGGCCGGGAATTCAGTTGCTCTGGGTCAGCGTGCTCGTTTCGGTCCTGGCGATCATCGGCCTCCTGGTGGACAGGCTCCTCTAGTCCCTGAGGTACTCGACTGCCCCGCTCCGGCGCTACGATCACGCTCCACGGGGCGTGGCGCAGTCTGGTAGCGCACTCGGCTGGGGGCCGAGCGGTCGCTGGTTCAAATCCAGTCGCCCCGACTACACACCCGCATTGCAGTGCCACGCAACCCCACAGAACTGCGGGGTTGCGGCGCATCTGGGCGCACCGGCGCAGCCGCGGGGCCACACGGGGGCGCCACACGGGGAGAGCCGGCCAGGGTGCACACGGCGGCGGCATGGATGTGCTGCCCGCGCATACGTGGGCAGCGGCTCACCCTTGCCGTGGCGCGCGGGGGCGGCTTCAGCCGTCCGCGCCCCTCGCCAGTGGGGAATCGACGAGGCCGACGTGGCCGAGCGACAGGCAGTTGGCCGCTGGGTACCCGCCCAAGCGCGATGCGGGCGACGACGAGCTGCCGTCATGACCTCCCCAGACGCGGTTTCCCAAGGCCCGGGGATAGCATCGCGGCCGTGCGCCTCTCTCTGGTCTGCCAGACCGGCGACCCGCCGGAGCGCGTATGGGCCATGCTGGCACCCCTTCGCGGGGTGGCGGAGGAGATCGTGCTCGGCGTCGACACCCGGGCTCTGGACGGCTGCCAACCGGCGTACGCCGCGCTCGCGGACCACGTGGTGCCGGTGGAGTTCGACTGGCTGGCGTTCGACGCAACGCTTGAGGACCTGCACCGCCGTTGCCGGGCCGATTGGATCCTGCGAGTCGATGGCGACGAGGTGGCCTCACGCGCGTTGGTCGCCGCCCTGCCGCAGCTGACCAGCGACACCGAGACGGCCCAGTGGGCGCTGCCCCGACGCTGGCTCGACGCCGACGGTCGCGGCTGGCTCGACGAGCTGCCATGGTGGCCCGACTGGCAGCCCCGACTGGTCCGGCGGTCGGTGGGCCTGTGCTTCGAGGGCGGCGTGCACGCCCGGCCCGTTGAGATGGCGCCGATCCTGCTGTGCGACGCACCGATCTACCACCTCGACGCGCCCCTGCAGGACGCCGCCGCCCGTCACGCCAAGGCCCTGGCCTATGACGCGCTGCAGCCGGAGATGCGGGGACCCGGTGGCCGTCCGGTCCACGCGTATTACGAGCCCGAGAGGTGGGCCGACCTGCCGCCGGTTCCCGTGGACGACGACGCCGACCGCGCCGCCATCGACGCTGTGCTGCAGGCCGCTGGCCGCCCCGCCCTGGCGGTCCGGGAGCCGGGGGCGGCGGCCATCCCGCCACGAGCGCGGGGCGCCGCGGACGGCATCGAGCTCACGCTGTTGGAGCGGGATCTGCGCTTCACCGTCGGCGAGCGGCGCGTCGTCGCGCTGTACGCGGCGAACACCTCGGCCGCGGCGACCTGGGCGCCGCACGGCGCCCCGCCGTTTCGCCTGGGTGCGCGCTGGTGGGGCCCGGACGGCACCGTGGTAGAGGGACCACGGTGCGGCTTCCCACGCTCCGTCGGCCCGGGTGACGGCCTGACCACGCTCGTCGAGCTGGCCGCTCCCCTGACGCCGGGGCGCTGGACCATCGTCCTGGATCTGCTGCACGACGTCGATGGCTGGCAGGGCGCCGCCTGCCGCGTCCAGGCCGACGTGCGAGCGGACGCCGCCGAGCGCGGGTAGCGGAGCGCGCGCTGTCCACTAGGAGCACGCCGGAATCAAGTCGAAGGCGCGAGCCGGGCGAGGACGAACGCGGCAGGCGCGCGCCCTACTTCGAGATGCCGCGCTGACAGGGGGCGATCGGGGGTAATCGACCGCGAAACCGGACTGGATGTTCCCCGTTCACGTGACGCCCCTCATGCTCGTGCGTTGGCGCAGTTCACCACGCCTCCTCCCGGAGGAGGCCTGGTTCTCCCGGAGGAGGCCTGGTGGTACCGCCGAAGTACCGACCGCTGCGTCTCATGCATTCAGATCGTCCGCCGGGGACAACGGGGACGGTCGGGACGCGGACGAACGCATCTACACGTGCTCAACGTCGGCTGGGGGCCGAGCGGACGCTGGTTCAATCCAGTCGTCCCGATTACCGGCGGAGCCGCTCGGTGACCGGAACCCCGTCTAACTCGAGGCCCTTCCGCGGTTCGAGTCGGCCCGGGTGGCCGGGAGGCCGCGGAGTTCAACTAGAGGCCGGGGGAAGGGCCGCGGGGAGGCTCGGAGACCCACTCGGCGCGTCGTGGCCCCCGGCGCGACCGCCGCGTTGGCTGGGAGCAGGGCGGTCACTCGAAGCCCCAGCCTCACGGAGAACGAGAGATCGAATTGCGCATAAGCCGGGTCTGTTCCCGGAGAGTTGTCTCGCTTAGGCCTTCGACCGGCGGCGCGCTCCCTTTCGTGCTGACGCGCTGCGGCTTCGCGCTTTGGCACGCCGCGTTTTGGCCGCCTTGCGGGCAGACGCGCTTCGGTCACCGCGCGTGGCGTGGCCGCGCAGTTCTGACACCGTCGTCTCGAGCCGCGCGACGGCTCCGCGCATCCCTTTCGGTGCGCGCTTGCCGCCACGCACCTGTGCGGGTAGCTCGGAGAGCTGGCGTGCCACGCTCTTGCGCAATCCACCCTCCCGCATCCGCCTGTACAGCTTCTTGTCGCGCTTTGCTTTGGCCATGAGTTCCTTTCGGTCGTGGTTGTCGCGGGCGCGGTGAGCGGCCCGCCCCAGACTCGCTCGGGCTATGTGTGCCCGCGGTTCCCGGCGTGGAACCATCTGACCCGCCTGCGCAGCCATGGCCAGCCCGAGCACCTCGCCGAGCTTCTCCTCCAGCACCGTCAGTTCAGCCATTCGGAACCTCCTCACGTTTCTGGTTGCGGAACGTCCTGATACCAACCCCACGCCCGCTCAGTCCGGTTTGCTCGGCGTGGTCGGCGGTAGGTCGGGTTGAGCGATGCGAATCATCACCTGGAACGTCGCGCGCCGGATCTCGCGGCTGGCCGACGAGGCCTCCGTCTTGGGTTCACGTGCCCCGATGTGGTCGCGCTCCAGGAGGTCACCGCGCGTACGCTGCCCCTCTGGCGGGCAGCCTGCGAGGTGCTCGGGCTCGGCCACGTGATTACCTCGCTCGAAGGTGCCGACCCGGCGAGGGCGCTGCAGGAAGGCGGCGTACGGGCGTGCTGCTCGCGTCGCGAAGCGCTCTGGCCGTCACAGGCCCCGGCCTCGAGGTGCCCTGGCCGGAAACGGCTCTGGTCGGCACCGTGATGGCGGATGGCTCGCCCGTGGAGGTGCACACGGTGCACGTGCCCAACGCGGCCAACGGGTGGGTGAAGGTAGAGACGCTGCGGGCGATCCGGGCGGGGCTCGCCGGCGCGGCGGGTGCACCGCGCGTCCTCTGCGGCGACCTGAACATCCCGCGCCGAGAGCTACCCGACGGCCGTGTGGTCTCCTTCGCGCGCGACACCAAGGGACAGCTGCGGCCCGAGCGCGGCGTCGACTGGGATGCCGCCGAGCTTGGCGTCGTGCCCGGGCTGCGGGAGCTCGGGTTTCGCGATGCCTTTCGGTTCCTGCATGGCTATGAGCGACGGGAGCCGAGCTGGACCTGGCGCCGGGTGGCGGGCCATGGGGGCGGATGGCGCCTTGACCACCTGTTCGCCTCCTCCCAGCTGACGCCGGTGGCCTGCTCCTATCACCACGCGTGGCGCGACACCGACCTCAGCGACCACTCCGCGCTTGAGGCAGACCTGGGGTAGCCGATGCCTCGGCGAAGGCTGGCTTGCAGGAGGCGTTTTACTGCCTTGCGGGGGTTACGGTGTCGGCATTCACAAAGGCGCGCTGGTGCCCACCGACGCGGCGTCCGGGCCTGCGAGCTTGAGCTTGGCGAGACCCTGAACCGAGCCGAGGGGACCGACAACGCCGCGATCGGTACTCGATTTGACCGGGGATCTACCCGTCGTCCAGCTTGCCCAGCAGCTCAGAAGGCTCCACACCGAGCCTCGAGAACAGTTCCAGGTCCCGGTCTGGGTCGACTTTATCCGGCAGCTCCGTTGGCTTGGTCGACCTTGTCCTGATCGCCGCGGCTACGGAGCAGCTCGAGCACCTTCTGCTTTGGAATCTCCATACAGGTCCCTTCCATCCAAGGTTAGAGGGCCACGTGAGGTGTACCCGGCCGACCTGGCGCCGCCATGTAGTCCGGCCTTCAAGCCGAGAGGGGGGCCCGCGATGGGCCCCCCTCTTCCGCTGCTGAGCGGTGCGGTGTTTAGGTGTTGCTGAGTTCGCGTTCGGTGGTTTGGAGGACCCCGGCGCGGTTTTTGTGCTGGCGCTCGTAGCTGCGGACGGCCTTGATCCGTGTCTCGTCGCCCTCGGAGAGCACGGCGCGGACTTCGTCGACGCCTAGTTCGTCGTAACCGGGCCACGGCTCGTCGGCTTGCAGAGAGTCGATTCGGCTGGTGACCGTGGAGCGGTTCTGGTTCTTGCGCTCGTAGGCGTTGACCTTGGCGAGGTCGACCTGAGAGAGCTCGGACAGCTTCTCCTGCACCTCGTCCGCGCTGAGCGAATCGTAGGCCGGGATCGCCAGATCCGACTCAGACGCCACCGCGCCCTTCGCGGTGCCTTCCGCGCGCGCGACCCCGGGTACCTTGCGGGCCTGGCGGGCGGTGCGCTTGGCCTGTTTGGTGCCGCGGCGGGCGGTGCGCTTGGCTGTGCCGCCCACCTCACGCAGCGCGTCGGCGGCGCCAGTCTCGGTCACGTCGTAGGAGCCCTCACCGTCGAACTCCGCCCGCGCCACCCTGTCGGTCAGGCGCGGAATCTCCTTCAACACTCGGGCGAGCATCCGCTGCTCGTCGCCCAACACCGAGTTGGCGAGCCGCTCGGTCTTGCTGTCGCCCGCCGTCCGCGCGAGCCGCGCGAGCGCAGTGTAGGTCGCGATCTCCTGCGCCTCCGCAGCGCACGAGTCCTTGGCGTTTTTGAGCACCTTCTCCTCACCGCCACTTCCCCGCACCAAGTCGAGCGGGGTCTTGGTCAGCGCCAACGCCTGCCCGACGACGGTCTGGACGACCCCCAGCCCGAACTGCAGCGGGTTGTTGGCCTGCCCCAGCTCGCGCAGGCGATTCTCCACGCGCTCGGCGTGCGGACGGGTCTCATCCAGATGGGACTCCAGCCCGTCGCGGTAGCTGCCCTTGGGCGTCATCGCGATCTGCGCCTGCAACTGGCGCACCAACGCCGACTCCGCGCCATGCGCCTCGTTCAAGTACTGCACGATCTTCTGCTTCTGCTTGGTACTCATGAAAGTCACTCCAATTAGTTGATGCTGCGTTGCGTGCCTTTGCCGGAGCGATCAACGGTCCGCCCCCGTGGGAGGGCGGACCGTCCATCGTGCTCCGCTATGCCTACCCGCCACCAGTACGAGGACGGGCAGGCATCGCGGCTGAGCCCGACGGGCGCACCCCCCGCCGAGCAAGCTCGTACTAGGAGCGGTTGGCGCGGCTGTCGTCGTCGGTGTACGGCTCCGGGCTGCCTGACTTCGCCAGGCCGCGCCCGATCGCGTAGGCACCGACGACAATCGCGACATACAGCCACGCCTGGCGCGCGATGAATTCATCGGTGCCGCCGGTGTCGCCGCCCTTGATCACAAGCGCGGAGACGAGGATGCCGAGGACCGCGGCCACGACCATGAAGAACTCGGTCGTCTTGGTCGCTGCCTTGGTCTCGGTCATCAGACGACGAGCCCTGTCTCCAAACGACGGCGTGTCGTGCGATGCGCTGTTGATGTTGCCGCGTGCCTCACCGGCACGGGTTACGTCTGTTGCTGCCATAGCGAAACTCCTTTGGGGTAGCCCGGAGCGAGTCAGTCGCACGGTGCGACGCCTTCCGAGCATCGAGGGTGGGCCAGTGCCGTGCTACTACGGAAACGCTGACCGAGCCCCCTGCTACCCGAACTGAGGCGCCCTAACCCATTCGCGCCAAACACATCACCCGCTACGAAGCCACCGTCCCCGAGCTGGTGGAGGTGATGGGCGGGAACAGCGCACCACCCGCCGGGTGCGTGACCTGCGCTCCCCTCGTTCGCCGCCCTCCTTGACGGCGCCCCGTGCGTCCGAAAAGGGGATGGCCTTCGCGCTGGTCCCCCTCCGCGCGAGGCCTGCGCCGATCCAGTCCTCAGCGGCGACGCGAGCGGCGGGGGACGTTCGCTCGGCTGAGGTCGGGTGAGAGCGCTCCGCGGACGATCCGCTTGGGCTTGATGCCGCACCCGGATGCTGAGGTCACGGGTGTTGAGTAGATGCCTCGGCCGTTCTCCCACCAGAGGAGGGTCTTGCCGTCGGGAGACCAGGACGGGTCGGCCTCCTGGCTGATCCTGCGACCGGGGCCGATCGTGCAGAGAGCGCGTGGAGGCGATCGTGGGATGGCCCGTACGGTAGATCTGGATGGTGCCGACGCTGACGTCGGCGAAGGCTGGGCCCCGGATCGGTCGGCGCACGACCGCGAACTTGTCGCGAGCACGAGTCATCTCGGCGTCGGCGAGGGCGAACGAGTTGGTTCCGGTCTCGGGGTCGCGGCCCGGGTCGCGGTAGAAGTCGACGCCTCGCGTCCGCCTGCCGACCCGGTTGGTGAAGACCTGAGCGTTGAAGATCCCGTAGCTGGTGCTGAGAACGCGTCTTGGAGTCGACTCCACGCGGGGATGTTGTAGTCGTAGAAGCTGTCCGTCTAGCCCGATCTCCTTCGGGGGGTTCCTCCGGAAGTCGAAGAAATCGATGAACTAGGCGGACACGGTCGGGACTGAATCCTGCGCTCGGCGCGCGTCGTAGAACGTCGAGTAGATCGGCGTTCTGGGTCGCGATGATCCGGCCGTTGGGCGAGAGATCCACATTGACCGGCTCGGTCGAGAGCGACGGAGATGGGTCGATCGCCCACTGGCGGGGCCTGCACGATCCGCCGGCCGTTCGGACGGAAGGAGTGCAGGAAGATGCTCTTGAGCGCGACGATGGTCCCGTTGTCCGCAATGCTGGGCGAGAAGTAGGGAAAGCGACGGCTTCCATCACGGGTGATGCGCACTTGGCGCGAGCCGTCGAGCCGGGACATGTAGATGTTGTTCTTCTTGATGAAGACCATCGAGGCGCCCTGCGCCGGAGCGGCCGCTGCGAGGCCGACGAGTACGACAGCGAGGGCGAGGGCCGTAGCCTCTGGACACGTAGCGACCGTACGGCCGCGAGCATCGTCCCGTCAAGGACAGGGCCACACATGGCTAAGACACGGCGCGAATAGGCCCGTGTCTTGTGTTCGCTTTGTCGCCGAAGCGGGCATCGAGGCTCCATGAAGCGGGAAGCGCGAGACCGGAGGAACTTCCGCCACTCGATCTCCGCAAGCTGCGCGACCTGGATGTGGAGGAGCCGTCCGGGCCAGGCCGCCAGCCGATATCGCTGCGCTACCCGAGCCTCGCTCGGAGGGACGAATCGGGCCACCGCTACAAGAATTGATGAGCTGACCGTGGTCGTGGTACCGCGGGAGTACCGACTGCTGCGTCCCATGCGTCCAGATCATTCACCGCCGGGGACGCTGGGGACGGTGGGGACGTGGATGGACGCATCTACGGGCGGTCGACGTCGGCTGGGGGCCGAGCGGTCGCTGGTTCAAATCCAGTCGCCCCGACTGAAGGACGCTTCCGCACCGTCTCCGCGTCCCCGATCACTTCTCCTTTTGAATGGGGTGCAGGCATGTGGGAGATGGCGAGTTACTCCCGACAGGTGGGAGGAAGTCGCCAGCTGCTCTCCAAGCGAAGCGGAGCTCCGCTGCCGCTATGTCACCAGTCACGTTGCGCCGAGCCCTCCGCATGGTGGGATTCTGTGTTCTCGAGGGGCGTCGGCAACCCTCGGAGACCGTACGGACACCTCCTTCCGCCGTTTGACTTGTCGTAAGGTCCTCAGCGCCCAGGCAACGACCGAGAGGAACCACATGGCGACGAGCGACGACTTCAGCGCCGAGGAGTGGGAGGCGATCTCCGACGGGCCGGTCTACGCCGGGTTGATGATCATTACCGCCAGCAAGGGCGGGACAATCCGCGAGACGTTCTCGATGTCCAAGGCCTGGGCCGAGGCGCGCCAGCGCCACGGCGAGAGCGAGCTGCTCGACGCGATCGTCGCCGAGAAGCCGAAGCTCGACGAGAAGCCCGGCTCGGCGATCGAGCTCCACAACGCCGGCATCCAGATGCTGCAGCAGGCCGCCCAGGTGATCGAGGCAAAATCGCCGGACGAGCTCGGCGCCTACCGGAGCTTCGTCACCGGGCTCGCCGAGCGCGTCGCCGAGGGCCACGAGGAGCATGGGGAGAAGGTCAGCTCGAGCGAGCGCTCGGTGCTCGACGAGATCGCCGGGGCGCTCGGGACCGAGGCGCCGCAGTCCACGAAATAGGGGGGATATATGAATTCCTTGTCGGTTTAGCCCCCCCAGGAGGGCCCTGCATTGCACACTTGCTCGACCGCGACCGGACGAGACCGGGCGGAGTAGCAGACCCTCGCGGTCGGGTGCGCTCAGCAGCGCGGTCGCGGCTTCGTCGTCCCGAGCGGTACGCAGCGCGTCACCCGTTTCGGCAAGCGCCCCGTGCGTAGCCTCCAGTGGACGAGCTTGCCGTCGTAGGCGTGCGCGGTGACAAGGACCTTTAGCCTCTGGCCGGCGCGGAGCCGCCGCGCGGCGCGGCCGAGCGCGGGAAGCAGATCGACGCGTGTGCTTTCTTGCTTGGTGACGGTTCGCCGCTTGAACGGGCAACGCCCGCCGGCGCAGCTGATCCGCACGATTGCGCCCACAGGAACCTTCGCGACCCGGAGCCTGCGCAGCCGCACGTGCGTCCCGCTCACCGACCAGAGTGCGGATACCGACGCGGGCATTTGCCTGCCGAGCTCGTGCAGACCCCAAGGCGGGTTCGCGTTCACAACGCGGCCCGGCCTGCACGTCGCGACGAAGCTCGCGAAGCGCGTAGAGGGATGTCGCGCGCGAACCCTGTACACGCCGGCAGGGACGCCGGTCCAGACCACTCCGCCGTCGATCGAAGAGCGCTGCTGGGCCGGGTCCGGTATGACGTTGTCGTTGAAGTAGA
Source organism: uncultured Thermoleophilaceae bacterium (assembly GCA_963755215.1). Lineage (GTDB taxonomy): Bacteria > Actinomycetota > Thermoleophilia > Solirubrobacterales > Thermoleophilaceae > JAAYBF01. The sequence continues at coordinate 265,192 of CAVWIW010000006.1, forward strand.
TCGGCGCCGGCAGCTCCGGGGTTGCGAACGCGGTCGCTCCGGCAACACCGTGCGCCCCGAACGCGGTGAATTGCCGAAAGCTCACGTCACGGACGTTGCGCGTGCTGAACGTCGACACGATCGCGCACGCGCGCAACTCGCCGCCGGGCCCGAGCGGCACGGCGAGCAGCGCCGCGAGCGCACGGTAGATGCCCTCCGTCGGCGTCTGGAAGTTCACCCGGTCGAGATCCTCACCGGCGGTCCGGAACGTCTGGAGAAAGATTGTGTGGTAGCCGGCAGCGACGATGTACGGCGTGACCGTCGCGCGGTCGGGAACCGCGAGATCGTAGGTGCCGTCGCGCCCGACCGTCGCGCGAAGGCGGGGGTGCTCCGCCACCCGGATCGTCGCGCCACCGAGCCGGACGCCGGTGTTGTTGAACTCGTACGCCGTACCGCGGATGTGAACGGTCTTCGCACCCGTAGCGGGGGCGGTCGCCAGGAGAGCCAGTGCGACCGAGAGCAAGGTTGCCGCGACGGCGCGGCCGGCACGACCGCGCTCAATCGGCATTGACAGTCCTCCGTTCGATGAGACCTCCGTTGCGTCGCCGCCAAAGCCAGCGGGAACGTTGAGCGCATCGACGCTATCGCGTCGTGAACGTGGAGGTCGGTAGTTCGCATCTCGGGATGGTCATCCAGCGTCGGCTCGCGGTACCGCTCGACCAGCTCTTCGTGCGACCGGCGATGGCGGTGCTGAACGCGGCCGCCGACCACAGCCTCTACCGCAGCGACCGCCCCTGGCGTCCGTGCAACAGCGGCACCGATACGGCGCCCGGGCCAGCTGTGGGTCGGCGACTCAACACGTGACGCGAAAGCGCAGAGCCCCGGCGACTCCTTCTCGCGGCCGTACTTCGCCGTTGACGACCTCGCTGAGGCGCCGGCGCGCGTGAAGGCGTGCGGAGGCAGCGTCGTCCATCCCGGAGATCGATGGGCAATCTGCAAAGACTCTGAAGGCAGTCCTTTTGGACTGACGCTACGCCGTGAAACCCACGTGTGTTAGTTCGGCTCGGTGGGGCTTCGCCCAGGGTCGCTCAGCCTCGTGCGTTTATTGCCTGCTCGTATACCGCCACGAACCGCTCCGTGAGAAAGCTCCACGCGTAGTCCGCCCTAATCTGGGTGTAGGCGTTGTCTGAGCGAGCGCGGCGGGTCTCTATGTCGTTCACGGCCTCGACCATCGAGTCCGCGAGAGCGGCCTCGTCGTCGGCCTCGATGATCCAGCCGTTCGGCGCGGCCGGTTCGGTGTTCACGAACGACAGCGGGCCGCCGGTATTCGTGGCGATCACGGGAACGCCGGCCGCCATCGCCTCCAGGAAGACTTGCCCGAATGGCTCATTGAAAGACGGCGCGACCATTACCTCCGCGCACGGCAGCCCGCGCGCCAGGTCGGTGTGGCCCCGCCAACCGGCGAAGAAGACGTCCTCGACGCCCAGGCGACGCACCAGCGTGTGGGGGTGCTCTCCCTCCCACTCGCCGGGGAAGCCTCCCCAGATCACGAGCGGCGCCCGGCGCTCGAACCCCGAGCGGGCGCGCGCGTAGGCGCGCACCAGCAGCGGCACGCGCTTGAAGTCAAGGAAGCGCCCGACAAAGAGCAGCACAGGGCTCGGCTCACCGCTATCGGGGTCCGTGAAGGCCTCCAGGTCGGCTTCGGTGGCTCGGACGCTGCCGGGCTGACCTGACTCGTCCCATCCGCGCGGGTCCGTCACCAGCCACTCGCGCCAGCGGGCGAGCCGTTCGACGGCGTCGATCGGCTGGCGATCGAACAGCTTTGTGTCGACCCCGTTCGGGATCCATGTCACGTGCTCGCCGTCGATGTTCAGGAGTCGCGCGGCCTCGCTGCCCTCGTGCGGCGAGATCACGATGAAGCGGTCGCTTCGGCCTGCGGCGGCACGCAGCCGCCTCAGCCACTGGGCCCCGTAGCGCCACTGCTCCCAGCGGGTCTCCGCCGCCAGCCCGCGCTCGTCTTCCGGCAGCTCGGCGGGTGCGGGGGCGCGTCCGGCGGCGGCGCGGTCGGCCATGCCGGCGAGATCGGTCCCTAGGCCCTCAGCCACCCGCGTGAGGCGCTCGGCGCGGTCGATCATCTTGAGGTCGGTGCCGTGCAGGTGGGTCACGAGCGGGGTGTCCGGGAACTGCCCGGAGAAGGCCTCCTGGAGGGGCGTCAGATGATGCAGGTGCAGGACCTCGGGCGCCGCCAGCCCCGAGCGCTCGATCAACCTCGCCCAGGCGGCGGTCAGGCCGTCGCCCAGCTCGGGGGATACGGCTGCGAACAGACGGTCCGGCACGCCCGGGCGGTCCTCGAAGCTCGGGTGCATCCCGAACGGCTCGGCGATCGGGTCGCGCCCTGCCTCGAAGGCGGCCACCGCGGGGCCGTAGTCGCCGGCTGTGACCTCGATGCCCGAGAAGAAGGTCTCCGCATGCGTCCGCTCTCCCGGCTTCCCGAGCGAGCCGCACACCAGATTCGGGGACCAGCCGCCGTCCTTCAGCGCCGCGGCGAGATAGCGGATCACCTGTGCCGAGCCGCCGCGAGGGTAAAACAACAGCCCCATCGTTACCCGGCGGCCCATCGGCGGAACCCTATCCCCGCAATCGCGCTCAGCAGCGCGGCGCCTCGCCGTGGGTAGCGCAGGCGCACGAAGCGTCCCAGGCGTTGAGAAACCGGTCGGCAGAGCCGATAATCCGCCGATGCCGCGCCGCACACTCGATGATCTGAGGCTTGACCCTCAATGCCCGATCTGCGGTCGCGAGATCGAGATGGCGTTCGGGGGGTTCAGGTCGCCGCCCACGCGTCGCTGCTATGCCGGACACACCGTGCGGTTTGATCGGCGCCGGTTTCGGCGCGAGCAGCGTCAGCTAGCCAGACACGCCTGAGGGCCGTTGGGCGATATCGACTGAAGCTCAGCGCAGGCGCAGCACTGTCATCGCTTGCGCCGCCATCTGCGCCTCGCCGAGGGCGTTCGGGTGCACGATCACCGGGTTGGTGCCCTGCAGCACCGGCTCGACCCAGCGGACGCCGATGGGCTTGCAGGCGTCGTGGCCGTCCGAGACCTGGTTGAGGTTCACGTAGGTCGCGCCGGTGGCGGCTGCCGCGCGCCGGACGGCGTCGTTCAGCGTCGCCTGGATGCCTCGCACGTAAGGGACGTCGCCCTGCGCGATCGGCATCTTGTCGAAGCAGCCGCCGGTCGCCGGCATGATCCACGGGTAGCCGAGGATGCCCACCTTGGCCCGGGGCGCCTTGGCGCGGACCGCTCGCAGGGCATTCACGAGCGACGGATAGGTCGTGTTGCGGATGGTGTCCTCGAACGAGGATCCGTATTGGTCCTTGCACGGGCTCCCCTGGCCGAGCGTCGACGCGCCCGCGACGCCGCACGACTGGATCGTGTTGATGAAGACGCTGCTGTCGTTGCCGCCGATAGTCATGGTCACGAGCTGGGTGTTGGTCGTGACCGCGTCCAGCTGCGGGGCCACGCCGGAGTACTGGGAGGTGAAGAAGTCGTTGGTGTCCGCCGCGCCGCAGGTCACGTCGGTGAGCTGGGCGCCGGTCTTGCCGGCGATCACGTGCGGGTAGTTGCGCGTCGAGCGCAGGCACTGCGGCGGCGCGGTGAGGTCCAGGGGGAGAACGCCGGACGCGGCGCTGTAGGAGTCGCCCAGTGCGACGTAGCGAAGCGGCGAAGTGGTGCGCCTGAGCTACCGGGGTGGCGCCGGCAACAGCGCCTAGGGCGAGGCAGGCGACGGCAGTCGCGAGCCGGCGGCGACGACTGGAACGACGAATCCCTACGAGCATCTCTGACTCTCCCCTCAGCGTGGCTGAAAACGGCGACGTTTCCGAACAGTACGCTAATGTTTCCAAACATGCAAGCCGCCTACCGGTCGACCATCTCGGACTACCGCGGGGAGCTGCCCGTGCCCGTTGGCCCGCTGCCTGCCGGGCGCCACTCGCTCACGCGCGAGGTCGTGCTGGCCTCCCAGCGCGGCCGCCTCCTCGATGCCATGGCCCAGGCCGTGGCCGAGCACGGATACGGGGCGACCACGGTCGCGCATGTCGTCGCCTTGGCGGGGGTGTCTCGCAAGACCTTCTACGAGCACTTCGGCGACAAGGAGGAGTGCTTCCTCGCGCTGTATGACACGGGCATCGCCTTCGTGCTCCAGCGCATCATCGAGGCGCTCGGCGACGAGGACGCTGACAGCGACCCGCGCGCGCGTGTGGTCGCGGGGCTGGAGGCGTTCCTCGCCGTGCTGGCCGAGGAGGCCGCCTTCAGCCGCGCGATCATCCGCGAGGTCCACGCGGCCGGCCCCCGAGCGCTCGCGCGCCGGCGCGCCACGCTGGAGGTGTTCGCCCAGCGCTATGAGCAGATCAACGCCGACGCGCGCGCCAAGGATCCGTCAATCGCGCCCCTGTCTCACGACATCGCCCTCGCGCTGGTCGGGGCCATCTCCGAGCTCGTCGCGATCCGCATCGACGACGGGCAGACCGGCCGGCTCCCGGAGCTCACCGAGAGCCTCGCCGACTTCGCAGCGCGCCACGTGGTGTCGCGGGCCACCGGATAGACCGTCTCGGGGGAGATCTGTCGGCAGGGCTGCGGCGAGCCGCCCACCCCAGATGACGCAGCGCGCGACCCGGTAGGTTCCTTTACGTGCCGGCCGGGGCCGGGCGCCTGCGAACGATGAAGCGGACTTCACTGGCCATGAGGACGGATCCCGAAGATCGCGGCGAGCCCCACGGGAGGGCGGCGCGGGCCCTCCGCCGGAGGGGGTGGCCAGGTTGGTGACGCCCGAGGAGATCGGTGGCGTGGCGCTCTTTGCGGCCCTGGACGCGGCGCAGCGCGAGCAACTCTCCCGGGTGGCGGCGGACGTGAGCCTCGCCGCGGGCGAGTACGCAGTGCACCAGGGCGGCGAGCGGGCGCTGTTCGCGGTGCTCGAGGGCCACATGCAGCCGGTCAGGCTCGTCGACGGGATCGAGCGCGTCGTCGGCGAGCGCCGCTCGGGCGACATCTTCGGAGAGATGCCCATCGCGCTCGGGACCGTGTTCCCGGTGGGCTTCCGCGCGGCCGAGCCCTCGCGCGTGATGCGTGTCGAGGCGCAGGACTACCATGCGGTGGCGGCCGTGGTGCCCGAGATCGCGGCGGAGGTCGGCCGGCTGGCGGCGCACCGGATGAGCGGAGCGCGGGGGCTGCAGGGGCTCGCGGCGGAGCCGCCGCCACCGCGCGCCATCGTCGTGGGGGATCGCTGGGAGGCCTCCTGCTCCGAGCTGCGGCGGTTCCTGGACCGGCAATCAGGTGACCTTCAAGTGGCTGACTCCCGGACGCGCCGGATGCGGAGGAAGCGTGGGGCGGTCCGCTACCGGCAGAGGCGGACTTGGCCGGCGATTCGCGTCATCGACGGCAAGACCGTGGTTCGGCCGCAGCTGCGCAGGGTGGCCGAACTGCTGGGCTCGGCACGGAAGCCGCTGCGGCGGAGTACGACACGGTGATCGTCGGCGCCGGCCCGGCGGGCCTCGCCGCCGCCGTGTACGGAGCATCGGAGGGCCTGAGCACGATCGTGGTCGAGCGGGAGGCGCCGGGTGGCCAGGCCGGCACGTCGTCGCGGATCGAGAACTACCTCGGCTTCCCGTCGGGCGTGTCGGGCGACGAGCTGGCCAGCCGTGCGCTGCAGCAGGCGCGCAGGCTCGGCGCAGAGATCCTCGTGACCCGCTCGAACACTGCGGATAGACGCCCGCGAGCAGGCAGGTGCATCTCGACGGCGGAGACGTCCTCCGGGCCCGGACGATCATTCTGGCCTGCGGGGTCGCCTGGAGGCGCCTGGCGATCGACGGCTTGGACAGGCTGGCCGGGAAGGGAATCGCATACGGTGCGGCGCGCAGCGAGGCGCCGAATACTCACGGCCTGGACGTCCACATCGTCGGCGCCGGCAACTCGGCCGGCCAGGCGGCGCTGTTCTTCTCGACCCACGCGCGCAGCGTCACCATTATCTGTCGCGGCGATGCGCTCGAGAAGAGCATGTCGCGCTACCTGATCGACCAGCTCGCGACACGGCCGAACATCCGAACCATCTTCGGCTCCGAGGTGGCGTCCGTGCATGGCGACCTCTCGCTCGAGACGATCGATGTCCGCGATTCCCGCACGGGGGAGACGACGCGCGTCGAGTCCGGTGGGCTGTTCATCTTCATCGGCGCGGACGCGCAGACGGCTTGGCTTCCGGCCGAGATCGCTCTCGACCACAACGGCTATGTCCTGACCGGCTCCCGAGATGAGCGAGGGAGGGCACTGGGGGATCGACCGCGACCCGTATCTCCTGGAGACGAGCGTCCCGGGCATCTTCGCGTGCGGCGACGTGCGGTTGGGCCCCGTCAAGCGAGTCGCTGCGGCGGTGGGCGAAGGCAGCATGGCCATCGCCTTCGTGCATCAATACCTGAAGGAGGCCGAAGCGGAGCGCGCAATGGCGAGTTAGGACGCGCGGCCCCCGGGCGCCCCGGCTCCGCTGATCACTAGTACCTCAGCGGGGCTGCGGCACGATCCTGATGTAGGGGCGAGGGGAGTCCCAGCCGTCGGGGTAGGTCTCCCGCGCCTCGTCGTCCGACACGGAGCCCGCGATGATCACGTCGTCGCCGTCCTGCCAGTTGACGGGGGTGGCGACCTTCTTCTCGGCCGTCAGCTGCAGCGAGTCGATCACCCGCAGCACCTCGTCGAAGTTGCGGCCAGTGGTCATCGGGTAGACGAGGATCAGCTTGACCTTCTTGTCGGGCCCGATCACGAACACGTTGCGCACCGTCTGGTTGTCGGCTGGCGTGCGGTCGGTCGGATCGCCGGAGGTCTCCGCGGGCAGCATCCCGTAGAGCTTGGAGACCTCGAAGTCGGCGTCGCCGATGATGGGGTAGTTCGGCGCGTGGCCCTGTGTGGCCTCGATGTCGGCGGCCCACTCGGCGTGGTTGTCCACCGGATCCACCGACAGACCGATGATCTTCACGTTGCGCTTCGCGAAGTCGGGCTCGATCTTGGCCATGTAGCCGAGCTCGGTGGTGCACACCGGCGTGAAATTGCGCGGGTGGGAGAACAGCACCGCCCACGAGTCTCCGATCCAGTCGTGGAAGGAGATCTTCCCCTCCGTGGTGTCGGCGTCGAAGTCCGGGGCGGTGTCGCCGATCTGCAGGGCCATGTCTTGTGCTCCTCTGGTAGTGGGGCGGGCGCCGCATGAGTGTCTATCAGCGTCTGCCGTCTTGGCGCAATATGACTCACGGTCCCTCGATCGAGGTTAGGGTGGACGCAGAGGGCACTCGCACAAGGGGGGACGCATGAACTGGGGAGCACTAACGGGCCTGGGCTTCGTGGCGGTCGCGATCCTGGCTTTCGCCATCGGCGGTGAGCCGCCGGAGGCCACCGAGCCGGTCAGCGAGATCGTTGGCCACTACACGGACGACAAGGACTCGATCGAAATCGGGGCCGCTCTGGCGACGCTCGCGGGGGTGCTGTTGATCTTCTTCGCCGGCTATCTGCGGCAGGTGCTCGAGGCCGCGGACGACAGCGGCAGCTTCCTTCCGGCCGTGGTGTTGGTCGGTGCGGCCGTGATGGCCGTGGGCGTGGCCATCGACGCGATGATCAGCTTCGCGCTGGCCGAGGCGGCTGGAGACATCCGCCCGACCGCCGTGCAGGCGCTGCAGGCGCTGTGGGACAACGACTTCTTCCCGATCGCACTGGGCACCACCGTGTTGATGCTGGCAGCGGGGCTCTCCGTGGTCCTGCACGGGGGGCTACCGAAGGCCTTCGGCTGGGCGGCGATCCTCTTCGGCGTCGTCGGGCTGACGCCCGTGGGCTTCATCGGCTTCCTGGGCAGCGCGGTGTGGATCGTCGTGGTGAGCGTGCTGCTCATGCGGCGCAAGCCGGCGCCGGCGGCCGCCTAGGGGGAGCCGATGCTCAGGCGTCGTCCTCCTCGGTGAGCATCTGCTTGAGGTTGGGCGCGAAGGGGAATAGCCGCCGGAGGGCGACCGCCCGAATTGCCTGACGGTCCTGGCCGCTCGCCCGGTAGACGCGGCTGAGCTCGCGCAGCGCCGCGGCGGTGGTCTCGTGCGCGCAGCGACGGCGCACCTCCAGGGTCTCGATCGCATCATCGACGCGGCGCCATGGCCAGTAGCGCCTCGGTTGCGTCGTTGCCGATCCCGACGAACCAGTGATCCCCTGAGCTGAGCAGCGTGGCCTCGAGTCCCGCGCGGCGCGCGACCTCGCGGTAGACGGCAGCCAGCAGGATCGGATGCCCCGTACGCCGGGCCAGGACGCGGTCGAGCAGCAGGGAGTCCGGCGTGGCGACGCCCACGGTGAAGCCGGCGTCCTGAGCCAGCGCCCTGACGAGGTGGCCCGCCGCCTGCTCGGCGGGTGCCGCGGCGATGCCGAATACGGCCCTGGCCAGGTCGTCGAGCTGGTCGAGCGGCGCTATGCCGGTCGACGGGGCCGAGCTCGCCCGCCGCCGCGAGCAGGAGCTGGTCGCAGGGGGCGCAGGCAGCAGCGGCCAGTCGCGCGAAGGTGGGCGGGGCGGGGGTGCCGCCGCGGTCGCCGGGCTGTGTCACGCGGTCTCGCTCACGTCGAAACCCAATTCCGAGCGAACGTATCAGGTTTCGTTAGGGCACCCTAATTGCGTGTCCCCCGGGGGCCTTGCCCACCCCGCCGCTGTCGAGCGAATCGATTGGCGAGATCCGAGAACCGGGGTTACCTTCGATGGACTGGTCAGGGACGGCCCAGATCGACTCGCCCACCGTGCAGGGGACTCACGACACACATTCACGTGCCGCAACGGCCCGCTTCCGCGCTCGCCGCCGCTTTGCGGTGCTGCTGGTGCTGCTCAGCGCGCTGGTGGCCATCCCGGCCACTGGTGCCGGCGCCCACGGGATCAGCGCCGGCAAGTCGAAGAAGGCGTACTCCAAGAGCCCCAACCGGGCGCCCGCCAGCGGGGCTCTGGGCCTGCGGGGCGTGTCCGAGCGCCGCCTGCGAAAGCTCGAAAGCAAGCTGCTCGGCCCGAGCCACGCCGCCGAGCACGCCAAGGCCCGCCGGTCGCTGAACCGCAAGGGCGGCCGCGCCAAGCTGCGCCGCCAGCAGGCCAAGATCGCCAAGCGCCTGCGCGCCGCTCGCCGCGAGCGCCGCCTCGTGCACACCGCCGCGGCTGGTGACGATGGATTCTGGGAGTCCCCCTTCACGATCCCCGTGATGGGCATCCACACCGCGATGCTGCCCACGGGCAAGGTGATGTTCTTCTCCTATCCGAGACGACTTCTCAACCCGCAGAACAACTCGGGTCACGCGTGGCTCTGGGACCCGGCGACCAACGACTTCAAGAGTGTGCCGCCGCCGCTCTGGCGCGACCCGGCCGATGGCGTGATGAAGCCGGCCAACATCTGGTGCGCGGGCCAGTCGTTCCTCGCCGACGGGCAGCTGCTGGTCACCGGCGGCAACCTGGCCTACGACTCGTCCACCTCGGACTTCAAGGGCCTGAACAAGATCTACACGTTCAACCCGTGGTCGGAGACCTGGACCGAGCAGCCCGACATGCGCGAAGGCCGCTGGTACCCAAGCCAGGTGCTGATGCCCGACGGGCGGACGATGATCATGGCCGGCCTGGACTCCTCCGGGCGCAGGGACGTCCGCAACCACAACATCGACATCGAGCTGTTCACGCCGTCCACGCAGCTCGGCGGACGGGGCGCAGTCACCAAGATCGGTGAGCGCCAGCCGACGAACGACGACGATGGCTCGGGCCGGCCCCCCGCAGGCGGCTACTACCCGCACCTGTTCTGGATGCCCTCGGGACGGATCCTGGTCTCCGGCCAGGAGCAGCGAGACAGCTGGTACCTGAACAACCCCGGCGCGTCCAACAGCTTCTCCTGGACCGACGCCCCGAACCTGCAGAACCACCGGACGTGGGGCACCGCGGTGCAGATGCCCACCAGCGGACAGCCGGGAGTCACGGACAAGATCTGGCAGATCGGCGGCGGCTACTCGTCGGCGCCCAACACGAGCACGGAGATCTTCGACGAGAGCGCGAACAGCTGGACCAACGGGCCCTCGCTGAACGACCGCGCGCAGCCACCACAACACGGTGATCCTGCCCGACGGCGGGATGGTCACCGTCGGCGGTGGGTACGGCGTTCCTAACCCGCCGTTCGCCGCGAGCGATCCCGGCGGTCACTGGTCCACGGACTTCTACCCGGCCGCCGACGGCAGCCCGCGCGGTGACAACCATCGCAAGACCGAGCTGTGGGACCGGGAGACCGGTGCATGGCGATATGGGGCCAAGCAGGCCGAACCGCGTGCCTACCACTCCACCGCGGTCCTGCTGCCCGACGGCCGCGTCCTGTCGGCGGGCGACGACAAGAACACCAGCCTGGACAACGACACCGCGGAGATCTACACGCCCCCTAACCTGCTGACGTCCAGCGGCGACCCGGCACCCCGTCCCACGATCGATTTCGCTCCGGGCGCGGTGCGATGGAACGCGGCGTTCGGAGTGAACACGGAGGACCAGATCAGCCGAGCCGTGCTCATGGCGCCGTCGGCTGTCACCCACTCCGTGGACATGAACCAGCGCCACGTGGAGCTGGAGGTCATCAACCGGGTCGATGGCAAGGGCGTGAACCTGCGGGCGCCGGCCAACCCGAACATCGCCCTGCCCGGCTACTACATGCTCTTCCTGCTGAACGACCGCGGCACGCCCTCGGTGGCCAAGTGGGTTCGCCTCAAGGCCGACGCGCCCGACGCCCCGCTGGTCGTGGACGACCCGCCGGACCCGCCGGACCCGCCCGATCCGCCGGACCCGCCCGACCCGCCGGACCCGCCGAATCCGCCCGATCCGGGCCCCGGAACGACCCCGCAGCCGCCGGTGTCGCCGAAGCCGCCCGTCCTCCCGACCCCCGACCGCACCGCTCCGCTGGCGCGCTCGCTGGCGGTCAAGCCCTCGCGCTTCCGCGCCCGCCGGAGCGGCGCGAGCATCGGCAAGGTCGGGGCCAGCATCGGCTACCGCCTGAGCGAGGCCGCCCGGGTCAAGTTCACCGTGGAGCTCGCGACGAGCGGCCGCAAGTCCGGCCGCAAGTGCGTGCGGGCCACCCGCTCGAACCGCAAGAAGCGCCGCTGTACGCGTTACGTGGCGCTCAAGGGGAGCTTCACCCACGCGGGCCCTGCCGGGCGCAACAGTTCACCTTCACCGGCCGCCTGCGCGGCAAGCGGCTCGAAGCCCGGCACCTACCGCCTGGTTGGCGTGGCGGTCGACTCGGCCAGCAACAAGGGCCGGGCCGTGCGCGTGGCGTTCAAGATCCTCCGCTAGCCGGGCCCGGGCGAGCTCCGTACCCACCGGTGCGGCTACGGTACGGGTATGAGCGAGCTCACCCCGCGCCCGTCGGGACCAATGTCGCGGCGCAGCCGCGAGCAGCGCGCGTACCGCCTGGTCGTAGCCGGAGGCGTGGCGGGCACCGTAGGGGTCATCGGCCTGGTGCTGGCGGTCGCCGGCGTGGTGGGCTTCGGGGTGCCCGTGCTCGCACTGATCGTCGCCGCGGTCTGCGCGCTGCTCTTCCGCCGCACCACGTCGGGCTGATCGCAGCTGGGACTCAGGGCCAGATCACTGCTGCCGCGACGGGGCGGCCGAGACATCGCGATCGACCTGGGCACCGCGAACACGCTGGTGTTCGTCCGCGACGAGGGCATCGTGGCCTCAGAGCCCTCGGTGGTAGCCGTGGACACGGAGTCCGGCGCCGTGCATGCGGTCGGCGAGGAGGCGCAGCGGATGATCGGCCGGACCCCGGCGCGGATCTCCGCGGTCAGGCCCCTGCGGCACGGCGTGATCGCCGACTTCGAGGTCACCGAGAAGATGCTCCGCCACTTCATGGCCCGGGCCCATCGCAGTCGGCACGCGCGCCCGCGCGTGATGATGTGCGCGCCGTCCGGCATCACCGATGTGGAGCGGCGCGCGCTGACCGAGGCGTGCCTCACGGCGGGCGCCCGCTCGGTCCACCTGATCGAGGAGCCGCTGGCCGCGGCCATCGGGGCCGGCATGGCCATCGAGGAGCCGCGCGCCAACGTGGTGATCGACGTGGGCGGCGGTACGAGCGAGGTGGCCGTGATCTCGCTGGGCGGCATCGTGGTCTCGCGGTCGCTGCGGGTGGGCGGCTACGACCTGGACGACGCGGTGGCGGCGTGGCTGCGTAACGAGCACGACCTGGCGATCGGCGAGACCACCGCCGAGCGCGTGAAGCTTGAGGTCGGCAGCGTCGCCCCGGACCAGACCGACGGCCGCAGTGAGGTCAAGGGTCGGGACCCCGTGTCGGGCCTGCCGCGGCAGGTGGTCGTAACGGGCGAGGAGATGCGCAGGGCACTCGAGGACTCGGTCGAGGAGATCGTTGAGGCGGTGGTGGCCGCCCTGGAGAACACACCTCCCGAGCTGGCGTCGGACCTGCCCCGGCGCGGCATCGTGCTGGCGGGCGGCGGAGCGTTGCTGCGCGGCTTTGCCGCCCGGATCGAGGAGGAGACCAACGTCCCGGCGCGGCTTGCCGATGACCCGCTCACCTGCGTGGCGCTGGGCGCCGGCCGGGCGCTGGAGGAGATGGACATGCTCGAGCGGGCCTGACCGCTTGCCCGCCTCTGTGCGCGACGTCACACTGGGAAGGCGCACCAGTGGGTAGTGATCCCGCAGAGGCGTCGATCAGAGGAGAATCGTGCCGCGCGCAGACCTTCCGCCAGGACCGCCCTATCCCGCCGCGATGCAGGGGATCGGGTTCTGGACGCGCCCGCTGCCGTTCATGGAGCGCTGCCGGCAGCGCTACGGCAAGCGCTTCACGATCCGGCTGCCGCAGACGCCGCCGTTCGTGATGCTCGCCGATCCCGACGACGTGAAGCAGGTGTTCACGGCGCCGCCCGACGTGCTCCATCCCGGTCGCGGCGCGCGCACGCTGGAGCCGGTGGTGGGCACCAACTCGGTGATCCTCCTCGACGGCGGCGCCCACATGGAGCAGCGCAAGCTGATGCTGCCCGCCTTCCACGGCGAAAGGATGGAGCGGCTGTCCGACCTGGTGGCCGAGGTATGCGAGCGCGACGTGGCCGGCTGGCCGAGGGACACTCCCATCGACCTTCACTCCCGCACCCAGACGCCTGACCCTCGAGATCATCCTCAGAGCCGTGTTCGGGCTGCAGCCCGGCGAGCGGTTCGATCGGCTGCGCGAGCGCATGCGCGAGATGCTCGCCTTCGGCGACAGCGGCTCAGCCTCGCGGCCGGCCCCCGAGAGCCTGGCCGGGCGGGTGCTCCAGCGCACGGGCCCCATCGCCAGGTTCCTGGCGCTGCAACAGGAGGCCGACGCGATGCTGTTCGAGCTGATCGAGGAGCGCCGGGGCGAGGCCGACGAGGGCGACGACGTGCTGGCGATGCTGCTCGGCGCTCGCCACGAGGACGGCTCTCCGATGACTGACCAGGAGCTGCGCGACGAGCTCATGACGCTCCTCGTGGCCGGCCACGAGACCACGGCGTCATCGCTTGCATGGGCCTTCGAGCGGCTGTCTCGAGAGCCAGCCGCGCTGGCACGACTGCGCCGCGCGGTCGATGACGGCGACGACGACGGCGACGCTTACGTCACGGCCGTGATCCAGGAGACGCTGCGCGACCGGCCGGTGCTGCCCAACTCGGCTCCCCGCTATGTCGATCGCAGCGATCGAGGTCGGTGGCCGCGCGTACCCGGTGGGCGTCTGCCTGGTGCGCCAGGCCTACCTGATCCACCACGACCCGGACATCTACCCCGATCCGTACTCGTTCCGCCCGGAGCGCTTCCTCGACTCGCCCCCCGGCACCTACACCTGGATCCCCTTCGGAGGCGGCCGGCGGCGCTGCCTGGGGGCGAGCTTCGCGATGCTCGAGATGAAGCTCGTCCTGCGCAGCGTGATGACCGCGTACGAGGTGCGGCCGGTGGGTGATGGCGCGGAGGTGGCCAGGCGCCGCAACATCACGGTCATGCCCGCGCGGGGCGGGCAGGTCGTTCTGCAGCAGCGCGCCCGCGTGGCGGTGGCGGCGTGAGCCTGCTCGGCGCCGGATGCGGGCCCCATGCGAGGCCGGCCCTGCGCGCCGACGACCTGACGGGCGCCGAGCTCGTCCGCGACGTCGTGAGGCGTCTCTCGGTCCTGGGATGGACTGCCAGCGCGGCCGGAGCGGCGGTGGTGTTCATCTCGACCGGGTTCCTGATCCCGATCTTCATCGAGGGCGACGACCGTATGGAGCTGGCCCTGATCAATGCCCCGATGGTGGTCGGCCTACGTCGTCGTGGCGGGCCTCTTGATCAGGCACTTCGGCGACCGCCACGACCGGCGAGACGCTCGCGTGGATCGCCGAGGACCGCCCAGCGAGCGACCGCGAGCACCGCCGCACGTTGGTCCTCGCCGTGCACGGGGTCAAGCTGTCGGCGCTCGGTTGGTTCGGCGCCGTGGTCGTGTTCTTCGCGATCACGTCGGCCATGCACGGGTGGGCGTTCGGCGCCGTGGTGGGCGGCGCGATCTGGCTCGGCGGGGAGACCACCTGCGCGCTCGTGTACCTCGCGTCGGAGCGGATCCTGCGCCCGGTGACCGCCTGTGCCCTGGCCCAGGGGCCGAGCAAGGGCATGGTGGCGCCCGGGGTGCGCGGCCGGCTCATCGGCGCCTGGGCGCTCGGCACCGGCGTGCCGCTCCTGGGCGTGCTGGTGGTGGCCATCGTGGGCATCACGAAGTCCGACGTCGACGTGACCTACGTGGCCGAGGGAGTTTTGTTCCTCGGCGTCGTCGCCTGGGTGACCGGCACGCTGGCCACCCTGTTCGCCTCCAAGGCGATCGCCGACCCTCTGACCTCCGTTCGCAAGGGCCTGGAACAGATCGAGGAGGGCGACCTGGACACGCGCGTTGCCGTGGATGACGGCAGCGAGGTGGGCCTCCTGCAGGCCGGCTTCAACCAGATGGCCGACGGCCTGCGCGAGCGCGAGCGAATCCGCGACCTGTTCGGCCGCCAGGTGGGCGAGGACGTGGCGCGTGCCGCCCTCAACCGGGGTACCCGGCTGGGCGGCGAGGAACGCGAGATCGGCGCTCTCTTCGTGGACGTGGTGGGCTCCACGTCGATGGCCATGGCCATGCCGGCCACGGAGGTGGTGCGGCTGCTCAATCGCTTCTTCCGCGTCGTGGTGGAGGTGGTGGAGGCCGAGGGCGCGCTGGTCAACAAGTTCGAGGGCGATGCCGCGCTGTGCGTGTTCGGCGCGCCGGTACCAAGGGACGACCCGGCCGGCGACGCCCTACGCGCCGCACGGGAGCTCGATAGGCGCCTGCGAAGGGACATGCCCGAGATCGACTTCGGCATCGGCATCTCGGCCGGCATCGCCGTGGCGGGCAACGTGGGCGCCGAGCGGCGCTTTGAGTACACGGTGATTGGCGATCCCGTGAACGAGGCGGCGCGCCTGTCCGAGCTGGCCAAGCGCCGGCCCGAGCGCGTGCTGGCGTCCGAGTCGGCCCTGGCCCGCGCGGGCGACGTCGAGACCGCGGGCTGGACGGTGGGCGACTCAGAGGTGCTGCGCGGGCGCAACGTGCCCACCGGCGTGGCGCATCCGGTCGGCTAGACCACGGCGCTCGCGGGCGCCGGCGCCCGGCGGTGGCGGGCGAACATCTCGAGCGCGTGGGCCCCGGCCGGGTGCTCGCGAAACTCCTGTACCACCGCGGCCGCTTCGCCCGAGAGCTCATCGGGCCGTGGCAGTCCAGAGCCGAACTCGGCGGGCAGCACCAGCGGAGCCGCGAGGGCGGAGAAGGTCAGGTCGGCGGCTGTGAACCGCTCCCCGGCGAGATAGGGCCGGCCATCGTCCAGCCGCGCGGCGACGGCGCCGAAGATGGAGCGAACCGCGCGCGAGGACTCGGCGACCGTCTCGGGGCGGATGTCCAGGACGCGGTCGATGCCCTTGACGACGATCGGGAAGCCCGCCGGCAGCAGCCGCCGCTGCCAGCCGGGCACGCCCGGAGTGATGTACCGGGCCAGGTCGCGCCGGCCACGCAGAAGGTCGTAGGCCCAGCGGCGCGTGTGGGGCCCGAGGTCCTCGTCGAACTCGGCCTCTAGCGCGCGGATCTCGGCCGTGGCCTCGGGGTCCTCGGGGTAGAGCTTGCGCTCGGGAGGAGCGGCGGCGTCCGCGTAGCCCACGATGTCGGCGGAGTCAGCGAACACGCGCTCGCCGCAGATCAGGACCGGCGCAGTCGAGCCCCCGCCGGCCCGCCGCACGGCCACCCTGTGCAGCAACTGGAGGTGGGCTCGCTCCTCGAACGCCACCCCTGCGTAGTCAAGGGCCCAGCGCGCCTTCTCGCAGTAGTGGCTGATCGGGATCGTGACCAGCTTGCAGTGGTCCCGTGAAGTCACCTGCCGATCCTCTCAGACCGTCGCCGGCAAGCTCAAGGAGTTCGCCGCCAGAGGGCGAATCGCTTTCTCGATGGCGATCTTCACCCTGGAGGAGGCGGCCCGCTTCAGCGGGCGCTCGCCGCGAGAGATGCGGCTGATGCTCGAGCGCGGCGAGCTACCGGGCCGACAGCGCGGCGGGCGCTGGACCGTGACCTCCAAGGACCTCGAGGAGACACTGTCGCGCGCGTCCACGGACGCCGGCGCACACCCTCCGGTGGGCGCCGACCCAGGACCCGGCTTCGATGAGCCCGAGCCTGCCGACGAGGCGCGGGTCAGGGACCGCATCGCCCGCCTGATAGAGCGAATCCGCCGGCTCGAGCGCGAGCTCGACGACGTGCGCGGCGTGCTGCTCAAGACCGAGAGCCGCGTGGTGGAGCTCGAGCTGGAGCTGGCCACGCGTCCGCAACGCCCGGCACCCGTGGCCCCGGCGCGGCCCCAGCCTGCCCCCGAGCCGGCCGCCGACCAGGGCATGCGCAAGGCCCTGACGCCGCTGTTTCGAGCCGACGCCTCCCCCCGCAGCCGCGACAAGACGCCGCGGCGTGACGCGGGCAGCTGAGCGACGCCCCCGCCCGGGTCAGCCGACCGCCCGGCGCGCCTCGATGTACCCCACCAAGGCCTCCAGGTCTGTTCCCACAGGCCGCCCGGTAGCGGCGCCTGCGCTCAGGGACCCGAACCCGCCGCGCCGTACCAGCAACTCGTTGGCTGCCACCACGTAGCGCTTGCGGTCCTCCAGCGGGCGACCGCCGGCCATCTGGATGCCGGCCACCCGCTCACCCTCTCGCCGGTAGGCGACCCCGGCCATGTGCAGGGGGACCTCGGCGCCCGGGCGGTCGAACTGCTCGCGCAGCACCGCGCGGATCTGAGCGCCGGTGAGGGTCAGCCGCAGGACCTGGTGCTCGTAGGCCGAGGCGCGGAACAGCTCGGCGTAGGTGATCGGGCCCCGGTCCAGGTCGGCGCGCGCGTTGCCCTCGTTCACGAACGCAAGGTCGGCGCCGGCCAATCGCATCTGAGCCCGGGCCGCGAGCGCTCCGATGCTGCCGGTGGCGGTGTGCGGGCGATCGCGTAGGAGCGGGCGGCCGGCGCGGCCCACCACGCGCTCCGACAGTGGCGCGATCCGGCGCGCGTGCCCGGCCACCAGCGCCGCGGTAGAGGGGTGCGGGCTGACCTCGTCGGCCCAAGTGCAGGGCGTGTCGCCGGACTTGGCCAGCACCTGGCCGGTGGCGCGGTCCACCGTCATCCGCACGCGGTCGTACGCGATGCCGAACGAGTTGGCCTCGATCACCAGCTTGTCACCTCCGCCCGCGCCGTAGGGGACGCGGGTGTTGAGGTGAGAGTGGGTATGGCCGGCGATCACCACGTCCACGGCATCCGTCATCTGCCGTGCCTCGTCCACGATCTCGCCGCTGGCCGCGCCCGGAGTCGCCGTTGGCGTGGTACGCGCCGGAGTGGGCCAGCACCACGATCGCCTCGACACCCGCGCGCTGCAGGTCCGCGGCGTGCCGGTTCACGGAGTCCGAGATGTCGAGGAACCGAAAGCGCTCCGCGTGGCGAGGAAGCACGTACTCCGGCGTCGACGGCGTGGTCACCCCGATGAAGCCGATCCGCGCCCCGGCCCGCTCGATCATCCGCGTGGGCGGCAGGCCCAGCCGTCCGTCGCGATCGATCGTGTTGGCTGCGGTGTAGGGGAACCGCACGCCCTCGAAGTCCGCCGCCGAGGTGTTCACCGCGCGCCCGTCCACGTCGCGCTTGAGGCGACCGGCGTCGCGTCGCTGCCCACCCCGAGCAGGCGGACGAGCTCGTCGCCGCCCTCGTCGAACTCGTGGTTGCCGAGCGTGCCGACGTCGAAGTGCATGAGGTTCATGGCCCGGACGGAGGGCTCGTCGTGGAAATGGCTGGAGAGCAGGGGGGAGGCGCCGACCATGTCGCCGGCGTGCACGCGGATGGTCCGTCCCGGGTGGCTGCGCTCGGCGCGGTCCAGGTGCGCGTGCAGCGTGGCGGCGCCGCCGAGCGGCACCGGCTCCGCCGCCCGGCGAGCGCGGCACGGACTTGGGCGGCTCGAGGTGGCCGTGGAAATCGTTGACGCCCAGCAGCTGGATCTCCGTGGCGCCGGGGCTCGGCTCCGGCGCTGGGCGCCCGCTGGCGGCCGCTGGCCCCAGCGCGGCGCGACCGCGATGGCACCGCCGAACGCCGCCGCCCCTGCCTTCCTCGCCTCGGGGCTGATCGCTCGTCGCGCCACCTCGGAAGACGACGGTACGAGCCAGGGAAAGCCCTGCTTGTTACCGGAATTCTGCCACTAGCGGTGAAACGCGTGTGAACGCCGGCGCTGGCGGCCTGCACGAGGGTGGCCACGCCCGCCACGACCAGGACCGCGCCGATGGCGCGCAGCAGCTGGGCTGCGGACATCCGGCCCGTGAGCCGCGAGCCGATCAGGGCCCCCGGCACCGACGCGGCGGACCCGAGCAGCAGCAGGTCCCAGTCCACGCCCTCCGGCGCGTGGCCGATCACGCCGGCCGCGCCCACGCACACGCCCACGGCCAGGTTGGTGCCCACCGCGCGATGCGGCGTCTCGCCCACGTAGCGCAGGAGGGCGGGCATGCGCAGGGCGCCGAGGATCAGTCCCACGAGGCCGCCCAGCAGCCCGATCGCGCCTCCGGTGAGGACCGCGGCGCGAATGTCGAGATCCGCGCTGTTCCCTTCGGCCGGGTGGCCGGGCCGCGGTCTCGCAGCAGATCGATGCCGAAGTAGAGGAGCGTCAGGCCGATGACCGCCAGGAGCGCGTCCGCCGGGATCGCGCCGGCGGCGAGGCCGCCCAGCACCGCGCCGACCATCGACGGTGGCGCCATCCAGGCGAACAGCCGCCAGTTCACCCGGCCCGCCCGGATGTGGGCGATCGACGCAGCGGCGGCCGCGACGCCCGAGACGCCGATGTTCGCGCCCGAGCCCGCCGCCGGGCTGGACGCCGCCAGCAGCAGTGCCGGCAGGCGGATGTTCCCGAGCACGAGCCCGGCCAGGCCGCCGGCCAGCGCCACGGCGAAGCACCACGCGGCGATCGCAACCAGTGCCAGCGGGTCCGAGGTCATGGGGCGGCGAAGCGTGACGGCGAGCGCGGCTCGACGCAACGCGATGTGACCGGGGAGTTACCGAGTGCGGTCAGGCGTGGCAGCAGGCATCGCCGCGCCAGGACTGCAGGCCCTCACGCACAGCCACTCCGGCGATCAGCAGCGCCACCGCCGAGTCCAGCCACCAGGCGCCCAGCAGGGCGTTGCCAAGCAGCCCGACCAGCAGCGCGCCCGCCAGCATCCCGCAGAGAACGTTCTGCATTCCCTCGCCACGGGTCGCCGCTGAGCCGATCTGCTCGCCCACGCGGCGCTTGGCCACGCCCAGCAGCGGCATGCCCGCCGCGCTGGTGGCCGCCAGCGCGATCCCGACCCAGGAGGCGTCCGGATGATGGCCCGCCGCCAGTGCCAGCACCGCCTCGACCGCCACGTAGGGGGCCAGCAGGAAGAACTGGACCGCCACCAGGCGCTGGGCGCGCCGCTCCGCGGTCGCGGAGAGAAGGCGCGAGCCGGTGAAGCGCCAGATGATCACCAGGCTCGCGAACGCCTCGATGCCGCTGTCCACGCCAAAGCCGACCAGCGCCACGGAGCCCGCGGCCAGGCCCGCGGCGATGGCCACGGCGCCCTCGGCGCCGATCCACACCAGGCCCAGCCAGGAGAGCATTCGCGCCCGCCGCGCCAGCGCCGCGTGGCGGTCGGGCGCCAGCTGTCGGAGCCCGGGGTGCGTGGGGGAGTGCGACGCTTGCGGCAGGCACGAGATCGAGGCTAGGGGCGCCCTCCCTCGAGGTCCATCACCTGCGGGTGAGAGTCATTCTCGGCCCTCGTGTGTACCCTGCCTCGTCGCATGGCGAGACCGACCAAGGACAAGGCGCGTGGCCGCAAGCCCGGATTGAGGGGCGAGGCCCGTCGCTACTCCAAGCTCCCGCGCGAGGAGCTGGACAAGATCGACTACAAGAACGTGACGCTGCTGCAGCGTTTCGTGACCGAGCGCGGCAAGATCCGTTCCCGCCGCGTCACAGGCCTGTCCCGCCGCGATCAGACCCGCATGGCGCGCGCCGTCAAGCGCGCCCGCGAGCTGGGGCTGCTGCCTTACGTGGACGCCTCGCGTCCGCTCGAGCGCACCGGCCGCGGCCGCTCGCGCGACTAAGCCTCCGGCGGCGCCGCCAGCCGCCGTAGGGCTCCATATCGAGAATCGTTCTCGATAAGCTGCGGCAGCGTGAAGCCAACGGTCCGCGCCATCGCCGCCCTCGCGGCGCTTCTCGCGACCGGGTGCGGGGCCGACTCCGCGGGCTCGGACGCCCCGGCATCTGCGGTCGCCACTACTACCCAGGTGGGCGACTTGGTCCGCCAGGTCGGGGGAGACCGCGTGGACGTGACGCAGGTGCTGGACGCCAACGCGGACCCGCACGACTACGAGCCCCGGCCCAGCGACGTGCGCGAGATCGAGGCGGCGGACGTGGTGTTCCGGTCGGGAGGCGACGTCGACGACTGGCTCGGCGACCTGGCCGAGTCCGCCGGGGGCGACGCTCAGCAGGTGAGCCTCATCGAGTCGGTGCGCACCCGAGGCGACGATCCCCACTGGTGGCAGGACCCGCTCAACGCGGACCGCGCGGTGGTGGCCATCCGGGACGCCCTGATCCAGGCCGACCCGGATGGAGCGAGCGCGTACCGGACCAACGCCGCGAGCTACCGCCGCCGCCTGCGAGCCCTGGACCGCGGCGTCGCCGCCTGCATCGCGCGGGTGCCGCGCGCCCAGCGCAAGCTCGTGACCACCCATGACGCCCTGGGCTACTACGCCGAGCGCTACGGGCTGGCGGTGGTTGGTGCGTTGATCCCGTCCCTGTCGAGCCAGGCTCAGGCCTCGGCGCGGGACATCGGCGCGCTGGTCGAGCAGATCGAGGACGAGGGCGTGAGGGCCGTGTTCCCCGAGAGCTCGCTGGACAGCAGACTCGAGCGTGCCGTGGCTCGGGAGTCCGCTGTCAGGGTCGGCGGCGCGCTGTGGGCCGACACGCTGGGACCCGAGGGGTCGGACGGCGAGACCTACATCGAGTCCATGGCCTCGAACACCGAGACTCTCACCAAGGGACTGACGGGCGGGCAGGTTGCCTGCCGGCCCCGGGCCTGACGCTGGAGCGGCGCGTCAGCCGGTGGCCCGGCAGGCCGGGCACTCGCCGTGCAGCGTCACGTCGTGAGCGGCCACGCTGAAGTCCACGCGGTCGGACAGGGCGTGGATGGCACGTTCCAGGCGCTCGTCCTCGAAGGCCTCGACCGTGCCGCAGCTCTCGCAGACGATGTGGTGGTGGTGCTCGCCCGAGGGATGCGCGGGCTCGTAGCGCGCCACGCCTTCTCCCACATCGAACCGCTTGACGAGTCGCAGCCGGTCGAGCAGCTCCAGCGCGCGGTAGATGCTGGCGAGCCCCACGCCGCTGCCACGCTCGCGGAGCACGTCCGCGATCTCCCGCGCGGTGACGGAGCACCCGAGCGACGCGAGGGCGTCGATGACCTCCTCACGGGGTGCGCTGGCACGGTGGCCGGCCTCGCCGAGGGCCTTCAGCGTGTGCTCCGTCCAGGCGTTCGTGGCGGTCCGGGCCATGCCGTCAAGGGTATCGACGGGGTCCGTCGCCGAGAGGCGGCGCGAGAAGCGCGAGGGGCGGCTCGCCGGCCGCCCCTCGGATCAGCTCGCGCGGTGCTCCGGGTCAGCCGCCGGCCGCCTCGAAGCGCTCGGCGACCTTGCCCCAGTCGACCGTGTTCCACCACGCGTCGATGTAGTCGGGGCGCTTGTTCTGGTACTTCAGGTAGTAGGCGTGCTCCCACACGTCGACGCCCAGGAGCGGCGTCTTGCCGTCGGTGAGGGGGCTGTCCTGATTGGGGGTGCCCAGGACCGCCAGGCCGCTGCCGTCGTGCACCAGCCACGCCCAGCCGGAGCCGAACTGCCCGACGCCGGTCTCCTTGACCTTGTCCTTGAAGTCGGAGAACGAGCCGAAGGCCGCGTCGATGGCCTCTGCCAGCGCGCCCTCGGGCTCGCCGCCGCCGTCAGGCGACATCGACTCCCAGAAGAGCGAGTGGTTCAGATGGCCGCCGCCGTTGTTGCGCACCGGGCCGCGCTTGTCCTCGGGCAGCTGCGAGAGGTTGGCCACGACCTCCTCGATCGGCTTGTCCGCCCATTCGGTGCCCTCCAACGCGGCGTTGGCCTTGTCGACGTAGGCCTGGTGGTGCTTGTCGTGGTGCACCTTCATCGTCGCCTCGTCGATGTGCGGCTCCAGCGCGTCGTAGCCGTACGGAAGATCCGGTACCTCGTATGCCATTTCTCGCTCCTTTCGTAGTCCTCGTTCGAGTCTATTCCTGCCGGGTGGAATGCCCCGGTCGCCCGGGCTTGAACATGCCGGCGGCTAGAATCGCGCCCTCCACGCGGATGTGGTGGAACTGGTAGACACGCGGTCCTCAGGAGGCCGTGTCCTTAGGGACGTGGAGGTTCGAATCCTCTCATCCGCATTAAGACGGTGCTCGGTAACGACCCAAGACCGAGCACCGAGCACCCGCCCTCAGGCGGCACTGGCGCCCACCAGCGCCCGGACGGCCGCCTGCAACGCCTCGGCCGCCAACTGCAGATCCGGCAGCGCGTCCCTATCCGCCAGCAGCCCGAACCGCACGCCGCCGTCGTAGCTCACGATCCCGATCGAGAGCGCCTGGTTGCGCGGGTTCAGCGGCACCGCTGGGAACACTTCGAGCATCGGCACGCCGGCCAGGTAGAAGGTCTGCTGCGGCCCGGGCACGTTGGACACCACGAGGTTGAACATGCGCGGCGCGCTCATGGCACGCACGGCGAGGGAGGACACGATCGGGGGCACGATGCCGGTGGCGCCCACGATCAGGGCGCCCGCGCGGACCTGTGCCGAGGCCTTGACGGCGTTCATGGCCTCGTTGACCCGGCGCACCCTCTCCAGCGGCTCGCCCCGTAGCGGCAGGTCCACGAAGACGGTCGAGATGCGATTGCCGCCCTCGCCGCGCTCGTCCTCGGCGCGGATCGAGACCGGCACCAGCGCCACGGCGCTATCGGGCGCGTCCTCGCCGAGGTAGTCGGAGAGCATCAGGGCGACGGCGGTCAGCAGCACGTCGTTGAACGTGGCGCCGGTGGCGCGTCGCACGGCCTTCACGTCGTCGATCCGGCAGCGCGCCAGGGCCAGCCGCCGCTCGCGCCCGATCTGGGCGTTGAGCCTGGTCTCGGGCGCCTGGGGACGCGAGCGCGCGAGCTCGCCCACCAGCCCGGCCGCGCTGCGCATCTGGCGCGCGTAGGTGCGCGGATCGGCCGTACGCGTTACCGCCTCGCGCGCCAGCCGGCGGGGCAGGTCGAGCTGCGCAGAGGCCAAGCGCGTGAGCGAGTCGAGACCGGAGGCCTGGCGGCGATCGGGCGGGTCGCGCGGCTCGGGGGGCGGGATGTCCAGGCCCTCCGGGGTCGGGTCGAGGATCACGGTGCTCACGTCCACCGCGGCCAGCCCGTCCACCAGCGCGTGGTGCATCTTCGCCACGATCGCCGTTCGCCCGCGCGCCAACCCCTCGATCACCGTGAGCTGCCACAGCGGGCGCGAGCGGTCCAGTGGCTCGGAGAGGATCTGTCCGGCCAGCTCGCACAGCTCGGCGTCGCGACCGGGGGCGGGCAGCGCCATGCGGCGCACGTGCCGATCGGGGTCGAACCCCTCGTCCTCGACCCAGGCCGGGTTGGCCAGGCCCAGCGGCGAGCTCTCCAGGCGCATCGTGTAGCGCGGGATCAGGTGGATCCGCTCGCGTAGGCGCTGCACCACGGCCTCGCGCTCGACGCGTCCGTCGAACACGCAGAGGCCGCCCACGTGCATGTGCACCGGCCCCCGCTCTGCCTGTAGCGCCGACGCGTCGGAGGGTGAGAGGGGCTCGGTCACGACGGCGCGAGCCTAGTGGCCTGAGTCGTCAGTCTTGGGTGCGGCGCTTCTGCGGCGTGCCGAAGGCGTAGTCCCAGAACGGTGCGCTCACGCCGAAGCCGCGCGTGTCGTCCTGGAAGTGGTGGCGCATGTGCAGCTCGTAGAGAAGCTTGCCCAGGCGCGTGCGCGCCTTGTGGTGGTGCAGGTGGTAGTGCGTCATGTCGTACAGGAGGTAGCCGGCGAGGAAGCCGCAGGCGAACAGGTCGGCGCTCTGGCCGCCGATCACCAGGTAGAACAGCCCGTAGAACAGGAGCGCCAGCGGGACGCTCACGGACGGCGGCATGACCAGCCGCATCGGATCGTTTGGATGGTCGTGGTGGACCCCGTGGATGATCCAGTGCAGCCTGGCGCCGATCCCGCGCTCCGGCTCGAAGTGGAACACCACGCGGTGCATCCAGTACTCGGTGAGGGTCCAGAACGCGTAGCCGCCCAGCAGCCACGCCGTGACCTCCAGCGGAGGCGTGCCCTCCTGCCCGAGCGCGAACGTGACGGCTATGGCGGGGATGAAGATGAACAGCGGCACCGTCGGGTGCACGCGCGAGAGACGGTCGAGGAGATCCGAGTCGAACATCCTCGGTGAGGCGCGGAGGGAATCCGTGCGCCGCGGGGCCATGGACCCTGGAATTTATCAGCGGCGGCGGCGCGCGGCCAGCCCTGCAAGCGTCAGCTCTGGAGCTGACGGGACCGGCTGCCGGAACGCCAGCGGCCCGTCCACGCCGAGCACACGAACTCGAGCCCGAAGCCCGCGGCGAACGAGTAGACCACGAGCTGCCCGATGCCGATCGAGCCGTCCGTGGCCAGGCCGAAGACGAAGGCGAGCAGGGTCGCCGTTACCGCTGCCACGAAGGCCAGCTGCCCGTTGCGGGCGATCAGTGATGTGACCGTTTCTCTCATTGAGGAGATGGTCGGTCGGAACGGGCGTTTCGCTGTGATCGGCGGGTGACCGTCCTGTGAAGACGGGGTGAACGGGGGCGCTAGCGCCTGCGCCTGACCTTGAGCGTCCGGGTGCTGGTGCCCAGCCGCACCCCGGACGCCGTGCGGCCGGAGATCGTGAGCACCAGCCTTACCCGGCCCCCGCGCTTGCGCGCTCGCGCGGCCACGCGCCTGGCCCTGCGTGAGAGCCTGAGCCGCAGGACGGCGCGGCCCTTGCGGATGGCCTTGGTCTGCGGGCGGGTCCGGTAGCTGCGCTTGCGCTTGCCCGACCGCACGACCAGCCTCCCGCGGGCCCTGACCGACGCGCATGGGCCGCCGCAGCGGACCGCCACCGAGGCGTACTTTCCGAGGCGGGCGCGCCCGAGCTTGAGCGACCGCTTGAAGGCCGCCCGCCGCTTGGCGCGGGCCCGGGCGGCGGCCGGTCCGGTGGCGCCCTTGGCGGAGTGCCCCGATCCGAGCCGGGCGAGCGGGGCGCCGGGAGGCGTGAGGCTCAGGACCACCGGCCCGCCGCCCACATCCACCGACAGGCGTCGCGGGTTTGCCCAGCGCGCCAGTTCGCCGTCGGCGGCAACGGGATCGAACCGGCGGGCCAGCGCTACGGGCTGGCCCAGCACGACGTCGACCCGGTCCGAGGCCGGGTACATCTCGGTGCGGGCGAAGCGGTCCCACACGCTCAGCTCTCGCCACAGCACGAGCGAGAACGTGCCGTTTGCCGACCGCAGCAGGAGGCTCCGCATGTCTGGGGGCGCCCCGTCGAGGCCGAACCGCAGCCCGCCGGGGACGGGGAGCGGGGCCGACCCGGAGTCGACCGCTCGCATGAGGTTGCGTAGCGCGTTGAAGGCAGGCTTGCGCGACAGGTCCCAGCGCAGCAGGCCGAAGGAGTTCTCCATGTTCGAGAACCCCCGCCTGGCCTCCTCGGCGGGAGACCAGGGATCGAGCAGCTGGTAGATGTAGGTGCGCTCCACGCCGCCCACGAACCCCTCCAGGGCCAGCCGCGGCGTGTAGTGCGCGATGCCACGCTCAGACGTGGGGTTGTGGCCGCTCGTGGTGGCCAGGTCCGAGTGGTAGCCGGCCTCGGTTGCCACGAGTGGCTTGGAGCCCGAGATGGGCGCCGCGCGGGCGCGCTCGTCCGCCAGGTTGTGCAGCGGGGTGCCGCCTCCCGGATAGGGATGCATGTTGCCGCGATCGAGGTATGCGGAGAGGTCGCCCACGGCCGCGCGGTTGTTGTGGTGCACCACGGCCGGGCCCAGCACCGGGAGGTGCCTGAGCAGCGGGTCGCCCTTCACCCGCGTCCACAGTTCGCGCTGGTAGGCGCGGGTGCGCGGCAGCCAGTCCGATAGACCCTCTACGTCGGGCTCGTTGGGCGCACCGATCGAGATCACCGCGCCACGCAGGTGAGTGCGGATGGCCTGGAGGTTCTCCTGGAGACGGGGCGACCCGCCGCGCAGGTCGCCGGCGATCAGGTGCGTCTTGATGCCCGCTGCGCCGAGCCGCTTGATGCGGTCCACGTGGTGAACGCAGGTGGCGCACAGGCCGTCGCGCAGGTAGCGCACGCCGAGCTCGCGCAGCCGGCGAGTGGATCGTGTTGAAGTCGGCGTACGAGCTGTCGGTCCACAACAGGTGCACGTTCACGCCAACGGAGTCGCCGAAGGCGCGGGCGGACCTGGCCTGAACGTAGGGCTGCTGCGGGTAGCCGGGCGTGTCCGCCGCGGTGGCGGATCCCGAACTGAGGGCGGATGGCAGGCCCGACCAGCAGGCGGTCGCGACCAGCGCCATGAGAATGAGTACGGCTATGGCACGGCGGATACCCCGCGCCTCGGCAGGCTGCCGCCGCGTCGCCAACGAGCCGGCCGGCCCCTCAGACGAAAGTCCAGGCCCGGCGCGGCCTCCCCTAGCCGAGTGTCCAGGCTCTGAGGAAGCGCTTGGCCCGCTTGGATCCGGCCGTGGCGCTGCGATCCGCGATGCCCAGCTCGGTGACCCGTCCGCGCACGATCCTCACCAGCAGACGCGCGCGGCCGCCAGGCGCGACCAGCCAGGTGGAGCGGCCGATTCGGTGGCGCTGTTCGCCCCGCAGCCGGCGCGCCGCGGACCGGGCGCCCTGACCGATCTTCACCCCGCGCAGGGACAGGCGCGGGCTGGTGGTCAGCGCCAGCGCCACGCGGCCGTGCAGCCTGCGGCCGGAGGACCCGAGCGCCCGCTCCAGGCGCCGCGGTGGATAGCCGACGCGCAGGGTGCCACCGCCGACGGTGCACCAGCGGTCGATCGAGCGCCCCGAACGCCTGCCGCCGGCGAGTGCGTGCCGCCGCTGGGACGCGAGCGGGCGGCCGAGCTTGGCCACCCCGAGCTCGCTGCCGTCAACCTCACGCGGGGCATCGATGCAGCCTCCCCGCCCGAGCTGGAGGAACTTGGCGACCGACGGCACGCCGCGATCGCTCACGAGGAAGAGCATGTAGTAGCCGGGTCCCGCGACTGCCACGTCGGGGGGCGCGGTGAGCCGTACGACCCCGTTGCTCCGGCGCTCCACCTGGAGCGGCACATAGCGCTGGCTCATGTCGTTGGCGTGGGTGACCGCGCTGGGTGCCACGAGTGCGGCGCGCCGTACCGGTGCGCCGGAGGACGACACGTCGAAGGTCTTTCCGAGCGTGATGCGCTTCGGCGCGGAGCCAATCACGGGCCGCGGGCCCTTGAACAGATAGGGCGGCTCATAGATCTCCGCCGTGTCGCTGAAGATGCTGGTGTTCAGGTCATCGCCGGCAGAGATCACACGGGCGTCGGGGAGCAGCATCGCGATCGAGTGGTAGGCGCGTGGCTCGGCCTGGGCGGGGCCCAGGGTCCAGCGCCGGGTGGACGGGTTCCACAGCTCGATGTGTCGCTGCTCGGGGTCGGCGGACCACTGGTCGCCGTTTCGGATGCCCACGCCGCCGCCCACAGTGACCATGGAGCCGTCGGGCAGCAGCACGGTGTTGTGGTGGGAGCGGCCCACCTGCATCGGCGGCGCGGGGCGCCAGCCGGCGCGCGGCTTGCGCTCGTCGAAGGTCTCGGCGCTCGTCGTTCCATAGCTGGTGGTGTTGGGCTCATACGTACCCGGCGCCGATCCGCCCAGCTGCATGACGGACGGGGACCCGGTGGGCCCGGCGGGCACGGGCACGGCGGTGCCCCAGACCCGGTCACGCCTCGCGTTGGGAATGTCCTCCCACGAGAAGGCGTTGTCGGGCCCCGGCATCTTCATGAACCAGGAGTCGTTCATGAGCGGCCCGGCGATCAGGATGCGGCCGCTGGGCATTGCGATGGTGTGCGGGTAGAGGCCGCCGGTGGGCGGCCCCTTCCCCGTCCCCCGCCGGCCGAGCAGGGTGATCCGGCCGCGTCCGTTGATGCTCGTGGTAGGTGTGAAGAGCTCGACCGTTGTGTTGTCGTTGGCCCCGTTGATGCCCGACGCGGTCAGGCCGCTCATGATCACCGTGCGCCCGTCGGGGAGCAGCACGTTCGTCGGATACCAGCGCCCCGCACGCATGTTGGGCTGCTCGGTCCAGGACTCAGTGAAGGGGTTGAACGTATAGACCTTGTTCAGGCCCTTCGGAGCCGCGGTCTTCGTGCCGAACGCGAGGTTGCCCCCGGTGACCAGCAGGCGGCCGTCGGCCATGTGCGACTGCCCGGCGCACCAGATGTTGGCGGGCTTTAGCTGACCGTCGGCGGGGTCGCGCCAGAGCGGTGGGTCGACCTGCTTGTGCGCGCCGGTGCGGGGATCCCACAGCCATGCGTGCGCGAGATTCGGCTCGCTTATGTCCTGCCCAGGCGTGGTCGACCCGGTGGGCTTACGCGGGTAGGAGAACCAGAGGACCTTGCCGGTGGGGAGCACGGCGCCGTGGACCGCCATCACCGGGATGGAGAACGCCGCTCCCCAGCGGCCCACGCGCGTGGGGTCGCCCGTCACGGGGCGCAGGCCGGCGGAGGCCCGAGCCCGCGGAGCGCCGCTAGCGGCGGTGCGGGCCGTGGCCCTGCGCTGGCGGATCGCCTGGCGCAGCTGCGCGTGCTCGGCTGCGTGTCCGGCGCCCAGCACACGGGTCTCGGCGGCACGCAGGGCGGCCTCTCCCGCCGCGCCCGCCGGGGGCGGCGTGGCGGGGGTGCCCGCGGACGCGCCTGGGACCGCGATCCCCGCCATTGTGAGAGCCGCGAGCCCCGCGGCGGTCGTCCGCTTTCTGTTCATGTCTCCCGCCGGGCGACTGGGCCACGAATCGCGCGCCAGATGGCGCCTCCAGCGCCGCTACCAACCTAACCCCGCGAGGGTGATCTCGCCAGTCGCAACCGGCCTCCTGCGGCCGGTCTTGGATCAGCGAGCGGCGCCCGCCACGCGGCTCTCGCGCGCGGCCGGAGAGGTCGCGACCTCGGCGCGGGGGGAGAGCCCGTAGCGCCGGCCCTTGCGGGCCAGGGCGCTGAAGCGGCCTGGCAGGGCAAGCCGCGCCCTGACCACGGCGAAGCCGCGCCTGCCGGTGCGGGCCTTGCCCCCGGCGAAGCTCACGTGGGCGCGCCGCACTGGCCTGTCTCCACGCATGACGCGAACGACCGCGGTGACCTTGCCTGGAAGCGGCTCGGCCACCACGTTGGCGATGCTCACGTTCAGGCCGGCGCGCCCCGGCGTGCGCATGAAATGCAGCAGCGCGCTAGACGGCCCAAAGCTCAGCTGGCAGCCGGGATCGAAGGGCGCGATCAGCCAATGCAGCCTGCCGCCGAGCGTGGGGATCGTGTCGAGCCCCTCGGCTTCACCGCACAGGGTGGTCTCCAGCTCCAGCCGGCGGGAGCCGGTGGCCGTGTCGACCGACCACACCTGGTAGACGCCGTCGCGCTCGCCTGCCAGCAGCAGCCGGCCGGCGCGGAACACGGCGCCGGTCACGCCCGTGGGAGGCACGGCGCCGGCAAGCCTGCGCACCGAGCGGATCGGCGCGGCGGCCGGCGCGGCGTTCGCGGCCGACACGTCGCTGGTCCGATAGGCCAGCAGGTCGCTCCCGCTGCTCGTCCAGATGAGCTTGCCGTCGGGCGAGGTCTCGGCCCACATCGCCTTGGCGATCTCGCTGCGGTCGAGCTTCACGTAGTAGCGCCAGGCCAGCGTGCGCGGATCCGTCACGCCGAAGGACCCGGTGCCGCAGGTGTTGCCGCCTGCTCCGGGGCGGTAGCACTCGAGCGGCAGGATCAGGCGCCCGCCCTCGGCGCGGTTCCAAGTGGGGTCGCCGATGTGGTTGTAGCCCTCGGCGGCGGCCACGTCCGGCGGGATCGCGTTGCCCACGCCGCCCGTCTGGAGCAGCCGCGGCGTTGCCTGCCACACGCCCTCGAACACGCCGACGAAGTAGGTGCGCGTCTTGGCCGGGTTGGAGGTCAGCCCCTGGTACCAGACCACCGGCACCGAGCTCGCGCCGGTCAGCAGCCAGCGGCCGGGGTCCTGCGCGGCGGCGGTGGAAGCCGCGGCGGCAGTCACGAGCGCGGTGAGCGCGACGGTGCCCGCGGCTCGGCGAAGGGCCTTCATCGGTGCGAGCGTAACCGCACGGCGGGGGTGGGCGCCGCATCGGGCGCTCAGTTGTCGGTGACCACGACCGAGCTGAACTCCGCCTGGTCTCGGGGACACGGGTTACGATCGAGCAGCGTGCCCGACCGTCTCTACTTCACGGAGTCCGACGAGGCCAATGCCCTGATCGCCTCGGACCCGATGGCCCTGCTGGTGGGCTTCGAGCTCGACCAGCGCGTGACCGTGATGAAGGCCTTCCAGGGTCCGCTGGCGCTGAAGGAGCGACTCGGTGCGATCGACGCGGCCACGCTCGCGTCCGCCGACCTGGAGCCGGTGTTTTTCGCCAAGCCCGTGATCCACCGCTACCCGCGCTCAATGGCCAAGCGCGTGCACGAGCTGGCGGTCCATGTGCGCGACCGCTACGGAGGCGATGCCGCCCGCGTGTGGACCGACGCGGCCGACTCAGACGAGCTGCGCGCCAACCTTGCCGCCCTGCCGGGCTTCGGCGAGATGAAAATCAAGGCGCTGGGGTCGGTCCTGTTCAAGCACTTCGGCGTGGAGGCCGCCGGCGAGCTCGTGCCGTGGCATCCGACGCTCGGCGACGTGGACTCCCCGCACGCGCTCGAGGAGTACCAGGAGGCGAAGCGGATCCACAAGGCGGAGTGGGCGGAGGGGCGCGCGGGCTCCTGACCGGCGCCGGCGAGAGCGGCGAACGGGCCTCCTGCTACCCAACTCCTCGTCGAGGTTCTCCTGCGACATTTCGACCTCTCGTGGCCACGAAGCTGACGCACTTGCCCTGGTTCTTGAAGCCGGGGAAGTTGCGCCAGCCGCCGTTCTTGCACTGATCCTTGGTGGTTGGGAGGCGCGGCAGCGGGCTCACCGCGACGTCTACCGGGTGGATGCCGGCGGCTACGGTCGCCGGGCGCTTCGGCGAGAGTCTGCCGCCCGCGCCGACGTCGTACTGGAAGACCTTGTCGCCTGCCGTATCGGTGACGTAAACGCTGCCGCCCTCCGGGCTCACCGCCACCCCGATTGGCTGGATTCCGGCGGCCACGGTGGCCGGGCTCTTTGGCGAGAGCCTGCCGCCCGCCCCGATGTCGAATTGGCTGATGCTCGCTCCGAAGGTGTTGGTCACGTAGAGACTCTTGCCATCGGGGCTCAAAGCTGGGGCAAACGCGCCGTCCCCGGCGGCGACCGTGGCCGGGGTCTTGGGCAAGAGCGCACCACCGGGGCCGACGTCGTATTGGAACACCACGTTGCCAACGTCGTCGGGGACGTAGACGCTGTGGCCGTCAGGGCTTACCGCCAGGTCGAAGGCGGCACCCGCAGCGACCGTGGCGACGCTCTTCGGCGCGAGCCGCCCGCCAAGGCCGACGTCGTACTGCGAAATGCTGTGGCCCGGAGCGTTTGCAACGTAAACGCTCCTTCCGTCGGGGCTGACCACCACTCCGAATGGGCCATCCCCCGCGGGAACCGTCGCCGGGGTCTTGGGCGAAAGCTCGCCACCGCGGCCGACGTCGAACTGGGAAACGCTGTCGCCCCCGGCATTCGAGACATACACGCTCCTTCCGTCGGGGCTGACCGCCACTCCGAATGGGCCGTCCCCGGCGGGAACCGTGGCCGGGGTCTTGGGCGAGAGCCTCCCACCGGCGTGGACGTCGTACTGGGACACATTGTCGGAACTGACGTTGGCTACATAGACGCTCTCGCCGTCCGGACTCACTGCGATGGCTACGGAATTGCTGCCGGCGGCCACCGTGGGCGGGGAAAGCGGTGCGAGCAGGCCGCCGGCGCCGAGTTCGTACTGCGAAACGCTGCCCGGACCAATCGGGGCACTGACCCCTTCGTTGGCGACGTACACAAACGGCGCTGCTTGAGCCGAGGCCGCCCACAGCAGGCTCAACATGACGGCAACAGCGGCGAGGACCGGACGTTTGATCAGGGACTCCTTCCGGTCGAGTCCAGTGCCCTGTGCTGTGTGGCCTACCACCCTCTAAGGGCGGAAGTCAACCGGCCAGTCCGGCCTACGACCGCTGCTTGCCGCCCGTGGCGACGAAGCTCACGCATTGGCCCTGGTTCTTGAACCGGGCGCCGTAGTTGCGCCAGCCGCCGTTCTTGCACTGTTCGCTTGTCGTCGGGAGGGCGCAGGTCACGATGAGCTCCTGAGCGCCGCTGGCAGGTGGCCCGCTGAATCCGTACAAGTAGCCGCTTTCTTCGGCGACCGACCCGCCGATCGAGAAGAAGCCGCCCCGCGCCGCGTTGAAGGCCGCGACGCCCGCCGCGTTGAGCGGGAAGCTGAGCACGTCGGTCTCGGCTCCGGGAGCGACCGGGAAGCTGCCGAAACTCGTGCCGGTGCCCAGGTCATCGAAAATCGTGGGGCTGGCTCCGTCGTTGGCGTTCAACGTTGCGGCCGGAGTCGAGACATCGAACAGCGAGTACGTCAACGACCCGAACTGGTCAAAGCGGGTCAGTCGCAGAGTCACGCTGCTCGCCTGGCACGCAGACGAGACATCGAAGCTGAAGAAGTTCCGTTGGAGCGAGTCGACGATGTAGTTGTCGTTGGAATCGCCGTTGGCGATCGTGGGGTCGGGGCTCCACCAGCCCTGGTTGCGCACCCCAGGGTCGAACTCGCTCTGAGAGGTCGAGAAGGTTTGCGTCGGAGCGGCTTGAGCGGCGCACGGCAGGCCCAGGGCGGCGACGGAAACGACAGCGACCAGCAGCCTTCTCACCAGATGTCCCTTCTCTCGGTCAGTGCGAAGTGCGTGCCTACCACGCCGACGGCTTCGCGGTCAACCGAACCTGCCGACTGGTCGCTCGCCGCCCGACCCACGGTGTGGGTTTGACCGCGTCGATCAAGCGGGGCGGCGCCGCGTGACGGCTTGCCTTCGGGTGTCGTTGCCTAGCCTTCTGCGGCCTTGAGCTCAGAAGCGCGCCCACCGGAGATGGCCACCACTCGGATCCGAGGAGAAGCGCGGTTTTGGAGGGGTTGGGTCACGCCCTTGAGCAGGAAGCCGGATCGCTCTAGTTGTGAACCAAACTCCTTAGCGACGTCTGACCGTGACGCCAGGGGCCTTCCGTTAGCCACGAGCTCACCGTCGGCAAACACGAGTACTTGGTCCGCCACGCGACGGCGGCCTCGATCCACGGCCCAGCCGGAGACGGTTATCGCCTCGCCGTTGGTCTCCAGAGAGTCCAGGAAGCCGCTGACGGCGCCTGCGACTAGCCGGATCGGACGCCCGGAAGGCCTCGCAACGGCCTCGTATCCATCCCGCTCGACGAGCTCGGCATCGAACGTGGTGTCGCTCCGCGGCACGTGCGCGAGGCGGATCGCCTTAGAACCTGTGCTGATCCGGAATATCTGGACACGGTTGGCACCCTGGCGCAGCCTGCTAGGAGGGACGATCGCGCCGACGCGGGTCTCTGATCCCGCTTGGTAGGCCGAACCGACTCCGGCAATGCGCCCATTCAGAGCCACCGCGAAGCGCTCGCCGACCTCCACGTTCCCAGTGATCACTCCGGTCACGAAAGCCGGAATCACGCTGGCGCGGGGGTTCACCGAGGTGAATAGGCGTGGTGTGTCCAGCCGGATTCGGACATCCGCGGTGGTGAACGGTCTGAGTTCAGCGGTATTGACTCCGATGAGCCTGGCGGCGGTGACGCTCGTGAAGAGCCCTGTCCGCCCCGCGCCGAACAGGTCCTGTGCCAGACGCACCCGAGCGTCGCGCCCCTTTTTGAACTCTCTAGCCCTGACAGTGGCGTTTGAGGCGTCGAGAGCGGAAATCGTCAGTGACGAAGGGTCATTGGCCGAACCCAGCAGCGATCGCCCGTCAGTCTTCTCGCGGAGTCGCACGCCCAGGGCGTCAGCTACAGACGGGAGGATGTCGACTGTGCGCGCCAGTCGCTCGTCGCGCCGGCCGGAGCGCTGTCCCGGCGTCTTCAGGAAGAGGGGAACGGACGCGATGTCTGGGAACGTTTCTTTGGTGATCTCCCGACGGGGCAGGCCGGGTCGGAATGCGATCCCGTGGTCTGAGGTCACGACTATCAGCGCTCGGTCGTACTGCCCCGTCTGGCGCAGTTTTTTCACCAGCTGGCCGAGAAGTCGGTCGACATATCCGAGCTGGAGCAGGTAGCGCTGCTCGGCCTGTCGGACGAGGACCGGATCGTTGCCCCACACGTCGTTCTCCGTGCCGGGCAGGGCGGGCCCGGCTGCGGGGTACTCCTGGCCGGAGGGCAGGGATTGCCATGGATGATGCGGCAGCAGGACGTGCGCAAAGGTAAGAGTCGGGCGCTTGCGGGAACGCTTTACGCGCGCGGTGACCCGCCGCCACTGGGCTGGAGGGTCTTCGAACGCCCCCGCCGGAATGCCCGACTGTGGCGCCCTCTGAGGGTCAGGAGCAACGTCACGACCCTCATCGCCGAAGTTGCCGAAGGTCTGGTCCACAGCCGGCAGACTGTCGACCAAACCCTTTGGGAGCAGCAGGTGCAGGGACACCACGGTGAGGTCGTCGAACAGCGCCCCCAGACGGCTCGCCGCGGCCTCTTCGATCTCTTTTGCGCACAATCGCTCCGGACAGAGGTCAGTGGCCGGCTCATTCACGTTGAACCCGTATCGGTCGCTCAGGACAGTGAAAAGATTGTGTGGATATTCCGAGACGGTTGGGGGTACGTCGCCAGTTGGCACATCGCCGGTGAGAACAGCGGGCACCGCGTGAGTGGTTCCATCGGTGACCGTCGTAGCGTTTGGGAACCAGGTCGCGTCGTTTGCCAACGACGCAAAGTTTGGGTATCGCTCAGCGTCGAGTCTCCCCCCGCGGTTCATGAGCGAGTAACCCGAAAACTCGTCGAAGACCACGACTACTACGGGCACGCGGGCGCCCTCAACGGCCGCCGCGGTAGAGCTGTCACCCTGCGGAAGGACTAGCTTTGAAATCGGAGAGGTCAGCAAGAACATCCCAACGAAAACGACGGGAGCAGGAGCGAGCACGGTGAGCACCAATCTCGCGGGAGGAAAAAGCGCATAGAGACAGGCTGACCCGGCGCCCAACGTCACAGCTCCGATGAGCAGGAGAAAAGCAGGAGCGTCGACTACATCGTCGAGGACCTGAAGCGCCAAGGACGTGGCTAGAACGCCGACGAACACGGCATGCAACAAACGCCGAACCGGCTCAACGCGAGCGAAGGGCAGCTCACAAGCCAGCAGAACCGACGGGGGGACGAGTGTCACCCCGAAGGCGAGAAGCAGTATGTCGCCCGCCGTGTTGCCACGAACCACGAAGAAATCAGGACTGTCGGCGAGGACGTCGAAGAGCGGTTTCGCGAAGGCGAAGGCCCACAGCACCGCTAGATGGACCCACGCAAGCGCCAGCCGGCCAACCGCAGGTGTTTCTTTCGGCGCCCCCGCCACTCCCGAGGATCATCCCCCGCAGAGTGAATTGCCGCAAGGATCCCTTCCGGGATGCCGCATCGAGGTCAACCTCCGCAACGCCCTGCGCTGGCTACTCACCATGGCCGCCGAGCGCGCCGAGCAGCAGCAGCCCGTCACGAGGTTGGTGGGCTGGATCTGAGCGCCTACTCCGACAGTCCCTCGGCTTCGAGCGCCCGCTCGCGCTTCCAGTAGAGGACCAGCCTCGTCACCTTGCCGCCGCGGGCGTGGAACAGGTTCGCCCCCTTCGTCTGCATTTGCCCCACTTCCAGCCCGCTCGTCTTCCCGCGCCCGCTGAAGCGCATAAGCACGAGCACACGCTCGTGATCGAGCGCGCGGTACTCGTCGGCCTCGGTCCGCAGCTCCTCAAAGACGCCCAGGGTTTCGCGCCACATGTCTGCCATCGCGACCACCCCGGTCCAGCTGCCGGGTGTGGGGCCGTCGGCGCTTACCAACTCGATCTCGGGGTGTGCCCAGTCGGCCGAGCTGTAGTCGCCACGCTCCCAGGCCGCAAAGATCGACCGCACCAGCTCCACGTTCTCCTGCGACATCGCCTACTCGGGCAAGCCCACGGCTGCGAGGGCTTTGGTGTGATCGAAGAAGTACTCGATCTTGGTGATCTGCCCATCTTGGACGGTGCCGATGGTGGTCAGGCCGGTGCGCAGGTCGACACCGCTGGCCCGTCCCCTGCCTCCCCACTCGGCCCGAGCCACGACACGGTCGCCCACCGCGAAGATCTCCCCGAGCACCAAGGTGTCGCCGCCCTCCCAAGTTTGATCGACCTCGGCAAGGAAGCGCCTGAACTCCTCGCGGCCGCGAAACGGGTCTGCCTCGGGAAAGCGGCTCACATCAGGGCGTACCTCGACGTCTTCTGCGAAGCAGGCGAGGTACGCGTCGCGCTCACCCCTCGCGTAGTAGTCGACAGATGCCTTGATCAGCTCCACGTTCTCCCGCGACATCGCCCGCCCAGTATCCCGCGTTTTTGCGCAGCAGCTGGCACCCCAACCTGATGGTGGCGTTGATGCGGCGCGCGCGGCCGAGGCGCTTTCCTCCCAGGTACAAGCGGCCCGGAGCCTGCAACCGCTACCGGCTCGCGCTGGAGCGGATGCCCCGCCGTGTATCGCATCAGACGACGACTGCAGGCTCGAGTTCGATGAGTTCATCGACTGCGGCCAGCGGTTCCTGGCAGGTGGCCGCGTCACCGGCCGGGGTAGGCACACAGGCATCGCCCTGGACCAACCCCTCTTTCAGGTCTTCACGCATACGCGTGGCCTCGTGGTGCGGGAAGAGGACTTTGACAACCGCGACCGCGCCCTCGCAGCCGTGGGGCTGTCGGAGTAGGCGATGTCGCGGGAGAACATCGACGCGCTTCACTGGCTGTACGGTGAGTGGGCGAAGGGCGATCTGTGGGCCTTGCGACATATCGCGGATCCGAACATCGAGTGGGAGTGGTCGGCAGGGCTTGCGAGCCTCAGCGGCGGGCCACGCGTCTGCCACGGTCTTGATGAGATCGCCGCAGCAACTCGTGAGTGGCTGGCGGCTTGGGATCACTACTGGATGACCGCCGAGGATTTCATCGAGGCCGATGATGAGATCGTCGTGCTCATGCGCGTCCATGCTCGGGCCGCGAACACCGACAGCGTGCTCGAGCAGCGCATCGCGGCGGTGTGGACTCTTCGCAACGGAAGAGCCGTGCGCGTGCACTACTACGACGACCGGCCCGAGGCCCTCGAAGCAGTGGGGCTGTCGCGGACCAGAACGAGCACGACCACGGTGCGCTCGAGAAGCAGCGCGCGCGGGCCGCATCGCTGCGGAGCGCGACGTATGAAACCGTGACACCGCGCACGGCGGGTCAGGATCGAAAGCATCGCGGTCTCGCTCGCGCGTTGCCGGTGGTGGGATGGCTGCCCAACTACGAGCGGCGCTGGCTGCGCGGCGATCTAGCGGCGGGGATCGCGGTCACTGCCTTGGTGGTGCCGAAGAACCTCGGGTACGCCGACATCGCGGGAGTCCCGGTGCAGAACGGGTTGTACGCGGCGGCCGCCGGGGCGATCCTCTACGCGCTCTTCTGTACGTCTCGGCACATCTCGACGGGGCCGAGCTCGTCGCTTGCGGCCGTCGCGGGAGGCGCGGTGGCGGTGACCAGCGTCGCTGGAGAGCAGGCGGCGGAGCTCGTCGCGGCGATCGCGCTGGCCACCGGGCTCTTGTTCCTGCTGCTTGCGCTCCTGCGGATGGGGTGGATATCCAGCTTCCTGTCGAGGGCGGTGGTCACCGGATTCCTGGCGGGGGCGGCGGTCGATGTGGTGGTCGGCGAGCTGCCCAAGCTCACCGGGACGTCCGCCGAGGGCGACAACGCGTGGCGCGAGCTTGGGTCGTGGCTGGGATCGCTCGGTGACACCCAAAGGACAACATTGCTCGTCGGCGCCACGGCGCTCGGGGTGATTCTGGGGCTGCGGCGCCTGGCGCCCGCGGTTCCGGGCGCGCTAGCCCTCGTCGCGGGCGGCCTCCTGGCCTCATCCCTGTTCGATCTCGGCGCGCACGGGGTCGCGCTTGTCGGGGACGTGCCGCGCGGGCTTCCCACCCCGGAGATGCCCGATCTCGGGCTCGTCCGGGACCACTACGCAACCGTCGCCATTGCGGCGGTGGCGCTGCTGCTCATCGGGTTCTCCCAGACAGCCGGTGATGCGAGAGCGTTCGCCGCGCGGCACCGGTATCGCATCGAGGTGGACCAAGAGTCCGTGGCTCAGGGGATTGCCAACGTGGGCGCGGGCCTGTCTCAGGGGATGCCCGTGTCGACCAGCCTCTCGGCCAGCTCGCTGAACGAGTCGGCGGGCGCGCGCACGCAGGTAGCGTCGCTCGTGAGCGGCGGCCTGGTGCTCGCGACCCTGCTCGTCCTCGCCCCGCTGTTCTCGGACCTTCCCAAGGCCGTGCTCGGGGCGGTGATCATCGACGCCGTCGTATTCGGGATGATCGACGTCGCCGAGCTGCGCCGTCTCTATCGGGTCACCCGATTCGACTTCTGGGTCGCGGCGGCGGCGATCATCGGCGTGCTCTCGGTGGGGGTTCTCGCGGGTGTTGTGGTCGGGGTCCTGCTATCGCTCGGCTGGCTCGTCTACGTCGCCACCCGCCCGCCGATGCCGCTGCTCGGCCGGCAGCCCGGGACCCAGGTCTTCCGCGACCTCGACGAGAACCCCGCCGACGAGACGTTCCCCGGCGTCGTCCTCCTGCGTATCGACAGCGGGCTGTTCTTCGCCACCGCGGAGGCGCTCGAGGAGCGGGTTCGCCAACTCGCCCAGGAGGACCCCGACCGCCGCGCGCTCGTGCTCGATCTCGAGGGCGTCAACTTCATCGACTCCCAGGGCGCGGCGAAGGTCACCGAGATCCACGAACTGACGAAAGCCGACGGCGTCACGCTGCGACTGGCGCGGGTCAAGCCACAGGTTCTCGCGGTCCTGAAAGCCGACGGGATCATCGACCGCATCGGGACCGACCACGTCCACGGCAACGTTCACCGAGCGGTCGAGGCGCAACTGGCCGACGCCGGCCGATAGCGCGGGCATCGCGGGAGAGGCGGAAAGGGCGAGACTGGAGGCAACCGCCGGCGTCTTTCCTGACCACACCCCTGTGTATCGACGCCATATGGAATCCAGGAGTTCGCCGGTCTGTTCAACGCACCCTGGGAGGGACTCGGTAAACGCCCACAGGGTTCATCGATCTCCGCGATTGCCACGACGGCAGCCCCCTCTCGCAGGCCCCTGATACTCGCGGCTTATAGGTGCGCAGCGCCGGTCCCTCCCTAACCAGGGTCGGGGACCGGCGCTCCAGTCGTGCCCGGAGCCCGCGGTCAATGCAGGAGCCATGATCGAAGCGGACGCCGTCGTAACGACGGACGTGCCGCCCCGGGCAACGGTGGCGGGTAATACGGCGCGAGCTCGTTACACCAGCTGCCCCATCACCCTCCCACGGCCTCGCTGTGAGCCCTGGCCGAGGCCCGGGAGCGGACGCTGGCGCTGGTCCGGGAATTTCTGACCGGACTTTCCCACGGGCTCCTTTTCAACGAAAAAACCTGGCGCTTTACGGGGCTTTCTGAGGTACCGCCACGGGGATTCGAACCCCGGTTTCCGCCGTGAGAGGGCGGCGTCCTAGTCCCCTAGACGATGGCGGCCTGGGCCGGCGATTGTAGCGGCGGGAAATCGGCTCGCTAGCCTCGGGCGCATGGCCCTGACCCCGCGAGCGATGCTCCGGGCGGCCGCCCTCTGCGCGGTCGCTTTCGCCGCCCTGCTGGCGGTCGCTTACGGCTGGTCGGATGCCCGTTGGGTAGACGCCTCGGCGCTCCAGGGCTTCCTCGGGCTGGAGCGCCCGGCGACGG
Organism: uncultured Thermoleophilaceae bacterium; assembly: GCA_963755215.1. GTDB lineage: Bacteria > Actinomycetota > Thermoleophilia > Solirubrobacterales > Thermoleophilaceae > JAAYBF01. The sequence goes on from CAVWIW010000006.1 coordinate 305,852, forward strand.
AGCAGGTCTTCGACGCGTTCGCGCGGCTAGGCGACCCTCTTCAGGTCGGCCTGATCGGGGTCGCGCTGGCGGTGCTGGCGGTGGCGCGCGGACGTCCGCGCGTGGGGCTGTTCGTGATCGCCTTGCTCGGCGCCACCAGCGTGTCGAGCCAGGCGCTCAAGGCGCTGCTGGCCTACCCGCGCTATGACGGGACGATCGACGGCGTCTACGTCTCCGCCGCGGCGTTCCCGAGCGGGCACTCCACCGCTGCGATGGCAATGGCGATCGCACTCGTGGTCGCCATGCCTTCGCGCCTGCGTCCGGCGGCCGCGGTGGTGGGCGTTGCAATGGCGCTGAGCATCTCCTTCTCGGTGGTGGCTCTCGGCGGCCACTTCCCCAGCGACGTGGTGGGCGGCTACCTGCTGGCCACCGGTTGGGCGCTGGTCTTGCTCGCGGGCCTGCGTTGGGCCGGCGAGCGCTACCCCGAGCGCACGTGGCGGACCGGCCTTGCCAAGCTGGCGAGAACGGCCGCGGAGGGCCTGGCGGCGGCCGGGCTGGTGGCCGCGCTCGTGGGCGGAACCGTCGCGGCCGCCGGGCTGTCGGCGCTCATCGCAGCGCGACAGCCCGACCTGATGGCCTTCGCTCAGAACAACACCGCGTTCTTGGCGGTGGCGAGCGCGATCGGGCTCACGGCGGCCGCTCTGCTCGGCGCCTGGGCGGGCGTCCTCGCCCGCCGAAGCTGAGCGGGGCCCCTGCCGCGCCTGTATCCTCCTCGCGTCCATAACGGCCGGTGGCCAGGGAAGTCCGGTGTGAATCCGGCGCGGTCCCGCCACTGTGACCGGGCGACGAAGCTCCGCAGGCGCTGACGCGCCAGCCACTGACGGCCATCGGCCATCGGGAAGGCGTGGAGCCGAGCCCCAAGCCAGGAGACCTGCTCCGGCCGTGATCAACAACCCTCGAGAGAAGGGCGATCCATATGCAGACCTCCGTTTCACGCTCCCTGCGCAAGCAGGCCCTGGCCGCATGCGCCATCGCAGCACTGGCTGCGCCAGCCGCGGCGTCCGCCGCGCCGGTTGTCGCCGACCTCCACGTGGAGGCGGGCGGCAAGGCGCTGGCGAGCTCCAGCTACCTGACCGACGCGACCTCGGTGAAGACCGATCGCAGCCAGCCCGCGTGCGGCGGCACCGGGCAGACCAAGGCGCTCCCGGGCGCCACCGCGACCGGCGTGCTGGTCGACGGCGCGAAGACCACGAAGGGGCTCCGGCCGTTGCGCCTCAGTGACAAGTTCGAGTTCGGGCTGCTGCTGTGTGGCGTGGGCTCCTTCACGGCCAGCGACACCGCCTTCTGGCTCTACAAGGTGAATCGCGTGGCCCCCGAGGTCGCCGGCGAGCAGTTCAGCCTCAAGCGGCGCGCCAAGGTGCTCTGGTACTTCCAGGACACGGTGGCCAACGTGAACACCGGTTCCGAGCTGGCTGTCACCGCACCCGCCCGCGCCCGCACCGGCCGCGCCTTCACGGTGTCCGTGTCCGCCTACACGGCGAGCGGCGCGCGCAGCGCCGCCGCCGGCGCGCGGGTGGCGTGGAACGGAGGCTCGGCCACCACCGACGCCACGGGGCGCGCTTCGGTCACGGTCGCCAGGGGCGGCGAGCTGCGCCTGCGGGCCACCCGCGGGGCCGACATCCCGTCGGCCGTCCAGCGCATGTGCGTGGCCAGGCGGCTGTCGGGCTGCTCCCCAGTGCGGGGGCTGCGCCTGACGGGCACCGCCAAGGCCGACTCGCTCAAGGGCAGCGCGGGGCCGGACGCCATCTCCGCGGGTGGCGGCAGCGACAAGGTCGACGTGCGGCGTGGCCGCGCCGACGTGGTCCGCTGCGGCTCCGGGCGCGACCGCGTGCGCATGAGCCGCGACGACAAGGCCGCCCGCGACTGCGAGGTTGTGATCCGCGCGGGCAAGAAGGTCCGAGGCTAGGGATGGCTCGGCACAGGCGCCGGCCGCGTCCCGTCGTCGCCGCGCTGGCGGCGATCGGGGTCGCGGGCGGGGCCTGCGCTGCTCCCGCCTCCGCTGCGCCCAGGGCGCCGGTGGTCGAGCAGATTGTCGTGTTCAAGAACGGCAAGTTCCGGCAAGGGAAGGTGCGCGCAGCCGGCACGAGCGCGCGGGTAGGTCGCCGTCGCTGCGCCGTGGGCACCGGCACGCCGCTGGCGGCGCTGCTGCGATCGAAGCCTGGATCGGTGGGGTTGCGCGACTATGGCGCCTGCTCGCGGCGGCGCCCCTCGAGCTCGGGGCAGCTCTACGTGCGCTCGGTGCGCGGCGACCGCGAGCGCGGGCGCGGCGGCTGGGTCTACAAGGCCGGCCGCCGGCTCGGCACCGCCGGCGCGGCCGACACTTCGGGGCCGTTCGGGCGCGGTCGCCTGCGCGGCGGTGCCAGGCTCACCTGGTTCTACTGCCTGCTAACGCGCGGCAGCTGCCAGCGGACGCTCACGCTGAAGGCCGAGGCGATGGGCGGCGGCGTGGTGGCCGCCACGGTGCGCGGCTACGACGACGAGGGCCGCGGCGTGGCGGTTGGCGGAGCCACCGTTGCGGGCTCCGGTGCACGCGCGGTGACGGCCGCCGACGGCACGGCGCGGCTGACGCTGCGGCCCGGCAGGCACACGCTGGCAGCGTCGAGGGCCGGCCTGGTGCGCTCCTTCGGCGAGCGGCTCACGGTGCGCTGATGCGCCGGCTGGCGTGCGCTCTGCTCGCGGCCGTGGCGCTGGGCGGCTGCGGGCTGGGGGAGGGCGAGTCGCTTGAGGGCGACGGCGCCGAGGTCCGCGTGACGCGAGACTTCGGGCGCGAGCTGCTGGACGAGAACGCGGTGGCGCAGGTTCGCGACGGCCAGACGGTCATGCGGCTGCTGCGATCCGAGGCCGACGTGAAGACTCGCTACGGAGGGCGCTTCGTGCAGTCCATCGACGGCCTCGCCGGCAGCGGCGAGGACGGGTTCGCCGACTGGTTCTACTTCGTGAACGGAATCGAGGCCGCCGTGGGCGCCGCCGACTACGAGCTCTCGCCCGGCGACGTGATCCAGTGGGACTACCGCAACTGGCGGGTCACGCCCGACGTGCGGGCCACGGTGGGCGCCTTCCCGGAGCCATTCGTGCACGGCCTGGAGGGCAAGCGCCGGCCGGTGCGGGTCGAGTGCGCCGACGCCGGCTCGCCCGAATGCCGAGACGTGAAGGACCTGCTGCAAGACGCCGGCGTGCCGGCCACCGGGGCGGCCCTCGGCGCGGCCGGCGTGCAGAACGTGATCCGCGTGGTGGTGGCCCCGTGGGCGCGCGCTCGCGAGCTGCCGTCGGCTCGCGCGTTGGAGCAGGGGCCCAAGCGCAGCGGCGTCTTCGCTCGCTTCCGCGACGACGGCACGCGCGTGGAGCTGCTGCACGAGGATGGAGGCGTGGCTCGCACCGACGGCCCGGGCACGGGCATCCTCGCGGCGCTGCGCCCGCGCGACGACGAGCTCCTGTGGCTCGTGACCGGCGGCGACGAGGCCGGGGTGAGGCGCGCCGCGGCGGCCCTGGGCGCGGCGCGTACGCGCGACGCGTTCGCCGTGGCGGCGCCGCCGGCCGGGATCGAGAAGCTGCCGCTGCCGGAGGCCGGGACATGAGGGGCGGGCTGGTGCCCGTGTACCGGCCGCGGCCGAGCCCGCTGCACGCGGCCGGCGCGGGGCCCGTGAGCGCGTTCTGCGGCGCCCTGGCGCTGGTGTGCATCCTGTACGGCCACCCGCTGGTGCTGGCGGCCGTGCTGGCCGGGGTCGTCGGCGCGGGGCTGGCCGCCGGAGTGGGGGGCGAGTTGGCGCGTAGCGCGCGGCTGTCGATCCCGCTGGCGCTGCTGATCACGCTCGTGAACCCATTGGTCTACCAGGAGGGCGCCACGCTGCTGATCCGCGGCTGGAGCGTCCTGGGCCAGCGCTTCGACATCACGCTCGAGGCCCTGGCCGCCGGTGCGTTGGCAGCGGGTGCGCTGGCCGTGTTCGTGATGGTGTTCGGCCTGTTCTCGGCCTGCGTGGACCCGGACGAGCTGCTCAGGCTGATGCGGCGCGTGTCCTATCGCTCGGCTCTCACCGCCGCGCTGGCCACTCGCCTGGTGCCGGTGCTGGCCCGCGACGCGCTGCGCATGGGCGACGCGGCTCGCTGCCGGCCTGAGCCGCCGGGAAGGCTGGCGGTCTCGCGGGCCGCGCTCTCGGGCGCGCTCGACCGTGCGGTCGACGTGGCCGCCGCCCTGGAGGTCCGCGGCTACTCGAGCGCCGGGCGCCCGGCGCGCGCGCGCAGGCACCGTTCGCGCCACGACGTGCGCGTGCTCGGCGCGGCCGCGCTGGTGGCCGTGGCTGCGGTGGCGTTCAAGCTGGCCGGCGTCGGTGAGGTCACGGAGTACCCGAGCCTGGAGATCTCGATGGGCGCGGGTGAGCTCGCGCTGTGCGTGATCGTCCTGGCCGGCGCGGCGCTGCCGTTCGCGGGCCGCTCGGCCAGGCTGGGGGTGGCCCGTGGCTGATGGGCCCGTGGTCAGCGCCCGCGCGTTCGGCTACCGCTACCCCGAGCGCCGCGAGGCGGCCCTGCGCGACGTGACGCTCGAGCTCGGCGAGGGGTCGTTCACCGTGCTGGCCGGGGTGTCCGGCTCGGGCAAGTCCACGCTGCTGCGCGCCCTCTGCGGGCTGGTGCCGCACTTCCACGGGGGTGAGGCCGAGGGCGAGCTGGACGTGGGCGGCATGAGCGTCCGCGAGAACGGCCCGGGCCGCCTGGCGGCCGTCTGCGGCAGCGTCTTCCAGGACCCCGAGACGCAGGTTGTGATGGGCGGGGTGCGCGCGGAGCTGTCCCTGCCGCTGGAGCACCGCGGCGACACGCCGGCGGCCGTGGCCCGCGGGGTCGAGGAGGTCGCCCTGGCGCTTGGAGTGGCCGAGCTGCTGGATCGCCGCACCGACACGCTGTCCGGGGGCGAGCTGCAGCGGGTGGCGATCGCCGCCGCGCTGGTGCATCGGCCGCGGCTGCTGCTGCTCGACGAGCCAACCTCGCAGCTGGACCCGGTGGCGGGCGACGAGCTCATCTGGATGCTGCGCCGGCTCAACGAGGAGTGGGGCACGGCCGTGGTGTTGGCCGAGCATCGCCTGGAGCGCTGCCTGCCCGCAGCCGACCGGGTGGTGGCGATCGAGGACGCGGCGGTGGCCTTCGACGGGGCGCCCGCGGACTTCCTCACGTGGTCGGCCGCGGCGGCGCCCGTACTGGCCACCCCCGTGGCGCGCCTGTTCTCGCTGACCGGTATCGGGCCGCTGCCGACCTCGGTGAAGGCGGCGCGCGAGGGCCTGCGCGCAGCCGGCCTGGCGACCACGGGTCCCGGCGCGGAGGGCGACGACGCGGCATGTGAGGGGGACGCGGACCCGTTGCTCGAGGCCCGTGATGTGTGGCACGAGGTTCACGATGGCCCGCAGGTGCTGCGAGCGCTGGACCTTCGCCTCCGGGCCGGATCCCGGGTGGCGCTCATGGGCCGCAACGGCGCCGGCAAGTCCACGTTGCTGCGCCTGATGAAGGGGCTGGCCGAGCCCACCCGCGGCAACATCCGGTGCGACGGACGGGTGGCGCTGCTGCTGCAGAATCCCGGGGACTACCTGATCCACGGTCACGCCCGTGAGGAGGCGGGCGAGGACGCGCTGGGGCGCGCCGGGTTGGCCGGCCGTGGTGACGCCAACCCGCGCGACCTCTCCGGGGGTGAGCGACAGCGCCTTGCCCTGGAGGTGGCACTGGGTGGCGAGCCGGCCGCGGTCGTGTGCCTGGACGAGCCGACCCGGGGCATGGACCGCGCTCGCAAGGAGCAGCTGGCGCGACGGATCGCCGAGCTCGCGGCGGGGGGCGCCGCGGTGTTGGTGGCCACCCATGACACCGAGTTCGCCGCGGGGTTTGCTGAGCGCGTGGTCCTCATGGGCAAGGGCGAGGTCATCGCCGACGGCTCGGCACGTGAAGTGCTGGCGGGCGGGTGGCACTTCTCGACCGACGTGGCGCGGGCGTTGGGAGGCGCAGCCGGCGCGCTCACGCCCGAGCAGGGCGCGGCCGTGCTGGCCCGGGAGCTGGTCGGATGACCTGGCAGGCAGCCTCCTTCGCCGTGCTGGCGCTGGTCCTGGGCGCCGGGTTCGCCTGGTACGAGCGTCGCCGCCCGCCGGCGCGCGTGGTGGCGCTCGTGGCCGCGATGGCAGCGCTGGCCGTGGTGGGCCGCCTGGCCTTCGCCGCCGTCCCAAACGTCAAGCCCACGACCGACATCGTGCTGTTCGCCGGCTATGCGCTGGGAGCCGTGCCCGGCTTCGCCGTGGGCGCAATCACCGCGCTGGTGTCGAACGTGTTCCTCGGCCAGGGGCCGTGGACGGTGTGGCAGATGACCGCATGGGGCGCCGTCGGGATCGGGGGCGCGGCGCTCGCGCGCGCCGCCCGCGGCCGCGAGCTCGGGCGGGTGCCGTTGGCGATCGCCTGCGGGGTGGCCGGGCTGGCCTTCGGAGCTTTCCTCGACATCTATCAGTGGACGCTTGCTGCCCGGCAGGACCTGCCCACCTACCTGGCGGTGTCCGGCAGCTCCCTGCCCTACAACCTGGCGCACGCGATCGGCAACGTGGGCTTCTGCCTGCTGCTCGGGCCGCTGTTCATCGGCGCCCTGCGCCGCTACCGGCGGCGCTTCGAGGTCAGCTGGCCGGCCCCGGGCGCCGCCCGCGCCGCAGCGGCCGGGGGGGCCACCACGGCGCTCGGCGTGGCGATCGCGGTGACGCTGACCCTGGCCGCGGCGCCCGAGCCGCCCGCGGAGGCGGTGGCCTCGCCTGCGTCCAAGGCGGCGCGCTGGCTCGCGGCGGCGCAGAACCGCGACGGCGGCTTCGGGGCGGGCCGCGGCCAGTCCTCGAGCCAGCTGTTCACCGGCTGGAGCGCGCTCGGGCTGGCGGCAGCGGGGCGCAACCCGCGTGACGTGGCGCGTCGGAATGGGCGGTCGATCACGGCCTACGTGAAGCGCGCCGGCTCGATCGGCGACACCGGCGAGCTGGAGCGGACAATCCTCGTGCTGCGCGCGGCGGGCCTCTCCCCGCGGCGGTTCGGCGGCCGCAACCTGGTGGCGGAGCTCGTGCGCCGCCGGCGCGACAACGGGTCGTGGCGCGGGAACGTGGCGCCCACCGCGTTCGGCATCCTCGCCCTGCGCGCCGCGGGCGAGACCGGGTCGTCGCTGCGGCGCTCGGCCGCCTGGCTGGAGCGCGCGCAGGCCGGCGACGGCGGCTTCGGGCTGGTGCCCGGAGCCGACAGCGACGTGGACAACACGGGGGCCGTGCTGCAGGCGCTGGCCGCGGCCGGCAGGCGCCGTGGGGGGCCGGCGCGGCGCGCGGTCGGCTACCTGCGCGCGGCGCAGAACCGCGACGGCGGGTTCGGCCAGAGCGCCGGCCGCGCCTCCAACGCGCAGTCGACCGCTTGGGCGGTGCAGGGCCTCATGGCCGGCGGCGCCTCGGCCACCGGGCCGCGCGGGAACCCGCTGCGCTACCTGATCCGCCTCCAGCGCCGCGACGGGCATATCGCCTACTCGCGCGCCAGCGACCAGACCCCGGTATGGGTCACGGCGCAGGCGCTCACGGCGCTGCGCCGCCGGCCGTTCCCGCTGGCGGCGGTGCCGCGACGACAGGCCCGGCGCGCGACCGCGGCCGGGTCAGGCGCCGGGCCCGTCCGGCGTGAGCGCAGGCGGTCGGTGAAGGCCAAGGCGAAGGAGGCGCGGCGGGCGCCGACGGGGCGGGCGGCAGCATCGCGCGAACGCGAGCCCTCGACGGTGTCCTCGGCGCCCACGGCCGCTCGCTCATCGCGCGACGATCCGGGCGGTCCGCCGCCGGAGGCGCTGGCGGCCGCTGTGGGGCTTGCGCTGGGCGGCGTTTGGCTGGGCCGGCGGCGTTTGCGCGGGCGCTCGGCGTGAGGGGCAGGGGGCGCCCGGGTCCGGCGCGGACTTTGGCTAGTTGCATCCACCCCTCGGACGCTTCGGGACAAAGTTCGGCTGGGGCCGCCCGTTTCGGTGCCCGAGCACCGAGCGGCTATGCGGGCGGCAGCGCGCGGGCGATCAGCCTGTCGAAGGCGCGGTCGGGCAGTCGCTTGGCGAGCGCGCCGCGCAGCTTGGCGTCACGTCCCACCAGGTAGCGCGTCTTCGGCTTATCGGCTTTGAGCGCGCGGCCGATCGCCTCGGCCACGGCCGACGGCTCGACGCCGGTGCGGGTGGAGATCCTCTCCACCTCCTCGCGCAGCCCCTCTTCGAGCTTGCCGTAGAGGCGCTCGTACTCGGGCGGCGCTCCCTCGAGGATGGCATCGGCAGTGGCGGTCCCCTTCTCCCAGATGGGCGTCTTCACACCGCCCGGCTCGATGACCACCACGTCGACCCCCATGTGGCCCACCTCGCGCCGCAGGGAGTCACTGATGCCCTCGAGCGCGAACTTGGACGCCGCGTACGGGCCGGCCAGCGGGAGCCCGATGCGCCCGCCGATGGAGCTGACCATGACCACGCGGCCGCGCGCCTGGCGCAGCTGGGGCAGGAAGGCCTGGGTCACCGCCACCTGCCCGATGAGGTTGACCTCGAGCTGATGCCGGAGCTGGTCGATCGGCACGAACTCCACGGGAGCCGAAACGGCCACGCCGGCGTTGTTCACCAGGGCCGCCAGCCCGGCCCCGTCCGCCCCGGCGCGCACGGCCTCGGCGGCGGCTGCGATCGACGCCGCGTCGGTCACGTCGATCGTGAGCGGCCGAAGCCGGTCGGACCCCGCGGTGGCGATCCCCTCGGCGTCTGCCTCCTTGCGCACCCCTGCCCAGACCGAGAAGCCGAGCGAGTCGAGGTGCAGCGCGGTGGCGTGCCCGATCCCTGAGGATGCTCCCGTTACGACGGCGTGACCGCTCATGGCAGGGCAACCTATCCGCTAGCTTCGCGGGCGTGGAGCTCGAGGAGGCGATCCGCGGCCGGCGCACCCACAAGGCCTACATGCCGGAGCCGGTCGAGCGGGAGACGCTGGAGGAGTTGTTCGACCTCGCCCGGTGGGCGCCCAACCACCACCTGACCAACCCGTGGCGGTTCCGGGTGCTCGGCCCGGAGTCGCTCGCCAGGCTCAAGGCCTCGGCGGCTCCCGACGCCGCGGCGAAGCTCGACCGTGCGCCCACGCTGGTGTGCGCGTCGGTGAAGCTGTCGGGCGACGCGGTCCAGGACGAGGAGGACGTGTGCGCGGCGGCGTGCGCGGTATTCATCCTGCTGCTGGGCGCCCATGCCCGCGGGCTGGCCGGCTACTGGCGCACGCCGGGGGTGCTGCGCACGCCCGACGGCGCCGCCGCGGTGGGGATGGAGGAGGACGAGCTGTTCGTGGCGCTGGTGCACCTTGGCCACGCTGCGAGCGGCGAGAAGGCGGCGCCCGAGCGCCTGCCCCCAGCCGACTTCGTAACGTATCTCCCGTGATTCCCCGCACCGACGCCCTGGCCTCACTGGAGCGCGACGAGTTCGACGTGGTGGTGGTGGGCGGCGGGATCACCGGCGCGGGGGTGGCGCTGGACGCCGCCTCGCGGGGCTACTCGGTGGCGCTGGTGGAGAAGGCCGACTACGCGTCGGGCACGTCCAGCCGCTCGTCGAAGCTCGTGCACGGCGGCCTGCGCTACCTGCAGAACTTCGACCTCGGGCTGGTCAGGGAGGCGCTGCTGGAGCGCCAGCTGATGGTCAAGCTGGCCCCGCACCTGGTGCACCCCCTGCCGCTGCTCATCCCCGCGTTCGAGGGCAAGCGACCCGATCGGCTCGCGGGCGTGGGGCTGAACATGTACGACGTGATGGCCACGGAGCGCCTGCGGCGGCGGCGCGGTGGGGACGTCGACGAGTGGAGCCCCGACCGCCACCGCACGATCGACGCCGAGGAGACGATGGAGCTGCTGCCGGCGCTGGCCGCGCGCAACCCGACCTCGGCCTACCTCTTCTACGACTGCCAGACCGACGACGTGCGACTGGTGCTCACCGCGCTCGGCGAGGCCGAGCGCTTCGGCGCGGTGTGCTGCAACGGCGTGGAGGTCTCGGGACTTGTGGAGCGCGACGGCCGCGCCACCGGCGTGCTGTGCCTCGACGCCGTGGGCGGCGGCGAGTTCGAGCTCTGCGCCTCCAACGTGGTGAACGCCACCGGCGTTTGGGCCGACCGGATCAGGCCCGACGAGCTCCACAACGAGGCCGAGGTGCCGCGCATCAGCCCCAGCCGGGGCACTCACGTGACGGTGTCCAAGGACGCGCTGCCGGTGGTGGCCGGCGCCATCGTGCCGGCCGGCTCGGGCCGCTCGATCTTCGTGCTGCCGTGGCTCGGGCGCACGCTGATCGGAACGACCGACAACGACTACGAGGGCTCGCTGGACCATGTGCCGCCGGGCGCGACCGACATCGACTACCTGCTGGAGGCCGTGAACGAGTACTTCGGCACGGGCCTGGGCCTGGCCGACCTGACCGGCGCCTACGCCGGGGTGCGCCCGCTGATCTCCACCGGCGACCCCAAGAAGTCGGTGGACATCTCCCGTAAGGCGGAGCTTTACGAGACCAGCTCGGGAATGGTGACCATCACGGGCGGCAAGCTCACGACGTGGCGGCGGATGGCCAAGCTGGCCGTGGACCGGATCGTGGAGCGCGAGGGCCGCGAGGCGCCCTGCCGCACGCATGAGATCCCGCTCGGCCTGCCCGCGGAGCCGGGTGACCTGCCCTCGGTCGACGGCGTGGACGAGGAGTCGCGCGCCGCGTTGGCGGGCCGCTACGGGCACGCCGCGGTGGACGTGCTGGAGCTGGCCGCCGAGTCGCCTGAGCTGGCACGGCGGGTGAGCCCGGACCTGCCCGACCTGGTGGCGGAGGGGCCGTTCGCCGCCCGTCGCGAGCAGACCCGCTCGCTGGCCGACGTGCTGCTGCGCCGCACGCGCCTGGGCCTGCTGGACGCCCGCAACCTGGCTGCGCCCGGCTCCGAAGGGGCCGACGCCATGGCACGAGCCGTGGGGGCGGAGCTGGGCTGGGACGACGCCGAGCTGGCGCGCCAGATGGACGTTTGGCACTCGGTGGCCAGCGCCGAGGGCCTGGTGCCCGGGGCGCCGGCGCCTGTGCCGGAGGCCCAGCGCGCATGATCCTCCGGCTGGGCGAGCGGGAGCTCGAGCTCGAGCCCGGCCTGCCGCGCCTGATGGGGATCGTGAACGCGACGCCGGACTCGTTCTCGGATCGCCAGGGTGAGAAGGGCGTCGACGAGCTCGTGGAGCGCGGGCTGGCTCTGCACGCCGACGGCGCGGCGATCGTGGATGTGGGCGGTGAGTCGGGGCGCACCGACACCGAGCCGGTGAGCGAGGACGAGGAGAGTTCGCGCGTGGTGCCCGTGATCGAGCGATTGGTGGCCGAGGGCGTAGCGGTCTCGGTGGACACCTGGCGCACCGGGCCGGCTCGCGACGCCCTCGGTGCCGGCGCGGCGATGGTGAACGACGTGAGCGGCCTGGCCGACCCGCAGCTGGCGCGCCTGTGCGCCGAGCGCGGGGCGGCGCTGGTGATCACCCACACGCGCGTGAAGCCCAAGTTCAAGGACTACGCCGACATGCCGGACGTGGTGCGCGACGTGATCGCGTTCCTGGCGGAGCGGTCGACCCTCGCTCGCGAGCTCGGGGTTGGAGAGGACCAGCTCCTGCTGGACCCCGGGCTCGACTTGGGCAAGCAGGTCGAGGAGTCCACGGAGATCCTCCGGCGCCTGCCGGCGCTGGAGGCCCTGGGCCGTCCGCTGCTGCTCGCGATCTCCCGCAAGGACTTCGTCGGGGCGATCGTCGGGCGCAGGCCGGCCGAGCGCGACGCCGGCACGCTGGGGGCGATCGAGCCGGCGCTGGACCTCCGGGGTGCGGTGCTCCGCGTGCATGACGTGGCGGGCGCCAGGGACTTCATCGCCGTGCGCGACCAGCTTCGAAATCCCGACCGGGTCGTGCCCCTGCTGGCCCCGGCCCTCGCGCGGGAGACGGCGTGACCGCCTTCACGATCGCCCAGATCTCCGACCTGCACTGCGGCTCGCCGCACTTCGTGCCCAGCCTGCTGGACCGGGCGCTGGTGGAGATCAACGAGCTGGAGCCCGACGTGGTCATCGTGAGCGGCGACCTGACCGGCGACGGCCTGCGCGCGGAGTTCGAGGAGGCGCGCGACTACATCGACCGCATCGACTGCCGGCGGCTCGTGGTGATCCCGGGCAACCACGACTCGCGCAACGTGGGCTACGTGCACTTCGAAGAGCTCTTCGGGGAGCGCCGCTCCGAGCTTCACGAGGCCGGGGTCTCGATCGTGGCCGTGGACTCCACCGAGCCCGACCTCGACCATGGCGTGATCGGCCGCGGTCGTTACGAGTGGATCGAGGAGCGCTTCGGCGCGAATGAGGCGTGGCTGCGGATCTTCGTCCTGCACCACCACCTGCTGCCGGTGCCCGGCACGGGGCGCGAGCGCAACGTGGTGCACGACGCCGGCGACACGCTGGAGTGCCTGCAGCGCGCGGACGTGCACCTGGTTCTGTCCGGCCACAAGCACGTGCCGTACGCCTGGCGGCTGGAGGACGTGTTCGTGGTGAACGCGGGCACGGTGTCCACCACTCGTCTGCGCGGCAAGACCAAGCCCTGTTACAACGTGATCGAGGCCTCGCCTGAGCGGGTGAGCGTGTTCCGCAAGTTCCCGTTCCACGAGCGCGAGGCCCTGCTCAGCTTCGACCCGCGCTCGTTCGACTACGAGAAGGCCAGCGGCCTACTGGGCGAGACGGCGCACGGCTGAGCGACGCCGGGGTACGGGCCGCGAGACAATGGTTCGGTGGCTCACGGCCCGGCCATCGTTCTGATCGACGGCGAGCACCACCCGCCGGCGGTACGCGACGCGCTCGACGGGGTGGAGCGCCTACGCGGCGTGGCTGGCGTGATCTTCTGCGGGGGGGAGGAGAAGGTGCCGGCCGCGGTGCTGGCTGACGCCGAGCGCCACTACGGCCGGCCCGTGCTGTCCGGCCGCCCGCCGGCCGAGGCCCTGCGGGCGCTGGCCGGCAACGGCGCGGCCGGTGTGCTGGACCTCGCCGACGAGCCGGTGCTCACCCCGCGGGCGCGCCTGGAGCTGGCGGCGCTGGCGCTGCACCTCGGGCTGGGCTACGAGGCGCCGGGCATGCGCGTCGACCCGCCGGCGTACGCGCGAGCGGACTTCGCGGGGCCCGTGGTGGCAGTGATCGGCACCGGCAAGCGCACCGGCAAGACTGCGGTGGCCGGCCACTGGGCGGGCCTGATGCGGGCCGCGGGCCGCCAGCCCGTGATCGTGTCCATGGGCAGGGGCGGGCCGCCCGAGCCCCAGGTCGCGGGCCCCGAGACCGGTCTGGCGGAGCTCGTTGCGCTGGCTGCCGAAGGGCGCCACGCGGCCTCGGACTACCTGGAGGACGCCGTGCTTGCCGGGGTGCGTACGGTGGGCTGCCGCCGCGTCGGGGGCGGCCCCGCCGGAGTGCCGGCCGAGTCGAACGTGGTGGAGGGAGTGGCGCTGGCGGCCTCCCTCGACCCGGACGCGATCGTTCTCGAGGGCTCGGGCTCGTGCATCCCGCCGGTGGCCGCCGCCCGCACGGTGTGCGTGGTGGGGGGCAGGGTGGAGGGAATGGACCGCTACCGGACCCTCCGGGCCGACCTGATCCTCGTCATGGCCGACGTGGAGGTAGAGGGCCATGCGTTGCGTTGCGAGCTGCGCCCCGAGCCGGCCGAGGAGATCGCCGCGGATGCCCGCGTGGCGCTGTTCACGACCCGGGCCGAGAGCTGCGAGGGGGTCGAGCCGGTCGTGGCGTCCACCAACCTCGCGCGCAGGGGGGCGCTGGCTGCGGACCTGGACCGCGCCGCCGCGGAGGGCTGCGACGTGTACCTCACCGAGCTCAAGGCGGCGGCCATCGACACGGTGGCCGCGCGCGCCGCCGCCGAGGGTGCGCGCGTGGCCTTCGTGCGCAACCGCCCCGTGGCCCTCGACGGCGACCTCGACGCCGCGCTGATGGGACTGTTGCCCGATGCCTGAGACGGTGGTGGTCCACCGCGGGCGCGGCCTGCCGTACTCGAAGGGGCTCATGTCCCAGACCCTCTCGGCCACCGGCCTGTCGCCCCAGCGCGCGTTCGAGCTGGCTCGGGAGGTGGAGCGGCGGCTGGACGGCCTGCCCGGGGAGGAGATCGACGTGGGTGGCCTGCGGGTGCTGGCCGAGGAGGTCCTGCGCCGAGCACGAGGACGAGGGCGCGCGTGCGGCGATACCGCGACTGGAACCGTCTGGACCGCCTGGACCGGCCGCTGATCGTGATGATCGGCGGCGCGGCCGGGGTCGGCAAGTCCACGCTGTCGACGATGCTGGCCCACCGGCTGGGCATCACCCGCGTGATCGCCACCGACGTGATCCGCCAGGTGCTGCGTGCGTTCTTCACCCCGGAGGCCATGCCGTCGGTGCATCCGTCGGCGTTCGAGATGGACCTGGACGGCTTCCGCGAGCAGGCCGAGCATGTGGACACGGCGGTGGCCGCGATCGTGGACCGCGCCTGCCGCGAGCGCACGCCGATCGTGGTGGAAGGGGTCCACGCCGTGCCGGGCGCCATCACCGGCGACCTGCGCGGGCGCTGCGTGGCGGTCGAGGCACTGCTCGTGGTCGATGACGAGGACCTCCACCGGGGCCACTTCTCGCTGCGCGAGGCAGCGCGGCCCGCCGAGCGCTACCTGGCTCGATTCGAGGAGATCCGGGCCCTGCAGGCCCATCTGGTGGAGAACGCCCGCGCCGAGTCGGTCGCGATCATCGACAACGTGGGCGCCGACGACTCGCTGCGGCAGCTGATGCTGCTTGGTGCTGGACGCCGTCGGCCGGCTCGACCACCCGACGCGCTAGCCTTCCGCGCTCGCCCTACCACCGAAGGAGCCTCGACCAGTGTCTGTTCTCCAGCGCAAGGAGCTCGAGCAGAGCCCGCTCGCCGATCTGCACGCGATCGCGTCCGAGCTCGGCATCGAGCGCTTCCGCGTGCTCCGGCAGGCCGACCTGGTCAGCGCCATCGTCGACGCCCAGGGCGGAGAGGGCGAGCCCCCGGAGCCCGAGGCGGAGTCGCCCGCCGATGACGACGGCGCCGCGGACGAGGAGGCAGCGGCGCCAGAGCCGGAACCTGCCGGCCGAGCCCGAGCCCGCGGCTGAGCCCATCAGCGGCGTGCTCGACGTGCTGCAGGGCGGCAGCGGTTTCCTGCGCGTGGAGTCGGGCGAGGACGTGTACGTGTCGCCTGCTCAGATACGGCGCTGCGAGCTGCGCCCGGGCGACGAGGTGTCCGGCCCGCCCCGGCCCGCGCGGCGCAGCGAGCGGCACCCCTCGCTCGTGCGCGTGGAGAAGGTGAACGGCCGCGACGCCGAGCCGCCCGAGGAGCGCCCGCTGTTCTCAGACCTCACGCCCGTGCACCCGACCGAGCGGCTGCCCGCGCCCGACGCGCTCAAGGACGTGCCCTACGGCAAGGGCTCGCGCGTGGCCGTGTCCGGCGCCCCCGGCGCGGGGTCGACGCAGGGTGCTGGGGGAGATCATCGACTCGGTCGTGAAGGTGGAGGGCCTGAGCGTCGCGCTGGTGCTCGTTGGCGCCCGCCCGGAGGAGCGCACGGGCTGGGAGCGCGCCGAGGTGCCCGTGTCGGGTGGCGGCTTCGACCGTCCCAACGACGCCCAGGTGCAGGCCGCCGAGCTGGCCGTGGAGCGCGGCAAGCGGGTGGTGGAGCGCGGGGGTGACGCCGTGGTGGTCATCGACTCGCTGGCAGCCTTCCCGCCCGGCGCCGCGCGCAGGCTCTTCGGCGCGGCCCGAAAGGCCGACGAGGGAGGCTCGCTCACCGTGATCGCCGCTACCGGCGGGTCCGAGGATGCGCTGCGGCAGGCGAGCACGCGAATCGTGCTGGAGGAGCCATCCGGCGACGGCTCCCTGCGGGTGTCGGCGGCCCGCTCGGGCGCACAGCGCCCGGACCTGCTGAGCTGAGCCCGCCCGGCCCTCGTTGACCGAGCAGCCGCGCAGACCCGGCAGCCCCGACGAGGAGCTGCTCGAGGCCGAGACGCTCGCCGTCGCGTCGCAGCTCAGCGACTCCGCGCGACTCGAGCGCGTGGAGCACGAGTTGCGGCGCGGCTTCGACTCACTCGCCCACATCGGCAAGGCGGTGTCGGTGTTCGGCTCGGCGCGGACCCCGCGCGACGATCCCTACTACGCCGGGGCGCGCGACCTGGCGCGGCGGCTCGGAGACGACGGCTTCGCCGTGATCACCGGCGGCGGGCCGGGAATCATGGAGGCCGCCAACCGCGGCGCCGAGGACGCCGGCGTGCCGTCCATCGGCCTGGGCATCGAGCTTCCGCACGAGCAGTCCATGAACGAGTGGGTGGGCCTGGGGCTGGAGTTCCATTACTTCTTCACGCGCAAGGTCATGTTCGTGCGCTACGCCAGCGCGTTCGTGGTCTTCCCCGGCGGCTTCGGCACCCTGGACGAGCTGTTCGAGGCGGCGACGCTGCGGCAGACCGAGAAGATCCGAGACTTCCCGATCCTGCTGTTCGGCACCTCCTACTGGCGCGGGTTGGTGGACTGGCTGGCCGACCCGGTTGCCGCCGAGGGCAAGATCAGCCGCCAGGACCTGGAGATGCTGGAGGTCACCGACGACCCCGAGCGCGTGCTCGAGGTGGTGCGCGACGTGGAGCATCGCCGCCCGCGCCGCGGCGGCTGACGGGCGGCAGGCCGCCTAGGGGCGGTAGGCCACGCGCTTCCAGGACGGCTCGGGGGAGAGCTCGATCGAGCTCGAAGCCCCGGTCCGGCTGGGCGTAGCCGAAGGTGTGGGTCTCGTCGTCGAAGACGATCTCGAGCTCGCCCTCCATCACACGCTGGTCGAGCCAGGCGCCGCGGAAGACCAGCCGCCGCAGCCAGTGCACCAGCGAGCGGTCCGACGGCCCGTGCAGGTCGCCCCAGCGCTCGACGATGTGCTCGCCCAGCTCCGAGTGCGCGTCGGTGACCTCGCCGTTCACCGCCAGGTTCACCAGGTCCTCGCGCTCCTCGTAGGACAAGGGCCCGCCGACGAACCCGAGCTTCATGGCCGCCTGCTCGACGCGCTCGGTGAAGTCACGCTCGTTGAACGTGAAGCGCAACTCGCCGTACTCGAGCACGTAGTCAGCGCCCGATTCGTAGTTCCCGCGTCGGGTGGTGGGGTCCATGAGGCGTCGGGATCCTAGCCCCGTTCCCTTCCTCGCCGGACGGGGTGCAACGCGACTTGCACCCGCCGACCAGAGAGGCGGCGCGGGGGCGAGAAATCGCGCCCGCCGACTGATGGCGTGCATGAAGCACTCGCTGCTTGTCGTGGAGGACGATGAGCCGACACGCGGCCTTCCTGGCTGACAACCTCGAGGCCGACGGCTTCAAGGTGGCGTGCGCCACCGGGGCGGCCGAGGCCGTCGCGGGCGATCGAGGTGCGCCACCCGTCGCTCGTGCTGCTCGACCTGACGCTGGAGGAGGGCAGCGGGCTGGACCTGCTCGACCGCGTGCGCGCGGCCGATGGAATGGCCACGCGGATCGACCCGGACGTGCCGGTGATCGTCTTCACCGGCCGCGGCGGGGAGGCCGACCGCGTGCGCGGCTTCGCGCGCGGGGCGGACGACTACCTGGTCAAGCCCTTCGCTTACGGCGAGCTGCTGGCGCGCATCGCGCGCGGTGCTGCGGCGCGCGCAACGGGCGCCCGCAGCGGGGCGTGCTCAGCGTGGGCGACCTCACGGTCGATCCCGCCACGCGCGCGGTGCGACTGGCGGGTGAGCCGGTGCACCTCTCGGCGAAGGAGTTCGCTCTGCTGCAGGCGCTGGCGGAGGAACCCGAGCGGGTGCGGTCGAAGAACGAGCTGCTGCGCGACGTGTGGGGGTACGTCGTCCATCGGGCAGACGCGCACCGTCGACGCCCACGCGTGCCGGCTGCGGCAAGAAGCTGTGCCGACGGCGAGGGCTCCGGCAGGGCGTGGATCGTGAACGTGCGCGGGGTGGGCTACAAGCTCACGGAGGCGCTGTGACGGTGATCGTGCTGATCGCGGTGAGCGGCTGGGGCCTGGCCGCGGCCCTGACGGCCGCGCGGGTGCGCCTTCACCGGCGGCTCGAGCTGATGGCGGAGGCCGTGCACGAGCTGCGCGGCTCGGCCGCCACGATCTCGCTCGCCGTGGCGGCGTTGCGGCGCGAGCCGGGCGGGATCCGGAGGATGCTGGCCTTCGAGGCGGAGCTCGAGCGCATGCGGGCCGGGCTGGCCGACCTCGACGAGGCGCGATCAGCGCAGGCGTGCCCCGAACCCAAGCACGGTCGTGCCGATCGATCGGCTGCTGCGCGCCAGCGCGGCCGGCTGGCGGCCCGCGGCGCGCGCGAGTGGCCGGCCGCTGCGCCTGCGCTGGCAGGGTCCGCCGGCGCTGGTGCGGGCGGACCGGCGCAGGCTGGCTCAGGCGATCTCGAACCTGGTGGCCAACGCCGTCGAGCACGGCAGCGGGCCGATCGAGCTCCACGGCCGGCGCGCGGGTACTCGGGTTGTGATCGAGGTGCGCGACGGCCGGGCTGCCATCGGGCAGGCGGACCGCCCGGACCGCGGCCGCGGACTGGGCATCGCCGGGCGCGCTGTCGGGGACGCGGGGGGCCGCCTGAGCCTCGACCGCCGGCCGGATGGGTCCACCGCGGCGATCGAGCTGCCGGTCGTCGAGCGGTGACCAGGGCGACCAGGCGCCGCCGGGCCGGGCTCCTGCTCGCGCTCGCCTTGGCCTGCGGTGGGCTCGCGGCCTCGGAGGTCAACGGGCTCGTGCGCGACGTGGAGGGCCAGGTCGGCGCAGCCGTGCCGGTGCTCGTGGCCGCGCGTGACATCGCGCCCGGCACCGAGCTGAGCACACGCCGACGTGGCCGTGCGCGAGGTTCCGCGCAGGTTCGCCCCGCCGGATGCCTTCGCCGACCCACCCGATGTGGCGGGTGCCGTGCCGGTGGCGCCGCTCGCGCGGGGGAGCTATCTGACCGCCGCCGCGCTGGGCGCGCGCGCGACCGCGCGTGAGCGCGGCGGCGTCCTGAGGCGCGGTGAGCGGGCGGTGGAGGTGGGCGTGGCGGGGGTCGAGGGGATCGCACGCTCCGGCGCCTCGGCTGGGCGCGTGGATGTGCTGGTGTCCACCGAGCCCCGCGACGGGGCGGGGAGGACCTTCCTGGCGCTGCAGGACGTGGAGTTGCTCGACCTGCGGGGCGCCGGTGAGGCCACGGCGGCCGACCCCGGCGACGAGGGCGCGCCGAGCGTCGCGACCGTCGCGACCCTGCGCGTCACGTTGCGGCAGGCCGTCTACCTGACGGCCGCGGGGAACTTCGCGCGCGAGGTACGCCTGCTCGCCCGCCCGCCGGGCGACCGCGGCCGTTCGGTGCGTCAGGGCGTGGCGGCGGACGCCCTGTGAGCTGTGCCGGAACAGGATCTCGCCAGCGTCGCCGTGCCGCTGACCCTCAGCGACCCCGCCGAAGCCGGCTGATCCCCACGCCGGCCGCGAGGGCTGCGCCGGACAGCAGGCTGACGATCCATCCGATTCGCCAGCCTGCGGGCTCGTAGGTGAACTCCACGCGGTGGCGACCGGGGCCGACGGCCACTCCCCGCAGCACGTAGTCGACTCGCTCGACGGAAGCGCTGCGCCCGTCGACCTTTGCCTTCCAGCCGGGGAACCAGTTGTCGCCCAGCACCACGACGCCGGGTTGCGCCAGGCGGGCGTTCACCACCACCCGGTCGGGATCATAGGAGGCGATGCGGGCCACCCCGGCGGGGCCGCCGGGGTCAGCGGTGGGCACGCCGGGCAGCCGGCGCTCCGTGACGACCACACGGCGCGCGTCGAGCGCGGGGCTGGTGGTGGCTTCCAGGGCGGCACCCTCGCCGTCGACATCCTGCTGCGCGACTGCCACGAAGGCGCGAGGAAGCGCGTTCGCAACTCTCAGCACACGTGCATCGCGACCGCTGTAGACCTGGGCGAGCCCCCTGCCCTGCAGTTGATCGGCGCCCATATCGGGCGGGACCAGCAGGTGGGTCACGCCCAGCAGGCGCAGGGTCCGCAGGCGCCGCTCGTCCACCCGGGGCAACTGCAGGAACGGGCTTGTGAAGCTCGGGTAGGGGCCCGATGTCGCGCCCACCTGATCGGGAAACTCGGGCGAGACCTCCTGCCGCCACAACCGGTTGTAGCGCTTGAGGATCGGCGGGTCGTTGCCGCGGGCATCCAGGAGCCGGTTACGAAGCGAGATCACGTTCTGCGGCACGTCTCCCACCCCCGCGAAGCGCGCGGGGCGTTGGTCGAGCAGATAGCTCAGCGCGCCGGTGACCGGTTGCTCGACGTTCTCCGCGGGAATGGCCGGGTTGTAGCCAATCCCGGCCCGCAGCAGGTCCACCGCCACCAGCGCGATGGCGAGCCCCGCGAAGGTCCTTGCGGGAAGCCCGCGGACGCGCAGGACCAGGAGCACGAAACCGGCGCCGGCCAGGCACAGCCACAGCAGCACCGAGCCCAGCCGGATCACGTCGTCCGCGCCGGGGTCGCCGACCGGGGGCGGGTCCCCCAGCGCCAGCGCCACCTCCAGAGCGGCCCGCGGCGCGAGTCCCTGGATGTCCCCGCTCAGGACAACCATCATCAAAGGGAGCGCCACGATCGCCGCCGCGGTCAGCAGGATCCGCTTGCTCGCGCGCTCATCCGGCGCGGCACGGCTCGTGAGCTTGTCGAGCCCCCAGCCTGCGAGCAGGGCCAGGCAGGCGAGCACGACCACGATCAGCCGGTCGTTGTGCCCGAGGTTGAAAGGCGGAATGCGCGTCGCGACCTGCACCAGCCCGGGCAGGCCGAAGATCACGGCAAGCAGCACCCCGCCGGCGATCGCGATCCAGACCTGGTCCCTACGCGGGTGCAGGACCAGCGCCGCGGCGGCGAGCATGAGCGGGAGAGCGCCCGCGTACCAGGCACGCGCGAACAAGAAGGGGATTAGGGCAGTGTCGGTGGACCGGCCCCAGTAGTCGAAGAGGAAGAAACCGAGGAGGAAGGTCGGGTCGACGTGCTGGTCGACACCGGTGCCCGAGCGGGCGTCTAGGTCCGACGAGTTCAGCAGCAGCTCCCCGAAGGGCACCAGCAGGATGGCGGCCAGCCCGGCACCGGCCACCAGAGCAGCGGCCATCGCCCAAAGGCGCGGCCTGAGGCTGGTCGCCCGCTCACGGCGGCGCGCGAGCGCCAGGCGGAGGGCGAAGAACGCGACGGTGGCCAGCAGGATGTGAAAGCTCGACTCCGGGTGGCCGGCCAGGAACTGAGCCCCCACGAGTCCACTGAGCACCGCCACCGCGATGGCGTCCGGACGCCGGACGAGCCGCTCCGTGCCGAAGAGCAGCCACGGCATGAGAGCCCAAACGGCCGAGTGAGGGTAGGAGACCCACGCGACGATCCAGAGGTTGAGGCCGTACACCACGCCCGCCATCAGCCCGCCGGCGAATCGCATGCCGAGCGCGCGGGCGAGCAGGTACATGCCGAACGTCGCGGCCCACAGCGTGAGCAGAGCAGTCCAGGCGAGCGACTCCTGGAGCGGCATCACGTAGGCGGGCAGCGTGAAGGGGGAGAAGACCGCGGACTGGCCATCGGCGAGGAGCGGGCGCCCGCTCACGATCCATGGATCCCACAGCGGCGCCCCTGGCAGCTGGCGCTTCACCTCCTCGCGCAGGGGATGGAAGGCGCGAGCGGAGTCCTGGAGGTCGGGATTGGCCGGTCGCTCGAGGCCGTCCGGGCGGTCCGCCTGCCACGGCGTGTTGAACCACCAGATGTCCGAGGAGGAGAGCACCCGGCCCGGCACGAGCGCGGGCCCGACCATGAGCGCCGCCAGCAGGAGCGCGATCAGTGCCGCGACCAGGTGGGGGTGGCGCGTGACGGAGGCCCTCCGCGTGGCGGTCCCGCGCTCGGTGGCCACGCTCACGGCGTGTCGGCGGGTCGCGACACCCCCGCGGCCATCGGCTGAGCGCCCATGGCCGGCGGGTCGCCCGCATCTGCGGCGCTCGGGTCGCCGGCCGCCCGGCGACGCCGGCGGATCCCGACGATCACCGCCACTGCGAGCACGGCCAGTGAGATTGTGCTGATGATCCAGCCGATCGTCCAGCTGAGCGGCTCATATCGGAACTCCACGGTGTGGGAGCCGGGGCCGATCCGGACGCCGCGGAAGAGATAGTCCACCTGCTCGACGTCCGCGGGGCGCCCGTCCACCTCTGCCTTCCATCCCGGGAAGTTGTTGTCGGAGAGCACCAGCACGCCGCTCCCCTTGCTCGAGGCGCGCACGACCACGCGCTCGTCCTCGTAGGAGACGATCTGGGCGCGGCCGGCGGAGGCGGATCCCGGTGGCCGGGCGCCCTCCGCGAGGCCGGGCAGACGCTCCTCGGTGATGGCCACGCGCCTGGCGTCGAAGCCCGGTGCGGCCAGTGCTTGCCGGGCTGTCTCGCCGTCGCGCACCACCTGCTGCGCGCCGACCACGAACGCTCGCGGCATGGCGCCCTCGATGCGGTACAGACGCGCGTCCGGGCCGTCGTACACCTGCTCGAGCCCGGGAGCGCTGAGCGGCGGGAAGGGCTTGAGACCCTGCTCGGGTGGGTTGGCCCGCGTGTACTTGGCCCTCAGCACGTGCGTGACCCCCAGCAGGCGCAGGCCGCGGAGCGCCTGAGGGCTGACCTGCGCGCAACTCCAACGCCACGCTGGCCAGGCCGCCTGTGAGGTCGGCGTAGTCGGGCGCCACGTTGCGCCGCCAGAAGCGGTCGTAGCGCTGGATGATCGGCAGGTCGTAGCCCTTCGCCTCGTGGAGCCCGAACTGGAACGGGATCACGTTCTGAGGGATCTCGAGGGTGCTCGCGAACCGAGCCGGCCGTTGTCGCTCGAGGTAGTCGACCGCGCCCGTCCGCGGCGGCTCTGCGCGACGTCCTGGTCGATCGCCGGGTTGAACCCCATCCCCGCTCGGAACAGGTCCACGCACACCAGCAGCACGCCGATGACCACGAACGGCGTCGGCCCAAGCCGCTTCCCGAGCCGGAGGGCCAGCAGAATCACGGCGCGCGCCGGCGAGCGGTCGGCCCACATGATCACCGAGGACATGCGGACTATGTCCGGCCGGATCGGGTTGAGGAACTCGCCGGGCGGGTCCGCGAACAGCCAGGCGACCCGGAAGCCGTCGCCAGAGCGCCGAGCGAGGGCCGCTCCAGCGGCGAGCCCGACCATCACGGGCAGCACCAGCAGCGCGCCGCATACGGCGAGGAGCAGCCGCCGGCGTGCGCCGCGAGGCCTCCCGGAGCCGAGACACGTCGTCGAAGCCCCAGCCCGCAAGGAGCGACGCGCAGAACATGGTGAGGATGATCAGTCGCGTGTTGTGGCCCGAGTTGAAGACCGGCAGGCGGCTGACGATCTGCAGGAAGGGGGGCACGCTCAGGACGACGGCCAGCCACAGCGCGCCGAACAGCGCGACCGCGATCCGCTCCGCCCTGGGCCGGAGGATCAGGGCCGCGGCTACGAGCATCAGGGGAAGGGCGCCGATGTAAAGGGCACGCTCGATCAGGAACAGCCGGATCGGGGTCTGCGTGGGGCGTCCCCACCAGTCGGGCATGAAGATGCCGATGGCCACCTCCCCGTCCAGTGCGATGTCCACCGATTCGCCGCTTCGGTCGCGCAGGTCGGCCGAGTTGAGGACCAGCTCGGCGAATGGCGGAAGGCTGATTGCGGCCAGTGCGGCCCCCGCCACCACGGCGCCGCCGAAGGCGAGCGTGGAACGGCTGATGCGCGGCGCCTCGGAACCCCCTTCGCGGCGCGCCTGCCACAGCCGCAGAGCCAGGAACGCCGTGGCCGCCATGAGGACGTGGAAGCTCGACTCGGCGTGCCCGGCCAGGAACTGGAGCCCGACGACCGCGGCCAGCCCGGCTCCGGCCAGAAGGCTCGGACGGCGCACGAGCTGTTCGGTCAGCAAGAGCAGCCATGGGATGAAGGTCCACACGCTCATGTGCTGGTAGGAGAGCCACGTGACCATCTTCAGGTTCAGCGCGAAGACGATCCCGGCCAGCAGCGCCCCACCGAAGCGCATCCCGAGCGCGCGCCCGAGCAAATAGGTGCCGAACGCCGCGATGAACAGCTTGAGAACGCCGATCCAGCTGAGGGCCGTCCAGAAGGGCAGCAGGTAGGTGGGCAGCGTGTAGAGCCCGAAGACGGCCGACTGGGAGTTGGCCTGGTAGGGGCGGCCGCCCGCGATGTTGGGGTTCCAGAGCGGGACGTGCGGCATCTCCTTTGCCGTGTTGCGAAGGAAGAGCTGCAGATGGGTCGTCGCGTCGCCGAGCTCGGGGTTGCTCGGCGTCTGCAGTGAGGCCGGCTTGGCCGTGACGAACGGCGGCTGGAACGAGAGCACGTCCGAGTTGGACAGGGTCTTCCCCGGCATCAGCGCGGGCGCCAGGAAGGCCAGCGTGATCGCCGCGTAGATGAGAGCCGCCGCGAGTGTGGGACGGCGGCGCAGGTGCGCGGCCAGGCTCCGGAGGCGCCCGCTCAGCTGTGCGGCCCCCCTGCGCGGCGCCGGCGCCAGCCTAGCGCCGCCGCGATCGCGAGCGCGACGCACGCCAGGGCGCTGATGATCCATCCGATGCGCCAGCTCGTGGGCTCATAGGTGAACTCGATCTCGTGCGAGCCCGCGGGTATCGCCACCCCGCGGAGGAGGTAGTTCACGCGCTCGATCTCGGCGGGCCGGCCGTCCACGGTGGCCTTCCAGCCCGGGTAGTGGACGTCGGTGAGTACCAGGAGGCTCCTGCGCTGGGCCCGTGCGCGCACGACGGTCCGCTCCGGGTCGGTGCGGACCAGCTGTGCCGGGCCGGGTGCTCCCAGGCCGGGCGCCGCGGCTCGCGGAATGCCGGCCAGGGGCGCTTCGGTGATCGCCACCCGGCGGGCGTCGAACTGTGGGTCGATCGTGGCTGAGAGCGCGGCGTCGGCTCCCGGGACCACCTTCTGGCGATCGACCAGGAACGCGCGGGGAAGAGAGTTGCGGTTGCGGTAGACGCGCGCGTCGCGTCCGTCGTAGGCCAGCTCGAGACCGGGCAGCCGCACGGGCGGGTCGGTGGGGTCCTGCATGATGTCCGCCACGCTGAGCAGGCTCATCCCACGCACCGACCGGGCGGTCGCCATGGCCTCGGAGGTCGGGATGCTGAAGTACTCGGGAGGCCCTGCCGTGGCCCGCCACCACCGGTCGTAGCGATCGATGACCGGGTAGTCGTACCCGCGCGCGTCGTAGAGCCCGTAGCGCATCGCCAGGTCGGGCTGCAGCGGCTGGATGTTGCGCACCGGGTCGAACCCCGCGAAGCGGTCTGGACGGCGCGACTGGAGGTAACGGATGGAGCCCGTCTTCGGAGGCTGCGCGTTGTCGGTGGGTATGGCCGTGTTGTAGCCCATGTTCGCCCGGAACAAGTCGGCCACCATGACCGTGACGGCCAGCGCCACGAACGCGCCGACCGGAAGGGCGCGCAGCAGCCGCGGCTTGCGGCTGGAGAGACCCAGCGCGACGACGAGCAGGCCGGCTCCGGCCAGGACCAGCCATTGCAGCAGCGAGTTGAGCCTGATGGTCGCCACAGTGGCGGCGTCGGCGGGCGCCAGCGGGTCGGCAGGGAGCCGGTCCGAGAACCCCCATGCCAGCTTGAGCGCTGGCTTGAGCTGATTCAGGTCTACGACGCCGGCCACCAACAGCCATACGAACGGCACACAGAAGATCGCCGCCGCGGCGCCCAGCGCCAGCCGTCTGCGAGAGCGCGATTCGGACGCCCGGCGGGTGAGGTCGTCCAGTCCCCAGCCGGCCAGCAGCGCCAGCACCAGCAGCACGAAGATCACCGTTCGCGCGTTGTGAGCCGCGGCGAATCCCGGGAGTGAGGTGAGCAGGCCGAAGAGCGGCTCCACGCCGAAGATGATCGCGAGCGTGAACGCGCCGAAGAGCGCGAACCCGACCCGCGTGGCCGTCGGGCGGAGCACCAGCGCCACCGCTGCGAGCATGAGGGTCAGGCCGCCCGCGTACAGGCCCCTGTTGCTCACAAACGGGGCCAGGGATGTCTGGGTGGGGCGCCCCCAGTAGTCGTAGAGGAAGAGGTGCCCAATGAACCGGCGATCCATCGACGACGGCTCGATGTCCTCACGCCGGGCATAGTCGCCGCTGTTCAGGAACAGCTCGAACAGCGGAAGCAGCGTGATCGCGGCTGCGGCGCTCCCCACGCCGATCGCCAAGCCGAAGGCGAGCGCCGGCCGAAAGAGGATGCGCCGGTCGCGCTCCTCACGCCGCCAGCGCTGCGCCAGCCGGAAGGCGAAGAAGATTGCCACGACGATGATCAGGTGGAAGCTGGTCTCCGGGTGCCCGCCGAAGAACTGGAGGGTCACGAGTACGGCCAGTCCCACCGCCGGGAGGGGACCCGGCCGTCGGACCAAGAGCTCGGTGGCCAGGAGCATCAGCGGGATGAGCGGATAGATGTTGGTGAGCGTCCATGGCAGCCAGACTGCGAAGAAGGTGCCGAAGGTGAAGACGATCCCCGCCAGCAGCGCGCCTCCGAATCGCAGCCCGAGCGTGCGGGCGAAGAGGTAGGTCGCGAAGGCTGCAGCGAACAGCTTCAGAAGAGCGATGACCCCGAGCGCCTTGGACAGCGGCAGCACGTAGGCGGGGAACGTGAACGGCGAGAAGAGCGCCGACTGCGAGTTGGCCAGGAACGGCCGTCCTCCCATGATGTAGGGGTTCCACAGCGGCACGTCGGGGAAGATCGCCTTCGAGTATTCGAAGTAGGGCTGGAAGACCACCACGGCGTCGGCCGGCTCGAAGTTCGAGCCGAGGGGCGACACGTCCGGGGGTCGCGAGCTCTCCCACGGGGCCACGCTCCACAGGTAGTCGGAGCTGGACAGGGTGCGTCCGGGAAGCAGTCCCTGTCCGATGAACACCAGGCACAGGACGGCGTAGATGACGGCGGCCGCGAGCGTCGGGTGTGCAGCCCACCAGGCCCAGGCCCCGCGCGCTCTCGGGCCAACCGACGCAAGCCGGCCGGCCGACCTGCGCTCGACGCTGAGCTCGGCCTGCGGAGCAGCGGAACGGTCTGTGTCGGGGAGCGGCGGCATATGGACGGATCCCCCGCTCGGACGAGCTTCGAGGAACACGAGCGGCGAAGGCCCTGGCCGCGGCGGCGGGAGTATATCTGCGGTTCCCGGGCCATACGCCGGGTCTGCGTTGGCCTTGCGAGCGTGTCGGTGGCGACTGTCTCAGTCGACTTTGCGGACCTGCTCCGACCCGTCGGCGGCCGGCGGTCCGGCGTTCGGCCCGTCGGCGAGCTCCGGCGCCGGCGGCCGCCCGGGCGCGCCGGCGAAGGCATCCTGGAAGCGGCGGTAGCGCCGGGTGTGGCGCTCCCAGCGGCGTTCAGCCCGGGACAGCTTCTTGCTGTTTGGCGCGTACCGGCGCCGCGCCCAGAAGGAACCGGGCTGGGCCAGGCGGATTGCGCCGATCAGCCCGATCAGGGGTATCAACATGCCGGCCACGCCCATCACGACCTTCCCCTTGAGCACCGCGATGGTGGCGAACGTGAGGTTCGCCAGCACGGTCAGCACGATCGCCGGCCACCCGTCCTCGGTGGAGAAGGGCAGGAAGCCCATGAGCACCAGCCCGCCGATGACCGTCGTGACCACAAGGGCGTCGACGGACCGGCGTCCCTCCTCCTCCCAGTAGACGTCCTCGAGGTGCAGCCACAACGCGTACTCGTCGAGCGTGAGACCCGCACCGATGCCGAAGCCGGCGGCCGAGATCTCGAGCCACGGGCTGGGCGGCTGCAGGGCAAGCGCGAAGCCGGCGGCCAGCATCAGGACGATGCCGAACACCAGGTGGTGCACGTGCAGCCCGCCCTCAGTCTGGATGCTGCCGGGCCACCACGTGACCCTTGGGCTGCGCATGAGCCGGGTGCTGGTCCGGATGAGGATGAAGGACAGCAGCACAGAGCCAAGGAGCACCAGCCCCGCGCGCTCGGCCTCTCCACCGAGGAACTCCTCGCCCTCGAACTCCAGGACGATCTCGGCGATGAGCATGACGCGACCCTAACCCGGCCGGCAGGGGCCGGGGGAACAGCGCCCGGTTAGAGTCGCGCTCCCCCTCGTTGAGTACGACCACGCGCTCGTTCTCCGCCACCAGCGTGGCTCATGGCCAACCGGCCGTTCCAGACCAAGCGCGTGCTTGCTCGACCGCGCACGTCTGCGAGCGCCGGCGCGGGCTGCCGGTGAACCCGATCGCCGTGGACCACTACGACCAAGGAGACCTGATCGAGGCGGTCCGAGAGCTCAACACCGAGCGGGTTCGGGCGCGCCAGCGCTCGCCGGCCTCGGCGGAGGCAGGGTAGGGTCGCGCCGTGCGAGTCCTCTACGGCGTGAACGGCGAGGGAA
Source organism: uncultured Thermoleophilaceae bacterium (assembly GCA_963755215.1). Taxonomy (GTDB): domain Bacteria; phylum Actinomycetota; class Thermoleophilia; order Solirubrobacterales; family Thermoleophilaceae; genus JAAYBF01. The sequence goes on from CAVWIW010000006.1 coordinate 334,270, forward strand.
TGGGCCACGCCACGCGCTCGGAGGTCGTGATCGGCGCGCTGATGAAGAACCACGACGTGCGCGTGGTCACCTCGGGCGCGGCCCTGCGCCACCTGAGCGATCGCCTGCCGCGGGTCGAAGAGGTGTTCGGCTACACGTTCGCGATGGGGGAGGGGCAGATCCGCCGCTGGCAGACGGTGCTGCTCAACGTTCGCCTGGCGCGTCACGAGATGCCGGACACCCTGCGCCACTGGATCTCGCTGGTGGACGACTGGAAGCCCCACGTCGTGATCAGCGACTTCGAGCCGCTGTCGGGGATGTACGCCCGCTGGACTCGGACGCCGCTGCTGGCCGTGGACAACATCAACATGATCGACCGCTGCCGGCACGACCGCGAGATCATCGGCTCCGAGCGCGAGGACTACGTGATCGCCCGGGCGGTCACGCGCTCGATGGTGCCCCACGCGTTCGAGTACTTCGTGACCACCTTCTTCCAGCCTCCGCTGCTGCGGACCCGCACGACGCTGGTGCCGCCGATCGTGCGGCCGGAGATCGCCCGGGCCGAAAGCGAGTACGGAGATCACCTCGTGGTTTACTCGAGCGGCGAGAAGCGCCTGCTGGACGCCCTCCACTCAAGCGGCGCCAAGTGCCTGGTCTACGGGATGCGCGGCGGCCCCGACGAGGTCACCACCGACGGCAACCTCGAGTTTCGCCCGCCTTCGAACGAGGGGTTCGTGGAGGCCCTGCGGACGTCACGCGGAGTGATCGCCGGTGGTGGCTTCTCTCTGTTGAGCGAGGCCGTCTACCTCGGCAAGCCCGTGCTGTCGGTGCCCCTGCGCGGCCAGTTCGAGCAGCTCATGAATGCCCGCTACCTGGCGCGGCTGGGGTACGGGGTCTGTGCGCCGCGCGTGACCGAGGACACGCTGTCGGACTTCCTCGGCCGCCTGCCCGAGTTCGAGGAGAAGCTGGCCGCCTATGAGCAGGTGGGCAACTCGGTGGCGTTGCGCCTGATCGAGCAGAAGGCGGAGGAGACCGCCGCGGCCACGCCCAGAGAGGTCGGCCGGCTGCGCCGCCAAACCAGGAAGGCGCTGCGATGAAGGCCCTGGGCGCGGCGGCGCTGGGAGCGGGCGCCGCGGGGTTCGCCTACTACCACTCGCAGGAGCCCACCTCGCAGCTCTACGGCGCCACGATCTGCCGCGAGCCCGATGCGGGGCGCCTGATCGCGCTGACCTACGACGACGGCCCCAACCCGGGCTACACGCCCTCGCTGCTCGAGGTGCTCGACCGCCACGGCGCCAAGGCCACCTTCTTCTCCATCGGCAAGTGGGCGCAGCGCGAGCCGGGCCTGCTGCGCGAGGTGCACGCCGCCGGCCACGCCATCGGCAACCACACGCAGACCCATCCGACGCTGGCGCTGGAGTCCAGCGCGGGCGTGACCGATGAGCTCAATCGCTGCCGCGAGGCCGTGGAGGGCGCGGGCATCGAGTTCTCCAAGGTCGATGGGGCCGCCCTCATGCGACCACCGTGGGGCCGGCGCCGGCCGGGCACCCTGCGCGCGATCCGCGCCGCCGGCTACGTGCCGGTGCTGTGGTCCATTACGTGCTGGGACTGGCGCGAGCACGAGACCGCCAGCGACTTCGCCGCGCGGGGGAAGAAGGCCCGCGGCGGCGACGTGATCCTCCTTCACGACGGCTCGCACCTGACGCCCGTGGGGGATCGCGGCAACTCGGTGCGGGCCACCGAATGGATCCTGGAGGCGCTCGTGGCCGAGGGCTACCGGTTCGTGACGATCCCGGAGCTCGTTGCCGCCGGCCGGACCTCTTAGGGCCGTCTTACGCCCTGCTTAGGGCGGGTTGACGGGAGCCGTCTTTCGTGGGGCCGTACCCGACGAAAGGAAGCCATGCAGCACGATGTGGTGCGCTACAGGCGCAAGCGGGTCGCGGGGATCGCGGCCATCGCCGCGCTCGCGATAGCCGCGCCGGGGGGTGCCGCGATCGCGGCGTCCGGCTCCGGCTCCTCGGACGGAGGCGGTTCGTCCGGCTCGAGCACCGAGGCCCCGGCGCTCAGCCCGGTGCAGGAGAACAACCAGGGCGAGGCGCCGCGCGACGGACGCGACTGCCCGAAGGACCGCGAGGGCGGTTCCTCGGGTGACTCCGGGTCGGGCTCCGGCTTGGGCTCGTCAGGCCAGAGCGACACGACCGAAGGTGTGCAGCTCTGATGCGGATCGGAGCGGCCGGCCCCAGCGCGGGCCGGCCGCGTTCCGCTCAGCGCCGGAGCACCTCCACCTCGCCGGCGTCGGTGCCCAGCACGGCGGACTCGGCCATGCCGATGAAGAGGCCGTGCTCGACCACACCGGGCACGCTCTCCAGCACCCCGGCCAAATCGTCGGGCGCGATCGAGGGAGGCAGCGCGCAGTCGAGTATGTAGTGGCCCTCGTCGGTCACGTAGGGGTTGCCGTCCAGGTGGCGCAACTGGGCATCGGGCAGGAGCGCACCCAGCCGGCGCTGGGTGTCCTGCCAGGCGAAGCGCACGACCTCGACGGGCAGCCGGAACCCTTCGCCCAGGCGCCGCACCCGCTTGGATGCCTCGGCTACCACCACGAAGCGGCTGGCCGCGGCCACCACGATCTTCTCGCGCAGCAGCGCTCCGCCGCCTCCCTTGATGAGCCGCAGCTCCGGGTCCACCTCGTCGGCGCCGTCCAGCGCCAGGTCCAGCTCCAGCGACCCGTCGAGCTCGATCACCTCGATGCCCGCCTCCCGCGCGCGCGCACTCGTCCGCTCGGATGCCACGGCGGCACGAATGCCGGGCCGCGACCGGGCCCAGCAGCTCGACCACCCGCCAGACGGCGCGGCCGGAGCCCAGGCCGAGCGTCATGCCGGGCTCGACGAGCTCCACGGCGGCCGCGGCCGCCGCCTCGCGAGCGGGAGTTCGGTCGTCGGCCACTGGGCCCAAGACTCTCACGCCAGCGGCGATTCGGGCTAGCTAGACTACTTACGACTTGTTAGTGACTATGGAGAGTGAAGCCATGGAAACCCTGCTGCTCGTGCCCGTGGACGACAACGTCGTCTTCCCCAACATGACAGTCACCCTCGCCATCGACGTGGGCGACGAGGACCGCGTGCTGCTGGTCCCGCGCGACGGCGACGACTTCGCCGCCGTGGGCACGGTCGCGGAGGTGGCCGAGCGCGTCCGCCTCCCCGGCGGGGGGCGCGCGGTGGCCCTGTCCGGCCTGCATCGTGGCGTGGCCGGCGCCGCCCACACCGACCCCGCGGGCAACCTGCGCGTGGAGGTCACCGCCCACCCCGACGACGAGCCGGTCGACGGCAAGACGCGGGAGCTGGAGCGCGAGTATCGCGCCGTGGTGGAGGAGATCCTCGAGATCCGTGGCGACGACGGTCGGATCGCGGCCTTCGTTCGTTCGATCACGGAGCCGGGAGCGCTGGCCGACACGACGCGGCTACTCGCCCGACATCGGCTACGAGCAGAAGGTCGAGCTGCTGGAGACGCTGGACGTGACCGAGCGCCTCGAGCGGGCGCTGGCGCCTCCAGCGCGAGCGGCTCACCGAGCTTCAGGTCCGGCGCCGAATCCGCGAGGACGTGCAGTCGGGCGCCGACAAGCAGCAGCGCGAGTACTTCCTGCGCAAGCAGATGGAGTCGATCCGCAAGGAGCTCGACGAGGACGACGCCTCGGTGGCCGAGGAGTACCGAGCCAAGATCGAGAAGGCCGGAATGCCCGAGGCCGTGCGCGAGCAGGCGGAGAAGGAGCTGTCGCGCTTCGAGCGCATGGGCGAGCAGTCGGGCGAGAGCTCGATGATCCGCACCTACCTCGACTGGCTGATCGCCGTGCCGTGGTCCGAGCGCTCGGAGGAGCGGCTGGACCCCGTCGGCGCGCGCGAGGTGTTGGACGCCGACCACGCCGGGCTTGAGGACGTGAAGGACCGGATCGTGGAGCACATCGGCGTGATGAAGCTGCGCAAGGACCGCGGGATCGAGGACGACAGGCGCTCCGGCGCGATCCTCACCCTGATCGGCCCGCCCGGCACCGGCAAGACGTCGATCGGGGAGTCGATCGCCCGCGCCACCGGCCGGGAGTTCGTGCGCATGTCACTGGGCGGCGTGCGCGACGAGGCCGAGATCCGCGGCCACAGGCGCACCTACATCGGCGCGCTTCCCGGCCGCCTGGTGCGGGCGCTCCGCGACGCGGGCACGATGAACCCGGTGATCATGCTCGACGAGGTCGACAAGGTCGGCGCGGACTGGCGCGGCGACCCATCCTCGGCCCTGCTCGAGGTGCTGGACCCGGCACAGAACCACTCGTTCCGCGACCACTACCTGGACGTGGAGCTGGACCTGTCGCAGGTGCTGTTCATCGCCACCGCCAACGTGGCGGACACCATTCCCGGCCCGCTGCTGGACCGGATGGAGGTCGTGCGCTTCGACGGCTACACGGTCGAGGAGAAGGTGGCCATCGCCCGCAACTACCTGTGGCCGCGCCAGCGCGAGCGCAACGGGCTGCGCGAGGACGAGGTGAGCGTGGACGACGCCACTCTGCGCACCGTCGTGACCGACTACACGCGCGAAGCGGGCGTTCGCTCCCTCGAGCGCGAGCTGGGAACGGTGCTGCGCAAGACCGCCACGGGCATCGCCTCGGGCAAGTCCGAGGCGCCGGTGACCGTGGACGTGGACACCCTCCGGGACGCCCTCGGGCGCCAGAAGTTCTTCCAGGAGGCGGCCGAGCGCACGGCGGTGCCGGGCGTGGCCACCGGCCTGGCCTACACGCCGGTGGGCGGCGACGTGCTGTTCATCGAGGCGACCTCGATGCGCGGCGGCGGCGACGGCGGCTCGCTGGTGTTGACCGGGCAGCTGGGCGACGTGATGAAGGAGTCGGCGCGGATCGCGCTGTCATACGTGCGCGGGCACCAGGACCGGGTCGGTGTGGACGAGGAGGCCTTCGGGGGCCGCGAGTTCCACGTGCACGTGCCGGCGGGCGCCATCCCCAAGGATGGCCCCAGCGCCGGCGTCACGATGACCACGGCCCTGGCCTCGCTGCTGTCAGGCAGGCCCGTGAAGCACACCGTCGGGATGACCGGCGAGGTCACGTTGCAGGGCAGGGTGCTGCCGATCGGCGGCCTCAAGCAGAAGGTGCTCGCCGCACACGCGGCGGGGCTCACCGACGTGATCCTGCCCGAGCGCAACCGCGCCGACCTGGACGAGGTGCCGGAGGAGGTCCGCAACGAGATGACGTTCCACCCGGTCATGACGATCGACGAGGTGCTGGACCTGGCGCTGGAGCCGACGCCCTCGACTGCGGCGGTGGTCTAGTGACGCCGGACGGCGGTCAGACGCTCTGCGTCAGGCCGCCGTCCACCCGCAGCGCCGCGCCCGTGATGTAGGAGGCTCGCTCCGAGCACAGGAACGCGGCGGCGGCCGCGAACTCCTCGACGGTGCCCAGGCGGCCGGCGGGCACGCGCCCGGCCGCGCCCTGCTGAGCGTTTTCCATCGAGCCCGCCAGCTCGGCCATCCGGTCGGTGGCGATCAGGCCCGGCAGTAGCGAGTTGAGCGTCACGCCGTCGGCTGCGGCGTCGCGCGCGAGCGTCTTGAACGCCGCCACCAGCGCGCTGCGGTGTGAGTTGGAGAGCATCAGCGGCGCGGCCGGTTCCCGCACGGTTGTGGAGGACACCGACAGGATCCGCCCGAAGCCGCGCTCGCGCATGCCCGGCAGCGCCCGCTCGACCAGCGCCATCGGCGCCAGCACCAGGTCGCGGTAGGCCCCGTCCCACTGCTCGCGCGTGAAGCCCAGCGGGTCGCCGGCCGGCGGCCCGCCCGTGTTGGTGACCAGCACGTCGAGCGGCCCCAGGTCGGCCTCGACGGCGTCCACCAGCGCGGCGACGCGGTCGAGGTGGGCGCTGTCATGCACGTAGGGCCGGGCGCCGAAGGTCTGCGCGGCGGCCTCGATGCGCTCGCGCGAGCGTGAGCTCACGGCCACCTGGGCGCCCTCGGCCGCCAGCTCGCGAGCGATCCCCAGACCGAGGCCCTTCGAGGCTCCGGTCACCAGCGCCACACGCCCTTCGAGCCCGAGATCCACGCGCGCAGGCCTAGCCGAGAGAGGCTCTGGAGAGCCAATTCGGAGCGACCTGGGTGCATCCGCCGGGCCGATCTGCTTCCATACCGCGCTGTTCAACCAGCCGAGTCCCCGCCGCTCAAGGCGACGGGGAACGGGGGAACCACTGGGAGCGGTCGCCGCACGACCGCGCCCCGGGGCGAATCGCCGCATGTCTGCGGCGTAGCGCACTTTCCGGCGCGAGCCCGTCAGCTCACCCCGTAGGCACCAGGAAAGAGGAGCTGAAGGTCTTTGACGTCGAAGTCCGCCGTTCGCAGCGCGCTGGCGCTGTCCGTGATCACAGCCACGCTCGGCGTGGCCGCTGCGCCCGCTGCTGCCGACGACCCCGCCCCGCGGGCCGGCATCGCCAGCAGCCAGGTGACCCTGCGCAAGGGCGATCGCGGGCCCGCCGTGGCCGCCGTGCAGCGCAAGCTGCGCCTGGGCGCCGACGGCGTGTTCGGGCCCCTCACCGACCGCGCGGTGCGCCGCTTCCAGCGCCGCAAGGGCCTGGAGGCCGACGGCATCGTCGGACCGATCACGCGCCGCGCCCTCGGCCTGCGGCCCTTCAGCCGCGCCAGCGTGAGACATCCTCGCCGCCGGGCCGCCAGGCGCGTCTCGGTGCGCACGGACGGTGACTCGAAGCTGCCGCGCGCGCTGCGCAAGATCGCCCAGTGCGAGTCCGGCGGGAACCCCCGTGCCGTGTCTCGCAACGGGCTCTATCGCGGCAAGTACCAGTTCCTGCGCGCCACCTGGAAGGCCTACGGCGGCCGCACCCGCGACCCCGCCGACGCCAGCGAGGCGCATCAGGACCGGGTCGCGCTCAGGCTCTACCGCGCCCGCGGCACGGCTCCCTGGGCCAACTGCGCCTAGGCGGTCACCGGCTCGCGCGCGCCGCGGGTGAGCACCAGGGTCGCCACGCAGCCGGCGGCCAGCAGGCCGTAGGGCACCGCGTCCGACGTGGCGTCGGCCAGCGCTCCGCCGGCCGCCCCGCCCACCACGTGGCCCCCCGCCCAGGCCAGGTTCATCAGGCCGAAGGCGAAGCCCTGGTCGAGCCCTGACGCCTCGGAGGCATCCGACAGCAGCGCGGCCGCGGGCGCCCAGAAGCAGCCCAGGGCCCCGACCGTGGCCGCGAGCGCGGCGATCAGCAGCCAGACGGTGGTGGGCAGGGGCAGCAGCACCGCCATCACTCCGACGCCAACGAGCCCGAGGCGAAGGGGCAGCAGCCGGCCCCGGCGGTCGGAGAAGCGCCCCAGCACCGGGCTCAGCACGCCCTCGATCGAGGCGGCCACCAGGAAGGCCGCGCCGATCGTGAGCCCGCTGGCCCCCAGCTCGTCGAGCCGCAGCGGCACCAGCACGTCGATCGCGCCCGAGAACAGCGCCGGGAGGGTGAACAGCCACACCGCGGCCTGAGCGGGCGGCCGCGCACGGCCCGTCCGAGCTCGGCCCAGGTGGCCTGCTCCTCGCGCCGCCCCGACGGGGTCGACAGCGCCCAGATGAACAGGGCCACGCCCAGCGCGGTGACGCAGGAGAAGACCAGCTGCGGGCTGGTCTCCGACGCGGCGCCGCCGAGGACCGGGCCCAGGAGCACGCCGAAGATCGCGGCGCCCAGTGCCGCGCCGATGAGCTCGCCGCGACGCTCGCGCGGGGCCACTGCCAGCAGCCACGCAAGGCCGCCGGCCCACGAGCAGGCGCCGCCGACTCCCTGCACGAAGCGAGTGCAGTCCAGCAGCACGATGCTCTCCGCGAGGCCGAAGACCAGGCTCGAGACCGACAGCAGGGACAGGCCGATCAGCATCGTCTGCTTGGCGCCGATGCGCCCGGCCAGCCAGCCGGCCGGCAGCGCGCCCACCAGCGTGCCGGCGGCGTAGGACGCGCTGAGCACCCCGGCCGCGGTCTTGGAGAGCCCCAGGTCGTCCTGGTAGGCGGGCAGCAGCGGCGCGATCGCCGCGTAGAACATCGTGTCCACGAGCACCGCCGCGGACACCAGGAGCAGGAGCCTGCGCACTAGCCGAGCGCCGCGGCGTCCCGCTCGGCTTCCTCGCGCGTGAACCAGGCGCCCAGGCGGGTGATCAGGTCTCCGTCGATGCGGTGGGAGAAGTACACGTACTCCGCGTCGGCGGCCGGCTCGCCCTCGCTCCGGATCCGGCGATGCCCCGCAACGATCACCCCCTCGCCGATGGGCTCGAACGTGTACGGCGCGGCCGTGAACTGCGCACCGCGCCGCTCGAACCCGGCGAAGAATGCGCGCACGCCGTCATGGCCGTGGTAGAGCTCGCCCTCGTGGGAGCGGAACTCCACGTCGGGATGCAGATGGCGGAGCGCCGTCTCCACGCCGCCCTCGCGGTAGTCGATCCACATGAGTTTCACGGTGTCCAGGGCGGGACGGGCCACGGGCTCCCAATGGTCGCACGGGGGCGAACGTCGCGCCGGTGGCGACTGGTCCTTGCATGCAGGCCCTGGACGAGCTGGCCGAGGCGCTGCGGAGACGACTGATCGAGCGAGCGCGCGCGGGCGCCACCGCCCACGCCGATGTTCGCGAGGAGGTGCGCTCGCTCGTCGAGCAGGAGGCCGCCGCTCTGGCCGAAGCGGACCGCGCCGCGCTGTGCGAGCGGGTGTTGCGGCTGGCCGGTGGGCTGGGCCCGCTGGAGCCCCTGTTGGCCGACCCCGCTGTGGACGAGGTCATGGTCAACGGGCCGCAGCAGGTCTATGTGGAGCGCGCCGGCAAGATCGAGCCCACGCACGTGAGCTTCGGGTCGGACGCGGAGCTGCTACACGCCATCGAGCGAATCCTCGCTCCGCTCGGCCGCCGCGTCGACGAGGCGTCCCCGCTCTGCGACGCGCGGCTTCCCGACGGCTCACGCGTGAACGTGGTCATCCCGCCGCTGTCGCTCGGTGGCCCCTGCCTCACCATCCGTCGCTTCCGGCGGGAGGGCTTCTCGCTGGCCGACCTGGTGGCCGGGGGCACGCTGTCGCCGACCGCCGCCGACCTGCTGGCCGGGGCCGTTCGGTCCCGGGCGACCGTCCTGGTCAGCGGGGGGACGGGCTCGGGCAAGACCACCACGCTCAACGCCCTCTCGGGCGCGATCCCGGAGGGCGAGCGGATCGTGACCATCGAGGACGCGGCCGAGCTCTCGCTGCGCCTACCCCACGTGGTCCGGCTGGAGGCGCGGCCGCCCAACGTCGAGGGCCGGGGTGAGGTCACCATCCGCCGCCTGGTGAGCAACGCATTGCGGATGCGTCCCGACAGGATCGTGGTGGGGGAAGTCCGCGGAGGGGAGGCGCTGGACCTCCTCCAGGCGCTGAACACGGGCCACGACGGCTCGCTCAGCACCGTGCACGCGAATTCTCCCGAAGACGCCCTGCGCCGGGTCGAGACGCTGGCGCTCATGGCCGGCGTGGGGTTGCCCCACACGGCCATCCGCGAGCAGGTGGCTTCGGCGATCGACCTGGTCGTGCATCAGGCCAGGCGCGGCGACGGCTCGCGCGCGGTTGAGTCGATCACCGAGGTGGTGCGCGTGGCCGGCGGGGCCGGCACGCGCGAGCTGCTCACCGAGTCCGGAGTCCGGCCGGCAACTTCAGGACGGCTGCAGGCGGATGCGGGCGTGGCGGAATGACTGCCGGCGCGCTGGCGTTCGTGGGCGCGACCGCCCTTGGGCTCGCGCTGGGTCAGCTGGCGGCGCTGGGTGCCGCGGGTGCCCGCGCGCGCGGGCCGGCGGCTGCCGCCGCCGTCGGGGAGCTGCTGGGCACCCTTCTGCGGGCGGGGCGGGAGGGTCGTGTGCCGGGCGCCGCCGAGCGCCGGCGGCTCCTGGGCGCCGGGGCGCTGCTGGCGCTCCTGGCCGGCACGGCCGTCGCCGGCCCGGTGGCAGGAGCGGCCCTGGCGGCGGCGGGGCCGTGGTTTGCGGCCCGGCTGCTTCGAGCCCGGCGTGACCACTATCGCGCGGCTGTGCAGGCGGGCATGGCGGACATGGCGGTGGGCATCGCCGATGCGCTGGGCGCGGGACACTCGCTGCGTGGGGCGGTTGGCGAGACCGCGTCGGCCCTCCCGGGTGCGGCGGGGCGTGAGCTCGGACGCGTGGCCGCGGAGCTGGCCGCCGGCGCCCCTACCGACGACGCACTCGAGGCCATGCGCGCGCGCGTGCCGTCGGCCCAGGTGGGCACCGTTGTTGCCGCCTGCCTGACCCAGCGGCGGGCAGGCGGCGACCTCGCCCGGCTGCTCCGGGATTCCGCGGATGCCTTCGGCGACCAGGCCCGGCTCGAGCGCGAGGCCCGAGCCGCGACGGCCCAGGCGCGCTTCACGGGCGTACTCGTGGTGCTCCTGCCGGTGGGCGGAGCACTGCTGGCCGAGCTGGCCAGCCCGGGCTTCGTGGCCGGCCTCTGGGGCTCGTTCCTGACCACCTGGCTCATGGGTATCGCCGTCGTCCTCCAGCTCGCGGCTGCCGTGACCATCCGGCGGCTGGGCCGGGTGCGCTGGTGATCGCCGCGGGCCTCGCGTTCGCCGCGGCGGCGCTCGGAACACTGGGCGCCGGTGCACTGCTGGGCTCCGCCCGGGGTAACGGGGCGGGGAGGAGCACCAGGCTGCGGGCCCTTCTTGCGGTCGCCGGCCGCCGCGCCGTTGGCGGCCGGCGGGCGCCAATGGACCTGGAGCGCCGAATCGTGGCGGCCGGGTCACCGCTCGGGCTCGGCCCGCGCGACCTGCTGGCCATCAAGTTCGTGGCGGCGGGCGCCGGTGCAGGGCTGGGCGCTGCGCTCGCACTAGTGGCGCCCGGGCGGCTTGGGCCGTTCGTCGGGACCGCCACCCCGGCCGCCTGCTTCCTCGCACCGGACCTGTGGCTGGAGCGGCGCGCGGCCGAACGCGCCCGGGCGGTGCGGCGATCGCTGCCGGGGATGCTCGACCTGCTGCGCGTGACGGTCGGCGCCGGGGCGGCGCTGCCCGGGGGTCTCGCCGAGGTGGGCTCGCGGTCGGCGGGGCCGCTGGCCGCCGAGTGGCGCCGTGTGTCCCGCGAGCTCGCGCTGGGCGTCTCGCTGTCGGAGGCTTTGGGCGACATGGCCGTCCGGCTGCCCCAGCCGGAGGTGGCGGCGCTGGCGGCGGCCCTGGATCGCACGCGCCGCCACGGCGCGCCGCTCGAGCGCACCCTGGCCGCCCAGGCCCGGGACGTCCGCGCGGCACTGCGGCGGCGCGTGCAGGAGGACGCCGCCCGCGCCGGCCCGAAGATCCAGCTCGTCGTGGCGCTGATGCTGGTGCCCTCTGTCCTGCTGATGGTTGCCGCAGGCCTGGCAGCGGCGCTGCTGGACTCGGGCGGGGTCCCGGGGACGTGACCGAGCCCCTGTGAAAGCCGCAAACTGCGAGCCGGCAGTTGTTGCCCCCCGTGACGCCTGCGTACGCTCCTGCGACACCGGGCCGGCGGAGGGCCCGGCTCGCCAGCGAAGAAGGGAGCCGAGCGTGAATCCGAGGTCCTGGCGCATGCGGGCGATGCCGATCGTGGCGCTCACCCTTCTGGGTGCCGGCGTGCCATCGCCGGCGGGCGCGCAGGAGCCGGGGTGCACGCTGGTCGTGACCGAGGACACCACGTTGGATCGGGACATCTCCTGCTCCGACGGCGCGGCAATCGAGATCGCCGCCCCCGGGGTCACGCTCGACCTGGGCGGCCACACGGTCAGGGGCGGGGAAGACGGCATCGCCAACACCGGGTTCGATCGTGTGACCATCAGGAACGGCCGTTTGGACACAGACGGCGTTGGCGTCTTGCTCAGCGGCGCCCAGCGCAACGTGATCGAGGGTCTGAGGCTCTTCACTGCCATTCAGTCGACCATCCGGTTGGTCGACTCCGACGACAACCGCATCCTCGATAACGACAGCGTCGGTTACCGCGCCGGCATCGACCTGCGCGACGGCTCCGACGGGAACCTCGTGGCACGCAACTACGACCACGGCAGCCTGTACGGCGGCACACGGGTCACGGACTCCGCGCGCAACCGGATCGTGGACAACGTGCTGGCCACCGGCGAGACGGCCCCGCTGATCCTCACGGGCGCGCGTGGGAACCTGGTCGCGCGCAACCGGGTGACCGCGCAGTACACCAGCGCGATCGCCCTTCGGCGCTCAAGTGCCAACCGGGTCACCCGCAACCGGATCGCGGCGACCAATCCTGCTGGTTCACCCACGCCCCCGGTGGGCGTGGAGATCGCCGATTCCAACGGCAACTGGATCGCTCGCAACTCTGTCACCGGGCACCTGACCGGTTTCTCGATCGCCTCGGGCGACGGCAACTTGCTCGCTCGCAACCGCGCGTTCGGCAACGTGGGCGACGGGATCCTGATTGCGGTGCCGGCGCTTCGCTCGTATCTCTACGCCAACCGCGCCGCGCGCAACGGCGACGACGGCATCGACGTTCGGAGCGCGTCCTCGTGGCTGGTCAGCAACCGGGCGGTAGGCAACGGCGACCTCGGCATCGAGGCTGTGCCCGGCACCCGGGCCTTCGGCAACCGCGCCGGCGGTAACGGGAACGCCGCCCAGTGCCTCAACGTGCGCTGTCGCTGACCTCGTCGAGCCGACGGCGCAGGTACTCCGCCTCCACCGGGTTGGGATCGAGCTCGAGCGCCCGCAGGTATGCGGCGCCTGCCTCCTGCGCGCGCCCGAGCCGGCGCAGCAGGTCCGCTCGCGCGGAGTGCAGCGGCCGGTAGGCGTCGAGCGACTCGCGCAGTGCCTCGATCAGCTGCAGGCCTCGCTCGGGCCCGCGATCCATGGCCACCGCCACCGCGCGGTTGAGCTCGATCACGGGGGAGGGGTGCACTGCGGCCAGGCGTGAGTAGAGCGCCGCGATGGCGGCCCAGTCCGTCTGGTCGGCGGAGGCCACGCGCGCGTGCTGGGCGGCGATCGCCGCCTGGAGCGGGTAGAGCCCGCGCGGGCTGACTCGCAGCGCTCGGTCGCACAGGCTCAGCCCCGACTCGATGGCGGCGCGATCCCATACACCAGGGGGCGCAGGTTTCGTTGCAAGCACGCCGCGCGGGCGCAATCTCCCTTGCAGATCGCGCTCCTGCACGGTTGAGCGCCGTTTCCGAACATGCTCGTCCCACCCGCCGGGCACGTCGTGACCCCGCTCACAGAGCGAAGTAAGCGCTGCAGCGGGTCTGCGGACGACGCCCGTCGGACAGAAAGTGGGGCGATGTGTTGCTCAGTGGGGCAAAGTGGGGTACAGTGCGCGCCAGCTCACGAGGACCGGAGTGGCGGGGCTCCTCCCACTCCGCCACTCCGGTCCGAGTAGCCCGGTTCAAACCGGAGCACCGGATGGCATTCAGAGGCCACTACGAACACTCGCTAGACGCGAAGCACCGGCTGAGCATCCCGGCCCGGTTCCGCGCCGCGTTCTCATCGGGACTCGTTCTGGGCAGAGACACCGACGCCTGCATCACCGCGTGGACTCCCGAGGTGCACGAGACCACCCTGGCCACCGCGCTCGAGGGCAAGAACCCGCTCGGCGCCGACTACAAGCGCACCCAGCGCTTCTTCAACTCGAACTCCTTCGAGGCCGAGCTCGACTCGGCCGGGCGCGTCCTGCTGCCGCCCCAGCTCCGGGAGCCGGCCGGGATCGACAAGACGGTGGTGGTGGCCGGAGTGGGCGACCACCTGGAGATCTGGGCGGGCGATCGCTGGAAGGCGGAGCAGTCCGCGCTGGACGGGACCATCGAGGGGGTGACGGAGGCCCTTGGCGATCATTCTTGACATGACGCGCTCGCACGTACCCGTGCTCGCCGGCGAGCTGATCGACCTGGTGGCCCCCGCGCCGGGCGAGCACGTCGTGGACTGCACGTTCGGCGGCGGCGGCCATGCGCGTCTGATGGCGGACCGGATTGGGCCCGCCGGCACGCTCGTGTGCGTGGACCGCGACCCGGCCGCCGAGGAGCGATTCGAGGAGCTGGCGGCCGAGGTCGATTGCCAGACGCGCTTCCTGCGGATGGACTACGTCGACGCGCTGGCCCTGCTCGGCGAAGAGGGATTCGCGGCGGACCTGGTCTTGTTCGACCTGGGCGTGTCCTCGATGCAGGTCGATACGCGCGAGCGCGGCTTCTCCTACTCGTACGACGCGCCGCTGGACATGCGCATGGACCCGACCGTGGGCCCCGACGCCCGCGACATCGTGAACGGGCTCGAGGAGCGCCAGCTGACGAAGGTGCTGGCCGGTTTCGGCGAGGAGCCCAACGCGCGCGCGATCGCGCGCGAGATCGTGCGCCGGCGTGAGCGCGCGCCGCTTCAGACCACGGGCGAGCTGGTGGCGGCGGTCGAGGCCGCCCTGCCCGCTGCGGTGCGGCGCAGGTTCGGGGGCCGGTCGCCGGCGAAGCGGGTGTTCCAGGCCATCCGGATCGCCGTGAACCACGAGCTGGACGACCTCGACCACGCGCTGCCCAAGGCGTGGGGCATCCTCCGGCCCGGAGGGCGGTTGGCAGCGATCTCGTTCCACTCGCTCGAAGACCGGCGCGTCAAGCGCTTCCTGGCCGACCGCGCCCGCGGCTGCATCTGCCCGCCTGACTTCCCCGTGTGTGCATGTGGGCGAACCCCGGAGGCCGAGCTGCTCACCCGCAAGGCGGTGGCGCCCACGCCGGGCGAGGTCGCCGACAATCCGCGCTCGGCGTCGGGGCGCCTGCGCGCCGCGCGCCGGATCGACGGAGGGGAGGGCTGATGGCGGCCATCCCCGCCCGCGCGCCCACGCACCGAGCCCCCGCGCGCCGTCCCGCGCCGCGCAGGCGGACCGCCGCGCAGCGGGCTCCGCGCGCACGCGGCGCCTGGGTACTCGACCGGCTGCTGCAGGGGCAGCTCTGGGTCGGCCTGATCTTCGTGCTCCTGGCCGGGATCGTGTTCCTGAACGTGTCATTGCTGGGGATGAACCGCAGCATCACGCACACGGCCGACCGCGCGGCCGTCGTCAAGCGCGAGAACGCGCGGCTGCGCGCCGAGCTCGCCCGGCTCGGGTCCAGCGAGCGCATCCAGCGGGTGGCGGCGCAGGCCGGGCTGGTGTTCCCCAAGCCCGGTGAGGTGCGCTACCTGACTACGGCACCGGTGGCCGACGCGCGCCGCGCCGCCAAGCGGCTGGCCGCGGGCGATCTGGCCACACCCGCGGTGGCGCCGCTGATCCCGCCGGCCACGTCCGACCCGGTTGTGGCGCCCGAGAACGTGGCCACCCCGGAGGAGATGGCCGCGCAGGAGGAGCTGGCCACGCCCGAGGCCGGCACCCAGCCGCAGCCCGCGCAGCCCACCGCGGCGCCCGTGAGCCCGCAGCAGGGGGCCGCCCCGGTCACGCCCCAGGCACCCGCCGTCCCGGCGGGTCAGTAGGCGTGCGGCTCCTCGATCGCCGGATCGGGCTCCTCTTCGCCGTCTTCGTCCTGCTCCTGGGACTGGCCTGCACGCGGGCCACCTGGCTGGGCACCGTGCGGGCCGACTCGCTCGGCGACCGTGCGGCCACGCAGCAGGTCGAGGACTTCGACGTGGCGGCGCGCAGGGGCACCATCACCGACCGCCGTGGCGTGGAGCTGGCCGTCTCCGAGGACGCCATCACGGTCTTCGCCAACCCCCTGCTGGTGAAGGACAAGACGGGCACAGCCGCCAAGCTCGCACCGCTCGTGGGGCGGTCCGAGGACGACCTGCTCAAGGCGCTGTCCGGGCGCAACGGGTTCGTCTACCTGCGGCGCAAGCTCGACCCCGACCTGGGCGAGCGGGTGGCCAAGCTGGGCATCGAGGGCATCGACACGGTCACCGAGCCGCGGCGGACCTACCCCCAGGGGGCCCTGGCGGGCCAGCTGATCGGCGCCGTGGGCACGGACAACCTGGGCCTGTCGGGCGTGGAGCAGCAGTACGAGGAGCAGCTGCACGGCTCCGACGGCCGTCGGCGGCTGGTGAAGGACGCCACGGGCGAGCCGGTGAGCATCATCGACGAGCGGCGCGCCGAGGCGGGTGAGGACCTGCAGCTCACCATCGACGCCGCGCTCCAGGAGCGGGTCGAGGCGATCATGGGCGAAGTGGGCCGCGCCCACCGCCCGCGGGCGGCCACCGCGTTGGTCATGGACCCCCGCACCGGCGAGCTGCTGGCCCTGTCCAACTGGCCGCGCGTGGACTCCAACGACATCGGGGGCGCGCCCGCATACGCGCGCCAGAACCGCGCCGTGGGCGCCAGCTACGAGCCCGGATCGACCTTCAAGGCCTTCACGGTGGCCGGGGCGCTGGAGGAGGGCCTGATTAAGCCCTCGACCGCGTTTGACCTGCCACCGCAGATCCAGGTGGCCGACCGCAAGATCGGCGAGGCCCACGACCGCGGGGCCACGCGCCTGACCGTGGCGGAGATCCTGGCGCAGTCCTCGAACGTGGGCTCGGTGATGATCGGCCTGAAGATGGGCCCAAAGCGGTTCGATCGCTGGGTGCGGCGGTTTGGCTTCGGGCGCCCCACCGGCGTCGGGCTCCCGGGCGAGGCCGGCGGGATCGTGCCGCGGCCCAAGGACTACTCGGGCTCGTCGCTGGGCAACCTGCCGATCGGCCAGGGCCTGGCGGTCACGCCGATCCAGATGGCCACCGCCTACTCGGCGCTGGCCAACGGCGGCGTCATGCACGCGCCGCGCGTGGTTGCCGGCGAGGGCGCCCCCGGTCGGCGGGTGATCTCGGCCCGCAACGCCGGCCTGACCTCGCGGATGCTCGAGGGCGTGCTGGAGGCCGGTGGCACGGCGGAGGCGGCACAGGTGCCCGGCTACGAGCTGGCGGGCAAGACCGGCACGGCAGAGAAGCCCGACCCCAAGCTCGGCGGGTACTCCAAGTTCAAGTTCTTCTCCTCCTTTCTCGGGTACGCGCCCGCGCGCAAGCCGCGGCTACTGGTGGCGGTCATGGTCGACGAGCCCAAGGGTGAGCACTCGGGGGCCGCGGTGGCCGCCCCCGCCTTCGAGAAGATCGTGGAGTTCGCCCTTCCGTACATGCGCATCCCGCCCCGCTGACCGCCCGGCCGCGCATCTAAGATGCGGGCGGCCATGACCCTCCGCGAGCTGATGGGGAGTGGAGCGCCGGAGGTGCAGGTCAGCAGCCTGGCCCTGTCCAGCGCCAAGGTCCATCCCGGCGCGCTCTTCTTCTGCGTCCGCGGCTTCACGGCCGACGGACACGACTTTGCCCCCGAGGCCGTGCGGCGGGGCGCGGTGGCGCTGGTGTGCGAGCGGCCGCTGGGCCTCGGTGTGCCGGAGGTGATCGTGGATGACGCCAGGGCCGCGATGGGCCCCGCGGCCGCGCGCTTCGCCGGCGAGCCCACCGCCGAGCTGCGCGTGGTCGGGATCACCGGCACCAACGGCAAGACCACCACCGCCTTCCTCGTCCGCGACGTGCTCGAGGCGGCGGGGATGCAGACCGGGCTGCTGGGCACCGTGAAGCAGGTGGTGGGAGGCGAGGAGGAGCCCGTGGAGCGCACCACGCCGGAGGCGATCGACCTCCAGGCCACCTTCAGGCGGATGCTCGACGGCGGTGACTCCGCGTGCGCCATGGAGGTGTCCTCACATGCGCTCGAGCTCGGCCGCGCCACCGGCATCAGGTTCGCCTGCAAGGTGTTCACCAACCTCACCCAGGACCACCTGGACTTCCACGCGGACATGGAGGCCTACTACCTGGCCAAGCGACGGCTGTTCGACGAGCCCGGCCCGGCCGTGGTGAACGTGGACGACGCCTACGGGCGGCGCCTGGCCGAAGAGCTGGGCGACGCGGTCACCTACGGGATCGGCCACGGCGAGCTCAGCGCGCGCGGAGTGTCATTCGACGTGGCCGGGGCGACCTTCACCGTGGACACGCCCGGGGGGCCGCTCTCGGTGTCCACGCCGCTGCCCGGGGAGTTCAACGTGCAGAACGCGCTGGCGGCGCTGGGGGCAGCCCGGGCGCTGGGAGTCGAGCTGCCCGTTGCCGCCGCCGCGCTGGCGCGCGCGGGTCGTGTGCCCGGGCGGCTCGAGCCCGTCGAGCAGGGACAGGACTTCGGGGTGCTCGTGGACTACGCGCACACGCCCGACTCGCTGGAGAACGTGCTGCGAGCGGCGCGCCGGTTGACGGACGGCCGCCTGATCGTGGCGTTCGGCGCCGGTGGCGATCGCGACCGCGGCAAGCGCCCGTTGATGGGCGAGGTGGCGGCCAGGCTGGCGGATCGGGTGATCGTGACCTCCGACAACCCGCGCTCCGAGGACCCGTTGGCGATCGTGGAGCAGATCGTGGCCGGTGCCGGCCCGGGCGTCGAGAGCGAGGTCGACCGCCGCGCGGCGATCGCGATGGCGGTGGGCGGTGCCGCGGCGGGCGACGTGGTGGTCATCGCTGGCAAGGGCCACGAGCAGGGCCAGGAGTTCGAGGGCGGCCGCAAGGAGCCGTTCGACGACGTGACGGTGGCGCGTGAGGCGCTGAGCGCCCTGGCCGCCGGCGGTGGCTCCAACGGCAGGGGCGGCGCGTGAGGGACCTGACCGCGGAGTGGGTCGCGGCCGCAGCTGGCGGGCGCCTGGTCACGGGCGAGCCGGACGCTCCCGGCCCTTTGCGCGCGATCGTAGACACGCGCGAGGCGGCCGCGGGCGACCTGTTTTTCGGCCTTCCTGGCGAGCGCGCGGACGGTGGCATGCTCGCGCCCCAGGCGCTCGATGCAGGGGCATGGGGAGTCGTGGTGGCCGCCGAGCACGCCCAGCGAGCCGCGACGGCTGCCGGCGGCGCGGGGGTGGTCATCGCCGTCGACCGGCCCCTGGAGGCGCTCCAAGCGCTGGCGCGCGCGTGGAGGCGCGAGCTGGACTGCAGGGTGGTCGGGGTCACGGGCTCGACCGGCAAGACCTCGACCAAGGACATCCTGGCCGCCCTGCTCTCGGGCCACCTGGTCACGCACGCCAACCGGGAGAACCTGAACACGGAGGTGGGCCTGCCTCTGACGATGCTCGAGGCCGCGCCCGGCACGGAGGCCATGGTGCTCGAGATGGCGATGCGCGGTGAGGGCCAGATCGCCGAGCTGGTGGCCATCGCCGAGCCCGACGCGGGAGTGATCGTGAATGTGGGCCCCGTGCACCTGGAGCTGCTGGGCACCGTGGAGCGCGTGGCTGCTGCCAAGGCTGAGCTCATCCGCGACCTGCGCCCGGGCGCTGCTTGCGTGGTCCCCGCCAGCGAGCCGCTGCTCGCGCGGCACCTGCGCGACGACCTCGACACGGTGACCTTCGGCCCGGGTGGCGACGTGATGCTGCTGGCCTTCGACGCGGGTCGCGCCGAGATCGAGGCCAGGGGCCGGTCGCTGGAACTGGAGCTGGCCTACTCCGAGCCGCACAACCTGTTGAACACCCTGGCGGCCGTGGCGGCTGCCGTGGCCCTCGGCGTGCGGCCGTCGGGTCGCCTGGACGTGCGCTTCTCATCCATGCGCGGGGAGGTCGTGGAGCTGGCCGGGGGAGTGACCGTGGTCAACGACTGCTACAACGCCAACCCGATGTCCATGCGGGCGGCCCTGCAGCACCTCGCCGAGACGCCCGCCGACCGCCGGGTGGCGGTGCTGGGCACCATGGCCGAGCTGGGCTCTGGGTCGGCGGACTTCCACCGCGACATCGGCGAGGAGGCCACGGCGCTGGGCATCGACGTGCTCGTGACCGTCGGCGACGGGGCGCTCGGCTACGCCGCGGGCTTCACTGGCGAGACCTACGCCGCGATGACGCCGGAGGAGGCCGGCGCGCTGCTGGAGGAGATCGCCCAGCCCGGCGACCGGGTGCTGGTGAAGGGCTCGCGCTCGGTCGGCCTAGAACGGGTCCTGGCCTAGGTGGATCGCTAGCCCATGGGCGAGATCCTCATCGGGGGCATGGCCTCCCTGCTCATCTGCATCTTCCTCGGGCCCCGCTTCATCGAGGAGATCCGCCGGCGCGAGTTCGGCCAGCACATCCGCGAGGACGGACCCGAGGGTCACCACGAGAAGGCGGGCACTCCCACGATGGGCGGACTGGTGCTGTTCCTTGCGGTCGCGGTCCCGTTCCTGATCCTCAGCGACTACCGGGCGGTGAGCCTGGCGGTGTTCGGCACCGCCATCCTCACGGCTGGGCTGGGGTTCGCGGACGACTGGATCAAGATCCGCAAGCGCCGCTCGCTGGGCCTTTCGGGCCGCACCAAGCTGGCGGTGCAGGCGCTGATCGCGATCGGGTTATGGCTGCTCGTGACCGAGTACGTGGGCCTCGAGGACACCCTGCGCCTGCGGATCGTGGACGCGTCCGTGGACCTCGGCTACTTCTACCCGGTGCTGATCCTGCTGGTGCTGCTGGGCGCCACCAACGGGGTGAACCTCACGGACGGCCTCGACGGCCTGGCGGCCGGCTGCTGCGCGATCGTGCTGCTGGCCTTCACGGCCATGACGTTCATCACCGCCGGGCCCGCGCAGGAGGACCTCGCGCTGCTGTGCGCATGCCTGGTGGGCTCGTGCGTGGGCTTTCTGTGGTTCAACTCGTTCCCGGCTGCGGTGTTCATGGGGGACACCGGGTCGCTGGGCCTGGGAGGGGCAATCGCCGCGCTCGCCGTTGTCACGAAGACCGAGGTCCTGCTGGTCATCATCGGCGGCATCTTCGTGATCGAGGCGCTGTCGGTGCTGATCCAGGTCTTCGCCTTCCAGCGCTTTCGCAGGCGCGTGTTCCTCATGGCGCCGATCCACCACCACTTCGAGATGCTCGCGTGGTCGGAGACCAAGATCATCCTGCGTTTCTGGATCGTCGCGGCGGTGTGCAGCGCCATCGGCTTCACCCTGTACCAGCAGTCGATCACGTGAGCGGCGCCCGCCGGCCGCCGCTGCCGCCCGGGCCCTATCTCGTCGTCGGCCTGGCGCGCTCCGGCATGGCGGCCGCGCGGATGCTGGCCGCCCATGGCGAGGTGATCGGCGTGGACTCGGCTCGCCCGGAGGGCGCCCTGGACTTCGAGGCGCACCTGGACACCGATGGCGTGGAGCTGCTGGAGCGCGTGCGCACGGTGGTCAAGAGCCCCGGCGTCCCGCGGGAGTCCGCGGTGGTAGCGGCGGCGCTGGAGCGGGGGCTCGACGTCACGGGCGAGCTGGAGCTGGCCTGGCGCCTGTTGCCCAACCGCTTCGTGGCGGTCACTGGCACCAACGGCAAGACCACCACGGTGGAGCTGCTGGGCGCGATCTGGCGGGCGGCGGGCAGGCCCGTGGCCGTGGCGGGCAACGTGGGCACGCCGCTGGCGTCGATGGTGGGCGTGATCGATCCCCGGGCGGACGTGATCTGCGAGGCGTCCAGCTTCCAGTTGGAGGATGCCTCGGCGTTCGCGCCGGAGTGCGCGGTGCTGCTCAACGTGGAGCCGGACCACCTGGACCGCCACGGCACGCTGGACCGTTACCGGGCGGCGAAGGAGCGGATCTTCGCCAATCAGCGCCCGGGCGACACGGCTATCCGGCCGGAGGACCTGGCCGGCGCGCCGCCCGTCCCCGCAGGCGAGCTCGCGCTGCGTGGCGCCCACAACGCCCAGAACGCATTGGCGGCTGCCCTGGCCGCACGGGCGATGGGCGTGGAGGAGGCGGGCATCGCCGATGCGCTGCGCACCTTCGCGGGGGTCCCGCACCGGCTGGAGGAGGTTGCCGAGGACCGCGGTGTCCTGTACGTGAACGACTCCAAGGCCACCAACGTGGCCTCGGCCGTGCGCGGCATCGAGGCGTTCGACCGCGGCGTGCACGCCATCCTTGGGGGCAGCCTCAAGGGCGGCGGCTTCGGCGGGCTGCGCGAGGCGCTGGCCGCCCGCTCCCGTGCCGCCTACCTGATTGGGGAGGCGGCCGACCAGCTGGCGGCCGACCTCGAGGGCACCGTGCCGCTGCGGCGGTCGGGCACCTTGGAGCGGGCCGTGGCCGACGCACGGGCGGTCGCCTCCGAGGGCGACGTGGTCCTTCTGTCCCCCGCGTGTGCCAGCTTCGACGCCTTCCGCGACTACGAGGAGCGGGGTGAGCGCTTCCGCGCGCTCGTGCAAAGGGCTGAATGACTTCCGGGGGTCATGTCGAAGGAGGCTCGGATGCCGTCGCAGTCACGCGCTCGCCGCAAGCGCCCAGTGGAGTACTCCATCCTCTATACGGCCACTCTGTGCATGCTCGCGGGGGGCGCGGTGATGGTCTACTCAGCCAGTTCCGCGGAGTCCCTGCTTGGCGCGGGCGATCCGTCGATGTACCTCAAGCGGTACGTGTTGTTCGGCCTGCTGGGGCTGGTGGCGCTGAACCTGGCGGCGCGCCACGGCCTGGCGCTGGCGCGACAGCTCACGCCGATCTTGCTGGTGGGCTCCTTCGTGCTGGTGGTGGCGGTGATGCTGCCCGGCGTCGGCGTCACCATCAACGGCGCCACGCGCTGGCTGGCCGCGGGCCCGTTCCAGTTCCAGCCATCCGAGCTGCTCAAGCTGTCCCTGGTCCTCTACGCGGCCAACCTGCTGGCCGAGCGGCCCGACACGGTCAAGTCCCTGGGCGGGCTGTTCAAGCCGCTACTGGTGGTGGTTGGCGCGGCGTGCGCGCTGCTCATGAAACAGCCCGACATGGGCACGGCCATGGTCATCTGCTTCGCGATGGGCGCGCTGCTGGTGGCCGCCGGTACCCCCGTGCGCCACATCGCCACGCTGTTCGGGGGCCTCGCCGGGGTGGCGCTCGTGGCGGCGATCATCGAGCCTTACCGGATGCGGCGGCTCACGGCGTTCCTCGACCCGTTCTCCGACGCGGGCGACAGCGGCTTCCAGGCGGTGCAGGCGCTCACGGCCATCGGGTCGGGCGGCCTGTTCGGCGTGGGGCTCGGCGAGTCGGTGCAGAAGATCTACTACCTGCCCGAGGCGCACACGGACATGAT
The DNA here is from genome assembly GCA_963755215.1 of uncultured Thermoleophilaceae bacterium. Lineage (GTDB taxonomy): Bacteria > Actinomycetota > Thermoleophilia > Solirubrobacterales > Thermoleophilaceae > JAAYBF01. Next base: position 357,164 of record CAVWIW010000006.1, read on the forward strand.
CCTGGCGATCATCGGCGAGGAGGTCGGCCTGCTGGGCATCCTGGCGGTGGCCGCCCTCTACGCGATGATCGGGTACGCCGGGCTGCGCACCGCCCAGGCGGCGCGCGACCGCTACTCGAAGCTCCTGGCCGCGGGCATCACCTCGCTGATCCTGTGCCAGGCCACGCTCAACTTCTTCGCCGTGCTGGGCATGGCGCCGCTCACGGGCGTTCCGCTGCCGTTCATCTCCTACGGCAGCACCAACCTGATCGTGCTGCTGGCGGGCATGGGGCTGCTCATGAACGTGGCGGCCACCGGCGGCCTGCCGGCGCGCGCGCGGCGGCCACGCCTGCAGGCCATCGACGGGGGACGCGGTGCCCAGGATCGTGATCGCGGCCGGCGGGACCGCCGGGCACGTGGTTCCGGCGCTGGCCGTCGCCGACGCGCTACGGGCTGAGGGCGCCGAGGTCCAGTTCATCGGCGGCGCGCGGGCCGAGGCCGAGCTCGTGCCCGCCGCGGGGTATCCCTTCCACGCCCTTCGGGTGGCGGGCCTCGATCGCAGCAACCCGCTGCGCGCCGCGCGCGCGGCCGCGATGGCCCTGACGGCCACCGCGAGCGCGCGGAAGCTGCTCGAGGCGATCGGCGCGGACGCCGTGCTGGGGGGAGGCGGTTACGTGGCGGGGCCGGTGGGCCTGGCGGCGTGGTCGTTGGGCGTGCCGCTCGTGCTCACCGAGGCCGACAGCCACCTGGGCGTCACCAACCGGCTGCTGGCGCCGCTGGCCCGGCGGGTGTTCCTGGCTTTTCCGATCGCGGGCCGCGACGGCGACAGGTTCGTGGTGGCCGGGCGGCCGGTGCCCGCGGGGACGGTCGGCGCCGATCGCGCGGCGGCCCGCGCTCGCTTCGGCATCGCCGAGGACGAGCCGTGCGTGCTGGTGTTCGGCGGCTCGCTGGGCGCGCGGCGGCTGAACCTCGCCGCACTGGAGGCCTTTGGGGAGGCCGCGCCGGGCGCGGTGCTACACGCCTCCGGGCGGCGCGACCACGCCGATCTCGTGCAGCGCCTGGCGGCCATCGGCTCTCCGGCCCACTACCACCTCCACGCCTACCTCGAGCCCTTCGCCGACGCGCTGGCGGCGGCCGACCTGGTGGCCGCCCGGGCGGGGGGATCGGTGCTGGAGGTGGCCGCAGCAGGGCTGCCCTCGATCCTGATTCCCTACCCGCACGCGACCGCGGATCACCAGAGCCTGAACGCGCGCCACATGGAGCGCTCGGGCGCCGCGGTGGTGCTCCCCGACGCCGAGCTCGACGGAGCGCGGCTGGCGCGCGAGGTGGGCGCCCTGCTGGCGGCGCCCCAGCGGATGGCGACCATGGCCAAGGCGGCGCGGGGCGTGGCGCGGCCGGATGCCGCCGGCCTGGTGGCGAGGGAGCTGCTGGACGTCAGCCGGCTGGCAGGCCGGCGTCGAGCGCGCCGATCGCGCGATTGAGGCCGCTCTCGGAGCGAGCCACCGCCGCGGAGGCGCTCCTGAAGCCGCGTCCCGACGCTGCCGCCGCTGCCAGCGAGCGGTAGGCGCGCTCGGCGCGCCGCAGGGCGGGCTCCAGGGCGGCGCCGGCCTCGAAGCTCGCGGGTGGTGCGCGCAGGCTGCCCGCCGTGCCGCCGAACGCCCCGGCCAGCTGCCGGGCGCGCAGCGCCTGACCCCGGCGGGTGCGCGCAGCGCGCAGGAGCCGGCGCCCGGAGGCGCGGCGCGAGTCCAGCCGGGCGATCGCCCGGTCGGCCTGGGCTCGCCAGACGTTGCGTTGCTGGACGGCGGTGGTGGCGGCCTGGGCCCGCGCGATTCCGGCAGTGTCCGGACGAGCCGGCTCGGGCGCGGGCTCGGTGCCCAGCAGCCAGCCCGCAGCGCCGGCCACCAGTGCCAGGGCCATCGCGAGCAAGGCGACCGGGTGCTTGGCCAGCCCACGGCGAGCGAGTGGGGAAGGCTCGGGCGCGGGCCTGAGCTCCGCCGTGGGTGATGGAGCCGGCCGCGCAGGGCGTTCCCGGCGTGGTGTGGCCGGGCGCTCCCGCTTTGGGGCAGGTCGAGCGGCCGGGCGCACCGGGGTCGGCCGCGGGGCCGTGACCTCGGGCGCGGGAGCGGGCGCCGACGCAGCGCTCCCGGGCGCCGGCGCGGGGCGCCTGTCGGGCTCCGGCCTGCGCGTGACGCGAGGTGCGGCCTCGGGCGGTCGCACGGCGGGGGGTCCCGCAGGCGCGGCCGCTCGGCCGTTCGAGGACGAGCCCGGCTCGCTCGGTGGAGCGGCGGGCGACGCCCCGTTGGTGCTCTGCACGCCCATCGCGCGTCCCAATGCCCGGACGAAGGCCACCGATGAGCCGTAGCGGTCGCCGGGCTCCTTGGCCAGCGCCTTGGCCATGACCTTGTCCACCTGAGGCGGCAGGTCGGGACAGTCGGCGGTGAGCTTGGGCGGCGGGTCACTCGTGTGGGCGTAGGACACGGCCACCGGCGACCTGCGGACGAACGGCGCGTGCCCGGTGAGGCAGGCCCAGGCGACGCAGGCCAGCGAGTACAGGTTGCTCGCTCGCTCCGGCGGGAGGTGCCGGAGGTCCTCGGGCGAGCGATAGTCGGGGGTGAGGCCCACCCGAACGCGTGAGACCTCGGGCGTCACTCCGAAGTCCATGAGCAGCGCGCGGCCGCCCTCGCGATCCTCGACGAGGATGTTGTGGGGCGACAGCTCGAGGTGGAACAGGCCCTGCGAGTTGGCCAGGTCAAGGGCCTCGGCCACGCCGCCAAGGAGCTCCACGGTGCGCCGAGGGTCGAGTGCGTCCTGGGCGATGATCGCCGACAGCGGGCGCGCCTCCGGCAGCCGGAGCAGGGTGTAGGGGCCGCGCTCGGTGTCCCCGCCCCCAACGACCGGCAGGAGGTTGGGGTGCTCGAGCGCCGCGCGGGTCCTGAGCCGGCGCCAGGCCGCCCTGCGACCACCGCGGGTCTCCCCGCCACGGAGCTCGTCGGCCACCCTCAGGATGCAGCGTCCGCCGTCTTCCCCCTCGACCTCCCAGGCCGTGTTGGTGGAATCCAGCGGGCGCAGCAGGCGGTGCCCGGCGATCGTCGTCGAGTTCTCGTGCCCGCGCACGGGGAGAAGCGGCCCGGGTGCCTGTCGTAGCGGTCCCATGCGATCAGCCGGAGTCGTCGAAGTCCTGGGGCGGGTCGGGCGCGGGCCGCGGCGCGGGCGCGGGCCGCGGCGCCGGCGCGGGCGCGGGCGCCGGGATCACCGGAGCAGGCGCCACGGGGGTGGGTGCCACGGGGGCCGGCGCGGGGGTCGGGGCGGGTGTGGGCGCCACAGGGCGGGCGCGGGCCGCGCGGCGCTTCCTCGGCGCGGGCCGGAGCCCCGGGAGCGCCGGCGCCTTGCCGAGTGAGGCCTGGCCCTGCGTCGCGGGCGGGACGGCCGGTGGACGCGGCGGCGGAGGCGGCTCCTCGCCGCCGCTGGTCGCGCGCGCCACGGCGAACAGCCCTCCGAATGAGAGGAGCGTGGCCGCGAGGAGGATGGCAATCCGGCGGTGCTTGGTCATTCCTCGGGGCACGCTACCGGCTTACTGCTGCCGGGAATCAGACAGCGGTTGACCCGGACGGGCCCGGTCTTGCGGATCGTGATGGACGTGTACCGCCCGACCCGGTTGGGATAGGTCACCCGGAACGCGATCTTCGAGCCCGGCCGGAAGCGGCGCTCGTAGCGCTTGAAGCGGATGCTCTTCCCCTTCGAGCGCAGGCTCACGCTGGCCTTCTTCGGGCAGTCGCGCCCCACGCAGGCCGACTTGACCATGGCGTTCCTGCGGCTCTTGACCGCGAGCCTCTTGATCGTCGTGTAGCGGCGGCGGAAGCTCCCCTTGAAGCTCACGTAGGGCCGCGAGAGCAGCGGCGGCAGGCCCACGGCGAAGCGAACCGTCTCCACGTCGGTGGCGCCGTCGGTGTCCGTGACCAGCAGCCGCACGGTGTAGCGCCCGGTCTTGGTGAACTTCCTCGCCGCGATCTGGCCGCGGGCGTTGTCGTCCGTGTATCCGCCGTCGCCGTCGAGGTCCCAGGCGTGGGAGGCGATCGGCCCATCGGCGTCGGAGGAGATGGACGTGAAGTCCACGGTGTCGCCCACCACCGGCCGGGCGGGTGAGACGCGGAAGGCCGCGGTGGGCCCGATGTTCTGCACCACCGTGGCGGTGGGCGCGCTGGTGGCCACGACCGGCTGGGCCGATGCGCTGTTGTCGCCGCTGACCTGGAAGCGCAGGGAGTAGCCGATGTCGCTTCCGCCGATGGCATACGTGCGCCCGGTCGCTCCGGGAATCGCCCCGCAGCCGGCAGCCGAGCAGCGCAGCCATCGGCGAGTGAACGCGATCGGCGCCGTGCCCTGCCACACGCCGTCGCTGCTGGTGAGGGTCTGGCCGAGTTCGGCGCTCCCAGAGACGCTCGGGGGCGCCAGGTTCCGGGGCGGCTGCGGCGGCTGCGGCGGGCGCCGGGTCACGGTGTCGGTCTGGGCGCTGTCGGCCGAGTCCGAGCCGGCGCTGTTGGTGGCGGTGACCCGAACCCTGATCCTGCTGTCGATGTCGGCCGCGGTGAGCGTGTAGGCTCTCCGCGGTGGCTGCGGCGATGTTCGAGCAGCTGATCCGTTGCAGCGCTGCCACTGGTAGGCGTAGGTCGGCGTGGGGCTGCCGCGCCAGCCGCCGCGGATGGCGAACAGCGTGTTCACCCTCGACCGGTCGACCCGGCCACCTCGGGCGACTCGAAGTTCGAGGGCGTCTCCTGCACGGGCCCAACGCCCCCGGTGTCCAGTTGGGCGGTGCCGGCGCGGTTCTGAGCCGTGGTCCGAACCCGGATGACCTGCCCGGCGTCGGCGGTGGAGAGCTCGTAGGTGTCCCCGGTCTCGTTGCCGATGTTCGAGCAGGTGAGGCCGGCGCACCGCTGCCAGCGGTGGACGACGGTCGGCTCCGGGTTGCCGGTGACCGTGGCGTCCGTCCGTGCTGAGCGTCTGGCCGACGCGCGCGGTTCCCGAGAGCGCCGGCAGCGCGGTGATCCGCGGCGCCGCGTCGGGGGCGGCGGAGCGGCGATGGGCATCGTGGCGTCCGACTTCCGCCTCGGTGCTCTCGGGGGTGCTGTCGGTGGCTGTGACCTGCACGCGGATCGTGGCGCCTACGTCCGCTGCCGCCGCAGGTACGTGGCGTCGGTCGCGCCGCCTATCGGGTCGCACAGGGCGTTACACCGCAGCCACTGGTAGGTGTAGTTGACGGGGACGGTGAGAGGGTCCTCGATCCACTCCCCGCGATCTGCGGTCAGCGTCTGCCCCTGCTGCGGAGTGCCGCTGATGCTGGGCTGCACCAGGTTCACGGGGGCCAGGGCCAGCGCGCTCGGGGCGATGGCCAGCGATCCCGCGGTCGGCGCACACGGCGGCGATGGCGACCGGGATTCGGCGACGGGAACGGGGGTTCTGCTTGCTCAATGGGTTCCTCGGGGTCGGCGGTGCACCCTCGTGAACCGGATGCAGCTCTCGGGACAAGTGCTCCGGGCGGTAATCAAGGACCGGACAGCCTCCTGCCTCCGCCCGGTCCTGCGCCCCAGCGTACCCCCGTTATCCGGATCCGGCAACGGCCTACGGGAGCCGTATCGGCGGTTGGACATCCGGGTCGGCTGGCTATGGTGGCGCCCGCATGAGCGGCGGCCCCCTCGCCACCCGCAGGCTGCATTTCGTCGGCATCGGCGGTGCGGGGATGAGCGGCCTTGCGATCGTGGCTCGGGCGCTGGGCGCCCAGGTCACGGGATCGGATCGCGCGGAGTCCTCTTACACCGCCCGGCTGCGCGCCAGCGGGATCCAGCCGGCCGCCCGCCACGACGCGGCCAACCTGCCCGAGGACGCGGAGGTCGTGGTGTCCACGGCCATCCCGGAGGACAACCCGGAGCTGGCCGCGGCTCGGCAGGCCGGCGCGCGCGTGCTCCACAGGGGCGAGCTGTTGGGGGAGGTGTCGCGCCTGAAGCGGTCGATCGCGATCGCCGGCACTCACGGCAAGACCACAACCTGCGGCATGGCCGTGCACGCCCTGGCGGCCACGGGCCGCGACCCGGCCTTCCTGGTGGGCGGGGAGTTGCGCTCCCAGGGCACGAACGCGGCGTGGGGGGAGGGCGATTGGATCGTCGTGGAGGCCGACGAGTCGGATCGGTCGTTCCTGGAGCTCGGTCGCGACGTTGCCGTGGTCACCAACGTGGAGCTCGACCATCACCACACCTACCACTCGCTGTCTGAGCTCCACGAGGCGTTCGCGACCTTCGCCGCCCCGGCGGGAGTGCGGATCGCCGGGCCGGGCGTGGACCTGGAGGGCGCGCTCTCCTACGGGATCGAGTCGGGCGAGCTGCGGGCCGAGCACGTAGAGCTCGGCCCCCTGACCTCGCGCTTCGAGGTGGAGGGGGTGCCTGTGGAGCTGGCGGTGCCCGGCGCGCACAACGTGCTGAACGCGGTGGCAGCGCTGGGCGCGTGCCGCGAGGCCGGGCTCCCGATCGCAGAGGCCGCGCCGGCGCTCGCCGGGTTCGCGGGCGCCGGGCGGCGGTTCGAGGACCACGGCACCACGAACGCCGGGGCCCGGGTGTTCGACGACTACGCCCATCATCCGACCGAGGTCAGGGCAACGCTGGAGGCGGCTCGCACGCTGGGCGCGCGGCGCCTGATCGCCTGCTTCCAGCCGCACCTGTTCTCGCGCACGCGGGAGCTGGCCCGCGACTTCGGTCGCGCGCTGGCGCTGGCCGACGTGGTGGCCGTGATCGACGTGTACCCGGCGCGGGAGCGTGCGGAGGACTTCCCGGGGGTCAGCGGCCTGACCGTGGCGCGCGCCGCCGCCGACGCGGGCGGCGGCAGGCGGGTGGCCTGGCTCCCGTCGATGGACGATGCGGCGAGCTGGCTCGAGGCCGAGCTGGGGGAGGGCGACGTGCTGCTCACCCTCGGCGCCGGCGACGTCGACGACCTGGCTCGGCGGCTGGCAGGCCCCGCCTCGGTGCCGGCGTGACCGAGCCCGAGGGGATGCAGCGCGACTTCCCGCTCGCCCGCCTGACCACCGTGCGCACGGGCGGCCACGCCGATCTCTACGCGCGACCGGACAGCGACGAGCGGCTGGTGGCGCTCCTGGCCTGGGCCCAGCAGCACGAACTGCAGGTAGGACTGGTGGGCTCGGGATCGAATCTCCTGGTAGCCGATGCCGGATTTCGAGGACTGGTGTTGAAGCTGGACGGCGCCCTGGCGTCGATCGAGCGCGATGGCGACCGCCTGCTGTGCGGCGGCGGCGCGCGCCTGCCTCAGGCCGCCGCGCGCGCGGCGCGCGACGGGCTCAGCGGCCTCGAGTTCGGGGTGAACATCCCAGGGACCGTCGGCGGCGCGGTCAGGATGAACGCCAACGCCTACGGAGGCGACCTGGCCAAGGTGCTCGACTGGGTCGAGGTGGCCACGGCCGCGGGCACGGCTCGCCGCGCACCCGGCGAGCTGGGGTTCTCCTACCGGCGCTCCAACCTCGGAGAGGGCGAGGTGGTGGCGCGCGCGTCGTTCGCGCTGGCGCGTGCCGAGCCGGATGCCGTGCGAGCGACGCTCGCGGACATGCGTGCCCGCCGTCGCGCGGCCCAGCCGGGCGGCATCAAGACCTTCGGATCCACGTTCAAGAATCCCGACGACCCGCGCGCCGAGGGCCGCAGCGCCGGGGTGCTGCTGGACGAGGCGGGCTGCCGCGGGCTCACGGTGGGCGGCGCGTGCTTCTCGGAGAAGCACGCCAACTTCGTTGAGAACCAGGGCCACGCCACCACCGCGGACGTCGTGGCCCTCATGGCCGAGGGACGCCGCCGGGTTCGTGAGCGGACCGGGGTGGAGCTGGAGCCCGAGGTGCAGCTGCTGGGGGACGTCGACGTGTCGGCGCTCTACGCGTCATGAGCATGGCTGCCGCAGCGCTTGCCCGCGCCCGACGGGTGAAGGTCCCGGCGCTGCGGCAGGCCGTTGCCGCGCGGCGCCCCGGCCCGCGCGGCACGCGGATCCTCGCGATCGCGACCGCCACGCTGGTGCTTCTGGCCGCCGGGTACCTCGGGTGGCTGCGCAACTCGTCTCTGGTGGCCGTAAAGGAGGTCGAGGTGGCCGGGCTGACGGGCCAGGACGCGGACCGCGTGCGCACCGCTCTCGAGGCCGCGGCCCGTGAGAGCACCACCCTGCGCGTGGACCGGGGCGCGATCGAGGATGCGGCCGCAGCCTTCCCCACGATTCGCTCGGTTGACGTTCAGACCGACTTCCCTGACCGCATGCGGATCGAGGTGAATCAGCATCGTCCCGCCGCTCTGCTCACCGGGGGTGACAAGCGCATCCCGGTCGCGGGCGATGGGTCGGTGCTCAGCGGGCTGCCGGTGAAGGGCGCGCTGCCTGAGATCGAGTTGGAGGGCCGGCTGAGCGGCGGGCGGCTGGCCGCCGGCCCCGCGCTGGCGGCCGCTCGGATCGCCGGGGCCGCGCCGCTGGCCCTGCTGCCACGGCTCGAGGCCATCTCGCGCAGCGGCAGGCGGGGCATGGTCGTGCGCGTCAAGGATGGCCCCGAACTGCTCTTCGGGAACGCCACGCAGCTGGCCGCGAAGTGGGCGGCGGCCGCCCGGGTGCTCGCTGACCGCGAGTCCTCCGGCGCCAAGTACGTGGACGTGCGCATACCCGGCCGGCCGGTCGCGGGCGGGCTCCCGGTCGAGACCGTGGCGCCGATCGCGCCCGCCAGCGCCCTGGGTGAGGAGCCGCCGCCGGCGGCCGAAGCGGCGGAGGCCGAGGCACAGGGACCAGGAGCCGAGGCGGGCTCCGCGCAGGCGCCAGAGACGCAGGCAGCGCCCGTGCAACCGGAGCAGCCGGTCACGCCGGAGCCCGCGCCGACGCCGCAGCAGGGCGCCGGCGGCGGTGCCGCCGTCGACCCTCAACCTTAGGTCGAGAGTAAGGCCAACCCTCGACCAAGAGTCGAGAGTGCGTGGCCTCGAGGGCGCAGGAAAAGTTGCAGGATCGGTTGACAGTTCCGCCGATTCCCGCCTACAGTCCCGCATTCCGGCAGGCTTCCAGCCGAGACGAACCCTCGATCATGGCTTGAAGCACGGACGGAACCCCCGACACGAGACGAGGAACCGAAGAGATGGAGACGGGCAGCTACCTGGCGGTCATCAAGGTCGTCGGCGTGGGCGGAGGCGGCACCAACGCGGTCAACCGGATGGTCGACGCCGGGCTCAAGGGCGTGGAGTTCATCGCCGTGAACACGGACGCGCAGGCGCTCCAGATGTGCGACGCCGACATCAAGCTGCAGATCGGCGACCAGCTCACGCGGGGCCTCGGCGCGGGGGCCGACCCCGAGGTCGGCTACGGCGCGGCCAACGAGAGCCGCGACGAGATCAAGGAGGCGCTCAAGGGCGCTGACATGGTGTTCGTGACTGCGGGCGAGGGCGGCGGGACCGGCACCGGCTCCGCGCCGGTGATCGCCGAGGTGGCCAAGCAGGAGATCGGGGCGCTCACGGTGGGCGTGGTCACGCGCCCATTCGACTTCGAGGGCTCCCAGCGCCGGCGCCAGTCCGACGAGGGCATCAACGCGCTGCGCGAGCAGGTGGACACGCTCATCGTGATCCCCAACGAGAAGCTGCTGGCCGTGGTGGAGCGCCGCACAAGCATCCTCGAGGCGTTCCGCGAGGCCGACAACGTCCTGCGCCAGGGCGTGCAGGGCATCACCGACCTGATCACCATCCCCGGGCTGATCAACCTGGACTTCGCGGACGTGCGCACGATCATGCACGACGCCGGGTCCGCCCTGATGGGCATCGGCGAGGCCGGGGGCGAGAACCGCGCCGCGGAGGCGGCCAAGAACGCCATCTCGAGCCCACTGCTCGAGCAGTCGGTCGAGGGCGCCACAGGCATCCTGCTGAACATCACCGGCGGCAGCGACCTGGGCCTGTTCGAGGTCAACGAGGCTGCCGAGATCATCCAGAGCGCGGCCGACCAGAACTCCAACATCATCTTCGGCGCCGTCGTGGACGACGGCTTGGGGGACGGGGTGCGGGTGACCGTGATCGCCACGGGCTTCGACGGCCGCTCGCCCAGCGCCCCGCTGTTCACCGAGGACAGCTCGGGGCGCCGCCGCGAGCCGCGCCGCCGGGACGTGTCCATGGACGATCGCCAGCGCTCGTCGCTGGAGATCTCCGACGACGACATCGACATCCCGTCGTTCCTCAAGGACTGAATGGTCTGAGCGGGCCGCCGGGCGGGCGCCCGCGCGGCCGATAGCCTCTCGGGGGCTTGTCCCCCGCCACCGACACACTCCGCAGAACACCCCTGTTCGAGCGCCACGAGGCCGCCGGTGCACGGCTGGTGCCGTTCGCGGGCTGGGAGATGCCCGTGCAGTACACGGGCGTCCGCGAGGAGCACGTGGCGGTGCGCACGCACGCCGGCATGTTCGACGTGTCGCACATGGGCGAGGTCGAGACCAGCGGGCTGGGTGCCCAGGCGCTCCTGCAGCACCTGCTGTCCAACGACGTGACCAAGCTCGCCGACGGCGGCGCCCAGTACGCGGTGCTGTGCCGCGAGGACGGCGGCGTGCTGGATGACCTGTTCACCTACCGCCTGGGCGACCGCTTCCTGACGGTCACCAATGCGGCAAACCACGAGCGCGACCACGCCTGGTTCGCCGAGCACGCCGCCGAGGCGGACGGCGCGACGGTGGAGGACGTGGCCGAGCGCTGGGCCATGTTGGCCGTGCAGGGTCCCGCCGCGCGTGGCGCCGTGGAGGCCATCGCGTCCGGCGAGCTGCCCGCGCGCATGCGCACCGCGACGGTGCCCGTGGCGGGCGAGGAGTGCCTGGTATGCGGCACCGGCTACACGGGGGAGCCCGGCGTTGAGCTGCTCATCCCGCCCGATCACGCGCCGGCGGTCTGGGACGCCCTGCTGGCCCAGGGCGTGGTGCCGGCCGGCCTCGGCGCGCGCGACACCCTGCGCCTGGAGGTCTGCTTCCACCTCTACGGCAACGACCTCTCGGAGGACCGGAGCCCGATCGAGGCCGGCCTGGGCTGGTGCTGCAAGCTGGACACCGGCTTCATCGGCTCGGAGGCGCTGGCCGGTTCGGAGCCCGCGCAGAGGCTGGCCGCCTTCGCCTTCACGGGGCCCGGCATCCCGCGCCAGGGCAACGCCGTGAGCACCGCCGCCGGGCCCGGCGTGGTCACCAGCGGCACCATGTCCCCGTGCATGGGCACCGGCATCGGCATGGCCTATGTGCCGGCGGGCGCCACCGAGCCGGGCACGGCCATCGAGGTCGACGTGCGCGGCAAGGCCCGGGCCGCCGAGATCCGTGACAAGCCGCTGTACGAAAAGGAGGGTTGACGGTGGCCGAGAGCTACCCGGATGACCTGAAGTACCACCCCGAGCACGACTGGGCGCGGGTGGAGGGCGAGGAGGCCACGTTTGGCATCACCTGGTACGCCCAGGACGCCCTCGGGGAGGTCGTGTTCTACGACCCGCCCGAGGTCGGCTCGTCGGTCACCAAGGACCAGGCCTACACCGAGGTCGAGTCGGTGAAGGCCGTGAGCGACGTCTTCGCGCCGCTGTCGGGCGAGATCGTGGCCGTGAACGAGGCCCTCAGCGACAGCCCGGAGCTCGTGAACGCGGATCCCTACGGCGAGGGCTGGCTGGTGCGGGTCAAGCTCACCGACACCGGGGAGCTGGAATCCCTGCTCGACGTGGCCGCGTACAAGGACCTGCTGCAATCGTGAAGGGACCGTGAGCCGCTACACCTCCGCAACCGACGCCGACAGGCGGGCGATGCTCGACGCAATCGGCGTCGGCTCGCTCGAGGACCTGTTCGACGAGATCCCTGCCGGCGTGCGCCTGCAGCGGCCGCTCGACCTGCCCGACGGCATGTCCGAGGGCGAGGTCTTCGAGCACCTGTCTGCGCTGGCGGCGCGCAACCGCCATGCCGACGCCGAGGTCACCTTTCTCGGCGCCGGCATGTACGACCACTACGTGCCGTCGCTGATCGACTCGATCCTGGCGCGCTCGGAGTTCCTCACGCCCTACACCCCGTACCAGCCTGAGATCTCGCAGGGCGGGCTGCAGGTCATGTTCGAGTTCCAGACGGCCATCTCCGAGCTCACCGGGCTGCCGGTGTCCAACGCGTCGGTCTACGAGGGCCCGTCGGCGGTGGCGGCCGCGGGTTACCTGGCCAAGCTGGAGACAAAGCGGAGCAAGCTCGTGGTCTCGCGCGGCCTGCATCCGCATTCGCGCGAAGCGCTGCGCACCCACGCCGCCGGCTACCGGATGAGCGTGGAGGAGGCCGGGCTCGACGGCGAGGCCGCCACCGACGTCGACGCGCTCGCGGCCCTGGTCGACGACGACACCGCCGCGGTGTTCGTGCAGCAGCCCAACTTCCTCGGCACAGTCGAGGAGCTCGGCGCCCTCGGCGAGGCCGCCAAGCGCACCGGCGCCCTCTACGTGGTGGCGGCCGACCCGCTGCCTCTGGGCATCCTCGAGCCGCCGGGCGCACTGGGCGCCGACCTGTGCGTGGGCGAGGGCCAGACGCTGGGCAACCGGTTGGACTTCGGCGGCCCCTCGTTCGGGTTCTTCGCGGCCGACGAGCGCTTCATCCGCAAGATGCCCGGCCGGATCGCCGGTGAGACCCGCGACCTGGACGGCAAGCGGGGCTTCGTGCTCACCCTGCAGACGCGCGAGCAGCACATCCGCCGGGAGAAGGCCACGCACAACATCTGCACCGCGCAGGCACTCAACGCGCTGGCCGGCGTGGTGTACCTGTCCTGGCTCGGCAAACGCGGGCTCGTGGAGATCGGCGAGCTGATGCTCCGCCGCGCCCACTACGCCCGCCAGACACTTGGGCTGGAGCCCATCAACCCCGGCCCGATCGTGCGCGAGTTCGCGGTCCGGGCACCCGATGTCGACCGCCTGTTCGAACTGGCGCGCGCCGAGGGCATCAACCCCGGCTACCGGCTGGCCGACACCTATCCCGAGTACGGCGACGGGCTGCTGGTGGCCATCACCGAGCGCCGCACCAAGGCGCACATCGACCGGCTGGCCTCCGTGGTCAGCCGCGCGCGCGAGGGGGTGCCCGCCTGATGGGCGCACAGCTGGATCCCCGCGCCGGCGAGGAGACCATCACGATCTTCGAGCGCACGCGCGAGGGCCGGCGCGCGTTCACGCCCCCGGCCGACGACGTGCCCGAGGTGGCGGTGGAGGAGCTGCTGCCGGCCGCCGCGATCCGCAAGCGCCCAGCAGAGCTGCCCGAGGTCTCCGAGCCGGAGATCGTGCGGCACTTCAACGGCCTGTCCAAGAAGAACTTCGACCTGGACACCGGCTTCTATCCGCTCGGGTCGTGCACGATGAAGCACAACCCCAAGCTGCACGAGCGGGTGGCCGCGCTGCCCGGGCACGCCCGTCTCCACCCGCTGCAGGCCCCCGAGCACGCGCAGGGTGCGCTGGAGCTCATGTGGAACCTGCAGCGCGCCCTGGCGGAGATCGCCGGGCTGCCGCACGTCTCGCTGCAGCCGTCGGCGGGCTCGCACGGCGAGCTCGCCGGGCTGCTGCTCACGCGCGCCTACCACGAGGACCGCGGCGAGCAGCGGTCGAAGGTGCTCACCCCCGACACCGCACACGGCACCAACCCGGCCACGGTCACGATGGCGGGCTACGAGGTCGTGAAGGTGGGCACCGACGAGCACGGCGGCGTGGACCTCGAGGACCTGCGCGCCAAGGCGGACGACGACGTCGCCTGCCTCATGCTCACCAACCCCAACACGCTGGGCCTGTTCGACCGCAACATCGAGGAGATCGCCTCGATCGTGCACGGAGTGGGCGCCACGCTCTACTACGACGGGGCCAACCTCAACGCCGTCATGGGCATCTCGCGGCCCGGCGACATGGGGTTCGACATCGTCCACTACAACCTCCACAAGTCCTTCACCCAGCCCCACGGGGGCGGCGGGCCGGGCGCTGGGCCGATCGCGGTGTCCGATCGCATCGAGCCCTTCATCCCGCGGCCGCAGGTGGTGCGCCGCGGCGCGGAGGGCAACGGCTCCGAGCCCCACTTCGAGCTCGACCACGACCGGCCCAAGTCGATCGGCAAGCTGCGCGGGTTCCAGGGCAACTTCGGCGTGTTCGTGCGCTCTTACGCCTACATCTGCTCCCTCGGCGGCGACGGCCTTCGGGAGGCCTCCGAGATGGCCGTGCTCAACGCCAACTACCTGCGCGCGCGGCTGGCCGAGGAGGACATCGCGCGCTACCTGCCGATCGCCTTCGACCGCATCTGCATGCACGAGTTCGTTCTCTCCGGCCGTGGGGCGCGCGACGAGCTGGGCATCAAGACGCTCGACATCGCCAAGCGGATGCTCGACCACGAGGTCCATCCGCCCACCGTGTACTTCCCGCTCCTGGTCGACGAGGCCCTCATGATCGAGCCCACGGAGACCGAGCCCAAGGAGCGCCTCGACCACTTCGCCGAGGTCGTGCGGGCGATCCTCGAGGAGGCACGCGAGGACCCGGAGGTCGCGCGCAACGCGCCGTACACCACCCCTGTGCGGCGGCTGGACGAGGCCGGCGCCGCCAAGCGGCCGGTGGTGCGCTGGAGCCCCGGTTCCGAGAACCCGGGCGACCCGGCGCGTGCCGCGGACGGCTCGGCCAGCGCCGGCGGCGCGCTGTAGCGCCCACATAGACTGCGCCGCCGTGCGCATCTTCAGCGGCATCCAGCCCACGGGCCGCAAGCACCTGGGGAACCACATCGGCGCCATCCGCGGCTATCTCGAGGGCCAGGAGCGCGGCGACCCGGCCATCTACTGCATCGTCGACCTGCACGCCACGACCGTGGCCTACGACCCGGCCGACCTGCGCCGCTACGTCTACGACACCGCGGCCATGCTCATGGCGTCCGGGCTGGACCCCGACCGCTGCATCCTGTTCCGCCAGGGCGACGTGCGCGAGCACACCGAGCTGTGCTGGCTGCTCAGCTCGGTGACCTCCCATGGCGACCTCAACCGGATGCACCAGTTCAAGGACAAGTCGGCCCAGCAGCGCGAGCTGGTGTCGGCCGGCCTGTTCCTCTACCCGGTGCTCCAGGCCGCCGACGTCCTGGCCTACCGGGCCGAGGAGGTGCCCGTGGGCGACGACCAGCGCCAGCACGTGGAGCTCATGCGCGACATCGCGGAGCGCTTCAACGCCACCTACGGCCAGGTGCTGATGCCGCCCCGGCACGTGATCCCCGAGGTCGGCGCGCGGATCATGGACCTCCAGGACCCGACCCGAAAGATGTCCACGACAGGCAGCGAGGAGCGGGGGTTGATCTACCTCGACGACGACGAGCGCGCCATTGCCAAGAAGGTGGGCAGCGCGGTCACCGACTCGGGCTCCGAGGTGGTGCGTGGCGCAGGCAAGGAGGGCATCTCGAACCTGATCGACATCCTGGCGGTGGTCCGCGGCGTGTCGGCCGGCGACGTGGAGAGGGAGTTCGACGGCCAGGGCTACGGGGCCTTCAAGTCCGCCGTGGGCGAGGCGGTGGCGGAGTACCTGCGCCCCGTGCGCGAGCGCTACGCCGAGCTGCGGCCCGACGAGGCACGCTGGAGAAGGCGCTGGGCGCCGGGGCGGAGCGAGCGCGGGCCATCGCCTCGGTCACGCTGGCCGACGTGCGGGCGGCGATGGGCGTCGGGCCGCCGGCGGGTTAGCCCCGCACGCGCAGGTTCCCGGACCGGACCGAGAACCCGATCCGCAGCACGCCCGCGCGGCGGTCGTAGCGCCAGGCGCGCCGCGGCAGCGTGCGGCCGTTCAGTGAGACGGCCACCGGTGTGAACGGCCGCCGCAGGGTCCGCAGCGACGCCTGCAGGCTGTAGCGGCGCTTGCGCGCGCCGCGCAGGCCCAGGCGCCAGACACGCCTGCCCTCGGCCGAAGTCAGGCGCTCACGGGCCCCCATCCGCGCCGAGGTGCGGCCACGCGGGAAGGCCAGCAGTCGCATCCGACCGGCGCGCTCGCGCAGCCGCACGGCGCTGCCGCCGCGGCCGTAGGAGGCCAGCGTGTCGACGTCGGGTGAGAGCAGCGGCAGCACGGCGCCGGCGCGCACCAGAAGCGGCAGTTCGGTGAGAGGCGCGGGCAGGTTCACGTTGCGGCCGCCGCGGAGCACGCGCGCCCGGCGCAGGTCCAGGGCGCCCTCGCGGCGCTTATAGCGGGCCGAGCGCCACAGGTCGATCCACCGGCCGCGGGGCAGGTACACGCCCTTGCGGCGCTGACGGTCGCGCACCACGGGTGCCGCCAGCAGATCGGGACCGAACATGAACTGGTCCTCGCGCGCGGTGGCGCGCGCGTCATCGGGAAACGACAGCGCCGGGTGGCGCATGAGCGGCATGCCGGTGCGGCGGTACTCGGCAGCAGCGGCGGAGACGTAGGGGTAGAGCTGGGTCCGCAGCTTCGCGTAGCGGCGCCATAGTGAGATCGTCGGGCGCTCCCAGATCTGGGGTCGGCCGGCCAGGGGCACGCCGATCCCCTCCGCCTTGGTGCGCATGACGCCCGACACGGCGCCGAACTGGATCCAGCGATGCAGCAGCTCGCGCGTGAGCTTGTCCCCGGTCAGGGTGAAGAAGCCGCCCACGTCGGAGGCCCAGACCCCGATCCCCGACGTGCCCATGCTCAGCGCCTGGGTGACCGACGAGCGCAGACCGTCGAACCCGAAGCTGGTGCTGGGGTCGCCGCCCCACACGATCGGGGTGAAGCGGTGCACCCCCGTCCAGCCGGACCGCGTAAAGCGGGCGATCGGTCGCCGCTGGCGGTCCGCGAAGCGCTGGCCCGAGCGGTGGTAGAGCACCGGGTAGAGGTTGTGGAAGCGTCGTCCGTCGAGACCGTTGGAGGAGAGCGAGTCGGGTGGGGTGTACTCCCCGTAGTCCTCCATCCAGCCGTCGTAGCCGTTGGCGACGGCGCGGCCGAGGAGCTTGGCGTGGAGCGCCTCGGCGCCGGGGTCGCCGAAGTCGATCTGCCCGATGGCCGTGGTGCGTCCGCCCACGAAGGCGCTGTAGGTGTAGGGGCTGCCGTCGGCGCGCTTGATGAACAGCCGGTTGCGCACGCCCTCAGAGAAGGGCTCCCGGTAGGTGGCGCACACGGCCTCGCGCAGGTAGGTCAGCGCGGCCAGGCCGCTGCGGTGGAAGCGTGCGGTGCGGGCGCGCTCCGCGGCCTCGCTGCCGCGGTCCTCGCCACAGGGCATGTAGCGCATGTGCGTCTCCACGGCGGAGACCGGTGCGTCGGCGCCGCGCAGGAGCCGGACGAAGTTCTGCTCGCCGGGCACCGTGTTCGAGTGGCCGGTCTGGAACCAGGGACCCAGGATCCACGGCGCCGCCGGCGGCGGCTGGCGGCCGGTGCGGGCGGTCAGGCCGCGAACCACGCTCGCGGGCGAGCGCCCCACGATGAAGCGCAGCCGCAGCTGGGTGGCCTGCACCTCCACGCTCCACGCGTCGCGGCGGTCGCTGCCCAGCCGGAACAGGCTTTCCTCGGTGTTGTCGGCCAGCACGCCGTAGCCGCGCGAGGAGAGCAGCCAGGGCATGGGGAAGTAGGTGGCGTCGCCTCGGCGGCGGATGCCCCACGGTGGAATGTTGCCCGCCACCGCCGGGTAGTCGCCGGGCTCGTATACGCCCTCCCCGACGTAGTTCTGGACCGTGGCACCGCGCTGGTCGACCCGGTTCGAGCGCTCGCCAAAGCCCAGGTGGCGCTCGCCGCGCGGGGCGCCGAAGGCCATGCCAACGTCGGTCACGTCGGCGGTCGAGCCGCCGGTGATCGCGGCGCGCAGGCCGATCGCTCCGCGCCCGCTCGGCGCAACCCGCACTGTCAGGCGGCGGCCGGCGGGATCGGTGGTGGCCACCACGGCGGTGAGCGCGCCGCGAGAGGTGCTGGAGCTGACGATCCGTGTGGCGCGCCGCCACACGCCCCCGGCGCGGAATCCCAGCGCCCCGGTGGCGCCGCTGCCTCGCCGCGTGGACTCGCGCAACAGGGGGCGCCCGCCGCGCAGAAGGTCGAAGTGCCAGGTCGTGGTGGCCACGCGCGCCGAGGCCGAGCCCGAGGTCACCGTTTGCGCGGGAGCCGCCACAGGCGCCACCGCCGCGTAGGCCGCGAGGGCAGCAAGGACCGCCACGGTGCGTGTGGGCGCGCGCACGAGGGGCGCGAGTCTAGTGTCCGGATCGCCTCGCCCGCGTGGGTCGCCGTCGGCGCTGCGCTCTAGTCTCCGCGGCCGATGTCAGTCGCCACGATGGAGCTCGACCTCGAGGTCTTCCAGGGCCCGTTCGACCTGCTGCTGACGCTGGTGCTGCGGGAGGAGGTCGATCTCCTGGAGGTCGAGCTGGCGGACGTGGTCATCGCCTACATCGAGCACCTGGAGCGCACCGGGGAGCTCGACCTGGAGGCGGCCACCGAGTTCCTGGTGCTGATCGCCGCTCTGCTGGAGCTCAAGTCCCGGCTCATGCTGCCCAGCGAAGACGGCGATGGGCTGGACCTGGAGCCCGGCGAGGCGGCCGAGGAGCTCCTGGCTCGCATGCTCGAGTATCGCCGCTACCGCTCGGCGGCCGAGTTCCTACGCGAGCGGATCGTCGCCGAGTCCGGCTTTCGCTATCGCTCAGCGCCGCTGCCGCCGGAGCTGCGGCGCGTCTCGACCGAACTGGCCGAGGCCGTGTACGAGCCCGAGTCACTGGCCGAGGCCATCGGCGGCCTGCTGCGGCTCCCGCCCGAGATCGACACCCGCCACCTGGCGCGCCCGCACGTGACCGTCGAGCAGCGCCTGGCGCACGTGCGCAATCTGCTCCGCAGCCGCGGCAGCTTCTCCTTCGACGACGCCGTTCAGGGCGCGGACCGCCTGACCGAGGCGGTCACCCTGTTCGCGCTGCTCGAGCTCTACAAGGCGGGCGAGGCGCGCTGGCGCCAGACCCAGGCGTTCGGCCCCATCACCGTTACCGCGGAGGCGCCGTGAACGACCTGGCGCGGGTGGTGGAGGCGCTGCTGTTCCTGTCCTCGGACCCCGTGTCCGCCGAAAGCCTGGCCGATGCGTGCGAGTGCGGGGAGGGCGAGGTGGTCGAGGCCCTGGCTCGCCTGCGCGAGCACTATGCCGAGGGCTACCGGGGCGTGGTCCTACGCGAGGTCGGGGGCGGGTTCACGCTGGCCACGGACCCGGTGGCAGAGCGCGCGGCCCGGCGCCTGCTGGCCCGGCCGCGCACGCCGCCGCTCACGCAGGCGCAGGCCGAGTGCCTCGGCATCGTGGCCTACCTGCAGCCGGTGTCGCGGCCCGAGATCGCGCGCATCCGCGGGGTGGCCTCGGAGTCGGCGGTGGGCACGCTGCTTGAGCGCGGCCTCATCGAGGAGTCGGGCCGGTCGCGCTTCGGCGCGGTCATGTATCGCACCACCGAGCTGTTCCAGAAGTTGTTTGGGCTCGAGGCGCTGGACTCGCTGCCCGACGTCGCGCGCTTCGATCCCTCGCCCGAGGACGAGCGCGAGCTGCGCGAGCGGTTGCTCAAGGCGGGCGAGCAGCGGTCGGGCGACGGCTAGCGCCCGGCGCCGCCACCGGCGCGGATCCCCAGCACTCTGACTCGATTGCGGCCCTGCCTGAGTGCGGCGGGTGGCACCAGCGAGCTGAAGTACTCCGAATTGCCCCCGGCGATGGACCAGGCGGTGGCGGCAACGATCCCGTTGACCACGATCGCGAGCGGCCGGCTTCGGCGCGGGTCCGCGTGGATCTCGCCGGTCACGTCGACGGGCAGGCTCCTGGCGCCCCTGTCCACGGACTGGTACCGGCCCGGCGCGTCGAGGGTCGCACGGGCCGGCACGAGCGCCGGCTCGCCCTCGGCTCGGCGTCCGATCAACTGGGGCCGCGGCCCGATCCGGTAGGGGTCGCCGTTCGATCCGAGCATGGCGAGCTTGGTGTGGACCGCGGCGTCGCGACGAAGCTCGAGATCGCGTCGCCCGAACACCAAACGGTCGCCATCGTCATGGCGCCAGAGGGCCACGCTTCGCCGCACGGGACGGGTCTGTGCGGGCACTCCGTCGGTCCTCCACGGCACATCGACGCCGAGATGGGCCGCGATCGTGGGTAGGACGTCGGTGCTCTGCACGTCCGAGTCGTCGATGCGGCCGCGGCGCTGCCGCGGAGCCTTCACCAGCAATGGGACGGGCGCGATCTCGTCCACGGTCGACCGGCTCACGTTTCGCGCATGGGCGCCGGGGCGGAAGCTCAGCCCGTGGTCGGCCGCGACCACGATCAGCGAGCGGTCGTAGGCGCCTTGCTTCCTCAGGTGGAGCACGAGGCGCCTGAGCATCCGATCGACCATGGCGGCCTGCAACTGGTGACGCTGACGGCCGACCTGGACCACGCGCCGGTCGCGCGACCAGGCGCCGACCAAGCCGGCTCGGTAGGACCGCGGGCTCAGGTAACGGCGGCCATCGGGGAGGTAGTGCCACGGCCGGTGCGGTAGGAGCAGATGCATGAAGTCGAGCGTGTGATGGCTGCCTTGCCCGAGGGTGTCGAGGAAGCGCTCGAAGCGCACGTCCTGGGTCGTGGACAGGAATCGGCGCACGCTGTCGTCGACAACCCGCTGGCTGCGGCGCGCGTCTGGCGGTGGCTCGTCGACCGAGATCGCCTCCGACAGCCGGCCACGGATCGACGGCGGCAGCGAAGGCACGGTCTCCACGATCGACGACACCATCTTTCGCATCCGTGGCCCAAACGGCTCGCGCAGCTGGCGCTCGCATGCCGCGCGGCAGAGGTCGGTCAGGGCCTCGAAGACATTCAGCCGATAGCTCCCGCCGAGCAGCGTGAAGAGGTTGTCCGGGTACTCGGCCGCCACCTGCACGGCCCCCGGGCGCGGATCCTTGCCCGTGAGCAATGCCGGCACTGCGAGCTGCGTGTAGTCGGCCACGGTGAAGGCATTGCGGTACCAAGTGGCGTCGCGAGCGAATGCGGCAAAGCCCGGGTAGCGCGCCGCGTCGATTCGCCCGCGCTCGTCCATGAGCGAGGTGGTGGGCAGCTCGTCGAGCACAACCATCACGACGGGTGCGCCGGACGACGATGGGGACCGCGGCTCGGGGCCGGCGCCGCCGAACGCGAGCGTGCGCGCGGGTGAGAAGCCCAGGAACAGCACGAGCACGACTGCCGGCGCGGCCGACAGCACGGTGAGCCAGGTCCGCACGGAGCCGACGCGCGCATAGGCGTAGGCGGCACCCGCGCCGATCCCGGCCGCGATCGAGAACGCCAGCGCGGGATTGGCGCCGGGGTCGGCGTCGGTGATCGCCTGCCAGGCGATCAGGGCGCTCAGGCCGCCGACGCACACCAGGTGCAGCGCGTCGCGGGCGCGGCGGCTCACCAGGCCGGTGACCCACTCGAGCCCCAGCAGCAGAGCCGGTGGGACGATCAAGAGGCCGAGCGCGAAGACCACGACGTCCGTGGCCGTCGCGCCCTGCTGGATGAAGAAGTCGGGCCCATCGGCGAGCCGCTGGAAGTACTGCCAAGCGATGGCGAAGGAGCACAGGGCGGCGAGGTGCAGCCCGTTGCGGGCGAGGCCCTGGCTCGGCATCGCCGGGAGGCTAGAGCCGCGCTGGCCCTTTCGTGACCCGGGCCTTCGCCTAGGACACGGCTGCCAGCGGCGGGTTGGCCCGGAAGTCCTCCGCCACGTCGACGAGGATCTGGAGCATTGCCTCGCTGGCTGGGGACCGGTAGCCCTCGCGCAGCCGCGCGGCCCAGATCCGGCGCACGGGGGCGTCGCGGCCGAGCGAGCGGGTGACCACGCCCGGGTGCAGCGGGTTCAGGGCCAACCGCGGGAAGATCGTGACGCCGACGCCGGCGGCCACCAGCGCCTGGGCGGCCATGGTCTCGTCGGCCTCGAACGCGACACGCGGCTCGAACCCGGCGTCCTGACAGGCGCGCTCGGTGATCACGCGGCAGCCGCAGCGGTCGGTGGCGCAGATCCAGGGGTCTTCGGCCAGGTCGGCCAGCCCCAGGCGACGGCGCCCGGCGAGCTTGTGGTCGGTGCCCACCACCGCGTCGTAGGTGTCGTCGATCAGGTGGGTCAGGTCCAGGTCGTCGCCGAGGCTGCCCGGCAGGCGCTCGAAGTCGTAGACCAGCGCCAGGTCGATGTCGCCCTCGTGCAGGCGCTCCTGGGCGTCCTCGGGCTCGGCCTCGATCATGCTCAGGTCCACCTGCGGGTGGCGCTCGTGGAAGCCCGCCACCGCGCGCGGAACGAGCGTGGCGCCGGCGCTCTGGAAGGAGGCCAGGCGCAGGCGCCCACCGCGCAGCCCGGCCAGCGCGGCCAGGTCCTCCTCGGCGTCCTGGATCCGGCACAGGATCGCGTCGGTGTGGGAGACCAGGGTGCGGCCCGCATCGGTGAGCTTCACGCCGCGCGGCCCGCGCTCGAGCAGGGTGGCTCCGACCTCACGTTCCAGCGCCGCCACCTGTTGACTGACCGCGGATTGGGTGAAGGACAACGCGGTGGCCGCCGCGGAGAATGAGCCCTGCGCCGCGACCTCCCGGAGCACCTTCATTCGCCGCACGTCGAGCATTAGTCCAGCTTATCGCAGTACGCCGACACCGTCATTTGACTGATGAGATTCAGCTGTCATCCTCGGAGCCGCCCGTGACCCGCCGCGCATGGATCCAATTCGCCTTCCTCGCCGCGTTCTGGGGCGCCTCCTACCTGTTCATCAAGGTCGCGCTCGAGGACGTGTTCTCGCCACCGGTGATCGTGTTCTGCCGCACGGCGCTGGCCGCGCTGGTGCTGCTGCCTTTCGTGGCTCGCGGCGGCGGGCTCTCCGAGCTCGAAGGGCGCTGGGGCGCCATCGCCGTCCTGGGCCTCCTTCAGGTCGCGGCGCCGTTCATGCTCATCTCGTTCGGCGAGCAGCACATCTCCTCGTCGCTGGCGGGCATCCTGGTGGCCACCGCGCCGATCTTCACCTTCCTGCTGGCAATCTGGCTCAGCAAGGAGGAGCGCGCGCAGGGCGTGGGCCTGCTGGGAGTGGGGCTCGGGATCGTGGGCGTGGTGCTGCTGCTCGGGATCGACGCGGGCGGTGGCGCGGCGGCGCTGGGCGGCGGGCTGATGGTCGTGCTGGCCAGCCTCGGGTACGCCCTGGGCACCTTCTACCTCAAGCGCAAGCTTGGGCGCGTCCGTCCCACCACGGTCGTGGCGGCCACCATGGGAGCGGCCGCGCTCATGTCCGCTCCCGTGGCTGCCTTCGACCTGCCGTCCGCCGCGCCGGCCGCCGACGCGGTCGCCGCGGTGGCCGCGCTGGGCATCCTCGGGACCGGCATCGCGTTCGTGCTCTTCTACGACCTTGTGCGCCAGATCGGGCCTGCCAAGACTTCGCTGGTGGCATACGTGGCACCCGCGTTCGCGGTGCTCTACGGCGTGGCGCTGCTGGACGAGTCCTTCACGGTGGCCACGGCGGCGGGCCTCGTGCTCATAGTCGGCGGGTCGTGGCTGGCGGCAGAGGGCCGCCTGCCGTGGCAGGCACGTGTGCCGGTGGAGCCGCCCCCGCGTGCGCCGGCGGCGGAGGCTGTGCGGTAGGGCCGCCGGCACTAGGCACTAAGCGCTAGCCACGGCAAGCTGCCCGCACGCCGCGTCGATATCCCGCCCGCGCGTGAGCCGCACCGTGGCCGGCACGCCGCGCTCCTCCAGGGCCGCCCGGAAAGCGTCGATGGCCGCCCGGCTCGAGCCCTCGAACTCCGACTCGGTGGGGTTGAACGGGATCAGGTTCACCTTGAAGACGCCGCGCGGCTCGAGCAGGGCAGCCAGCTGCACGGCCTGCTCGTAGCGGTCGTTCACGCCCGCCAGCATCAGGTACTCCACGAACACCCGCCGCTTGCGCAGCTCGTTCCAGCGCCGGCAGGCCTCCAGCACCTCGGCCAGCGGGTAGCGGTCGTTCACGGGCATCAGCTCCGAGCGCAGCGAGTCGTCGGGCGCATGGAGGGAGAGCGCCAGCCGGATCGTTGGCCCGTCGCGCTCGGCCAGCGCGTGGATGCCCGGGATCCAGCCCACCGTGGAGATGGTGGTCCGGGACGGGTGGATGCCCACGTCGGGCAGCCGCTCGCAGGCCGCCAGCACCGCGTCCAGGTTGAGCAGTGGTTCGCCCATGCCCATGAACACGGCGTGGTTGAGGCCGCCGCCGGTATCCGCATCCCCCGCGTGGTCCCGCTCCGCTCGCCGGAAGTGCAGCGCCTGGTCGAGGATCTCGGACTCCGTGAGGTTGCGGCCGAAGCGCATCGACCCGGTGGCGCAGAACGTGCAGGTCGAGCGGGCACCCGGACTGGCTGGACAGACACAGGGAGCGGCGGCCGTCGCGGTAGCGCATGAGCACGGTCTCGATCGGGCGCCCGTCGGCCGTCAGCAGCAGCGCCTTCTCCGTGCCGTCGCGCGAGTGGGCCTCGCGCTCCAGGGCCAGGGAGGACAGCGGCACCCGCTCGCCCAGGCGCTCGCGCAGCGCGGCGGGGAGGTTGGTCATCTCCTCGTAGGAGGTCGCGCCGCGCGCCGCCCACTCCCACACCTGGCGCGCGCGGAAGGCCGGTTCGCCCAGCTCGCCGAGAGTCCTGTCCAGCAGCTCGAGGTCCACGGATTCCAGTGTCGCAGCCGTTACCCTCAACCACCGATGTCCGAGCACGTACGGGGCAAGCGCATCCTGCTCACGGGCGGGGCCGGATTCCTGGGCTCGCGGGTGCGCGAGCGCCTGGAGGCGCGCGGCGCCGAGGTGTTCGTGCCGCGCCGGCGCGACTACGACCTGACCGAGGCCGACGCCGTGGCCGAGGCCTACGAGTGGGCCGACGCCGGACACGGTGGTGCACCTGGCCGCCGAGGTCGGGGGCATCGGCGCCAACCGCGACAATCCGGGCCGCTTCTTCTACGCGAACATGTCGATGGGACTGAACATGATCGAGCAGGCGCGGCGGCGCTCCACGGCCAAGTTCGTCCAGGTGGGCACGGTGTGCTCCTACCCCAAGCACACGCCGGTCCCGTTCCACGAAGACGACCTCTGGAACGGCTACCCGGAGGAGACCAACGCCCCCTACGGCGTGGCCAAGAAGGCGCTGCTGGTGATGCTGCAGGGCTACCGCGAGCAGTACGGGCTCAACGGCGTGTACCTGATGCCCGTGAATATCTACGGCCCGGGCGACAGTGTCGACCTCCACTCCAGTCACGTGATCCCCGCGCTCATCCGCAAGTGCGAGGAGGCGCGCATCACCGGCGCCGGTCACGTGGAGTGCTGGGGCACGGGCAGCGCGTCGCGCGAGTTCCTCTACGTGGACGACTGCGCCGACGCGGTCGTGGCCGCCACCGAGCGCTACGACGGCTCCCAGCCCGTGAACGTTGGCGCCGCCAGCGAGATCACCATCCGCGAGCTAACCGAGCTGATCGCGCGGCTCACCGGGTTCGAGGGGCGCCTGGCGTGGGACCCCACCAAGCCCGACGGTCAGCCGCGCCGCGCGCTGGACACCAGCCGCGCTCGGGAGTTATTCGGCTTCCAGGCGTCCACGCCGCTCGATGTCGGGCTGGAACGAACGATCGCCTGGTATCGCGAGCTGGCGGAGGCCCCGCCGGCCGCGGCTCGCGCCACCTGAGCCCCAATGCGCCTGGCCAAGTTCCTCGCGCATGCGGGCGTGGCCTCGCGGCGAGCAGCCGAGGGGCTCATCGCCGAGGGCCGCGTGTCGGTGGGCGGCATCACGGTCACCGATCCCGCGCGCGACGTGAGCGAGCACAGCGGCGTGGCTGTCGACGGCGTGGCGGTCCGGCCCGAGCCCCGCGAGGTGCATGCGCTGAACAAGCCGCTGGGGGTGGTGTCGACCGCGGCGGACACCCACGATCGCCCCACCGTCGTGGAGCTTGTGCCCTCCGAGCGGAGGCTGTACCCGGTGGGCCGCCTGGACGCCGACACCACCGGTCTGATCCTGCTGACCAATGACGGCGAGCTGGCCCAGCGCCTGACCCATCCCCGCTACGGGGTGGACAAGGCCTACCGCGCCACCATCCGCCCGCCGGAGGTCTCCGAGCGCGCGCTCGCGGCGCTGCGTGAGGGTGTGGAGCTCGACGACGGGCCCACGGCCCCCGCCGGCGCCGAGACGGTCGGACATGGCCTGATCGAGCTGACTCTGCGCGAGGGCCGCAAGCGCCAGGTGCGCCGCATGTGCGAGGCCGTGGGGCATCGCGTCGTGGCACTGGAGAGGATCGCCTTCGGCCCGCTGCAGCTCGGAGCGCTGGAGCCCGGTCAGGCACGCAGGCTCGGCGCCGACGAGGTGGACCGGCTCCACGCGGCGGCCGGCTGGAAGAATCGCGTGTCGTGAGACTGCGCGCGCTGAGAGGCGCAACCACCGTGACCGCCAACGCCTCCGAGCCGATCCTCGAGGCAACCGAGGAGCTGCTGCGCGAGGTGATCGAGCGCAACGCCCTCGCTCCCGAGGAGATGGTGAGCTGCATCTTCACCTGTACCGAGGACCTGGACGCCGAGTTCCCCGCGGTGGCGGCGCGCAACCTGGGGCTGGACTCGGTGCCGCTGCTTTGCACGCGCGAGATCGCGGTGCCGGGCTCGCTTCCGCTCACCATCCGCCTCCTGCTGCACTGCTACGCCGACGAGGCCAAGCCCGCGCGCCACGTCTACCTGCGCGACGCGGTGGCCCTGCGCCGCGACCTGGAGGCCGCTCAGTGACGCCGGGCGTGGAGTACAACCGGCGCCTGGAGGCCATCCCCGTCTATCCGGCGGCCGAGAGCTACGGGTACGACGGCGACCTGGTGCAGCTGGCCTCCAACGAGACACCGTGGGGGCCTCCGCCGGCGGTCAAGGAGGCGATCCAGCGCCGGCTGGGCACGCTCAACCGCTATCCGGACCCCGACAAGTCCGAGCTGCGCCGCCGCATCGCCGAGCGCAGCGACGTGGCGCCGGCGCGGGTGACGGTGGGCAACGGCTCGTGCGAGATCCTCATGGCCGCGGCCGACGCGCTGCTGGAGCCGGGCGCCGAGCTGGTGTACGCGTGGCCGTCCTTCTCCATGTACCCGCACCTGGCGGCGCAGTCGGGCGCCCGTGCCATCACCGTCCCGGTCGACGCCGCCGGCATGCACGATCTGGAAGCCATGGCCGCCGAGGTCACCGCCGCCACCCGGCTGGTGATCGTGTGCAACCCCAACAACCCCACGGGCACGGCGCTGCCGCCGGCGGCCATCGACGATTTCGTGTCCGGGCTGCCCCGCCACGTGGCGGTCATCCTGGACGAGGCCTACGTGGAGTTCTCCACCCTGCAGGACCCGGACGACTCGCTCGACCTGCTCAAGCGCCACCCCAACCTGGTGCTGCTGCGGACGTTCTCGAAGGTCTACGGGCTGTGCGGGCTGCGCGCCGGCTACGCGCTGGGATCGGAGGAGTTCCGCCTCGCGGTGGACCGTGTGCGCCAGCCGTTCTCGGTGAACGAGCTGGCCCAGGCCGCGGCCGCCGAGGCCATCCGCCACCAGGACGAGGTCGAGCGCCGGGTGGAGCACACGATCGTGGAGCGGTTGCACGTGGAGTCCGAGCTGGCCGAGCGCGGGCTGGAGACCACCGAGAGCCAGGCCAACTTCGCCTGGGTCGACCTGGGCGACCGGCCCGAGGCAGGCGTGGTCGACGGGCTCTCCGAGCGCGGGGTGATAGTCCGGTCGGGGGCCGCCCTCGGCCAGGAGGGGCGTATGCGGGTGACCTTCGGCACCCGGGCGGAGAACGACCGCTTCCTCGCCGCGCTCGACGAAAGCCTCTGACCGGCCGGTTGTCCCCGCCGGGCGATCCTGCTACAAACCTCCGCAATGCAGCGCGACGCCACGCCGAGCCGGATCTCCGCCGCCCTCTCGGGCGCATCGGCGCGTGCCGTCTATTCCCTCTGGCGATTTAGCTAGGCGCTCGGCCCGCGGCAGCCCCTGCCGCCGACCGAATCGAGTCCCGCCGGGCGCCGACCCCACCGGTTCGTGAACACGGGCCACCGCACCGCCAGACACGTACAACCTTGAGAGGCTTAGAGATCCAGATG
The DNA here is from genome assembly GCA_963755215.1 of uncultured Thermoleophilaceae bacterium. Lineage (GTDB taxonomy): Bacteria > Actinomycetota > Thermoleophilia > Solirubrobacterales > Thermoleophilaceae > JAAYBF01. The sequence continues at coordinate 385,158 of CAVWIW010000006.1, forward strand.
ATGATCGTGATGAAAGAGGAGGCCACGACCGAGCAGGTCGCTTCGGTCGTGGCCCGCGTGGAGTCGGTGGGCGCGCGCGCCCACATCGTGGAGGGCCAGCTCCAGGTCGTGATCGGTGCGATCGGCGAGCAGGAGCAGGTGGCCAAGCTGGCCTTCGACGGGCTCCCGGGGGTGGACCACACGGTCCCGATCTCGCGCCCCTACAAGCTGGCGTCCACCCAGCTCTCGGGTGGCGAGCGCACCGTGGTGGAGGTCGACGGGCGCCGGATCGGGGGCGATGGCTTCGCCACCATCGCCGGGCCCTGCACCGTGGAGTCCCGGGCGACCATGCTCGAGGCCGCCCACGCCGTTCGCGACGCCGGCGCCCAGCTCCTGCGCGGCGGCGCCTACAAGCCGCGCACCTCGCCCTACTCGTTCCAGGGGCTGGGGGAGGAGGGCCTGCGGCTGCTGGCCGAGGCCAAGGAGGCCACGGGCATGCCGGTGGTCACCGAGCTCATGGACGTGCGCGACCTGGACGCCGTGCTCGAGGTGGCGGACGTGATCCAGCTGGGCGCCCGCAACATGCAGAACTACACCCTGCTCACCGAGATCGGCCGTGCGGGCGCGCCCGTGATGATCAAGCGCGGGCTCTCGGCCACCCTGGAGGAGCTGCTGATGGCGGCGGAGTACGTGCTGAAGGAGGGCAACTCCGACGTAATGCTCTGCGAGCGCGGCATTCGCACCTTCGAGACCGGCTACCGCTTCACGCTGGACCTCATGGCCGTCCCGGTGCTCAAGGAGCTCACGCACCTGCCGGTGCTGGTCGACCCCAGCCACGCCTCCGGGCGGCGCGACCTGGTGCCCTCGCTTGCGCTGGCGGCCGCCGCGGCCGGAGCGGACGGCATCATCGTGGAGGTGCACCCCGACCCCGACCAGGCCGTGTGCGACGGGCCGCAGCAGCTGCCCGCGAGCGAGCTGGGCGACCTGCTGCGGCGGGTCGAGCGGGTGGCCGAGATCGCGGGCAAGGACGTGGCCGCTGTCGCCTGACGCACCCCCGAGCGCCGCGCGCGACGCCTCCCGCGTTCGCGACCAGCGCATCGAGCAGGTCGTGCCGCTGGTCACGCCGGCGGAGCTGCTCGAGGAGCTGCCACACACCGACCGCACGGCCGGGGTGGTGCTGCGCGGCCGGGACGAGATCGCCCGGATCCTCGACCACGAGGACGACCGCCTGCTGGTGGTGGTCGGCCCGTGTTCGGTGCACGACGTCGAGGCGGCGCGCGACTACGCGGCTCGCCTGGCCGCGACCGCCTCGGAGCTCAGCGGGGACCTGTGCGTGGCCATGCGCGTGTACTTCGAGAAGCCGCGCACCACCACGGGCTGGAAGGGGATGATCAACGACCCCCACCTGGACAACTCCGGGGACGTGAACGCCGGCCTGCGCATGGCGCGCGGCCTGCTGCTCGAGGTCCTGGACGTTGGCCTGCCGGTGGGGTGCGAGTTCCTCGACCCCATCACCCCGCAGTACATCTCGGACACGGTGGCCTGGGGCGCGATCGGAGCGCGCACCACCGAGAGCCAGATCCACCGCCAGCTGGGGTCCGGGCTGTCGATGCCCGTCGGGTTCAAGAACCGCACCGACGGCAACGTGAAGGTGGCGGTGGACGCGGTCCGCGCGGCCGCGGTGCCGCACGCGTTCGCGGGTGTGGCCATCAGCGGCACCCCGGCGATCCAGCACACCAGCGGGAATGCCGACGGCCACATCATCCTGCGCGGCGGCCGAGACGCCCCCAACCACGACGCTCCGGGAGTGGCGGCCGCCCTGGCCGAGCTGCGCGCTGCCGGGTTGCTCGAGCGCGTGGTGGTGGATGCCTCCCACGACAACAGCGGCAAGGACCCGGAGCGCCAGGCCGCCGCCGCCGCCGAGATCGCGGAGCAGGTGGCCGCCGGCAACGGCGCGATCGCCGGCGTGATGCTCGAGTCGTTCCTGGTGGCGGGCCGGCAGGAGCTCGGCGGGCCCGACCCGCTCACCTACGGCCAGTCGATCACGGACGCCTGCATGGACTGGGACTCCACGGTCTCGGTGCTCGAGGGACTGGCAGCTGCCGTGCGCTCCCGCCGCTCGGCATGAGGGTCACCGTCCTTGGGACGGGCCTGATCGGGGGCTCGATCGGGCTGGCCGCGCGCGAGCAGATCGAGGACGTGGAGGTCGCGGGCTGGGGACGCTCCGCGGAGCGCCTGGAGCGCGCTCGCGAGCTGGGCGCCATCGACGTGGCCGCCAGCTCGCTGGAGGAGGCGCTGGACGGCGCCGAGGCGTGCTTCTGCTGCGCTCCGGTGGGCGTCCTGCCCGATCAGATTGATGCCGCGCTGGAGGCGGCGCCCCCGGGGTGCGTGGTCAGCGACGTGGGCTCGGTCAAGCACACGATCGTGGCGGGCGTGCGCGACGAGCGGTTCGTGGGCGGGCACCCGATCGCGGGTGCCGAGACGGCCGGGGTCGAGCACGCCCGCGCGGACCTCTTCCACGGCGCCGTCTGGTACCTGACGCCCACCGAGTCCTCGTCGGGACTGCTCTACGAGCGCCTGCACCGGCTCGTCACCGCCCTCGGCGCGCGGCCGGCGGCCATCGATGCCGAGGCCCACGACCGCATGCTGGCCGTGGTCAGCCACCTGCCGCACGTCCTCGCCAACGTGCTCGTCGCTCAGGCCGCCGACCGCGGCGAGGTGCCGCGGGTCGGGCCGAGCTTCCGCGACGCGACGCGCGTGGCGGGAGCCAACTCCGCGATCTGGACCGACATCTATGTGGCCAATCGCGAGGCGATCGCGGCGGAGATCGACGCCACCATCGAGCGCCTGCGCGAGGCGGCGGACACACTGCGGGCCGGCGACGCCGGGCCGGTGACCGGCTGGAACGACGCCGCCCGCGAGCATCGCCGCCTGCTGCTGGAGGCAGACCTGCCGGAAGGACCCGTTCACGAGCTGCGCGTGACCGTCCCCAACCGCCCCGGTATCGTCGCGCAGGTGGCGCTCGAGCTCGGACGGGAAGGGGTGAACATCGTCGATCTGGCGCTCGCCCCGGCCCCGGACATGCGCTCCGGGGCGATGACGCTGTGGATCGCGGGTGACGACCAGGCGGCGCGCGCCGAGGCCCTGATCGGGGCGCTCGGGTTCCCCGTGGCCCGGGCGTGACAGGCACGACCAAGCGATTCGAGCCCGCGGGCCCGCTGCGCGGGCAGTTCGAGCCGCCGCCCGACAAGTCGATCTCCCACCGCGCGGCCCTGTTCGGCGCCATGTGCGACGAGCCGGTGGCCGTACGCAACTACCTCGACTCGGCCGACACGCGCTCCACGCTCGACGCCCTGCTCACCATCGGCGCGGGCATCGACGAGGAGCGCGGCGAGCTGGTCATCCGGGGCGTGGGCCTGAACGCCGCGCTGGAGACCACCGGCGGGCGCCTGGACGTGGGCAATAGCGGCACGCTGCTGCGACTGCTCCCGGGGTGGCTCGCCGGACAGCTCGGCGGTGAGTGGACCCTGGACGGCGACGAGTCGATCCGCCGGCGCCCCGTCGACCGGGTCGTGGAGCCCCTGGCGCGGATGGGGGCGGGGATCGAGGCCCGCGAGGGCCGTTTCGCGCCACTCAAAGTGCGCGGAGCCGACCTGCAGGGCATCGACTACGAGCTGCCGGTGGCCAGCGCCCAGGTCAAGTCCTGCGTGCTGATCGCCGGGATGCTGGCCGCGGGCAGCACCACGATCACGGAGGCCAAGCAGAGCCGCGACCACACCGAGCGCATCCTGCGCCGCTCGCGGGTCCCGTTCGAGCGCGACGGCCTGGCCATGACGGTCTCCCAGGTGGATGAGCTGGAGCTCGACGAGATCGTGGTGCCGGGCGACCCCTCGTCGGCCGCCTTCATCGTGGCGGCCGCCTGCCTGGTCCCGCGCTCGCGGGTCGTGATCTCCGGGGTGGGGCTCAACTGGACCCGCACCGGCTTCTTCCAGATCGTCCAGCGCATGGGCGGTGTGATCGTGGGCGACGTGGAGGAACCGGGCACGGTGGCCGACGACGAGCCGATGGGGGACCTCGACGTGGCCCACGGAGCGCTGGAGGGCACGACCGTGCTGCCCGAGGAGGTGCCATTGGCGATCGACGAGCTGACGTTGGTGGCGTTGCTGGGCGCCTTCGCCGAGGGCGAGACCGTGGTGGACGGGGCGGGGGAGCTGCGTCACAAGGAGTCCGACCGGATCGCCGGGGTGGTGGAAGGGCTCACGGCGCTCGGCGCCGACATCGAGGACACGGGCGACGGTTTCGTGGTGCGCGGCGATGGCGAGCCCCTGGAGGGCGGCGTGTTGGACGCGCGCGGCGACCACCGCCTGGCCATGCTGGGCGCGGTGGCCGGCCTGGCCTCCACTGGCGGGGTGGAAGTCGTGGGGATGGAGGCCGCGGCGATCTCCTACCCCGAGTTCGAGCAGGACCTGGTGGCCCTGCTGGGGCCGGTCGCTTAAGGAAGTACGGAAGGGCGGAGTAGAACGCGCTCTGCTCGTCGGGTGGCGACGGTGGGTAACAGCGGGACCGCCCCGATCAGTGGGCCGGCTGGCGCCTGGGACGGAGACCACGGCAGCACCCGCACGGACGCGGCCTCGTCCCGGCGCCCTGGCGGCAGCGAAACCGCCGCGGCGGTAGCCTCGGAAGCGGTGAGTTCCTCGACGGCCTCCCTGGCTCTCGACGAGCCCCTCTCGCCGGAAGGCCGGGTCCACGTGATCGGCGCCGGACCCGTCGGCCTGATGCTGACGGCGCTCCTGCAGTCGATCGCGGGCCGTCCGGTGAGCCTGTACGAGAAGCGCCGCGAGTACACCCGCACCCGGATGGTCCAGCTTGCCCCCTACCTGGTGGCGGATTCGGTCGAGAGCTACAGCACCGACTACATCGACGGTGACACCGTGGCGGCGGTGTTCGAACCGGCGGAGCTCGAGCAGGGGCTTGCCTTCCGCCGGTCAATCTCCCCGGAGCTGATGGCGCTGCTGCGAGAGTGGGGCCAGGGCTTCTGCCCGCTGAACGCGATCGAGTCGACGCTCAGCGATCTGATCGGCTCGCGCGGGTCGAACGGCGTCCGGCGGATTGAGGCGACGGTGACCGCGGAAGAGGCGCTTGCGATGGTGGAGCCCGGAGACCTGCTGGTCGACTGCACGGGGAGCAACTCACTCTTGCGCGACCAGCTGGCGCGGGGCTCCCAGGGCGGCGCAATCGAGGGCGCGAACACACTCAACATCCCGCTCGAATACGCGCTGGTGATCACCTTTCTCTACGGGCAGGTGTACGTGTGCAACGAGTACTGCAAGTACTACAAGAACGCCGACAACTCCAAGTACAAGTTCATCCCGTTCGTCCACCGCACCTACTACGACGGCAACGTCACCCACGTGACCGGCATCGTTCACATCACGCCCGAGGACTACGAGGCGTTGCCGCCGCGGTTCGACGGCGATTGGCTACGCGCAAACTCTCCGGATGTCGCGGAGTCGATGGACAGGTTCATCAACAAGATCAAGGAGGAGAGCAACGGCGAGGTGGTTGGCGAGCTCTCGATCGTCAGGATCCCCCTCAACGTCTATCGGGCACGCAACGCGACCAATCGTGAGTGGCGGACCGGCTCGACGGATCACCCATTCGCCCACTCACCCGTGTTCCTGGCCGGCGACTCGGCTATCGGCTCGCCTTACTTCCAGTCGATCTCGCTCGGCTTCGAGTGTGCGATGTTCCTCGCGGGCCTGATCGCTAGACGCGACCTCACAGTCGCCGAGGTGCTCGACCGCTACGAGCTCTACATCTACAAGCAGTGGCTGCGCGTCTACATGCGCAGCAAGATGATCTTCCACAACAAGGCGCTACTCGAGACGATCGACGACCGGTACGCGCTGCTCGACAAGCTGCGTATCTACTGATCCCCGCAAGCGGTGCCGGCCACAATCACCGCAAGAAGCACAGTGGTCGCGAGGGGGCGCCTGGGAGCCACCGCCGACCCGACCCTCGCCATCTAGCCTTCGCCGCCATGGTCGTGGCGATCGACGGGCCCGCCGGCGCGGGCAAGAGCACGGTGGCGCGCGCGACGGCGCGGGCGCTGGGCTTCACCTACCTGGACTCGGGCGCCATGTACCGCGCGGCGGCCCTGGCGCTGCTGGAGGACGGCGGCGCCGCGTCGGAGCGCGCCCAGGAGCTGCAGATCGAGCTCGGAGAGCGGGTCGTGGCCAACGGCCGCGACGTGACCGAGGCCATCCGCACGCCGGAGGTGTCGGTGGCCGCCTCGCGGATTGCCGCCAACGAGAAGGTGCGCGCGGCGCTCGTGGGAAAGCAGCGTGCCCTGCTGGCAGAGGGCGACTGGGTGGCCGAGGGGCGCGACATCGGCACCGTGGTGGCTCCGGACGCCGCGGTGAAGGTGTTCCTGACGGCTGACGCGGGCGAGCGCGCCCGGCGCCGCGCCGCCGAGCTGGGCGCCGACGTGGACACCGTGCTGCGCGACCAGGCCCTGCGCGATGCTCAGGACGAAGGCCGCGAGCACTCGCCGCTGCGGGCCGCCGCCGATGCGCAGGAACTCGACACCACCGGGCTGTCCGTGGACGAGGTGGTGGAGCGCATCGCCGCGCTGGTCCGCGCCGCCGGCGCGCCGTGAAGCGGCCGAAGGTGGCAGTGGTGGGCTACCCCAACGTGGGCAAGTCGACGCTCGTGAACCGGCTGTCGGACACGCGGGAGGCGGTGGTGCACGAGCAGGCAGGGGTCACGCGCGACCGCAAGGAGGTGGACGCCGACTGGAACGGCATGGGCTTCACCCTTATCGACACCGGCGGCGTGGACGCCGAAGAGGCGGGCGACATGGCCGAGGCGGTGCGCCGCCAGGCGCGGGCGGCCATCGCGGAAGCCGACGTGGCCTTGCTGGTTGTCGACGCGCGTGCGGGCCTGCGCGCGGGCGACTCGGAGCTGGCTGCCGAGCTCCGCGGCGCGACCGTGCCGGTCGTGGTTGCGGCCAACAAGGTCGACGAGGGCCTGCAGGCCGGCCTGGCGGCCGAGTTCTACAAGCTCGGCCTGGGGGACCCGGTGCCGGTCTCGGCGGCCCAGGGCCTGGGCACCGGCGACCTGCTGGACGTGCTGGCCGGCCGGTTGCCCGAGGCGGGCATGGTGGCGGAGGAGACCACGCGGCTGGCGGTCATCGGCCGCCCCAACGCCGGCAAGTCATCGCTGGTGAACAAGCTGCTGGGGGAGGAGCGGGTGATCGTGACCGACGTGGCCGGCACCACCCGCGACGCCATCGACACCGTCATCGACTTCGAGGGCCGGCCCGTGACGCTCGTGGACACCGCGGGGCTCCGGCGGCGGACCAAGGTGGCGGGCACGGTGGACTACTACGCCCAGCTGCGCTCGGAGCGGGCGGCCGAGCGGGCGGCCGTGGCGATCGTGGTCTGTGATGCGTCCGAGGGCGTGACCAGCGAGGACTTCCGCATCGCAGAGCTGGCGATGAAGAAGAAGTGCGCCACGGTGATCGCCCTGAACAAGTGGGACATCACGCAGACCGACCTCGACGACGCCACCGCACGCGTCCAGACCAAGCTGCGTCAGCGACCGCGGGTGATGGCGGTGTCCGCCCACACCGGCCGCGGGCTCAAGCGCCTGGTGTCCGAGGCGCTCCACCTGGCCGACCGAGCGGACCAGTGGATCAAGACCACACACCTCAACCGCTTCCTCGGCGACGTCCAGTCGGCCCGCCAGCCGCCGGCCACGCGCGGCAAGCGGCTGAAGATGTACTACGCGGCCCAGTTCGAGGCATCGCCGCCGCGGGTGGCGATCCAGGTGAACGACCGCAGCCTGATCACGCGCGACTACGGATTCTTCGTGGAGAACCGGCTGCGCGAGCAGTTCGCCCTGGAGGGCGTGCCGCTGGTGATCGACTTCCGGACCAGCTCCGGCCGCCGCTCGCGGACCTGACCTGTACCCTTCCGCGCCTCATGACCACCATCGCGCTCTCAGACAACGAGTACCTGTTCACCTCCGAGTCGGTCACCGAGGGCCATCCGGACAAGATGGCCGACCAGATCTCGGACGGAGTCCTCGACGCCGTGCTGCGCGAGGACCCCTATGGCCGCGTTGCCTGCGAGACGCTGGTGAACACCGGGCTGGTGGTGGTCTCCGGCGAGATCACGACCGACGCCTACGTCGACGTGCCCGCCATCGCGCGGGAGACGATCCGCAGCATTGGCTACGACGACCACGTGTACGGCTTCCACTGCGACTCTTGCGCCGTGATGACGGCGATCGACGAGCAGTCGCCCGACATCGCGCAGGGCGTGAACACCGCGCAGGAGAAGCGCGCGGAGTCCAGCGACGACGACCTCGACGTGGCCGGCGCGGGCGACCAGGGCATGATGTTCGGGTACGCCACGCGCGAGACCGCGGAGCTCATGCCCTTGCCGATCTCGCTGGCGCACCAGCTGGCCTACCGCCTGGCCGAGGTCCGGCGCCAGGGCGGCGTGGACTACCTCCGCCCCGACGGCAAGACCCAGGTCTCGGTCCGCTACCGGGACGGCAAGCCGGTGGCCATCGAGAAGGTGCTCATCTCCACCCAGCACGCGGAGGAGGTGGACTCGGCCACCCAGATCCGACCGGACCTGTGGGAGCACGTGGTCAAGCCCGTCCTCCCCGGGGACCTGTACGACGAGTCGTCGCTCCTCACCGCCCACAACTTCCTGGTCAACCCGACCGGCAAGTTCGTGATCGGCGGGCCCGTGGGCGACTGCGGGCTGACCGGGCGCAAGATCATCGTGGACACCTACGGTGGCGCTGCCCGGCACGGAGGCGGCGCGTTCTCGGGCAAGGACCCGTCCAAGGTCGACCGCTCGGCCGCCTACGCGGCCCGATGGGTGGCCAAGAACATCGTGGCCGCCGGCCTGGCCGACCGCTGCGAGGTGCAGGTGGCCTACGCCATCGGCGTGGCGCACCCGGTGTCGGTCATGGCCGAGACCTACGGGACCGAGACGGTGCCCAAGGCCACCATCGCCAAGCTCATCGACGAGCACTTCGACCTGCGTCCGGGCGCCTTCCGCGAGGAGCTGGACCTGCACCGGCCGATCTACAAGAAGACCGCCGCCTACGGCCACTTCGGCCGCGAGGACGACGACTTCACCTGGGAGAAGACCGGCAAGGCCGACGCCCTGCGGGAGGCCGCCGGGCTCAGCGAGGGCGCCGCTACTCCGGCTTAGCCGGCTCGGGCGCGCGCACGCGCCACAGCTTGACCTCGCCGTCCACGCCCTTGACCTTGCGGCCGCCGGCGAACGACCACTTGTAGTCGCCCTCGGCCGCCAGGTGGGCGGCCTCCTCCACCAGGACGCTCCCCGGCCGGGCGATGCCCGTGACGCGACTGGCCAGGTTCACGGGCCGGCCGTACCAGTCGCCGTAGCGGCCGAGCGCCTCGCCGCGAGCGATGCCGGCCTTCAGCGGGGGCAGGTCGTCGGCGCGGTCTACGGCGTCCACCAGGTCGAGCACAGTGCTGAGAAGCGCATCGTTGTCTCGCGAGCTCAGCATCACGGCGTCGCCGATTGTCTTGACCAACCTCACGGGAGGGTCGGCGGCCTCGATGGCCAGCTCCTCGAGGCGCTGCGCGACCGCGCCGAGCTCGTCCGCCGGCACGCTCTCGCCGAGGCTGGTGAATCCCACCAGGTCCGCGAAGCAGAAGCTGAGCTCCTCGGCACCCGGTCCCGCGTCCGCGCTGAGCGCGGTGCCGTCCATGGCCGCCTGGCGGATCTGATTGCGCTGCTGAACGCCGAAGACATGGGCGAGCACGGGTCCCACTGTCGGCGTCAGGGCGCTGGCGGCCTCCGCATAGCGCTCCGCGATCTCGACCTCGTCGCCGCCCGGGCGGAGGAACGTGTCGCTGAAGACCGTGCCCACGGCGGCCGCGACGTTGGCCATGGCGCGGCTGCTCACCCGCGCGACCTCCAGGAGTCCCTCGTCGCTCAGGCCGGCGGCTCGGAAGCCCTTCACGCGCCGTGCCGCCTCCAGGTCCGCCTCGCTGTAGGCGGGCTCGCCGGGGGGAGGCGACCACCATGCCGAGCGCGCGCCATAGCCGATCGAGGAACGTGCCCTCGACGCCGGACAGCTCGGCCACCTCGTCTCCGGTGTAGCGCTCCTCACCGCCCCCGAGCGCGCGATCCACCGCCACCAGGGGCAGGACGCCCTGCCGGGTCGCATCACGCAGCTCGGCGAGCGAGGCGCCGCCGGCCTCGAGCTTCTCGAGCAGCTCCAGACGAGCTTCGCGGGCTCGTCCGTCCAGGCCCTCGAGGAGCCCCTCGCTGTTGAAGTCGGTGGCCATCGGTCGGGGCGCGCGTAGCCTACGCGGCGTGACCGCCGCCGGGTCAGCGCAGCTCCGCGACGAATATGAGCGCCGCTACGCGGGCAGCGGGGAGGAGGGCCGGCGCTATGCGCGGTGGGGGCAGCTGGGCGCCGAGGGCAAGGCCGACCACGTGGCGGCGCTGGTCCGCCACCTGCCGGCTGCCCCGGATGCGATCGTGGAGCTGGGCTGCGGCGACGGCGTGGTGCTGGCGGCGCTGGCCGCGCGCGGGGTCGGCGGACGCCGGGAAGGCTTCGACATCTCCGAGCGCGCGGTGGAGCTGGCGGAGGCGCGGCCCGAGGTCGCCCGCGCCGAGCGCTTCGACGGCCGCTCGCTGCCGGCGGCGGATGGCGAGTACGACCTGGCGCTGCTGTCGCACGTGCTCGAGCACGTGCCGGATCCCGTGCCGCTGCTGCGCGAGGCCTGCCGGGTGGCGCGTGCCGTGGTGGTGGAGGTGCCGCTGGAGGACAACCGATCCGCCGCGCGGCCGGCGGCGCAGCGCGGTCGTGAGCACGTGGGACACCTGCACCGCTTCGATCGCGCCGCCGTACGGGCCCTGGTCGCCGCTGCCGGCATGAACGTCACGGCCGAGCTGGCCGACCCCCTGCCGCTGGCGGGTACACGCGTTCTTCGCCACCGGCGGCCGGGCGCGCGCGCTGGCCCTGGTCAAAGCCGGGGTGCGGCGAGCGGTCTTCACGGCCTCGCCCGCCGCGGCCGAGCGGGCGTTCACGGTGCACTTCGCGTGCCTGTGCGTGCCCCGGACGGGTGTCCGGGCCCGTGCGTAGCTTGGCTGCGTGATCGCCCGCGTCGAGCCCCTCACCCCCGCCCGTGCGCTGCGGGGCCCGTTCGACTACCTGCTCGGCGAGTCCCTGGACGGCGTGGGGGTTGGCAGCATGCTCGAGGTCCCCTTCGGCGCCCGCCGCCTGCTCGGCGTGGTGGTCGAGGTGGCCGAGACCAGCGACCTGCCGCCCGAGCGCCTGGTGGAGCCGCTGTCCGCGCTCGAGGCCGACGTGCCGCCCGAGCTCGTGCGCCTGGGGCTGTGGGTGGCGCGGGAGTACGTGTCCACGCCCGCGCGCGGGCTGGCGCTGGTGCTCCCGCCCGGCACGGGCACCGGGGCGGGCAGGCATATGACCACCCGTCGCTCGCTGACCGCCGCGATCACCAACGAGGGACGGGCGGCGCTGCGTGAGGGCGAGCGCCTGGGCTCGCGCCAGCGGGCCGCGCTCGACGCGCTCGTCGGGGCTCCGGCCCGAGCGGGTGAGCTGGCGCGCGCTGGGTGTTGCGACCACGCCGGCCTGCGGCGGCTGGAGGCGCGGGGGCTCATCACGCTGACCGACACCGCCGAGGCGCCGCGGCGGCCCGACCTGCGCCCGGTGGGTGCGCGCGGCGCGGCCAGCGAGCCGACCGCCGCCCAGCGAGAGGTGCTGGCCGCGGTGCTCGAGCGAATGCAGGCGCGCGGGAGCCAGGACCGGCGCCTGCTGCTCCACGGCGTGACCGGCAGCGGCAAGACGGAGGTCTACATGCGCGCGGCGGCCGCCGCGCTGGAGGCGGGGCGGACGGCGATCGTGCTGGTGCCGGAGATCGCGCTCACCCCGCAGACGGCGGGCAGGTTCGTCGAGCGCTTCGGCGACACGGTCGCCGTGCTCCACTCCGCCCTCACCGCGCGCGAGCGCTACGACGAGTGGGCGCGCCTGCGCAGCGGCCAGGCCCGGGTGTGCGTGGGCCCGCGGTCGGCCGTGTTCGCTCCGCTCACCGACGTGGGGCTGATCGTGGTCGACGAGGAGCACGACGCCTCCTACAAGCAGGAGGGCGATCCGCGCTACGACGCGCGCCGGGTGGCCGAGCGCAGGGCCGAGGCCGCCGGGGCGGTGCTGCTGCTGGGCAGCGCCACGCCGCGCCCGGAGAGCTTCGACTCGGTTCCGCGGCTCTCGCTCCCGGAGCGCGTCGACGGACGAGCGCTGCCGCCGGTCGAGCTGGTCGGGATGGCGGGTGTGTCCGGGCCGCTTCATGGGCGCACTCACGAGGCGCTCGACGGCGTCCGCCGAGCGGGGGAGAAGGCGATCGTCCTGCTCAACCGTCGTGGTTGGTCCAACTTCCTCACCTGCGGGTCGTGCGGGCGGGTGTGGGAGTGCCCGTCATGCGACGTGACGCTCGTGCTGCACCGCGCAGCACGCCGGATGTCGTGCCACCACTGCGGCCACGCGCAGCCGATCCCCGGCGCCTGCCCGGACTGCGGCTCGGTGTCGCTCTCGCGCCACGGCCTGGGCACCGAGCAGCTCGGCGCGGAGCTGGAGCGCCTAATGGACCCGGCGCCGGTGTTCAGGCTCGACGCCGACAGCGCGGCCGGCGCCGGCGTGGGGGAGACGCTCGAGCGCTTCGACTCCGCGTCCACCGGGGTGCTCGTGGGAACTCAGATGGTGGCCAAAGGCCACGACTTCCCCGACGTGACGCTGGGTGTCGTGCTCGACGCCGACGCCACGCTGCGGTTCCCGGACTTCCGCGCGGAGGAGCGCACGTTCTCGCTGGTGGCCCAGCTGGCGGGTCGCAGCGGGCGGGGCGCCCGCGGCGGGCGCGTGATCGTGCAGGCGCTCGACCCCGCGGCGCGCTCCCTGCGCCACGCCGCCGCGCACGACGCCGAGGGCTTTTTGGCCGGCGAGCTGCAGCGCCGCCGGCTGCTGGGCTACCCACCCCATGGCCACCTGATCCGGGTGGTCTGCGCAGCGCCTAACCCGGGCCCCGAGATGGTGGCCGCGGCGGCCGTGCACGAGCGCATCGACGCGGCCGGCTCGCAGCTGCTGGGCCCGGCGCCCCTGTTCAGGCTCAAGGGTCGCGAGCGCGCTCAGCTGGTGGTCAAGTCGCCCGAGCGCGACGTCGCGATCGCGTCGGTGCGTAGGGCCGTGGAGGCGGTGGCCGGCGACCGCGCACACCGCGAGGTGAGCTTCGCGGTGGATGTGGATCCTCAGTAGGGGCGCGTGGTCGTTCGCTCGGGCGGGGGCTTCCGGGTGGGGCGTAGTCATACGGCGGCACCATGGGTGGGTTCTGTTGCGTGCCGTAACGCATGTGACCGCGTCGTCGTTTCAGGGGGGGCGCGGAAGCGACTTGTGAAGCCTCAACGGGCCTATAGCCCCGTCGAGGCTTCAGAGGATTGCGCGGCCGCAGGGGCGACAGCCTTCGGGTGCTCGCCGGTGGCGGGTTCGTCACGCTCGGAACGGCGCCGTGTGGATTGCTCGGCCGGGAGCGAACTTTGGCCCGTTGCGTCCACCCCTCGGGCGGTTCGGGACAAAGTTCGGCGCGGTGGGGAGGGGCGGTGCCCAACGCCCTTGCCCTCGGTCTAGAATCGGGGGCCATGGCCCAAGAGCTGGATCCGGAACCGCGCGACGCTCACGAGACGGGCGAGGTCGAGCCCGAGGCGCCGCCGCTGGACCCGGAGGTCGAGGCTCGCCGGGCCGCGGCCATGTCTTTCGTCCGGCGCCTGGGCGACCCCGTGCTGAAGAGCCGAGCCACCGAGCTCGACCGCTTCGACGAGGGCCTCAGGGCGCAGGTGGCGCGCATGGCGGGACTGCTCGACGACGCGCTCGGCCTGGGGCTTGCAGCGCCACAGCTCGGCCTTTCCCAGCGCCTGCTGGTTTACCGCGTGGGCCCGGATGCACCTGTGATCGCGCTGGCCAACCCTGAGATCGAGTGGTCGAGCGGCGACGCCGAGACGATGGAGGAGGGCTGCCTCTCCATCCCAGGCGTGACGGTCGACGTGGAGCGGGCCGTGCATGTGCGCGTCCGCGCTCTCGACGAGGAGGGTCAGGATCGAGTGGTGGAGGCCTCGGGCCTCGAGGCCCGCGTGATCCAGCACGAGATCGATCACCTGGACGGCGTGCTGATCCTGGACCGCACGAGCCGCGATCAGCGCCGTGACGCCATGCGCGCGCTGCGCGAGGCCGAGCGCGAGCGCTCCGACCAGGCTGCCTGACAGCTCTCAATCGCCTTCAGGACCCGCCGCGGCTCGCTTCTGCGAGCCGGCGCGCGGGTGTCGCTCAGGCGCTAGCGCTCGCCTTCTCAGCCTCGGCGCCCGGCATGCCGCCGTCGTTGATGGCCTTGGCGATGTCGCGGAGCCGGAAGATGCGGCCGGCGCCGCCCCAGTTGCCGTCCTTGACCTCCCGGACGATCACCCACACGCGGAATGCCGCGGCCGGGTCGTCGGGCGCGGCGCCCTCGGCCTCGAGGATCAGCTTCGTTGCCGCCTCCACGATCTGGGCCTTGCGCTCGTCGTCGAGCGCGCCCTCGGGCACCGTGAGCTTGACCCGGTAGCGCGGAGCGTCGGCCGGGCTGCCGCCAACGTTGATCGAGCCGGCGGGGCGCTCGTCCACGTAGGCCCAGGTGATCGAGCGCGAGAGCTCGTTGTCGGGCGCCCCCTCCGCGCGCAGCAGCGCGGCGGTAAGGCCCTCCACCAGGTCGGCCCTGGCGTCGTCGGTCAGCGCGCCCTCCTCGAAGGTGAGTTCGATCATCGGCATGGCTATGCAGCCCTCCTGGTTTGTTGGGTGAGTGCTTCCACGAAGCAGGTGGTGGTGGCGTGCGCCAGCAGCTTGCCGCCGTCGCGGGCGTACATGCGCCCCTCGGCGGTGGCCACCCGGCCGCCGCGGTGCACGACCGTGCCCTCGGCCACGACGGTGCCGGTGCCCGACGTGATGGGGCGAACGAAGTTCACCTTCATCTCGAGCGTGGAATAGAGGTGTCCGGCGGGAAGGGTGGAGTGCACGGCGCAGCCCATCACGGAGTCCAGCACCGTGGCGGCCAAGCCGCCGTGCACGATCCCGATCGGGTTGTAGTGGTACTCGGCGGGCTCGGCGGTGAACGTGACACGGCCCTCTTCGATCTCATCGATGCTGAATCCCATCAGCACCGCGATCGGGGGCGGGGGAGCATCGCCGGCGGCCATGGCCCGCAGGTAGGAGATGCCGGGCATGGACGCTCCGCGCGCGGCGCCCGCGAGCGGGTCCTCCCAGCTGATCGTCCTAGTCCGTTGCACGATGCAACGCACCCTAGCCGAGTCGGTTGTGAATTGCAACGTACCTTGGCTACACTCGAATCGTGAAGCGCGAGGAATACGACGTGCGGACCTGCTCCGTGGGGCACGCGCTCGACGCGATCGGCGACCGCTGGACCATGCTCGTGATCCGCGAGGCCTTCTTCGGAGTCCGCCGCTTCGAGCAGATGCAGCGCAACCTCGGGATCGCGCGCAACATCCTCACCGACCGCCTGCAGAAGCTCGTCGGCCACGGGATCTTGGAGCGGCGTCGCTACCAGGAGCGCCCCGAGCGGTTCGAATACAGGCTCACGCGCAAGGGGCTCGATCTGTACCCGGCACTCGTGACGCTCATGAGCTGGGGCGACAGCTACATGTCGGAGGAGGGTGCGCCGATCACGCTCGTCCACAAGGGATGCGGTCACGAGGCCGACCCTGTCCTGGCCTGCGCGCACTGCGGCGAGGCCCTCGACGCCCGCGACGTGCGGGTCGAGCCGGGGCCCGGCGCGCGCCGGGTGGACGCCGCCTGAGTCGCATCTCCTAGGAGAGCCGCTCGTAGGCGGGCAGGGTCAGGAACTCCACGAACTCGTCGGCGCCGGAGAGCGCGACGGCCTCGAACAGCTCGCGTGACTCCCTCGGCCTGCCCTCGCGCTGGAACCACTCGTCGTCGCCGACCTCCGCGCGGATCTTCTCGAGCTCCTCGCCCGCGAACTCGCGCACGAGGCCCGGCGTGACCACGCGCCCGTCCTCCAGCTGGGCCTCATGACGGATCCACTGCCAGACCTGGGACCGTGAGATCTCGGCGGTGGCGGCGTCCTCCATCAGGCCGTAGATGGCCGCGGCGCCGTTGCCGCGAAGCCACGACGAGACGTACTGGATCCCCACGTTCACGTTCAGGCGCAGCCCGGCCTCGGTGATGTCGCCGTCGGTGGACTCCAGGTCCAGCAGCTCTGCGCGGCCCACGTCCACGTCGTCACGCGCCTTCTCGATCTGATTCGCGCGGTTGCTCAGCACAGCGTCGAACTCGTCCATCGCGGCCGCAACCGAGTCGGGGTGGGCAACCCAGCTGCCGTCGAACCCCGCCGCCGCCTCGCGCGCCTTGTCGGCTCCCACGGCCTGCTTCGCTCGCTCGGCGGCCGCCGGATCGGCGCGGCTGGGGATCACGGCGGACATGCCGCCCATCGCGTGCGTGGCGCGGCGGTGGCAGGTCCTGACCAGCAGGTCGGCGTACGCCTGCATGAACGGCACGGTCATCGTGACCTGCGCGCGGTCCGGCAGCACCGTCTCGGGACGCTCGCGCAGGCGCTTGATGGCGCTGAAGATGTAGTCCCAGCGGCCCGCGTTGAGGCCTCCGCAGTGGTCGCGCAGCTCGTACAGGATCTCGTCCATCTCGAACGCGGCCGGCAGCGTCTCGATCAGGACGGTCGCCCGGATCGTCCCCGGGTCGAGGTCGAGTGCCTCCTCGGCGATCACGAAGGCGTCGTTCCAGAGTCGCGCCTCGAGGTGCGACTCCAGCTTGGGCAGGTAGAGGAACGGCCCCGAGCCCCGGGCCAGCAGCGCCTCGGCGTTGTGGTGGACATACAGCGCGAAGTCGAACAGGCCGCCCGAGACCGGCCGGCCGCCGACGGTCGCGTGGCGCTCGACCAGGTGCCAGCCGCGCGGGCGCACCAGCAGCGTGGCGCGCTCCTCGTCGAGGCGGTAATGGCGGCCGTAAGGCGCGTCGAATGCCAGCGTCCCGCGCACGGCCTCCATCAGGTTGGCCTGCCCGCGGACCATGTTGTGCCAGGTGGGCGAGTTGGCGTCCTCGAAGTCCGCCATGAAGCCGCGCGCGCCGGAGTTCAGCGCGTTGATCACCATCTTCGCGGTCGTCGGGCCGGTGATCTCCACGCGCCGGTCGGCATAGGCGGGCGGGGGTGGCGCCACCGTCCAGTCGCCCTCTCGGAGCGAGCGCGTTGCTGGGAGGAAGTCCAGGGTCCCGCCGGCATCGAGCTCGGCCTGGCGCTCCCCGCGCCGCGCCAACAGCTCCCGGCGGGTGTCGTCGAGCTCGCGATGAAGCCTCGCGACCAGGCCCAGCGCGGCCTCGCTCAGCACGTGGCCGGTGCCCGGGGGCGGGGGCGCCTCCAGCCGCAGCTCGCTCACGCGCGGTCCATGGAGCGATCGAGCACCTCGGCGGGGTGCAGGACCGGGAGCTCGTGTCCGAGCGCGCGCGTGTGTGCCTGGATCTGCAGGGCGCACCCCGGATTAGCGGCCACGATGGCCTCCGCGCCGGTGGCCAGCAGGGCCTGCGCCTTGCGGCGACCGAGCTCCGCGGCCGGCCCCGGCTTGAGCAGGTTGTAGATCCCGGCCGACCCGCAGCACAGCTCCCAGTCGTCGGGCTCGACGAGCTCCAGCCCAGGGACCGCGCGAAGCAGCGCGCGCGGCTGCTCGCGCACTCCCTGGGCGTGTGCCAGGTGGCAGGCGTCGTGGTAGGCCACGCGCATGCGGATCGGCCCGCGGCCGGCGCGGGGCTCGTGCTCGGCGAGGATCTCGGTGAGGTCGCTCACCTTCTCGGTGAAGCGCGCGGCGCGGTCCGCCCATTCGGGGTCGTCGCGCAGCAGGTGGCCGTAGTCCTTCATCGAGGAGCCGCAGCCGGCCGCGTTGACCACCACCCGGTCGAAGCGCTCGAACGCCTCGATGGTGGATCGAGCCTCCGAGCGCGCATCCTCGCCGGCGTGCATGGCCAGCGCGCCGCAGCAGCGGTGGACGGCGGGCACACCGACGTCCCAGCCCTCCGCTGCCAGCAGGCGCACGGAGGCGGCGTTCACCTGGCCGAAGAAGACTCGCTGGACACACCCCTGGACGAAGCCCACCCTGCCGCGGCTGGCACCCTTGGCGGTCACCTCTTCGGGCAGTTGGGCGCGCGTCGCTCGCGGGGCGAGCATCGCGGCTGTCTTCACCGGCGCGGGGAGCGGCAGCCGCGCCGCCGCGCGGGCGAGGGCCGTGAGCGGCGCCAGCCTGGCCAGCCGCCGGGGGTGCGGGAACAGCGCGAAGATCGCGCGGCGCAGGAGCCGCTCGCGCAACGGGCGCCGCCAGTTGCGCTCGACCTGCCCGCGGGCGTCCTCGATCAGCTTGTCGTACTGCACGCCCGAGGGGCACGCCGTGACGCAGGCCATGCAGCCCAGGCAGTTGTCCAGGTGCTCGACCAGCGGGGCCGACAGCGGTGACGAATGACCGGCGTCCATGAGCACGATCCGCCCGCGCGGGGAGTCCGCCTCCTCGGACCAGAGCGCGTACGTCGGGCAGGTGGGTAGGCAGAAGCCGCAGTGGACACAGTCGGCGATCAGGGCCGGCTCCGGCGGGCGGTCGGAGTCCCAGGCGGGAATGGCGATCGGGCCCTGCATCAGACCGCCAGCACCCCGGGGGCACAGACTCCCGCGGGGTCGAAGCGCTGCTTGACGCGTCGCATCAGCTCCAGCGCGGCCGGGTCCTGCGGGCCCCACACGTCCACCGCCGAGCGCACGTCGGGTGGCGCGTCGAGTACCACGCACGGCGCCGGCTCCAGCACTCGCCGCAGCTCGGCCAGCCCCTCGACGGGGTCGCGCTCCAGGGTGACCCAGGCCAGGCCGAGCCCTGCTCGCCCCACCACGCCCGCGCCAAGCCCGCGTGCCGTCTCGAGCAGCACGTGCAGGTCGCTCTGGCGCGCCGAGACCTTCACCACGGTCCCAGCCTCGGACCGCTGTGCCTGGCGCTGAGCGGCCCAGAGCGCCTCGTCGTCGTCGATTACGTCGGCGCTCAGGCCGGCGCCGGCCAGCGCTTGCGCGGCCGCCTGCGCCGGCATCTGCGGGGCTGCCCCGCCGAAGCGCGCGAGCACGGCGCCGGCCTCGGCCTCCCAGCGCACGTCGAGGCTCTGCAGCTCGATCTGCGCGTGGCTCAGCTGGGCCGCGGCCGCCGCCAAGGCGGCGGGGTCGCCGGAGTGTCCGATCGCCGTGGCCGTGGCCGGCGGCAGCGGGTGCAGCCGCAGCGACAGGTCGAGGATGGCGCCCAGGGTCCCGAAGGAGCCCGTGAAGAGCTTGGCCAGGTCATAGCCGGCCACGTTCTTGATCACCTTGCCGCCCGCCTTGGCCACCGTCCCGTCGGACAGGGCTACGGTGATGCCCACGACCAGGTCGCGCGCGGAGCCGTAGCGATGGCGCAGCGGGCCGCTGTCGTTGGTGGCCACCGCGCCACCGATGGTGGCCCTCTCGCCGGGCCCGAGCGGCGGGTCCAGCGCCAGCATCTGGCCCTCGGCGGCGGTGGCGGCCGCCAGCTCTGCCAGCGGCAGCCCGGCCTCGACCACGGCGGTCAGGTCACCCGGGTTGAGCTCACGGATGCGGGTGCCCGCGGTCGTGATGGGCTCCCCGGCGGCGCCGGCGGCCGCCCAGGCGATCTTCGTCGCACCGCCGGCGGGCCTGACCGGCTCTCCGCGCGAGGCTGCCCGCGCCAGGGTCTCGGCCGCGCCGCTCACATCCGCTCCGCCAGGCCCGCGGCCTCCAGCGGGTGTTGGCGGTAGGGGCCGGGCACCTCGCCGCACAGGCGCGGCGTGGGCATGACCTTGCCCGGGTTGGCCAGCCCGTCGGGGTCGAAGGCGCAGCGCAGCTTCTGGAACGCCGCCAGGTCGGGCTCGGCAAACATCTGCGGCATGTAGCCCTTCTTGTCCACGCCCACGCCGTGCTCGCCCGTAATCGAGCCGCCCTCGTCCACGCACGTCTTGACGATCAGCCCGGCCAGCTCCTCGGCGCGCTCGGGCTCACCCTCCACGGCGCCGTCGTAACAGACGAGCGGGTGGAGGTTCCCGTCGCCGGCGTGGAACACGTTGGCCACCTGCAGCCCGTACTCGCGAGACAGCTCGTCGATTCGCCGCAGCACCTCGGGGAGCCTGGTCCGGGGGATCACGCTGTCCTGCACGTAGTAGTTGGGCGCGATCCGGCCCATGGCGGCGAAGGCCGCCTTGCGCGTCCTCCAGATGAGCTCGCGCTCGGTGGCGTCGCGGGCCACGCGGACCTCCCAGGCACCGCCGTCGCGGCACAGGGACTCCACGCCCTCGAAGCGCAGGTCGCACTCCTGCGCGGAGCCGTCGAGCTCCACCACCAGGGCGGCGCCGGCATGCTCGGGGTAGCCGGCACCGGTGGCACCCTCGGCGGCCCTGATGGACAGGTTGTCCATCATCTCGATGGCCCCGGGCACGATGCCCGCCGCCACGATCTCCGACACCACTGCACCCGCCTCGGAGGTGGAGTCGAAGAACGCCACCAGGGTGCGCACCGACGCCGGCGCCGGCACCACCCGCAGGACGATCCGCGTGGCCACGCCCAGCGTGCCCTCCGAGCCCACGAATGCGCCCAGCAGGTCATACCCCGGGCCATCCAGGTGCTTGCCTCCGAGCTCCACGACGCTGCCATCGGCCAGCACCACGTCCAGGCCGGTCACGTAGTTGGTGGTGAAGCCGTACTTGAAGCAGTGGGCGCCGCCCGCGTTCTCGGCCACGTTGCCGCCGATCGAGCACACGATCTGGCTGGAGGGGTCGGGCGGGTAGAAGTGGGTGGGCGCGACGGCGTGCGAGACGGCCAGGTTGGTCACCCCGGGCTCGACCACCACGCGCTGGTTGGCCAGGTCCACCTCGAGGATCCGGTTCAGGCGCGTGAGGGCTATCAGCACGCCGTCCTCCACCGGCAACGCGCCGCCGGACAGGCCCGAGCCCGACCCGCGCGCCGTCCACGGGGCCCTGGCGGCGTGGCAGGCGGCCACCACGTCTCGCACCTCAGCCGCAGACCCGGGCAGCACCACCGCCCGCGGCAGGCTCGCGTACCGGGCCAGGCCGTCGGACTCGTACGTGCGCAGCTGGTGCTCGTGGGTGAGCACGTGATCCGGGCCCGCGACCCGCTGGAGACGGGAGATCAGGTCCGAGGCGTGCACGCGCCGATTGTGGCAGCGCGATGGCTCCCGGCGCGCGGCCGGTGAGCGCCCTACCCTGCCCCCGAATGGGCACGGTCTACCTCGGCACCACCGACTTCGCCGCCACGGTGCTGCGGCGGCTGGCCGACTCGCCACATCGGCCGGCGCTGGTGGTCACGCGGCCCGACCGGCCGCGCGGGCGCGGACGCAGGCTGCAGCCGCCACCCGTGGCTGACGCCGCCCGGGAGCTGGGCGTCGAGCTCGACCAGCCGGACAGCGTGAACGCCGACGCCGCGCGCGAGCGGATCGCGGCCGCTCGGCCCGCCGCCGTTTGCATCTGCGCGTACGGGGCGCTGCTGCGCGAGCCGCTGCTGTCCGAGCACCCGATGCTCAACGTGCACCCGTCGCTGCTGCCGCGCTGGCGGGGAGCGGCGCCGATCGAGCGCACGATCCAGGCCGGCGACGCGGAGACGGGCGTTTCGATCATGCGGCCCGTGGCCGAGCTGGACGCCGGGCCCGTGTACCTGGCCCGCACCGAGCCGATCATGCCCGAGGACGACTACGGCGACCTGGCGGGGCGTCTGGCCCTGCTGGCCGGCGACCTGCTGGTGGAGACGCTGGACACGATGCCCGAGCCGCAGCCGCAGGCCGAGGACGGGATCACCTACGCCGAGAAGGTCAGCGCGGAGGACCGTCGCCTTGACCCCTCCCGCCCGGCCCAGGAGCTGGCCCGGGCAGTGCGCGCCCTCACGCCCCACATCGGCGCCTACGTGGAGCCGGCGCCCGGCGAGCGCCTGGGGGTGCGAGCGGCGCGCCAGGCTCCGGACGACGTCCCGCTGGGGAAGCTCCACGCCCTGGGAGACCGGCTGCTCATGGGCACGGGCGAGGGAGCGCTGGAGCTGATCGAGGTCCAACCTGCCGGCGGCCGGCCGATGCCGGTGCAGGCCTACCTGCGGGGGCGCCCGAGCGCGGCGATCGCGAATGTCTGACGAGGCCAAGATCAACCTCGGTCCCGAGTGCCCGTCGTGCGGTGAGCCGTGGCTGCGCGGCACGAACCTGGCCGGCCGCTATCGCTGCGTCTACTGCCTGCACCGCTTCGAGCTGCGCTCGGAGTGCCCCGACTGCGGCTCGCACATGACGATCGCGCGGATGTCGGACACCGCCAACGTGATCTGCAACAACTGCAGCGCCTCGATGCTGCGGCCCCTCTAGCGGCGTACTGAACCACGGCGCCCCGCGGCGACGGCGATCCGGGGCCGACGTTCCCGGATGTGATGCGCTCCAGCGCTGACGACCGATGCCGGCGGCTTCAAGGCCTGGCGTTCGCTCGCAAGACGGCAACGGACGCCGCCCCATTTACACGGCCTATAGACCCAGTAGATGGCGCGGCGTCCGGGTGAATCCCTCGGTGCCCGAGCACCGAGCACCGAGCACTCAACGACCAGCGGCCGACGACCCGGCCGCGCCTAGCCCGCGGCCGACACCTGGATCGGAATCCCGTTCAGCACGGCGTTGCCCGACAGCGGGTCCACCACGCTCTCGTCCGCCAGCACGTTGCTGTTCACGCCCGCGTGCTCAGCCGCCACGCGCATGCGCATCCCGGGTGCGTCGTGACCCCAGCCGTGGGGGATGCTCACCACGCCGGGCATCACGGCATCGGTGACCTCCACCGGGGCCTCGATCTCGCCCGCGCTCGAGCGAAGGCGGGCCAGGCCGCCGTCGGCCAGTCCCAGCCGCTCGGCGTCAGCGGGGTGCACGTGGGCGGTGCAGCGGTCCTTGCCCTTCACCAACGGACCCAGGTTGTGCATCCACGAGTTGTTGGAGCGCAGCTGGCGGCGGCCCACCAGCACCAGGTCACCGTCGCGGCGCCCCCGGGCCTCGGCCAGCCGCGGCACGTCGGCCACCAGCTCGGCCGGCGCCAGCTCGACCTGGCCCGATGGGGTGCGCAGCACCTCGGGCAGGCGCGGGGTTAGCGGGCCCAGGTCGATGCCGTGCGGGCTCTCCTCCAGCCGCGCGAGCGTGAGGCCATCGGGGTCGTCGCCGAAGGCATCGCCGTAGGGCCCGGTGCGCAGCATCAGGTCGAGGATGCGCTCGGGCCCGCGCCGCGGCTCGAGCTCGGTCGAGGATCTGGGCCGGCTCGCGGCCCGCGATCCGCGAGTGCTCCTCCCCGACCTCGCGCGCGATGAGCGCGCCGATGACCATGTCGTCCACGCCGCTCACGTCGGCCTTCGGGCCCTGACCGGACACGATCCCGGCGAGCCGCGCCAGCGTCTCCCATTCCTGGGGCACGCCGTTGGGCGGCAGCACGGCGGGGGAGAAGTTGGCCACGTTGCGGGCGGCCAGCTGGTAGAGCGCCAGGTCGTAATGCGGCTTCTCCAGCGGGCCGGGCCCGGGGAGGATCACGTCGGCGTGGCGCGTGGTCTCGTTCACGTAGATGTCCAGCGAGAGCATGAAGTCGAGCCCCTCGACCGCCCGCTCGAGCCGCCCCGCGTTGGGGGTGGACACCAGCGGGTTGCCGGCGGCCGTGATGAGCGCGCGAACCTGGCCCTCGCCGGGCGTCTCGATCTCCTCGGCCAGGCACGACACGGGGAGCTCGCCCAGCGCCTCGGGCAAGCCTCGCACGCGGCTACTCCAGCGCCCGAAGGCGAAGCCCCGCCCGGTGCCCGGCCGGCCGGACGAGTTGCGCTGGCCGGCGGCGGCGCGCGTGAACATGGCGCCGCCCTCGCGGTCCAGGTTGCCTGTGATCGCGTTGAGCACGTCCACGAGCCAGCTGGCCAGGGCGCCGAACTCCTGCGTGCAGGTGCCGATGCGCCCGTACACGGCGGCGCTGTCGGCGGCGGCCAGCTCCCGGGCCAACCTGCGGATCTGCCCGGCCTCGATGCCGCAGGCATCCGCCACGGACTCGGGCGGGTGCTCGCGCGCGACACGCTCCACCTCCTCGAGGCCGTTGAGGTGCGCGCGAACGGCGCCCGGCTCGGCGAGCCCCTCGGCGAACAGCGTGTGGACCATGCCCATGAGCAGATGCGCGTCACCGCCGGGGCGGATGAAGTGGTGCTCGTCGGCCGCCTCCGCCGTGCGGGTGCGGCGCGGGTCGATCACCACGACCTTCCCGCCACGCTCGCGGATGCGGCGCAGCCGGCCGCGCATGTCGGGCGCGGTGAGCAGGCTGCCGTTGGACACCAGCGGGTTGGCGCCCAGGATCATGCAGGTGATCGGTGCGGTCCACGTCGGGCACGGGGATGCTCAGCGCGGAGCCGAACATGAGCCCCGCCGAGATGTGCTTGGGCATCTGGTCGACGGTGGTGGCCGTGTAGACGTTGCGGGACCCCAGCGCGCGCAGCCACACGGGCCCGTAGGTCAGGGCGGACAGGTTGTGGGCGTTCGGGTTGCCCACGTACACGGCCACGGCGTTGCGGCCGTGCTCCGCCAGCAGGGGGGAGAGGCGCGCATCGACGATCTCGAGCGCCTCGTCCCAGCCCGCCTCGGCGAAGGTCCCGTCCGGCTGCTTCACGAGCGGCGCGCGCAGCCGATCCGGGTCGGCCTGCAGGTGCTCCAGGCCGGTGGCCTTGGGGCACAGGAACCCCTTGCTGAATACGTCGTCGGCGTCCCCGCGCACGGCCACGACCTCGCGGCCGCTCATCGTGACCTCCAGGCCGCAGGTGGCCTCGCAGAAGGGACAGGTCCGCTGGTGGGTCGTCGTGGCGGTGGCCACGGGGGCAGCCTACCCCTCCCGGAGCTCGATCCACACGGCGCGCGAGCGGGCGAGCACCACGCCGGCCGCGTCCAGCAGCACGCAGGCGGCCTCCCGCTTGCGGCCCTCGTGGCCCGTGCGCCAGGAGACCAGCGCGTGCGGCTCGCCCGCACGCACCTCGCCCTCGAGCGACGCGGCGAGCCTGCCCAGCACCACCGCGGGACCCTGGCCCCAGTTGGCGCCCGGCGCGCTGGTGGGGCAGTCCAGCGCGGCCCAGACGCACTCCGGCCGCACCGCGCCCGACGGATCGGCGAGCGACTCGTCAGGGGTCCAGTCGGCCGCGTAGCGGTCATCGCCCAGTGCCCCGGGGAAGATGCGCATGCCGTCGCCCTCGACGCGCCCGGGGCCGCACACGAAGCAGGTGGGGAACGGATGCCCGCCGCTCCAGTCGCCTAGCCCGGCGGCTGCCGCCTCGGCGGCCTCGGCCGGGGTCACCGGGTCGCCGGGATCCACCTCCACCTCGGCTGCGACGGCCCTGCGGCCACGACGGTGTCGCCGTCGCGCACCACTGCCTCGTCGCCCTCGACGTGGGCCTGCATCGCGCGCTCCAGGGGCGGCGGTGCCCGCAGGGTCACCTCGGCGGGCGCGTCGCCGAGCAGGCCCGCCACCAACCCGCAGATGTAGCCGCCGTTGGCCGAGCCCGGCGGGCCGTTGAAGCGGCTGCGATACGCACGCAGCTCAGGCCGCGGCCGGCAACGAGTCCAGGGTCCGCTTGAGGTCCGCCACGGTCTGGAAGTCCAGGCCCAGCGCGTGGTCGTGGCGGTGGGCGATGCGCCCCTCCTCGTCGACGATGATCGCGGCGCGCTTGGCCATCCGGCCCAGCCCCGAGTAGGCGTCGTAGGCCTTGGCCACCGCCAGGTCGGGGTCGGCCAGCAGGGGCACGTTGAAGAGTCGTTCTTCGGTGAAGCGCGCTTGGAGTCGACGTCCTTGCCGGAGATGCCCACGGCGGTCACGCCCAGCGCGCCGAATGCCTCGGCGTTGTCGCGGTAGGAGCAGAACTGCTTGGTGCACACCGTGGTCTCGTCGCCGGGGTAGAAGAGCAGCAGCACGCGCTCGCCGCGATGGTCGGAGAGCTTGAACGTGCCGTGGGTGCCCTCGAGCTCGAAGTCGGGGGCTTCGTCGCCAACTGCCGGGTGTTTGGCCATCCGTGATTCCTCCGTAGGTGTCGTTGGCGGCAACGCTACCCGGGCTGGCCCCTCGGCCCCGCCAAGTCGGCCCGTAGCACTCCGTAGAGCGCCAGGGCCAGTATCAGCGCCCCGCCCACGTAGCCGACCTCGACCTGCAGCACCGGGTCGTCGAAGCCAGGCAGCAGGAGGAACACGACGAACGCGGCCGCGGCGGCCGCCCAGCAGCCGCAGGCCGCCTGCGCGCGCCCGCGCGCGAGCAGCGCCTGGTTGAGGGTGGCCGCCGCCAGGTACAGGCCCATGCCGGCGGAGATGAGCACCAGGCCGAGGCGGTCGTAGTCGAAGTCGCCGCCGAAGACGAGCTCCATCAGCGCCGGGCCCGGCGGCCAGCATCACCAGCGCGACAGCGGCAGCGAAGCCGGCGATGGCCACCAGCGTCACGTTCACGCTGCGCCGGAAGGGTCGGTCTCGCCGCGCGCGCCGAGGCGGGTGAGGTGGGGGAGGATCGAGGTCTGGACCGCCTGGAAGAGCTGCAGCGGCGCGCGCGCGATCAGCAGCACGTTGAAGGTGAACCCGGCCAGCGCGGCGCCCGCCGTCGCCCTCGGTGGCCTTCACCAGCAGCGGCCCGGCGTTGAGGAAGGTCTGCTCGGCGAGCATGATCACCAGCACCGCCGCCGCAAAGCCGGTGCCATGGGCGAGGGTGAACTCGGCGCCCCGCCGCCGGGTCGGCGGCCGGCGCGTCCGCGGCGCCCGGCGCGGCGGTGTCAGCGCGGCAGCGCCCACGGCACCACCGCCAGCGAGAGGAACGGGGCGGCCGCGATGCCCGAGCGCCACGACCGACTGGCCCGACGGCGATGCCCACCGCCACCACCAGCGCGAACAGCGAGCCGTGAGACGACTCCATCAGCACCAGGCCGCCGTAGAGCCCGAAGCGGCGCGAGCCCGGCGAGGAAGCCGCGCGCGAAGTAGCTGCACCGCGTAGGCCAGCACGGTCGCCACCAGCACCCAGTAGAGCGTCGCCGAGCCGTCGAACAGATCGTCCTGGATGCGGCTCGCGCAGCACGAGCGCGCCAGCCGGCGAACACAGCGCCGAGGGCCAGCTGGATCCGCGCCGCCACGCGCAGGTGCTCGGTGCCCGCCTGCCGCGCGCGTCGCGATCGGCGATCGTGCGCGACAGCAGCTGCTCGACCGGCCGGTAGAGCACCGAGACGGTGATGAACACCGCCGACCACAGCAGCGTGATCCCGCCGTAGTCGGACTCCGACAGCGAGTGGCTGGCGAGCGCGAAGTAGGCGTAGGTGACGAGCCCGGTGGTGGCGATCCCCACCGAGAGGATCGCGGCGCCGCGCCCATCGACGCGGCTCGCTGCTCACACGCGGACGAGCAGCATCGTCCACGGGAACGGCGAGCGCGCCTCCTGCGACCGCGCCGTGGCGCGCCAGGAGGTCCACGAACGACCGCTTGGACCAGTGGTTCACGTGGCCCGGGCGTGTTGCCGAGCGTCCGCCAGTAGGCGCCGCGGGCCATGTTCAGGCCTCGCCACAGCGGCTCGCGGGGCACCGACGACCAGCAGCCAGCGCTCCGCCACCCGCGCCATCTCGGCCACCGTGGCCTCCGGGTCGGGCACGTGCTCGAGCACCTCGATCGCGGTGGCCACGTCGAACTCGCCGTCGGCGAAGGACAGCCGCGTGGCCTCCTCGGCGCGGAACTCCAGGTTGGGCCGCCGGCGGGTGTCCCACTCGGCGCGCAGCTTGGGGTCCTCGAGGTCGATGCCCACCACCCGCGCGTCGCCCAGGCGCTCGGCCCACTCGTGGGTGAGCACGCCCTCGCCGCAGCCCACGTCGAGCACCGACCGCGGGCGCCGCGAGCTCCCACAGGTCGTCGAGCGAGCCGTGGAAGCCATCCATCAGGCGCCGCACGACCGGGTTGGTCGAGCCGTACTTGTCGAAGGTGTTGCCGGTGGGGACGGCCTCGACCTGCAGGTCACGCCTCGACCGGCTACCGGCGCGCGCTCGCCTCGTCCTTGCCCGTGGCCGGCCCCGCCGCCGCGCCCGTGGTGCGTCGGGCGCCTCGTCGCCTGCACCTGGCTCGTAGTGCGAGGGCTCGACGCCGAGCGTGAGCTCCACGCGGCGCACCCGCTCGAGCATCCGTTGCTGGAGGACCCGGCTGCCGGCCAGGATGTCGCCGACCACGCCGAGCGCCGCCAGCTGCACCGCGACCACCAGCAGCGTGGAGCCCAGGATCAGCGACTGCACGTGGCCCTCGCCCTCGCCGGAGAAGAAGAAGTAGAGGAAGCGCGCCCAGATCAACGCGGCGGGACCAGCCACGGCCGCCGCGGCGATGAAGAACACGCGCATGGGCTCGTACAGCGAGTAGATCGCGGAAGATCGACACCGGCGTTGCGCCGGACGTACGCCCACATCGACGGGAACAGCCGCGACTCGCGCGTCTGCGGGTTGGTGCGGATGGGGGTGTGCTCGACCGCGACCAGCATCTTGCCGGCCTGGATCAGCGACTCCAGCGTGTAGGTGAACTTCGACACCACCTGGATCTGGAGCGCGGCCTCGCGGTTGTAGGCGCGGAAGCCCGGAGGTGGCGTCGGGCACCCCCGTGCCCGAGGCGCGCCGCACCACGGCGCTGCCCAGCCGCTGGAGCCGCTTCTTCAGCGGGGAGAAGTGCTCGATCTGGTGCGTCTCGCGGTCGCCCACGACCATGTCGGCCTTGCCGGCGAGGATCGGCGCGACCAGCTTGGGGATGTCGCTCGCCCTGGTACTGGTTGTCGGCATCGGTGTTCACGATGACGTCCGCGCCCAGCTTGAGGCACGCATCGAGGCCGGCCTGGAAAGCCGCCGCCAGGCCCTTGTTGTTGGTCAGGCGCACCACGTGGTGAACGCCGTGCGCGCGCGCGACCGCGACGGTGGCGTCGGAGGAGCCGTCGTCGATGACCAGCCACTCCGGCCTGTCGACGCCCGTGATCTCGCGCGGGAGGTCCGCCAGCGTCGCCGGGAGCTGCTCGGCCTCGTTGAAGCAGGGGATCTGGATGATCAGCTTCATCGGGGTCACCAGAGGGTATCCGCGCACTGCCGTCGCAGCCGCAGGGCCGCAGGCCCGCGTTCACGAGCCGTGAGCAAATCGTTCACAGGCCTTCTCTGCAGCACTTTCACAAGCGCCGGCCCGCCCGGCCGCACCATCCACGGGATGCGTCGACTCCTCGCCGCTTGCGTGGCGCTGGCCGCGCTCTCGCTGCTGCTGCCCTCGCAGCCCAGCTACGACCCGTGGGCGTGGATCGTCTGGGGCAGGGAGATCGCGTTCCTGGACCTGGACACCACCGGCGGCCCCTCGTGGAAGCCGTTGCCCGGTGGCCTTCACGCTGGCTCTTCGCGCCGTTCGGCAAGCTCTCCGACGGCCTGCCGCCGGCCCTCTGGCTGGTCGTGGCTCGGGCGGGCGCGCTGCTTGGCGATGGCCATGGCGTTCCGGCTGGCTCGCCGGCTCGGCGGGCCCGAACGGCCTGGCGGGCATCGGCGCGGGCGCGACCGCCGCGCTGGCGCTGGCCCTGAGCCCGAGTGGCTGCGGTATGCGGCGCACGGCAATGAGGCGCCGCTGGCGATCGGGCTGATGCTCTGGGGCGTGGAGCGCCACCTGGACGGCGTGCGCTCGCACGCGCTGGTGCTGGGCTTCCTCGCGTGCCTGCTGCGGCCCGAGGTGTTCCCGTTCCTCGCGGCGTACGGATCTGGCTGTGGCTTGCCGACCCCGCCAGCCGGCGCCTGGCCGCCGCGCTTGCGCTCGCGCTGCCGGCTCTGTGGCTGGTGCCGGAGTGGATCGGCTCCGGCGACCCTTCTCCGCGGGCCAGCAGGCGCGCAGCGAGCCGTCCTGGAGCCTGTCGCTCGCGGATCACCCGTGGCTCGAGGCGCTGCGGCGCTTGCACGCGATCGCGGGCCTGCCTCTGGAGCTGGGGGCGCTGGCAGCCGCGGCGAGTCGGCCTGGTGGCGGCGCGATCGCGCGACGCTGGCGCTGGCCGGCGTCGCCGTGCTCTGGGTCGGCCTGGTGGTGGCGATGACCCAGGCCGGCTTCTCGGGAACCCCGCTACTTCCTGCCCGCCGTGGTCTTGGCGTGCGTCCTGGCGGGCGTGGGCGCCGCCGGACTGGTGCGGGGCGGCCGGGACGCCCGGCCGCGGCGGCGGCGGTGATGGCGGCGCTGGCGCTGGCGGTCGCGCCGCATTGGGCGGCCGGGCCGGCGCCTCGCGGTCAGGCGCAGCAGCGCCGAGCGGCTGGCCGGCCTCCACAGCGACCTCGTCGGCCGCGGTGCGCGGGGCCGGCGGCCGCGACTCGGTCGTGGCCGCGGCGCGCCCGGAGTCAACCGGGCCTTCCTGACCCGCCTCGCGTGGGAGACAAGCTGACCCTCGGCGAGGTGGAGCGGGGGCGGGGCAGCGGGCTCATGTTCTCGTCGACGTACCCCGAGGCGGGGCAGCGGGTGGCCGTGCCCCGGGGGTCGCGCAGCCTGACGCCGGGCGGGCGCGCGGGTCAGTGGCGGGTGTTCGCGGTGGCGCCCCAATCGGTGATCGCGGCGCTCAAACGGGGGGATGTAGATGTAAACGGAAACGGCACATTCCGGTAGAAAACCCATGACGTCTGCTAGCCTCCGCCGCTGCGGCGGGGCGCCTCCTTGGCTTCCCGCGCATGAGACCCGACCCCGTCCGCACTGGAGCCAGACTGAACATGGACCTTCTCGCCTATCTCGATCCCGGCAGCGGGAGCATGATCCTGCAGATCTCGCCGGCGGCATCGCCGCGGTGGCCGTCACCGCCAAGCTGTACTGGGGCCGGCTGCTCAAGTTCCTGCGCATCCGCAAGGACGACGAGGAGACCACAGCGCACCAGGCCGACTCCTCGGCCTGACCGGCGGCGCGCCACCGCGCGTCGCCTCATCCCCTACCATGATCCGCCGCCCGCCTCGCGGGTGACGAGTAACGCATGCCCGCCCACGCCCAGACTTCTGCCCAGACCGACGCGGCGCAACTCGAGCCGGGCTCGTTCCGGGACCCGGAGAGCCGCGTCTTCTACGCGGGCGACGGCGTGCTACCGCGCGCTGTCGGCCGACGGCCTGAGCGACTTCCAGGCGCTGGAGGCCACCGGCGCCTGGGAGCGCTTCAGCGAGAGCGGCAGCCTGGTGGCCACCGAGCTCCTGGACGGCACGGCCGGCCTGCCCGCCGGTCTGGTCAAGGACAGCGCGGGCGTGCTCAAGCACGAGCGGATCCCGTTCGTCTCGTATCCGTACGAGTGGCCGTTCTCGATGCTCAAGGACGCCGCGCTGCTGCAGCTGGACCTCATCCTGGCGGCGCTCGAGGAGGACATGATCCTCAAGGACTCCACGCCCTACAACGTGCAGTTCAAGGGCGCCCAGCCCGTGTTCGTGGACGTGGGCTCGTTCGAGCGCCTTCGCGAGGGCGAGCCGTGGGTCGGCTACCGCCAGTTCTGCATGCTCTACCTCTACCCGCTGCTGCTGCAGTCGGTGAAGGACGTCGCTCCGCAGCCCCTGCTTCGCGGCGCGATCGACGGCATCACGCCCGCGCAGATGCGCGGCATGGTGTCCTTCCGCGACCGCTTCCGCAAGGGCTTCTACCTCAACGTCTTCCTCCACGCCAAGCTCGAGCAGCGCCATGGCGATCGCGGCAAGGAGGTCAAGGACGAGGTCAAGAAGGCGGGCTTCAAGAAGGAGCTGATCCAGGCCAACGTCAAGCAGGATGCGCAAGCTGGTCGCGGGGCTCGAATGGAGCCCGCCGCAGGGCGTCTGGGTCGCATACGGCGAGCGCAACAGCTACACCGACGACGACGCCAAGCGCAAGGACGAGTTCGTGCGCGAGGTGGTCGCCTCGCAGCCGTGGGACCTCACCTGGGACATCGGCGCGAACAACGGCCGCTACTCGCGCATCGCCGCGGAGGGCTCCCGCTACGTGCTCGCCGTCGACGCCGACCAGGGGCCCGATCGAGCTGCTCTACCGCTCCCTGCGCGACGAGGGCGACGAGAAGATCCTCACCCTCACGATGAACCTGGCCGACCCCTCGCCGGGCCTCGGCTGGCGGGGGGTGGAGCGCAAGGCGCTGCCCGACCGCGGCAAGCCCGACCTGGTGCTGGCGCTGGCCCTGATCCATCACGTGGCCATCGCCGCCAACGTGCCGGTGCGGGAGTTCGTGGATTGGCTGGCCTCGCTGGGCACCTCGCTGGTCATCGAGTTCCCCACGCGCGAGGACCCGATGGTCAAGAAGCTGCTCGGGCCCAAGCGCGACGGACTGCACCCCGACTACGAGCGCGAGAGCTTCGAGCGGGTGCTGGCCGAGGCCTTCGACGTCGAGCGCCGCGAGCGCCTGAAGTCGGGCACGCGCCTGCTGTACTTCGCCCGCCCCAAGGGCGCCGGCAGCCCGATCGACCTCACCGCAGCCGAGCGCTGATGGGCGGCCGGGAGGCCGCGCCCGCGCCGAGGCGGGTGGCGCCGCGCGGGAGGCCGCGACGGTCCCGGCTGGCGCGGCAACCTGCTGGCCTTCGGCCACCTGGCGGTGCTGTCGGCCTTCGCGCTCGCCCAGCCGCTGTTCGACCTGCTCTCCGACAACCCGGAGTTCTTCGCCGCGCGCGGCTCCACCGGGGGCGAGATCATCGTGTTCGCCGCTGCTGCTCGTGGTGGTGCCGCCGGCGCTCCTGCTGGCCGTGGAGGTGCTGGTGGGGCTGGTCAGCGGACGCGCTCGCGCGATCCTGCACCTGGTCTTCGTGGGCCTGCTGGCCGCCGTGGTGTTCGTGCAGGCGCTCAAGAAGGCGATCGACGCGGGGGACGCGGTGCTGATCGTCCTCGCCCTGGCGCTCGGAGCCGTCGCTGCGCTGGTCTACGCGCGCGCCGAGCCGGTGCGCTCGTTCCTCAGCGTGCTGACGCCCGCGCCACTGGTGTTCCTCGTGCTGTTCCTCTTCATCTCGCCGGTGTCCAAGCTCACGCTCTCCGGCGAGGCCAGCGCGAAGACCGTGGACGGCGTCGAGCGCGTGCCGGTCGTGATGGTCGTCTTCGACGAGTTCCCCACCACCTCGCTGCTGGGCACGGACGGCAAGGTCGATGCGGGGCGCTACCCGGGCTTCGCGCAGCTGGCCAAGGACGGCACCTGGTTCCGCAACGCCCACTCGATCTACGACTCCACCAGCAAGGCGGTGCCGGCGATCATGGACGGCCACCTGCCGGAGAAGGGCACGCTGCCCACCTCCTCGGAGCACCCGGACAGCATCTTCGCCCTGCTTGGAAAGAGCCACCGGATGAACGTGTCCGAGGAGGCCACCAGCGTCTGTCCCCGGGACCTCTGCGAGGACGCCCGCCTGGACGAGCCGTTCGTGGACCGGCTGAGCTCGATGACCGAGGACCTCGGCCTGGTCTACGCGCACGTGGTCTCGCCGCCCGGGATCGAGCGGGACCTGCCGTCGGTGTCCGAGACGTGGGGCGAGTTCGGCGGCGACGAAGGTGGGGGCGGAGCCGCCGCCACGGCCGACGCCGGCGACCGTCCCAACACGCGCGAGAACCTCCAGGGCAACCGCAACAACCGCTTCGACGCGTGGATCGAGTCGATACGCGCGGGGCGCCCGGCGCTGAACTTCAAGCACGCGCTGCTGCCCGCACGTCCCGTGGCAGTACCTGCCCGACGGGCGGCAGTACCGTCGCACCGCCACCGAGCCGATTCCCGGGATCTCACGCCAGTCCTACAAGGACCAGGGCCAGGTGGACCAGCTGCGGCTGCGCCACCTGCTCCAGGTCGGGTTCGCGGACCTGGAGCTGCGCAAGACCATCCGCCGCCTGAAGCAGCTGGGCATCTACGACGACGCGCTGATCGTTGTGACCGCCGACCACGGCGTCTCGTTCAAGAAGGGGCAGTTCGACCGCCGCAACGTGAACCGGGGCAACATCGCCGAGATCACCCCCGTGCCCCTGTTCGTCAAGGAGCCTGGTCAGAGGCGAGGCCGCGTGGACGACTCGATCGTCGAGACCATCGACATCGCCCCCACGGTCGCCGACGTGCTCGGCATCGAGCTGCCCGAGGACGTCGACGGCCGCTCTGC
This sequence comes from uncultured Thermoleophilaceae bacterium, assembly GCA_963755215.1. Classification (GTDB taxonomy): domain Bacteria; phylum Actinomycetota; class Thermoleophilia; order Solirubrobacterales; family Thermoleophilaceae; genus JAAYBF01. The sequence goes on from CAVWIW010000006.1 coordinate 419,383, forward strand.
CTTCAGCGACGCGGTGCGGCGCCGGTCCGTCGTGCGGATGCTCAAGCGCGACCTGTCGGGCTTCGTGCGGGTCAGCGCGGACGAGCTCGAGCGCGAGGTGGCCGCAGACGTGACCCAGAAGGCCACGCTGTTCGGGACCGGCACCGCGAACCCGGACCGCATCTTCCGGATCGGCCCCAACCCTGAGCTGGTCGGCAGGCCCGCCGTCTCGGCCGGGCGCTCGGACGCACGGGCGTCGATCGCCGATGCCGGGGAGCTCCGCGACGTGGACCTGCGCAGCGCCACCGTGCCCGCGTGGGTCACGGGCAGGGTCTCCGGCGGCGCCGGGCCGCCGAAGGACATCGCCGTGGCGGTGAACGGCACGGTCCGCGCCGTGGGCAACACCTTCAGGCTGGCCACCGGCGGCGGCGAGCTGTTCGGCGTCATGGTCCCGCCCGGCTCCTTCCGCCAGGGGGCCAACCGCGTTCAGGTGTTCGAGGTCAGCGGCGGGCGCCTGCTGCTCATGGGCTAGCCGCCCTACTGCTCGGCCAGGCAGTCCTCGATCTGCTCCAGCAGCCGGTCCGAGCCGCCGTTGACGAACAGCAGCGCGGCGCCCACCTGCTGGGCACTCTGGGCCTCGCCCTCGAACTGGCGCGCCTCGGCCTCGCCGGACGACACGAAGAACTCCACGCGTGGCCCGCCGGGGCCGCCGACCTGAATCGACTTCTCGCCCGTGAGCTCGGCGTCCAGGCGCTCGCGCTCGGTGAGGCAGGCAAACGTGACCCCGCGCTTGTCGTTGGGGTTGGGGCCGCCGCCCGAGCCCTCGTCGTCGCCGAAGCCGCAGCCTGGCATGGCCGTGGCGACGCCACAGGCGGCTGCGATCATCGCGACGCGGGCCGTCATCGCGGGGCAGAGTAGTGACCGCGGCGGCGTTCGCGGGTACGCCACAGGGGATGAAACCGGTTGTGGCGCCTGCTACCTTGATCGCCTCCGGCGAGCGCGTCCGCGCGCCCGTCGCGCTCCCGGCGCCCCTCCACGCAGTCCCGTCGGAGTGGTGCGCCCACGTGGTGCCCGACCCATGAACCGACGCTTCGCGGTACTCCAGGCAGCCTTCTCGCTGATCGCCCTCGGCGCGGTCGTCTGGTGGGCATCGCGCCAGGATGCGCCCGAGTTTCCGAGCAGCACCGCGGCGCTGGCGTGGCTCGGCGGGTCGCTTGCGCTCTACGCGCTGGCCACCGTGATCCGTGCCGAGCGCTGGCACAGGATCCTCGGGCTCACCGGAGTGCCGACGTCGCGCGCGGATAGCTACAGCCTCACCACGGTCGGGTACATGGGCAACAACGTGCTTCCCGCGCGCGCGGGCGAGGCCCTGCGGGTGGTGCTGCTGGACGCGCGTACCGACGCCGGCAAACGGAAGCTGGCAGGGACGATCGTGGCCGAGCGGATCCTCGACGCCATCGTGCTCGGGACCATGCTGGTGGTCGTGGGCTACGGGGTCCTGCGCGGCGACGTGCTCCCCACCGACCGCCCGCTCCTGATCTCGGGGATCGGCGTGGCGCTGTTCGTGCTGGGGCTGGTGGCCGTGGGCATTCTCCGCCGCCGCGGCGCCCTCACCCGCATACGGGACTTCGCCCGTCCGCTGGCAGATGCCACCCGCGCCATCAAGGGCAGGGAGGGCGTGCCCCTGCTGGCCGCGTCGGTTGTGCTCTGGCTCGTGGAGGGCGCCGTCTATCTGGCTGTCGCCAAGGCTGTGGAGCTCGACATCTCGGCATCCGGGGCGCTGTACCTCGTGGCCCTCACCAACTTCGTCGCGGCACTGCCGGCAGCGCCGGGATCGATCGGCACATTCGACGCGGCGGTGGCCTTCGGGGCCAAGACGCTGGGTGGCTCGGGATCGATCGTGATCAGCTATCTGCTGCTCCTGCGGTTCGTCCTGTACGTGCCGATCACGGTGGTCGGCCTCGTCGTGCTCCTGGTCCGCTACGGAGGCTGGGCGCGGCTGCGCTCGGCGGCGCGACTCCAGACCAGCCGCGCCTAATGGTGCACTAGGCCCCGCAATGCGACCCTCAGCAGCCCAGCCGCTGGCGCTCCGGCTCCGCGGAAACTCCTCCCGCGCCGACGACCCGGCCCCCGCCGCTCCGGCCGAGGCAGGGGCCGAGCAGACCGTCAGGCCCGGCCCGATCTGGCCGGTGCTCCTGGCGTGCCTGGCACTGTCGGCCGTGACGCTGCTGTTCCCGTCCACGCCCACCTACGACCCGTGGGCCTGGCTGCTCTGGGGGCGCGAGATCGTGGACCTGGACCTGATCACCGATGGGGGCCCGTCGTGGAAGCCGCTGCCGGTGCTCTTCACGGTTCCCTTCTCGCTCTTCGGCGAGGCCGTGGCGCCGTACCTGTGGCTGTGGATCGCCCGCGCGGGCGGCGCTGCTGGCGCTGGTGATGGCGTTCCGCCTGGCCAGGCGGCTGACCGGACCGGGGATCGAGGGGCTGGCCGCCGGGGTGGCGGCCACCGCGTTCCTGCTCACCACCTACCAGTACGTGCGCGACTCGATGCTCGGCAACTCGGAGGCGCTGCTGGCGGCACTGGCCCTGTGGGCGTTCGAGCGACACCTCGACGGGCGCCGCGACCACGCGCTCTACCTGGGCTTCGCCGCCGCGCTGCTCCGACCGGAGGCGTGGCCCTTCCTTGGCGCTGTACGGCCTCTGGCTCTGGTTCCGCGAGCCCGAGCTGCGCCTGCGAGTGGCGGCCGTCGCACTGCTCATTCCCGCCCTCTGGTTCGGGCCGGAGCTATGGGGCTCGGGCGAGCCGCTGCGTGCGTCGAGCCGGGCCAACAACCCCAACCCGGGCAGCGCCGCCTTCGCCGATCACCCCGGCCTGGAGGTGGCCAAGCGGTTCCACGAGCGCACGATCGTGCCGCTGGAGGCACTGGCTGCGCTGGCGGCCGGTGTGGCGGTGGTGGCATTTCGCCGGACTCGTGCGCAGGGCGCTGTGCTGGCCCTGGCCGGCGCCGGCCTGGCATGGATCGGCCTCGTGGCGTTCATGACCGAGCGGGGTTACGCGGGCAACCAGCGCTACCTGATCGTCACCACCGCGGCCATCTGCGTGCTGGGCGGCATCGGTGCGGGCCGGCTGCTCCAGGGCCTGAGGGCAGCCGTGGCCAGCCGGGTTTCGCATCCGCGGGCCGGACTGGCCTGCGTGGCTGCGACGCTGGTCGTGGGCCTGGCGCTGCTCGCGCCGTTCATCGGCGACAAGGTCGACAACGTCCGCGTGACCCTCGACGAGCTGCGCTACGAGGCCAGCCTGTGGGGCAACCTGCCGGACGCGATCGACCGCGCCGGTGGCCGGGACCGCCTGCTGGCGTGCGGCAGCGTGTACAGCGGGCCGTTCCAGACCCAGATGGTGGCCTACGAGATGGGCGTGCACGGCATCCAGGTCGGCGCCCTGGGCGGCACCCCGCCGCCTGGGGTCGTGTTCCGCACGAACACCGTGCCCGGCGGGCCGCTGGTGGCCAAGCTCACCGACGGCCGCTACCGGCTGGTGGCGCGCAACGAGCGCTGGCGCGTAGTCACGGCTCCGCGCTCCGACGGCCGCGGCGCCGCCTGCCCAGCCGGGGGGCCCGATGCGCCGCGCGTGACGCCCCGCTCCCAGACACCCGAGCTCACGTCTTCCCGCTGACTATCGTTGCCTGATGGCCACGGTCGCCCCCCGAGCCCGCGCCGTGCCGCGCCTCGATTCGATCCCCACCGGCCTGACGATCGCGGTGGTCGTCGGCGGGCTCACGCTCATCTCGCTGTACCTGCGCACGCGCGCGCTGGGGGCATCGCTGTGGATGGACGAGGGGCTGTCCATCGGCATCGCCTCGCAGCCCTTCTTCGACATCCCTGGCGTGCTCCGCCAGGATGGCTCGCCGCCGCTCTACTACATGCTCCTGCACGTCTGGATGGAGGTCTTCGGCAACGGCCCGGCCGACACCCAGGGGCTGTCCGTGGCGATCTCCCTGCTGGCCGTGCCCGGCGGCCTGTGGGCGGGCTGGACGCTGTTCGGCAGGCGCGCGGGCCTGATCTGCGCCGCCCTCGGCGCCTTCAACCCCTTCCTCACGATCTACGCGCAGGAAACGCGCATGTACTCGCTCATGGTGGTGCTCTCGCTGCTGCTCAGCGCCGCGTTCCTGCACGTGTTCGTGTTCCGCCGCCGCGAGTACCTGCCCTTCTTCGTGGTCTTGCTCGCGGCCATCCTCTACACCCACAGCTGGGGGATCTTCGTGACCGTGGGGACGCTCGTGGCGCTGGTGGTCGTCGTGATCGCGGCCCAGGATCGCCCGGCGGTGATCAAGGACGCGGCCATCGGCTACGGCGTAGCGGCGCTGATCTACGCACCATGGGTGCCCACGCTCCTCTACCAGGCGTCCCACACGGGCGCGCCATGGCTGAACTCGCCTCGGTTCGGCGCCCCGGTGCAGATCTCCAAGGCGCTGCTGGGCGGAGGCACCGTGACCGTGGCGCTGCTGCTGGCCGCCGGCTCCGGGCTGGCCGCGGTGCTCACGCGACGCGCCAGCACCAAGGAGCGCGACGCGATGATCGTGGCTCTCACGATCGGGGTGGCCACCCTCGCGGTGGCCTGGCTCTTCTCGCAGGTGTCGCCCGCATGGACCACGCGCTACCTCGGGGTGGCGCTCGGGCCGATCTTCCTGCTGGCCTCGCTCGGCCTCGCGCGCGCCGGCAACCTGGGGCTCGTGGCCCTGGTGATGATCCTCGGCATCTGGGCGATCCCGCGGACAGCCGGCCTGGAGAACAAGTCCAACGCCTCCGACCTGGCCAGCGCTGTCGCCGACGACATGCGGCCTGGCGACCTGGTGGTCACCCTCCAGCCCGAGCAGCACCCGCTCATTCACTACCACCTGCGCAACGACATGATCGAGGCCACGCAGCTCGGCGAGGTGGACACCAAGGGCGTGATGGACTGGCGCGATGTCCAGGACAAGCTGGAGGACGCCACTCCCCAGCGGAATCTGGCGCCCCTGCTTGCTAGGGTCCCCGACTCAGGACGCGTGCTCCTCGTGCACCCGGTCACCTCCAGCATCGACGACTGGGACGCGCCCTGGACCAGGCTCGTTCGGCGACGGGCTGCCCAGTGGGGCCAGGCGCTCGAGGCCGACAGCAGGTTCACGCGCGAGCGCGCGGTCCCCGACTTCTACCGCCGCGCGAGGCGCATCGGCGTGCGCGGCGTGCTCTACACAAAGACCTCCGAGACCGAGAGATGAGCGACAAGCCAAAGACCACATCAGAGCCGGTGCAGCCCGGCCTCAAGGACCAGCCCACCCTGATCATCGGAGCCGGGCCCGCTGGGCTCACGGCCGGCTACCTGCTGGCCAAGAAGGGCTACCCGGTGATCGTTTTCGAGGCGGAGGACCAGGTCGGTGGCATCGCCAAGACCGAGGTGCGCGACGGCCCCGGTGGCGAGTACCGGTTCGACCTCGGCGGGCATCGCTTCTTCACCAAGGTCCAGGAGGTCGACGCCCTCTGGCACGAGATCATGCGCGAGGAGTTCCTCAAGCGCCCGCGCATGTCGCGCATCTACTGGAACAAGAAGTTCCTCGACTACCCGCTGCGCGGGCCGGATGTGATCAAGAAGCTCGGGCCGGTCGAGCTCACGCGCGCGTTCTTCTCCTACCTCTGGGCTCAGATCAAGCCGAAGGGCCGCGAGGACACCTTCGAGCAGTGGGTCTCCAACCGCTTCGGCAAGCGCCTGTTCAACCTGTTCTTCCGCTCCTACACGGAGAAGGTGTGGGGCGTGCCGACCTCGGAGATCCGCGCCGAGTGGGCGGCCCAGCGGATCAAGGGGCTGTCGTTCTTCAGTGCCGCCAAGGCGGCGTTCTTTGGCAACAAGAGCAACATCAAGACGCTCATCGGCGAGTTCCACTACCCGCGCTTCGGGCCGGGGCAGATGTGGGAGCAGATGACGCGCGACATCGAGGAGCTCGGCGGCAAGGTCCTGCTGGAGACGCCGGTCGAGCGCCTGGAGATCGACGACGGCCGGGTCACCAAGCTGGTGGCGGGCGGCAAGGAGTACGAGTCCAACTACGTGATCTCCTCGCTGCCGCTCCGTACCACGGTCGGCATGGCATCGCCGCACCCCAAGCCGGAGGTGGTGTCCGCGGCCAGGGGCCTGCGCTATCGCGACTTCCTCACCGTGTCCCTGGTGCTGCGCGGCGAGGACCTGTTCCCCGACAACTGGATCTACATCCACGAGCCCGACGTGGAGGTCGGCCGGATCCAGAACTTCCGCTCGTGGAGCCCGTGGATGGTGCCCGACCCGGACAAGGCATGCGTGGGGCTCGAGTACTTCTGCTTCGCCGGTGACGAGCTGTGGGAGATGGACGACGAGAAGCTGGTGGAGCTCGGCATCCGCGAGCTCGAGGAGCTGGGCCTGGCCAAGCGGGACATGCTCGAGTTCGGCTTTGCGACCCGCGTCCCGAAGGCCTATCCCATGTACGACATGGACTACGCCGACCGGATCGCCGCCATCCGGGGCTGGCTCGACGGGATCGAGAACCTGCAGCAGGTCGGGCGCAACGGGCTGCACCGCTACAACAACTCGGACCACTCCATGCTCACCGCCATGCGCGCGGTGGACAACATCGTGAAGGGCACCGACCACGACATCTGGGCGGTCAACGCCGAGTCGGCCTATCACGAGGAGGAGACCCAGGACGAGCAGCAGCCCTACATCGAGGCGCCCGAGACCGAGGCCCAGAAGGCCCCACTGGCCAGTTGACCCATCCGGGTAACTAGCGTTCAAGACAGGGCAGGCACTCGCCGATAGCCGGACTTGGGCAGCCGCGCCGACGGCTGCCCGCCTTTCGCTCTTGGGTTCGACCGTCAACACCCGCCTTGCGCTGCTGCTGGTCGCCCTGTGCGCGCTCTGCGTGCCGACTTCGGCTGCCGCGCAGTCCGGCCCTCAGGCCGCCAACCCCGCACAGCCGAACCCGCTGGTGGGGCTCGACTTCTTCGTGGACAAGAGCCGGTGGTCGGTGCAGCACAACCAGTACCGCTCCTATGTGCGCCGGGGCCAGCGCCGCAACGCGGCGCTGGTGGGCAAGATCGCGCTAAGCCGCAGTTCAAGTGGTTCGGCAGGTGGAACGCGCGCCAGCGGGGCGGCACCGCCGGCGTCATTCGCCGCTACCTCGAGCGCGTCCAGGAGGAACAGCCGGGCAGCGTGCCCCAGATGGCCATCCTGCGCCACCAGGGCACCGCCTGCTACCCCGGCTATGCCGCCGGCGGCAAGGCCGAGGATCAGCGCACCCGCGATTGGTACCGAGACTTCGCGCGCGGGGTGGGTGACTCGCGCGTTGTGATCGGCTTCGAGCCGGACTCCCTGGGCACGATCGAGTGCCTGACGCCCTCGCGCCGCCGGTCCCGGCTGGAGAACATGCGCTACGGGATCGACGTGCTGTCCAAGCTGCCCAACGCCACGATCTACATCGAGGCCGGCGCGTCGGACTGGGAGTCCGCGAAGCGCACCGCGGGCCAGCTGCGATTCGTGGGTGTCTCGAAGGTGCGCGGGTTCATGCTCAACGTGACCCACTACGACTGGACGCGCAACAACATCCGCCACGGGCTCGACATCTCGCGCCGCGTGGGGGGCAAGCCGTTCATCATCTCCACGTCCTTCAACGGCCGCGGGCCGGTGCACTACAAGCGCTGGCTCAGCCGGCGCAACAACATCTGGCGGATCGCCAACGTGTGGTGTCACCCGCTCAAGCGGGGTCTTGGCATCGCGCCCACCACCCGCACGGACCACCCGAAGGCCGACGGCTACTTCTACATCGGCCGCCCCGGTTTCTCCGGCGGCTCGTGCAACGGCGGCCCACTCCCGGTGGGGTCGTGGTGGCCCAAGCGGGCGCTCATGTTCGCCAAGAACGCCACCACCTGGCTCAGCCCGCCGCGCGGATACCGCTACGGCTGGCGGAAGGGCCCGGGCCTGCGCGCCTACGCGGGCGACCAGATCAAGCGCTAGCGGCCCGCCCCAGGGGCGCTGAGCCCGCCGGCCCGCTCGGGGCCCCTTGGTATCGTTGACTCGCGAGTCAACGGACCTTGCGCGACCTCACGGATGGGAGCCCAGCTGGCTGAAGAGCAGGACATTCGCCATCTCCGCCGGGCCATCGAGCTGGCCGGTTACGCGCGTGGCCAGACGTCGCCCAACCCCCTCGTGGGAGCGGTCGTGGTGAAGGGCAGCCGGGTGATCGGCGAGGGCTTCCACGCCAGCGCGGGCGAGCCCCACGCCGAGCGGGTCGCCCTGGGTGCCTGCGAGGAGGACCCCAGCGGCGCCACCATGTACGTGTCGCTGGAGCCATGCGCCCACACGGGGCGTACGCCCCCGTGCACCGACGCGATAACCGAGGCGGGCATCGCGCGCGTGGTGGTGGCCTCCGACGACCCGAGCGAGAAGGCGTCGGGCCGCGGGCTGGGCGTGCTGCGAGACGAGGGCATCTCGGTCGCCACCGTGGACGGAGAGGTGGCGGACGCGGCCAGGTTGCTCAACCAGCCCTTTCGCAAGCATGCCCGCACGGGCCGTCCGCTGGTGATCTTCAAGTCCGCGATGACCCTCGACGGCAAGGTGGCCACCGCCTCCGGGGACTCGCAGTGGATCTCCGGCGAGTCCAGCCGCGCGCGAGCTCACCGCTGGCGCTCGGAGTGCGACGCCGTGGCCGTGGGCATCCACACCGTGGCGCACGACGACCCGCTTCTGACGGCCCGTGTCGAGGGCGTCAGTCGCCAGCCGCGGCGGGTGATCTTCGATTCCGAGGCCAGCCTGTCCCCGGACTCCAAGCTGGTGCGCAGCGCCGGCGACGCGGAGGTCATCGTGGTCTGCTCGCGCGCCGCGAAGCGCACCTCCACCGACGGGCTTCGCAACGTGGGTGTGGAGGTCATCGTGGCGGCTGGGGCCAACGAGGCGGCTCGCGTCCGCGCGTCGCTCGACGAGCTGGGCGCGCGCGACGTGCAGTCCCTGCTGCTCGAGGGCGGGCCGCACCTGGCCGGCGTCTTCTTGGAGGCGGGCGAGATCGACGAGGTGCGGATGTTCGTGGCGCCCATGCTGCTCGGCGGCCGCGACGCGCGGGCGGCGGTGGAGGCGCAGGGTGTCGAGAGCATCGCCGAGGCCACCCGCGCCATGCACACCGAGGTCGAGCGCATCGACGACGACGTGCTCGATATCGGCCCGGCTGCGGGAGTGGTGATGTTCACCGGCCTGGTTCAGTCCACCGGCAGCGTCGCGGCCCTCACGGAGGGACGGTTGGAGGTGGAGGGCGCCGCCCTGGAGCTGGACGAGGGCGGGTCGGTCGCCGTGAACGGCGTTTGCCTCACCGCGACCGCGGTGGGCCCCGACGGCTTCGCCGCCGACGTGATGGCCGAGACGCTCCGGCGCACCGCGCTGGGCGACCTGCGCCCCGGCGCCCGGGTCAACCTGGAGCTGCCGCTGCGCGCGGGCGACCCGATGGGAGGGCACGTCGTGCAGGGCCACGTCGACGGCGTCGGGAGCGTGGCCGGCATCGACGAGGAGGGCTTCGCGAGGGTGGTGCGGATCGGCGCCGGCGAGGACCTGCTGCGCTACGTGGTCGAGAAGGGGTCGATCGCCGTGGACGGCGTGTCCCTGACCGTGGCCGCGGTGGACTCGGGCTCGTTCTCGGTCTCGCTCATCCCCGAGACGCTCGAGCGAACGACATTCGGGGATCGCTCGCCGGGCGACTCCGTGAACCTGGAGGTCGACGTGTTGGCCAAGTACGTGGAGAAGCTCGTGTCCCATACGGTTGGAGCCCGATGAGCGGCGCGCCCTTCAGCACCATCGAGGAGGCGCTCGAGGACGTCCGCGCGGGCCGGATGGTGGTGGTCTGCGACGCCGAGGACCGCGAGAACGAGGGCGACCTGGTGCTGCCCGCCCAGTTCGCTACCCCGGATGCCATCAACTTCATGGCGAAGGAGGCGCGCGGGCTGATCTGCCTGGCGCTCACTCCCGCCCGCTGCGACGAGCTGGGCCTGGACCTGTTGCCGGCCAAGAACGAGTCCGGCCTGGGCACCGCCTTCACCACCACGATCGAGGCACGCGAAGGGGTGACCACCGGCATCTCCGCGCTCGACCGCGCGCGGACCGTGCAGGTGGCCATCGACCCGCGCACGCGCCCGGAGGACCTGCAGCAGCCGGGCCACATGTTCCCCCTGAAGGCCAAGCCGGGAGGCGTGCTGGAGCGCACCGGCCACACCGAGGCCGGGGTGGACCTGGCGCGGTTGGCGGGACTCACGCCCGCGGCCGTGATCTGCGAGATCCTCAACGACGACGGCACCATGGCCCGCGTGCCCGACCTGGCGGGCTACTGCCGTCGCCACGGCCTGCGGATGATCACCGTGGCCGACCTGATCGCCTACCGGCGGCGCAAGGACAAGCTCATCGAGCGAGTGGTGGAGACCAGGCTCCCGACCGCCTTCGGCGAGTTCAACGTGGTGGGCTTCCGCTCCCTGGTGGACGAGAAGCACCACGTCGCCATGGTCAAGGGCGAGGTCGACGGCGAGACGACGTGCTCGTGCGCGTCCACTCGGAGTGCCTCACGGGGGACGTCTTCCACTCCCTTCGCTGCGACTGCGGGCAGCAGCTGGAGGACGCGCTGCTGCGCATCGAGGCCGAGGCCCGCGGCGTCCTGCTCTACCTCGCCCAGGAGGGCCGCGGCATCGGCCTGCTGAACAAGCTCAAGGCCTACAAGCTCCAGGAGGAGGGCCTGCGACACCGTGGACGCCAATCTCGAGCTGGGCATGCCCGCCGACCTGCGCGACTACGGGATCGGCGCCCAGATCCTGGTGGACCTCGGCCTCACCTCCATCCGGCTGCTCACCAACAACCCGAAGAAGATCGTGGGGCTCGAGGGCTATGGCCTGCGCGTGACCGACCAGGTCCCGATCGAGCACGCGCCGGGCGACCACAACGCCGCCTACCTGCGCGCCAAGGCCCAGCGGCTAGGCCACCTGCTGCACCACCAGGGGCTGGGGCTCGACGAGGAGATGATCCAGGAGGAGCGGATCCAGGATCGCGAGCGAGCCGGCGGGCCCAAGCCCGTCCGAAAGGCCGAGGACGAGCCGGCGAGTGGCTGACCTCTTCGCGGTCGCGGTCGGCCGCTTCTACGCCGAGCTGGCCGAGCGGCTGGTCGATGGGGCCACGCGGGTGTTCGAGGAGGCCGGCGCCGCGGTGGACGTCCACGACGTGCCGGGCGCCTACGAGCTGCCGCTGGCTGCCAAGCTGTGTGCCGAGTCCGGTCGGTACCAGGGGGTGGCGTGCCTGGGCGCCGTGATCCGCGGGCGAGACCGACCACTACGACTACGTCTGCTCCGAGGCCGCCACCGGGATCGCGCGCGTGTCGCTCGACACCGGCGTGCCGTGCGCGTTCGGCGTGCTCACGGTGGACACCATGGAACAGGCCCTCGCGCGGGCGGGCGGCGGAAAGCGACACCAGGGCGAGGACGCCGCGCGCGCGGTCCTGCGGATGGACGCCCTGCGCCGCGAGCTGGCCTGACCGTGGCGACGGTCAACCTCTTCAGCGACACCCAGACGCGGCCGACGCGAGGCGATGCGCGCGCGATGGCCGCCGCCGAGGTGGGGGACGAGCAGCGGTTCGACCCGACCGCGTGCGGTTGCAGGAACGCGTCGCGGAGCTGCTCGGCCACGAGGCGGCGCTGTTCCTGCCCAGCGGCACGATGTGCAACGTGATCGCCCTGCGGCTGCACTCCGGCCCGGCCGGGGACGAGGTGATCCTGCGACCGCCACGCCCACCCCGTGAACTTCGAGGCCGGCGGCCCCGCGGCGCTGGCCGGGGCGATGACCCGATGGACGCGACCGAGGGCGTCTTCACGGCCGACCAGGTCGAGGCGGCGCTGCGGCCCGCCGGGCGACCGCTACAGGCCGCGCTCGCGGCTCGTGTCGGTCGAGAAGACCACCAACATCTCGGCGGTCGCGTGTGGCCGATCGGGAACGTTCGCGGGGTGCTGGAGGTGGCGCGCCGTCACGGGCTGCGCGCCCATCTCGACGGCGCCCGGCTGATGAACGCCGTCGTCGCCTCCGGGCGTGCCGGCGCGCGACTGGGCGCGCGGGCTTCGACACGGCGTGGATCGACTTCTCGAAGGGGCTGGGCGCGCCGGTCGGCGCCGTGCTCGCCGGGTCCGCGGAGCTGATCGAGGAGGCCTGGCGCCACAAGCAGATGATCGGCGGGGCCCTGCGTCAGTCGGGCGTCCTGGCCGCCGGCGTGCCTGTACGCGCTCGACAACCACGTGGAGCGCCTCGCGGAGGACCACAGAACGCCCGGCTGCTGGCCGAGGGGCTCGCCACGATCCCCGGGGTCGCCCTCGACCCGGCGTCGGTCGAGACGAACATCGTCATGGTCGGCGTGGCCGACGGCCCGGCGCTGGTCGAGCGGCTCGCGGACCGGCGTGGAGCTGCAGGCCGCTCGGCCCGAAGCGGGTGCGCGCGGTAACTCACTTGGACGTGGATCGCGCCGGCGTCGAGCGGGCGGTGGCGGCGTTCCGAGAGGTGCTGGCCGCGTGAGCGACCCGCTCGCCGCCTGCCGCCGGGCCTACGCCGCGTACTCCGCGGGCGACTACGAGGCGCTGCTTGGCCTCTTCGACTCCGATGTCGAGGTCGTGGTCGCGCCGCCCAACTTCGAGGCCGGCACCTACCGCGGCCACGCCGAGTACCAGCAGCTGCTCGTCCGCTGGGATTCGGCTTGGGAGGAGATGAGCATCGAGCCTCGTGACCTGACGGCGGAGGGCGACTGGGTGCTCGCCCTGGTGGACTACCGCGGTCGCGGCACCGGCAGCGCCGTGGAGGTGACCCAGCCGTCCTGGGAGGTGTCCCTGTGGCAGGACGGGCGCTGTCGTCGCTACGAGGTCTACTGGGACCAGGAGGCTGGAGAGGCGGCGTTCGCGCGCCGAGCGGCAGGGGCCACAAGGCGCACGAGCTGACCGGCGAGCGGGCCGGCGGCGATGCAGGCCCTTGCTAGCCTTCCGCGCCGTGCCAAAGGTCTGTTACTCGTGCAAGAAGGGCCCCGCGTTCGGCCACAGCCGCAGCCACTCGATGGTGGCCACCAAGCGGCGCTTCAACCCGAACCTGCAGAAGGTCCGCATCGACGTCGGCGGCTCGCCCTCGCGCGAGTACGTCTGCACTCGCTGCCTCAAGGCCGGCAAAGTCACCAAAGCCGCCTGAGGCGTCGCATATCGGCGTCCTCGGTCGACCGCGTGCGTAGCACGCTTCGCGTCCTGCGTCCTTGATCTGCTCGCCTCATGCGGCCTTGACCGCCTGAGGCTGCCGCGGCCGGGGTGGTCGCTCCCGGGTGCCGCGGCGGCTGGGTAGGGGTGTGTTCGGTTGCGGCGCCGTTGCGTTCGTGGCTCCAATGTCGCGGTGACGCCGGCTCCTTCGCCGAGTGAAGCGTTAACGGGGCTATAGCGCGAACAAGGCATCACTCGATCGCGCGGGCGGCCCGGTGGAGCGAAAGCGGCGGCCAACCATCACAGTCCCGTCGCGCTTGTAAGGCCGCCGTCGTCAGGATCCCGCGCCGCCACCGAGCTGCTGCCGCCTACCCAGCTTCAGTGGGCCAACGTGCGACCCGGAGCCGCAAGCCGGGCCAAGCACCAGGTAACCCGACGGCCCCAGGGTGTAGAAAGCACACGTGCCCGACCCGAGCCTGGTCCGGTTTCGGAACGTCGTGGCCGCGTCGCTCGCCGAGCTGGAAAGCCGGCGCGGCGAGGTCAACGACCTGAACGTGTTCCCTGTCGCCGACGGCGACACCGGCGACAACATGGCGATGACGATGCGGGCCGTGCTCGACGAGCTCGACGGCCTAAACGGCCAGCCCATCGACGTGATCGGTCGCGAGCAGCTGGTCACCGCCGTCGCGCGGGCCGCACTGCTGGGCGCGCGCGGGAACAGCGGGGTGATCCTCTCCCAGATCGTTCGCGGCGCGGCCGAGGAGCTGGCCTCGCGCCCCGGCGAGCTGGTGGACCCGGTGCTGGTGGCCGCCGCCTTCGCGCGGGCGGCCGACGCGGCGTACGAGTCGGTGCGCGACCCGGCGGAGGGCACGATGCTCAGCGCGGTGCGCGCGATGGCCCACCGCGTGGCGCAGGAGCTGGCGCACATGGACACGCCGCGACTGGGCCCCGAGGCCACCGCGGCCGAGCAGGACGAGCTCATCGCTGAGGTGCTCGAGCGCGCGCTCGATGCCGCCAAGGAGGCCGTGGAGCGCGGCCCCGAGCAGCTGCCGGTGCTCAAGGAGGCGGGGGTGGTGGACGCCGGCGCCTACGGGCTCACGGTGATCGTCGCGGGGGTCGTGGCGGCGCTGCGCGGATCGGGGCGCAACCGACCTGGCGCATCAGGCCACGCCCGGCGCGGGTGCTTCACCGGGCGGAGCACGAGTCGTCGACGTTCCGCTACTGCACCAACTTCGCGGTCACCGGCGCCGCCCTCGACGGGCCCGCGTTCGTGACGCCGCTCGAGCAGATCGGCGACAGCGTGCTCGTCGTTGGGGATGAGAGCACCCTGCGGGTGCACGTGCACACCGACGAGCCCGAGGCGGCCGTGGCGATCTTCGAGCGGCGTGGCGGAGGTGTCGCGGCTGGACGTGGCGGACATGCACGCAGCAGGTGGCCGACCGCAGCGCCCGCCTCGGAGGCGAACAGCCGGGCACCGACACAGCATGCGGCGTGGTGGCCGTGGCCAGCGGGCACGGCATCCGCCGGCTCTACGAGGAGCTGGGCGCGTTCGTCGTGGACGGCGGGCCCACGATGAACCCATCCACGTACGAGCTGCTGGCCGGCATCCATTCCGCGCATGCGGCCGAGGTCATCGTGCTCCCCAACAGCCCCAACGTGATCCTCGCGGCCGAGCGGGCCGCCGAGCTGTCGGAGAAGCCAGTGCGGGTGGTCTCCACCCGAGCCCAGCAGGAGGGGCTCGCCGCGCTGCTGGCCTTCGACCCGGGGCGCCCGGCGTCGGAGAACTCCAACGCGGTCGGCGACGCCGCGGGCGCGCTCAGCATCGGGGGCGTGGCCGTGGCTGCCAAGCCGGACCCGCAGGGGCGCTTCGGCACCGGGGACGCGGTTGGCTATAGGGGCGACGAGCTGGTGGCCTGGGGTGATCCCACCGAGACGCTACGTGCCACGCTCGAGCGGGTCGCCGTGGGCGCAGAGCTCGTGACCTGCATCGCCGGCGAGGGTGCGCCGCTGGCGCAAGCCGACATCGAGGCGGCGATGCCCGACGGCGCGGAGCTGGACTACCACGACGGCGGCCAGCCCGCCTGGTGGTGGCTGCTCTGCGCCGAGTGACGGCGCAAGCCGTCGGCGCCGCCGTTCAGGCTCGGGGTATCACCGCCTCGACGTTCACAGTCCCCACCCGCTTCGCCAGCGCCGCCCCGATGGACGACGCGGAGCTCGACGCGCCCGGCCTGCGCTCGCTTCCGCGCCCGAGCCTGCTCGCCGAGCCGCTGACGGCCTCGGGGGCCACCGCCAAGGGCCTGGCGGCACTGGGGATCGAGACGCACGGCGACCTGATCGAGCACCTGCCGCACACCCACCGCGATCGCCGCGACGCGCGCAAGGTCGCGTCGCTCGGGGTGGGGGAGGAGGCGACGGTGGCGGTCACTGTGCGCTCCGTGCGCGTGCGCCCCATGCGCGACCGCCGCCGAAAGCGAGCCGAGGCGCGGGTGTTCGACGACACCGGGCCGTTGCTTGCCGTGTGGTTCAACCAGCCCTGGATCGCGCGCCAGCTCACGGAGGGCACGCAGGTGCTGCTGCACGGCAAGCTGCGCCGGCGCAACGAGCTGTGGGTGACCGAGCACGAGCTCGTCGGCCAGGGCGATGCGCCGGTCCACACCGTGGGCCTCGTGCCCGTGCACCCCGCCACGCAGGGCATCTCGCCGTCGACGCTGCGGCAGCTCGTCTGGGACGAGCTACGGGCGCATCCGTCACGCTGATCGAGCCGCTGCCCGCGGCGCTGCGCGTGGCCGAGGGCCTGCCCGACCGGCCGGCCGCGCTGGCGTGCGCGCACTTCCCCGACAACGAGGACGAGGAGGCCGGCGCCCGGCGGCGCCTGGCGTTCGACGAGCTGTTCCTGATGCAGCTGGCCGTGGCGGGGCGGCGGCGAGCGCAGGGCTCCGGCCGCCGGGCGCCCGCCCTGACCTGCGACGACGCGCTGGTGGGCGAGTGGCGGCGCGGCCTCCCATTCGCCCTGACCGGCGATCAGGCCGCGGCCTGCGCCGCGGTGGACTCCGACCTGGCGTCCGAGCGCCCGATGCAGAGGCTGCTGATGGGCGAGGTGGGCAGCGGCAAGACCGTGGTGGCGCTCCACGCCATGCTGCGGGCCGCGGAGAGCGGGCGCCAGGCGGCGCTGATGGCGCCCACCGAGACGCTGGCCGAGCAGCACCTCATCACCCTCGACCGGCTGCTGGGCGGCGCCGTGCCGGTGGAGCTGCTCACGGGCTCGACCGCCGCCGCCAGGCGCCGCGATCTTCTGGCCCGCCTGGCCTCCGGCGAGTTGGCGCTCGTGGTCGGCACACACGCCCTGATCGAGGAACCCGTGGTCTTCCGCGACCTCGCGGTGTGCGTGGTGGACGAGCAACACCGGTTCGGGGTGCGGCAGCGGGCCGCGCTCGACGCCAAGGCGCGGGCGGGCGGGTTCCCCACGCGCTGCACATGACCGCCACGCCGATACCCCGGACGCTCGCCCTCACCGCTTACGGCGACCTGGAGGCCACAGTTCTGCGCGAGCTGCCGGCCGGCCGGCAGCCGGCGGAGACGCACGTGGTCGACGGCGCGCGAGCGCGAGCGCGGGCCTACGAGCGGATCCGCGAGGAGATCGCGCAGGGCCGGCAGTGCTTCGTGGTCTGCCCGCTGGTCGAGGAGTCGGAGGCGCTGCAGGCGCGCGCCGCCACCGTGGAGGCCGAACGCCTGCGCGAGGGCGAGCTGCGCGAGCAGCGCGTGGGCCTCATCCATGGCCAGATGGCCACAGCCGAGAAGGCTGAGGCGATGCGCACGTTCGCCGCCGGCGAGTCCGATGTGCTGGTGGCCACCAGCGTGATCGAGGTGGGCATCGACGTGCCCAACGCCACCGTGATGGTCATCGAGGCCGCCGAGCGGTATGGCATCTCGCAGCTGCACCAGCTGCGCGGCCGCGTCGGCCGTGGCGAGCATCCCTCGCTGTGCATCCTGTTCGGCGATCCCAAGCTGCCTCGGCTCGAGGCGATCGCGGGCGAGCGCGACGGCTTCCGGCTGGCGGAGGTCGACCTGGAGCTGCGCGGTGCCGGCGAGGTCTTGGGCACCCGCCAGAGCGGTCTCCCCGAGCTCCGCGTCGCCCGCCTGCCCGATGATGCCGAGCTGCTCGAGCGGGCCCGAGCGCGCGCCGACGAGCTGATCGCGCGCGACCCGGGGCTCGCCGAGCCCGAGCACGCCCTTCTGCGCGGAGCCGTGGTCGACCGCTTCGGCTCGGACCTGGACCCGATCCCGGCTTGAGGGTCGTCGCCGGCGAGCTCCGGGGCCGCCGGCTGCAGGCGCCGCGCGGGCCCGCCACGCGCCCGACGGCCGACAAGGTTCGCGAGGCGCTGTTCTCGATCCTCGGCGACGTGGCGGGCCTGCGGGTGCTCGACCTGTTCGCCGGCTCCGGCGCGCTCGGGATCGAGGCGCTGTCCCGAGGGGCGGCCGGCGCGGTGTTCGTCGACAGCGCCGCGGGCGCCGTGGCCGCGATCAGGCGCAACCTGAGCGACCTTGACGTGGACGGGGAGGTGCACCGCCGCGATGCCCTCCGCTACCTGTCATCGGCAGCGGGCGAGCGCGCCTTCGACCTCGTGTTGATCGACCCGCCCTATGATTCCGCGGCTGGGCTGGCAGGGCCCCTGGCCGACCTGCTCCCGCCCGTGCTCACCCCCAACGCGCTGATCGTGACCGAATCCCACAAGCGACAACCGCTGGAGCTGCCGTTCGAGGCAGTGCGCGAGCGCACCTATGGCGACACGCGATTGGCGGTCCGCCGTGGCGGATAGGAACGGGGGCACCGCGGTGCTGCCGGGCTCGTATGACCCCGTCACGCTGGGTCACCTGGACATCATCACGCGGGCCGCGAAGGTGTTCGAGAACGTCGTGGTCGGGGTCGTGAACCAGCCGGTGCGCAAGAAGAAGACCGTCTTCACGGCCGACGAGCGCGCGGAGTTCCTGCGTGCCGAGGTCGAGAAACTGGGCAATGTGCAGGTAAAACCCTTTGATAACCTGCTCGTCGACTTCGCCCGGGAGAACGGAGCTCGAGCGATCGTGAAAGGGCTCCGCGCGATCTCGGACTTCGAGTACGAGTTCGAGATGAACCAACTCAACCGCAAACTCGCCCCGGACATCGAGAGCATGTACCTCATGTCCGCGCCGCAGTTCAGCTTCCTGTCGTCGAGCGGCGTCAAGGAGCTGGCGATGTTCGGCGGTGACCTGACCGGCCTTGTGCCTCCGCAGGTAGCCTCTCGCCTGCAGGAGGCGCTCAAGCGTTGAAGAACTGAGGTTTGAATGGACGTCCTCGTACTGATCGACAAACTTGACGACACGGTGCACAACGCCAAGCCGGTGCCCCTTACCGACCAGGTGCGCGTCGACAAGGAGGAGATCTACGACATCCTCGATCAGATGCGGGCCACGATCCCCGAGGAGATCAAGCAGGCGCGCTGGATCGTCAAGGAGCGCCAGGAGATGCTCGCCGAGGCCAAGCGCGAGGCCGAGCGGATCGTCAAGGAGGCGCGCGAGGAGCAGACCCAGCTGATCTCCGACGAGGAGGTCGTCAAGCAGGCCGAGCGCCAGGCCGAGGAGATCGTCGAGGACGCCCGCGCTCGCGAGCGCGAGATCCGCCTCGGCGCCGAGGACTACGCCGACGACATCCTCAACACCCTCGAGGTCAACCTCGAGAAGTTCATCGCCGCCGTGCAGCGCGGCCGCGACAGGCTGCAGGGCCGCGAAGAAGCGGAAGTAGGCTGAGTCCCGGCGCTACCGTCTAAGGCGGTGGCGGCGCTCACCGACAGCTTCGACCTGGGCACGCTGCGGCTCGCCTCCGGTGAGGCTCGCAGCACCGACCTATCGGTGCCTGTCGACCCGCTGAGCTTCGCGGGCGAGCGGTACGAGGCGGAGGGCCAGCAGGCCGAAGCGCGGCTGGAAGTGTCGCGCACGACCGGGTCTGGTTACGCCCTGCGGCTGCGCTTCGAGGTTCGGCTGCATGGGCCGTGCATGCGCTGCCTGGAGGACGCCGGCGCGTCTGTGGATGTCGACGCCCGCGAGGTCGACCAGCCGGGCTCCGGCGACGAGCTGCGCTCGCCCTACCTGGAGGACGATCAGCTCGACCTGCGCGCGTGGGCCCGTGATGCCCTGGCGCTGGCGCTGCCGGCCCAGATCGTCTGCCGTGAGGACTGCCTGGGGCTCTGCGCGGAGTGCGGCGCGAACCTCAACACGGACCCCGGCCACGCCCACGAGGCCGCCCCGGACCCGCGCTGGTCGACGCTCTCCGAGCTCGAGCTCGACTGAGCCCGGGGCGTCCCTGGAGCGCCGCCGACCCCTGCTAGCCTTCCGCCGCCATGGCGGTCCCCAAGCAACGACAGTCCCACTCGCGCACGCACAAGCGGCGCTCCCAGCACAAGATTTCAGCGCCCAGCCTCGCCGTATGCCCCCGCTGTGGCGCCCCGCGCATCCCGCACCGCGTGTGCGGGGAGTGCGGCACCTACGCCGGCCGTGAGGTCTTCACGCCGGCGCCGGAAACCGCCGACGAGTAGCGCGCTCCCGTGATCGCGCTCGACGCGAACGGGGCGGACGGTGGACCGGCCACGGTGGCCGAGGGCGCGCGCCTCTCGGGCCAGCGGGTGCTGGTCTTCGGTCCGGCGGCCCAGATCGACTGGCCCGACGTGGTGGACTCACCACTGCGGATCACGGGCCATGAGGAGCCGGTACGCGCCGTGCGGTCGAGCCCCGAGGCGTCGATCGTGCGGGCCGCCGCCGCCGTCGCAGAGGGGCGCGCCGAGGCGCTGGTATCCGCGGGCAGCACCGGCCCCACGCTCGCCGCGGCCACCCTCAGCATCAAGCGGATGCGCGGCGTGCACCGCCCGGCCCTGGCGGCGCTGGTGCCGGTGCCGGGCCGGCCGGTGCTGCTGCTGGACGCCGGCGCGAGCGTGGAGGCGCGCCCGGAGCACCTGGTGCAGTTCGCCTACATGGGCGCCGCGTTCATGGAGGCGGTTCAGGGCGTGGGCCGCCCGCGGGTGGGCCTGCTGTCGGTGGGCGAGGAGAGCGGCAAGGGCACCCCCGCGGTGCTGGAGGCGCGCGAGCGGCTCACGGCCGGCACGTTGGACTTCGCCGGGAACGTCGAGGGCTTCGACCTGACCGCCGGGAATCTCGACGTCGTGGTGACCGACGGCTTCACCGGCAACGTGGCGCTCAAGGTCATGGAGGGCACCTCCGCCACGGTGCGCGACGCCATCCGCACCGCGATCCGCTCGGGCCCGGTTTCATCCGCCGGTGGGCTGCTGATCCGGGGCGCGGTGGGCCGCCTGCGCGAGGAGCTCGATCCCGAGCGGGTGGGCGGAGCGATCCTGCTCGGACTGCGCAAGCCCGTGGTGGTCGCGCACGGCAGCTTCGGGCCGCGCGGAATCGCCTCCGCACTGCGCCTGGCGCACCGCGCGGTCGACGAGCGGATGGTCGAGCGCACCCACGCGGCGCTCGAGTCGGCCGGCGCCTTGCGGTCCGTGCCCGCTGCTAGCTTCGCGCCGGAATGACCCGCGACGAGGTCCTCGATCGCATCCGTCGGCACCTCGCGGAAGAGCTCGAGGTCGATCCGGCGATCATCGTGGACGGCACCCGCTTCAAGGAGGACCTCGAGGCCGACTCGCTCGACCTCGTGGAGCTGACCGTCGAATTGGAGGACAGCTACGGGATCCGGATACCGGACGAGGAGGCGGCCAAGATCCTCACAGTCGGCCAGGCCGCCGACTACGTGGCGGCCCATGCCGAGGACGACGGCTGACAGCGGCGAGAGCCTTGCCGACCTGCTCGAGCAGCTGCCCGAGGACCTCGCGCGACAGGCGTTCACCCACGCGTCCTGGGTGGAGCATCGGGCGGAGTCCTATGAGCGCCTGGCGTTCCTCGGTGACGTGGTGCTGAGCCTGGCCGTGTCCACCCACCTGTACCCGCGCTTCGAGCGCTACGGGGCGGGGCGCCTGACCAAGGTGCGCGCGCAGGCCGTGAGCGGCCCCTCGTGCGCGGAGGTCGCCCTGGAGCTGGGGGTCCGAGAGCGCCTGGAGAAGGCCGCGCCGGTCGGCACGGGTCGCAGCTTCCAGATGCTCGCCGGCAGCGAGCGCGTGTTGGCATCCGTATGCGAGGCGATCATCGGCGCCGCCTACATCGCCTTCGGCATCGAGCGCGTCGCGCCGGCGGTGGTCAGGAGCTTCGAGGCCCAGATCGACGAGGCCCTGGAGAACCCCGTGGACTACAAGTCGCTCCTCCAGGAGCGCCTTGCCCGGCGGGCCGAGGTGGTCAGCTACCGGATCGACGCCGAGGAGGGCCCGGCACACGATCGCCGCTTCACGGCGGTCGCCGAGGTGGACGGCGGCGAGCTCGGCCGTGGTGAGGGCAGGACCAAGAAGGGCGCGGAGCAGAACGCCGCCATGCGGGCGCTCGAGGCCGAGGCGCGCTGATGCACCTCCGCTCGATCTCAATGAAGGGCTTCAAGTCGTTCCCGGATCGCACCACGCTGGAGTTCTCCCCGGGGGTGGCCGTGGTGGTGGGGCCCAACGGCTCGGGCAAGTCCAACATCACCGACGCCGTGCTGTGGGCGCTCGGAGAGCAGAGCCCGCTGGCCGTGCGCGGGCAGACCATGAAGGACGTGATCTTCGCCGGCGGCCACGGCGTAAAGGGCTCCGCGGCCGCAGAGGTGGAGGTGGTCATCGACAACTCAGCGGGGCGCCTCGACAGCGACTTCGGGGAGATCTCGATCGTGCGCCGCCTGGACCGATCGGGCGAGGGCGAATACAGGCTCAACGGCGCTCGCTGCCGGCTCGCGGACGTGGTCGAGGTGCTGTCCGACACAGGTCTCGGCAAGGAGATGCACTCCGTGGTCTCGCAGGGCCGGGTGGAGTCCATCGTCCTGTCGCGGCCACGCGAGCGGCGACTGCTGATCGAGGAGGCCGCCGGCCTCGGCAAGCACCGCAAGCGCCGGCGCCGCGCACAGCTCAAGCTGGAGCGCACGGAGGAGAACCTCTCCCGGGCGCTCGACGTCGAGCGCGAGGCGCGTTCACGGCTGCGGCCGCTCAAGCGCCAGGCGGAGGCTGCTCAGCTGCACGAGCGGCTCGAGCGCCAGACCAACGAGGCCCGCTACGAGCTCGCCCGCGAGGAGGTCCGCGTGATCCGCGCACGGCTCGCCGAGGCGGAGTCCGCGGCCGCCTCGGCGCGGGGGCAGAAGGACCGCGCTGAGTCCGAGCTGGCCGCCGTGGCGGGTCGTAGGGAGGCCGCCGAGACCGCGTTCGCGGAGCTCACACGCGAGCGCGAGGAGCTGCAGGCACGCTCCTACGCGGCCCGGTCCGCACACGAGCGCATCGGCCTGCGGGCCGAACGGGCTCGCGACCAGGCCCGCGCCGCTGCCGAGGGCGCCCGCCGCCGCCGTGCACAGCTCGAGCTGCTGGACTCCCAGCTGGCAGGCGTGGAGGATCCGGGCGAGGAGGCGGCCGGCCGCGTCGCCGCGCTCGAGGCCGAGCGCGAGCGGCTTGACGCGGCCCGGGACGAGCGCGTGCGCGATGCGCTCGCGGAGCTGGAGCAGGAGCGGGCGGACGCCGAGGAGCTACGCGCGTCGCTGGCCCAGGCCGGCGAGCGCTCCAGGGCGGCGCTGGAGTCCTCCGAGCGCGCCGCCAACACGGCGCGCGGCGAATTGCGCGAGGCCGAGCGCCTGGCCGAGTCGGCGCGGGCAGCCGCCGCTCGGGTCGGCGCCGAGCTCGCGGCCGTGAACCAGTTCCTGCGCTCCGCCGCGCCCGCGGCCGGAGGGGCCACAGCGCTCTCCGAGCGCCTGGACGCCGAGCCGGGGTACGAGCTGGCCCTGGCGGCCGCTCTCGGGCCGCGGCTGGCGGCCGGCGTGGTGGACAGCGTGCCCGACGCCGAGCGCGCGCTCGATGCCGCGGGCCCCGACGGCGGCACGATGCTGGTGGATCGAGGCCGCTCCGCGACGGCAGACGGTGAGCCGCCCACACGTGGCGCCGAGCGCCTCTTCGACCGGGTTCGGGCGGCCGAGGGCGCTGCGCCACTGGCGCGGCGGCTGCTGGCCGACACCTGGCTGGTCGACCGGCTGGAAGAGGTCCCCGACGGCTTCGCCGGGGTGTGCGTCACGCGCGAGGGGCGCGTGTGGAGGCCGGGCACCGGCGAGCTTCGCCAGGCAGCGTCCGGGGGCGGCGAGCGGCTGCTGGAGCAGCGCAACGCGCGCGCCCGGCTGGTCGGCGCCGCCGAGTCCGCGGCGCGCGAGGAATCAGCCGCCCGCGCGGCCGTCGAGGAGGCCGGCGGCCGTGTGGCCGCTGCGGACTCCGCCCGCGAGGAGGCTTCCGTGGCGCTGCGCAACGCGCTGCGCGAGGTCGAGGAGGCGGCCGAGTCCGTGCGGCGGGCCGAATGGCTCATGGAGCGCCGCGCCGAGGCTCCCGACGAGGGGCCGGACGCCGTCCGGCGGGCCGAGCTCACCGCCGAGCTGCGAGCCGAGCTGCGGGTCGCGGAGAACGCGGCGCGCGAGCACGCCGAGCGTGTGGGCCGCGCAGAGGGCCTGCGCCGCAGGATCGATCGCGACCACGCCCTGGCGGATGCCGCCACGCGCGCCGCGGGGGCGCTGGAGGCGGTTGGGTCCGCCGTCGAGGCGCGGCTGGCCGACCTGGACTCCGACCGTGAGCGCGGCGTTGAGGCGGGGGAGGAGACCGCGGCGTCGCTGCGCGCGTGCGCGCAGGAGGAGGCCGAGCTCCAGGTGAGGCTGCGGGCGGCCTTCGAGTCCGTCACGGAGTCCGAGGTGGCGGCGCAGCAGGTCCGCGACGGAGCTGCCGAGGCGGATGCCCGCCTCACGGAGGTCGCGGGCCGGCTCGGGCTAGCCGCCGAGCCGGGCCAGACAGAGCTCCCGAAGGAGCGAGCCGCAGAGCTGGAGGCCCGGATCGAGCGTCTCGGCCGCCGGCGCGAGCAGCTCGGCCCCGTGAACCCGCTCGCGGCGCACGAGTACGACGAGGCGGTGGCACATGTCGAGGAGCTGGAGGGCCAGCGCGCGGACCTCGAGGGCGCGCTCGCCGAGCTCCAGGGTCTGATCCGCGAGACCGACCGCCGGATCCGCGAGAGCTTCGAGGAGACCTTCGAGGCGGCTGCGCGCAACTTCGAGGAGGTCGTGGCCCACCTGTTCCCTGGCGGCCGAGGAAGGCTGCGCCTGGTTGCGCCAGACCAGGGCCCGCGGCCCGTGCTCGGCGGGGAGCCAGCCGGCGGCGAGGAGGACGATGGGGAGACGACGGCCGACGCCGAGCCCGCCGATCGCCCCGCCGCGTCCGAGCCGGGCGTGGAGGTCGAGGTCACCCCGGCCGGCAAGTCCACCAAGCGCCTGTCGCTGCTCTCGGGCGGCGAGAAATCGCTCGTGGCGCTGGCGTTCATGTTCGCCGTGTTCCTCGCGCGCCCGTGCCCGTTCTACATCCTCGACGAGGTGGAGGCGGCGTTGGACGACCTGAACATTGACCGCTTCCTCCAGCTCGTGCGGCGCTACAGCGACCGGGCACAGTTCATCGTGGTCACCCACCAGAAGCGCACCATGGACGCCGCCGACTGCCTCTACGGGGTGAGCATGGGCGGTGACGGCATCTCGCGCGTGGTCTCGCGCAAGCTCTCGCCTCCCGAGCAGCGGGCCGAGGCCGCGCCCGGCCAGCCGAGCACCGCCGCGGGCGCTGCGTAGAGTGGCGCGCCATGGCGCGCGAGTGGAGCGAGCTCTTCGAGCTCGGTGAGGGCGCCCCCGGGGCCGCCGGCGCGGAGGGGGCCGCCGGTGGCGACGGCGACGACCGCAGGCGTGGGTTCTTCTCGAGGCTGCGCGACAACATGTCCAAGACGCGGCAGGCGCTGGGGGCCGAGCTGCAGGCCACGATGTTCGAGCGCCTCGATGACGAGGCGTTCGAGCGGCTGGAGGAGGCGCTGATCTATGCCGACGTCGGCGCGCCCACCACTGCCCTGATCGTGGAGCGCCTGGAGGCCGAGGCCGGTGCGGGGGACCTGCAAAGCGGCGAGGACCTCACCCGGCGCCTTCAGGAGCTGCTGGCCGAGACCGCCACGGTCGAGGGGGATCGCATCGACCTCAGGCCGAGCCCGGCGGTGATCCTCGTGGTGGGGGTCAACGGCACGGGCAAGACCACCACCATCGGGAAGATCGCCTGGCACCTGACCAACGAGCTCGGCCGGTCGGTGCTGCTGGCCGCGGGCGACACCTTTCGCGCGGCGGCCGCCGAGCAGCTGGAGGTGTGGGCCGAGCGCGCGGGCGCCGACGTGGTGCGCGGAGCAGAGGGGTCGGACCCCGCCGCGGTGGTCTTCGACGCCCTGGCCGCCGCCGAGGCGCGCAGTCGGGACGTGGTGATCGTGGACACCGCCGGGCGGCTGCACACCCAGCAGCACCTCATGGACGAGCTGGCGAAGGTCCGCAAGGTGATCGAGCGCAGGATCCCGGGCGCTCCCCACGAGACCCTGCTCGCGATCGACGCCACGACGGGCCAGAACGGGCTGCGCCAGGCGCTGCTGTTCCGCGAGGTGGTGGACGTGGGCGGCATCGCCCTGACCAAGCTGGACGGCACGGCCAAGGGCGGGATCGCGCTGGCCATCGCGCAGGAGCTGCAGGTGCCGGTCAAGCTCATCGGAATAGGCGAGGGGATTGAGGACCTGAGGCCGTTCGACCCGGGCGACTTCGCGCGCGCGATCCTCGAGCCGGCCTGACCTGAGCCGGTCGCGACCGGCTCGACACTAGAGTTGATGGCATGCCCGACTGGGTGGCATGGATGATCGCTGCGGGTGTGCTGGCGGTGGGGGAGATCGTCTCGCTGTCGTTCTTCCTCGGGCCGATCGCCGTCGCGGCGGTGGCCGCAGCGCTCGCGGCCCTGCTGGGGGCCGGCCTGGCGGTGCAGATCGTGGTGTTCACCATCGCCTCTGCGGCCTCGCTGCTGGTGCTGCGCCCCGTGGCCAGGCGCCATCTGCGCACACCCGCCTCGATTCGCACCGGCACCGCTGCGCTGGTGGGGGAGACGGCCCTGGTGCTGGAGCGCGTGGACGGCGACGGCGGGCAGGTCAAGCTGCGCGGTGAGGTGTGGACGGCGTGCGCCTACGACACCGACGAGGTAATGGAGCCGGGCACGCGCGTACACGTGATTCAGATCAGGGGCGCCACGGCGCTCGTGTCAGAGGCTTAGGAGGAGAACCAAAAGTGGCCGCCATCATCGTCCTGGCAGTAGTCGCCATCGTCGTGCTGGTCACGATCGCGCAGGGCGTGCGCATCGTCCCGCAGGCGCGCGCGGGGATCGTGGAGCGCCTGGGGCGCTACCACCGGACCCTCGACGCCGGCCTGGCCCTCGTGGTCCCCTACATCGACCGCGTCAAGCCCCTGCTCGACATGCGTGAGACGGTTGTCTCGTTCCCCCCGCAGCCGGTGATCACCGAGGACAACCTCACGATCCAGATCGACACCGTCATCTACTTCCAGGTGACCGATCCCAAGGCCGCCACCTACGAGATCGCCGACTACCTCTCGGCCATCGAGCAGCTCACCACCACCACATTGCGAAACGTGATCGGCGGCATGAACCTCGAGGAAACCCTGACCTCCCGCGACCAGGTGAGCACGGCGCTGCGGGTCGTGCTCGATGAGGCCACCGGCAAGTGGGGGATCAGGGTGAACCGCGTGGAGCTCAAGGCGGTCGACCCTCCGCCGTCGATCCAGGAGGCCATGGAGAAGCAGATGCGCGCCGAGCGCGACCGCCGCGCCGCGATCCTCACGGCCGAGGGGGTCAAGCAGTCCCAGATCCTGACCGCCGAGGGGGAGAAGCAGAGCTCGATCCTCCGGGCCGAGGGGCAGCGGGAGTCGCAAATCCTCACCGCCGAGGGCCAGTCCAAGGCCATCGAGACCGTCTTCGAGGCCATCCACCGCGGCGACGCCGACCCCAAGCTGCTGGCCTACCAGTACCTGCAGATGCTGCCCCAGATCGCCCAGGGCGAGTCCAACAAGATCTGGATCATCCCGTCCGAGTTCACGCAGGCGCTGGGCAACCTCGGCTCGGTCATCGGCGCAGCCGGGGAGCAGGGCTCCGCGGAGGGGACCGAGGGCGAGCGCCCTCTCCCGCCGCCCGACTGACGCCCGAGCGCCCGGCCGCTCCGGAGCCACACGCTAGGTTCAGGGC
The DNA here is from genome assembly GCA_963755215.1 of uncultured Thermoleophilaceae bacterium. Taxonomy (GTDB): domain Bacteria; phylum Actinomycetota; class Thermoleophilia; order Solirubrobacterales; family Thermoleophilaceae; genus JAAYBF01. Next base: position 446,805 of record CAVWIW010000006.1, read on the forward strand.
GTGTTCGACTCGCTCTCCCAGCGCCTCCAGGACGCTCTGGGCGACGTCCGCTCGCGTGGCACGCTCACCGAGGAGGACGTGACCAAGGCCATGCGCCAGGTGCGCCTGGCGCTCCTGGAGGCCGACGTGAACTTCAAGGTGGTCAAGCAGTTCACGGCCGCCGTGAAGGAGCGGGCGATGGGCGCGGACGTGCTCGAGTCGCTCAACCCCGGCCAGCAGGTGGTCAAGATCGTCTCGGACGAGCTCACAGAGCTCATGGGCGGGTCGGGGCGCGACATAGCGTTCGCCAAGAGTGGGCCCACCGTGATCCTCATGGCCGGCCTCCAGGGGTCCGGCAAGACCACGGCCTGCGGAAAGCTGGCCCGTCACCTGCACGAGGAGAAGGGGCTGGACGTGGCGCTGGCCGCCTGCGACCTGCAGCGGCCCGCCGCGGTCGACCAGCTAGTGACCGTGGGGGCGCAGGCGGGCGCCACGGTCTACGAGCAGGGCACGGGGCGCGATCCGGTCGACGTGGCCGAGTGGGCGCTGGGACAGTGCAAGTCGGATCGCCGCGACGTGCTGATCGTGGACACGGCCGGCAGGCTGCACGTGGACCAGGACCTCATGGAGGAGCTCGCCCGTGTAAAGAAGCGCACCAAGCCCCACGACGTCCTGCTGGTGGTGGACGCCATGACCGGCCAGGACGCGGTCAACGTGGCGGAATCGTTCGCCGGCGCGACCGAATTCGACGGCGTGATCCTCTCCAAGCTCGACGGCGACGCCCGCGGCGGAGCGGCACTCTCGGTCAAGGCCATCACGGGGAAGCCGATCCTCTATGCGTCCACGGGCGAGAAGCTGGACGCGTTCGAGCGCTTCCACCCGGACCGCATGGCACAGCGGATCCTCGGCATGGGCGACGTGATGACGCTCATCGAAAAGGCCGAGTCGCGCATCGACGAGCGCCAGGCGCAGGATCTCGAGCGCAAGATCAAGCGCAACCAGTTCACGCTCGACGACTTCCTCGAGCAGCTCCAGCAGGTGCGCTCGATGGGGCCGCTGCAGGGCCTGCTCAAGATGATTCCCGGGATGGGCCAGCAGCTGGGCGGGCTCAAGGTCGACGATCGCGAGCTGGATCGCCTTCAGGCCATCATCACCTCGATGACACCCGCCGAGCGGGCCAATCCCCGCATGATCGATGGCTCGCGCCGGCGCCGGATCGCGCAGGGCTCAGGGACCTCGGTCCAGGCCGTCTCTCACCTGATCAAGCAGTTCGCCCAGATGCAGAAGGTCATGAAGCAGGTGGCCAAGGGCAAGATGCCCTCGCTGCAGCAGCTGGCCGGGGGCCGCTAACCTCCCCCGCCATGTCCGTCCGAGTCCGGCTCACGCGAGTGGGCAGCAAGAAGAACCCCGTGTGGCGCGTGGTCGTGGCCGACCAGCGCTCGCCGCGCGACGGCCGCGTGATCGAGATGCTCGGGCACTACAACCCTCAGACCGAGCCCTCCACGGTCGTGATCGACAGGGAGCGACTCGACCACTGGATCGAGCGCGGCGCCGAGCCCACCAACACGATCCGCCGCCTCATGCGCACCGAGAACACCGTGGCCGTGGCGCCGCCAACGGCGGCGGCCGCCCCCGCGGAGTCGGGTGACGAGGCCGAGGCCCCGGCCGCCGAGGCCGAGCCGGCCGCCGAGCCTGAGGCGGCCCCGCCGCCGGAGGCCGACGCCGGCGACGAGCCCGCGGCCGACGGCGACGCCAAGGCCGACTGACCGAGGCCTCTGCACGAGCGGTGGAGGACCTGCTCGAATACCTGGCTCGCTCGATGGTCGACGAACCCGACGCGGTGGTCGTCGAGTCATTCGAGGAGGACGACGGCACGATCGTGCTCGAGCTCGAGGTCGCGGAGGGGGACGCGGGCAAGGTCATCGGCCGCGGCGGCCGCACGATCGCCGCGCTGCGCACCGTGATCAAGGCATCCGCGGTCAAGGAGGACCGGAGGGTCCTCGTCGACGTGCTCGATTAGCCGTTGGACGCGGAAGGGCCTCTCGTTACTGCCGGGCGAGTGGGGCGCCCGCACGGCCTCGACGGCACGTTCGCCGTGCTGGAGCCTCGGGAGCGGCTCGAGGTCGGAACGATCGTGACGGTGGCCGGCAGGGCGCGGGCGGTCGAGAGCCTTGGGGGCACCGACAAGCGGCCGCTGGTGAGGCTCGAGGGGGTCGACGACCGCGATGGGGCGCGAGCGCTCGGCGGAGAGCTCCTGCTGGCGCCCGGCGGGCGGCTGACCGAGGGCGAGTGGCTGGCCGCCGACCTGATCGGCTGCAGCGTCGATGGGGGCGGCAGCGTCCGCCGCGTGATTGCCGGGCCCTCGTGCGACGTGCTCGAGCTGGACGACGGGACGCTCGTGCCGCTCGTGGCCGACGCGGTCAAGGAGGTCGACCCGGAAGGCCGGCGGATCGAGATAGACCGCGCGTTCCTAGGCATGGTCGATCAGGCGTGAGGATCGACGTGTTCACCCTGTTCCCCGACTGGTTCGGCTGGTTCGCGGCCCAGCGGCACATTCGCAACGCCACGGACCGCGGGCTCATGCTGGAGGCCATCGACCTGCGTGCCACCACCCCGCTGGGGGCGGGGCAGGTCGACGACAGCCCCTACGGCGGTGGCGCGGGCATGGTGATCAGGGTCGACGTGGTCGAGGCCGCGCTGCGCGCTCGCTGGGGCGACGACCCGGTCGAGGGCCGCGGGAACCGCCGGGTGGTCGCCCTCGCGGCCGGCGGCCGGCCGTTCGACGACGCGCTGGCCGCCGACCTGGCGGCCGAGGACGACCTGACCCTGCTCTGCGGGCGCTACGAGGGCTTCGACGAGCGCGTGCACGAGCGACTGGCCACCGACGTCGTGTCGATCGGCCGGTACGTGCTGGCCGGCGGGGAGCTGGCGGCCATGGTGGTTTGCGACGCGGTCATCCGGAAGCTGCCCGGCGCCCTCGGGCACGAGGACAGCGCGGTGGAGGAGTCGTTCAGCGACGCACTCGGCGGGGCGCCGGAGTACCCGCACTACACCCGGCCGCCCTCCTGGCGAGGTGCCGGCGTGCCCCAGGTTCTGCTCTCTGGAGATCACGCCCGGGTGCGGGAATGGCGGCTGGACCAGAGCCGCCGCCGCGACCCGGCCTGACGCCCGCCCTCCGTCGCGGCGCACCCCCGGGGCTTCGCTACCATGTGCCGCCGCGCGCTTGGGCCCCATCGGCTCTGGCGCCCTTCTCTTTCATGAGTGGTGTCATCGACAACATCGAGCGCGCTCAGCTGCGCCGAATCCCGGTCTTCCAGGCGGGAGATCGACTGCGCGTCCACTTCCAGGTGGTCGAGGGCACCCGGCGCCGTACACAGGTGTTCGAGGGCATCGTGATCAAACGCCAGGGCAGCGGTGCGCGCGAGACCTTCACCGTGCGAAAGCAGTCCTTCGGGGTGGGCGTGGAGCGCACGTTCCCGGTGCACTCGCCGAAGATCGAGCAGATCGAGACAGCCGCCCGCGGCGACGTGAGGCGGGCCAAGCTGTACTACCTCCGTGACCGCGTTGGCCGCAGCGCCCGGGTGCGCGAGCGCCGCTTCACCGGCCAGGATGAGGAGGTCTACGTCGACGGCGTGATGCCGCCGCCCGAGGCCGATGCGGCGGCCGGCGTGATGCCGGCCCCGGAGGCCGACGAGTCCGCTCCTCAGGCGGAGGCCGACGCGGCGCCCGACCCGCGTGACGAGGGCGCCGACGAGGTGGCGCCCGCCGACGGCGACCGGGCCGAGGCCGCCGCCCAGGATGCCGGGACCGATGAGGCCGCGGCCCCCGACGCCGATGCCACCCCCGAGGCTGACGCGGATCAGGCAGGAGCCGAGAAGGACGACGCGCCTGACGCCGAGGTCCCCGGCGACGCGGGCTCCGATGCGGCCGAGGACCCCGAGTCGCGTGACGTGTCCGGCGCCTAGCGCCGCGGCGACCTCCCTGCCCGGCTGAAGGTGGCGCGCACCAAGGACCAGACGGCGACCGGCTCGCTGATCGAGCTGGTCACGATCGTCGCCGTGGCGCTGGGGCTGGCGCTGGGCATCCAGGCGTTCCTCGTCAAGCCGTTCCGGATTCCGAGCGAGTCGATGGTGCCGACCCTCGCGGTCGGCCAGCGCGTGCTCGTGGACCGCGTGAGCCTGCGATTCAGCGACCCGGAGCGTGGCGACGTGATGGTCTTCAAGCCTCCCCGCGGAGCGGACGACAACGTGTGCGGGGTCAGCCAGGCCGAGGGCAGCGCATGCCCGGAGCCGACCGACGAGCGGTCGGACACCAACTTCATCAAGCGGGTGGTGGCGGTCGGTGGGGACCGCCTGTCGATCAGGCGGGGACGCGTGATCCTCAACGGTCGCCCGCAGGAGGAGTCGTTCATCCGTCCCGCGGCCGACTGCGCGACCTGCAACCTCCCGGACGAGATCACGATCCCGAAGGACCACTACTTCATGATGGGAGACAACCGGGGCGAGAGCGCGGATAGCCGCGAGTGGGGTCCGGTGCCCAAGAAGTGGATGATCGGCAACGCCTTCGTCACCTACTGGCCACCGAAGAGGATCGGGCTTCTATAGCCCCCGGGCATTCCGCCCGTTACGCCGCCTATAGTCGGCGCCGCACCGTGGGGGAGCCGAGCACAGCCGCGATCGCACAGGAGGCCCAGGCGCTGGCCGGGCAGCCACGCCGCCAGTCGCGCGCAGCCCGGAGGGCCCGCCGCCGGAGCACCAGCGGGCGCCGGCTGTTCGCCTTCGACCGCGAGCTCGGCGAGCGCTGGGTGGCGGGGGCGGACGAGGCCGGGCGCGGGTCGCTGGCCGGGCCGCTGGTGGCCGCCGCGGTCCTGTTCGACCTCGACCGGCTCACGCTGTCCGATCGGCGAGCGCTCTCGCGCCTGAACGACTCCAAGCAGCACAACGAAGCCGCCCGCGAGGCGCTGTACCCGCTGGTACTGCGGGCGGCCGCCCGCACCGCGATCGTGTCGCGCTGCGTCAGGGGCATCGACGATCGCGGCCTGCACGTCACGAACCTGGACGCGTTGCGGTCGGCGCTGCTGCGGGTGGCGCGCCCGGGCACGGTCTGCCTCGTCGACGGCTTCGAGGTCCCGGCGATGGAGCACCCGCAGCGGGCCGTCATCGACGGCGACTGCCGCAGCGCGGCCATCGCGGCGGCATCCGTCCTGGCCAAGGTCAGCCGCGATCGCTACATGCGCCGAGTCGCCGAGCGTCACCCGCAGTGGGACTTCGCCACCAACGTCGGCTACTCGACGCCGGAGCACCGGGCCGCCATCGCCCAGCACGGCGTTTCGCCGCTGCACCGGATGTCGTTCCAATCGATCGCCTACACGCAGCTTCACCTCGCCCCCTAGAACGCGTTCTCCACGTGGTCGAGCGCCACCAGACGCCCGGCCGGGGTAACCGTCACGCCGACCGCGTCGAAGCGGATCTCCTGCCTGCGCGGGTGGTTCCCGGCGCGACCTGTGAGCCACTCCCGGGCGAGTAGGCGCAGCCGACGGCGTTTCGCCGTCCCGATGGCCTCGAGTGGGCCCGCCGGCCCCCGGCCACCCCCGGCCACGCGGGTCTTGACCTCGCAGAACACGAGGGCGCGCGCGTCCACGGCCACCAGGTCGAGCTCTCCGGCGGAGCAGCGGAAGTTGCGCTCGACTATCTCGTAGCCGGCCCGCTCGAGGTGCTCGCGGGCCAGGCGCTCGCCCAGCCGGCCGAGCGCGATCCGGGTGTCAGGATGCCCGATGTTCACGCCCGAGCACGCTAGGCCGAGGTCCGTGACATGTGAGAGACGCGCGTAACGATTCTGAGCCGACGGGCCGAGCCAATCGTCGCGGTACCGGTACCGATGGCACCCAGCCGTGCGTCGGCCACCCATAGCTTCGACCAGGTGTTCGCGTCCGTCACCACATTCGCGCTCGAGGGCGTGGAGAGCCGCGAGGTCACCGTGGAGGTGGACGTCCGGCCGGGGCTCCCCGCGTTCTCCCTGGTCGGCCTGCCCGACGTGGCCGTGAGAGAGGCGCGCGAGCGGGTGCGCGCCGGCCTGCAGAACTCCGGCCTCGACTTTCCGCTCAAGCGCCTCACCGCGAACCTCGCGCCCGCCTCGCTCCCGAAGGCGGGCCCAGGGTTCGACCTGGCCATAGCCGTCGGCGTGCTCTTGGCCAGCGGGCAGGTCCCGGCCAACGCCCTGGAGGGCACCGCGGTGTGCGGAGAGATCTCTCTCAGCGGCGAGGTGCGCGCGGGCAACGGCGCGCTCGCCACGGCCCTGGGCGCCCGCGGCGCGGGCTTCGCACGCCTGATCGTGCCCGACGGCAATGCGGCCGAGGCGGCGCTCGTCGGCGAGCTCGACGTGTTTGGCGTCCCGAGCCTCAAGCGGTTGGTCGACCTCCTCTGGGATCGCTGGAGCCCCGGGCCGGCGCGTCCCGCTCCCAACCGGCCCAGGTCGCTGGAGCCCGACCTCATGGACGTGCGCGGGCAGCCAGACGCTCGCCGTGCCATCGAGATCGCGGCGGCGGGGGGGCACAATCTGCTGATGGTGGGCCCGCCCGGTGCGGGCAAGACCATGGTCGCCCGGCGGCTCCCGGGCATCCTGGCTCCGCCGTCACGCAGCGAGGCGCTCGAGATAACGCGCATCCACAGCGCGGCCGGCACCGGCTCCGGGACGCTCGCGCAGTCACGCCCCTTCCGCGCGCCCCACCACACCATCTCGCCGCAGGGGCTGGTGGGCGGAGGGGCGAGGCCGCGGCCAGGCGAGATCACCCTCGCTCACCGCGGCGTCCTGTTCCTCGACGAGCTGGGCGAGTTCTCGCGGGCGGGCCTGGAGGCGCTCCGCCAGCCGCTGGAGGACGGCTCGGTGGAGATCGTCCGCGGTCAGCGCGCGGTGCGCTTCCCCGCCCGCTTCATGCTTATCGGAGCCTGCAATCCCTGCCCCTGTGCGCGCGCGCCGGAGGCGTGCACCTGCGACGAGACCGATCGGGCGCGCTACCAGCGGCGGCTGAGCGGCCCGCTGTTGGATCGGATCGACATCGTCTGCCAGGTCTCGGCGCCGCCCCTGGCCGAGTTGACGGACCAGCGACGGTCGGGAGGGGAGGGCTCGTCCGTCGTGCGCGCGCGGGTGATCGCGGCCCGCGAGCGCCAGCGAGCGCGCCTGGCTGGCAGCGGCGCGCTCTGCAACGCCGAGATGGACGGCCGGGCCGCGCGCCGCGAGGTGCCCCTCAGCGGTGATCCGTTGCGGAGCCTGCGCTGCGCCGCCGAAGCCGGTGGCCTCACGGGAAGGGGATACGACCGCGTCCTGCGGCTGGCGCGCACTATCGCGGACCTCGAGGGCGCCGAACCCGTGAACGCCGACCATCTGGACGAGGCACTGGCCTACCGCCTGGCGCCCCGGCCGGCGATCGCGGCGTGACGGCCCTCGCCCGCCCGGGAGCGGCGTCCGACCCGATCCAGTCGTGCTCCGCGTGCCTGCGGCGGGGCCACCTCCTTGGCGTTCTCTCCGGTCGCATCACCGGGCTCCTCGCGTCCCGCGCACCACGGGTCCCCGAGCTGTTCGCTCTGGAGGACCGCGAGCTCGTTCGCGCCATCGGGGGCGGAAACGTGGCTGGCGCGCTGGAGTTCCTCGACCGCTTCGATGCCGACCGCGCGGCCGAGCAGCTGCGACACCAGCGCGTCGGGGCCGTCTGCCGCCACGCACCGGCATACCCGACGGCCCTGCGGGCTCTGGGCGACGCGCCGGCGCTGCTGTTCGCGATCGGCGACCTAGGCCTGCTCGACACGCTCCGCGTGGAGCCGGCGGTGGCGATCGTGGGGGCGCGGCGAGCGTCCCCGTACGGCCTGGAGATGTCCTACTCGCTCGGCCGCGGCCTCGGCGCGGCGGGGGTGCCCGTCGTGAGTGGCCTCGCCCTGGGCATCGACGCGGCCGCGCACCGCGGCTGCCTCGACGCGGGTGGCAGGCCCATCGCCGTGCTGGCCGGAGGGCCCGACATTCCCTACCCGCGCACCCACGCCCGCCTGCACGAGCGAATCCGCGCCCGGGGCCTGGTGGTGGCCGAACAGCCGCCGGGGCAGCGCTCGTACAGGTGGGGCTTCCCCGCTCGGAACCGGATCATGGCCGGCCTGTCCACCACAACAGTCGTGGTCGAGGCGGCGGCGGAGTCGGGCTCCATGATCACGGCCACGCTGGCCGAGCAGCTGGGCCGAACCGTCGCGGCCGTCCCCGGGCACGCGACGGCCGCTGTGGCCAAGGGGTCCAACGCCCTGCTCAAGGACGGCGCGCTGGTGGTCACGGGCGCGCAGGACCTGCTCGATGACCTGTTCGGGACCGGCGAGCGCCGGGTCGCGCCCGCCACACCGGTCCCTGCGGGGGTGGTGGACCGGGCCATCCTCGAAGCCATGGAGGCCGGACTCGGGATCGACGCCATCTGCGCGGCGGCCGGGCTGCCCGCTCGAGAGGTGCGCGTGGCCCTCGCTCGCCTCGAGGGCTCCGGGCACCTCCGCCGCGACTCCCTCGGCGCTTATGTCCGGACGGGGGCGGCCGCGTGAGGCCGATGCGTATTCTCGGCCGCGCCCCGCGCGCGCCAAGTCATGCACGCTTCGAACTCTCACCCGCCTCGCCTGCTCTCAATTGCCGGATCCGACTCGGGCGGGGGCGCCGGCATCCAGGCAGACCTGAAGGCCTTCGCGCGCTGTGGCGCCCACGGCATGACGGCGATCACCGCGATCACGGCGCAGAGCACGGTGGCCGTCAGCTCGGTCCACCCGGTTCCACCGGAGGTGATCCTGGACCAGGTGCGGGCGGTCGCGTCCGACATCGGCGTCGACGCGGTGAAGGTCGGGATGCTCGGGACCACCGAGACGATCGAAGCCGTGGACGCCGCATTGGACCTGATCGGCTCGGCCCCAGTGGTGATCGACCCGGTGATGGTCGCCGAGAGCGGCGCCGTGCTGCTGGATGGCCACGCGCGAGGGGAGCTGCGCTCGAGGTTGCTCCCGCGTGCGGCGGTCGTGACCCCCAACCTGGCCGAGGCCGCGGTGCTGGCCGACGCCGCGCCCGACACACCTCCGGCCGAGCTCGCCCGCGCAGTCCACGCCCTGGGCCCGGCCGCGGTGGTGGTCACGGGTGGGCACAGAGGAGAAGCCACCGACACCTTCTTCGACGGCGACCGGCTCGAGGAGATCCCGGGCGAGCGCCACCCCGGCGGCGCGGCGCACGGGTCCGGCTGCACGCACTCGGCGGCGCTCGCGGCCCACCTGGCCCGCGGGCTCGGGCCGTTCGAGGCGGCGCAACGCGCCAAGGCGGTGGCCGCGGAGGCCGTCCTCAACGGGCTGCATGGGATCGGAGGCGGGGCGGGACCCGTGGACGTGCTCGGCATCCGATCCCGCTGACGGCGGGGCGCCGAGGGGCCTCTGACATAATCGCCCGCGGGGTGGCCGCCCATCCCGACACTCCCGAATGGAGTTCCTGCGCATGAAACCCGGGCATGGCGAAGTCCTCCTCGCGAAGGGAGACCCGGCCCTGCGTGAGGACGAGGAGCGGCTGGTGGAGGAGTTCAGGCGCCAGCTCGACGATGGCATGTGGGCGGCGGTCCCGACCCGCGCTGCGGGAAGCGGCCGGCGCGAGGCGCAGATGGTGCGCGACTACGCCGAGATCCCTTCCGGGGCCGAGCGGGTGATCTTCTTCCCCCGCGCAGCCGGCGGCTGAGGCCGCGGTGCTGCTGGCACTGCTCGCCCTCGCGGTCGTGGCCCTGGTGCTGGCCGCGACCCTGGCGCCCCGCGGCCTGGCGCTGCTGCGTGCCAGGAGAGGCCGCAGCGGACGCAGGCGGTCCCTCGGAGGCCAGGGTTACGACCCTGGACGCGAGCGCCGCGCCGAGCAGCGCGCACGCCAGCTGCTGCGCTCATGCGTGAACGACGAGGAGTGGTCGATGTACTGCGACCTCGGCTTCATCCGGGTCGACGGCCGGCCTCCGGCGCGCGCCGGAACCGACCGCGAGCGGCCGCCCTACGCGTACCTGGTCTATCCGCACAAGCCGATCGTCGCGTACGTCCCCGAGAGCGGACGTCTGCTGAGCGAGTACTGCGTCGAGTTTCCCGACCTGACCGGTGAAGGGCGCAGCAGGCTGCCGGCATCCGACGACGTGCTGGCCAAGTGGATGGCGTTGACCTCGGACGAGGGCCGCGTGATCGGCCGGGCCAACATGCACCTGGTCGGTCGCCAGCACGACCCGTCCCGGGTCCGCCGCGACCTGTGGCGGCTCGCCGAGTGGGAGCGCAGGCGCGGCGTGCCCTCGGTCGGGGCGCCGCCCAAGTGACCCGCGACCTGCGGCAGCGCAGCCGGGTCCAGCTCGACGGCCCGGACCGGGCGCCCGCGCGCGCCTACCTGAGGGGCGTCGGCTATGACGACGAGGCCCTTGGCCGCCCGATCGTCGGCATCGCCAACACCTGGACCGAGATCATGCCCTGCAACTTTCACCTGCGCGGGCTCGCCGAGAAGGTGAAGGACGGGGTCCGCGCAGCGGGCGGCACGCCGATGGAGTTCAACACGGTGGCGGTCTCGGACGGCATCACCATGGGCACGGAGGGAATGAAGACGTCCCTGGTGAGCCGCGAGGTCATCGCCGACTCCATAGAGCTCGTCGCGCGAGGGCACCTGTTCGATGCGGTGATCGCCATCTCGGGGTGCGACAAGACGATTCCTGGCTGCGTGATGGCCCTCGCGCGCCTGGACCTGCCCAGCCTGATGCTCTACGGCGGGTCGATCGCGCCCGGCAAGTTCAAGGGTCGGGACGTGACGATCCAGGAGGTGTTCGAGGCGGTTGGCGCGCACGCCAGCGGCGACATGTCCGACGCCGAGCTCGCCGAGCTCGAGTCGGTGGCGTCCCCGGGGGCGGGCGCGTGCGGCGGCCAGTTCACCGCGAACACCATGGCCATGGCGTTCGAGCTGCTCGGCATCTCCCCGATGGGAAGCTCGATGGTCCCCGCCGAAGCCGGTAGAAAGGGTGCGGTTGCCGAGGAGTGCGGCCGGCTGGTGCTCGACGTGCTCGAACGCGATCTGCGCCCCAGCGCGATCATCACGCGCGAGTCGCTGGAGAACGCCATCTCAGGGGTTGCGATGACCGGCGGCTCCACCAACGCGGTGCTGCACCTGCTCGCGCTGGCCAGCGAGGCCGGCGTGGCGCTGTCGATCGATGACTTCGACCGCATCGCCTGGCAGACGCCTCTCCTGGCCGACCTAAAGCCCTTCGGGCGCTACGTGGCACCCGACCTCTGGCGTGCCGGAGGGGTGCCGCTGGTGGCCTCGCGCCTCGCGGAGGCGGGCCTGCTGCACGCCGACGCGATCACGGTCACCGGCCGCACGGTCGGCGAGGAGGCGCGCGACGCGACCGAGGCCGACGGCCAGCCCGTGGTTCGCCCGCTGGCCGACCCGCTGGCGCCCAACGGGGGCTTTGCGATCCTGCGCGGCAATCTGGCGCCGGACGGGTGCGTCGTGAAGCTGGCCGGCCACGGCCGCCGGCTGCACGAGGGCCCGGCGCGGGTGTTCGAGAGCGAGGAGGACGCCTTCACCGCGGTCAAGGCCGGTGCGATCGACGCCGACGAGGTCGTGGTCATCCGCAACGAGGGCCCGTCCGGCGGGCCTGGCATGCGGGAGATGCTGTCGGTTACGGCCGCACTCCAGGGCGAGGGCCTGGGCGACTCTGTGGCGCTGCTCACCGACGGCCGCTTCTCTGGCGCCACGCACGGGTTCATGGCCGGTCACGTGGCCCCGGAGGCGCCGCGCGGGGGACCGATCGCTGCGGTGCGCGACGGCGACCTGATCACCTTCGACGTGGAGGCGCGAGAGCTCAGGGTGGACCTGCCCGCGGAGGAGATCGCGGAGCGGGTGGCCGCCTACGAGCCGCCTGAGCCGCGCTACACGTCGGGCGTGCTGGCCAAGTACGCTCGCCACGTGGGATCGGCCGCCGAGGGCGCGCTCACCAGCTGAGGCAGCGCTCGCCCTAGGAGGCGGGGCGGCCGGCGGACTCGAGCTCGCCCTCGGACACCTGGTAGCTGAGGAAGTCGGCCAGCAGGTCATCGAAGGTCCCGGGCCGCTCCACCATCGGCACGTGGCCCGTGTTCTCCATCACGACCTTGCGCGCACCAGGGATGAGCTCGACGAAGGTGTCTGCGTCGGACACCGGGATGATCATGTCCTTCTCGCCCCACACCACGAGCACGGGGCATCCGATCTCCGGCAGCCGGTCGCGGAAGTCGTAGTCCAGGCTGGCACGCAGCGCAGGCTCGAACCCCGGCTTGGCGGCGCCCTTCATCATGCCCTCGAACATCGTGTCGGCCTTCAGCCGGCTGGGATGGCGAGCCACCAGAGACATCGCCCAGTGACGGGTGCGCGGGCGCAGCGGCGGTGGCGCGCATCTGCACTACGTTGTCGGTGACCAGCAGGCCCGCCGCCTTCGCCATGGCCAGCACCGGCCGCTTGGCCAGCTCCATTTGCGACACCCCGGCCGAGGCCACCAGCATCAGGCGCTCGACGATCTCCGGAGACCGGATGGCAACCTCGGCGGACACGAAGCCGCCCATCGAGTTGCCGACGAGCACCGCGGGCGCCAGGTCCAGCCGGCGGCACAGCTCGGCCACCACACGCCCGTAGAGCTCGATGCTGATCGCCTCGGGTGGCATGTCCGAGCAGCCGAAGCCAGGCAGGTCGACCGCCACTACGCGCCGCTCCTGCGCGAACCGCGGGATGTTCTCGAGCCAGTTCTGCCACTGCCCGCCCAGGCCGTGCACGAACACGATCGGCCGCTCGGTGCCGCGCTCCCCGATGTCGGCGTAGTTCACCCGGCTGCCCTCGATCTCCATCTGGTGGAGGTGGTCGAGCCAGTCGATCGACCGCCAGTCGGGCGGGTCGGTCACCCCGTAGTCGTCACCGGCGCTCCGCGCGGAGCGCAGTCGCGCCGGGGGCACCCTCGATGGGAAGTACTTCCTGGTCGCTGCCATCGAGCCCGTACCGTACCGGGCATCGCACGCATCGCGCTCGACATCGACTCGACCCTCCACCACTACTGGGACCTGCTGGAGCGCATCTCCATGGAGCGCTTCGGCGTGGCCGTGCCCTACGCGGAGCAGCGGGACTGGGGCATCACGGCGCTGGAGCGCGAGCAGCTGATCGAGTGCGTGGAGGAGACCCACAGCGACCGCAACATCGAGGAGGCCGTGCCCTACGAGGGTTCGGTCGAGGCTGTGCAGCGCTGGCATGCTGCCGGCCACTGGATCCACGTGACCAGCCACCGCAGGGAGTCGTGCGTGCCCGCCACCACTCGCTGGCTCGCCGCCGTAGGCATCCCCTGCGACGACCTCCACTGCTCGTTCGACAAGATCACGCGCTGCGTGGAGCTGGGGATCGACCTGCTGGTGGACGACAGCCCCGTGAACATCACGCGCGCCCGCGAGCACGGGATCCTGGCGGCGACGCTGATACATCCGTGGAATGAGGCGCTGGTGAACACCGACGGCGTGGTTGGCGGAAGGGACTGGCTTGAACTGGAGCCGGCGGTCAACCGAGTTCTTAGTTCTCAGTGCTCAGGTCAAGGACCTGACAACTGACAACTGAGCACTTACCCGGCGTAGCCGAACCTCTCCAGCACCGGTATCTCATGTATCTGCGGTGGCTGCAGGTGGTCCCAGAGGATGCCGGCGGGGCGCTTGTAGGCGCCGTCGACCTCGATCACGGCGCGCGGGGTGGCCACCAGGTTCACCGGGATGTCGTGCCCGGTCATCATCAGGTTCTCACGCAGGATCTGGATCGGGTGCACGGTGGTGGCCACGATCGTGTGGCGGTCGATGCGCCCGGACTCCAGCAACAGGCCGTACTCCAGGTCTGAGAAGCCGCCGCCCTTGCCCAGGCGCGCGCCCTTCAGGTTCACGGCCACTGAGCCGGTGAGCACGAGGTCGAGCTCGGGGACCTGGTCCAGGTCGATGACCTCGCCGTGGCGCAGCGCCCCCTTGATGGTGGCCGCCTCGCGCGTCTCCTCCTCGCCGAGCTTGCGAGGGTCCAGCAGGCGAAAGGGATGCTGGTCCCTCAGGCGCGGGACCGCCATCACGAGCGTCTTGCCCTGGGAGAGCGCCAGGCGACGCGCGTGCGTCTGAGGCGAGTCGGGATTCGCCTTGATCGTCTGGGCGTTCATCCACGCCGGGTGGCGGGAGAGCCGCTCGGCGGCCGCCTTGGCTCCGGCGAAGTTGGGGATCCGGCCCTCGGCTCCGGGGAAGCGCGACACCCCCTCGCGGTCCATGGATCGCCAGATGTCTCGGCGTACCTGGTCCTTCCCGCGCATCGCGGCAGCATCCTGCCAGAATCGCCGCGATGGCCGAGTCAGCTCGCACGCCCCTGAGCCCCCGCGAGCAGCCCCTCCCCGATGGCTCAGCGCCGGCCGCGCTCCCGGCGGTCCGCGGGGACGACCTGCGCCGCCACCTGCCTGCCATCGAGGCCGAGCGCCGGCTGACCGACTGGGGCCGCTCCGAGCGCATCGAGGGACTCATGGACGCCACGCTCTACGAGTTCTTCTATCGCTACTGGTTCCGCGCGGAGGTCGAGGGGATCGAGAACGTGCCCGCCAGCGGCGGGGCCCTGCTGGTGTCCAACCACGCCGGCGCGTTGCCGCCCGATGCGGCGATGATCGCCAAGGCCATCCGCGAGGAGCACACCCACCCGCGCCCGCTGAACATCACCGTCGAGCACTTCTTCAAGGGGTATCCGGGCTTCTCGATGCTCATCCCGAAGATCGGCTGCGTGGCGGCGCACCCGGCCAACGTGCATCGGCTGCTCTACGACGAGGGCCAGCTGGTGCTCGTCTTCCCCGAGGGACGGAAGGGCACCGAGAAGCTCTATAAGGACCGCTATCGCCTGCGCCGCTTCGGCCGCGGCGGCTTCGTGGAGGCGGCCATGAGGGCGCGGGTGCCCATTGTGCCGGTGTGCGTGGTTGGCGCCGAGGAAGCGGCACCGGTATTCGCCCAACTCGGCCTGCTCAAGCGCCTCACGGGCCTGCTGTACGTGCCGGTCACGCCTACCTTCCCGCACCTTGGCCTGCTGGGGATGCTGGGCTACCTGCCGGCCAAGTTCAAGCTCCGCTTCTTGGAGCCCATCACCTTCTCCGAGGGCGACGAGCACGAGGACAAGGCCCTGGTCCAGACCACCGCCCATGAGGTACGCGCCCGGATCCAGGAGAACCTGTTCGAGATGGTGGGCAAGCGCAACTCGATCTGGTTCGGCTAGTGCGCAGCAAGCGGATCCTCATCACCGGGCTGTCCACGTATTGGGGCGGCCGGCTGGCGCGCGCGCTGGAGGACGACCCCGAGGTCGAGGCCATCGTGGGCGTGGACAACGAGGAGCCGGGGGTGGAGCTCGAGCGCACGGAGTACGTGAAGGTGAGCAATCAGCACGCCCTGCTGCGGCGCGTGGTGGAGGCGGCCGAGATCGACACGGTCGTGGACACGCGCCTGGTGGTGGACTCGAGCACCACCAGCCCCCGGCTCGCGCACGAGAACAACGTGATCGGGACCATGAACATCCTGGCGGCGTCCGCCGGTACCTCGGGGTCGGTGCGCAAGTTCGTGTTCAAGTCCTCGACGCACTTCTACGGGTCAGAGCAGGACGACCCCGGCTTCTTCGACGAGACCATGGGCCGCCCGCACGCGCCCCGCACTCCGATCGAACGCGACATCCTCGAGGCCGAGTCGTCGGTGCGGGAGTTCGCCGACCGCAACCCCGAGGTGTCGGTGAGCGTCCTGCGGTTCGCCAACGTGCTGGGCCCGGACGTCGCGACCTCGCACATCGACCTGTTCTCGCTTCCCGCGGTCCCGATGATCCTGGGCTTCGACCCCCGCTACCAGTTCGTGCACGAGGACGACGTGGTGCACGCCCTCGAGCACGTGGTCCAGCGCCGGCTGCCCGGCGTCTACAACGTGGCAGCCGACGGAGTGCTGGCCCTGTCCGAGGTCGCGGGCCTGATGGGCAAGCCCTACGCGCCCGTGCTCCCGCCCTGGGGCACCGGGCTGGCGGCGGGCCTGGCGCGCCGGCTGGGCGTGCAGATCCCGCCGGAGATGCTCAACCAGCTGCGGTTCGGCCGTGGCGTGGACAATCGGCGGCTCAAGGCATCGGGCTTCGAGTACGGCCACACCAGCCGGGAGGCCGTGATCGAGCTCGGCGAGCACCTGAGGCTGCACCCGCTGTTGCGCTCGGCCGCCGAGCCCTACCGCTACGAGCGCGAGGTCGAGGAGTTCCTGCGCTGGAGCCCCAACGTGCGCAACTCACGCGTACGCGACAGTGGGGGCCTCTCCCGCGACGAGATGCAGCAGCTGCAGCGCCTGCTCGCGGGCTATGGCGGCCCGGGGATGCCCGGCGCAGGCCAGGGGGCTGCGCCGGCGGCCGCCCCGCGCAGGCGGAAGCGTTCGGAGGCGGCGCCCGAGCCCGTGGTCGAGCCGGCCGGCCCGCCGGTCGACCACTACGACGACCTGGCGGCGGAGGAGATCATCTCGCTGCTGGGCTCGCTCGAGCCCTCCGACCTGGACACGCTCCTGCGCTACGAACGCGACCACCGTTCGCGCGAGGCGGTGGTGGGGGCGCTGGAGTCGGTGCTGTCGCGCGTCGCCGAGCCTCGCACGGGCGTCTGAGCGCCAACTCGCGCAACGCCGGTTGCAGGGGGGACAGGCCCATGGGAAAGCGACCGATACCTCCCTACACTTCCTGGTCGCCTTCAGCACCGGCTAGGGCAACCTCTTCATGCGAAACAGGTCATTCATCGCCGTCGCTGTGGCGGTCACGCTCTTGGTCGCCGGCGCGGTGGCCCTCTACGCCTACGACTCCTCCAACGACGACGAGATAGCCGACGGGGTCACCGTGGGCGCCATCGACGTCGGCGGCATGACGGCGGCGCAGGCGCGGACAGCGCTGGAGCGCGAGATCGCCAAGCCGCTGGAGCGTCCCATCGCGGTGACCCACGGGAAGAAGGACTTCACGCTCTCAGCCAAAGACGCCGAGGTTCGAGCCGACGTGGGCGGGATGGTCGACGAGGCGGTCACTGCCAGCCGGTCGGGCAACATCCTCAGCCGCTCGCTGCGCGACCTGACGGGTGGCGAGGAGGACGCGCGGGTGGAGCCGCGGGTCACCTTCTCGGACAAGGCCGTGGCGGCGCTGGTGGCCAGGGTCCGCACGGGCGTGGACCGCAAGCCGGAGGACGCGCGCCTGAACTTTCCCGCACTCACCCAGGTCAAGGAGCAGGATGGCGTGAAGGTGGACGCTGGACGCCTGGAGGCCGACATCCGAGCCGCGCTCAAGAGCCCGGACGAGCGCACCGTGGCGGCCGTGACCTCCGTGACCAAGGCCAAGGTCACCCGCGCGCAGCTGGCCTCCAAGTACCCCACGCTGCTGGTGGTGGACCGGGCCTCCTTCAAGCTGCGCCTGTACAAGAAGCTGCGGCTCAGGAAGACCTACACCGTCTCGGTGGGGGCGGTCGGGTTCGACACCCCCACGGGGCTCTACAACATCCAGAACAAGGGCGTGAACGTGGCTTGGAGCGTCCCGAACAAGCCGTGGGCGGGGGCACTGGCCGGCAAGGTCATTCCCGGCGGGACGCCCGACAACCCACTCAAGGCGCGTTGGATGGGCATCTACAACGGCGCCGGCATCCACGGCACCGACCAGGTCGGCTCCCTCGGCAGCGCGGCGTCGCACGGCTGCGTGCGGATGGCGATCCCGGACGTGATCGAGCTCTACGACCAGGTCGAGGTCGCGAGCCCGGTCTACATCGCCTGAGTCACCTTCCCGGCAGCTCGGGCCCGATCGACTTCAGCGGGACCTCCTCCCAGCCACGCTCCTCGAGGGAGGCCTGGCGTCCGGTGTGCCGAATGCACAGGGTGCCGATGAACACACCACGCTCGCGCTTGCGAAGAACCGAATACCACATGGTCGAGGCATCGCCGGGTCCCTGGATCTCGTGCCACGGCAGCTCGGGCGCCTCGTCGGCGTCGGCCAGGCCGGCCTCGGT
The DNA here is from genome assembly GCA_963755215.1 of uncultured Thermoleophilaceae bacterium. Taxonomy (GTDB): domain Bacteria; phylum Actinomycetota; class Thermoleophilia; order Solirubrobacterales; family Thermoleophilaceae; genus JAAYBF01. The sequence continues at coordinate 464,839 of CAVWIW010000006.1, forward strand.
GAGCTGACCGCGGGTGGCCACGCGCCCGTCCTCGACGTTGATGAAGAACCTCGACACCCGCCCGGTGAAGCCTAGTTGGGGCCGCGCGCTGAGCACATTCGACCAGCGCCTCTGCAGGCAGGGGATGGCCGAGAAGACCCGGCGCGCCTACGGCGTGGACCTGGCGCAGCTGGCAGAGTGGGCCTCGGCGCATGACCGCGACCCCGGCCAGCTCGACCACCGTGCGCTGCGGCGCTTCGCGGGCGTGCTGTCGGAGCGCGGCGCGGCCAAATCCACGATCGCGCGCAAGCTGGCCGCGATCCGGACGTTCTACCGCGCGCTGGTGGCGGACGGCGCCATGGAGGCCAGCCCGGCGGACCTTGTGGCCTCCCCCAAGCCCGAGGCCTATCTCCCGACCGTGCTCAAGCCGGCCGGCGTTCAAGGCCTGTTGGACTCGATGCCGGCCTCCACGCCGCTCGAGCTGCGCGACCGCGCCATCTTCGAGCTGGCCTACTCCGCCGGCCTGCGCGCGGAGGAGCTGGTGAACCTCGAGCTCGGCGGCCTGGACTTCGACGCGGAGGAGCTGCGCGTGGAGGGCAAGGGCGGCCGCACGCGCATCGTGCCCGCGGGGGAGCCGGCGTGGCGAGCGCTGGAGTCCTACCTCGACCGCGGGCGCAGCGAGCTGCAGCGCCCGGGCGGCCCGGCGGCGCTGTTCCTGTCCAAGAACGGGCTGCGGCTCTCCACGTCCGACGTGCGCAGGCGGCTGGCCGTGGCGGTGCGCCGCGCGGCGGTGCAGTCCGGAGTCTCTCCTCACACGCTTCGCCACTCGTTTGCGACCCACCTGCTGGAGGGCGGGGCGGACCTCCGGTCGATCCAGGAGCTGCTCGGCCACGCCTCCATCAGTACGACCCAGACCTACACTCGGGTAGAGTCGCAACGGTTGAAATCGGCCTACGCGCGGGCTCATCCCCGCGCCTGACCCGGATCTGGCAGGTGGAGACCAACCTCAAGGCCATTGAGCTCAGGGACCTCTGGCGGCGTTACAAGGAGGAAGACGACCACAGGGCGCGCGAGCGCCTGACGCTCGCCTACTCCCCGCTCGTCAAGTACGTGGCCGGCCGCATGTCCAGCGGCCTCCCGTCGCACGTGGAAGAGGCCGACCTGATCTCCTACGGCCTGCTCGGCCTGATCTCGGCGATCGAGCGTTTCGAGCCGGCGCGCGAGATCCGGTTCGAGACGTTCGCGATCACCCGCATCAAGGGCTCGATCATCGATGAGCTGCGTTCGCTGGACTGGGTGCCCCGGTCGGTGCGCGCGAAGGCCAGGGAGATCGAGCGCGCCAACGCCAAGCTCGAGCATCAGCTGCACCGCGCCCCCACCGACGCGGAGATGGCAGAGGCACTGGAAACCACCGTCGACGAGTTCCAGGAGTCGCTGGTAAAGATCTCCAACTCGTCCGTGGTGGCGCTCGACGAGCTGTGGACCGTGTCGGACTCCTCGGGCGACCAGGTCTCGCTCCTGGACACGATTCAGGACCCGGGCGCGGTGGACCCCGCCCAGGAGATGGACCTGACCGACATGAAGGACCGCCTGGCGGACGCGATCGCGCGCCTGCCCGAGCGCGAGAAGCTGGTGGTGGCGCTCTACTACTACGAGAACCTGACCCTGCGCGAGATCGGCGAGGTCCTGGGCGTGACCGAGTCGCGCGTCTCCCAGCTGCACACCAAGGCCGTCCTGCGCCTGAAGTCCCGCCTCCAGGCCGACCCGCTCGGCGAGACCGTCTGACCGTCGAGCCGCCCTTGTGGCGGCCTGGCCCTGCACATAGGTTTCCTCTCTGGGAACGAGAGGAAGGAGAGCCCCATGCATGAAGGTGCGAAGAGGATCCGCAACGTGGCTTTGGTGGGCCACCGGGGGAGCGGCAAGACCTCGCTGAACGAGGCCCTGCTGTTCGAGGCGGGCGCGGTCAACCGCCTGGGCTCGGTGGCCGACGGCACGACCGTGTCGGACTCCGCGCCCGACGAGAAGGCCCGCGAGATGTCCATCGCGTCGAGCCTGACCTCCTTCCGGTGGGACGACCGCAAGATCAACCTCCTGGACACGCCCGGCGAGCCGAGCTTCGTGGCCGACGCCCTGGCGGCGCTGCGGGTCTGCGAGGGCGCCGTCTTCGTGGTGAACGGCGTGATGGGGGTCGAGGTGGGCACCGACCGCCTCTGGCGGCGAGCCGAGGACCTGGGCCTGTCGCGACTCATCTACGTGAACATGCTCGACCGCGAGCGCGCCGACTTCTTCCGTGCCCTGGACTCCCTCAAGGCGGCCTTTGGCCAGCACGTGGTGGCTACCGAGATCCCGATCGGCTCTGAGCACGAGCTCCAGGGCGTGATCGACCTGGTGGACATGAAGGGCTTTCGCTACGACGGCGCCGGGCGCGAGAACTCCGAGGAGATAGAGATCCCGGAGGACCTCCGGACCGTGGCCGAGGAGTACCGCGAGAAGCTCATGGACGAGGTGGCCGAGGTCTCCGACGAGCTCATGGAGCGCTACCTGGAGGGCGAGGAGATCTCCCACGAGGAGACGGTTGGCGCGCTCAAGGCCGGTGTCACGGCCGGCACGATCTTTCCGGTGACCTGCGGCGCGGCCACCCGCAACCTCGGCACCAACCGGCTGCTGGACGCGCTCGTGGAGGACCTGCCCTCGCCGGGCCGCAAGGGCGCGGTGCAGGCCGGCGAGGAGACGCTGGAGCCGTCGGAGGACGGGGACCTGGTGGCCTTCGTCTTCAAGACCCTGGCCGACCCCTTCGCGGGCCGCATCAACCTCTTCCGCGTCTACCAGGGCGTGGTCGAGCACGACTCGCAGGTCATTAACTGCCGTGCCCACGCCAAGGAGCGGATCGGGCAGCTCCTGGTGCCGCAGGGCAAGGAGCACGAGCACGCGGACGAGTTCGGGCCCGGCGACATCGGCGCCGTGGCCAAGCTCAAGGAGACCCGGGCCGGCGACGTACTGTCCTCGAAGGACCGCGAGATCGACCTGCGGATGCCCGACCTGCCGAGGCCCGTGATGGCGTTCGCCATGGAGCCCAAGGCCAAGGGCGACGAGGAGAAGGCGTTCACCGCCCTGCGGCGCCTGCAGGAGGAGGACCCGACGATCGACGTGCACCGCGACCCCCAGACCGGCGAGGAGATCGTGGCCGGGCTGACGCAGGTGCACGTGGAGGTCATCGTGGAGCGGATGCGCGAGCGGTTCGGGGCCGAGGTCACCCTCAAGCCCCCGCGCGTGCCCTACCACGAGACCATTCGCACCCAGGCCAAGGCCCACGGGCGCTACAAGAAGCAGACGGGGGGTAGGGGTCAGTTCGGGGACTGCCGCATCGAGATCGAGCCGCTGCCCGACGGCCGCGGCTTCGAGTTCGTGAACAAGATCAAGGGCGGCGTTATCCCCACCGGGTTCATCCCGGCCGTGGAGAAGGGCATCGTGGAGACCATGCGCCATGGGACCGTGGCTGGCTACCCGGTGGAGGGCGTGCGGGTAACGCTCTACGACGGCTCCTACCACTCGGTGGACTCATCGGAGATGGCCTTCAAGGTGGCCGGCTCGATGGCGTTCAAGCAGGCCATGGAGTCGGCCAAGCCGGTGCTGCTGGAGCCGATCATGAACGTGTCGGTCACGGTGCCGGAGGACTGCGTGGGCGATGTGATCGGCGACCTGAACTCTCGCCGCGGGCGACCGCTGGGCATGGAGCCCAAGGGCCAGGCCACCGAGGTGCAGGCCGAGGTGCCCATGGCCGAGATGCTCAGTTACGCGCCGGACCTGCGCCAGATCACGGCCGGGCAGGGCGACTACGCCATGGAGCTGGCCCGTTACGAGGAGGTCCCGGCCCACCTCGCCGAGCGGGTGGTCGAAAAGGCCCAGGCCGACGAGGAGGCCGTGAGGGCTTAGCTAGCATCGCGGCCGTGAAGAAGGAGCTGCGGCCGTTCCACGACCACGTGACCTGCGACGTCTGCGGCCGGACCATCCTCAAGGGCGAGCGCACGGAGGCCTTCCTGGCACCCGGCGGCGAACGCCATGCCGTGTGCGAGCTGTGCTTCGTGCGCGCCGAGCAGGCCGGCTGGATCCGCGAGTCCGCTCACGACGAGATCCCCGCACGCGGGCCGCGCCCGCAGGAACGCAAGCCGCTGCTGGCCCGCTTGCGCCGGCGCCGCCCAGGCCCGCCAGACGGCTCGCCCGAGCCGGCGGTCGAGGCGGAAGTGGGGCCACCTTCGGAGACCTCGGAAGAGCCCGTTGCACCGCCGCGGGAGCGGGCCCGGGAGAAGCCGCAGGACCCCCGCCACGTGCGCGCGGTGCCCACCACCGCCGAGGTCAAGGTGGATCGCGCACTGGAGCTGTTCAACTCCTCTGAGCATCAGCGAACCGTTGCGGGGCTGGTCCGCAGCCTCGGCACGCCGTGGGTCACGGCGCGCCCGGATCGCGACGCCCCCAGCACGGTGACCGTGGTCGTGGCGTGGGAGCTGTCCTGGTACCGCTACCGGATCGATCTCGGCGATGCCGCCGAGCCGGTGTCGCTGCAGGAGAAGGGCGACGAGCTGGAAGCCATCGACGAGACGCTGAAAGACTGGAACGCCGGCCTCGACGACCAGGCCCGGCTGGTGATAGGAGTGACACAGAGATGATCTACTGCGTGGTCCCACAGGCGCTGGCCGACGAGCTGCTCCCGCGGCTCACCGAGTACTACAAGGACGACCCGCACGTGGAGGTCATCGTGGACCGCCGCGCCCAGGGCGGGAGCCCAGGCACGCACGACCCGTTCAAAGAGAAGCGGCGTCAGCGCGTCAAGGGGACCTTCCCGCCCATCGGCCCCACGTCGGGAGGCTGACCGCCCTGGAGAAGGTCGTCGTGCACGTGGACGGGGGAGCGCGCGGCAACCCCGGCCCGGCGGCCGTGGCGGCGGTGGCCAGCGAGCCCGGTGGGGAAGAGCTGGCGGAGCGCAGCGCGCTGATCGGCGAGACCACGAACAACGTCGCCGAGTACCGAGCCGTGCTGCTGGGGCTGGAGCTCGCGCGCGAGCTGGAGGCCTCGGAGGTCGAGGTGGTGAACGACTCGGAGCTGGTGGCCCGCCAGATCGACGGCCAGTACAAGGTCAAGAATGCGGGCCTGAAGCCGCTCCATGCCGAGGCGCTGCGCGCGCTCGGCGAGTTCCGGCGCTGGTCGGTTCGTAGCGTCAAGCGCGAGGGCAACGTGCGCGCCGACGAGCTCGTGAACGAGGCGCTCGACGGCGGCCTCTAGGTCCGCTGGGACCTAGAGCGCGGTGCCGCGCAGCACCGAGTCCTTGGAGTGCGTGGGGTCGCCGTCGGCGGGCTCTCTGGACACGTCGATGGAGCCGTAGCGCCCGGGCTCCGCGGGCAGTGGCACCGTGACCGTGGCGGCGCCCGATGCCGGCACCTTGAAGGAGCCGAGCGAGACAAGCTTGCCCCCGGCCCCCAGCAGCCACACCTCGTAGAAGTCCCCGGCGTCGCTGGCGGCCAGCTCACTGACCTTCACCTCGAGGCGCCGGTCCCCGCCCTCGCCGACCGTGACTGCGGTCCCGGCGGCACGGGTGCCGGTGGCTGAGGCAACCGGCGGGCTGAGCTGCACGGCCGGGCCGCGCTCGGCGCGCTGCTCATCGCCCTGCTCGTCGCCCGCCAACAACAGGCCGGCGCTCACGCCGATGGCCACGAGTGCCAAACCGGGCGGCGGCCGCGGCGGCCGCGAGCGGGCGCAGGGTGAGCGAGGGGAGCCGCCGTCGGCGGGCCCGCTCCTGCTCCGCGCCCGGCAGGGGAGGCGTCGGCGGCGGCTTCAGGTCCTGCCACGCCTCAGGGGGCAGCTCCTCCAGTCGGGTGACCACGGGTCGCAGGCGATCCACGCGCTCGCGCAGCTCCCGGTCCTCGCTCAGTAGCCGTTCGGCGGCGGCGGCCGCCTCGGGGGGCAGCTCTCCAAGGAGGTATGCCGAGTAGTCGAACTCGCGCGGGCTCACGCCGCCGCCTCCGTTTCGAGCATCTCGCGCAACCGCTCGAGCGCGGACACCATCCTCATCTTGACGGTGCCCAGCGGGATGCCGGTGCGCTCGGCGATCTCGGATTGGCTCAGCTCCTCGTAGAAGCGCAGCCGCAGGAGGTCCGCCTCCTCGGGCCGCAGGCGCGACAGCAGGTGCGCCATCGACCACCGCTCGACCATCGCGTCGGGGGACCGCTCGGGGTCCGTGTCGGGGTCGGGCCTGTGCGCCAGGCCGTTCGGGTCGCGCGGTTCGGGCACCCTACGGCGCAGCTCGTCGATCGCGCGGCTGCGGGCGATGGTCAGGATCCAGGTGAGCATCCCCGCCCGCGTGGAGTCGTATTCGGGAGCCCGCTGCCACACCTCCACGAACACCTGCTGGTGCACGTCCTCAGCACGCGCGCGGTCCCTCAGGGTGCTCACCAGGAAGCCGAACACAGTTTGGCCGTGCTCGACCCATACCCGCTCGACCGCCGCCGGGTCACGGCGCCGGAACGCGGCCGCGGCTCGGCGTGCGCGGCGCCCTGGACGGGGTCCCGATGCCGGCCTCGGCTCAGCGGTCACGGGCATCGCTGGACGGCGCAGGAGGCGTGAGGCGGGTAGCGCAGGCGAAGCCATCTATGGAGGTACGGGCGAATGGCCGGCACCGGTTGAACAACCGATACGCGGCCGGGCTCCGTAGTGCACCGCGGACTACCCAAACCACCGATTCGGAGGTTATTCGTGAAAGCACTGATAGTGGCGGCAGCAGCCGCGCTCGCTCTGATCGCCGCTCCCACCGCGACGGCCGCCTCGGCCGATCTCGACGGCGGCAGCACCACCCTCAAGCTCGACTCCGGCCTGGTCGACGCGCTGACGGATGCCAACGTTGCCTTGGCTCCCGTGAGCCCCGCGACCGCCAAGAAGGGCGGCCGCGTGGCCTTTCCGATCACCGGCGGGGAGCTCGACCCCAAGACGGCAGCCGGAGTGATCAGGCATTCGGGCGGCCTGAGCATCAGGGCCGGCAAGACCACCGTCTCGCTCACCAACTTCCGCATCAAGGTTGGTAAGCGCGTGAGCCTGACCGCCCGCGTGGGCGACGCCCGGCTGAAGATCCTCGACCTCTCGCTCGCGAAGGCCAAGGTCAGCCGCAAGGGCTTCGCGCTGAAGGTCAGGGGCGTGCGCGCATACCTGTCGCGCGGCGCCGCCAGCGCCCTGAACAAGGCGTTCAAGACGCGTCTGTTCAGGCGCGGCACCAGGGTCGGCACCGCATCGGTCTCGGCCACGTTCGCCGAGGCCATCCTGTCCAAGGGCTCCACCACGCTCGCCCTCGACGCGGGCGCTGCGTCGGCGCTGAGCTCGCTCGGCGTGACAGCCGCCCCGATCTCACCGGCCAGGGCCCGTTCGACCGGCCTGGCGTTCCCGATCACCGGTGGCAAGGTCAACCTGAGCACCCTCGCTGGCAAGATCACGCACAGCGGCGGGATCGCTCTGAGCAAGGGCTCGACGCGCGTGGAGCTCACCAGGTTCACGATCAACGTGGACTCCGCGCCTGACCTGACCGCTAGGGTCGGCTCGAGCCGAGTGTCGATCCTCGACCTCGACGTCTCCGGTCTGACCAGGAGCGTCTCCGGTCGCACGATCACCGTGGGCGGCGTGAAGGCCACCCTGACGCAGGCGGCAGCCGATGCGCTCAACGGCGCATTCGCCACCACCGCCTTCACCAAGGGCCTGCTGCTGGGCACGGCCACGGTCAAGGCCACCGCCCGCTAGCCACACCCCGGACCGGCGGCGGCTCGCGCAAGGAGGCGCGGGCCGCCGTTGACTCCCCGCCGGAACGGCCCCGTCAGCCGTCCGGGCCCGCCAGCGTGTCCAGCTCGGCGCGCTCGAGGCGGCCGTCCGGAAAGCGAACGTGGGCATCGTCGCCCAGGCACACGACGCTCTCGGCACCGTCTCCCAGCGCCATCCGTGCGAGTAGAGCTGCCGCGATGCGGTGCACGTCGCGGACTATCCCGAGCGCCAGCAGCGAGCGCGTCTCGTTGGCCACCTCGCCATCGCCCACTCGCAGCACGACCCGGACCGGCTCGTGGATGCCGCGTGCGGTCATGGCGGCCGAGATGTTGGACAGGTCGTCCGAGGTCACGGCAGCAACCGCCTTGGCCCGGTCGAGTGACAGCCGGCGCATGAGCGACAGGTCGGCACCGCGGCCAACGACCACGGGAAGCCCGCACTCGCGCGCCAGGCCCACCGTCTCGCTCTCCTCGTCGCGCTCGACCGCCACCACGGGGACTTTGCAGGCGCGCAGCAGAAGGCACAGCCGCAGCCCCACCTGGCCCAGCCCGATCACGACCACGTGGTCGCGGCGCGGCACGGCGCGGCGTCCCGCCAGCCCGGTCAGGCGGCGATCGATCACCCGGTTCACCAGGCCCGCGGTGAAGGAGGCGGCGAACACGAGCGCCACGACCATCGTGGCCGAGGTGAAGACCTTGTACCAGCCGGGGCCGTCCTTGACCGCCGGGTTGGGGTCGACCGTGACCAGCGTCTTGGCTGACCCGTAGACGGCGTCGACGACCGAGTCGTCCAGGACGAACACGGCGGTCACCGTCTCAATCAAAAACACGGCCACGAGCCCGATCGCGCCGAACAGGAGCAGCCCCGCGCTCTTGTCGTATGGCGTGAACAGCGCGCGGGCCAGTGCCTCGGGGTGACGAGCCCTCTGCGTGGGGATCGGCTCCTCGCGCACACCCCCGTCGTCCTCCACCAGCCCGACCGCGCGCCCATTCTCATCGCCGACAGCCGTGAAGCGCTCGTCGATGCAGGGTCCCGCCAGGGACGGCGCGACGATGTCGGCCAGGGAGGTCACGCGGGTGTTCTCGAGCCGTTCCTCCATCTGCGCGGCCATGGTGGGGTCGAAGATCGTGAGCAACAGCGGGACCTCGTCCGACACCGACCGCACCATCAATGCGCGGCGCACCACGATGGCGTCGGTGCGGCCCACGACTGCCACCGACTCAACCGGTCCCGCATCCAGCGCGGTGCGCACCTCATCCCCGGTCGGATCCTCCAGGTGAGACACCTCTGCGCCCGAGGCCTCCAAGGCCCGCACGGTTTCCTCACTCAGGTCGCCGTCACCCAGCACCACGACCCTGCGCCCCGCAGCCGGCTTCACCGACGCAGAGTAGCCCGCGCCGGCCGGGCCGAGTGGCGGGCTCGCGATGCCCCTGCCGGCGCTGCTACGGTCGCGAGCGTGCCGGCGGAGTGCAGCCACCTCGACCAGGTCGAGCTACGGGAGCTTCCCGAATCGGTGGAGGGATGCGAGGACTGCCTCCGCGATGGTGGCAAGTGGGTGCACCTGCGGATCTGCCTCACCTGCGGTCACGTGGGCTGCTGTGACGACTCGCCCAACCGCCACGCGACGGCGCACTCGCAGGACAGCGGGCACCTGATCATCCGGTCGCTGCAGCCGGGCGAGGACTGGTGCTGGTGCTTCGAGGACCAGGTGGCCTACCGCCTGCCGGACATCCAGGGCCAGACGCGGATCCCGCCGTCCCCATTGCTGTCCGGTGGCTAGGGCCAGGCCGGTGCGCTTCCTGGATCGCCGGCGACGAACCGGCTCGCTGGTCGCCGTCGGGCTGACCCTCGTGCTCGCAGCGATGCTGCCGGGCACCGCGGCCGAGGCCAAGAAACGTTCGATGCAGGACGTGCTGGTGGTGAGCAACAACTGGGCCGGGACCGCGGACCTCGTCGATCCACGCTCGTTCAAGCGCCTGGCTCGGCTCAACGTGATCCCTGACGCGCGCCGGCGGGTCGCGGAGATCAACGCCGACCCCACCCGCAAGCAATTCTTCGACGTAATCCGGACGCTGATCGGCGAGGGGAACAACCAGTACGTGGACGACGGCTTCGTGTCGCGCGACGGGCGCTACGTGTACTTCTCACGCCCGAGCTTCGCCGACGTGGTCGCCATTCACATCGGCTCGCGAAAGTTGGCGTGGCGAGTGAAGGTCGACGGCTTCCGCGCCGACCACATGGCGCTGTCGCCGGACGGCAGGCGGCTGCTGGTCTCGGCCTCGACCGCGCGCGTGATCGACGTGATCGACATCCGCAGGCGGCGGATCGTGGCGCGCATCCCCTCCGGCGACTCCCCGCATGAGAACAACTACTCGCGCGACGGCCGGCTGATCTTCAACGCGAGCATCGGCACGGTTTATTCGGACACCGACGACCCCTCGCAAGACGCGACCAAGGGAGAGCGCATCTTCCAGGTCATCGACGCTCGCACACTGCGCGTCAGGCTCCGCCTCGACATGGGCAGGGAGCTGGCCAAGTACGGGATCACCGCCAGCGGGGCGGTGCGGCCGATGGCGATCTCGCCGGACGAGCGGTTCGTGTACTTCCAGCTCTCATTCCTGCACGGCTTCGTCGAGTACGACCTCAAGCGCAGGCGGCCTTTGCGGGTTGCCACGCTGCCCATCAGGAGTCGCGCCAAGACGCTTCCCCGCACGAGCTACCTCCTCGATTCGGCACACCACGGGCTCGCCATCAACGAGAGCGGCACGAAGTTCTGCGTGGCCGGCACCATGTCCGACTACGCGGCGATCGTCCTCCGGCGCACGCTACGAGTGCAGAGCGTCGTGAACGTGGGGAGGGGAGGCGTTCCCTACTGGTCGACCACCAGCAGGGATGGTCGCTACTGCTTCGTGTCGGTCGCCCAGAAGGACCGCGTGTCGGTGATCTCGTTCAAGACGGGTCGTGAGGTGGAGAGCATCCGGGTTGGGCGCCATCCGCAGCGCATGCGCACCGGCCGGGTGCGCGTCGGCCTGCTGTAGGAGGGGTCTCGCGCTAGCCTCGTCCCCGGTCGAGGAGAGGAGAGGCGAATGGCAGGCGAGGTGGCGTTCTTCGAGCTCGGGGTGGAGGACACCGACAAGGGGCGCGCGTTCTACGAGGGCCTCTTCGGCTGGGACTGGAACGTGGGCCCATCGGGGTCGGGCTGGACGATGTCCACGCCCAACATGTCGGGCGGCATGCACGGCGGCGACGCCGGCGGGCGGCCCTACCTTTTCTTCGCAATCGACGACATGGAGGCGGCACTCGAGCGCGTCCGCGAGCTCGGCGGCGAGGTGGACGAGATGGACGTGGAGGGCGACTCCGAAGGCCAGGCGGAGTTCGGGCGCTTCAAGATCTGCCGCGACGACCAGGGATCGTGGTTCGGGCTGCATCAGCCGCCGGCGGGCTGACCGGCCATGGCGCACGACGAGGAGCTCGCCGACCGGATCCGCGCGCTGCTGGCCGACGAGGATGGGCTGACGGAGAAGCGCATGTTCGGAGGCCTGGCCTTCCTGCTCGGCGGGCACATGTCGGTAGCCGCCAGCGGCCGCGGCGGGATGCTGGTTCGGGTCGATCCCGCCGAATCGGACGAGCTGATCGCCTCCTCCTCGGCGGAGCCGATGGTCATGGGTGGCCGCCCGACGGAGGGCTGGCTGCGGGTCCCGAACGAGGACCTCCACTCCGAAGCGGCGCTCGAGCGCTGGGTGCGGGTCGGCGTGTCCCGCGCGCGGTCGCTGCCGCCGAAGAGCTGACCACGGGCGGCGGACTCGATGCCGCCGCCCGTGCAGCCCGGGATCTCTTCTAGCGGTACAGGCGGTAGCGGATGGTCGCGTCGCCGAGGACGGTGTCGTCGGTGAGCGCGGAAACGCCGAACGCCTGGTTGAGCGCGTCGGCGGCGCCCTGGGTGAGCGTCGTGCCGACCGGACCGACCTTGACCCGCCCGCGCCGGATGTTGATCTTGGCGCCGGAGTAGTTCAGGTCGAGAAGGGCAACGCGGTCGCTGCCGTTGACCCTGCCGAACAGCTGACCCTTTGCGAGCTTGATGTCGAAATCGGTCAGCTTCACGGTGGTGTCGCCTGCGGTCAGCGAGATGCCGCCCGTGTGCCGTACGACTCCGGTCCGCAGCGTCTTGCGGAACGAGCTGGTGATCGGGAACGAGTAGCGGGCGCCGTCGAGCTTGGCGGGCTTGACCGCGCCGGGTGCGACGCCGAGGCCTGTGAGCGCCGAGAGCGTCCCAGGGTCGACATCGAGCGTGGTGGCGCCGTAGTAAGAGCCCCAACCGCCCTTTGACTTGGACTGGCCGGCCGATGCCGCGGGCGCGGCGACAAGGACGAGGGCGAGGGCGGCCATCAATGCGATGACTCTGCGATGCACTGGAACCTCCTGGTTCTTGGACGGGACGCTAAGCGCTACGAGGCCGGATCGGGCAGCGGTTGTGAAACTCTGAGAACCGACCCGATGGAGGAGATCTCGTGGCCACCGACCCTGTGCTGACCCTCGAGCGGCGCGATCACGTGCTGCTGATGGGCCTCAACCGCCCGCACAAGCGCAACGCCTTCACCATCGAGTTGCTCAGGGAGCTCGGGCGCGCCTACGAGGCGCTCGAGCGCGACGATGACCTGCGCTGTGGCGTGCTCTTCGCCCACGGCGAGCACTTCACCGGGGGCCTCGACCTCGCCGAGGTCGGCCCTGCCCTCGCCGAGGGCAGCCTCAGCTATCCCGACGACGCACGCGACCCCTGGCGCAACGACGGCAGGCCCTGGACCACTCCCGTGGTCGCGGCCGCCCACGGCTGGTGCATGACCCTGGGCATCGAGCTGCTGCTGGCCGCCGACATCCGCGTGGCGTCCAGCGACGTGCGCTTTGCCCAGCTCGAGATCCAACGCGGCATCTACCCCTTCGGCGGCGCCACCATGAGACTGCCCCGCGAGGCCGGCTGGGGCAACGCCATGCGCTGGCTGCTCACCGGCGACGAGTACGACGCCACCGAGGCGCACCGCATCGGCCTCATCCAGGAGATCACCGAGCCGGGAGCGCACCTGGACCGAGCGGCCGAGCTCGCCGAGGCCATCGCCACCCGCTCCGCGCCGCTCGGCGTCCGGACGACACTGGCCTCAGCCCAGCGAGCTCTGACCGAAGGTCACGCGGCGGCCGCTGCGCGCCTCAACGACGACATGGTCGCTCTCCTGCAGACCGAGGACGGCGCGGAGGGGATGATGTCCTTCGTACAGCGCCGGCCAGCGAAGTTCACCGGCCGATAGTGGGCGACCGCTAGACGGCTGTACCAGCCCACCGTCGCTTTCCCTGCTGCAGTTGGACGCTGTCAGACGCGAACTGCTGCTCGCGCGAGTGGAGACAGAGGTGGGGTGGGATTTGTTGGATCTCGGGTGCCGCTCGGATCGCGGCCGGCCGTCGAGCTCGGCCTCAAATAGAGTCGCGCCGTGATGAAGGCGGCGGTGATCTACGAGAACGGCGGCCCGGACGTCTTGCGCTACGAGGAGCTACCGGATCCCGAGTGCCCCGACGGCTGTGTGCTGATCGAGGTGGAGGCGATCAGCATCGAGGGCGGCGACCTGCTGGCCCGCGCCGGGTCGCCGCCGCCGTCGGTCCCGCACATCGTGGGGTACCTCGCGTCGGGCACGGTTGTCGAGGTCGAGGCGGGCGTCGAGGACCGTGGGGTCGGCGACCGGTCGTGAACCTGAACGCGGCGGGATCACACGCCTCTAGGCCATTGCCGGCGAAGATCACCCTCCGTAAGGATGCGAGCGGTTTGGGTGCGAGGTTGGAAGTTGACGATCCGCGACATGCCTGTGCGGGCCTCGCCCGCCAGACCCGGGTGTCGCACGACGAACTGGAGACCATGCTCATGTTGCGCCAGTTGAAGGACATGCCGGTTGGGACGATCGGGTTCGAGGCGGTCGGTGAGGTCGAGGACGATGACTGGGAGGACACGGTCGAGCCGGTGCTTCGCCAGGAGATTGCCGAAGGGCGCAAGCTGCGGCTGCTCTACCTGCTGGGCCCGGAGACGCGCGAGGTAGAGGGCGACGCCTTGAAGGCCGACACGGGGTTCCGTGCGCGACACTCCGGCTCTTTTGATCGCGTCGCCGTGGTGAGCGACGAGGACTGGATTCGCCCGGCGCTCAGCGCGCTGTCCTTCCTACTGCCGGGCAAGGCGAAGGGCTTCCGCGGCCGCGATCTCGCAGAGGCGAAGGCCTGGCTGGCCGCCGATTCGGACTGAAGCAGGGCCGGTTGAGCCCGAGCGAGTCAGCCGTCGACAACGGTGCGGACCGTCGGCTCGCCGATCAGCCAGTGGAAATCCAGAACGAGCATCATCCGCATCACACCGACTCGCGACCGCTCGCCCTGCAGGTCGCCCTGCTTGTCCCGATCCTCGCGGGCCTGCTCGGGCTGCTTAAACGGCTTCCGAATGATGCGAAGACCCGGCCCCATCGTCCGCCACAGAGACGGTCCTCGCATGACAGGAGGCCGACGCGGGAACAATCCGCGCACCGTGGCCGCGGGGCTCGGCCTAAGGAGACGTGGGAGGCGTCGCTCTCGAACGCGGGCCTACTGGGTTCGCTCACCATTTGAGCTCGATTTCGAGCTCCCTTTCCTTTTCCTCGATCTCGATCTCGAGCTTGAAGTCGACCTCGTCGGGCACGTGCACCTTGAAGTGCAGCCCCCCGCGATCGAACTTGATCTCGTTGTCCTTGGCGAGCGCGGTGGCGAGGGCGCGGAGGCGGGCGGCGGCGTCTTTGCGGCTGAGCCGTTCCTTCTCGGTGATTTCCATCAGATCCATGCGCTCCTCCTTGGTGTTGAGGCTTCGGGTTTCTGGTCGTGGCCGATGACGATTCGCGCCAGGTGCAGCACGCCGGCCCGGATACCTTCGGGGGCCGTTGCCGACGGCGACGCGCCTGGGTGCTGGCCGGCGATGCGGACGCGCAGGACTGCGGGCCGGATGCGAAAGCCTAGCGGCGGGTCGAGTATGAGCGCCTCGCCATCGATGCCGGCGGGGATGGGGCGGTCCGCGTCGATCTCGAAGCTCGGCGCCGACCACTCGCGCCACGGCCGCTGCAACCGCCGCCCGCCCTCGCTGCGCTCCGAAGGCTCGCCGACGACCGTGACTCCGAGCAGGCCGTCGTCGATGCGCGGCCGAGTACCCGAGCCGACGGCGCGGCCTAGCCGGTAGCGGTTGTTGGAGACGAGCACCATCGCACCGGCGTGGTGTGCGTGCCCGCTGGGGCCGGTCCAGCGCAGGGCGAGCTCGCCGCCGCCGGGGCCGAGCATGTCCGGAACGGTGTCGAGCAGCGTGCGCAGCTTCGCGTCGCGATAGCCCTCTCGCTGGACGGCTTCGGCGTAGAGCCCGAGCGAGACGTTGTTGACGAACACCCGACCGTTGACCTCGGCCAGGTCGACGATGCGCTCGCCGCCGTCGACGAACGCGTCGAGGGCTCCGACGACGTCGTCGCGGTCGACGCCGAGGTCGAGGGCGAAGTGGTTGCGCGTGCCGGCGGGCACACATGCGTATGGCAGCCCGTGCTCGGCCGCGACCGCCGCGACGATCGCCTGCGAGCCGTCGCCGCCGGCCATCGCGAGCCCGTCGGCGCCGCGCTCCACGGCCCCGCGGACGAGCGTCTCGAGGTCGTCGCCCGGCTTCAGCTCGATCGGCTCGATGCCTCGTGCGCGTGCCTCCTCGGCGAGCGCGAAACGTTCTGCCTTACCGCCACCCGAGCGCGGGTTGAAGAACAGCACCGGCTGCTGGGGCGCAGGCGCGCCCGGCAGATCCACGTGGACGGCAAACGCGGCACGCGCTGCCCCCAGCGATACCAGCAGTCCCGCCACGACCAGCAGATCGACGCCCGGCGACCCATTCGCGACCAGCAGCGCCACGGCACCGGCGAGCGCCAGGGCGGCGACAGTCAGCCCCGCCACCCGCACAGCCCCGCGCCTCAGCACCCCATACCACGCCGCCGCGCCGGCGACCACCACACAGGCCAACAGGCCCAAGCCACGCGGGAACTCGCTCACCGCCACAGCCGCAGCGAGCGCGACCGTCGCCGCCCCCACTACCAACGCGACGATCGCCGCAATCTGCTGCCGCCTCATAGGATCCAACCTCGGTGAGCACCAACGTCGAATCCGCGGCGCCCCGCCCGCGCCGGGCCGCCTGGATCGAGGACGCCGAGCTCCTCGATCTCGCGATCTACGCCGCCATCGCCCGCACCCCGACCCCGGCCCTCGATCTCGCGATGAGCCGCCTCTCGCGCGCCGCCGACTACTCGCGCCTCTCGCTGACCTCGGCCGCTCTGCTCGCAGTCGCCGGAGGAAGAACCGGCCGCCACGCCGCCGCCCAGGGGCTTGCCTCGCTCGGAGTCACCGCGACCGTGGTCAACATCGCCGTCAAACGGCTCGCCCGCCGGCGGCGCCCCGACCGTCTGGCGGAAGACGTCCCGCTCGCCCGCCACGTGCGGATGCCCAGCTCGCGCTCGTTTCCCTCGGGGCACTCCGCCGCCGCCTTCGCGTTCGCCACCGGCGTCGGGCACGTGTCGCCGACGGCCGCCATCCCGCTGCGCGCACTCGCGGCGCTGGTCGCCTACTCGCGCGTACACACCGGGGTGCACTACCCCGCCGACGTGCTGGCCGGCGCCCTGATCGGCACCGCACTCGCGCAGCTCACGACCTACCTGTCCCGCGACTGGTGGCAGTAGGCGGTGCGGTGATGAGAGCATAAAAGCCCAGAACACTTGGCGGACAACCTCCAACCTCCACGAGCGAGCGGTCATCATCCCGCTGGGATGAAGTGAGACTATCCGCAGGCCAGCCGCGATTTCATCCCATCTGGGTGACGACCCATCCGCTGTGGGCGGGTTTCATGGCGTCCACGGCGCCTGCCAGAGGTATTCGAGATCTCGCCCCGCCGCGAAAGGAGCAATGCCATGGTGGCCGTTGAGACCCAACTCGATGGTTCGGACGCGGTCCCGACACGCGAACGCGACGGGCGGCAATCCAAGCCGATCGCGGTCCCGCATCTCACACCCCGGGAGCGGGCGGCGAGGGGCAAGGCGGCGAGGGCGGTGGCGCCACGCTCCGGCCACGGCGACTGGGAGCCGGCCTCCGATCGGCGTGATCCGGTCGAGCTGCTGGAGGAGCAAGCTTCCTCCCGCGTGCCCGAGCTGGTCCCGATCCGCTATGGGCGAATGCTGGTCTCGCCGTTTACGTTCTTCCGCGGGGCGGCATACCTGATGGCGGCCGATCTGGCCGGTGCGCCGCGGACCGGGCTGGAGGTGCAGCTGTGTGGCGATGCGCACCTGTCCAACTTCGGTGCTTTCGCCGGGCCCGATCGGCGGCTGGTGTTCAGCATCAACGACTTCGACGAGACGCTGCCGGGCCCGTTCGAGTGGGACGTAAAGCGGCTGGTGGCCAGCTTCGCTGTGGCCGGCCGGGATCGCGGCTTCGACGCGAAACAGCGACAGTCAATCAATCGGGCTGTGACGCGTTCCTACCGCGAAGCGATGAAGGGCTTCGCCGGAATGTCCAACCTCGACCTGTGGTACTCCCGCATCGACGTGGACGAGATCGCCGCGCTGGTGGCTAAGCAGGCCGGCGGAAAGCAGCTGAAGCGGTTCGAGCGCAACCTAGCCAAGGCGCGCTCAAAGGACAGCCTGCGCGCATTCACGAAGCTCACCGAGATCGTCGACGGCGAGCCCAGGATCGCGAGCGACCCGCCGCTCATCGTCCCGATCGAGGAGGTTGCGTCCGGCGTCGAACAGGCTGAGCTGGAGGAGTTCGTACGGGGAGTCATCCGCACCTACCGGCGTACCCTGAGCACCGACCGCCGGCAGCTACTCGAGCGGTTTCGCTATGTGCATTCGGCGCGCAAGGTCGTCGGCGTCGGCAGCGTCGGCACACGGGCCTGGATTGTGCTCATGCTCGGCCGCGACGGGAACGATCCGCTGTTCCTGCAGCTCAAAGAGGCGCAGCCCTCCGTGCTTGAGCCATTTCTGGGCAAGAGCGCGTTCGCCAAACACGGCCAGCGGGTCGTCGAGGGCCAACGACTGACGCAGGCCGCCAGCGACATCATGCTCGGCTGGCTGCGGGTCACGGCCTACGACGGAGTAAGCCGGGACTTCTACGTGCGCCAGCTCTGGGACGGCAAGGGCTCGGCGCTGGTCGAGGCGATGGACCCGCCGGCCATGTTCATGTACGCAGGGCTCTGCGGCCGGGCGCTCGCGAAAGCGCACGCCCGCTCCGGTGACGCAATCGCCATCGCAAGCTACCTCGGCGCCAGCGACAGCTCCGATCGCGCCCTGGCTTCCTTCGCGGAGGCCTACGCCGACCAAAACGAGCGCGACTACCACGCCCTGCGGGAAGCCGTCGCATCCGACCGGCTCGCGGCCGAAACCGGCCTGTGAGGTCCCGACTAATAGAACCGCGCCCGACGGCGGGCTCTCATGCTCAACGTCGCCGAGCGGCATAGAGTCCAGGTGCCTGTCACAAAGCGAGCAAGGGAGAAGTCGATGATCGGTGCCGCAATCGTGGGGTTCCTGGCCGGTGCGATTGGCCGCATGCTCTGGCCGGGCGATCCGTTCCGGCACATGAGCGGCCCGAAGTCCTGGGGCGTCTCGCTGCTCATCGGCCTCGCCGGGGCCGCGCTCGGCTACCTCATCTTCACCGTCGGGCTCGGCATCGGCGATACCGACGTCTTTGACTTCGGAGGGATCATCGGCGCGATCATCGGCGTCGTGATAGTCCTCGCCATCGCGGGTGCGGTGATGAAGAACCGGGGCGGCCCGACGACGCACCCAGGGCCCACGGCTACCTGATCTCGCGCTCGTGAGCGGCTCGAACGGCTGCGCCGCGGGCCGCCGGCGCGCGCTCGCCGTAGGCACACCCGGGGATAGCTCGGGCATGCAGCCAGCCTACGCCGCCGGGCGGGTGCCGTTGCGGCGCGCATCGATCGGAGACTCGCATCGGGCAGTGGCGACACGATAGGGACGGATAAATTGCGCGCGCGATGCCTTCCCCGGTGTGGGTAAGCCTCAGTTCGGACCGCCCCCAAGGGGGGGTCGACCCTCACCGCGCCGGTCATGAGCCGCCGCTGGAGCCTTACGCCCGTGGTTGACGCACTCGGCTGAGGCCGCTGGCGCTCGTCGATCGAGCGAGCGTCGGCCGTCCGGCGACAGCGTATCGCCGGGCTGCGGGAGCAGCGGCTGAGCATAAGAGCGGCAGAACGCGCTACCGACTGCAGCCGTCTCTGGACCTCTGAGAGCTACTACTCGGCTAGGTCACTCGCAAAGCGAGATACTGGGCGGGCGATGTCGCAGGAGAACGTCGAGCTCGTCCCCGCGGCTTATGCCCGTTTCAATCGCTGCGACTTCGACGCCGTCGCCGCAGCCCTTCATCCCAATGTCGACTGGCACCCCTGCCTCGGCGGCCTCGAGCGCACCGTCTACCTCAACGCATACCCGACCTCTAACGTCCTCACGCTGCGCCTAAGCGATCAGGTATCGGCATCCCAGCCGCCCACTGCCGGGCCGGTCGCTAACCCAGCCGTTTTCGACCACCTGCCAACGCGACGCGAAGGAGGCGGTGGTGACTGAGCAGACCAGCATGGCCAACCTCGGGAAGGTCGACCACATCGTTGTACTGATGCTTGAGAATCGCTCCTTCGACCACATGCTGGGGTATCTCTCGCTCGAGGGTGGTCGCGGCGATGTCGATGGTCTGCGCGAGGATTTCGCCAACGAGCACGGCGGGCGCAACTATCCGGTCCACCATCTCGACAGCACGGTGATCGAGGACGATCCCAATCACTCCGCCAGCGCCGTCGACCTCCAGATCGGGGGCGGCAAGATGGACGGCTTCGTCACGAGTTACGCCGAGACGCTCGCGCACAACGACATCCAGGATGCGGATCCTGGTCGCGTGATTGGTTACTACAACGCCAACGATGTCCCGGTCTACGATCACCTGGCGAGCGAGTTCGCGGTCTGCGATCGTTGGTTCAGCTCGGTTCCCGGGGCGACCTGGCCCAACCGCCTGTACGCGATTTGTGGTCGCGCCGCCGGCACTCGCAATGACCGGCCGCTCCACCTCCCGCCCATGTACAACCAACCGTCGTTCGTGCGACACCTCGACGCGAACGGCATCTCGTGGCACTGGTACTCGTTCGAGGCGGGGACCCTGCGCTTCGCCGATGGGCACTACAAGCTGGGCCACCACCACAACTTCGCGTTCTTCAGCAAGACCAACTTGAACTGGAAGACCAGCCTCGAGCTCAGGATGGACGCAAAAGCGCCCAGTTTTCTCGAAGACGCCGCCAACGGTGCGCTGCCGTCGGTCTCATGGATCGACCCGAACTTCAGCAACTTCAACCCAATCGGCTTTCAGCCCAACGACGACCACCCGCCGGCGGACATCAAGGACGGCCAGGAGCTTGTGCTCGCCGTCTACCACGCGCTCGCAACAAGCCCCCAATGGGAGAGAACGCTCCTCATCATCTTCTACGACGAGCACGGCGGCTTCTTCGATCACGTCGCGCCGCCTGCGGCGCCGGACGACGACCCCGACACGTTCGGACGCTACGGCGTGCGGATACCGGCGCTGATCGTCTCGCCGTGGGTGGAACCAGCGTCTGTATCCAAGAAGCTCTTCGATCACACGTCGATCATGAAGACGATTCTGCTGCGCTTCTGCCCGGGAGCCCTCGACGAGCCAAAGCGGCATCAAGGGCTGTTAGCGCGGCTCGGAAGCGCCGGGCACCCCCGGCACATGGGAATACGTGTGTCGCAGGCCAATAATCTCGGAGAACTTCTCACACGTACGACGCCACGACCAGCGCCAGACCGGTACGCGCTGATAGAGGACGCCGCGGCGCGCGCGGCCATGAGAACGGAAGGCGCGCCAATCGAAGGGGATGACCCCGCTCGCCGGCCAGCGACGGAGCTCCAGATCCGCGTCGCCGCCGCGACTCGCGAGCTGAGAAGACAAGGGCACCCGGAAGACCGGCCGTAAGTGGCCATGTAAAGCGGCAGTTATTCGGCCGCCAAGGGCGACGCGGCGACGGCCGAAGTTAGAGTGGCGCTCGCGCGGCATCCTCCGCCCAAAACTCCTCCGTGACCGCCGCCGGGCCGGACTCGTTCCAAACCTCATAGGCGCGACGGATTCTGTCGGCATCCTCCCGCGACATCGCCTACCCCGACAGGCCGGCGGCTTCGCGGGCCCTTTCTTCCTCGTGATCCAGGTAGATCTCGATCCGAGCTATGAGGCCGTCCTCGTCAAAGGTCCAAACGGACCAAGTGCGGACATCCATTTCGATCCCGCTGGCCGCTCCTTGGGCCATGATGAGTTGTCTCCCCAGGATTGTCCTGTCTGTGACCACAACGGGTTCGAATGCTTTGACGACCTGCACCGGAAAAGCGTCTGGCTCCATCCAGCGACGCAAGCTCTCAGCGCCCCTGTACGGCGCTTGGTCCCCTGGCGGTACGAACACAACGTCGCGATGGACCAAGGCGAGGGCACCGTCGAAATCCTCGCTGTCGCCGCTAAGGGCTTCGAGCCAGCGGCGCGCGATCTCCACGTTCTCCTGCGACATCGCCTACTCCGCCAGCCCCACGACTGCGAGGGCCTGCTCCTCGTTCGCGTGGATGCCGATGCGCGCGATCCTTTCACCGCTGAACACGTGCACGAACCAAAAGGTCCTCTCCACGGGCACGCCGCTTGTCGCACCGGTCGCTCGCTGCCGAACTCGGAGAACTACGGCTTCCCCCGTCTCGACATGGCTCTCGACCTCGTTCGTGAAGTCGTCGAACGCGCTGAGCCAGTTGTCGCACCATTCCAGGAACCCCTCATGCCCTCGGTACTCGGCGGGGTCGAGGGGCGCCGCCGTGTAGCTGACGACCTCGGGATCGAACTGCTGCAGGACCGTGGTGAGGTCACCTTGGGAGAAGGCCGCGTACGCCCTGAGCACGGTCTCCACGTTGTCCCGCGACATCGTCCGCCCAGTATCGAGCTAGGGCGGGGAGGGGATCAATCGTTCCTGTTCGGGCCGGGATTCTGCTTTGGTGTCAACGGCATCCTGCTCGGCTGGCTGATGTACCGCACTGGATTGATGCCGCCACGGCTCGCGATGCTGGGCGTCATCGGCGGCCCTCTGATCTTCGCGTCGTCGATCGCGGTCCTGTTCGGCGCCTACGAGCAGGATGGCCTGCACGCCCTCTTCTCGGTGCCCGAGGGGGCCTTCGAGGCGGCGTTTGCGATCTACCTGATCGTCAAGGGCTTCAGGCCCTCGGTGATCCTCGACGACGCTCGCTATGCCGGAGGCGACGGGGGCCCCTGCGGTGGCTGCCCCATAGACGTTGCGAGGTCGAGGTCGAATCGACGCCCGCCGGTAGTCCAGGTATCCGTGCGAGCAGTTGGGCATCGCACGACGATCCCTCGGCAGGTCAGCGCCGAAGGCGAGCCGGCGTAGGTGTCGTCTCACCGCACAGCTTGACGGGACTACCCCGGCGAGGAGATACTCGCGCTGCGGGGGCGCAGGGAGACGAGGAGCCTTAATGCAGTCCCGGAACTTGGCAGCGCGCGCTGGCCGGTGGAGCGCGAAGCACCGTCGGAAGGCGATCCTCGGCTGGCTTGCCTTCGTCGTGATCAGCGTGCTGCTCGGCGGCGCACTCGGCATGAAAGAGATCGCCAGCGAAGATCTCGGCGACGGCGAGTCCAAGCGCGCCGACCAGACACTCGCCGACGGCTTCCCCGACCGCGCCAGCGAGGAGGTCCTCATTCAGGGTCGCGGCAACATCAAGGCCGACGACCCGCGCTTCACCGCCGCGGTCAAGGATGTAGTGCAAAGCCTCTCGGGCTTCGAGACGGTTCGCGACGTCAAGTCCCCGCTCGAGCCCGGCAACTCGTCGCAGTTCTCGCCGGACGGCCGGTCGGCGCTGGTGACCTTCGACCTGCTGGGTGACGACGACGTCATCGAGGACAACGTAACGCCGGTGCTGGAGGCGGTCGAACGGGTCGAGTCGGCCAACCCGGCCTGCGCGTCGAGGAGTTCGGCGACGCGAGCACGGACAAGGCACTTTCGAAGGCCTTCGAGGACGACCTGCGCAAGGCGGAGACGCTCTCGCTGCCGATCACGCTTGTGATCCTCGTCGTGGCTTTCGGCGCCCTTGCGGCGGCGGGTGTCCCGCTGCTCCTGGCGATCTCGGCCGTGGCGGCGGCGCTCGGCGTCGTGGGCGTCTTCAGCCAGGTTATTCCTGTCGACCAGAGCATCTCGTCGGTGATCCTGCTGATCGGGCTCGCCGTCGGCGTCGACTACTCGCTCTTCTACCTGCGGCGAGAACGCGAGGAGAGAGCGGCGGGGAACTCCGAGCAGGTGTCCCTGCAGGCGGCCGCGTCCACCTCCGGTCGGGCCGTGCTCGTCTCCGGCAGCACGGTGATCATCGCGATGGCGGGGATGTATGTCACCGGCAACGCCACCTTCATATCGTTCGCGACCGGCACGATCATCGTCGTCGCGATCGCGGTGCTCGGGTCATTGACCGTGCTACCCGCGGTGCTGTCGAAGCTCGGCGATCGCGTCGAGTGGGGTCGCGTCCCATTCAGGCACCGCATGGGGAGGGGACAGCGGGGAGAAGCCGGCTTCTGGTCGGCCATCGTCGAGCGCGTGCTCAGGCGCCCCGTCATCTCCCTGGTGCTGGGGACCGCAGTCTTGGTTGTGATGGCGATCCCCGCCTTCAGCCTGCACACAGTCAACACGGGCGTCAACGGAATTCCGCAGGACCTACCCATCATGCAGACCTACGACCGCATCCAGGCGGCCTTCCCAGGTGAGCCGCTGTCCGCGATCGTGGCGGTCAAGGCGCAGAACGTCGAGAGCGAACCGATGAAGACCGCCATCGCTCGGCTCGGGATCCGGGCGGTCTCCACCGGCGAGTTCTTTGAGCCGGTCACCACGACCATCAACCCGGACAAGACGGTCGCGGAGGTGTCGATCCCGATAGCGGGAAACGGCACCGACGACAGGTCCGTGGCCGCGCTCGAGGACGCTGCGTGACGACGTTATCCCGTTCGCCTTCGGCCCCGTGCCGGACGCGAGCGCCGACGTCACAGGGATGACCGCGCAGTCGGTGGACTTCAACGATCTCCTGAGCTCCCGCGCGCCGCTGGTCTTCGTGTTCGTCCTGGGCCTCGCCTTCATGCTCCTGCTGGTGGTCTTCCGGTCGATCGTGATCCCGCTTAAGGCGATCGCGCTCAATCTGCTCTCCGTGGGCGCCGCCTACGGGGTGCTGGTCTACGTCTTCCAGTACGGGCACTTCGAGGACCTGCTCGGCTTCGAGTCGATCGGCGGCATCACGGCCTGGCTGCCGCTGTTCCTGTTCGTTCTGCTGTTCGGCCTGTCGATGGACTACCACGTGTTCATCCTGAGCCGGGTCCGCGAGGGGGTCGACAAAGGGATGAGCACGGACGAGGCCGTCGCGCACGGGATCAAGAGCACGGCGGGCACGGTCACGAGCGCCGCCGTGGTGATGGTGTTCGTGTTCGCGATCTTCGCCACCCTCAGCGCGCTCGACTTCAAGATGATGGGCGTCGGGCTGGCGGTGGCCGTGCTGATCGACGCCACGCTGATCCGGGCCGTCCTGCTGCCGGCGTCGATGAAGCTGCTCGGCGACTGGAACTGGTACTTCCCCGCACGGCTGGAGTGGCTGCCCGAGGTCTCGCTCGAAGGCGCCACAAGCAAGCCGACAACGGCGACGGCGAGCTCCCGAGCTCAGCGGTGACCTAGACCTCAGGTGGCGGGCAGCTCGACGCCAGGCGAGCGGAGGGGGCTCGGGGTGCGCACCGTTGCGCAGCCCTGATTCCGCTCTGTGCGCAGCTTCGCTCCGTTGCGCCCCGTTGCGCAGCAGCTTGGGGCCAAGCGGCTGATGGGATTCGAACCCACGACCTTCTGCATGGCAAGCAGACGCTCTAGCCAACTGAGCTACAGCCGCGCGAGCGGTGGAGTCTAGCCCACGACCAGGTGGCCTCAGCCGCCTTCACGGCGACGGTGAAAGCTGGTGGACTCCGCTTCACGCGACTCAATGTCGGCCGCAGGCCGCCGATGGGTCTCCTTACATGTACGGGAAGGGGACCGTCCATGGGTCCCTGCTGCTGATGGGCGGTGCGCCGGGCAAGCGGCTCCGCGCTGCCCACGATCTTGATCGCGCTCGACCGCGTGGCATACGTGCGCGTCGAAAGCGGTGACGCGCGAGTCGGCTTCTCCTAGCGGGGCGCCGGGCCCGCGAACCTCGACATCGGTCGCACCCGATGTGAAAGGGTGCCACGGCGGCCGGTCCCGGGTCGCAAAACGAAGGAGAGAGGAGGCGCCCATGAGCCGTTGGCTCAGGCCCATCGTCGTTGCAGCAGCCGCCCTCGCGGTGCTACCCGCCACAGCCATGTCGTACAGCAAGAAGGACCGCGACAGGAACGGCGATGGCAAGGAGGACACGGCCAGGTACATCCTGCCGCCCGGCAACTACGGCGGCCTGCCAACCAACTCCGACTCGCTGGACCAGCTTCCCCTCTATGACTCCCTCACTCCGCTGCGGGGCAACGTCACCAAGGCGGATATCGAGAACAAGTTCCTGCCGGAGAACTTCCAGCCCATCGGCCAGACCCGTGAGGAGCAGACCGGGCGGCCGGGCCTGCGGCTGATCTACGACGAGTACGGCGTGCCGCACGTGTACGGCAGGACGCGCGCGGACGTTGCCTTCGGCGCCGGCTGGTCGACCGCGCGGGACCGCGGTCTGCTGGTCACGCTCGGGCGCGGACCCGCCCGCGTGGCCGTGGCAGACGTGCCTAACATCAACGCCTTCGGCCTGATCACGAGCCTGCAGTCGTTCACGCCGAGCGCCGAGACCGAGGCGCTCGTGACCAAGCAGAAGGACCTGCTGGTCGAGACCTACGGCGACAAGGGCCGCGAGATCGTGGCCGACGCGCAGGCCTACGCCGACGGCATCAACGCTTACTGGAAGGCCAACAACATCAACGAGGCGCCCGCGACGGTGAACGACGTGCTCGCGGTCACCGCTTTCATCGGCTCGATCTTCGGCGCCGGCGGCGGCGGCGAGGCGGCCAACGGCGAGCTGCTTGCCAAGCTGCAGGCATCGCTCGGATCCAGGCGCGGCTACAAGGCTTGGGAGGACGTGATGCTGGCCGAGGACCCGGAGGCGCCGACCACGATCAACCGCCGCTTCGACTACGGGCCGCTCACCGGCGGCAAGAAGGTGACCGGATCCGTGACGATCGACCCGGGTTCGATTGAGGCGGTGAACCCGCGGACCACCACGCCCGCGGCGGCCGCCGCGGCGCCGGCGCGCCAGCAGGCGTCGAACTTCCTGCTGGTCTCGCCCAAACGCGCGAAGCGGGGCAACTCGCTGGCGGTCAAGGGCCCGCAGCTGGGCTACTACTACCCCGAGATCGTGCAGCAGATGCACCTCGAGGGTGGCGGCATCCGGTCCCAGGGAGTCTCGGTGCCGGGCCTGGCGATGTACACGCTGATCGGCCGCACCGAGAACTACGCCTGGAGCCTGACCTCGGCCGGGCACGACGTGCGCGACGTGTACGCCGAGCGCCTGTGCGAGCCCAACGGCTCCGCGCCGACGCGGGCGTCCTCGCACTACCTCTACAAGGGCGAGTGCCGTGCGCTGGTGGACGTCGACGCGGGCCTGCTGTCCGGCACGCCGCATCAAGTACAAGCAGAGCGTCCACGGCAACGTGTTCGCGACCGCCACGATCGACGGCAAGCCGTATGCGCTGTCGCGCAAGCGGTCGACGTTCGGCCGTGACGCGCTCAACCTCGCCGCTCTGAAGGACATGTCGGAGGGCAAGGCCTCCACGCCGGAGCGGTTCTTCCGAGCTGCGAACCAGTTCGGGTTCACGTTCAACTGGGCGTACACCTCACGCAAGGCCACGGCGAACTTCTCGTCGGGGCTGCTGCCGCGACGCGCCCGCGGTCTGGACCGGCGGCTGCCGACGCTGGGCAACGGCCGCTACGAGTGGAACGGGTTCCTCAGCGAGCGCGAGCACCCGCACGACGTGAGCGGGCCCGATGGGCTGCTGCTCAACTGGAACAACCAGTCGGCGCCGGGCTTCATGCACGGTGACGACGAGCCGTACGGCTCGGCCCAACGGGTGGAGCTGTTCGACAAGTTCCCCAACCGGCCCAAGCTCACGGACGTCGTCGGCATCATGAACAGGGCAGCCACGGAGGACGTGCGCTCGCCGGTGTGGCCGGTGGTCAGCAAGGTGCTGCGCAGCGGGCCGGCGCCGAGCGCCCGGGACCAGAAGGTGCTCGACGTGCTCGACGAGTGGGTCAGCCGCGACGCTCCGCGCCTGGACGCCGACGACAACACGTTCTACGACGATTCCGGCCCGGCGATATTCGACGAGGTCTGGCGGCCGATCGCGGAGGCCGTGATGCGGCCCGTGTTCGGCGACCTCACCGACGACCTGAGCGACGTCCGCGGCCTGAACGGGCAGTCGGGACACTCGTACGTGGACAAGGACCTGCGTACGCTGCTCGGGCGCCGGGTCAAGGGCGAGTTCAACCTCAGCTACTGCGGCAACGGGTCCCTGCGGGCCTGCCGCGAGTCGCTATGGGCGGCTGTGTCCGCCGCGGCGGACAAGCTCGCCGCCGAGTTCAACGGCGAGCAGGATCCGGCCAAGTGGCTCCGGACCGCGTCCAGGACGGGCTTCCAGCCGGGCCTGATCCCGAACACGATGCGCACCACCAACCGGCCGACGTTCCAGCAGGTGCTGGAGCTGCAGAGCCGCCACCGCTAGGCGGCTTCCGGCAAGCAGGCTGCGGGGCGGCCGGGGCCGATGCCCCGGCCGCCTCGGCATGCCCGACGGAGGGTCGGCGGGGCAAGGGATGTGGACTCTCCGCGTCTCGGGGTGCGCTACCGTCCCGGCCCTTCCGACCAGCGCCAGCGACCCTAGGAGCGAGCCAAACCCGTGAGCCAGAGCACCATCCCCACCCAGAACAAGAAGCTGCAGGCGTGGGTGGAGGAGGTCGCAGCGCTGACCAAGCCCGATGAGGTGGTCTGGTGCGACGGATCGGCCGAGGAGTACGACCGCCTGGCGCAGGGGCTGGTGGACGCCGGCACGTTCGAGCGGCTGTCCGACGCCAAGCGCCCCAACTCCTACCTGGCGCTGTCCGACCCGGCCGACGTGGCGCGCGTGGAGGACCGCACCTTCATCTGCTCAGAGTCCGAGCAGGACGCCGGGCCGACCAACAACTGGCGCGACCCCGACGAGATGCGGGAGTCGCTGAGCGAGCTCTTCGACGGCTGCATGGAGGGGCGGACCATGTACGTGGTGCCGTTCTCGATGGGTCCGCTGCGGCTCACCGATCGCCCACATCGGCGTGCAGCTCACCGACTCGGCATACGTGGCCGTGTCCATGCGGATCATGACCCGCATGGGACAGGGCGCGCTGGACGCGCTTGGGGAGGAGGGCGAGTTCGTGCCCTGCGTGCACTCGGTAGGGATGCCGTTGTCCGCGGGCGTGGAGGACGTGCCGTGGCCCTGCAACGCCGACAACAAGTACATCGTTCACTACCCGGAGACCAGGGAGATCTGGTCGTTCGGCTCGGGCTACGGCGGCAACGCGCTGCTGGGCAAGAAGTGCTTCGCGCTGCGCATCGCCTCAGTGATGGCGCGCGACGAGGGCTGGATGGCCGAGCACATGCTCATCCTCAAGATCACCTCGCCCCAGGGCCGGTCCAAGGTGATCACCGGCGCGTTCCCCTCGGCGTGCGGCAAGACCAACCTGGCGATGCTGATCCCCACGCTGCCGGGCTGGAAGGTCGAGACCATCGGCGACGACATCGCCTGGATGAAGTTCGGCGACGACGGCCGCCTCTACGCGATCAACCCCGAGGCGGGCTTCTTCGGCGTGGCTCCGGGGACGGGCGAGGAGACCAACCCGAACGCGATGGCGACCGTGGAGCGCAACAGCATCTTCACCAACTGCGCCCGCACCGACGACGGCGACATCTGGTGGGAGGGCATGACAAAGGAGCCTCCGGCCCATGCGATCTCGTGGAAGCGGGCCGAGTGGACGCCGGACTCCGACGAGCCCGCCGCCCACCCCAACGCCCGCTTCACGACCCCGGCGGCGCAGGATCCCGCGATCGCCCCGGAGTGGGAGGACCCCAAGGGCGTGGCCGTGGACGCCATGCTGTTCGGAGGGCGCCGCTCCACCGTGATCCCTCTGGTCCACGAGGCCTTCGACTGGGAGCACGGGGTGTTCCTGGGAGCAACCATGTCCTCTGAGAAGACGGCCGCGGCTGAGGGCCAGGTGGGGGAGTTGCGCTTCGACCCCTTCGCCATGCTGCCCTTCTGCGGCTACCACATGGCCCGCTACATGCAGCACTGGCTGCAGGTGGGGCGCACCGAAGGCGCCGCGCTGCCGCGCATCTTCTACGTGAACTGGTTCCGCAAGGACGCCGATGGGCGCTTCCTGTGGCCCGGCTTCGGCGAGAACAGCCGCGTGCTGGAGTGGGTGTTCCGCCGCTGCGACGGCGATGCTGAGGCGCGCGAAACGCCCATCGGCCTGGTTCCCACCGAGGGCGACCTGAACACCGACGGGCTCGACATCGACCCGGACGACCTGGCCGAGGTGCTGCGGGTGGACTCCGACGCCGTGCGCGCACAGCTGCCCCAGGTCAAGGAGCATCTGGCCAGGTTCGGCGACCAGCTGCCGGACGAGGTCCGGGCACAACTGGACGCGCTGGAGCGGCGGTTGGGCTAGGCCCCCGGCCGGCGGTGCCGTGACCGCAGGCCGGCGGCCAGCGGCGCGCCGTCGAGGTCACCGGCGGCGATCCGCTTGGAGAGCAGCCGGGCCACCACGCGGTCGACCACTCCGGGAAGGTGGCGGGCGACCGCCAGCTGCAGCGCGCCGGCGCGCGTGACGGCCACGTCGCGACGCGGACGGTCGCGCTCGCAGGCGTCCACGATCGCGCGCGTCACGGCCTGAAGCGACTCCTCGCGCGAGAAGCCCTCGAGCTGGAGGCCGGCGTCGCGGGTGGCGTCATGGATCGGTGTGCGAACCATGGCCGGGTGCACGCAGGTGACCCCAACGTGGGTCCCGTACTCGGCTCGCAGGGCATCGGCGTAGGCCACCAGTGCACGCTTGGACACGCCGTAGGCGGCGCCGAGCGGGAGGCCGATGAACGACATCCGAGAGGCCACGAGGACCACTCGGCCGCGGCTCTCGACCAGCCGGTCGATGGCGGCCGCCGTCACGTTCCAGGAGCCCAGCAGGTTCACGTCGAGCATCCGGCGCACCCGCTCGTCCGGCGCGGCGCCGGCGCTCGCCGGCCCGCCGACGCCCGCGTTGTTCACCAGGGCGTCGAGCCGCCCCCCGAGCTGGTCGATGGCCGCGGCCACCGCGTCGGGCACCGCACTCGCGTCGGTCACGTCGCAGGCCAGCACGTCGCGGTCGGCAGGATCGGGACGCAGGTCGAGCCCTGCAACGCGCCAGCCGCGGCCGCGCAGCTCCTCGCGCACCGCGGTGCCGAACGCCCCGCTGGCGCCGGTGACCAGGGCGGTGCGGGTCACGTGCCGGCCTGCGTGGCCGCGGCCGGCTCGTCGTCGTGCCCGGAGGGCGCGCGGCCGGAAACGAGCGGGCCGCCGTTGCCCGTGGCCCTACGCTCCCCGGCGCGGAGCTCACGCTCGAGCTCGTGCATGAAGCCATCGAAGTCCACGCGCATTCCCGGCCGCCCGTGGGCGCCCCAGCGCTTCAGCGCCGCGCGCCGGCGCCGCGTGCAGTCGGTGCGCATGGCCGCTGGCGACGGGAGAGCCCAGCGCCCCGTGGCATACGCGGCCAGCAGCTGCGCCTGACGCTCGACGATGGGAAACGCCGAGCCCGTGGACTGCATGAGCCCGACGAAGAAGAGGTCCTCCCGCTCGAGGTGGAAGACCCGCTTGTAGAGCGGGAGCTCGCGGGGGTCGTCTCCGACCAGCGCCTGGTCGAGGAACGGGATCGACACCCGATACCCGGTGCACCACACGATGGCGTCGACCTCCTCAGTGCTGCCGTCCACGAACCGCACCCCACTGGCGGCCAGCGAGTCGATTCCGGGCTTGGGCCCGATCGCCCCGTGGCTGATGCGGCTGGGCACCGTGTCGGTGATGGTGGGGTGGTCCTGGAACAGTCCGCGCTCCGGCGCGGGCAGCCCGTAGCGCTCGGGCGGGCCGACCGTGATGCGAAGCAGCAGCTCGGACAGCGGCTGGCGCAGCCGCCAAGGCACGTGTGTGGCGACCCAGGGCCGGATGATCTGGTCGGCGGGGTGCCCCAGCAGGCGCTTGGGGATCACCCAGCTGCCGTGCCGCGCCGACAGAAGCGTGTGGGCGGCCACGTGGGACAGGTCAGTGGCGATGTCCATGGCGCTGTTGCCCATGCCGACCACGAGCACCCGCTGGTCGCGGAAGTCCTCTGCGGCTCCGTAGTCGAGCGCGTGCAGCTGGCGGCCGGCGAAGTCGCCCGGGTAGGGCGGATCGGGCCACGTCGGCACGTCGTTGTGGCCGTTGGCCACCACCAGGGCGTCTGCCCGCTCTCGCTCGCCGCCCTCCAGCTCCAGCTCCCAGCCGCCGCCCTCCATGGGCCGGGCGTTCACGACACCGGCGCCGAGCCGGATCCGGTCATTCAGACCGAAGCGCTCGGCGTAGTCCTCGAGGTAGCGGCCCACCGCGTCACGGCTCGGGTAGTCGGGGGTGCCGGGGGGCATGGCCAGCTCGTCGAACTCGGTCCGCGGCCGGCTGGTGATCAGGTGCAGCGAGCGGTAGGCGGCGGTCGGCCGGTCTTCCAGGCTCCAGATGCCGCCGATCCTCGCGCCTCGCTCGTAGGCCACGGCGTCGATCCCCGCGGTCGTCAGGGCGCGCAGCGCGGCCAGGCCCGAGGGGCCGGCCCCGACGATCGCCATCCGTGGAGCGTCTGGGGTCGGCATCGCGGCGCCATTCGATCAGAGTCGCCAGGCGGGGGCAACCCGCCCGGTCGCGCCGGCTTCGGGCGGCCGTGCGCGCCCGGGCCGGCGCTACGCTTGGCGCCGCGCGGCGACGTGGCGGAGTGGTTACGCAGCGGCCTGCAAAGCCGTTTACACCGGTTCGATTCCGGTCGTCGCCTTTAGGTGGGCGCACACCTTACGCGCCGGTCTCGTGCAATCGGCGAGATCGCGTTTGACCCGTTCGGAACGGGGAAGACTAAATGGTAGCTGCGGCACTTCAGCGTCGGCTCGCCGCAGCTTCAGCGATAAGGCCCGTCCCCCCGGCGGGTCTTTCGCGTTCCAGGGCCCGTTTGGAGGACTCGGGGGAGCGGCGAGTAGCCGCCGCATCCGGTAGAACCCGGGCACTCGAGAAGGAGGATGGATGGAAGCCGGAACCGCCCCCGCTGGGGACGAGCTCGAGCGCCAGATCGCCGAGCTCCTGGAGCGCGACAAGTTCGAGCCGCCGCCGGGGTTCGCGGACACGGCGTCCTTCACCGACGAGTCCCCCTACGAGGAGGCGGCGGCCGATCCCGAGGCGTGGTGGGCCAAGCAGGCCGGGGCGCTGGACTGGGACAAGCGGTGGGACACCGTGCTGGATGAGTCCGAGGCGCCGTTCTACAGGTGGTTCACCGGCGGCACGCTCAACGCCTCGCAGAACTGCCTCGATCGCCACGTCGAGGCCGGCAACGGCGACCGGGTGGCGTTCCACTGGCGCGGTGAGGAGGGCGAGGAGCGCGATGTGACCTACGCCGACCTCCTGCGCGACGTCCAGCGCCTGGCGAACGCGTTGAAGGAGCGCGGGATCGGCAAGGGCGACGTGGTGGGGATCTACCTGCCGATGATCCCCGAGGTGGCCGTGGCCATGCTGGCCTGCGCCCGGATCGGGGCGCCCCACAACGTGGTCTTCGGGGGCTTCTCACCGGGCAGCGTGAAGGAGCGGATGGAGTTCTCGGAGGCCAAGGCGCTGATCACCACGGACTCGGCGCGGCGCAAGGGCAAGACGGCGCCGGTCAAGCCGGCCGTCGACGAGTTCCTGGGCGACCTGCCCTCTATCGAGACCGTCATGGTGGTCAAGAACGCCGGCGATCACGTGGCGATGACCGAGGGCCGCGACGTCTGGTACCACGAGGCGCTGGAGGCGGCCGAAGCTGAATGCCCGGCCGAGCCGCTCGAGGCCGAGCACCCGCTGTTCGTGCTCTACACGTCGGGCTCGACCGCCAAGCCGAAGGGGATCCTGCACACCACTGGCGGCTATCTGACCGGCGTGGCGGCCACCACGCGCTGGGTGTTCGACCTGCGACCCGAGGAGGACGTGTACTGGTGCTCGGCCGACGTCGGCTGGGTCACGGGACACTCCTACATCGTCTACGGGCCGCTCATGAGCGGTGCGACCTCGGTGATGTACGAGGGCGCTCCCGACTATCCGGGGAAGGACATCTGGTGGGAGCTGTGTGCCCGTTACGGCGTCACGATCTTCTACACGGCGCCCACCGCGATTCGCGCGTGCATCAAGTGGGGGGTCGAGCACCCCGGCCGCCACGACTTGTCCAAGTTGCGGCTGCTCGGCTCGGTCGGCGAGCCGATCAACCCTAAGGCCTGGGTCTGGTACCACCACGTGATCGGCGGCGGTGACTGCCCGATCGTGGACACCTGGTGGCAGACCGAGACGGGCCACATCATGATCACCACCCTGCCCGGGGTAACAGCGACCAAGCCGGGCGCGGCCGGGCGGCCCCTCCCCGGGATCGAGGCTGCGGTGGTCGACGAGGACGGCAACGAGGTCGAGGGCCAGGGCCTGCTGGTCCTGCGGCGGCCGTGGCCGGGGATGCTCAGGACGCTCTACAAGGACCCCGACCGCTTCAAGGAGACCTACTTCTCGAAGTTCGGTCCCACCACGTACTTCGTGGGCGACGCGGCGCGCCGCGACGACGACGGCTACTTCTGGGTGATCGGGCGCGTGGACGACGTGATCAACGTGTCCGGGCACCGGTTGTCGACCGCCGAGGTGGAGTCGGCCATCGTGTCGCACCCCAAGGTGGCGGAGTCGGCGGTGATCGGGCAACAGGACGAGGACACCGGCCAGGCCATCTGCGCATTTGTGACGCTGGAGGGTGATCTGGAGGGCGGCGACGAGATGATCGCCGAGATCAACGAGCAGGTTGCGGCGCGGATCGGCAAGTTCGCCCGTCCCAAGCGGATCGTGTGGGCCGACGACCTGCCCAAGACGCGCTCGGGCAAGATCATGCGCCGGTTGCTCCGTGACATCGCGGAGGGCCGCGAGATGGGCGACGTGACCACGCTGCGCGACCCCGACGTGATGGCCCAGCTGGAGGACAAGATCAAGGCGCGGCGCGACGACGCCGAGGCGTAGCCGCGCTCGGCCCCAGACACGGAAGAGGGGCCCCGTGGGGCCCCTCGTTCCGCGGAGACGTTCCACCAGGCACAAGAGAGTTGTGACCTGGCCCGTCGGCCTTCCTACTTCACTACTCGGCAGGCGCTTTAGACCCTTTAGAGGCCGTCCAGGGCCTCCTGGCCACCTCACCGATGGGCCGTGCTGGGCTCGAACCAGCGACCTCCGCCTTGTCGAGGCGGCGCTCTCCCAGCTGAGCTAACGGCCCGGGAGGAGGCGAGGATAGCGGGACGGCGGCGGGCGCCTCAGCGCCCGACCACAGCCCACAGGCGTTCGATCGCGTGCTCGGTGGCGCGCTCGTCTCGCTCCGGGCTCCGGGGCGCCGGCCGGCCGTCGGGCCGCCGCTCGCGCGGGGTGTGGTGGCGCCCTTCACGCTCTCGTGTTGCTTCGCTGCTGCCCTCCGGTGTGGGGCACATGTCTCCTCCTTCAATCGGGTCCCTTGGCCTTTCACCACCCAACCCCGGTGCCCAAACAGCGATGCGTCCATCCGGTTGTCTTTTTACAACTCCTTTACAGTGGTCTCCCTCGTGCGCCTCTCCAGCGTCATCGCGCCGCGCGACCGCGAGTTCTTCGACCTGTTCGAGGAGGCCGGTGGGAACATCCTGCGCGCGGCCGACCTGCTGGACCGAATGCTCGCCGCGTTTCCCGACCGCGGGGCCGACCTGGCGCGCGACATCCTGATCTGCGAGCAGGAGGGTGACCGGATCACGCACGACATCATCCGGCGGCTCAACGAGACCTTCGTCACCCCGATCGACCGCGAGGACATCTACGAGTTGGCGTCCGCGCTCGACGACATCGTGGACTTCACCGAGGAGGTGGCGGACTACCTCGGTCTCTACAAGATCGAGGCGCCGATGGAGCAGGCTCAGCGACTCGCCCGGGTGCTGCTGGAGTGTGCCCGCCAGATCGCCGAGGCGATGCCACGGCTGCGCGGATTTAAGGACATCAGCCACTACACGGTCGAGATCAACCGCCTGGAGAACGACGGCGATCGCATCTCACGCGAGGCGGTGGCGTCGCTGTTCGACAACGGCATCGACCCGATGGTCGTGATCCGCTGGAAGGACATCTACGAGCGACTCGAGGCGGCGATCGACTCCACGGAGCGCGTGGCCAACCTGCTCGAAGGCATCGTCATCAAGAACTCTTGAGCGCGCCGCCGGCCTGATGGAGAGCGACGTGCTTCTCGTGGTGGTGGTGGCCACCGCGCTGGCGTTCGACTTCACCAACGGCTTCCACGACACCGCCAACGTGGTGGCCACCTCGATCTCCACCCGCGCGATGGCGCCGCGTCTGGCGGTGGGCTACGCGGCGATCCTCAACTTCGTGGGCGCCTTCTTGTCGCTGTCGGTGGCCGCGACGATCGCCACGGGCATCGTGGACGCCGACCTTGTGACGCTCCAGGTCGTCTTCGGCGGGCTCGTGGGGGCCATCGCGTGGAACCTGATCACCTGGTACTACGGCCTGCCCTCAAGCTCCTCGCACGCCCTGATCGGCGGGGTGGTGGGCGCGGCGTTCGTGGCGGAGGGCCCCGACGCCGTGCTCGGCGACGGGCTGATCGGCAAGGTGGTGGTGCCGGCGCTGGTGGCGCCCACCCTGGCCTTCGTCGTCGCCGGGCTCGGCATCCTCCTGATCTACCGGATCGTGGGCAGGCTGCGGCCGGGCCCGGTCACTCGCGGCTTCCGGCTCGGCCAGGTGATCTCCGGCGGGATGCTGGCGCTGGCCCACGGCACCAACGACGCCCAGAAGACGATGGGGGTGATCACCCTCGCGCTGATCGCGAACGGCAATCTCGGCAGCGACGCCGAGATCCCCTTCTGGGTGGTGGTGTCCGCCGCCACGGCGATCGCGCTGGGGACCTACATGGGCGGCTGGCGGATCATCAAGACGATGGGCAGCCGGATCATCAAGATGGACACCGCTCAGGGGTTCGCGGCACAGGGCAGCGGCGCCGCGGTGATCCTCGCCTCTTCGCACGGCGGCTTTCCGCTGTCCACGACCCACACGATCTCGGGCGCAGTCATGGGCGCCGGCGCCGCGAAGCGCGTCTCCG
Source organism: uncultured Thermoleophilaceae bacterium (assembly GCA_963755215.1). Lineage (GTDB taxonomy): Bacteria > Actinomycetota > Thermoleophilia > Solirubrobacterales > Thermoleophilaceae > JAAYBF01. Next base: position 501,137 of record CAVWIW010000006.1, read on the forward strand.
CCGTGAGGTGGGGGGTTGCGGGCAACATCGTGGTCGCCTGGATCCTCACGCTTCCCGCGGCCGCCGCCATCGGCGGCGCCACCTACGGCGTCACGCGGCTCTTCGGCACCGGCGCGGCCGGCCCCGTGATCGTCGCGGCCGTGTTCGTCGTGGCGATGGCGGTGGTGTTCGCGCGCCGCGTGCAGCAGGGCTCCGTGATCACGGCGGCGGAGTGAGCCGTGGTACCTGTGGCCGACCCCGTTGTGGACTGGCGCGCGCTGGCCGACGTGGTCATCTACTCGCTGGGCGCCGGGATCGGAGTGACCGCCATCTTCGCGCTGTCCATCCTGGGCGCGACGCGGGCGGTGGACCTGCGCCGCGATGGGCATTCGGGCGCGGCTGTGGCCTACGGCGCGCTGATGCTGGTGGCCTTCGCCGCGGTGGCCGCCGCGGTGGTGGGCGGCATCCTGGTCATGACCCAGAAGTAGCCGCCGCGGCCAGGGCGTCGAGGCGGTCCTCGTCGGACCAGGCTCCCACCGACGCACGCACCCACGGGGTCCCTGGCAGGTGCCGCAGCACGAATCCCTCCTCGCCGAGGCGCCTGACCTCACGCTCGGGATCAACGGCCTCCCACGAGACCAGGGTCGAGGATCCGCGCGGTGCCACCGTGGCGCCGCGCTCGGCCAGTGCCTCCGCCAGCCGCTCAGCAAGCGCGCCGGCGCGCTGGTGCACCGGCCCGATCCCGTCGGCCGCCAGCGTGCGCAGCGCTGACAGCGCCCAGATCACGTGCGGCGTGGGGGATAGCGCGGCGTCGAACCGCCGCGCGCCGTCTCTGAGGTCGAACTCCAGCGCTCGGGTGGGCTCCTCCACCGTCCCGTAGCCGGGGGTGGCGGGGGTGAGGTCGGCAACCCGGGCGGCGCTCACGAACAGATAGCCGCTGCCCACCGGCCCGCACAGCCACTTCTGGCCCGAGGCGGCATAGAAGTCACAGCCCAGCTCCCGCACGTCGACGGGCACGGCGCCGAGCCCCTGGGCGCCGTCCAGCAGCACCGGGACGCCGGAGGCGGCGAGTGCCGCGCTGTCGGCCACGCGGCCGGTGAGCCAGGAGACGTGCGAGCAGGCGATCAGGCGCGTGCGCGAGCCCACGCCGTCGCCCAGCTGGTCGAAAGGAGCGATTCGCACCTCCACGCCCCGCACCTTGCGTAGCCGTCCGAGCGGCGCCAGCAGGCCCGGATGTTCCTCGTCGGAGGTCAGGATCTCGTCGCCCGCCTGGAGGTCGAGCCCGCCCAGGACTGCATTCACGCCATCGGTGGTGGCGCCGGTGAGTGCCAGCTCTGCGGGTTGGCACCCCATCAGCTGTGCCACCTCGGCCCGCAGCTCGTCGCCCAGCTGCCCCGAGCGGGCGAACTGCGCGGACCCTCCCCGGCCTTCGGTGAGCTCTCGCTCGAGCTCCGCGGTCGCCGCTTCGGCGGCGGCGCGCGGCACCGGCCCGACGGACCCGGCGTTCAGGTACTCCGCGTGCTCCAGCACGGGGAAGGCGGACCGCAGGGCGTTGGGCACGGCCCGGATACTAGATTTCGTCCCAATGATCCTCGAGCGATCGATGCACCCGGAGTGGCTGTCCAACGCCTACCTGGTGGGCGACGAGCCCGGCGGCACCGCGGTGGTCATCGACTCGGGCGGCCCGTCAGGGCCGCTGCTGGAGAAAGCGGAGGAGCACGATGTGGAGGTCACGCACCTCCTCCTGACCCACCATCACGCCGACCACGTGGCCGAGAACGCGGTCTACAAGGAGCGCTTCGGCGCCGAGATCCTCGCGCACCCGCTGGAGGCCGCAGAGCTCATGGACGTGGACCGCACGATCGAGCCGGGCGACACCGTGTTGGAGACGGGCGGCCTTTCGATCGGCGCGCTGCTCACCCCGGGGCACACGGCGGGAATGCTCAACTTCGTGGTGAACCGAGCCGACGTGTTCACCGGCGACACGCTGTTCAAGGGCTCGGTGGGCGGCGTGAAGGCGCCCGGCTCGACGACCTTCGGCGACCTCAAGCACTCCGTGATGGAGGTGCTGATGAAGCTGCCGCCCGACACGCGCCTGCACCCGGGGCACACCGATCCCACGACCGTGGGCGACGAATGGGAGTCGAACCCGTTCGTGCGCGTCTGGCGCGGCCTGGACGAGGAGTCAACGGACCGCTGCATCGTGTGGGAGCAGCCCGCGACCCTCGTCCTGTGGGGGCCCGACTACGACGGCGGGCACAAGGCCTGGGTGCGCTGGGACGAGTCGGGTGAGGACGACATCGTCCCGGGCAGCCAGGTCGTTCGCGACTGAGCGCCTGGTTACGCCCCGCACACGGGCCACTGACCGGGCCCGGAGCGGGCCATCAGGATGGCGGCGCGCTTGTCCTGCTCGGCCTCGGGCGCGGCGGCCGGGTCGCCGCTGCCCCCCACGGCCTGCCAGGTGGCGGTGGAGAACTGGTACTTGCCGCGGTAGGTGCCGTTGGCGCTCACCGCACGCGGGTCGCCGCCCGACTCGCAGGCCGCGATGGCCTGGAGCTGCGGCGACACGGCTGCACGCGCCCGCTCGGCGCGCCGCTCGCGGGTGCGGTGCTGAGCGGCTCGCTTCGCGCGCCGTGAGTGGGCCTTGGCCTTGGGCGAGTCGAGCGGATGCCCGGCAAGGGAGGACTGGATGAGCTCGTCGCCGCTCTCGGGCGACGGCTTGGAGGACGACGCGGCCAGAGCCGCCGGAACCGCGAGCAGCAGCACGACGACGGGTATCGGGAACAGCTTGCGCACAGTGCGCTTCACCTCTGTGTGTCGGGTTCAGGGCCGCCGTAGGCGGCGCCCGCGCGTGAGCGCGGGGAGGAGAGCCGGCGCGGGCCCCTGCCTGGGGAGACCGACTCGACCGGTCAGGCTAGGGCGAACAGACGTTCGGACTGTGATGGCCATCACACTCGCCGCGTGCGGCCGCTCAGGCTGGCGCGGATACGCTGCCGCGCGGTGACCGCCGCGTTGCAGCCCATGGACGTCGCGGCCCGCCCGCCCGGGGACTACGCGCCGGCGTGCGGGGCCGAGGCAGTGGAGCGGCTGACCAACGCCGCCCGGGCGGTCGCCGGCGCGCGCGTGCTGCACGTGACCTCGGCGGGCGCGGGTGGGGGAGCGGCGGACCTCCTGAACGCCCTGCTGCCGCTGGCCAGCGGTGCCGGGCTGCACGTGGAGTGGCGAGTCCTCTTTGGAGGGACCGAGCTCATGGACGCGGCGGCCGCGCTGCATGAGGGCCTCCAGGGCGCCGAGAGCGCCACCGCCGAGGCCGGCTGGCGCGCTTATCTGGCGGCATGCGAGCAGGCGGCGGCCACCATCGAGGACGAGTGGGACGCGATCGTGCTGCACGACCCCGGCACGCTGGGGCTGGCGGCCGCGCTGGGCACGCCGCCCGTATGGCGCTGCCATGTGGATGCCTCGGCGCCCGATGCGCAGGCTTGGGAGCGGGCCCAGCAGCTGGTGTCCGCCTGCTCGGCCAGGGTGTTCGCCGACGCCTCGTTCGCGCCGCCAGGGACGGAAGCGCCGGCGGCCATAGCGCCCGGCATCGACCCGCTGGGCGCCCGCAACGCGGAGTCCGCTCCGCTGGTAGCGGGTCGCGCGCTGCGGCGGCTAGGACTCGACCTCGATCGGCCGTTGACCAGCCAGCTCATGCGCCTGGACCGCTGGGGCGATCCGCACGCGGCCATCGAGGCCTTCGCGCTCGTGCGGGAGGAGCTGCCGGCAGCTCAGCTGGTGATCGCGTGCGAGCTCGGCCCAGACGGCAGGTCCTGGCCGGCGGTGAAGGAGATCTCGGACTACGCGGGCGGCCAGGAGGGCCTGCATCTGCTCACCAGCTACTCGGGGCTGGGCAACCTCGAGCTCGGAGCGCTCAACCAGCTCTCCCGCGTGGCGCTGAGGCTGTCCCTGCAGGAGGGGTTCGGCCTGGCCGCGTCGGAGGCCATGTGGCGCGGCACGCCCGTGGTCGGGGGCACCGCCGGGGGCATCCCGCTGCAAGTGCGCGACGGGGTGGACGGCTATTTGGCCGACGAAGTCGAGCAGGTGGCCGCGCGGGTGGTCGAGCTCATCGGCGACCCGGGCCTGGCGACCGAGATGGGACGCGCCGGCCGCGAACGAGTACGGGAGCGGTTCCTGGTCACCCGCGTGCTGGCGGACGAGCTCGAGCTGCTGGCGCGCCTCGGCGAGTAGTTTGGCTGCGCGATGAAGGTCACCCTGCCCGATGGCACCGAGCTGGAGCTCCCCGAGGGCGCCTCGGGCGCCGACGCCGCGCGCGCCATCGGCGAGGGCTTGGCCAGGGCGGCCCTCGCGGTGAGAGTCGACGGTGAGCTGCGCGACCTGGCCGCGCCGCTGCCCGACGGCGGCAGGCTCGAGATCGTCACGGCGCGCAGCGACGAGGACGGCCAGGGGCCGCTGTGGCTGGTCCGCCACGACGCGGCGCACGTGCTGGCCACGGCTGTGACCGAGCTGTACCCGGGCGTGAAGGTCTCGATCGGGCCGCCGATCGAGGACGGCTTCTATTACGACTTCGAGTTCCCACCCGACGTGAAGCTCTCCGATGCCGACTTCGAGCGCATCGAGGAGCGGATGCGCCAGCACGTGAAGGCCGCCGAGCCCTTCGAGCGCAGCGAGCTGCCCGTGGCCGATGCGATCGAGCGGTTCCGCTCGGAGGGGCAGGACTACAAGGTCGAGCTGATCGAGGACCTGGTGCGCGACCAGGGCGTCGAGACCGTGTCGCTCTACCGCAACGGCCCGTTCACCGACCTGTGCCGCGGCCCGCACGCGCCGACCACCAAGAGCATCAAGGCGTTCAAGCTCACCAGCGTCGCGGGGGCCTACTGGCGCGGCGACGCCTCGCGCCAGATGCTCACACGCGTCTACGGCACCGCCTTCCTCTCGGCCGGCGACCTGGAGCAGCACCTGGAGCGGCTCGCGCAGGCGCGACTGCGCGACCACCGCAAGCTGGGGCGCGAGCTCGACCTGTTCATGTTCACCGAGCTGTCGCCGGGCGCGCCGCTGTGGAAGCCGGCCGGGACCGAGATCTGGAACCGGCTCACGGACCTGTGGCGGCGAGAGAACGCCGAGCGCGGCTACCGCGAGGTGCGCACCCCCATCCTCTGGGATGCCGAGCTGTGGAAGCGCTCGGGCCACTGGGACGTGTACCGAGACAGCATGTACTTCGCCGACGTGGAGGGCCGGACCATGGGGCTCAAGCCCATGAACTGCCCGGCCCACACCCAGATCTACGCCTCCGAGCGGCGCTCCTACCGCGACCTGCCCATCCGCATGTCAGAGGCCGGGCTGGTTCACCGCCACGAGCCCAGCGGCACGCTGCACGGGCTCCTGCGCGTGCGCCACATCACCCAGGACGACGCCCACATCTTCTGCACCGAGGAGCAGATCCCAGAGGAGGTGCAGCGCTGCCTGGACTTCGGCTTCTCGATCTACGACACGTTCGGATTCGAGCCGCGCCTCGAGCTGTCCACCCGCCCGGAGAAGCGCGTGGGCGAGGAGGAGATGTGGGACCGAGCTGAGGCCGCGCTGGAGCGGGCGCTCGGTCAGGCCGGCCTCGACTTCGACCTCAACGAGGGCGACGGCGCCTTCTACGGGCCCAAGATCGACCTGCACATGACCGACTCCATCGGGCGCTCCTGGCAGCTGGGCACCGTGCAGCTGGACTACTACATGCCGGAGCGCTTCGACCTGACCTACACGGGCGCCGACAACGCCGAGCACCGGCCGGTCATGATCCACCGCGCGCTCATGGGCTCGTTCGAGCGCTTCATCGGCATCCTGATCGAGCACTACGCGGGCGAGTTCCCGCTGTGGCTGGCGCCGGTGCAGGCGGTGGTGCTGCCCATCGCCGACCGCCACGCCCCGTATGCGGAACAGGTGGCGCTCCAGCTCCGCGACGCGGGCCTGCGCGTCGAGGTGGACGCGCGCGCCGAGTCGGTGGGCAAGAAGATCCGCGAGACCGAGGTGCGCAAGGTGCCCTACATGCTCGTCGTGGGCGACCGCGAGGCCGAGACGGGCGAGGTGGCGGTCCGCCGCCACGGCGAGGGGGACCTGGGCTCCGCGCCCGCCGGCGAGTTTGCGGCGCGCGCCCTGGCGGAGGCCGCGGGGCGCGGATAGCCGGCGACCCGCGAAATGGCTCTGCACCGCTTCTACGCCGCTATACTCGCGCCGAATGAAGGGCACCCACACCACGCGCCGCTGCCGCTGAGCGCTCGTGCCCTCTCCCGATTTCCCGCTTGCTCGCCTTTGACGTCTAGCCACTCCTCGTTGTAGTGCCGATCCCGCGCAGGTTCGATCGGCGCCCGCCCGAGCGGGACGAAACCCGCACAAACGAGCGCATCCGCGTCCGCGAGGTGCGCCTCATCGGAGCCGATGGCAACCAGGTGGGCGTGCTGCCCACCGAGGAGGCGCTGAGCTACGCGCAGGAGCGCGACCTGGACCTTGTGGAGGTCGCGCCCGACGCGCGGCCGCCCGTGTGCCGGGTGCTCGACTACTCGAAGTACAAGTACGAGCAGGAGCAGAAGGCCAAGGCCGCGCGCAAGCACCAGAAGCAGGTGAACGTGCGCGAGATCAAGCTGCGGCCGAAGATCGCGGACAACGACTACGAGACCAAGAAGAATCACGTGGTGCGGTTCCTCACCGGCGACGACCGGGTGAAGGTCACGATCATGTTCCGCGGCCGCGAGCAGAGCCATCCCGAGCGCGGAGAGCGGTTGCTGATGCGCCTCGCCGAGGACGTGGCCGAGCTGGGCGTGGTCGAGCAGCGGCCACTGCAGGACGGGCGCAACATGACCATGCTGCTGGGCCCCGTGAAGAAGCGCACCGAGGACGGCGCGAGCGCCGAGGGCGGCGACGCGTCGCCCAACGGCGGCGCCGACGCCTCGGCCTGACGGCCACGGGCGTCTGCTTCAATACTTCGCCGATGCCGAAGATGAAGACCCATTCCGGCGCCAAGAAGCGCTTCCGCAAGACCGCGCGCGGCAAGCTCCGCGGGCGCCATGCCATGACCAGCCACATCCTCGAGAAGAAGAACGCCAAGCGCAAGCGGCGCCTCGGGCGGCCGGTCGAGGTGGCCAAGCCCGACGAGAAGCGGGTCCGGGAGCTGTTGCGCGGATGAGCCGGGTCAAGCGCTCCGTTCACGCGCGCAAGAAGCGCCGGGCCGTGCTGGCCCGGGCGAAGGGCTACCGCGGCCAGAAGCACTCCAGCTACCGCCGGGCCAAAGAGCAGCTGCTCAAGTCCGACACCTACGCCTATCGCGATCGCCGCAACCGCAAGCGGGACTTCCGCCGGCTGTGGATCACGCGCATCAACGCCGCGGCACGCCAGGAGGGCATGACCTACGGCACGTTCATGCACGGCCTCAAGCTGGCCGGGGTGGAGCTCGACCGCAAGGTGCTGGCCGACATCGCCGTGCGTGACCCCGAGACGTTCCGACGTTTTGCCGAGACCGCCCGGGAGGCGGCCGCTGCCTGAACCCAGGCGACAGGCCGCAGGACCACTCCCAGGGCGCCCACCGAGGCGCCCTTTTTGGTTCCGTGACCGGCGCGCACGACGATGATCACTTCAGCCGACAACTCCCAGCTCAAGCTCCTGCGCCGGCTCCAGCGCAAGCGCGAGCGCGACGAGACGGGCCTCTTCGCGGCGGAGGGCGAGGACCTGGTGGAGGCTGCCCGGCTGGCCGGCTGGGAGCCGGAGCTGCTGCTGCGTGCCGGCGAGGACGTGGAGCCGGAGCTGCTCCGGCGCGCGGGCTCGCTGGGCAGCGGCAGCCGCGTGGTGGGCGTCTACCCGATGCGCCACTCCCAGCCGGGCGGGCGGCTGTCGGTCTACCTGCACGGCGTCCGCGACCCGGGCAACGTGGGGGCGGTGCTCCGGTCGGCGCACGCGCTCAGCGACGGCCCGGTGGTGCTGGGGCCGGGCTGCGCCGACCCCTTCGGCCCCAAGGCCGTGCGGGCCAGCATGGGCTCGCTGTTCTCGCGGCCGCCCGCGCGCGCGGACTTCACCGAGCTCGAGGGCTCGCTCGTCGCCCTCACCGCCGAGTCCGGGGTGGCGCTGGCCGACGCCGGCCCCGAGCCGCCGGTGGTGCTGTGCGTGGGCGCCGAGCGCGAGGGGCTGCCCGCCGAGCTCTTGTCGAGCGCCGCGATCACGGCCTCGATCCCTCTGCGCCGAGAAGGCCCGGAGTCGCTCAACGCCGCCATGGCCGCGACCGTGGCGCTGTACGAGCTCGGGACTAGGATGCCCGCCGATGCCTGACGCCCCGGCCCGCATCGCAGCGATCCGTGCCGAGGCCGAGAGGGCCGTGGCCGCCGCGACCACCGCGGCGGAGCTCGAGGAGCTGCGCGTCCGTCACCTCGGGCGCAAGGCCGAGCTCACCACCCTGCTGCGCTCGATCAAGGAGCTGCCCGCCGATCAGCGGGGCCCGGTGGGCAAGGGCGCCAACGAGGCCAAGGTGGCGCTGGAGGCTCAGATCGACGCGCCGCGCGCGCGATCTGGAGTCGGGCGAGCTGGACGCGCGCCTTGCGTCGGACGCCATCGACGTGACGCTTCCCGGCGACCCCCCCGCGCGGGCCGGCCACCTGCACCTGATCACGCAGACCCGGCGCGAGATCGAGGACGTGTTCCTGGGCCTGGGCTTCTCGGTCGCCGAGGGGCCAGAGGTCGAATACGACTACTACAACTTCACCGCCCTCAACCACCCTCCGGGCCACCCCGCGCGGATGCTGCAGGACACGTTCTACCTGTCCGAGGACGTGCTGCTGCGCACGCACACATCGCCGATGCAGGTGCGGGCCATGGAGCTCCAGGAGCCGCCCATCTACGTGATCGTGCCCGGCAAGACCTACCGGCGCGACTCCGACGCCACCCACACCCCCATGTTCCACCAGGTGGAGGGGCTGGCGGTCGACGAGGACATCACCCTTGCCGACCTCCAGGGCGTCCTGTTGGAGTTCGCGCGCGCGATCTTCGGGCCCGAGCGCGACATACGGCTACGGCCGCACTACTTCCCGTTCACCGAGCCCAGCGTGGAGGTCGACGTGTCGTGCTTCGGCTGCGACGGCAACGGGTGGCTGGCCGACGGCTCGCGCTGCCCGCTCTGCAAGGGCTCGGGGTGGATCGAGATCCTGGGCTCGGGGATGGTCGACCCCAACGTCCTCGGCTTCGTGGCCGGAAACGGCTACGACCCGGAGCGGGTGCAGGGCTTCGCCTTCGGAATGGGCATCGAGCGGATCGCGATGCTCAAGCACGCCATCCCCGACCTGCGCATCTTCTTCGAGAACGACGTGCGCTTCCTGGAGCAATTCGGATGAGGGTCCCGTTGGCATGGCTGCGCAGCTACTGCGACCCCGGCCTGTCCGCCGAGGACATCGCCGAGCGCCTGGACCTGACCGGCACCGAGCTCGAGCGGATCGAGCGGATCGGCGTGCCCTCCGACGAGGGCTTCGTGGTGGGCAAGGTCCTGGCCGCCGACAAGCATCCCGACGCCGACCGGCTGACGGTGTGCCAGGTGGACACCGGCACCGGCCAGGAGCGGACCATCGTATGCGGGGCGCCCAACGTGGCCGCCGGCCAGACCGTGGCGGTGGCCCTGCCGGGGGCGACCATGCCGGACGGCACCGAGCTCGGTGAGGCCGAGCTGCGCGGCGTCAGGTCCAGCGGCATGATCCTGGCGGAGGACGAGGTGGGCATCGGGGACCTGCACGAGGGGATCATGGTGCTGGCCGACGACCTGGCGGCGGGGTCGCCGCTGAACCGGGCGCTGCCGATCTCCGACGAGGTGCTGGAGCTGGAGATCACGCCGAACCGGCCGGACTGCCTGTCGGTCTACGGGGTCGCGCGCGAGCTGCACGCCGCCACCGGCGCCGAGCTGGCGCCCGACCCCGCGGCCAGGGATGCCCAGGGCAGCGGCGGGGACGTGGCCGAGGACCACGCGAGCGTCGAGGTCGCCGACCCGGACATCTGCCTGCGCTTCACGGCCAGGGTGTTCGAGGACGTGAAGATCGGCCCCTCGCCGGAGTGGCTCAAGCAGCGCCTCACCGCCGCCGGCCAGCGGCCGATCTCGAACGTGGTGGACATCACCAACTACGTGATGCTCGCCACCGGTCAGCCGCTCCACGCGTTCGACCTCGACGCCGTGCGCGGCAGCCGGATCGTCGTGCGCAGGGCCGAGGCGGGGGAGAGGATGGTGACCCTGGACGGCAACGAGCGCGAGTTCGGCGCGGACATGGCGCTTGTTTGCGACGCCGAGGGGCCGTCGGGCATCGCAGGGGTCATGGGCGGCCAGGTGTCCGAGGTGTCGGACGGGACCACCCGCGTCCTGATGGAGGCCGCCACGTGGGTCGGGCCCAACATCCTGCGGACCTCCAAGGCGCTGGGCCTGCGCAGCGAGGCTTCGACTCGGTTCGAGAAGCAGCTGCACCCCGAGAGCGCCGCATCGGCGCAGCGGCTGGCGGCACGGCTCATGGTCGAGCTCTGCGGCGCCCGGCTGGTGCCGGGCACGATCGACGCCTACCCGGAGCCGGCCCAGCCGCGTGTCGTTGGGCTGCGGCCCGCGCGCGTCGAGCGGCTGCTCGGCGAGTCGATTCCCTCGGCGGACATCGAGCGGATCCTGACCACACTGGGGTTCGAGGTGGACGGCGAGCGGGTGAGGGTCCCGTACTGGCGCGACGCCGACGTTCAGCGGGAGGCCGACCTGATCGAGGAGGTCGTGCGCATCCACGGGCTCGACAAGCTGCCGATCACGCTGCCCGCTCGCGAGCGGGCGGTGGGCCGGCTGACGCCGCCACAGCGCCTGCGGAGGCGCCTGGAGGACGCGCTGCGCGATCGCGGCATGCACGAGATCGTGGCCTTCAGCTTCACCTCCGGCGAAGCTCTCGACAAGCTGCGACTGGCTGACCAGCCCGCGCTGAGCCTGGCCAACCCGCTGAGCGAGGACGGGAGCGTGATGCGGCCGCTGCTGCTTCCGGGCCTGCTGGATGCGGCCCGCCGCAACGCCGCGCACGGCGCCGGTGGCCTGTCGCTGTTCGAGTCCGCGCACGTCTACTCCCCTGGCGAGCCGCAGGAGGTGCCTGAGGGCAGCCCGGCCGGCGCCACGCCCGCACGGGAGCGCCAGCACCTCGCCGGCCTGTTGGCCCAGGGAGCGCCCGGGGGGTGGCGCAGCCCGGCGCCGGAGACCGACTTCTATGCGGCCAAGGGCCTGGTCGAGGCCCTGCTCCGCGCCGCGGGCCTGGAGCTGCGAGTGGAGCCCGGCGCGCGGCCGTTCCTGCACCCGGGGCGCGCGGCCGAGGCGTCGCTGGCCAACGGCGGCCGCGTCGGATGGATCGGCGAGCTGCATCCGGTGGTCGCGCGCGAATGGGACCTCGAGGGAGCCTCGGCGTTCGAGCTGGACTTCGACGCGCTCGCCGAGGCGGCTCCCGGCCCGGTTGCCTACTCCGATGTGACCCGCTTCCCGGCCGTGCTGCAGGACATCGCCGTGATCGTGGCGCAGTCGGTGAGCGCCGACCAGGTCATGGCCGCCGTCCGCGAGGGCGCCGGCGAGCTCCTGGCCGGCGCCGAGGTCTTCGACGTGTACGAGGGCGAGCAGGTGGGCGACGGCAACCGGTCCCTGGCGCTGCGGCTGGAGTTCCGCGCGCCGGATCGCACCCTGACCGACGACGAGGTGGCTGCGCGCCGGGGGGCAATCGAGTCCGCACTTGGCGGGATCGGGGGCAGGCTGCGTGCCTGACGTAGCCGTCATAGGGGCCGCCGGCTTCGGCGGCGCGCTGTGCGCGGGCATCGTCCAGCGCCACCCGTCGCTGGAGCTCACCGCCGTCACAGCGCGCACCGACGCGGGCCGCCGCCACGACGCTCTGTACCCGGTCCACCGGGTGGAGCTCACGATGGCCGACTTCGACGCCGACGCCATCGCGGAGGTGGCCGAGGCGGCGCTCGTGGCCTACCCGCACAAGGCGGCGGCTCTGGCGGTGAAGGAGCTGCGCGCCCGTGGCCTGAAGGTGGTGGACCTATCGGCGGACTTCCGCCTCGGGCTGGAGGCCTACGAGCGCTGGTATCAGCCCCACGAGGCGCCCGAGCTGCTGAACGAGGCGGTCTACGGCCTGCCGGAGATCGGCCATCGCGACGCCATCCGCGCCGCCGGCCTGGTGGCCGGCCCAGGCTGCAACTCCACCGCTGCCCTGCTCGGGCTGTGGCCACTGCGCGATCACCTGACCGACGTGGTGGTGGACATCAAGACCGGGGTCTCGGGCGCCGGGCGGGAGGCCACCCAGGAGACCCACTACGTGTCCGCCGCCGACAACGTGAACGCCTACAAGACCGAAGGCCACCGCCACAGCGCCGAACTGGAGCAGGAGCTCCCGGGCGTGGGCTTCACGTTCGTGCCGCACCTGATCCCGGTCGACCAGGGGCTGTTGGCCACCAACTACGCCATCACCACCCCCGGCCTGACCAAGGAGGATGTGCGGTCGCTGCTCCACGACGCCTATGCGGAGGAGCCGTTCGTGGACGTCGTGCGACGAGCCGCCCCACACGGCCCACGTGCGCGGCACCAACCGGGCGCGGGTGTACGGGACGGTCAGCGGGCAGCGCGTGCTCACCGTGTCCGCCATCGACAACCTCTGGAAGGGCGCTGCCGGCCAGGCGGTGCAGGACCTCAACCTCATGCTCGGGCTCCCCGAGACGGCGGGGCTGTCGTGAGCGCCTTCTTCCGCTCGCGCTGGGTCCAGGCTCCCGCCCACGTGCGGGAGGTGGACCCCGTGGCGCTGCCGCTCGGGTTCCGCGCTGCGGGCGTCTCGGCCGGGCTCAAAGCCCGCGGGCCCGACGTGGCCGTGCTGGCCTCCGACGAGCCCGGCACGGCGTCGGCCGCGCGCTTCACCAGCAACGCCCGCGTGGGCGCGCCGGTCGTGGTGTCGCGGGGCGCCAGGCTGGACGGCCTCCGGGCGGTGGTGGCCAACTCCGGCGGGTCGAACACCGGCGATGGCGAGCGCGGCCTGGCAACAGCCCGGGCCATGCAGTCCAGGACAGCGGAGCTGCTGGGCGTCGAGCCCGAGCGGGTGGGGGTTGCCTCGACCGGGGTGATCGGCAGCGAGCTGCCCCGCGAGGCGGTGCTGGCCGGCATCGAGGCGGCATGCGGGAAGCTCGGCCCGGACGCCGGCGACCTCTCGGAGGCCATCCTCACCAGCGACAGCGGGCCCAAGCGGGCGTGCCTGGAGGTGGAGCTCGAGGCCGGTTCGGTGCGACTGGCCGCCCAGGCCAAGGGCGCCGGGATGATCTCGCCGCGCTACGCCACGATGTTCTGCTTCCTGCAGACCGACGCCGCGCTGGAGGCCGAGACCATGGACCTGCTCACCGGCGTGTGCGTGAAGCGGTCGTTCGACCGCATCTCGGTGGACGGGCAGCTGTCCACCAGCGACACGGTGTTCGCCATGGCCAGCGGCGCGTCGGGCGTGGGGGTGGAGCCGGAGGGACGCGACGAGCTGCTGCTGGGCGAGGCCATCGATGCGCTCATGCGCCAGCTGGCCGTGGACATCGCCGCCGACGGCGAGGGAGCCGAGCGCGTGGGACGCGTGATCGTCAGGGGCCGCGCCGAGGCGGTGGAGCCCGTGGCGCGGGCCGTGGCCGACTCCCCACTGGTCAAGACGGCGCTGCACGGGGGAGACCCCAACTTCGGTCGCATCCTCCAGGCGGCGGGCGCGGCGTTCGGGCCGCGCGACCCGTTCGTGGTGGACCTCGAGATCCAGGGGAGGCAGGTGGTGTCGGCGGGCGAGGCGATCCCGCTCGAGCCGGACGAGCTGGCGGCGCTGGAGGCCGCGATGCGCGAGCCCGAGGTGGACTTCGCCCTGACCCTGCCCGGGGAGGGCGGCGAGACAGAGGTGATCTTCAGCGATCTCTCGGAGGCCTACGTGGAGTTCAACTCGAAGTACACGACATGAGAGACGTCGCAACCCTCCTCGAAGCGCTGCCCTACATCCGCGACTTCCACGGGCGCACGGTGGTGATCAAGTACGGCGGCGCGGCCATGGTGGACCCCGAGCTCAAGGAGGAGTTCGCGCGCGATGTGGTGCTCCTCAAGTACGTGGGGATGAACCCGGTCGTCGTGCACGGCGGCGGGCCGGACATCACGCGCTACATGGAGCGCCTGGGCATGAACGTCGAGTTCGTGGACGGGCTGCGCGTGTCCGACAAGGCCACGGTCGAGGTGGCGAAGATGGTGCTGGTCGGCAAGCAGAACAAGGACATCGTGCTGCTGCTGGGACGCCACGGCCAGCCTGCGGTGGGCCTGTGCGGCGACGACGGCCTGCTGTTCACCGTGAAGAAGCAGCTGGCGGGCGAGCGCGACATCGGCTTCGTTGGCGAGATCGAACGCGTGGACGTGGACGTGCTCAACCACATCGCGGCCGACTACATCCCGGTGGTGGCCTCGGTCGGGGCCGACCGGGAGGGCAACTCCTACAACGTGAACGCCGATGCGGCGGCCGCCTCGGTGGCCAGCGCGCTGGGCGCGTACAAGATCGTGTTCCTTACCGACGTGGAGGGCTGGCTGGCGGACCCCTCGGACCCGGGGTCGCTGATCACCCAGAGCAGCTCCGGCGAGGTTGCGGAGCTCCTGCCCGGGGTGGGCGGGGGGATGCGCCCGAAGCTGGAGGCGTGCCTGCAGGCGCTCAACGGCGGGGTGCGAAACGCGCACATCCTGGACGGCCGCCGACCGCACTCGCTCCTGCTCGAGCTGTTCACCGACAAGGGCATCGGGACCAAGCTGTGGCGCTAGAGGCGCTGGAGGCGCTGGAGGCGCGCGCCACCATGGGCACCTACGCCCGCAACCCGGTCGAGTTCGTCCGCGGCGAGGGCACCCGGCTGTGGGACGCCGAGGGCAACGAGTACCTGGACTTCCTGGCCGGCATCTCGGTCGTTCAGATCGGGCACTGCCACCCGGCGCTGGTGGAGGCGGTCGCCGGCCAGGCGGGGCGCCTGATGCACGTGGGCAACCTGTACTACACCGAGCCCGCCATGCGGCTGGCCGCGCGGCTGTCGGAGCTGTCGCTGGGCGGCAAGGCCTTCCTGTGCAACAGCGGCGCCGAGGCGGTGGAATGCGCGCTCAAGCTCGCCCGCCGGCGGCGGCGCGGGGGCGGCTTCGTGGTCGTCCAGGGCGGCTTTCACGGACGCACGATGGGCGCCCTGTCCGCCACGCCGCAGGAGGCCAAGCAGGCGCCGTTCGCGCCGCTCGTGCCGGGCTTCACCGTGGTGGCGCAGGACGACCCGGCCGCCCTGGCGGCCGCGGTCTCCGCCGACACCGCCGCCGTCCTCATGGAGCCGATCCAGGGGGAGTCGGGCATCCACCCGCTCTCGGCGGAGATGCTGGTCGCCGCGCGCGAGGCCTGCGACGAGCACGGCGCCATGCTCATCTTCGACGAGATCCAATGCGGCATGGGCCGCAGCGGCCGGATGTGGGCCTGGGAGCACGAGGGCGTGGTCCCCGACGCGATGACTGTGGCCAAGGGGCTCGGGGGCGGGCTTCCGGTCGGGGCCTGCGTGACCGCCCCCGAGCACGCGGACGTCCTGCAGCCGGGCGACCACGGCTCCACGTTCGCCGGCGGCCCGGTGGTGGCCGCGGGGGCCAACGCGGTGCTGGACGTGGTGACCGCCGACGGTTTCCTGGACGCCGTCAACCAGCCGGGGACACCAGCTGGCCGAGGGCCTGACCGGACTGGGGCTGGATGCACGCGGGCGCGGCCTGATGCTGGCGTTCCCCGCCATCGACGCGCCCGAGCTGGCCCGCCGCCTGCTGCTCGAGCAGCGCTTGGTGGTGAACGCCACGGGCCCCGACACCATCCGTCTGCTGCCTCCGCTGACCGTGACGGAGGCCGAGGTCGAGGAGGCCCTGACGCGAATCGGCGCCGCGCTGTAGCTTGCGCCGCCGGCAACCCATGACCGACGACCGACGACCCATCCGCGGCACCGCCTCGTACGAGGCCGATCCAGACGAGGTGGGCCGCGTGCTCCTGCTCTACTCGGGCGGGCTGGACACCAGCGTGATGCTCAAGTGGATCCAGGACGAGTACGACGCCGAGGTCGTGGCGCTTACCGTGAACCTCGGCCAGCCCGGCGAGGACTTCGACGTGGTGCGGGGCAAGGCGATGGACCTGGGCGCGCTGCGCTGCGACATCGTCGATGCCCGCGAGGAGTTCGCGCGCGACTACGTGCTCCCGGCCATCAAGGCCAACGCGCTGTATGGGGGCGGCTATCCGCTGTTCACCGCGCTCGGCCGCCCGCTGATCGCCAAGCTCGCGGTGGAGCACGCCCGCGAGCACGGCTGCGACACCATCGCCCACGGCTGCACCGGCAAGGGCAACGACCAGGTGCGGATCGAGTCGACGGTCATCGCGCTCGACCCCGCGATGAAGCTCATCGCCCCGGTGCGCAACTGGCAGATGGGCCGCGAGGAGGAGATCGCCTACGCGCGCGAGCACGGGATCCAGGTGAAGGGGGGCACGGAGGCGCCCCCGTACTCCATCGACGACAACATCTGGGGCCGCTCCTCGGAGGGAGGGCCGATCGAGGACCTCAACGAGCCCCCTCGCGACGACGTGTTCGAACTGGTGGCAGATGCGCGGGACGCGCCGGATGAGCCGCAGGACCTGCGGATCGAGTTCGAGCGCGGGGTGCCCGTCAGGCTCGACGGCGAGCGCCTTGGCCTGGTGGAGCTCATCGAGCGCTGCGCGCAGGCCGGCTCCCGTCACGGGGTCGGCGTGGTGGACCACGTGGAGGACCGGATCGTGGGCCTGAAGGTGCGCGACCTCTACGAGGTGCCCGCCGCCGAGATCCTGCTCACCGCACACCGCGAGCTGGAGAAGCTGGTGGGAACCATCCACCAGAACCGCTTCAAGCGCGGGCTCGACGAGCAGTGGGCGTTCCTCGTATACGCGGGGCTCTGGTACGAGCCGCTGCGCGAGGACCTCGACGCCTACATGGAGGAGCGTGAACGAGCACGTGACGGGCGCGGTCACGATGCGCCTCTACAAGGGCAGCGCCCGGGCCGTGGCGCGCAGCTCGCCCAACGCGCTCTACGACGAGGCGCTGGCAGGCTTCGGCGAGTCCGGCGGGCTGTTCTCCCAGCAATCGAGCCCGGGGTTCATCGAGCTCTGGAGCCTCCAGTCGCGGATGGCTTACGGTCTGCGCAACCGGGAAAGAGGAGAGACATGAATTCCAAGAGCTACACAGTGCTCGGCTGGATCGTCTGGCAGATCGGCTCGCGCGTTGCCAAGCGCAAGATGGTCCAGAACCGCGTGAAGCTCGGCGCCGCCGGCGCAGTCGCGCTGGTGCTGGTGGCCGGCGTGCTGGCAGCCCGCGCGGGCGACGACGACGTCTAGGCCAAGCTAGGGCTTGGAGGGCCGCTCGGCCGGGCGGCCCGAGGCGGGCTCGCGCGGCTTCGCCGTGGGCTCTCGGAAGCGGGTGCCGATCGTGATCAGCAGGTGGGCCACGCCCAGCGCGATGAAGAAGGCGGCCGCCTCGGTCTCGTCCGAGAAGCCGGCCACGAACGGGAGCGCGATCAGCAGGCCCGCCAGCAGATAGTCCAACACCACGTGCGCGGCCTTGGGGATGCTGTTCACCAGGCTCGTGGGCCCATCCGTGGCCGCGGCCACCGCCAGGATCACGATGCCGATCACGATCGACGAGGCAGTTGCCACGCCGTCGTCGAAGCTCAGCAGCAGGGGAGCAGCGATGAACAACGCCCCAGCCGCGTACTCGATCGCGCCGTGCACGAACAGCGGGATTGGGCCCTCGCGCATCACTAGCCGAGCAGTACCCGTCGGCGGTGGCCGCTAATCCGCGTCGCGTCCCCCCAAACTGCGACAGCGGGGCACCGCGGGACCCCGGAGAGATCCGAACTCGACCCTATATTCACCGTCCCGTGTCCGCCGCGCACCTGCACGTCCATTCGGAGTACTCCCTGCTCGACGGCGCGTGCAAGATCGACAACCTCGCGGAGCGCGCGGCCGCCTACGGGCAGCCGGCCCTGGGGCTCACCGACCACGGCGTCATGAACGGCGCGGTGGAGCATCTCAAGGCCTGCCGCAAGCACGGGATCAAGCCCATCCTGGGCTTCGAGGCCTACTTCGTCGACGACCGCCGCAGCGACGCCGTCAAGTACGAGCGCAACCACCTGACGCTCCTGGCGGCCTCCGACGCCGGCTTTCGCAACCTGGTCAAGCTCACCAGCGCCGGCTTCCTCGAGGGCTACCGGCGCGGCAAGGCCAACGTTGACCTCGAGCTGCTGGACCGCCACTCGGAGGGCGTCATCGCCCTCACCGGCTGCCTCCAGTCGCGCTTCTGCCGGCGGCTCGTGGACGACAACCCCGCGGAGGCCCGGGCGCACGCGGACGAGCTGATGGGGGTCTTCGGGTCCGAGAACGTGTACTTCGAGGTGCAGCGCAACGGCCTGGCCGAGCAGGACAAGGCCAACGAGGGCATCGCCCGAATCGCGGGTGAGGTCAGGCGGCCGCTGGTGGGCACCGCGGACGTGCACTACCTGGGCCGCGAGGACTACCAGAATCACGCTGCGCTCCTGTGCGTCCAGACCAAGTCGACGCTCGAGGAGCCCAAGCTCACCTTCGATACCAACGAGTTCTACCTCAAGGACTCCAGCGAGATGGCCGAGTCGTTCGCCCCCTGGCCGGAGGCCGTGCCCACCTCGCTGGAGATCGCCGAGCGCTGCTCCGTGGACATCGAGCTGGGCAAGCTGTTGATCCCCCGCTACCCCACGCCCGACGCCCAGGACGAGGGCGCGCTGCTGCGCCGCCTGGCCGAGCAGGGGCTCCGGCGCCGGTACGGCGACCCGCCCCCGGCCGAGGCGGTCGAGCGCCTGGAGATGGAGCTGGAGACCATCGGCCGGATGGGCTTCGAGGCCTACTTCCTGATCGTCTGGGACTTCGTCAAGTACGCCAAGGACAACGGGATCGCGGTTGGCCCCGGGCGCGGGTCCGCGGCCGGATCGATCGTGTCCTACTGCCTCGACATCACCGAGGTGGACCCGCTGGCCTATGGCCTGCTCTTCGAGCGCTTCCTCAACCCCGAGCGGGTATCCATGCCCGACATCGACATCGACTTCTCCGTGAAGGGGCGTGAGCGCGTCATGCGCTACGTGGCGGACAAGTACGGCAGCGAGTCGGTCGCGCAGATCGTGACCTTCGGCAAGATGCTGCCGCGCAACGCCACCCGCGACGCCGCGCGCGTGCTGGGCTTCGACTACGGCACCGGCGACCGACTGGCCAAGCTCATCCCCGAGCCGGTCATGGGGCGCTCCAAGAGCTTCGACGAGTACCTCAAGGAGGAGCCCGAGCTCAAGCGCGTGTACGACTCCGAGCCCGAGTCGCGGCAGGTGGTGGATACCGCCCGCGGACTGGAGGGGATCGTGCGCAACGCCGGCATCCACGCGGCTGCGGTTGTGATCGCAGACCGCCCGCTCACCGACATCGTGCCCCTCCAGCTCATGGAGGACCGCGGGGCCGCGGTCGGGGGCGAGCGGGCCTTCCGCACCGTGACCCAGTACTCGATGGGGCCGATCGAGGAGATCGGCCTGCTCAAGATGGACTTCCTCGGGCTGCGCAACCTCGACGTGATCGAGGACTGCCTGGAGATCATCGAGAAGTCCACCGGCCAGCGGCCCGACATGACGGCCCTGCCCCTCGACGACGGGGCCACCTACGAGATGATGGCCCGCGGCGACTCGGTGGGCGTGTTCCAGTTCGAGTCGGAGGGCATGCGGGACGCGCTGCGCAAGGTGCGGCCCACGGAGTTCGAGGACCTGGTGGCGCTGGTGGCGCTCTACCGGCCCGGCGCCATGCGCCACATCGACACCTACGCGCGGAACAAGCGCACGCCCGAGGCCGTGAGCTACATCGACGAGCGGCTGCGCCCTATCACCGAGGCCACCTACTCGGTGATCCTGTACCAGGAGCAGTCCATGCAGATCGCCAAGTCGATCGCGGGCTTCTCTGGCGCGGAGGCCGACGACCTGCGCAAGGCCATCGGGAAGAAGAACCGCCAGGCCATGGCCAGCCTGCGCGAGCGCTTCTTCGAGGGCGCGCGCGAGAGCGGCACGCAGCAGCGCGTGATCGAGGACCTGTGGGCCGTCAACGAGGCGGCAGCCGACTACTCGTTCAACCGGAGTCACGCTGCCTGTTACGCGCTCATCTCCTACCGCACGGCGTGGTTGCGGGCCAACTACCCCGCCGAGTACATGGCCGCCCTGATCTCTTCGGTCATGTCCACCAAGGACAAGGTCCCGTTCTTCGTCTCGTGCTGCGAGGAGATGGGCATCGACGTGCTGCCCCCGGACGTGAACGAGTCGGGCCACGACTTCGTGGTCTCGCACGGCGCGGGCACGTCGCCACGCGGCGACATCCGCTTCGGGCTCGACGCGGTCAAGAACGTGGGCTCGGCGGCGGTCGACGCCATCTGCACGGCACGCGAGGAGGGCGGGCGCTTCACCTCGATCTGGGACTTCTGCCGCCGTGTCGACTGCCGTGCCGTGAACAAGAAGGCCATCGAGGCACTGGTCAAGTGCGGGGCGCTGGACTCCACCGGCGCCACCCGCACGGGCATGCTCAGCGTGCTGGAGCAGGCCCAGGGCGCCGGACAGAAGTCACAGCAGGACGCGCTGCTGGGCCAGTCCTCGATCTTCGACCTGGAGGAGCCTGCCCCCGGCGGGGCGCCGTCCGCGGGCGCGCCTGAGCTGCCGGTGCCGCCGCTCGAGGACGAGCGCCCGCAGCTCAACGCCTGGGAGAAGGAGACGCTCGGGCTGTTCCTGTCCAGCCACCCGCTGAAGGAGGTGCGCGCCGCGCTGCGGGCCAAGGTCGAGTGCTCGCTCGCCGACCTGCGCGAGCGGCGCGACGGCGAATCGGTCACGGTGGGCGGGATGGTCACCGAGTGCAAGCGGATCCGGACGCGCAAGGGCGACCCGATGATGTTCGCCACGCTCGACGACCTGGAGGGCAGCGTCGAGATGCTCGTGTTCAACTCGGCGTACGCGGCCAACGCCGAGAAGGTCGAGACCGATGCCGTGGTCCTGGTCCGCGGGCGCGTCGACCACAAGGAGGCGGGCGAGGTCAAGCTCATTGCCCAGGAGGTCGAGCCCTTCAGGCCGTCGGCCGAGGAGGTGGCCGCCGCCGCGGCCATCGAGGCCGCTGAGCCGGCGGTCAAGCGGCTGGCGCTCGATGTCGCGCCGGGCGTGCCCGAGAGCTTCCTCGAGGAGTTGCAGGAGGTCGTGAAGGGGTTCCCCGGCGAGTTCGAGTTGCTGCTGCGAGTGGGCGACCGGCGGCTGCTCTTGGGGCCCGAGTACCGGGTGTCCGCGGACACCGCCTGCCGCGCCGAGCTGTCGGCGCTGCCGGGCGCATCCGTGCTCGCCGCGTAGCCCTAAGGCCGGCCGGCCACGGCTACACTCTCCACGTGGAGAGAGCACCTGTCGCCGAGTCACGCGAGCTGCACGAATGCCGCCAGTGCTGTGCCTTCTGCGACCGCGTCGTGCATCCCGCGGGATGCATCGAGTCGGGTTGCGCCTACCTCTATCTCTACGACGACGAGGACACCGGCCAGCGCTTCATGGGCTGCATGAACAGGGTGTTCCGCGCCGAGATCGACGTGCAGGCCTTCGAGGCGGCGCAGCGCACCCGCCACGGGTTCGGCGGCGTGAAGATGACGGGCATGCCGCTGCCCCAATGCCGCAGCTCGGTGGAGCGCGCCTACGACGGCCACGGCGAGCCCTTCGACTGCGTGAACCCGGGCTTCTTTGAGAAGCCCACCGCGGTCGAGGTCGATGACGGCTTCGACCTGCGCGACCGGCTCTAGGTCGAGCGCCTAGTCCCGCTCCCCGTAGATGTACTCGAGCACGTTGCTGCGGACGATGCCGTCCCCTTCGTACTCGAGCAGGAGCCGGCGGCCTGACGCCGAGAGCATGACCGCGGCCGCTCGTTGGCGACCGTCGCTGTAGTAGCCGAGCTTGCCCGCCGGTGGCGTCTCGGAGGGGCGAGCCAGTGAGACGACGGCCGGCGGGCCGGCGCGGCGATAGGCCTCCACGACCTCCGCGGGGGTGGGGAAGTCCTTCGACCCGCGACGCTCGGCCAGTGCACCGGCGTTGTAGAGCAGCCTGAGGAGCGCTCCCGCCTTGCGCTCCTCGTCGAGATGCACGGCACCGTCCTGCGTCAGCGGAACCGACACGATCAGCTTGCGCCCTATCCGCGTTCGAGTGCGCCCGCGCTTGACCGTTCGCGACGCGAGCCACACACGACAGTAATCGAGGCCTCGCGTGGCGTCACCCGTGCGGATCGGCCGGCGCTTCTTGGGCGCGCGGACCGACCCACCGCCTGTGCTGGTCTCGTACAGGGCAAAGCCCTCGGGCGGGTCACCGAGGTCGGTGCAATAGACCAGGATGACCCTGCCGGCCACCCTGCGATACAGGCGTGCCGCCTTCTTGGTGAAGGTCACGACGAGCTCGCCCTTGACCCTGTCGACGCGCACCCCGTTGGCCTCGCGTACCGGCAGCGCCGCCTGAGCTCCGGCGGTGAAGATCGACAGCAGCGCGGCCGACGCCGCCAGCCCGATCAAGGCGCGCCGCCGACGCCGGAAGCTTGGGGACGGCCTGACGCGTGGGGGAGACATCGAACCTCCAGATAGGCGTAACACTTGGGAGCTGGCGCGAAGAGCATGCCCGCTCCAGGTGGCGAAGGCAATGGCCCTGAACCTAGCCCCTGCGCCTGCGCGCCCGCCGCCCGTTGCGGCGCAGCTCCCGCGCCCGCTTCATGTCGGCCGGCGTGATGCCCTTGCCCTGCATCCCCGGGCCCTCGAACAGCGCGGGCAGGCCCTCGAAGCGCGGCTCGGACAGGAACGCGCCGATGCCGCGTGGGCCCAGCTCCCCGTCGCCCAGTGGAGCGTGGCGGTCGCGGTTGGCACCCAGCGGCGCCTGCGAGTCGTTCACGTGCAGACAGCGCAGGCGGTCCAGGCCCACGATCTCGTCGCAGCGGTCCACCACCTTTGCCAGGCCGTCGGCGGTACGCACGTCGAAGCCGCTGGCCAGCAGGTGGCATGAATCCAGGCACAGGCCCAGCCGGCGGTGGCCCCCGGCGTCGTCGATCAGCTGAGCCAGCTCCTCGAACGTGCGCCCGAGCGTGTTGCCCGCCCCGGCGGTGTCCTCCAGCAGCAGCGGGCACGAGCCGGTGTCCTGCAGGGCGAGGCCCAGCAGGTCGGCGACCCGGGCCAGAGCCTCGTCATGGGGCTCGCCCACTGTCGAGCCCGGGTGCAGCACCACCCCGACCGCGCCTATGTCCTGGCCCATGTCCAGCGAGTGGACCAGCGAGGACAGCGACTTCTCCCGGATGGCGGGGTCCTTGGAGGCGCAGTTGATGAGGTAGACGGCGTGGATGACCACCGCGCCGATCGGGCCGTCGGCCATGAGCTCGCGAAAGGCGGCCACGTCGTCGTCCTTCCACCGCGTCGGGCGCCACATCCGTGGTGACTGGTTGAAGACCTGGATGGCCTCCGCGCCCACCTCCACGCCGCGGGCGTGTGCGTTCACGAGCCCGCCGGCGGTGGACACGTGGGCGCCGATGAGCACGCCGGGGTTCTAGCATCGCCCCGTGTCCTCCGAACCCGTCCGCGTTCGCTTCGCGCCCTCGCCCACCGGCACGCTGCACATCGGCGGGGCCCGCACCGCGCTCTACAACTGGCTGTTGGCGCGCAAGTCGGGGGGCACGCTGGTGCTTCGCATCGAGGACACCGACCGCGAGCGCTCCACGCCCGAGAACGTGGAGCAGATCCTGGACGCGCTGCGCTGGCTGGAGCTGGACTGGGACGAGGGCCCGCTGTCGCAGGCCGAGCGCGCCCCGCGCCACCGCGAGCAGATCGACCGCCTGCTGGCGGACGGCCACGCCTACGAGGACGAGGGCGCGGTGCGGCTGCGGGTGCCGGGGGAGGGGCAGACCGTCGTCCGCGACGTGATCCGCGGCGACGTGACGTTCCCACACGCCTCGATCGACGACTTCGTGATTGCTCGCTCGGATGGCAGCGCGCTCTACAACCTGGCGGTGGCCGTGGACGACCTGGACATGGGGATCACCCACGTCGTGCGTGGCGAGGACCACCTCTCCAACACCCCCAGGCAGGCGATGGTGCTCGGGGCGCTTGGCGCGGAGCCGCCGATCTATGCCCATCTGCCGCTGCTCCACGGCCCCGACGGTAAGAAGCTCTCCAAGCGCCACGGCGCGGCGTCGGTTCAGGAGCTGCGCGAGAGCGGCTACCTGGCCGAGGCCGTGCGCAACTACATCGCCCTGCTCGGCTGGGGCCTGGACGCCTCCACCACCTTCATGGACACCGAGCAGCTCGTGCGAGGGCTTCTCGCTGGAGCGGGTGTCGCGCTCGCCCGCCGTGTTCGACGAGCAGAAGCTGCGCTGGATGAACGGGCGCTATCTGCGCGAGCTCGCGCCGGGTGTGCTTGCCGAGCGGCTGGAGCGGCTGCTGGGGCGCGAGGATCTGGAAGGGCCCGCGGGCGTGGCGCAGGAGAAGATGCAGACGCTGGCGGAGTTCTGGCCCCTGGCCGGCTTCCTCGTGGAGCGCCAACCAACCGACGAGAAGGCCTGGGCCAAGGTCATGCGCGACGGCGCCCCCGAGCGCCTGACCGCGGCGCGCACAGCCCTGGCGGGCCTCGACCGCTTCGACTACGCCTCCGTGGAGGCGGCCCTGCGGGGACTGGTGGACGAGCTGGGCGTCAAGCCGCGCGAGGTCTACCAGCCGCTGCGTGTGGCAATCAGCGGCTCGACGATCTCGCCGGGCATCTTCGAGTCGCTCGTGGCCCTGGGGCGCGAGGAGACGCTGTCGCGGCTCGACGACGCTCTGGCCAGGCTCGCTCCCGCCCCCTGAGAGTCGCCACACGGGGGCTTGACTACTGACGCCGCCCTGCCGATAGGAGGGTGCAGGGCCGCCCTGCGGCCCTCGAGGCGACCACTTACACATGCAAGCACTCGTCACGTCGAAGACCCCAGCGTCCACGAGCTCCCTACAGGGGCAGGCCGACGGCCACGGCCGGCGGCTGACCGCTGCGTTCGAGGCGCTGGAGGTATTCCCGGCCCTGGCGGAGTCCCGCAACCGCGTGCTGCGGATAGTGCGCGAGGACCGCACCTCCACGGGCGAGATGGTCTCGGCTGTGGAGTCCGACGTGGCGCTTGTCACCACCGTGCTGCGCATGGCCAACGGCATGACCTCCAAGCGCAAGGGCAAGGTCGCCACCGTCCCCGAGGCGGTGGAGCTGCTCACGCCCGAGGGCGTGGAACAGCTGGCCAGCCAGGCTCGCGTGTTCGACTTCTTCGAGCGCACGCCGGGCTGGGAGGGTGCCCCCGAGCGGTTCCGGCTGCATGCCGTGGCCACGCAGGCCGCGGCCGACCGGCTGGCCCGCGAGATCGACTTCCCCGACCGCGACGAGCTGCTGACCTCCGCTCTGCTGCACGACATCGGAAAGCTCGTGCTCATGCACGCCTACCCGGCCTATCCGGGTCAGATCCACGGCCAGGCGCGCACCCCCGAGGAGCGCGTGCACCGTGAGCGCCGCGAGCTCGGTGTTGACCACGCGCTCGTGGGCGGCGTGCTGGCCCGCAGGTGGGGGTTGCCCAACAGCCTGGCCGGCGCGATCGAGCGCCATCACGCGGCCGACTCGGACGGGCAGGCGGCCATGGTGCGCCTTGCCGACATGCTGGCCCACTACGGGCACAGCCAGGGCGTGGACCCCAACCAGCTGCTGCAGGCGGCCCGGGCGCTGGAGCTCACGCCGGAGATGCTGCGCGGCCTGATGTACGAGTTCCCCTACTCGGGCAACGGCAAGCGCCACGTGGACCCGTGCCCGCTGTCGGGACGCGAGCTAGACGTGCTCAAGAAGCTGGCCGAGGGCAAGGTCTACAAGCAGATCGCGCACGAGCTCGAGCTCTCCACGAGCACCGTGCGCACGCACCTCCACAACACCTACGCCAAGCTCGGCGCCAACGATCGCGCCCAGGCCGTCCTGATCGCCACCGACCGCGGCTGGATCTAGGCCGACCCCGCCTGAGCTCGGCTCAGCCCGTAACGAGCTCGCGAGCGCGCAGGTCCCACGACAGCTCGCGACGGCCTTCGCGCAGGGCGGTCACGATTGCCTCCACGACCCGCTCGTGCTCGAACGGCTCGGGCAGGTCGGGCGGCTCCCCGGCGAGCGCGCGGCCGGAGAAGCCGGTGTCCATGTGCGGGGGGCGCACGTCGAGCACAGTGAGGCCATCTCTGCGGCGCTCGCGGCGCAGGGCCGCCAGGTAGGCCGAGAGCGCGGCCTTGGAAGCCGAGTAGGCGGCCAGGCCCGCCATAGGGTGGTCAGCCACGGTGGCCGACAGCGCCACCACGGCGTCGCCCTCGCCCATCTGGCGGGTGCCGGCACCGATGAGAGCCATCGGCCCGAGCGCATTCACCGCCATCAGCTCCGCGGCTGTGTCGCCGCGCAGCTCGCGAGCGTCGCCGAACGCGGGCGCGCCCACGGCAACGGCCAACAGGTCCACGCCGCCCAGGGCGGCGGCCAGTGCGTCCACGGCCCCCTCGCACGAGGCGGCGTCGTGGGCGTCGAAGCGCGCCGTTGGCGCGTCGAGCTCCTCGCCCAGAGCGCTCAGCCGGCCCTGGTTCCGGCCGGCGAGTGCCACCTCAGCGCCGGCGGCTGCCAGGGCACGTGCCAGCCCTGCGCCCACGGTCCCGGTGGCTCCGGCCACGATCGAACGCGCGCTCTGAAGCTCCATCGTCAGGGATCCGTTTCGCGGTCGCCCGGGGATCATCCATCGGCGGTGCGCGGCACCGTGACGCTCACCCGGGCCCCCGTGTCCGAGCTCTCGATCTCCAGCCGGCCGCCCATGAGCTCGGTGCGCTCGCGAATGCTCGCGAGCCCGATGTGCCCGGGCTCGGTAGGGCCGAGAGGATCCACGCCCCCGAAACCCGCGCCGTCGTCGCGGACGGCGAGCTCGACCTCGCCCGCTCGCGGCTCCACCACGATGGTCACCGTCTCCGCGGACCCGTGGCGCGCGGCGTTGACCACCGCCTCCTGGGCGATTCGAAACAGCTCCCCCTCCACATCGGACGGGAGCTCCACGCGCGGCGTGTCCAGGCGCACCTTGATCCCCAGGCGCCGCTCCCATACGGGCAGGCACCGCTCCAGCGCAGCCTCGAGGGAGAACTCGTCAAGGGCGTAGGGCCCCAGGTCGAGCATCTCGTCGCGCAGCGCCTGGACGTTTCGCGCCGTGATGGCGCGCGCCTCGTCGAGCATCTCCGCCACCTCCTTCGCTCCGCCCCTCGCGGCCGCGCTCTGGGCGGCCGCCAGCGACATGTCCAGCCCGATCAGCTCCTGGACGGGGCCATCGTGGAGCGACTCCGACACTCGCCGCCGGATCTCCTGCTCCGCCCGGATCGTGCGCCGCGTGAGCTCGCCCGCCTGCAGACGCGACGCCGACTCCGCGGTGCGGAAACGGCCCACCAGCGCCACGGTGGCCAGTGCCGCCGCCGCGAACACGGCGTCGTAGAGGATCAGCAGGTCGCCCGTGATCGACCAGTCCCGCAACGCGGTGGGGATCACGAGGAGGATCACCGAGATCATGGCCATCGCCAGCCCGATCCGCTCGCCCTGGAAGTGGGCGTGCACGGCAAGCAGGGTCAGGGCGATGAACCGGACCGCCGCGTAGGTCTCGGGCGCGGCGATCTCGATGCACGCCAGCATGATCATGTCGCCGGCGACGATCAGCGGGTTCAGGGCGCGCTCGGGCGCCCGCCGTGCCAGCTCCAGGTTGAAGAGGCTCCAGGGCACCGCCACGCCGCCCACCACGGCCGCCAGCTCGCCCTCGTAGGGAAACCCCAGCAGGACCACCAGACCCAGCGCGAGCAGCGCCAGGAGCAGCCTCACCACGGCGAACACCAGGATCGGCTGCGACGAGGCGATCGGCAGGCGGTCGAGCGCTCTCACGCGGCCACCGGCCGGCGCGACCGCGCGATCAGCAGCGCCGCGACGAGCGCTCCCGCCGAGTCGATGAGCACGTCGGTGACCGCGCCCACGCGGCCCTCGACGAACGTCTGGTGGTACTCGTCCGTGATGGCGTAGGCCACCGCGATTGCCACGGCCGCGGCGAGCACCCGGCTTGCGCGGCCGCGGCCGCGGAGCGCGCGCCACCACAGGAACGTGAGCAGCGCGTACTCGGTGAAGTGCGCGAGCTTGCGGGCCACGAACTCGAGGATGCCCTTGTCCATGTCGGTGGTGGGCATGGAGGAGAGCGCGAAGATGACCGCCATGAGCGCCACGGGGGGCAGCCACGGAGCGGCTGCCCGGGCACGTCGTCGCATGCGCGTAAATTAGACTCGCGCGGCAATGCTGGCCGTCACGTCGAAGTCGCCCTACGCCGTCCGCGCGCTGGCGGAGCTGGCGCGGCGGGGCTCGGACCAGCCCGTGCCGATCGGCGAGATCGCGCGCGCCCGCGACATCCCGGTTCAGTTCCTCGAGGGCCTGTTCGCCACCCTGCGGCGTGCCGGCATCCTCCACAGCCAGCGCGGGGTGAAGGGCGGCTACCTGTTCGCGCGTTCGCCGGCGGAGGTGACGGTGCTGGAGGTAACCGAGCTGCTGGAGGGCGAGCTGGGCGCCGACGCCGCCGGCTCGGGCCAGGTCTGGGTCGACGCCACGGAGGCGATCAAGGGCGTGCTCCGGAGCACCACAATCGCCGACATCGCCGAGCGCGAGGCGCAGCAGAGCGGCGCGCCGATGTACTACATCTAGAAGCTGTCCCGGCCTAGACCCTGATTTCGCTCTGGAATAAGGAACGGACCGCTGGCGGACCGCCCGAAAACCGCCTGAATCCGATACGGACTGCACCGCGACTGCACCGCATCCCGCGCTTCGCGACCCCGCAGGGATACCCGCTTTAGCGCAGAATGACCGCCTATTGAAAGCCCCCGCGGACGGTGGTCGCCAGAGGGCGCGGACTCGCGGAGGATCACGCCGTGAATCATCGGCGCGAAGAGGCGGCAGTGCATCCGCGGGCAGGCTGCATCGTCGCCGCCTCTGCTGCCGTCTGCGGACCGATGTCCAGAGGCGGAGATAGGGTTGCCGCTCTGGCCATCGAGAGGAGCCCGACGAGATGCCGATAGCTGCCGACTACCCGTTCATGGACGTGCTGTGGTCGATGATCATCTTCTTCTTCTGGGTGATCTGGATCTGGATCGTGATCACGGTCCTGATCGACGTGTTCAGGCGCCACGACATCGGCGGGTTCGCCAAGGCGGCATGGGTGATCTTCGTGGTGATCCTGCCGTGGCTCGGCGTGCTGATCTATCTGATTGTCGAGCACGACGGGATGCGCGAACGCGGCATGAAGCAGGCCGAGGCCCAGAAGCAGCAGTTCGACGAATACGTGCGCGACGCGGCGGGCGGGTCCACCGCCGAGATCGCGAAGGCGAAGGAGCTGTTCGACTCTGGAGCGATCACGCAGGCCGAGTTCGACGCACTCAAGGCGAAGGCACTGTCTTAGGAGGCAAGCTTGCTGCGACGCATCACCGACATGCCCGCCGGCACGATCGGCTATGAGGCGATCGGCGAGGTCGAGGATGACGATTGGGAGCAGGCGGTGGAGCCGGTGCTGCGCCGTGAGATCGCCGAGGGCCAGAAGATCCGAATGCTGTACCTCCTGGGGGCCGAGGCTCGAGAGGTCGAAGGCGACGCAATGACGGCCGACACCAGCTTTCGCGCCCGTCACGCCACATCGTTCGAACGCGTCGCTGTGGTCAGCGACGAGGACTGGATGCGCCCTGCCTTGCGCGGGCTTTCGTTCCTCCTCCCCGGAAGAGCGAGGGGCTTTCGGGTGAGTGAAATGGCGGCCGCCAAGGCGTGGCTCGTAGAGGGCCTTAGCTCCGGGAGCTGACCGAGCGTCGCGTTCAAGTGCCGCGACAGTTCGGCCAGCAGGAGCACTCGGCGAGCAGGAGCAAGCTCACACGCGTAGTCGGTTGGCAGGCGGGCGGCAGGGCTAGCGCCCCTCGGCGTCGAAAGTTCTGTGACTTGCAGTTAGACCAACGACTCGCTGGCCGCGGCTCGACGGGAAATGAGGGTTGAGCTCGCCATTGCACGGCGTTCGCGGGGGCAAGCCGTGCCAAGGTGGTGCGTGCCTGTTGGCGGACGGGTTTCGTGGGACTGTTGGGGCATGGCGCAAGGGACTGCGCTGGAGCACGCGCGGCTTGGCGGTTTGGCCCGGCGAGGTAGGCCGTCGGTCGGGTGGCGTCCAACGGTCCGTTTTGTGTTCGCGTTTGGTCTGACGGTCGCTTATGTCGGGTTTGGGGTCTACGTCTCAGCGCCCTGGAGGTCGGACCTGCGTGAGGCGATCGGCCCGGTGATGGCGTGGGTCATTCCGATCCTGCTCGCCTATGTCCCGGCGGCGGTGATCGGCTTTCTCATCTTCACGCTGTTGACGCTGCGCTATCGCGTCCCGTCTCCGGCGCCGCCGACGGGCCGATGGCCGGACGGGCACTGGCCAGCGGTGACCGTGATCGTCGCGGCGTGGAACGAGGAGCGCACGATCGTGGCGACCTTGGAGCGGATCGCGGGGCTCGCCTACACCGGCCCGATCGCGGTCGTCTTGGCCGACAACAACTCGACCGACGCCACCGCAGAGTTAGCGCAAGAGACAGCGTGGAGGCTCGGGCTGGACTATCGGCGGGTGTTTGAACCGATGGTCGGCAAGCACTTCGCGCTGAACACCGCCCTTGAGCGCGTGACCACTCCGCTGGTGGTGACCGTGGACGCGGACACCCTGTTGCACCCGGAGGCGCTCACGTACCTCGTCGCTCGCGTCACAAGCCGCCCTCAGGAGCAGCACGTGTGCGCGTGCGCTGGCGCGCTCGTTGTCGAGAACGCCCCCACCAACCTGCTCAGCCGGATGCAGGGCTGGGACTACCGGCTTGGGATCAACGGTGTCAAGCGGATGCAGGCGGCGTACAACAGCGCGCTAGTCGCCCAGGGGGCGTTCTCGGCCTACTGGACCGATGATCTGCGCGCCGTCGGCGGCTGGCCGGATGCGATCGGGGAGGACATCGTGTTGACCTGGACGCTGATGGACTCGCGCGGGATCGTTCAGTACGAGCCGTGCGCGCTGGGCTTCACCGTCGCACCCGAGAAGCTCGAGCACTTCATGCGCCAACGCTCACGCTGGGCACGCGGCATGTTCGAGAGCCTGCGCCGCAACCCGCCCACCCGCCAACCACGCGTGCTGGCCAAGTTCGTCAGCGGAATCGACTACCTGGTGCCGTTGCTCGACATCGGCTTCATCTTCTTCTGGATCCCCGGCGTGATCCTGTTCGTGTTCGGCTACCCGCTGCTGTTTTCGTGGTGGTCGATGCTCGTAATCCCGATCACCCTGATCATCTACGGGCTCCTACGCCGTTGGCAGGAACGGCACGTCTTCCGCCGCCTCGACGTATATCTCAAGCACGACACACGCGGCTTCTACGGCTACCTGTTCGCCTACCAGGCGCTGACCTCATCCGCCTCCCTACGCGGCTACCTCCAATACCTCACCGGTGCCGCACGCCGGTGGAGCTAGCCCCGCGCCGCTACATGCGTCGCTACCGGCGCGACGTACGACACAGCCCCCTCGGCGTTTCCGCTGACCTCCGTACCCTCGTGGCTATGGCCGACGCGCACGCAGACTTCAACGCCGAGCTGCGCCACCGGGCGCGGGCGGGCACCGTCACGCTCGACTCGGCGACCGCGAGGGCGCGCCGCAAGGGGCGGGCCTGCGAGTCGCGCACGAGCGCCTCGAAGCCGCCAGGGCGACCGGCGACGCGGCCCTGATCGAGCACGCCGAATGGGGTATGGATCGGGCCGTGCGCGAGTGGCGCGCCGCCCGTCGCGCGCAGGCCGAGGCCGAAGGCAGTACCAACGTCGGCACACCCGCCGCGCCTGACTTCGGGGCCGGTGTCCGGCGCTCGATCCCGCGCGAGCCGTCCATGACCGACCGTCTGCGGGCGGACAAGCTTGGCGTGCCCGTAAGCCAACTGCCGAGCAACCTGCGCACCCCGAGCCGAGGAGAAACCGACGATGCCGCCTGACCGCCTGAACCTGCCGCCTGACCACCTGCTCGGCGACGAAACAGTGGCCGCTGCCGCGTCCGCCTGGACCACCCCACCGAGCAACATGACGCCGCCCGCCGCGACCGGGTCGAGGCGGAGCAGCGCGAGCTGGCCGAGGCGCAAGAGGCTGACCGCCAAGCCGACGTGGCCGCGCTCGAAGCGGGTAAGGCGCTGCCGAAGGGCAAGCCGCACGAGCACAAGGCGCGCGAGCGGATCGAGCAACTGACCCGACGCGAGCAGGCGGCCGCGACGCTGGCCGCCCGTGCGCACTCCGCGCTGCTCGAAGCACTCGACCTCGGCCAGCCGCGACTCGCCGAGCACGCCGAACACAACCGGGTCGAGGCGCTGGCCGAGTACGGCCGGACCGTCGAGCAGCTCGACGCGGCGACCGCGACGCTGGCCGAGGCGAACGCGCTGACCGGGTGGGCGCGCGACCCGCGAGCCAACTTCAAGGTGCGCGGGCTGCGGGTGCCGCTCGCCCGTCACGGCAGCGACGCGCCGACCGCCGACGCCGTGCTCGCCGCGCTGCGCCAGCTCGCCGCACCACCACCGCCACCCGAGCCGCAGGCCGAGCCGGTCGAGCAGCCACCACCGGCTGGGCAGATCGTCAACGGCTAAGGCCCGCGCCTACTCCGACAGCCCCGCCGCTGCGAGGGCCGCCTTAGGGTCGAGATACTCGCGGACCCGAATCACCTTGCCACTCTTGAACTCCACGATCCAAGCGAGTGGCGATTCGGTTGTAGCGCCGCTCTCCTTGCCGCGTCCCCGGTGCTGACCGATGGCGACGACTCGCTCGCCAAGGTCCCGGATCTCTGATTGCTCTGCCCGGATTTCAGAGAAAGCTTCTTCCAGCTCTCGGATTCCCCTCTGGACGCCCTGGTGCCCCCGATACACGGTGGCTCCCCCGCCGAGCTGAAGCTGCAACCAGGGGTGCCACTCGATCTCGGGGTGGAGTTCGTCGAGCATCGCTCCCACGTCGCGGCGGTTATAGGCGTCCGACACGCGCCGCACGATCTCCACGTTCTCCTGCGACATCGCCTACTCCGCCAGCCCGGCGGCTTCGAGGGCCTGCTCACGACTGTAGAACCCCTCCATCCGGGCGAGCTTGCTGTCGCGCAGCGTGCAGAGGTAGGCGACTGTGAAGTCCATCTCGATCCCGCTCTCGGCTCCGCGCCCGTGGTGCCGGGTCACGCCGACTACCCGCTCGTCGTCAACATCGATCACCTCCACCAAATCGAGGCTGAAGTCCTCCCACTGCGAAGGCCAGTCCGCGCCGGTATCCGACCAAGCGTTAGGCCCTCGGTACGTCTTGGAATCCGGGACCTCGGGCGGCTGCACCATCACCAGGTCCTCGTGGGACATCTCCTGAAGGCGCTCCCAGTCTCCACGCTGAAACGCCTCGAAGCCGAGCTTCACCACCTCCACGTTCTCCTTCGACATCGGCTACTCCGAGAGCCCCACGGCTTCGAGGGCCTTCGCATAGTGGCCGTGGACCAAGACGCGGGCGATGCGCCGATCCACCATCTCGAAGATCGCCGCGTAGCGCACATCGAAGGGCACGCCACTCCGGCGGCCGCTTCCCCACTGGTGGAAGCCAACGACGACACGCCCGTCACAATCCCGCACCTGCTCGATCTCGTTGCCTTCGGTCCCTACGTCCTCTAGCAGCGTGACCCAGAAATCGACGATGGCGTCAGGCCCGACGCAGACACTCGGGCCAGGGAACGCCGTGGTGTTATGCCACTCCGCATCCGGTGCGAAGACGGCGGCAGCGGCGCGGCGATCATGGTCGCGAACCGCCGTCAACGCCGCTCGCACAACCTCCACGTTCTCGTGCGACATCGCCTACTCCGACAGCCCCACGGCTTCGAGGGCGTCGCTCGGCTCCTGGTGCCCGATCACGCTCGCCACCCGACCGTCGCGCAGGGTCCACACCGTGCCCTGACGCCACTTGGTATCAACACCGGAAGCCTTCCCCCGTCCTTGCCATGCGGCGATCACGACGACCTGGTCTCCGGCGTCAACGACTCGCTCGGCAACCATCGACATGTTGTCGAAGGTCTCGAGCCAGTTCAGCATGAAGGTGCTCATGCCTTGAAGTCCCACGGTTTCCGACGGCGCCCCCACGGCGTCGAGCCACCTGATGCGAACGTCCGGCTCGAAGAACTCGGGCACCCAGAAGTTGCCGCGCTGGAATTCGGCAAGCGCCCGCTTCACGATCTCCACGTTCTCCTGCGACATCGCCTACTCGGACAGTCCGGCGGCTTCGAGGGCTTTGCGGGGGTCGGAGTAGGCGATCATCTCCCAGCCCTTGTCGTCGTGCCAACTGAGCAGGTTTCCCGTGACGCTGTCAAGCGGGATGCCGCTTGACTTCGCCTTCGCGGTTGCGCGCACGATCATGACCGCCTGATCGTCGCTTACCTGGCGGAAGTCGACGACTTCTTGGTGCCAGTCTTCCCACACTGAGTCGACTTCCGTGGCCCACTGGCGCATCCCCTCGATGCCGGTGTATGGCGCTGCACCTTCAGCGCCCCCGAACAGCGAACGGAACTTCAGCCCAGACTCGACCAGCGTGGCGACCGTGTCGAAGTCCCGCGCGTTGAGGGCTTCCAAGAACGCCTCGAACCGCTCGCGCGAGAAGCGTGGCGGCGTGTTCTCCTGCGACATCGCCCGCCGAGTATCCCGCGTCAGCCGGGGGGCCGGGGCGATCCTGTCCCAGCATCGCCGGATCGGGTGTCGGTGCCGTGCGTAGCGGCCCGTCGAGGCCCTGGCCTACCCCTGGTGCCCAATCGCGCTGTGAGGGCCTGAAATATGGCCCCCGCGCTGCGACCCTCCAAGCCAGCCTGTGCGCCTGTGCATCGAGCCGGGCTGCGCCATCCGCACCACGGGCACCAGGTGCGGGCGGCACGAGCGCGAGCATCAGCGTGCACGCAGGGCGAAGCGCAAGGCAAGCGGGGCGACCGGGCAGCGCGGCTCGACGTGGGCGTGGCGCAAGCGGAGGGCACGGGCGCTGCGCAGGGACAGGCACCGCTGCACCACGTGCGGCACGGTCGAGGGGCTAGAGGTCCACCACGTCAACGGCGATGCGCGAGACCATCGGCTGAGCAACCTGCTCACGCTCTGCACCACGTGTCATCGAGAGCGGCACCGTGTGAGCACGGCATAGGCACGCGGTATAGGGGAGGTATAGGGGTGCTGACCCCTGGGATTTCTGCTCAGACTCTCTCTCCCTCCCAACGTGAATGAAGTCGCTTTTTTGCCGTCCTTGTGTGACGAGCCATGTCACACAACGGCGGGGCGAGGGGCCGCCCCCACATCGACTCGTAGCCAGGCCACGCGCTTTGCATGGAAAGCAACACGGGAGCCCACCACCGACACGGCTGTCCCTCGTCGCGCAAGCGCAGGAGCGCGCTCAGGTCGCCGGCATCAGTCCGAGCTGGCCGAGCAGATCGGCCTGATCGAAGTAGAGATGTTCCGAGGCCAGCTCGTCGCCGCGGACCTCATAACTCGACATCCAGCGGAAGTCGACGTGCCGTCCCGTGGCCGCGACGTCCCCTGCCGGCGTGCGCATGACACCGCTGTGCGTGCCGATAAACCGGCCCTCGGCAGCGACGACGGGCCCTTCGGCGAGAAGGCGCGACGTCTCAAGACGCCCGTCCGGGAACGCGTCCCAGAACACACTGAGGAAGCCCAGAACCTCCTCGCGGCCGTGCATCGACGCGTTCGGTGCGACGAAGTCGGCGTCGTCGCTCCACGGCTCGGCGTCCGCGTCCCGCACGTTGAACGCCTCGACATGCCTTTCAACGACGCGCTTGGGATCAGCCATCAGGCCGTACCTCCTGTCGGTTTGCAGTGCGCCGGATGCTCCCACTCTGCGACGGTCTTCTGACAATCGGCGGCGAGCGCCGCCCCGGGGCTTCCGCTTTCGCGTGACAGCAACACCGATCCCGGCGACGGGCCGGCTGCTGCTTTGGACGAGAAGCGGCAGTCGTGCCCCAAACCGCCGGTGGGCACCCCGTGCACCAGTCCCTGCAGTTTCCACTCGGCGTCATTGGGGCTGCGCGGCTCGAACGGCTCGCCGCAGTAGCGACAGTCGACGGTCGCGCTGGCTCGCATCCGACCGCGACCTTGCCGTTGGCCCTGCGACCCTACCCGCTCACCGCAGCCGGACACGACGGGTTCATCCCGCCGGGCGAGAAGGTCCGCGTTCCGTCAAACGTGCCCCACGATGCGGCCCAGGGGTTCGAGCTTCGTCTTGCCCGTTAGGCGCTAGCGGGCTCCGGGTCCGGCCGGACGATGACCGTGTCCGCGACCGGAATGATTTCGTCAACCGGTAGCTCGGCCGCCGATGCGTGCTTGCGGATCGCCTCCGGGCTGCTCGCTTGGTAGATACAGACAGTGCCGACAGAGCCATGGTCCTCTTCAAGCACGTAGCTTCGCACCCAGCTCACGTCGTCGGGCATCTCTTCACCGACGGCGCTTGACCGTTCAGCGGCAGCTTCGAGTTCCTCAGGCGAGCGCCAGCCACTTCGCCGGAGAATCACGTAGGTCTGCATTTGTCCCCCCTCGATTGTGTACCGGCGACGCTAACCCTCGGGCGGGGTGCTCGCAACCGCAGCCTCCACACCAGCAGACTGTCCCTTCTTGACGGCCACGTCGGACTGATGGAGCATGCCGCCGTTGTCTACGTCAGCTCGAAGGAGGCCCGATGCCTGGTTTCGCGTTCACACTTCCTGTCGTGCCGGGGAAGGAGGAGCTGGACCGCCAGACGCTTGATGAGATGGCTGGCTCCCGCCGTGAGGAGTACGAAGCTGCGCTGAGGGACGCGGGGATTACTCGCCAGACGGTTTGGCACCAGGAGACGCCCAACGGGACGATGGCTGTCGTCTACGTCGAGGCCGAGGATGGCGAAGCCGCGGTCGCGAAGTTTGGCTCCTCGGATGAGTCGTTCAACACCTGGTTTCGTGAGCAGATGGAAGAAGTTCATGGCATCGACATCTCCGAATCGGGCCCGCCGACAAGGCAGGTCCACGACATACAGCTCTGACGAGAACGGTCACGCCGGCCGGTCTGAGCGCACGCTTCCGGGGCTCGGGCGACGGGATCACCCATAAGTCGGCCATTAGCAGGGGAATCCTGCCAGACCGGGCCCAAAGCCAGGCCCAGAGCGGGTCGGCGGTATCACCCAATCGGAGAAATGGGGTTGACAGAAGGCGCAACATCGGCATAGGTTCGGCCCCGAAACGTCCGCAAAGAGCGGGACGATATAACCGGGGGAGGTAGCGATGAAGTATCTCGGCGGCAGGGTCAGGTCGAGACTTGCGTTGTTCGTGGCGCTGCTGGTTCCAGCGTTGACGGCCAGTTCGGCCGTCGCGGCCACGCCGACGAGTCCTTGGGACCCGCAGAAGGCCAACGTGCCGCAGGTGGCGTGGCGTGGCGAGCAGGTTCGCCTCGTGAAGTGCGATCCGGTCTTGGCAGGAGCGTCCAGCTTCGACTACACGGTCGAGGAGTGGAGCGGCCCCGGGCGCGACCCCAGCGTCGAGTCTCCGACGATCACTCGTCTGAGCCCGACCTGCGTCGCGGCCGACATCGTGACCCTCGACCCGGGGCTCGCACGGGTGAAGCTCGTGGTGAGCAACGAGGCCGGCACGCCGATCCTCAAGCACCAGTTCCTCGTGATCTGGCTGACGATCGGGACACCTGCAATCGACGAGGTCGGCGCGTCTGACCCGACCGGGACCTCGCGTCTGGGCGATCCCGCCGGTGACGGCGTGTTCAACGCCGGTGGCGCCGTCGGGCGAGTCCAGGTCCAGGTGAAGGGCACGTTCCCGCACCCGCTGGGCCCGGGCGGCAAGTTCACCTTGCCCGACGACTGGGCGACGATCGCCGAAGCCCTGGCGGACGACGCAGACTCGAACCCGGCCAACGACACCGGCTTCTGGGATATCCACGACGACCGGACCAAGAAGGAAGACCACCGTCCCGGCTTCTGCCCGGACAGGGTCCCCGTGCCGCCGCCCGCGGTGGATGCAGTGGACAACTGCCGAGGAAATCCCGTGAACTACGGCGAGGCGGGCCCGTTCTCGCGTTACTTCGGTGACGGGATCATGGCGCTTGGCCCATTCGATCCGAACCGCCCGGAGCTAACGCTCCTGAGCGACGGCAAGCTGGACGCGGACGACGCGCCCATGCCCGCCGTGCGCGTCGATGTGAGCATCGCCCCGAACACGGGGTCGGCGACCGACATCGGCGGCGTCGGCTCACTCGAGAAGGCCGACAAGGGCGAGGTGTACAGCCGAGACGGCTCGGGTGCCACCACCGCCCACAACCTGTATGCGCCGTTCTACGGGGCATACATCCCATCCACCAGTCGTCCGGGCATAGCGTCCGGCGTCGACGGGCCGGCGCGGGGGAACAACTTCCGCGGCTTCCTGGTCGACGGCTTCTACGACTACTGGAACATCGCCGAGACGTTCAGGACGGCGATTCCGACGGACACCAACTGCCTGCGGCTCGTGACGCCGCGGGAGCCTCGCCAGACACCGCGCGGCGCGCAGTCGGTGGCCCTGTACACGGATGAGCACGGCGAGGCCCAGGTGGCGTACAGGCCTGGCACCGGGTTCTACTTCGACAACCTGCCCGTCGTTCGCAACGACAACAACGGGTGCGACCTCGAGGGAATCCGGACACTCGGGACATCGGCCATCTCGGCCGTGGCCCGGTACCCCTACCAGCCGGTCAGCGACCCCGACAAGACGTCGGCCACACTGACCAAGACGGTCAAGTCACTGTTCACGAAGTTCGTCTCCTACTTCCCGAAGGGACCAGGAGCGGCAAACGAGAACGCCCGCATCGTCGTCGTGCACGCGCAGGACATCGACGGCACGCCATTCAGGAACGAGCGGGTGTGCTTCTTCGTGGACGACGAGGCCGATGGGGCCTTCGGGTTCACCGGCGCGACCGGCCGGGCCGGAGCGAGGCTCACGGTTGGCGGTTCCGCCGCACCCGAGCTCGGCAGGTCGGATATCTGCCGGTACACGGATGCGAACGGCAACGCTGCGATCGAGGTGATCAACAGCGA
This sequence comes from uncultured Thermoleophilaceae bacterium, assembly GCA_963755215.1. Lineage (GTDB taxonomy): Bacteria > Actinomycetota > Thermoleophilia > Solirubrobacterales > Thermoleophilaceae > JAAYBF01. Next base: position 540,381 of record CAVWIW010000006.1, read on the forward strand.
TCCGCAGAAGATCAACGTGACCGCGTTGTTCGTGGACGAGGGGCTGCTGCGAGACATCGACGTGGACTTCGCGTCGGCGAACTCGTCCGGTGGCCCCAACCCGCCGGCCAACGGCACGAGCCCCGTGCCGCCGACCGGAGGGACGGTCAGCGTTCCGCCGACCGGGAACCAGCCCACGCCCGCGACGCCTCCGGCAGGTGGCAACGCGTCGGGTGGACAGGCTCCGCCTCAGGTGGCTGGGATCCTGACCTCACCGTCGGTCCGCGCCGCAGCACCGCGTGCCAGCAGCAAGAAGAAGGCACGCGCTGCAACGCTCAGGATCGCCCGCCTCTCGAAGAAGGGCGGGAAGAAGTACCTGGTGATCAGCATCAAGAGCCAGAAGAAGTACGAGACCGTGAAGATCCGGCTGATCGGGAAGAACGGTCGAACGATCAAGCGGTGGTCGCGCAAGTGCCGCGCCAACCGCGTGACCAAGCTCCGGGTCTCCACTCACGCCCGGAACGCGAAGGTGGTCATCAAGAAGTAGGGAGGAGCCCGCATAGGGACGAAGAGGGGCCCGCTTCGGCGGGCCCCTCTTCGTTCAAGCGCGGCCTTCGAGTGCCGCCGAGGCTCGACGCAAGGGGCTCAGGGCAGCCGTGGGTGCTCGGCCGTCCATGAATCCACGTTCTGCTCATAGATCTCCCGAATGGTTCTCTCGATGTCGTACTCGAGCGCCCAGCCCGGATAGTCCGCCTGGAACTCGCTCAAATCGCTGATCCACCACCGGTGGTCGCCCTTGCGTTCCTGATCGCTCAGCTCCCAGTTCAGCGACCGCCCCACGACGTTCTCGCAGACTTTGATTGCCTCGACCACGGAGCAGTTCGCCTGACGGCCCCCGCCGATGTTGTACACGGCCGCTTTCGCCGGTCGCCGATGGAACTCGGCGATTGCGCGAACGAGGTCGCGACTATGGATGTTGTCGCGGACCTGCTTCCCGCGATAGCCGAAGACGGTGTAGCGCTGACCCGTGACGGTGCATCGCACGAGGTAGGAAAGGAAGCCGTGCAGTTGAGCCCCGGCGTGGTTCGGACCCGTGAGGCAGCCACCCCGAAAGCAGACCGTGGGCATCTCGAAGTATCGGCCGTACTCCTGCACGGCCAGGTCGGCCGCCGTCTTCGACACTCCGAACAGCGAGTGCATCGAGCGATCGATCGGCATCGACGTGTCGATTCCCCCGTGATAACGATGGTCGTCGGGAAGCTCGAGACGCGTTTCGCCCTCCACCAGAGGGAGATGGTTTGGGGCGTCCCCGTAGACCTTGTTTGTGGACGTGAACACGAAAGTCGCGTTCGGTTGGCACCGGCGGGTCGCCTCGAGGACGTTCAGGGTTGCGGTCGCATTCACCGCGAAGTCGGTCTGGGGATCGGAGGCGGCCCAGTCATGGGAGGGCTGGGCGGCGGAGTGGATGACGAGCTCGAGGTCACGCGCATGCTCGCCGAAGACCTTGAGGACTCGTTCGAAGTCGCGGATGTCGACGTCGAGTGACCGGAACTCGTCATAGCGCCGCACGAGCTCTGCAGTGGTGGGCGCTGTTGACGCCTCTGGGCCGAAGAAGTACGCACGCAGATCGCTCTCAAGGCCGACCACGTCGTACCCGATCTCCACGAAGTGGCGCACGGACTCAGAGCCGACCAGTCCGCCCGAGCCCGTGATAAGGGCGGTGGGCAAGCTCTAACGCACGAAGGCGGCCAGGAGCATTGGCCCTAGTCTCCAACGCACTGGGCGATTACGCAAGGATGTGCGCATGACGCGGGAGGAGATCGAGGCACGTCATGCGGAAATCGTCGCTCAGCACGGCGAGTGGTCGTATGACATTCCGTTAACGCATGGCTTCTGGACGCGCGGCAATGAAGGGGTCCCTCACACCAGGCTCCGGCGAGTTCTGCAGACAATCGCCGACCTGGCCCCCAAGCCGCTCGGCGAATGCCGCATTCTTGACCTTGCCTGCCTGGATGGCCAGTACGCGATTGAGTGTGCCCTTCAGGGCGCCAGCGTCACCGGAATCGAGGCACGTGAGGCGAGTCTCGCGAAGGCCCGTTTTGCGAGGGACGTGCTCGAGCTGTCAGGCCTGGAGCTCATCCAGGATGACGTCCGCAATCTCTCGGTAGAAAAATACGGTGAGTTCGACGTCATCATCTGCAGCGGCATCCTGTATCACCTGGACACGCCGGACGTCTTCACTCTGATCCGCCAGACATATGAAGCTGCACGGTGGTTGGTCGTCATAGACACTCACGTGAGCCTTGAGCCCAACCTGACCGTCGAGCATGGAGGCATGACCTTCCACGGCGAACGGTTACCGGAAAGGCACGCGACCCCAAGCGTGGAGCCAAAGTCCGCGCGGCCTGCCTCGATGAAGGAGCTCTGGTCGGGGGTGGGCAACGACACAAGCTTCCTCTTCTCGCGACCATCCCTCCTCAACGCGCTTTCGTCCGTGGGTTTCTCGTCCGCCTACGAGTGTTTCAATCCACCGCACCTCAACTTTGGGTCATCAGGAATTGAGCACGTCAACCGATGCACCTTCGTCGCTCTCAAGGGGCGCCCCATCGCCCTGGCCACCTCGCCGTTAGCGAATCATCTTCAGGAATCCTGGCCCGAAGGAACCCTTTCCTACTCCGCAAGTGGGCGCGCGCAGCGGCTCCGCCTCAGGTTGCAACGCGTTTTCGACTGAAGCACGCGCGCAGATCGCTCTCATATCGTGGCTCGGTGGGGAGGCACGGCAGATGTCGCTGATAGAGAACCTTCGACGGATGGAGCGCGCCCGCGAGGCGTACTGGCTCAGCCACGGCTCGACCTCGCCTATCAAGCTCCACTGGCGAGCCGTCACTGTTCGGCACTGCTTCCACGTGCTCCCCGGCGAGTCGATCCTCGAGATCGGCGCCGGCAGCGGGCTTTGGACCGAGCGCCTGACCTCCGTGCTCAGGGGCGAGAACCCGATCACAGCCGCTGTCTTCAACTCCGACTTCGCTGACCAAGCGGCAGAGCGGCGGCTCGAGAACACCGACGTGGCGCTGGTGGGCGACCTCGGAGAGCTACCTGACGCGACCTTCGACTACGTGGTTGGAACGGCCATCCTCTGCCACGATCGCTATTCCGAGAACCTGAGACAGATTCACCGGCTCCTGAAGCCCGGAGGACAGATGCTGTTCTTCGAGGCCAACTACTGGAACCCGCAGGTGCTCGCCAAGAGCCTGGTGCCGGCACTGGGCCGTCGAGCCGGAAACGCGCGGTGCCAGGTGGGCATGCGCAAGTACAGGTTGATGAAGGCCGCGTCCAGCCAGGGGCTGACCGACATCGAGATCGTCCCCTACGACATCGTGCATGCGCGCACCCCGCGGCGGCTGATCCCGGCCATCCAGCAGACGGCCTTCATCCTGGAGCACGTCCCAGGTCTGCGCGAGGCGTGCGGAACCCTGTACATCTGGGCCGCGAAGCCCGGCGAACGGCAAACGCGCAGAGCCGCCGTCAGCCTTGCCCACCACGAGGAGCTGCGGGGATCGACGTCCGTGGTCGTCCCCTGTCGCAACGAGGAGATGAACGTGCCCGGCCTCGTAGCCGGCCTGCTGGACGCCTATGGCGACTATCTGGCCGAGATCATCATCGTCAACGACGGGGGGAACGACGACACAGCTTCCGTCACGCGCAGATTGGCGGAGGACGACCCGAGGATCCGGCTCATCGACAGGTCTCCACCAGGAGGGGTCGGGCGGGCGCTCAAGGAGGGCTATGACGCCGCCACCGGGAGGTACATCCTCTCCATGGACTGCGACTTCGAGCTGATCATTCCCGAGCTTCGAGATCTCTTCGATGTCATCGCCGCTGGACATGCCGGCGCCATCGGCAGCCGCTTCTCCCACGAGTCCGTCCTCATCAACTACCCGTTCGCCAAGATCGTCGCCAACCGCGCGTTCCACCTGCTCGTCAGGCTTGTTCTGCACCGGCCGGTCAGAGATATCTCGAACAACCTCAAGCTCTACCGGTCGGAGATCCTGAAGGAGCTGGAGATCAAGCGGCCTGACTTCGGGGCGAACGCGGAAACGGGGCTCCAGCCACTCGCGGCCGGACATGACATCAGAGAGGTCCCCATCTCCTGGATAGACAGGACCGACGAGATGGGCGTCTCCGACTTCCGAATCTTCCGGTTCGCGCCGAGCTATGTCCGTGCTCTGGCCGATCTCGCGCGCGTTGTGCGGGCCAGGCACGAGCGGCCCCAACGAGTATGAGCGTCGCCCGACTCAGGTCCATCGCGACTGCGTTCGGCGGGGTCGTGGACCGTAGGGCGTGGCCGCTGTTGCTCGCGGGCCTGACCGTGCTGATGGCGATAACGGTGCTCCTCGCCGATCGCAAGCCGCTGTGGAACGACGAACTGTTCACGTACTACATCAGTCGCCTGCCCGGAACCGGCGACATGTGGTCAGAGCTCGCCACAGGGGTCGAGCAGACGCCGATCTCTTTCTACGTCGTCACGCGGGCGGGCCTCGAGCTCTTCGGCAATCACACGGTTGCGATGCGCTTGCCCGCGCTGCTCGGCTACCTGCTGATGTGCGTCTGTGTCTTCCGTTTCGTGGCACGACGTTCCTCGCCTCTGTACGGGCTGGTGGCCGTCCTCTTTCCGGTTGCCACCATCGCTCACGGCTACGCGTACGAGGCGCGCGCCTACGGTCTCGTGCTGGGCTTCTCGGCCGCCGCGCTTCTCTGCTGGCAGCTGACCATCGAAGGTCCACACCGGCGGCTCGCCGCGCTGGGGACCGCCGTGAGTCTCGCCGCTGCTGTAGGCAGCCACTACTACGCAGTCCTCCTGGTCATTCCGCTGCTGGTGGGCGAGGCCGTTCGTTCCCGTGCCCAACGGCGCGTCGACTGGCTCGCCGTCGGTTCCTTTTCGGGTGCCCTCGTCCCCCTGATTCTGTCCGGACCACTGATCAGCGCAGCCGGGGACTATTCGACGACCTTCTGGTCGCTTCCGAGTTGGACCTCCGCGGTGCGGTTCTATCCCGACTCGCTGCTCGATCGTGAACTGCCGGTCGCCATTGGCATCGTGCTCGGCGCCGCGGCCCTCATCGCGACCCGATCGTCGCGCGAGCCTGCTCGGCGGGCAGCGCCCCTCGTTCGGCCACCCGACCACGAGCTCGCCGCGCTGGCCACCGTGATACTGCTCCCCTTCTTCGCGGTGGCGCTCGGAAAGTGGGCGACCGGCGCGTTCACGGAGCGCTCCGCGCTGGCCGCGCTCATCGGAGTCACGATTCTCCTCGCCTTCGCTGCATGGTGGTGGGACCGGGGTGTGCCCATCGCCGGAGTCTCGCTCCTGCTCATCCTCACGGGATTCGCCGGCGTGCGAGTCGCCGAGCGCTATCGAGAGGTCACCGCCGAGGCGCAGGAACAAGCAGAGGCATCGCGCTTTCTCCGGCTCCGTGGCGACGTGCGGGAACCGGTTGTGATCGCGAACCCTCACGACTTCTTCGAGCTGAGTCACCGTGCGGACAACGAACGCGGCGGGCCGCGTCTGATCTACCTCGCCGATCCCGCGATGGCGCAGAAGTACCTGGGCACCGATGCCGTGGAGTTCGGCGTAGTGGGGATGCAGAGCATCGCTCCCCTCCGCGTCGAGCCGTACCGGTCGTTCATCGCCTCTCACCGCAGCTTCCTCGTGTACGGGCGTTACGGCGCCTGGGACTGGCTCAGCTCGGCCCTCGAGGCCAGGGGTGCCCGCGTGCGGGTGTACGCGCACCCCGAAGCCGGCGGGGAGCTGGTCCGAGTGACACTCAGCGGCTAGCTGGTCGCCGGTGCCACCGGGGCTTCGGGCGCACCGGTGGCGGGCATAGGGGGCCGCCGCCTGAAGCGGGGCCTGCGTCGCTCGACTTTCCTCGGGGCGTGCAGCACCAAGCGCGTGGTCCGATGTCCGGATCCTCGAAGGCCGTTGATCGCGAAGGCCGCCACGCCCAAGGGCGCCGAGGCTAGCGAGGAAGCGTTGTGCACCAGAAGCAGAGCTACAGCGGCGGCCGCGCTTCGGAGCCCCGCCCGGCGACGCATCAGCTCATAGAACCGGAGATTGATCGCGAAGTAGGCAGCCGCAAGCGGGGCGGCCAGGCGGAATCGCCCCAGCGCTATCGCCCCGATTCCCAGCGCGAACGCCCCGGCGGCCACGCCGTGGCTGCCGCGCAGGTTCAGGCGGGCGGCCTGCGGTCCGCGCTCGAGCATGAGCGCCGTCCAGGGGGTGCCGCGGTAGAGCAGATCGGTGAGCAGCATCGTTCGAACCCGCCATCGCTTCAGGTGCGTGCCCTGGATCTCGGGGTCGAGCCGGATCAGCTCGCCGGCGCTTGCCAGGCGCAGGCCCAGCTCGATGTCCTCTACGGAGGGCGAGCGAAAGCGCCAGTCATCGAACCCGTCGACCGCCACGAACGCCTCCCGGCGCACCGCGCCCAACCCGGCCCAGAACGTGGTGGCGACCCCTCCCGAGCTCTGGTGCACGTAGTGGTGGAGCATGTTGCGGAAGGTCGACACCACGCCGTGGAGGGAGGGCAGGTCGTCGTAGGAACCGAAGATGGCCGCGAGCTCGGGCTCCGCCTCGAATGCTGCCCGGATCCGCGTGAAGACATCCTCGTGCACGATCACGTCCGAATCCACGAAAACCAGGATCGAGCCAGTGGCCCGCATGGCGCCCGCGTTGCGCGCCCCGGCGGGGCCCATGCCGGCGGGGGAGTCCACCACGATCACCTCTTGCGGGGGGTCGGCCGCAGCTCGAATGGCCGCGACGCAGCGGTCGGTGGTGGCGGGCCGATCGGTGGCGGGAACGATCACGCTGTAGGTGGGCTCCTCCGCGTCGGGGGCGAGCCCCTGGGCCACGCCGGCCAGCGGGGCAGCCTCAACCGGGGCTGCCCCAGGCACACCCGCCTCGCGCCGAAAGCGGGCACGCTGAAAAGATGGTTTCCCCACCAACCTATGACCACGATAACCGCGGGCGCACGTATACGCCAGCGGGAAGGCTTGGCGCTGTAGCGCTATTCCACGCGTTTCGAGCGCCGGACGGCGGCCACCGCCCTCCCGGCCACGCGCAGCGGGGCGAGCCCGAGGTCCAAGCGGCGCAGCAGCGCGTCGTCCGCACTGAGCCGGACGCCGCCCGAACGATGCCAGAAGGCGGCCCAGACGTAGAGGTGGAAGGCCACCAGGAGACCGGCGCGCAGAAGCCCGGGGACGCCGTCCCCCAGTGCACGAGCGACGACGAAGTGCCTGTACACCTTCTCGGCGAGCGTGCTCAGCATCGTGCCCGCGCTGAACACCTGGCCCGCGTCGATCATGGCCTGCGCCTGGGCGGGTGCGTAGCGACGCACCCGGTCGATCGCCTCGGGGATGTTCCGGTTGCGGTCGTGCGCAAGTGTCAGCTCATCGCGAGGGGCGAGTCGCAGCAGCCTGTCCTCGCCGACCTCAGGCAGCGCATTGGGGAAGGCCGGCCACCGCACCTCGGCACGTCGGTACATCCGCAGCTGAGGCTCGTAGCGCTGCAGTGGGGAAGTGGCCGGGTAGCCGAAGTCGAAGTTCATCCGGGGCACCACCACCGCGCCAACGTCCGCCCTTGCCGAGACCCGACGCAGCTCCGCGGCCAGCCCGGGGGAGACGCGCTCGTCGGGATCGAGCGCCAGGACCCAGTCATGGGTCGCCGCGTCGGCGGCGACGTTGCGGACGGTCTCGACGATGGGCACCGGGGCGTGCGTGAACACGCGCGCCCCGGCGGCCCGTGCCAGCTCGGCCGATCCGTCCTCGCTCTCGAGGTCCAGCAGCACTATTTCGTCCGCCCACCCCACGGACTCGAGGCACGGCTTGAGCTTGTCGGCCTCATTACGGCAGACGATGCAGACCGAGATCCCCGGGCGGGAAGGGCTATCAGGTGCCGGCATCGGATCGGCCTCGTGAGAACGCCCGCCGGCGGCGGGGTGAAGCAGTCGCCCGGGCCCGCACGCCGCCCGATCCCGTGCACGATGCCCGCGGCGGTGCCACCGACCACCAGGGCCTCCTCATGGATTGCGGCCCAGCGGCCGGTGAGCACCGCGGACGCGAGCACGCGCATCCGCAGGAACAGCCACCCAGCCATCATCCGGGCGGCTCGGAGGTCGCCCTCGCGCAGGCGAAATACGCACGCGGCGCCCATGCCGTATCCGTAGGGCACCCGCCGTTCGAGACGGCCCCTGGCGGGTGGCGGGCTCGTGGAGGACACCGCGCCGGGCTCATAAACAGCCCGGCCGCCTCCTCGCAGCACGCGGTAGAAAAGGTCCATATCGAGTCCGCCCCGACCCGGCGTACCGGGTCCCAGGCGCTCGTCGCAACCGCCGATGCGGTCGAACCATTCCCGCCGCAGCGCGAAGTTGTTGCCGCTGCCGACTTCCCAGGGGGATGAGCCGCCGTGGAACTCGCGGCGCTTGGCGCTCGTCCGCGAGGCGACCGCGAAGGTCTTGTCGCCCGACCCCGGGAGCGGTAGGACGCGCCCGCCGACCAGCGCCAGCGCCGGGTCGGCGGCGAACTCGCGCTCCAACGCCTCGGTCCAGCCGGGGTCGGCCACGCAGTCGTCGTCCAGCACGGCGACCACCGGCGCGGTCGTGTGACGGAAAGCAGCGTTCTGGCCCCCGGCGAGGCCCTTCGAGCCGCCGTCCACCCACCGGACCGGAAGCTCGGCGCAGTCGGCTCCGGCGGCCACGGCCCGGCTCGCGTGGCTCGAGCTCTGATCGGCCACCACCACCTCGGCCGGGGGCCGGCGGCCGACCCGCAGCGACTCCAGGCAGCGGCTCAGCGCCTCCGGCCGGTCGCGGGTGGTGATAGCCACGCCGATCGTCGTGCTCCGCCCGTTGGCAGGCGGAATCGTGTTCCGGCGGTGCATGCCGCCTGTCACCGGCTCAGCCGGATAGGCCTATTCTGGCCCGGATGAATCCGCCGGAACCGTCGCTGCAGATGCAAGACGGCCCGACGCCGGCGAATGCCAGAGCCGTCGCGCCGCGCCGTTCGCCGTGGCTGGCGCACGGGCCCTGGAAGGACGTGCTGATCGCGCTGACCATCAGCGACCTCAAGGTCAGATACGGACGGGGACGATGGCGGCTCGTCAAGTGGATCGCCGACCCGTTCGCGCTGGTGGGCGTCTACCTGGCGCTGGTCACCCTGGTGCTCGAGCGCCCGGGCGAGGCGCCGGGCCTGAGCCTGGCCTGCGCGGTCGTCCCGTTTCAACTCTTCACGACCACCATTGTCAACGCGATGAGCGCGGTCGCGGCGCGCCACTCGATCGTCCTGAACATGGGGTTCAATCGTACGCTGCTGCCGTTGTCCGGAGCGCTGACCGAGACGCTGGCATTCGCGGCGAGCCTGCTCCTGCTGGCGTTCATGATGGTGGTCTACGGGGTCGCCCCGACTCTGGCGGTGCTGTGGCTGCCGGTGGTGATCGCCGCCACGCTGCTGCTCACGATCGGCGTTGCCTACCCCGCGGCGCTGCTGGGCATCTGGATGCCGGAGATCGGCACCTTCGTGATCAGCTTCGTGCGCGTGCTGTTCTTCATCTCGCCGGGGCTGGTGCCGCTGTCCGAGGTCTCCGGTTCCGCGCATGACCTGCTGCTGATCAACCCGATGACCGGATTGTTCGAGTCCTACCGCGACGTCTTGGCCTACGGAGATTCGCCGGGCGCCCTTGAACTGCTCTATCCCGCCGCCCTCGGTGTCGTGCTGCTGCTGGTATTCGTGCCGGTGTTCCGCTCCGAGCAGCGCCAGTTCGCAAAGATCATGGAGTCCTGATGATCAACGGGGACGGCCATCACTCCGGGGCGGGCGTTTCGATCAGAGCCGAGGGCCTCGGGGTGCGCTTCCTGTTCGATCGCTATCAGCGCGCGGTGACCCCGGCGCTGGCACGCCTGAGGCGCAGCAGCACCCAGACGTGGGGCGTGCACGAGATGGAGTTCGCGATCGCCCCGGGCGAGGGTGTCGCGCTGATCGGCCCGAGTGGATCCGGCAAGACCACGGTGCTGCGCCTGATAGCCGGCGTGCTGAGCCCCGACGCCGGGCGTCTGGACGTGAACGGGAGGGTGGGCTCGCTGCTCTCGACCGAGGCCGGCTTGCTCGGGCAGCTCACCGGAAGGGAAAACGCCGCGCTGCTCGGGGTCCTGGCGGGCATGTCTCGAGCCGAGGCTGAAGCTGCGCTCGAGGCGATCAAGCAGACCACAAGGCTCGAGGACGCTTTCGAGCGGCTGGTGCTCAGCTACTCGGAGGGGATGAAGGCGCGGCTTGGCTTCGGTGTGGCGGACCACATCGAGCCCGACATCCTCGTTCTCGACGAGGTCCACGAGGCGCTCGACCACGAGTTCCGGGAGATCGTGGCCGACCACGCGGCGCGGACCCTGACCGCGGGCGGGATCGTGGTGGCGGCCGGGCACGATCACCCGCTGCTGGCCACCTTCTGCGGCCGGGCCCTGTGGCTCGCCGACGGCAGGGTCGTGGCCGATGGACCCTTCGAAGCGGTCCGGCGGGCATACCTCGGCGAGGAGGCCTAGCCGAGGAGCGATTCGTGCAGCGCGATGATGTGCTCGGCAACCGCCCGCTGCTCGAAAGGCTGAGCGCGCCTGCGCGCGCTGTGACCCATGCGGGCCCGGCGTGCGGGGATCGCTCGAGACCGCCACCAGCGCGCGCGCGAAGTCGGTCGGGTTGCGGTGCGCGATGATGCCCGCCTCGTCGTCGCCCACGAGCTCCCGGATGCCGTTCACGGGCGGGGCCACCACCGGCAGCCCGCTCGCTGCAGCCTCGTGGGCCGCACGGCAGAAAGCCTCGTAGATGGTCGGAAGCACGAACAGGTCCGCCGCCCGGTAGCAGCGCTCGACCTCTGCCGTGTAGCCGAGGAAACGCACGCGCTCGCCGACCCCCAGCCGGTCGGCGAGCGCCGCGTAGGGCTCATTCCCGGCGCCGACCACCCACAGAAGGTCGGGGCCGCCATCCGAGCGGGTGGCCGAGGCAAAGGCCTCGATAGCCACCTCCAGCCCCTTGAGCGGTCGGTGCTGCTGGTCCACGAACAGCGCCACCACGGCGGTCGGCGGGACGCCATGTTCCTCGCGGAACCGCCTGCGGTCCTCCACGTCCGGTCTGAAGCGGTGCAGGTCGATGCCCCTCGGCATCACCGCTACCCGCGAGCCGGGGTAGAAACGTCTCAGATCCGCTCCGCTGCCCTCGGAGATGCCGATCAACACACGCACAGCCCGTCGGAACCACCACCGCTCGAGCGCCAGGGTGAAGCGCTGACCCAGCTTCCAGCCGATCGAGCTGGAGCTGCCCTTGATCGGATTGCCGGCGGTGGCCTGGTCATAGGCGGCGTGGCAGAAGGTGACCGTGTTGAGGTCGACGTCGTTTGGCACGACCGGCACAGGGCCGACGGCGTGCACGAGGTCGGCATCGATGCGCGCCAGGCGCAGGCCGCCGACTGCGAAGAACGCCACCCACCCGAGTCGGAACGACCCGAACATCGGCGTCGGCATCCGGCGCCAGTCGACCAGCGGGCGCAGCGCCTCGTCCAAGTCCATCGACACCACGGTGTAGTCGAAGCGCTCGTGACCGAGCGCGATCACGCGCTCCAGTTCCCCGCCCAGCCGCCAGCCGACGAACGCCACACGCGGCCGCGTCATGGCGCGTTGCCGCCCCGCGTGGGCAGAAGGGAGGCGTAGAGGCCCTCGAAGGCCGCGGTCGCGCGGTTCCAGGTGAGGTGCTCCGCCGCCAGGGTGCGGGCCGCGCCTCCTAAGCGGCGGCGGAGCTCGGGATCGCCCAGCAGGGATACGAGCGCGTCGCTCAGCTCCCCGTCGGTCTCGGCGATCAGGGCGTGTGTTCCGGGCTCGAGCCCGAGGCCGGCGACCGCGCGCGGCGTGGCCACCATCGCTTTGCCGGCGGCGAGCGACTCGAGCACCTTGACGCGCATCCCGCCGCCGAGCCGGAGCGGGGCGGCCACCACGGCCGCGCTGTTCAGATGCGGGCCCACGTCAGCAACGCGACCGGTCACCACGATGCCCTCCCCGGCCAACCGCCGCACCGCCCGCGGGCGGAGCGTCGCCGACGATCTCGAGCGTCGCCTCGGGGACCCGGGACCGCACGGCGGGAAAGATGTCACGCGCGAGTCGAACTGCCGCATCGATGTTCGGCGGATGCCCGAAGCTGCCTACGAACAGCACGCCCGGCGGCTCCTCTCCGACCGGGTCGCCGGTCCGCTCGGGAAGCGCGATGCCCAGCGGGATCGTCGCGAGCAGCGTGTGCGGCGCGAGCGTGGCAAGCGCCGCGCGATCCTGCTCGGTGAAGGCACGACAGCTGTGGCGGCCGCCAGGACGCGCCGCTCATAGCGGCGCCAGGCGACGGCGTCCAGGCGGCGGCCCACCCGCCGTAGGCCGCGCTCCCAGGCCACCAGGTCCCTGGCCGCAGCCGTCCCCGGCTCGTGCTCGACGAGAACTGTGGGCGGTGAGGGTTCGGTGAGAGCGGCCAGGTACTGGCCCATCACGTGAAGCTCCGCCTGCACGACCTCGGGACGCCATTCCTGGGCGACCTCGCGAAGGCGTGCGGCGAACGCCGGCACCGACCAATCGCTCGCCCACAGCGGTCTGCCGGTGATCAGCCCCGACGCCCGGCGAGCCGACCGGCTCATCCGACCCGGCCCCTGCGACGGTGGTCGGTCGACCTCTACCGCCAGGTCGAGCCGGTCGCCCAGAGCGCGATCGATCGGCGGCTCGTGACCTGCGCGGAGATAGAGGGCGCCCACCTCGTGGACCTCCGCGAGGGCCCACAGCAGCTGTCCGGTCATCCGGCTCGCTCCGTGCGCGCCGTCCGGGTCCGGCGGGAAGGGCAGCAGGAACAGCAGCCTCCGGCGCGATTCGCCTGTCACGCGGCCCCCTCAACGGCTCGCCGCGCCTGCCAGCGGACGATCTCCAGGAATGGTCGTTCGCCGCCGCTCGCCGTCGTGTGTTCGTTCAGCGCGTGGCGCAGCCAGCAGGCGTGGAAGGCGAGCTCGACGTCGGCGGGGGAGAGCTGCAGGGAGGCGCGCAGGCGCTCCTGGAGGGGTGCCACCGACCGCGCGCGCGATCCCCCACCCAGGAAGCAGCTGCAAAGGGCGTCGAGCCGGCTTCGGTAGCCGTCGCAGGCGGCGGCTGCGTCGACGACCGCGTAGATGAAGTCCGTGAGCGGAAGCCCCGCAGGCTCCGCCTCAGCCCAATCCAGCACGCCAACCGAACCGCGGCCGTCCACCAGCACGTTTCGCATCGTGAGGTCGTTGTGCCTTGCCACGGCAGGGATGCCGCCCCCGGAGAGCGCAGAGCAGCGCGCCGCCAGCCAGCCGCGGTAGGCGGCTTCGTCGGGGATCGAGCCCGCCAGCTCGGCGGCCGGGCCCATGAGCTCCCGTTCGAGCCGGCCCCGGCTCATGCTCGCCGGCGCCGCCGTCGCGCGGTTCCAGCGCTCCTGCCAGGAGCAGATCGCCGCCGCGATCTCGGCAAAGCGCCCAGGGGCGCCCAGGAGCAGTTCGGCCGCCGGGCGGCCGCTCAGAACGGTCTCCACAAGCACCGGGCCGCCGGCCACCCGCCCCGTCGCAAGCAGCCGCGGGACCCGCGCGCCAGCCGCGCGCGCCTCAACGCCCAGGGCGTGGAGCAGCTCCGCCTCCGTCGAGCTCTCCCGGGCCACCTTCGCGACACCCCATGGCTCGGCTTGCGCCGGAGCGAAGCAGTGCAGGACGATCGGCCCATGCGGCCCCCGCCAGCTTGTGGCCACGACGGCGTGCGCGGTCGGCCGCGTGCCCCCGCCAAGCCGCTCGACCCAGGCCACGAGCCGGTCGGCACGCGCGGGCCGGGCCACGATTCCGACCGCCGGCAGCGCGTCGGCCAGGATCGAGGGTCCGAACGGGAGTGCGCGTGCCGTCCGAAGCGCCACCCGAGCGCGAGGCCGGGCTTCGATCTGACGCGCCAGCGCGTGACTCCATGGCTCCTCCCTCAGTGGAAGCAGGTAGCGGGGAGGTCCATGGCCGGGAAGCTCCACCAGCGGCGGCTCCAGGACCAGGCCGGCCTGGCGTAAGCGGCGTCGCGCCGTCCTGCGGCTGCGGCGCGGCACCAGCGCATAGACGAAGCCGTCACCGGCCAGCCCGCGGGCGGCGGCGAGGACCGCGCGCTCAAGCCACCCGCTCCTCCGCAGGTCGGCAGGCGATGGAGCGATTACCGCGAGGTCCACGTCCAGGCTCGCCTGTATCGCGGCGCGCGGCTGCATCCATGAGGCACAGCGCTCCCCCAGCAGGAGCACGCGCTCCACCCGTCCCGCGGGATGCAGGAGCTCGAGCGGTGACGGCGTGGTCACTTCGGCGTGCTGAGCAGATCGCCCGCACGCCCGGATGAGAGCCAAGCGACTGCCATCCGGACCTGCGGCCCGCGCGCCCACAGCGCTCGCGCCCTGAGTGCCAGCAGCAGCCACCTCCGGGCACGCTCCGCCTCTGGGGCGCCCTTGCGCTTGGCGATCAGCCGCAGCCACGAGCGCAGCAACTCGATGTACATCCGATCGGCAACGGCATGGGTGGAGCCGGCCCCCACGTGGACGAACCGCGCCACGGTCGAGAGCTCGACGCCCCAGCCGGCGTCACGAAACCGGGCGCAGAGATCGGCGTCCTCGCCGTACATGAAGAAGCTCTCATCGAAGCCGCCAACCTGGTCGAATGCCTCGCGCCGAAGGAGCATCGCGGCTCCCTGCAGGAACTCCGAGTCGGCCGCGCTGTGGCGCAGAACCTTGGCTCGCGTGCGCAAGGCGCCGTAGGCGCCGCTCAGGGTGTTCGGGAACGCCGCCCACGCCGCCAGCGCAGCGGGACTGAGCGGGGGCCGTATCGTCGAGCGCTGAGCTCGTCCCAGCGCGTCGATGAGCAGCGGCCCGGCTGCGCCGAGCCGGGGGCGGCTATGGGCGAACTCGGCCAGGCGCGCGATCGCGTCGTCCATGGGCCACGCGTCTGGATTGAGCACCAGGATCCAGCGGCCCTTGGTGGATGCGATCCCGGCGTTTGCCGCCATGCCGAAGCCGTCGTTGTGTGGCCGCTCGATCAGCCGGACATGGGCGAACTCCCGACAGATGCGGCGGGTGTCCTCATCCGGCGAGGCGTTGTCCACGACCACCACCTCACCATGCCCGCTGCCGACCGCGGCCAGGCAACGTGGGAGACAGTCGCCCGAGTTGTAGGCCACGATCACGGTCGAGACGGCGCCAGACGATTCCAACGGGCCGGGATCTTGTCAGGGTCTCAGCCAGTCGACGTATCGGCCACACGCTCGACGCAGGGGCACGAGGCGGCCGCGGTCGTCCACGCGCGTGGCGGCTACCCGCCCCAGCCGAATGAGGCGGTCGACGCTGCGCCGGCGCCGCGCGGACACCTCGAGCTCGATGGTCGCCCGCCGTCCCCCGGTCGAGATCCGCCCGGCGCCGAACAGGCCGGCCGGATCGTCGACGTCCGCGGGCAGCGTGGCGACAAGCGAGCCGGCGCGTAGGCGCAGGTCCACCGGGCTGGAGTAGGCGAGCGAGAGCTCCCACACCCCCGGCCCCAGCTCGACGGTCTGGACGAGCGACCCGCCGGGAGACATGGTGCCGGGTTCCTGCGGTGGGGCGCCGCCGGGTTGCCGCCAAGCCCGCTTGCCCGCCGTGAGCGGACGGGGTCTGACGAAGGCCACGCCCGGCCGTCGCTCGGCCCCGCACGCCAGCACCGCGCCGGGCTCCCCGCCCTCGGTCAGGATGCGGCGAGGGCGGGTTGGCCCGGTGCGCTTCCAGAGCACGAACCAGCGCAACCGGCGGACCGGCTCGAAGTTCGACGGGAAGGCCGAGGCATAGGCGGTGCGCGGTGCCACGACGTAGCGGTAGCGGTCCAGTTCCGCGGGCACCACGGAATCCACATCCGGGGCGGACCCCCTGACCTCCGGCAACTTGCGCGGAACCTCGTCGAGGCGCCCGGAGAGATACAGCGTTCGCTGGAATCCGGTCAGGCGGGCCCCGCGCAGATCCCAGGCGGCCCAGTCGCTGCGGCCCAGGTACAGCGTCGGCTGGCCCTTGAGGAGCGAGCGCATGGAGGCCAGCTCGCCGGCTCGTTCATGAGGCCGCGGGACAGCCGTCCGAAGGGCCAGAGCGGTTGAACCCGCTGTGGCCGCGATGAACGCGAGCCCGGCCGCCGTCCATGCCAGTCGCCGGGGCAGGGTGGCACGCGCCGCGGTAGGCCGGCTCTCCAGGAGGGCGCGCACCGCGATGAGCGTGAGCACCGGAGCGACGATCACGAGCGCCTTGCCGCTGTTGTAGGCGAGGGTGACCGGCCGCGCCACGAGATAGATCAGCGCTCCTGCGATCGCGGCCGACAGCAGGACGAGCTCCCGCCGGCGCCAGCACCATGCGAGCCCGTACAGAGCAACAGCGGTCCCGAAGGCGACTATCGACCAGAAGAGAGGCTCGTGCGACCTGGGCCGATAGCGAAAGTCCGACGCGGGCCACACGCCGAATGCCTCGAGCGGTGACAGCTGCCCGCTGAAGTTGCCTCCCAGGCCGCGAGTCGTCACGAATGCGCCCGCCCCGCCGCTGTCGAGAAACCCGCCGCTCAGCGCGAGGGCCGCGGCGATCACCGCGCCGCCCGCCGCCAGTGCCACGGCCGCCGGCGAGGGGCGAAATGCAAGTAGCGGCCGTCCCGCCGCACGTCGTTCGAGCGGGACCAGCACGAGCCAACACGGCACACGGCCATGCCAGCGCGGGCAACCCGAAGGCGGCCGCCCCGCCGGCGCTGGTGAGAAGCAGTGCAAGCGCTCGCCTCCACCCGAGAGCGCCGTGTCGGCGGGCATCCCTCAAGATCAGCACGAAGCCGAGGAAGCAGCACGCGAGCACCAGCTCCTTGAAGCTGGCCTGCACGAAGTACGAGGCCGGGAGGTATGGCAGGCCCACCAGCGCCGCGCCGAGCAAACGCCGGCCCGGGGACAGACCGTCGAACCCGGCGAGGGCGGTCAGGCCCGTGAGCACCGGGATTGCGAGCAGCAACCCGAGGAACACGGAACGGGTGTCAAGGCCCAGGCCCTCACCGACCGCCGCGACCAGAGTGTGCGGGCCGATCGGATATCCGGGGACCGTGACGCTCGCGGAGGGACCGACCGCCCTCAGGGCGTCGGCCTGGCCCATGTGAAGTGCCAGATCGGCGCTGAAGCCCGGCCCGAGCTCGCCGATGCGCCCGTAGGCGATGAAGGGGAGCGAGCAGACCAGTAGGAGCAGCAGGCCCAGTGGGACGGCAACGCCCGCCTGTCGCACGTCCAGCCCGTTCCGCACGAGGACCAGCGCCGACACCGCAGCTGCCAGGGCCAGGACTGCGGCAGCCGTAGAGGCCTCGCCCGGTAGGCGCATGCAGATCAGGGCGGTCACGATGCAGGCAGACAGACCGAGCGCGGGGGCGGTCCCCGCGGGGATCCTCACCAGGCGGCAGATCACACCGCCGACCAGCAACGAGATCGCCGATATGGCCGCGGCGCTCAGGTAGACGGCCACGGGGTCAGCCCCTTGCCGTACTGACAGCGGCGCGGATCGTTGCCTGCTTCGGTGGCGGCCGGCCAGCGATCCCGGGGAGCCGCATCGAGTTGGTGTAACAGAAGTCGGCGCAACGCGGCGTCAGTTCCAGCCCGGGCCCTCGGAGGCTGACTAGAGTGGCCGCGTGTTCACGCAGTCCGCTTCTTTTTACGATGCGCTCTACAGCTTCAAGGACTACGGGGCTGCCGTTGACTACCTCAGGCAGGTGGTCGACGGCGAGGCGCCCGGAGCGCGGACGCTGCTCGACGTGGGATGTGGCACGGGACGCCACCTGGAGTTGCTGCGCGAGCGCTACGCGGTGGAGGGCCTCGACATCAATCCGGGCCTCCTCGACGTCGCGCGCCGGCGTTGCCCCGGGGCGGCCTTCCACGAGGCGGACATGGCGGACTTCTCGCTCGAGGGCCGTTTCGACGTCGTCACCTGCCTGTTCAGCTCGATCGGGTACGTGCGGACGGAGGCACGCCTGCAGAGCGCCGTGGCCTGCATGCGACGCCATCTGAACCCGGGAGGGGTGCTGGTCATCGAGCCCTGGTTCACGCCCGAGGCCTACTGGACCGGGACGATCACCGCCAACCACGTCGACGAGCCGGACCTGAAGATCGCATGGATGTACACCAGCGAGCGCGAGGGCGATGTGTCGGTGCTCGACATCCACTACATGGTCGGGAGGCCCGCCGGCATCGAGAGCTTTGGTGAGCGACACGAGATCGGGCTCTTCACCGAAGGGCAGCAGCTCGAGGCCCTGCGCGACACGGGCTTGGAGGCCCGGCACGAAACCGGCGGCCCGTTCGGGCGGGGCCTGTACGTGGCGTGGGACCGCGACACGAACTGATCCCGCTGACCGACCGGGGGCGCTGGGAGGAGGCGCTGGAGGCGCTCCCGCACGGACACGCGCACACCTGGGGGTTCTGTCGCGCGATTCAGCTCACCTCGGGGCTTTCGACCTATCTCTATTCCTACGAGCGCGGCCCGGTGCGGGTGGTGTGCCCGATCACCGAACGCAGGCTGGGCGACCAGGTCGACGTCATGACGCCCTACGGCTTCGGCGGCTTTGCGCCCAACGGCGCCTGGGGGCGCTTCCCGGAGGATTGGGGCGCGTTCGCCCGCGCGCGCGGGTGGGTGTCCGGGTACCTGGGGCTCAACCCCCTGCTGTGCGCGCCCTGCGGGTTTCCGGAGGAGGAGGTGTATGCACACAACCGGCTCTTTGTGATGGACCTGGGTGGCTCTGAGGCCGACCTCCGCCGGCGGCTATCTAAGAACCGGCGGCGTGAGCTGCGGGATTGGCCGTCCGCGGCGGCCCGTCTCGTGCAAGACCGCGCGCGGCTGAGCGGGTTCCTGCTGTCCACGCACGCGGACTTCTTCGCCAGGAAGGGAGCTGGGAGCGCCACGGACTTCGATCAGCGGACGATCGCGGCGATCGCCGCGCTCGGCGACGTGCTGATGGTGGGCGCGGGGCGGGGCGGACGGGTCGAGTCGGTGGCGGTCTTCGGCCACACCGCCCACTGCGCCGACTACCTCTTCAATGTGTCGGCCCCGGGTGGCGAGCGAAACACGGTCCACCTGGTCTGGTGGGCGGTCGAGCGGCTGCGCGAGCTCGGCATCGAGCGCCTCAACCTCGGGGGCGGGGTGCGCGAGGGGGACGGGGTGGCCGAGTTCAAGCGTTCGTTCGGCGCGGGCCAGCATCGGCTCGTGAGCCTCCGGCAGGTGTATCGCCCCGCAGCGTATGAGGACCTCTGCCGGCGGGCAGGCGTGAACCCCGATGACCGCTCCGGCTTCTTCCCGCCCTATCGCGCGACCGCCGGCCCGTGACTCACGCTGGCGCGCAGACGCCGGCTCAACCCGGGTCCGTCCAGCAGCGCCCGGCGAATGACGTCGGTGACCACGGCCACCGCGCCGGTATCCACGGAGGTTCCCGTCGGCAGTGCCAGCACCCGTCGGACGAGCCGCTCGGTCTGGGGAAGGTCGTCTGCGGCGTCGGGGAACAGCGAGCGGTAGGGCTCCATGCGGTGACAACCCGGGAAGAAGTAACGGCGTGCCAGGACGTTCTCGGCCCAGAGCACCCGCTGCAGCTCGTCTCGAGAGAGGCCGGCGGTCTCGTCGATCTCGAGGACCACGTACTGCCGGTTCGAGAGCTCCGCCTCGTCGTATGCGATCAGCTCCACGCCATCGATTTCCTCCAGGCCGGCCCGGTAGGCCCGATAGTTGCGGCTGTTCTCCTCGCGGAACTCATCGAGTGACTCCAGCGAGGTGAGCCCCACCGCCGCCGCCACCTCGCTCATCTTGCCGTTCGTGCCCACGTGGCTCACCTGGTCGTAGTCGGCGAACCCGTGGTTGCGCATCCGACGCGCGGTGTCCGCCAAGCCCGCATCGGCGGTCACGATCGCCCCGCCCTCCAGGGAGTTCACGACCTTCGTCGCGTGGAAGCTGAGCACCTCGGCCGTCCCGAAGTTGCCGATCATCTTGCCGCGATGCGAGCAGCCGAACCCGTGGGCGGCGTCGAAAAGGAGCTCGAGACCGTGTCGTGGCGGCGATCTCCGTGAGCGCTTCGACCGGTGCCGGACGACCCCAGACGTGCGTCGCGAGGATGCCCTTGGTCCGCGACGTGATTTTCTCCTCCACGCGGTCGGCATCGATGTTGTGCGTGCGCGGATCGATGTCGCAGAACACCGGCATGACGTTCTGCCACTGCAGGGCGTGCGCGGTCGCGACGAAGGTGAAGGGGGACAGGACCACCTCGTCGCGGAGCCCGGCGGCGCGAACCGCTATCTCCAGGGCCACCGTTCCGTTGCACGTGGCAATGCAGTGCGGCACGCCGAGCATCTCGGCCACGGCCGCCTCGAACTCGCGTACGAGCGGGCCGTCGTTGGTGAGCCAGCGCCGGTCCAGCGCGCCCTCGATGCGATGCATCAGCCTGTCACGATCGCCGATGTTGGGACGACCCACGTGCAGCGGCTCCGGGAACGCCGCCGTCCCGCCGAGGATCGCGAGCTCGGTCACGCCGTGGCGACGTTGGGCTGAGGCGCGCGGTAGGCGGGGAACCACTCGAGTGCGGCGTCGGCGTGCCGCTCCGCGAGCAGGCGAGCGTACTTCGCGCGATCGAGGACCCGGCCGCACAGGTAGGCAGTCCGCTGCTCGTTCGCCCACCCGCGCTTGTAGCGCAGAAGCCCGTCATCCCGGGACTCGGTTCCGGCCGGCCCGCCCAGGTCGACCCAACGCACGCCGCGCTGGCGTAGGTGCTCGAAGGCGACCGCGAACAGTGCGTAGGAGGCGCTCACCTCGTATCCCTGCGGGGCGTATGCCGCGAGGTGGTAGTAGGCGTTGGGAGCATCCTCGAACCAGAGCGCCATCCCGACCGTCTGCCCGTCGCGCTCGGCGCGTAGGGCGATGAGGCCGGGCAGCCCGAGCTGACGGCGAAAGCTCGCGCGTGAGAATGCCGCGATACCCGTCACTCCGTGCCGAGCGACAAGGCCCGCGTAGAGGCGCGTCCACTCTTCCAGGTGCTCGATCGGCTCGGTGCAGACCTCGACATCGACCGCACGAGACGCCCGCCGGACCAGCCGCCGGTGGTGGCTGGGAAGCACGGCCGGCCGATCCAAGTCGCGGACCTGATGCGGCTTGAATGGCGTGACTCGATCGCGGAACGCGTGTCGCAGCTGGGGTTCGGTGACTCGGGCGAGGGGGTCGGCCACGAGAACCACGCTCACCGCGCTGCCGCCAAGCTCATGGAGGTCATCCGCGAGGCCGGTCCAGTTCTGGCACGCGAAGATCGGATAGGCGCCCATCAGGTCGTGCTCGGACTCCCCGGGGATGCGCCGCTCGAGAAGCCACCCACCGCTCGCCGGCAGGTGCCGCGGGGCTCCGAACTCCGAGAGCGAGTCCGCATAGCCGGCGCCGGCGTATCCGCGCGCGGCCCCGGGCGCCCTAGCCACTCCGCTCCACACGCTCCAAAGTAGCCCAGTTCCCCGGGGTACGCTGCCGAACGCGCTCCTACGGCGCGCTCGCCGGGCGCGACCTGCGATGTACGCTCGCCGGCGATGGAATCGCGGCCGCCGGCTGGTCCGACCCCTCCCGCGGTCCGGGTCAGCGTGCTGATCACCAGCTACCAGCACGAGCGATACATCGCGCGGGCGCTCGAGGGGGTCCTGGAGCAGAGTGGCGAGCGTTCCCTTCGAGATCCTCGTGGGGGACGACGCCTCGAGCGACGGCACCAGGGCGGTCATCTCCGAGCACTGCCGGGCGCACGGCGATCGCATTCAGACGTTCTTTCCCAGCACGAACCTCGGCCTGGGCGGCAAGGCAATCTTCGCCGAGCTGGTCAACGCTGCCAGGGGCGACTATCTGGCTGTGCTGGACGGGGACGACTTCTGGACCTCGCCGGAGAAGCTCCGCCGGCAGGTGGCCCACCTGGACCAGCACCCGGAGTGTTCGATGTGCTTTCACGACGTCCTGTGTCATTACGAGGACGGATCTCGACCAGATGCGCGCTTCACGGGTCCAGATCACCCGCGACGGGTAGGCGTGCCCGAGCTGCTCGACGGCTTCCAGGTGGGCTCCTGCTCGCCGATGTTCCGGCGTGAGACGATCGCTCCCCTGCCTGCCTGGTACTTCGAGCTGCCATGGGGCGACGGGCCGCTCTACTTGCTGGCCGCCGAGCGGGGGGAGATCCACTATCTGCCCGAGGTCATGGGCGTCTACCGCATCCACGAGCACGGGATGTACCGGGGCCTGTCACGTCTCGAGGCCCTCGAGCTGCGAGTCAGGAACTACGAGCGGCTCCGACTCTCCCCGCCGTTCGAAGCCCACCGCCGCCGCCGGCTCGCAGAAAGCTGGGTCAAGCTAGGGCTCGAGCATGAGCGCCTCACGGCTCGGGCCGCGGCTCGCGACTGCCTGGCCAAGAGCCTCGAGGTCGACCCATTCGATCCGGCTCGACTGCGTGCTGGTTCAGCGGAGAAGCGGCGGATAGTCCTGTGGCTGATGCTGAACACACCCACTGCCGTCGCGCACCATCCACGTCTGCTGGCGTGGCGGCGGCGTAGATCTGAGGGCGTCGTTCCGCCGCAGCGGCAAGGCTAGCCCGTGTTGAGACTCAGGATGTACATGTCCTTGTTGGTCGGCGACGGGGCAGAGTAAGCCGCCGTCATCGGGTACTGCACAGAGCCGAAGACCTGGCCGTTGACCACCAGGCGCCCGGCGGGCGCCAGGAACAGCTCGTCGGTCACGGTGCGCACGTTCGTCACGCTCGGAACCGACAGCCAGACGAGCCTCCCGCCCGCGTCGTACTTTGCGACGAAGGCCTTCTGCACGGGTGTGCTCAGCCGCATGGGGCTCCCAGAGGTCGTGCTCCATGTGGTGTCACCGGTAAAGAAGCCGCTCACGTAGACGTTGCCGGCCGGGTCCGTCACGTTCTCCCCGCCTTCTATGGACACGGTGCTCACGATGCCGTTGGCCCAGCGGGGGGTTCCGTCGGGGTCGATCCGAGTGACGAACGCGCCGACGGCCCCGGCCGTGCCGTCCACTCGCACGCCGCCTCCGAAGTCGATCGAGCCGGTAAAGCCGCCCGACAGCCGCGAGGAGCCCACCATGTCTCCCGCGATGCCGCGCCCGAAGTCCCGCACGCCGCCCGTGCCGTACCGGGCCGACCGCTGCACCTGGCCGGTGCCGGCGTCCAGACGGGCGGTGAAGATGTCGTATTCGCTTCCTGGAATCGAGTAGGTCGTCGACCCGATCTTCGTCTCGCCGAAGGCCTCGCCTGTCACCAGCACGGCGTTGCCACCCGTCAGCTCGATCCCCCGCACCCGCTGGCGCCCGCTGCCCGCGATCTTCTGCGTCCACACGAGCGTTCCGTCGGGCCGCAGCTTCATGACGTAGGAGTCGTGCAGCCCCTCGTTAGGCCAGACCGTGCGGCCGTCGTTGAACGCGCCGATCGACAGGGCGAGCACATAGACGTTGCCGTCGTCGTCGGTCTCGATCTCGTTGCCCCCGTCCTCGCTGGCGCTGCCGAACCGCCGGACCCAGGACGTCTGACCGGCCGCGTCCTGCTTGACGACGGCCATGTCGTGGCCTCCGGCGCTCGTCGGGTCGCACGTCGCGCAGGAGCCGAAGTCGAGGGTGCCGCCGAACCAGCCGCTCAGGTAGGTGTTGTTGGACCGGTCGGTGGTGGAGTCGAAAATCGCGTCGTCCGCCCCCGCGCCGTAGGTCGCGACCGATTGCACGGCGCCCTGCGGCGAGTAGCGCGCCACGAACATGTCTTCGGCCCCGGCGCTCGTGCGGGTGATCGACCCCCAGGTGGAGGAGCCGCGAAACTTGCCCGCAACGATCACGCGACCGGAGCTGTCCGCGGAGATGCCGTCGTTCTCGTCCTCCTGGGTGGCGCCGCCCGCGCCGACGAGCCAGTTGTGGGTCGGCACACAGCCGCTGAGCAACCCACACGCGAGGACACACGCGCCGGCCGCGAAGGTGTGGCGGACCGAGGCGCGGCGGACCGGGCGTGGCATTCCGACCGTGTGAACAGCGTGCCCGTGCGGAAGTTGCGGCGGGTCTGAAAACAGAGCGGGCGGCCCGAGGGCCGCCCGCTCTTACAACGTGGGCCGTTGGCGTGGTGGACTACTTGCCGACGGTCACCGTGGACTCGCCGGTGCCCAGCAGCGCGCCGGCGCGGAGGCTGGTGCCGAAACGGCGGTTGATGATGCCCGCGGCCTGCTTGCTCAGGCGCAGGTCGGCGGTGAGCGTGGCGGTGTTGCCCGACACCGACTTGCCGAGGTTCTTGAGCCTGGCGAGCACGATCACGCGCCCGTCATCGCAGTAGTTGCGAGCGGCCTGCAGAACCTTGCGTGCCGCCTTCGGGTAGCGCTTCACGAGGCGCCTGACCTTGTTGCGGTACACGGGGTGGTTCACCAGGAACCGGCGCACGGCGTTGCGGATGTTCGCGCAACCGCCGCGCAGGGCGGGGATCTTGGCCAGCAGCACCGCGCCGCTGGGCTTGGTCCGGACCACCACGAAGCCGCGGACCACGAAGGACCGCTGGCCCCTCGAAAACTGCAGCCCGCCCCTGTGGACGAGGATGCCCTGGTAGTTCTTCGTGTTCCCGAAGCCCGCACGGATCGGGAGGGTGAACGCCCCTCCGCCGAACGTGGCGGGCGCCACCGGGGCCACGCTGACGCCCTTGTCGTTCAGGAACTGGAGGGCCTGGCTGGACGGGGTCACCTCGGTGCTCCCGCTGAGCTTGACCCATTTGGCCTGAGCGCCCGTAGCGCCCACGGCCAGTACTGCGAAGGCGGCGAGTGACGCCACCAGCATGATCCGCATGCGCTGTCCAAACCTGCTTCCGATCATGTGATCCTCCGTTTCGCGGCCCACGCGGGCCATTTGGCAGACCTGAGAACACCCTGGGATTCGAGGAGTTGCGGCAAGATCCCCTCGTGGGCGACGACGGCCACACCACTCCGCTCGATCGGCCTGGACCACGAGGAGCTCGTGATCCGCAGGGGTCGGCGGTCCGGCGTGTACACCGTGGTCGCCGTGCACTCCACGGCGCTGGGGCCGGCCCTGGGCGGCTGCCGGATGTGGCGCTATCAGAGCTCGGCGGACGGCGCGCGGGACGCGCTTCGCCTGTCGCGCGCCATGACCTTCAAGGCGGCTGCCGCGCGCGTGCCGCTCGGCGGTGGCAAGGGCGTGATCTGCGCCGAGCCCGGCCCGCCGCCGGCCGGTGCCCGTAGGCGCGAGGTGCTGCTGGACTTCGCCGACACCGTGAACACGCTGGATGGCCGCTACGTGACGGCCGAGGACGTGGGCACGAGCGCCCGCGATATGGCCGTGCTCGCCGGCGGCACGACCCACGTGACCGGCCTGGCGCGTGCGAAGGGCGGCAGCGGTGACCCCAGCCCGTTCACCGCCCTGGGGTGGAGGCCGCGATGCGGGCCTGCTGCGAGCGGCGCTTCGGCTCCCCCGACCTGCGCGGCCGCACCGTGGCCGTGGTGGGGGTGGGGCGAGTGGGGTCCAAGCTCGCGCGGCGGCTCGCGCGCGCCGGGGCCAAGCTCACGCTGGCGGACATCGACGAGCGCCGTGCGTTCGCTGGCCAAGGACCTGGCGGGCGCGCGGTGGGCGGACCCGAGCACCGCGCTGCTGGCCGAGGTCGACGTGCTGGCGCCATGCGCTCTCGGGGGAGCGGTGGACGAGGTCACCGTGGGGCGCATACGGCGCCCAGGTGGTGTGCGGCTCGGCGAACAACCAGCTGGCACACGACGGGCTTGCGGAGGACCTGGCGGCGGCACGGCGTGCTGTACGCGCCCGACTTCATCGCCAACGCCGGTGGGCTGATCAACATCGCCGTGGAGCTGGAGGGCTACGACCCGCGCGCGGCGCGGCGACGGGTGGGCGAGATCGAGGAGACCATGGCGGGAGGTGCTCGATCGCGCGGCCGCGGCCGGCGTGACGCCGCTCGAGTCGCGCCGCACGCGCTGGCCCGCGCCCGGCTGCGCGCGGGCCGCTGACCCACCGGCGGCTCGCGTTACCCTCGCCGTATGAGCGTCAGCCCCGTGGGCCGAGCCATTCCCGCGAACCTCGTCCGAGCTCGTCGGGCGGTACCCCGATGGTGCGCCTGACGCGCGTGGCGCCGGGCTGCGGGGCGGAGCTGGTGGCCAAGCTCGAGGCCTACAACCCGGCCGGCAGCGTGAAGGACCGGATCGGGGTGGCGATGATCGAAGCCGCCGAGGCGGAGGGGCGGATCGAGCCCGGGGCGCACGACGATCGTCGAGGCCACTTCGGGGAACACGGGCATCGCGCTGGCGTTCGTATGTGCGGCGCGCGGGTACGAGCTCGTGCTGTCCATGCCTCAGGGCATGAGCCGGGAGCGCGAGGGGCTGCTTCGGCTCTATGGCGCCGACGTGCGGATCACCGAGTCGATGGGCGGAATGAACGAGGCGGTGGACGCCGCCCGCGCGTATCGCGGCCGACATGCGCGATGCGTTCATCCCGGACCAGTTCTCCAACCCCGCCAACCCCGAGATCCACCGGCGCACCACCGCCGAGGAGATCTGGCGCGACATGGACGGCAAGGTCGACGTCCTGGTGGCCGGCGTTGGCACCGGCGGCACGATCACCGGCGCCGGGCAGCGGCTCAAGGAGCGCAACGGCGAGCTGCTCGTGGTGGCCGTGGAGCCCGAGAGCTCGGCGGTGCTGTCCGGCGGGCGCGCCGGGTCCGCACAAGATCCAGGGGATCGGGGCCGGCTTCAAGCCGCCGGTGCTCGACCTGGACGTGGTCGACGAGATCATCGCGGTCGACGACGAGGACGCCATCGAGACGGCGCGCGCCTGTGCGCGCGGACCGAGGGCGTGCTGGCAGGCATGTCCTGCGGCGCGGCGCTGTGGGCGGCGATCCAGGTGGGCTCGCGGCCGGAGATGCGCGGCAAGCGGATGGCGGTGGTGATGCCCGACTCGGGCGAGCGGTACGTGAGCACGCCGTTCTTCGCACCCCCGTGACCCTCTCGCACCCCGAGCTCGAGCGCTACTCGCGTCAGCTGCTGATGGACGAGTGGGGTGGGGGCGCACAGCAGCGGCTCAAGGAGGCCCGGGCGATCGTGGTCGGGGTGGGCGCCCTGGGCAGCCCGGTGGCCGCAGTACCTGGTGGCGGCGGGCGTCGGGCAGCTGGGCGTGGTCGACGGGGACACGGTGGAGCTGTCCAACCTGCACCGCCAGCCGCTGCACCTGACGCCGGACGTCGGCCAGCCGAAGGCAGAGGTGGCCGCCGCCAAGCTCGGCCTGCTCAACCCCGAGGCCCTCGTGGAGCCCTATCCGGTGGAGCTGGACCGACGGCCAACGCGCGGGCGATCGTGGCCGGCGCCGACGTGGTGGTGGACTGCACCGACAGCTTCGAGATCCCGCTACCTCGTGAACGACGCCTGTTGCGCCGAGGGCGTGCCGCTGGTGGAGGCCGGGGTGGTGGGCTTCGACGGTCTGGTGCTGTCCGTGCGCCCGGGCGAGTCCGCCTGCTACCGCTGCGCCTTCCCCACCGCGCCACCGCCCGAGGCGCGCCGTTCGTGCCGCGACGCCGGCGTGCTCGGGGCCATGGCCGGGGTGGTCGGCTCGATCCAGGCGCTGGAGGCGCTGAAGCTGCTGACCGGTGTGGGGAGCCCCTGCTGGACCGCATCCTCCAGATCGACGGACTGACATGGGCCAGACGCTGGTCGCCACGGGCCGCCGTGCCGACTGCCCCGCATGTGCCCGTGTGGCCGCTGCGGCACAATCCTGACGATGCTGGGGCTCGGCACCTTCACCCGCGTCGCGCGCGAGCTGCGCGCGGACCTGACCGCGGCGCACGAGCGCGACCCGGCGGCGCGCGCCGTGGGCCGCGCCGGAGATCCTCCTGACCTACGGCGGCGTGCAGGCGCTGCTTGCCCACCGCGTGGCCCACGCCCTGCACGGCGCCGGCGTTCCCCTCGCGCCGCGCCTGCTGGCCAACGCGACGCGGGTCACGACCGGCGTGGAGATCCACCCGGCCGCCCAGATCGGCGAGTCGCTGTTCATCGATCACGGCGCCGGGGTCGTGATCGGCGAGACCGCCGAGATCGGCCAGAACGTGACGCTCTACCAGGGCGTGACGCTGGGGGGCACCGGCTTCCAGCGCGGTAAGCGCCATCCCACGGTCGGGGACGACGTGGTGGTGGGCTCGGGCGCCAAGCTGCTCGGCCCGATCGAGGTCGGGCGAGCGGGCAAAGATCGGCGCCAACTCCGTGGTCATCCACGACGTGCCGGCCAACTCGACCGTGGTCGGCAACCCGGGCCACCCGGTGCGGGTCGGACGGCAAGCGCCCGGAGGGCCCGGACGCGGATTGGGTCCACCTGCCGGACCCGGTGGCCGACGCGCTCGGCGGGGCTGGCCGCGCGCGTGAACGAGCTGGAGGGCATGGTGGCGGAGCTCACCGGCAAGCGGCCCGAGGGCGCGGAGGTGCGGCCGCTGCGGCGCACGCAGGGCAACGATCCCGGCCGGGGGTTAGCGCCGTCAGTAGAAGACCGTGCGCGTCCGGTGCCGCGGGTCGGGCCTTGTAGCTCGGCTCCTGGCCCCGGTTCCACAGCCACATGTCGAGCACGCGCGGCGGCACGCCCAGCTCAGCCGCGATCAGCTCGCAGGCGTGTACCGCGCAGGCCCGGATCTCGCGCTCCTCGCGGCCGGGCTCGAGCAGCTCGCCGGCGTCGATTCGCCGCCGCCAGCGTCGTCGTAGCGCAGCACCCCGTCGACCCGCAGGACGTGCGGCACGAGGTTGTCCGCGAAGATCGTGAGCCGGTCGAGGTCGCCGAACTCGGCCACCCCGGCCAGATGCCAGGTCGCTCGGCAGGATCTGCGCGCGCTTGTAGAAGCCGTGGTCGGCGAACAGGGGCATGCCCTCGGCGAGCTGCTCCGCCAGCCGCTCCGCCGAGCCGCCCGCCGCTGTCGACCACGTCCAGCGCGCCGCGGTCGCCCATGAACGCGCCGAGGTCGTTCAGCGCGCGGGCGTAGAGGCTCATCAGCTCGTGGCCGGGCTCCTGGCCCAGGACCGCCGCCACCCGTCGCGCGGTCGAGCGCCGCGCAGGTCCGGCGTGCCCCACGGGCCGTCGGAGCGGAAGTGGTCGGCCAGCGCCCAGGCCACCGTGAAGTAGCCGGAGCTGCCCCGGGCGCTTGCGAAGGGTCGGGAACCAGCCCGAGCCGAAGTTGATCGAGTCGAGCGCGAGCGTGTACATGGCCACGTGCTCGGGCGCGCCCTCCAGGTAGTGGCGCTCGGGGTCCAGCGCCGGCGGCGGGCCAGGCTCGACTTCCCCGACGCCGCGAGGTGTCGATCGACACCGAGCGCGCATCCGCGGCGATCGCCGCGCACGACTCCCGCACCCGGTCGCAGAGGCCCATGGGCCAACCTGCCAGGCGGGCCGCCGCCGCCCTCGGGTCTATCCTCGACGAGTGTCCGCGACCGCTCAGGGAGCCAGCGCAGCGACCGCCCCTGAAGCGCTGCTGGAGGGCCTGAACGAGCCCCAGCGCCAGGCCGTGACCCACGGCGAGGGGCCGCTGCTGATCCTCGCCGGGGCCGGCTCGGGCAAGACGCGCGCGCTCACCCGCCGGATCGCCTACCTGGTGGGCACCGGGGCCGCCCAGCCGTCGGAGATCCTCGCCATCACCTTCACCAACAAGGCGGCCACCGAGATGCGCGAGCGCGTGGGAGAGCTCGTGGGCGCACGCGCGCGGGCGATGTGGGTCATGACCTTCCACTCCTCCTGCGCGCGGATGCTGCGCTCGGACGCCGAGCGAGCTCGGGCTATACGCGCGGCTTCACGATCTACGACGAGGCGGACTCGGTGCGGCTGGTCAAGCGCTGCGTGGAGGAGCTGGGGGTGGACCCCAAGCGCTACCCGCCGCGCGGCATCAAGCGCCAGATCTCCGACGCCAAGAACCAGCTGCTGGACGCCGAGGCCTACCGGCTGAAGGTCGGACTCCTACTTCGAGCAGACGGCGGCCGACGTATACGAGCGCTACGAGCAGCAGATCCACTCGATGAATGCGATGGACTTCGACGACCTGCTGTTCCGGTGCGTGAACCTGTTCGAGCTGTTCCCCGAGGTGCTGGACCGCTACCGCCGCTCGTTCCAGCACGTGCTGGTGGACGAGTACCAGGACACCAACCACGCCCAGTACCGCTGGCTGCGGCTGCTGGCGGACGAGCACCGGAACCTGGCGGTTGTAGGCGACGACGCGCAGTCGATCTATGCCTTCCGAGGAGCGGACATAGCAACGTCCTGGGCTTTGAGGACGACTTCCCCGACGCCACCACCATCAAGCTCGAGCAGAACTACCGCTCGACTCAGACCATCCTCGACGCGGCCAACGCGATCATCGCGAACAACCGCAGCCAGAAGCCCAAGCACCTGTGGACCGAGCGAGGGCCAGGGCGACCCGATCCACCTGCGCGAGCTGGAGGACGAGCACGCCGAGGCGCGCTTCGTGGCGGGCGAGATCGAGCGGCACGTGGAGGGCGGGGGCTCCCGCGACGACGTGGCGGTCTTCTACCGCGCCAACGCGCAGAGCCGGGTGCTGGAGGACACGCTGGTGCGCTACGGCGTGGGCTATCAGGTCATCGGCGGCACCCGCTTCTACGAGCGCGCCGAGATCAAGGACGCGCTGGCGTACCTCACGCTGCTGGTCAATCCGCACGACGTGGTGTCGTTCGGCCGGATCGTGAACTCGCCGCGGCGGGGGATCGGCGACACGTCGCAGGCGCGGCTGACCTCGCACGCCAACACCATCGGCGAGCCGATCTTCGACGTGGCGCTGCGCCCCGAGGAGGTGCCCGGTCTGGGCGCCGCGGCCGTGAAGGCCGTGGGCCGCTTCATGGACACCATGGAGAAGCTGCGCGACGGCGCGGAGGGCTCATCGGTGGGGGACCTTCTGCAGGAGACCCTCAACGACTCGGGCTACGTGGACGCGCTGGAGGCCGAGCGCACGATCGAGTCGCAGGGCCGGCTGGAGAACCTGGAGGAGCTGGTGGGGGTGGCGCGCGAGTACGACGCCTCCGCGGACGAGCCGTCGGTGGAGGAGTTCCTCCAGCAGGTCGCGCTCTTCTCCGAGCAGGACAACCTGCAGGACGACGAGGGCATCGTGACCCTCATGACCCTCCACAACGCCAAGGGGCTGGAGTACGACGTGGTCTTCATGATCGGCTGCGAGGACGGCGTGTTCCCGCACAACCGCTCGATCGAGGCGGGCGACATCGAGGAGGAGCGCCGCCTCTGCTACGTGGGCGTCACCCGGGCCCGCCGCGAGCTCTACGTGACCCATGCGCGCACCCGGGCGCTCTACGGCGGCCGCGACTGGAACGTGCCCAGCCGCTTCCTCGGCGAGATCCCGGCTGAGCTCACCGATGCCCACGAGCAGCCCTCCGCGCGCTCGCTGGCCGGCACCTGGGCGACCGGCCAGAGCGCTGCGCCGGCGCCCGTCCGGGCGGAGCCGGGGCCGGCGGCCACGTTCGCCCTCGGCGACGACGTGACCCACGCCAAGTTCGGCGACGGGGTGGTGGTCGGGCAGCGAGCCCGGCGGGCTCGTGGTGGTGCGCTTCTCCTCCGACGGCTCGGAGCGCAAGCTGATGGCCGACTACGCGCCGCTCAAGCGGCGGTAGGGCCTCCGCCGTGCCCTCGGCCACGATCATCGACGGCAGGCGCGTGGCGGCCGGCGTGCGCGAGCGCGTTGCCGCGGAGGTGTCCGAGCTGCGCGCCGGAGGGGTCGAGCCCGGCCTGGCGACGGTGCTCGTGGGCGATGATCCCGCGTCCGAGGTGTACGTGCGCATGAAGCGCAAGGCCTGCGCCGAGGTGGGTATCGAGTCCTTCCACCACCCGTTGGCCGCCGGCGCGAGCCAGGGGGAGGTGGCCACCCTTCTGGCCTCGCTCAACGCCGACCCGGCGGTCAGCGGGATCCTGCTCCAGCTACCGCTGCCGGCGGGGCTGGACGCCGGCGGGCTGACCGCGGCCATCGACCCGAGCAAGGACGTGGACGGCCTCACGCCGGTCAATGCGGGGCTCCTGGCGCAGGGTGGCGCCGGGCTGGTGCCCTGCACCCCGGCCGGGGTGATGGAGCTGCTGGCCGACGCGGGGGTCGAGCTGCGAGGAGCGGCGGCCGTGGTCATCGGACGCTCGCAGCTGGTGGGGCGCCCGCTGGCCCAGCTGCTCCTGGCGGCCGACGCCACGGTGACCCAGTGTCACTCGCGCACCCGCGACCTGGCCACCGTCTGCCGGGGCGCCGATGTACTCGTGGCTGCGGTGGGCAGGCCCGGCACGGTCACCGCCGAGATGGTCCGCGAGGGGGCGGTGGTGATCGATGTGGGCACCAATCGCACGGACGCGGGGCTGGTCGGCGACGTTGACTTCGAGCCCGTCGTCGAGCGCGCAGGCGCGATCACCCCGGTGCCAGGCGGCGTGGGGCCCATGACGATCGCGATGCTGCTTTCCAACACCGCTCGGGCCGCGCGGCTGGCGGCAGGCCGCAGAGTCGCCACGCCGGGGTAGGCTGCCTCGGATGGACCTGCGCAGGCTCAGAGCAGGCGAGTGGATGGCCGGCGGGGCGGGGGTGGCGCTGCTGGTCTCGCTGTTCCTGCCCTGGTACAGCCCGGGCGAGGTCACGGCCTGGCAGGCGTTCTCGGTGATCGACCTGCTGCTGGCGGCACTCGCCGCCGCCGCCATCGCCCTGGTGCCCATCACGGCCTCGCAGCGCACACCCTCGGTGGCAATCGCCTATGAGGCGCTGCTCACGCTGGCCGCGATGGTGGGCGTGCTGATCGTCCTGCTGCGGGTCATCGACCTGCCCGACGCGGACGGGCGCTCCGGCGGCCTTTGGCTGGGACTGGCAGCCGCGGCCGCGCTGGTGGGCGCCGGGCTGGTGGCCATGCGCGACGAGCGCCGCAGCGATCCCGCGTCGCCCACCGACGCCACTGGCGTCCCGGTGCCCTCACCCCCGGAGATCCAGACGCTCCCCGCGCCGCCGCCGGACCCCGCGTCGCGTTGAACTTCGCTCGCCTGTCGCGCGGCCACGCGGTCGCCATGCTCGCGGCCTTCGGGCTGCTGTTCGCCATGGCGCTCACCTGGTACAGCACGATCGGTGGCGATGCCGCGCGCCAGATCGAGGAGCTGGCCCAGCCGCGCGGCCTGGACTCCGAGGGGCTCGAGGACATCCGCGAGGACGCTCGCTTCGCCGCCGAGAGCCAGGAGCGAAACGCCTGGGAGGCCGATGGCGCCATCGACCGGGTCATCCTGGCGGGGCTGCTGGCCACCATCGTGCTGGCCATCGCCGCCGCCTATTCACGCGCCGCGGGACGGCGCCTGGGCGGGCCGGTGGGCGCCGCGGCCGCCGCCTCGGTGGCGGCGGCGTTGACGGCGATCCTCGTGGCCTACCGGATGCTGCAGGAGCCCGGCCTGGACGCCACGGCCACCGTGGAGGCGGGCGCGCCCTTGAGCCTCGGGCTGCTTACCGCCATCGCCTTCGCGGGCAGCGCGGCCGCGCGGGCGGAGGAGGACGACCCGACCTATCATCGCGATCCCTTGATCGAGCGTGAACAGGTGCTGCATGTGGCCCGCCTCGCGCGCCTGCGCCTCGACGACACCGAGGTGGAGCGCATGACCGGCGAGCTCTCATCCATCCTCGACCACATCGAGAAGATCTCGGAGCTGGACCTGGATGGGGTCGAGCCCACGTCGCACGTGGTCGACCTGGAGAACGTGTTGCGCGCCGACGAGCCGCGGCCAGGGCTTCCCCGCGAGCGCGCGCTGGCGCCCGCGCCCGTTGCGGACGGCCGCGGCTTCAGGGTCCCCAGCCCGGGCTCATGAGCGCCGACCTGCTGGAGCTCAGCGCCGCCCAGGCGGCCCAGGGCGCGGCGGCGGGCGACATCGACCCGGTGGAGCTGTTCGACCTCTACCGCGGGCGCGCCGAGGAAGACTCTCTCGGCGCGTTTCTGTGGGTCGCAACCGAGGCCCCGGCGGACCCCCCCGAGGGACCGCTGGCGGGCGTCCCGATCGCGGTGAAGGACCTCTTCTGCGTGGAGGACGTGCCCAGCGCGGCGGCCTCGCGGATCCTGGAGGGCTACCGGCCGCCCTACACCGCAACGGCCATCGACAGGCTCATGCAGGCGGGCGCGCCGGTGCTGGGCAAGACCAACATGGACGAGTTCGCCATGGGCTCCTCCACGGAGAACTCGGGCTTCGGGCCCGTGGCCAACCCCTGGGACAGCACTCGCGTGCCCGGAGGCTCCAGCGGCGGCTCGGCGGCTGCCGTCGCCGCGGGCCTCGCGCCCTGGGCCATCGGCACGGACACCGGCGGGTCCATTCGCCAGCCGGCCGCCCTGTGCGGGATCGTCGGGATGAAGCCCACCTACGGGGCGGTCTCGCGCTACGGGATGATCGCGTTCGCGTCATCCCTCGACCAGGCGGGGCCGCTCACCCGCGACGTGACCGACTGTGCCCTGGCCCTCTCGCACATGGTCGGACGCGACCCTTGCGACTCCACCTCCACGGGGCTGGAGGAGGAGATCCGGCTGCCGTCGGCCGAGCGGCTCGAGGGCCTGCGCTTCGGGGTGCCGCCCGAGCTCACCGGGGAGGGTGTCGAGCCCGGCGTCCGGGCGGTCTTCGACGAGACGCTGAAGCGGATCGAGGACCTCGGCGGCGAGCTGCTGGAAGTGGGCCTGCCGCACTCCGAGCACGCCATCGCCGCCTACTACGTGATCGCGCCCGCGGAGGCCAGCGCCAACCTGGCCCGCTTCGACGGTGTCCGCTACGGGCTGCGCGAGGAGGACGGCGACCTGCTCTCGCTCTATGAGCTCACGCGCGAGGAGGGCTTCGGCGCCGAGGTCAAGCGCCGAATCATGCTCGGCACCTATGCGCTGTCGTCGGGCTACTACGACGCCTACTACGGGCGCGCGCAGCGGGTGCGCACGAAGATCGCCGACGACTTCCGCGCGGCCTTCGAGCGCGTGGACCTGATCGTCACGCCCACCTCGCCGACCGTGGCCTTCGAGCTGGGCGAGCGCACCGAGGACCCGCTGGCCATGTACCTGTCGGACTCCTGCACGGTGCCGATGCCGCTGGCGGGCATCCCGGCGATCTCCATCCCCGGCGGCCTCTCTGACGGCCTGCCCGTCGGGATCCAGCTGGCAGGGCCCGCATTCAGCGAGAACGCGATCCTGGACGCGGCGTACGCGCTCGAGCAGGCCATCGGCTTCGACGGGAGCCCGGCGCGTGCCTGACGCCGTGGCCGAGCGCGCATACGAGCCCGTCATCGGGCTGGAGATCCACGTGCAGCTGAGCACCCGGACCAAGATGTTCTGTGGCTGCGAGCTGTCGTTCGGCGAGGACCCCAACACGCTCACCTGCCCGATCTGCCTGGGGCACCCCGGCACGCTGCCCGCGACGAACGCCGAGGCCGTGCACTTCGGGCTCATGATCGGCATGGCCCTGGGCTGCGAGCTGGCGCCGCGTTCGATCTTCCACCGCAAGAACTACTTCTATCCCGACCTGCCCAAGGGCTACCAGATCTCCCAGTACGACATTCCGCTGGCCCGCGACGGCCGCCTGGGCGAGGTGCGCATCCACCGTGTGCACCTGGAGGAGGACGCCGCCAAGCTCGTCCACGCCGGCGCGTCGGGTCGCATCCATTCCGCCGAGGCAAGCGTCGTGGACTTCAACCGCGGCGGCACGCCGCTGGTGGAGATCGTGACCGAGCCCGACCTGCGCACGCCCGCGGACGCCGCGGAGTGGCTGCGGCTGCTGCGCGTGACGCTGCGGCACCTGGGCGTGTCCGACGTGAACATGGACGAGGGATCGCTGCGCTGCGACGCCAACGTGTCGATCCGCCCCGCCGGCGAAGCGACGCTGGGCACCAAGACCGAGCTGAAGAACATGAACTCGTTCAGGTTCCTGGAGCGCGGGGTGGAGGCCGAGATCGAGCGCCAGCTGGAGCTCGTCCGCGGCGGCGGCGAGGTCACCCAGGAGACGCTGCACTTCGACCCAGCGTTCGGGCGCGCTCACCCCGCTGCGGTCCAAGGAGGAGGCGCACGACTACCGCTACTTCCCGGAGCCCGACCTGGTGCCGGTGGCACCCACCGAGGAGATGCTGGAGCGCGCCAGGGCCGCATTGCCCGAGCTGCCGGCCGAGCGCGCGGAGCGGCTGGAGCGCGACCTGGGCCTGCCGGCGGACGCGGCCAGGCAGCTGGCCTTCAGGACCGAGCTGGGCGACTTCTTCGAGGCCGCAGTCGCCGCGGACGGCGGCGACCCCAAGGCGATAGCCAACTGGGTCACGGGCGAGCTGGTGGCGCGCATCGGCGACACCGACCCCGCGGACTCGGCGGTGGACCCCGCCGCGCTCGCCCAGCTCGTGGCGCTGGTGGGCGACGGGGCGGTGTCCCAGTCGGCCGCCAAGGAGGTGCTCGGCGTGCTGGTGGACGAGGGTGGCGACCCCGCGGCAGTGGTGGAGGAGCGTGGGCTGGGCCGAGCAGGCGAGGACGAGCTCGGGGACATCGTGGACCGGGCGATGGAGCAGCAGGCCGACGCGGTCGAGAAGGTCCGCGCGGGCGAGGGCAAGGCCATCGGCGCGATCGTGGGCGCAGTCATGCGCGAGACCAAGGGCCGTGCCGACGGCGGCGAGGTCCAGCGCCTGATCCGCGAGCGGCTGTAGCGGCCCGCCCGCCACTCCGGCGGCGTACCATCGGAAGTCCCTCGACGAAAGGTTTCGGATGTCCCGGCTGATCAAGATGGACCACACCGGCCACACCGAGCTCGCGGAGTGGACGGCGGCCGACCAGGAGGCCTTCGACGCCGCGGTGGAGCAGTTCCGCGCCGGGCTCGACGAGGGCTACATCGCCGTCATGGACGAGGGCGAGGGGCGCGCCATCCAGGTGCGAGACCTGCCGCGTGACGCCGGCCTGGTGATCATGCGGCGCCCGATCGCGGGCGGCTAGCCCCGCGCCCGTGGACGCGGCACCCGCGCTCGCCGAGCTGGGCCAGGTCCCGTGGCGGGCGCCCACCGACAAGCGCTTCCTGCGCCGCTACGGTCGCATCTGGCTCGCATGGACGGTGGCCTACACCGTCCCGTTCGTGGCGGCAGGGGTCGTGCTGATGGCGGTGCAGCCGCTGGCGTTCCCCGTGGTGGTCGCGAGCTTCGCCCACGCCTGGATCATCCCCGAGCTCTACGCCTTCCGCGGGGCCAGCGTGCTGCGGCCCAAGGGCCCTCGCAACGAGCGCAGCGAGCCCGTCGCGCAGGGGCTGCTTGGTGACCTGCTGGGCCACGACGCTCGCGAGCTCCAGCGCCGGACCGGCCTGGCCCTGGAGCGCAGTGCATGGGGCGTATGGCTCATCGGGGAGGCGGGGGCGATCCTGCTCCCGCCGGGCGGCCGCCGTGCCCACTGCTTCTGCGTTCGCGTCACCGACCGCGAGCTTCCGCCCTCGGACCGGATAGCTCACCTGCTGCTGGCGCTGCGAACTGACGAGCAGGGCTTCGCCACGGTGGCCAACCACGCCTTCTGCGGCGCCCTCTGGCGCGTCCGCCGCCGGCTGCCGGAACCCATGCGACCGGCCCTGGACGCGGCCCGGGCGGCCGCCCGTGCCCCCCGAGGGCCGGCGACCGGCGACCGGCGACCGGAGACCGCACTTACGGCGTAGCCTGTCGGCCGTGTCCCATGTCGTGATAGCCGGCGGCGGATTCGGCGGTCTGTACGCGGCACGCCGACTCGAGCGCCGCCTTCCCCGCCACAGCGCGCGGATCACGCTGGTGGCAGACGAGAACTACCTGCTCTACACGCCGCTGCTGCCCGGAGCCGCAGCCGGGTCGCTCGAGCCGCGGCACGTGGTGGTGCCGCTGCGGGAGTACCTCGGCTGGACCAACGTGCGCCTGGCGCGCGTGACCGGTGCGGCCCCGAGCGCGCGCGAGCTGAGCATCGAGACGCCGTCGGGGGTCGCCGAGACCGTCGCCTACGACCACCTGATCGTGGCGCTGGGATCGGTGTCCCGGGTGCTGCCCGTGCCCGGCCTGGCGGAGCACGCGATCGGGTTCAAGACGCTCCCGGACGCCATCGCTCTGCGCAACCGTGCCATTCAGCACCTGGAGATAGCCGAGGCCCTCGAGGACCCGCAGGAGCGCAGGGCCTACCTCACCTTCGTCTTCGTCGGTGCCGGCTACGCGGGCCTGGAGGGCATCGCCGAGCTCCAGGACTACGTGGCCGACGCGCTCGGCCGCTATCCGCGCTGCCGGCTCGACGGCACCCGCTTCGTGCTCGTGGAGGCGCAGGACCGGGTGATGCACGAGATACCCGCCAGCCTGGCGGCCCACGCCACGCGCGAGCTGCGCGGACGCGGCCTGGAGATCCGCACCAACACCCGCATCGACTCGGTTGCCGAGCGCGCCGTGCGCCTGTCGACCGGCGAGGAGATCCCCACACGCACCCTGTGCTGGACGACCGGCGTGGCGCCCGCACCGGTGGTGGCGCGGATGGGGCTGCCGGTCGCCCACGACGGCCGTATCGACGCCGACGCCTGCTGCCGGGTGAAGGGCAGCGACAACGTGTGGGCGATCGGCGACGCTGCCGCCGTGCCAGATCCCGCGCAGCGCCGCAAGGCGCCCTGCCCGCCCACCGCACAGCATGCGCTGCGTCAGGGGCAGGTGGCCGCCGAGAACGTGGCCAGGGCCCTCGCCGGCCGTCCCCCGCGAAAGCTGCGCTACAGGACGCTGGGAGTGTTCGTGGACATGGGCCAGCACAAGGCCGTGGCCACCATGCTCGGGCTGCGGCTGCGCGGCTTCCCCGCCTGGTTCGCGGCCCGCACCTACCACCTGGCGATGATGCCCGGCTCGCCGGGCAAGCTGCGGCTGGTAGCCGACTGGACCGTCGGCCTGCTGTTCGGGCGGGCGTCCGCCGGGCTCGGCCACCTCGGCCATCCGGCGACGCTGGGCCAGGAGAGCGGCGACTTGCCGGCGCGAACGGTCGCAGAGCGGGAACCGGTGTGACCGACCCGGCCGAGCTGACCTACCGAGAAGGCCGCCCCTCCGATCTACGCACGACCTTCGACCTCTCCGAGGTGGCCCTGCACCGCACCGGCACCCTCATGGGGGTGCTCCCGGCCGAGGTCCCGGACGGCGCGGAGCTCGACAGGCGCTGGGAGCGCCAGAGCGAGCTGACCGAGTTCCTGGGCGCACAGCCCGGCTCGTACTGGATCTGCGAGGACGGCGGGGAAACCGTGGGCTTCTGCCAGGTGCGGGCGTTCGGCGCCATGGAGGAGCTCACGCAGCTGATGGTCCTGCCGAGCCACCAGGGCCGCGGCATCGCACGCAACCTGGTCCGGCGCTGCTGGCCCGGTGACCCCACGCCCGAGGTGGGGCGGGTGGTGGTGGCCGTCGGCGCCCCAGGCGACCTGACCCTGTACCAGGAGATGGGAGTGATGCCGGTGGCCGGCCACTGGCACCTGCGCGCCGAGGCCGGCACCTATCGGCTGCGGCGCTCGCAGGAGATCGACGCGGTGGACCCGCCCGTGGTCGTGCTCGAGATGGACCGGGCGGTGACCGAGTGGAAGCGGCTCGAGCCACCGGCCATCGGCCACGAGCGCCCGCAGCTGCACGAGTTCTTCGGCCGCACCCGCACCTGCCTGGCGATCATGGACCAGGCCGCCAGCCAGGCCGCGGCACTCTGCTGGGTCGGTCCTGACGGCCAGATCGGCCCGGCTGTGGGGCGCACCCAGGAGGAGCTCGTCCCGCTGGTGCTGCAGGCGCTCGACCGCGTGGCCTCCTCCAAGGACCCGGAGTCGCTGGGGGTCTTCTGCACCACCGACGCCTGGTGGATGCTCAGGCGCCTGCGCGCGCTCGGCTTCCGCGTGTGGTGGCCGAGCTGGATGATGAGCAGCGTGCCCCTGCCGGGCCTCGACCGCTACCTGCCGACCCGTCCCACGCTGCTGCTCTAGGAGCGCCGATGGCTAACCTTCAGGGCGTGGGTGAGCTCGCGTCCACCGCCTTGAAGAAGCTGCTTGCCGTAGGGATCCTGCTGCTGGCCGCCTGGCTTCTGTTCAAGCTCGTTCTGGGTTTCGTGGCCACCATCGCCTGGATCCTCGTGGCCGTGCTCGCAGTGTTCGCGGTGATCTGGGCCCTGCGGGTCCTCTGACGCCCGGCGCGACGCGCCTCGATGGAGCTCCTGCCCATCCTCTTCTTCTTCGGGCTGTCCGCGGGCGCGATCGGCAAGATCAAGGGCGGCTCGTTCTTCCTGTGGTTCCTGCTGGGCTTCGCCCTGCCGTTCATTGGCACGCTGGTGGCCCTCCTGTATCGCAACGAGCGTGCCGTGCCGCGCCGGCGGTGCCCCGAATGCGGGAACGTCGTGGCCATCCACGACCAGGTCTGCAGCCGCTGCGGGCGCGATCTGGACTTCCCCGAGCCGTGAAAAACCGCTGGTACCATCGGCGATCCGTCCAGCCAGACCCCGAAGGAGCAGCGTGAGAGCAGTCGACGCCATCATGGAGTGCCTCAAGGCCGAGGGCGTCGACCACGTATTCGGGATCCCGGGCGGAGCCAACCTGCCCACCTACGACGCGCTCTACGACGCGGGGGTCCGGCACATCCAGTGTCGTCACGAGCAGGGCGCCGGCCACGCCGCCGAGGGCTACGCGAAGGCCTCGGGCCGGGTTGGGGTGGCGCTCGCCACGTCGGGCCCCGGCGCCACCAACCTGGTCACGGCCATAGCCGACGCGATCATGGACAGCGTGCCCACGGTCTTCATCACGGGCCAGGTCCGCACCGACCTGCTGGGCACGGACGGGTTCCAGGAGGCCGACGTGACGGGCATCACCATGCCCGTCGTCAAGCACTCGATCATGATCCGCGACCCGATCGAGATCCCCGAGGCCATCCACGAGGCCTTCCACATCGCCTCCACCGGCCGGCCGGGGCCCGTCCTCGTGGACATCCCGCAGGACCTGTCCCGCGCGGACATCTCCTACGAGCCGGTTGACTCGATCGACCTGCCCGGCTACCAGCCCACGACCGAGGGCAACACCAAGCAGATCCGCCTCGCCGCCAAGGCCCTGGCCAACGCGCGCCGCCCGGTCATCTACGCCGGCGGCGGCGTAATCAACGCCAACGGCTCCAAGGAGCTCGTGGAGCTGTGCACCTCCGATCGGTTCCCCGTGACCTGCACGCTCATGGGCCTCGGCGGCTTCCCCGCGCCGCACGAGCAGTGGCTGGGCATGCTGGGCATGCACGGGACGCGCGCGGCCAACTACGCCATGGACGAGGCCGACCTGATCTGCAGCGTGGGCGCCCGCTTCGACGACCGCATCACGGGCAAGCTGTCGGAGTTCGCGCCTCGGGCCAAGTTCATCCACATCGACGTGGACCCGGCCGAGATCTCCAAGAACGTGCCGGCCCACATCCCGATCGTGGGCGACGCCAAGAGCATCCTGGCCAAGCTCGCGGCTGAGTACCGGGCGCTCGAGACCGATCCCGCGCGCCTCGATGGCTGGTGGGACCGGATCCGCGGCT
The DNA here is from genome assembly GCA_963755215.1 of uncultured Thermoleophilaceae bacterium. GTDB lineage: Bacteria > Actinomycetota > Thermoleophilia > Solirubrobacterales > Thermoleophilaceae > JAAYBF01. Next base: position 581,971 of record CAVWIW010000006.1, read on the forward strand.
GGCAGGAGAAGTACCCGCTGTCCTACGAGGACAGCGAGGGCTCAGAGATCAAGCCGCAGCGGATGATCGAGGCCCTGTACGAGGTCACGGGCGGCGACGCCATCGTGACCTCCGACGTGGGCCAGCACCAGATGTGGTGCGCCCAGTACTTCCACTTCGACGGCCCGCGCAAGTGGATCAACTCCGGCGGCCTGGGCACCATGGGCTTCGGCCTGCCGAGCGCCATGGGCGCGAAGGTGGCAATGCCCGACGCCGACGTGGTCTGCGTGGCCGGCGACGGCTCGGTGATCATGAACATCCAGGAGCTCGCGACGTGCGTGACCGAGGACATCCCGATCAAGGTGTTCATCATGAACAACGGCTACCTGGGCATGGTCCGCCAGTGGCAGGAGCTGTTCTGGGACCGGCGCTACAGCGCCGTCGAGATGGGCTCCAGCCCCGACTGGGTCAAGCTGGCCGAGGCGTTCGGCGCCACCGGCATGCTCGTGGAGGACAAGTCCGAGCTGGTCGGCTCGATGAAGAAGGCGCTGGCCACCGACGGCCCGGTGGTCGTGGACGTCCGGGTGACCCCCGAGGAGAACTGCTACCCGATGATCCCCGCGGGGCAGGCCGCCCGTGACATGGTGGGTTAGTGGGCGAGCCGGGCACAAAGGAGCCCCTGAACCTCGAAGACCTCGAGGCGTCCAGCGGCTTGCGCACCGGGCGGCGGCACGTGCTGTCGATCCTGGTGGAGAACAAGCCGGGCGTGCTGGCGCGGATCGCCGGGCTGTTCGCGCGCCGCGGCTTCAACATCGACTCGCTGGCGGTGGGGCCCACCGACGACTCGTCGATCTCGCGCATCACGCTCACCGTCGACGGCGCCACGCATCCCATCGACCAGGTCACCAAGCAGCTCCACAAGCTCGTGAACGTGATCAAGATCCGCGACCTGGAGCCGGCCGAGGCCGTCGCGCGCGAGTTGGCGCTGTTCAAGGTGGCGGCCGACAGCGACAGCCGCGGGCAGATCATGGAGTACGCCGACATCTTCCGTGGCCGGATCGTCGATGTGTCCAAGCGTTCGGTCACCGTCGAGGTCACGGGCACCGACGACAAGATCGAGGCGTTCGAGCAGATGTGCCGGCCGTTCGGCTTGATCGAGATGGTGCGCACCGGCGAGATCGCCGTCTCGCGCGGTCGCTCGGCCACCTAGCGCAGCGGACCGGCGGTGGCGCGCCCGAGCGTCGACAGCCGGTCCACGGCCCGCCCCCGCGGGCGCCTGGCCGCGGCCCTGCGCCGGCGGTGGATTCGCCTGCGGCATCGCGGAACGGAGGTGGAGTGCCCCTGCTGCGCGAGCACCTGGGCAGCGTTCGCGGCTGACTGGAACCGCGCCGACGCCATCTGCCCGGGCTGCGGCGCGCACGAGCGCCATAGGGCTCTGTGGCTCTACCTGCGGGACCGGATCCGGGTGGGGGAGGGCCCGCACGAGACCGAGCTCCTGCACTTCGCCCCCGAGCACGGGCTCCGCGGGCTGCTCGGGGCTCTGCCGCGCGTGCGCCTGGTCACCGCCGACCTGAATCCGGCCGGGGTCGACGTGCAGGCCGACATCACCGCGCTGCCGTTCCCGCCCGCGACCTTCGACGCGGTGCTGTGCAGCCATGTGCTCGAGCACGTGCCGGACGATCGGGCGGCCATGTCAGAGATAGCGCGCGTGCTGCGTCCGGGCGGCTGGGCGCTTGTGCTGGTCCCGCTCGACGCCGGTCGGGACCAGACCTACGAGGATCCGGCCATCACCGACCCGGAAGACCGCGAGCGCGAATTCTGGCAACACGACCACGTGCGCCTGTACGCGCTCGACATCGCGGACCGGCTGGCGGCGGTGGGCCTGGCGGTGCGCGTGGAGCGGGTTGTCGAGGGCCTGCCGGCCGGCTCGGCGCGACGGTATGGACTCCAGCCCGACGAGACGATCTTTCACTGCACGCGTCCGCCATCCTTAGGGACATGAGCCTCGCGACGCTTCCACTCGAGGGTCCGCTGGGCCTGGACGCGGGCGCCTGGGAGACGCTCGAGACGCGCATCGACCAGGCGCTGACCTTCGCCCGTCGCGATGGCACCCCGGCGGCGGCCTCGGTGTGCGTGCCGGTGGCGGCGTCGCTCGACCTCTCCGCCGCCCTGCTCGCAGCGCGGCGCCCCGACGACAGCTTCTTCTGCCTCGAGCAGCCGGGGCTGGACGGGCGCGCTGTTTGTGGCCTGGGTGCCGCCGCCACTGTCACCGCGGACGGCCCGGGTCGCTTCGCGCGCGCGGCCTCGGGCTGCCGCGACCTGGCCTGGCGGATCGTCGGCGACGACCCCGCTCGGGATGGCAGCAGCCCGCCCGGCGCCGGCCCGGTGTTCACCGGCGGCTTCGCCTTCGCCCCGGCGGGGGGTGCCGCGCCGGAGTGGGCCGGCTTCGCGCCGGCGCAGCTGGTGCTGCCGGAGGTCGGCCTTGCGCGGCGCGGGACGGAGGCACGCCTGACCGTCACGCTGGCCGTCGAGGGTGGCGAGGCGCCCGCCGCGCTGCTCGAGCGGGCCGCGGCCCGGGTGCGAGAGCTGCAGCCCGCGGCCATGCCGCTGCTGGACCCACACCCGGTTGCGCGTCCGCGCGTGGCCAGCGCCACCCCTCCCGCGCACTTCGAGGAGGCCGTGCGGCGCGCGGTGGAGCGGATCCGTGCGGGCGAGCTCGACAAGGTCGTGTTGGCGCGCGAGGTGCGTGTGCACGCCCGGGAGCCGATCGACCCCGCGCCCGTCCTGGATGGGCTGCGTGCGGCCTTCGCGGACTGCTACTGCTTCTGCGTCGGCGGGCCGGAGGGCGCGTTCGTTGGCGCCAGCCCGGAGCTCCTGGTTCGGCGAGAGGGGGCGCGGGCCCAGACCGTGGCCCTGGCGGGCACGACCCGCCGCAGCGCAGACCCCGCGGTGGACGCCCACCTGGGCGAGCAGCTGCTCCAGAGCCCCAAGAACCGGGAGGAGCAGGCCATCGTCACGCGGCGGATCCGGCGCGGGCTCGATCCCGTGAGCGTGTGGGTGGCGGCAGCCGACGAGCCCGCCCTCGTGAAGGTCCAGAACGTGCAGCACCTGGCCACGCCCATCCGCGCCCACCTGGCCGCCCCGCTGTCCGCCGTGGAGCTGGCCGGTCGGCTGCACCCCACGCCCGCCGTGGGGGGCGAGCCCGGCCACGTGGCCCAGCCGCTGATCCCGGCCTTGGAGGCCATGGATCGCGGCTGGTACGCGGGCGCGGTGGGGTGGACGGACCTGGCTGAGGACGGGGAGTTCTCCGTGGCACTGCGCTGCGCGCTGCTGCGCGGCCCGGTGGCGCACCTCTACGTGGGTTGCGGGATCGTGGCCGACTCGGTGCCGGCCGACGAGCTTGCCGAGAGCGAGGTCAAGCTGCAGGCCCTGCTGCCGCTGCTGACGTGAGCCGTGCCACGGTGCCTGCCCGGCCGTGACGCAGGCGCCCCCGCCCGCGCCGCGCGGCGCGCGGCACGAGCGGGGCCGCTCCGGTACTGGTCAGTCCCCTATCTGTGCCCGCACCTCGCCGGCCGGGAACTTCGTGCTGTGCACGTTGGCGTAGGTCACGCCGGACTTGAGCGCCTCGAGCAGCTCGTCGAGCTCGCCCGCGTCGATGCCTTGCCCAGCGGGGCCGACCACATCGTCGGCCTCGATCGTGCCCCTGACCTCAGCGGGGGCGGGCGGGCACGCCTGGGTGCCGGCCGGGCCGTTGCCGAGGTTGGTGCACAGGAAGACGCTGATGCCGCCGTTCACGTCGCGCTGGCCGAAGTGGATATGCCCCTGCTGCACATCACCCTCCAGGTCCGCATAGCTCAGCTTGAAGTGGATCGTGTCCCGATGGATCCGCGCGCGGAACTTGGCGCTCGCCTCCGTCGAGACCGCCGGCACCTCCTCGAAGCCGACGAGGCGTTCACGAACCTCCTTGCCTCCTCCGGCCACGGCTCCGGCCACCACGCCGAGCACGCTCAGGACGGCCACAGCGGCCGCCAACTTCACCCGAACCCGCTTCACGTCGCACCCCCTTCTGGAGTGGATTGGCAGATGCGGTCGCCGGCGGCCGCGGCCCGGCGTGCGTCGTCTCCGCGGACTGAGCCGGGGCGCCGAGCGGCCTGCGGTTAGTCCTAGATCAGCGCCGATGGCGTGTCAAGGCGCAACCCGCCCGTCGCCGAGCGCCGCCGCCACGCGCTCTGCGGCCTCGCGATGCAGGCGCACGTTGTCCTCTCGGTCGGTCCGCACCTCCACCAGCGCCGGTCCGCCCGCGATTGCGGCCGCCACATCGGCTGGGGAGTCCGCGGTGCGGTGGGCCAGCCCGGCCAGCTTCGCCACGTCGGCCAGGTCCACGCCCGCCGGGGTGGCCACGTGCTCCTCGTAGAGCGCCGCCTCGGCGCTCTCGGCCACCGGCAGGAAGTCGAAGATCCCGCCGCCGCCGTTGTTCAGGCACAGCACGCTCAGCTCGATGCCGGCGCGGCGGGCGGTGAGAAGGCCGCCGAGGTCGTGGAGCAGCGCGAGCTCGCCAGTTACCAGCAGCGTGGGCGCGCCGGTCACGCGCGCGGCGCCGGCGGCCGAGGACACGGTGCCGTCGATGCCGTTGGCGCCGCGATTGGCCAGGAAGCGCACGCGCTTGGGCGACTGCGGGAAGTAGGCCTCCAGGTCGCGGACCGGCATCGAGGAGCTCACCCACACCAGCGCACCGTCGTCCAGGCTGGGCTCGAGGCCCGCGATGGCCTTGGGCTCGAACGGGTCGGGCGCCACCGCCAGCGCGGCCGGCACCTCGGCGTCGGCCGCCCGCCACGAGCGCAGCCACGCGGGGTCGTGCTCCATGGTGCGCATCTCCAGCGCGGCGGCCAGCGCGTCGCACGTGGCGGCCGGGGCGGCGTGAATCAGGAGGCCGGCCTGGCGCGTGGGCTCGTGCCAGGAGCGGTGGGGGTCCAGCACCACCTGCTCGGATGGCTCGAGCCAGGCGCGCAGCGGCTTGGACGTCGGCGTGTCGCCCACCCTGAGCACCACCGCGGGCGAGTGCGAGGAGGCGAAGGCCGGCGTGCGCAGCAGGACGTCGTAGTGGGCCACCACGTGCGAGCGGTCATGGTCGCCGCAGCGAACGCCCGACGTGGGCTCGGCCAGCACCGGCCACCCGCTGGCCGCCGCCAGGCGCGCCACGGGCTCGGCCACCGGCTCGGTCGCATGCCCGCAGACGATCGCCCCGCGCGCGGCGCGGGCCATCCGGTCGGCCAGGCCCTGGACGTCGTCGGCGTGCGGAGCCGGCGCGTGCTCGCGCAGCTCGACCCATGGCCTCCCGTCGTCGCGACCCTGCCAGTCCTCATCCGTCAGCTCCTCCGGGGACGGCGCCAGCGGCTCGCGCAGCGGCAGGTTCAGGTGCACGGGGCCCGGCCGTCCTCCTCGCGCGGTCCAAAACGCGCGGCACGCCAGGCCCCTGTGGTGCACGGCGGTCGCCCTGCCGGGCTCGTGGCTGCCCACTTCCACGAACCACTTGGCCGCGGAGCCGAACAGCCCCACCTGGTCGATGGCCTGCCCCGCGCCCACGTCGCGCAGTTCGGGCGGGCGGTCAGCGGTGAGAACGACCAGCGGCACCCGTGCCTCCCAGGCCTCGGCGACCGCGGGTGCGATGTTGGCGGCCGCGGTGCCCGAGGTGCACGTGATGGCCACCGGCACGCCCCCCGCCTTGGCCATGCCCAGCGCCACGAAGCCGGCCGAGCGCTCGTCGAGCACCGACACCGCGTCCAGCCCGTCCTGGGCGGCCAGGGTGAGCGCGATCGGGGCGTTGCGCGAGCCGGGGCAGGTCACCGCGTGGCGCATGCCGCAGCGCACCAACTCCTCGACCATGGCCTGGAGCGGCGCGTAGGTGCGGTTGATCGGGATGATCTGGGCCATGGCGGCCGTAGAGAAGGGTGCGACGGTGGTGTTCGTGCCGGGCTTCATGCAACCCGGCCACGCCTGGGCGGCCGTGGCGAACGACCTGCCCGAACGCTATCCGAGCGTCCTCCTCGACCACCGCGAGCACACCTACGCGGGGCGCCTGGCGGAGATCGCGGCGGCCGCCCCCGGCAGGCCCGTGCTGTGCGGGTACTCGATGGGTGGGCGGCTGGCGCTTCACGCCGCGCTGCGAGAGCCCGATCGCTACGCGGGCCTCGTGGTGGTCAGCGCCTCGGCGGGCATCGACGCGCCGGCCACGCGCGCCGCGCGAGCGGAGGCCGACCAGAAGCTGGCCGCCTGGATGGAGACTCAGGACCCCGAGCAGATCGTGGCCGTGTGGGAGCGCCAGCCGCTGTTCGCCGACCAGTCCGACGCGCTCGTCGAGGCCCAGCGCCCGGGGAGGATCGCGCAGGACCCGCGCGGCCTGGCGCTGTTGCTGCGCACCGCCGGCCAGGGCGCGCTGGAGCCCGTGTGGCAGCGGCTGGACGGCCTGGCCATGCCGGTGCTGGCGGTCGCGGGCGGGATCGACACCCGCTATACCGAGCTCGCGCTGAGGATCGCCCGCGCGGTGCGTGACGGGCGGGCAGCGGTGGTGGAGGGCGCGGGCCATGCGCCGCAGCTCCAGCGCCCGGCGGTGGTGGCGGAGCTGCTAGGCGACTTCCTCGACCAGCACTTCGGCCAGAGCGGCGTCTGACACCTCCACGCCCAGACCGGGCCCCTGCGGCACGGCCATCAGGCCCCTGTCGGGCGCCGGCAGCGATCGCGCCATCTGGGCGTCGAACAGGCCCAGCGTGGCCAGCCCGCATGCCAGCGCCAGGCGCTCACCCGCCGCAAGCTGCAGGGCCGCCGCGATCGCCCAGGGGCCGTCGAGGGTGCTCGAGAGCCAGGCTCCAAGGCCCTCCTCGCGCGCGGCCCGCAGGGCGTCCCGGGCGGGACCGAAGCCTCCGCTGCCGGCAAGCTTCACGTTCACCGCGTCGCACGCGCCGAGCGCGGCGGCGGCGCGCACGTCGGCTGCGCCGGTGATCGACTCGTCGGCTGCCACCGGCACATCCACCGCCGCCCGCACGGTCGCCAGCTCCTCGAGGGTGCGGCACGGCTGCTCCACGAGCTGCAGGTCGTTGCCCGCCAGCGCCTCGATGGCCTCCACCGCCCCCGCCGCGCTCCAGGCGCCGTTGGCGTCGACCCGCAGGGCCGGCCACGAGCCCACGGCCTCGCGCACCGCGGCCACGCGTTCGGCGTCATCCGGAAGGCCGACCTTTAGCTTGAAGCAGGAGAAGCCGTCGCGCACGCCCTGGGCGGCCGCCTCGGCCACCTCGTCCGCGGGGCCGGCGGGCAGCGTCAGGTTCACCGGGATGGCGTCGGCGCCGGCAGGTGCGAGCGGGCGTCCGCTCCGCCGCATCTGAAGGTCCAGCTCCGCCAGCTCCCACGCCGCACGTGCCTGTGGCGGAGCGCCGCGCTCCGGGGGCCCGTCGCGCAGCGCCTCGATCACCTCGTCCACGCTCACCCCGTCGTAGGCCTCCAGCGGCGCCGCCTCGCCGAAGCCCACCGTGCCTTCGTCGTCCTCGAGCCGGATGACAGCCAGGTCCCGCGCGGCCACCACTCCTCCGGCCGTCACGAACGGCTCCCGGAGCGGGATCTGCAGGCGCAGGAGCGAGCGCCTCACGACAACAGGATCCCCGCGGACAGCAGCAGCGAGAACACGGCCAGCAGGCGCCCAGTGGAGGCCAGCGCCGCGTTCAGCGCGGGCCCGTCGGTGCGAGTGCGCACGTCCCGCACTAGCGCCGGCACCAGCGGGAGCGACGCCAGTGGCGCCAGCAGCCACCAGCTCAGGCCGCCCGCGGCTGGGATCGCGATGGGCACCAGGTACGCCACGACCAGCATTGCCACGAACAGGTCGCGCGCACGCCCGCGCCCCAGGCGCACGGCCAGGGTCCGCTTGCCCGCGCGGCGATCGGTGTCCAGGTCGCGCACGTTGTTGACCACCAGGATGGCGGCGGCCAGCAGTCCCACCGGCACGGCCAGGGCCAGCGACTCCCATGTGAGCTCCTCGGTCTGAACGTAGTAGGAGCCGGCGACGGCCACCAGGCCGAAGAAGAGGAACACGAACAGCTCGCCGAGGCCCTCGTAGCCGTAGGGCCGCGGCCCGCCCGTGTACAGCACGCCCGCCGCGATCGACACCAGGCCCACCACCAGCAGCTCCGGGCCCGCCACCCACGCCAGGTAGGAGCCGGCCGCCACCGCGATCCCGAACGCCACCCAGGTGCCGGTGAGCACGCGCTGGGGCGGCATCAGCCCACCGGCGGTCACCCGCACGGGACCCAGCCGGTCCTCGGTGTCGGCGCCGCGGCGGGCGTCGGAGTAGTCGTTGGCCAGGTTGGTCCCGATCTGGATGAACACGCTGCCGATCAGCGCCGCGGCGAAGGCCAGCGGGCGGAACTCGTCCTCCGCCACCGCCAGCGCGGTGCCGACGAGCACCGGCGCCACCGCCGCAGGAAGCGTGCGCGGCCGCGACGCCACGAGCCACAGCCGGATCGGGGTCAAGGCCGCTTGGGAAACTTGCTGAAGTCCGGCCGGCGCTTCTCGCGGTAGGCGTCGCGGCCCTCCTGGGCCTCCTCGCTGCCGTAGAAGAGCAGGTTGGCGTCGTGCGCGAGCTGCTGGATGCCGGCCAGCCCGTCCTCCGCCGCGTTGAAGCTGGCCTTGAGCAGGCGCAGGGAGAAGGGGGAGAGCTCGAGCATCTCGCGACACCACGCCACGGTCTCGCGCTCCAGCTCCTCCAGCGGCACCACGGCGTTCACGAGGCCCATTTCCAGGGCCTCCCGGGCGTCGTACTGGCGGCACAAAAACCAGATTTCCTTGGCCTTCTTGGGCCCCACGAGATTGGCGAGCAGGCCCGCGCCGAAGCCGCCGTCGAAGGAGCCCACCTTGGGCCCGGTCTGGCCGAAGCGGGCATTGTCGGCGGCGATGGTCAGGTCGCAGACCACGTGCAGCACCTGGCCGCCGCCGACCGCGTAGCCGGCCACCATGGCGACCACGGGCTTGGGCAGGCGGCGCATCTGCACGTGCAGGTCGGTCACGTGGAAGCGGCCGACCGCGCCCGGCTCCTGCAGGTAGCCCGTGTCGCCGCGCACCCGCTGGTCGCCTCCGGAGCAGAAGGCCAGCGGCCCCTGGCCCGTGAGCACCACCACCCCGACCGAGGTGTCCTCGCGCGCGCGCTCCAGCGCGTCGGAGATCTCGATCAGCGTCTGCGGGCGAAACGCGTTGCGCACCTCGGGCCTGTCGATGGTGATCTTGGCGATCCCCTCAGCGAGCTCCAGGCGGATGTCCTCGTAGTCGCCGGCCGGCTGCCAGTCGGCCGCCGGCGCGATCGAGCGCGCCTCCTGCTCGCGGGTCCAGTCCGTGGCGGCCATGGCGCCGACGTACGATAAGGCCCCTGAGAGAGTGGCTGACCGCAGCGGCGCGCTCGCGCCCCGACCACCCGGCGGTGGTGGGCGCCGACGGGACCCTCACCTACGCGCAGCTCGACGCCCAGGCCGGCATCTGGGCGGGCAGGCTGGTGGCACTGGGGGTGTCCGAGGGCGGGCGCGTGGCGACCACGCTGGCACCCGGCTGCGCGCTGGCCACCCTGGTGCACGCCGCCCCGCGAATCGGCGCCGCCGTGGCTCCGCTCAACACGCGGCTGCCGCGTATCGAGCAGCGCCGGCAGGCCACGGCCGCCCGGGCCGACGTGATCGTAGGGGAGCCATTGGACGGGCTGGTCGCTCAGGTCGATCCCCGCGCCGAGCTCGACCCTGCCGCGGTGCACGCCGTGTTGTTCACCTCGGGCACCACCGGCGAGCCCAAGCCGGTGGAGCTCACGCTGGCAAACCAGGACGCGGCCGCGCAGGCCTCCGCTGCTGCGCTGGGGTCGGACCCCGACGACCGCTGGTTGTGCCCGCTGCCGCTGTTCCACATCGCGGGCCTGGCGATCCTGGTGCGCTGCGCTCGCGCGGCCACCACGGCGGTGCTCCACCCGGGCTTCGACGTGGACGCCGTGCGACGGGAGCTCACGGACGGCGGCATCACCCTGGTCTCGCTCGTGCCGACGCAGCTGGGGCGCCTGCGACGCGCCGGGCTGGAGTCGGCGCCGCGCCTGCGCGCGATGCTGCTGGGCGGTGGCCCGGTTCCGCCCGACCTGCTCGAGTGGGCCGTCGAGCAGGGGCTGCCCGCACGCTGCACGTACGGGATGACCGAGACGGCGTCGCAGGTGGTGGTCACCGACGTGGGCGAGACTGCCGGGCGGCCGCTGCCGGGCGCGCGGGTCGAGACCGACACCGGCGGCGAGATCCTGGTCGGTGGCCCGATGGTCGCGCCGGGGGCGCTGGCCGCGGACGGGCTGCTTCACACCGGCGACGTTGGCCGCGTCGACCGCCAGGGGCGGCTGCACGTGGAGGGGCGGATCAAGGAGCTGATCGTCACGGGCGGAGAGAAGGTGGCGCCGGCGGCGGTGGAGGCGGCGCTGACCGCCCATCCGTCCGTGGCCGACGCGGCCGTGGCCGGGCGCCCCGACCCGGAGTGGGGGGAGGCGGTCACGGCCTTCGTGGTGGAGCGCCGGCCGGTCGCGGACTACGAGCTGCTGGCCTTCTGCCGCGAGCGGCTGGCCGGCTACCAGGTGCCCAAGCGGCTGGTGCGTGTGCCCGCGCTGCCTCGCAACGCGGCGGGCAAGCTCCGGCGCAACGCCCTGGACGGCCTGGAATAGAGTGCCCCGCCGTGATCTACGACAAGGACGCAGACCTAGGCAGGCTCGACGGCAAGACCGTCGCCATCCTCGGGTACGGCTCGCAGGGCCACGCCCACGCCCTCAACCTCAAGGACTCGGGCGTGTCGGTCGTGGTGGGGCTCCGGCCGGACTCGGAGTCCGTGGCCAAGGCGGAGTCCAGTGGCCTGGAGGTGGTGCCACTGGCCGACGCGGCCAGCCGCGGTGACCTCGTGATGATCCTGCTGCCCGACGAGCGGCAGGCCGACGTGTGGAGCGCCGAGATCGCCGATGGCATCGCGCCCGGCAACCTGCTGCTGTTCGCCCACGGCTTCTCCATCCACTTCGGCCAGATCGAGCCGGGGCCGGGCGTGGACGTGGGCATGGTGGCGCCGAAGGGCCCCGGCCACCTGGTGCGCAGGCAGTTCGCCGAGGGCAACGGCGTCCCCGGCCTGATCGCCGTGCACCAGGACCAGAGCGGCGGGGCTCGTGACCTCGTGCTGGCCTACGCCAAGGGCATCGGCTGCACGCGCGCCGGGGTGATCGAGACCACGTTCAAGGACGAGACCGAGACCGACCTCTTCGGCGAGCAGGCCGTGCTGTGCGGGGGCGTGACCGAGCTGGTGCGCGCGGGATACGAGACGCTGACCGAGGCGGGCTACGACCCGCGGCTGGCGTACTTCGAGTGCCTGCACGAGCTCAAGCTGATCGTCGACCTGATGTACGAGAAGGGCATCACCGGCATGCGCTACTCGATCTCGAACACGGCCGAGTACGGCGACCTGACCCGCGGCACGCGCGTGATTGGCGAGCCCACGCGGACCGCCATGAAGGACATCCTCGGAGAGATCCAGTCGGGCGCGTTCGCGCGCGAGTGGATCGCTGAGAACCGCGCGGGCCAGGAGAACTTCAAGCGCCTGCGCGAGGAGCAGTCCCACCACCAGATCGAGGAGGAGGGGCGCGAGCTGCGTTCGATGATGGACTGGATCGACACCGAGTTCTGACCCGCTGGGTCAGCGGACGTCGATCTCCATCGCCAGCACGCTGCGCCGCCCGGCGGTGTCGGTCACGGTCAGGCGGGGGAAGTAGGTGCCGGGCCGCTTGAACCGGTGCGTGGCGCGCGGGCCCGACGCCGCGGCGCCGTCGCCGAAGTCCCAGCGCCGCAGGGCGATCGGGCTGGAGCCGCGCCTGGACGGCGCGGCATCGAAGCGCAGCTCCCGGCGGGCGCTCCTGACGTGGAACGAGGCGCGCGGGGGTGATGCGGATAGGCGCAGGCTGCTGAAGATGGAGGTGCCAAAACGGCGATAGGCACCGTAGGAGCCGCGCATCCACAGCACCTCCTGCTCCCCGCGGTGCAGTCCGCGCGGAGCGATCGGCCGCACGTGGCCGGTGCGCGAGCGCGTCAGTCGGCGGATGGCCCAGCGCTTGCCGCCGCCGATGGCGCGCCAGCGCTCCACCTGGTGGTGGCTGCCCGCCTTGCGCGACAGGTACACGACGCGCGGGTCGCGGTGGTCGAGCGTCAGGCCGCCCGAGTAGAAGCGCTCGGCAACGTCCCGCGTGATCGGGCCGCCCGCGCGGACCATCAGGTGGCGGGCCCAGCGCCGCCCGCTCCACACCGCGTACCAGTAGTTGTGCCGGCGACCGGTCCGGAAGGTGGCGTAGACGACCACGGGGCGCCCCGACCGGGTCAGGGCCACGTCGTGGACCCAAGCCATGGTCTTACTGCGCCTGAAGCTGTGAACCCGGTCAGCGTGGCGCGGCCTGATCGGCAGGCCGCCGCCAATCAGGCGGCCGCTCGCGCGGTAGGGCCGGCCGCCGCGCAGCTTTGCGAAGTACAGGTTTGTCCGGCGCTCCCGCGGATGCCCATCGGTGAACGCCACGGCGATCGTGCGGCGGCCGTCGGAGGCGAACTTCGCGTAGGGCCGGTGCCCCGGCGCCCGGATCAGCGTCCGCGCGGGGGTCCAGGGCCCGCCCGGGTCCTTGGTCGTGAACGACGGGTTCCAGTTGCCGCCGCGCCAGAACACCCAGACCCGCTCGCCCAGGCGAAGCGGGTTGGGGTAGGTGTACCCGCGTCGCCCGCGCGTGTTGGTGGGCAGCACGAACCGGCGCCCGAACTCGCTCACGTCCTCGGGCCGCTTGCTCACCCGGTAGGCCATCGTGGCCCCCTGGTGGTGTGAGTAGAAGGCGGCGATCCGGCCGTCCGGCAGCATCAGCAGGGCCGGGTTGTCGTGGTCGTCCACCGTCTTGAACCGCTTGAGCACCGTGCGCGTGCGCTGGCCGCGGCGGTCGTAGGACGCCACGTTCACGCGCGCGGCGGCGTCCACCCAGCCGACGTAGGTCTGGTGCCTCCTGCCCTCGTGGTGGATCGCCCGTGGGTCCGCGAACCAGGACCAGGCGCCCGAGCCCAGGTCCAGCACCCTGCCCTGAGCCATGCTCGGCGCGCCCAGTCCCGCCAAGGTCGAGCAGAGCGCACCCACCACTGCGAGCCTGAAGCCGATCGGGCGCACGATCAGACGCGACTTTACAATTTGCCGTACCCACTGCGCGCAGGTCATGTCCCCGGACGGGTGACCGAAGGACCGCAACTCCCGACTGGCACGCGTTCTAGGGTGAACGTCTTGCGAAGAGCGACAGCCACGCTGCTCCTCGCCGCCCTCGCGGCGGCCGCGGGGGCGATAGCGCTCCTCGACGGGGGAAGCGACGGGGGGTCAAGCGCCGACGCCACGGTGGCGCGCGCCGAGACCCGGCTCGACCAAGGTGCCCGCGCCGCCGCGCGCCGCAAACCGGTGGTCGTGATGCTCGTGCTGGACGAGTTCCCCACCGACCTGCTGCGGCGCTCGGACGGCGCTATCGACGCGGCGCGCTACCCGAACTTCGCGAAGCTCGCCGCCACCTCCACCTGGTTCCCGAACCACACCACCGTCTTCGACGAGACCTCGTGGGCCATCCCGGCCATCCTCGACGGCAGGCGCCCACGCCCAGGCTCCCGGCCGCTGCTGGGCGATCACCCGCGCAACCTCTTCACGCTGCTGGCGGCCCGCGGCTGGGGGGTGACCGGCGAAGAGGTGGCCACCTCGCTCTGCCCGCGGCGCCTGTGTGGCCAGCCCATGGCCGAGAAGCCCGAACTGGGCTACCTCCTGCGCGGGCGGCCCGGCCGCCTGCGGCGGTGGGTGCGCTCGATCAAGCCCCGCTCCAGGCCCTGGCTCTACCTGAAGCACGAGTTCCTGCCACACAAGCCATGGGTCTACCTGCCCTCGGGCAAGAACGACCAGCTGACCCACCGGGAGCCGCTGCCCGGGATCAACAGCACACGCAGCTTCGACGATCGCTACCTGGCCCTGCACAACGAGCGCCGCCAGCAGCTCCAGGTCGGCTTCCTCGACCGCCAGCTCGGATACCTGCTCGCACGCCTGCGCCGCACGGGGCTGCTCGACCGCAGCCTGATCGTGGTCACTGCCGACCACGGCTACGCATGGGAGCTGGGCGTGAATGACCGCCGCAAGGTCACGCAGGCCAACGTCGACGAGGTCGCTCCGGTGCCCCTGTTCGTCAAGGCACCCCGCCAGCGACGCGGACGCGTGAGCCGGGCCTACGCGCGCACGATCGACATCCTGCCCACCATCGCCGATCTCCTGGGCGCGCCGATCGCCCGCTCCGCGGATGGGGCATCCGCCTTCGGGCGAGCCGCGCGCGAGCGCAGGATGGTGCGGCTTCAGACACGCAACTTCGCGGCCACCGTGGAGATCTCGGCAGCCGAGCTCGAGGCCCGCAGGACGCGGAACACCGAGCGCAGGCTGCGCACGTTCGGCGACGGCTCCGAGAGCCGGCGGCTGTTCGGCAGCGCGTGGGCCGCCGTGTACCGAGCCGGGCCCTCACCCGAGCTGATCGGCAGGCGGGTCGCCGAGCTCGCCCGCGAGCCGGCGGGACCCGTCCGTGCCCGGATAGCGGACGCCCGGCTCACGCGCCGGGTGCGGCGCTCCTCGTCGCTGGTCCACACGCACATCGCCGGCCGGGTCACGGGCGGCTCCGGTCGGGACACGCGCGTGGTGGCGGTGTCCGTCGACGGCATCCTGCGCGCCATGGGACGGACCTTCTACCTGCGCCGGGAGGACCGCGAGAGCTTCTCGACCCTCGTGCCCCACAGCGCGATGCGCCCCGGCCGCCACGTGGTGCGTGTCTGGGAGGTCCGCGAGCGCGGCGGAGCCACGGCACTCACGCCGCTCGGCAGCAATCGCTGAGGCGCCGGCCCGCGCCTGTCGATGCTCCACCAGCAAGACTTCGACCGTGTTTACGTTTTGATGACAGGGATGCGCCGAGCCCGGCTTGCAGGGAAGCCAGCGATCGTGGCTGCCCTAGTGGTGGCCGCGTCGGTCTGCGCGCTTGCGGGCCCGCTACCCGCCGCGGAGGCAGATCGCGCGGCTTGGACCAGCCTCTCGCGCGAGCTGGCGGCGCCGTGGCCGGCGCTACAGCGACGCGACGGCACCTTCACCGACGCTCTGCGCCAGGACGGCAAGTCGCGCTACGGCGACGCGATCCTGGGGCTCGGCTTGCTGCAGAACGCCGCGCGCGACCGCAACCGCGGGCAGGTTCGCACCGCGCTGCGCGCGCTCGACGCCACCGCTCGCCTCTACGAGCCGTGGTTCCCGACCCGTGCCTTCAAGCGCTGGGCGGTCGCGTCCGCTTACAACCTGGCGAAGGACAGGCTGCGCCACCTTCGTGAGGTGCGCACGTCCATGCGGCGCTGGGCGCGCTGGCTGGGCCACACGCGGCTCGACTACATTGGGCGCAACGGCTACGAGAACAAGCACCTCGTGGATGCCCTGGCGGTGCTGGAGCTCCAGCGCACCGGCCTGCGGTCCAAGATCGAGGGCAGCGTGATCGGTGATGGCCGCCGGCGCGCGCGCAGCCGGGTACTGCGACTGATCAACCAGGCGGTCCCGCGCATGGCCGCCGGGAAGTCCGGCTTCGTGCTCAGCGATCCCCCATCGAACCCGATCGCCTACCACGCTTTCTCCTTCGCGCTCTACGCGCGGGCGGTGCGCCTGCTGGGGCGACAGGCATCGCGGAGCGCGCACGCCGTGCTGCGAAAGCTCGCGACCACCACCGGCCTGCTCACGGCACCCGACGGCAGCATGGCCTACTGGGGCCGCTCCCAGGACCAGAAGTGGACGATGCCCGCCGCCGCGTACGGGCTGGCCCTGACATCGCTTCAGCGTGCGTCGTCCGCCGCGGCCGATGCACGCAACCGGGCCGTGGCCCAGCGGGCACTGAGCAGGATGCGCGCGGTGGGCGTGGGCCCGCGCGGGGAGTGGCTCGTTCAGTCCCTGCGCCAGGACTTCCCGCGCGGGCTCGTCAGCGTGGACCGCTACTCCCGGGCCACCGAGTACACGGGCCTGTCCCTGGTATTCCTCAACTGGGCTACACCGCACCTGCCCCGCCGCATGATCCGCGCGGGGATTCCCGCCGACGCGCCGATGCAGGCCGTGGTGGGCCAGCAGAGCGGGCGCTTCGCCGTTGTCAGCCGCGGCGACCTCTGGTACGCCGTGAGGATGCGCCCCGGCAGCCTCCGCTACGACTTTGGCCCGATGGCGGTCAAGCAAAAGCGCGCCGGGGTGTGGCAGGACGTCGCGCCGCTGCGCCCGTATGCCAACGGCACCGCCGGGCCGATCCTGCTCGGGGAGGGCGACCAGCAGCGCCCCGTGGGCGAGCTCATCAAGGTCGATCGTGCGGGCCGCGTGCTCATCGCGGGCGGGTTCGCCACCAGTTCGCGCTGGACCCGGCGAGGCACCGCGTTCCGGGTGCTCCCCACCGGCTGCGGCATCTCGCTGGAAGCGCCCGCCGTGGCCGGCGACCGGATGGAGTTCTCGGCCTTCTTCCGCGGCAGCGTCACTCCGTCCGTCCAAGGGGCGCGGGCCACCGCCGCGGGCCAGGAGGTGAGCTTCAACGTGCCAATCGAGTCGACCGTCGTGGAGCGCAACTACACGTCGGTCTCAGACGCCCGGGTGACGCGCGCGCGCTTCACCGTGAGGGCAGAGGCGCCCGGCGCCCTGACCATGACCACCTGCTGATGAGGCCCGGACGCAACCGAATGGTGGCTGCGGTGGCCGGTGTGGCCTCGCTGCTCGCCCTGGGAGTGCCGGCTCCCGGCGCGACCGCCGCCACCCAGCCGTTCGCCGAAAGCTTCAGCGGCGCCGCGGGCGGTTGGCGCGAGGGCGGTGGGCTGCAGGCCAAGCGGGCACGTCTCGGCCGCGAGCGTGTGCTGGCACTATCAACTCGCGCGAAGCAGACGGGGAAGCTGACCCGGCGGCTGCCCGCGCGGCGCTTCGCGTTGTCCCTGGACGTGTCACTCAGCCGCGGGACCACCCTCGAGCTGAGCATGGCGCCGAGGGGCCGGCGGCTGCGGCTGGCACGAGCCACCAGGACGGGCCAGGTCCGTTTCTCCGCTCCACCGCGGCGCGGCGCGCCCAAGGTGTCCGCCAACTCCGCGCGCGGCACGTGGGTGCACCTGCAGCTCGTCCGGACCGCCCGCGGGGTCAGGGGGTCGGTGGGCGGGCAGAGCTTCGCCCTGCGCGGCCGCAGCGACGCCCGGCTGCGGCTGGCGCTGCCCCGCTCCAAGCGGAGCGGGCGCGCGCTGCTGGACAACCTTGTGGTCACGTCGCTGGCAGACCGCGAGCTGCTGCTGCTGCACCGGCTGGCCGACCTGCAGGCGCGCGTGCCGGCCAAGCGCTTCCTCGTTGGCGCGGGCGCCGACGATCGGCTGGCGCTGCGGACGCGCTTCTGGACGCGCGGCTTCTTCCCCGGCGCCTTATGGCACGCCCGTGCGCTCACGCCCGATAGCGACCTGTTCGCCCGCTGGGCGCTGGCGCGCACCACCGCGGCCGCCGGCTATGAGCGGGCCGACAGCCACGACGTGGGCATGATCTACGAGTACAGCGCGATCGCGTCGCTTCGGACCGCGTGCGGCCAGGGCAGGCTGGCCGACCCCGTCGTGTGCACCCAGGCGTCCGCCAGCGCCAAGGCCGCGGCGGACACGCTGGTGGCGCTGGGGCAGAGCGCCGCGGCCGCCCAGACCATCCCCACCAGCGCCGTCCGGCCCATGTTCGAGGGCGACACGATCGTGGACAGCCTGATGAACGTGCCGCTGCTCTACTGGGCCACGGACAACACCGGCAACCCCGGCTACGCGGATCTCGGCGCGCGCCACGTGCGCCGCGTGGCCGAGCGCCACGTGCGGCCCGACGGATCCACATTCCAGTCCGTGCACGCGAACCGCCTCACCGGGCAGATCGTGCTCTCCCACACCCATCAGGGCATCGCCGCAACCACCACCTGGGCGCGGGGCCAGGCCTGGGCCGTGCACGGCTTCACGACCTCGGCCGACCGCCTGCGCGACCGAGCGGTGCTGGCCACAGCCGAGAAGGTGGCGGGGTGGACGGAGGCCAACCTTCCGCCCACCTTCGTCCCGCTCTTCGACTACTCCGCCCCGGTGGGCGCGCCCACCGACACCTCGGCGGGCGTGATCACGGCCGCCGGCCTCCTGCGCTTGGCCGACCTGTGCCGGCGATGGGCGGGGGCCTGCTCGAGCGCGCCCGAGCGCTGGTCGACCCTCGGACGCAGGATGCTGGCCGGGGCCATGCGCTATGTGTCCGCGACCGCCCCACTGGGCTTCTTCGGTGGCGGCGTGGGCACCTTCGGCGGCTCGTCCGCGTGGGACGACTCGTCGGCCGAGCTCTCGTATTCGCTCCACTTCGCCCTCGAGGCGATAGTCCGCGCCCGTCAAGAGGGCGCAGCGACCCCGACCGGCGGTGCGGCCCCTTGACCGACCGCTTCCTGCCCCCGGAGCCGGCGGGGCCCGAGCCCGACCTGGGCCACAGGCCCGCGGAGGCTCCCACCGAAGCGAAGCCCAGATCTCCCGGGGGATGGCTGCCACCCCAGCACGCCGGCGCACCGCCACAGCAAGCACCTCCCCGGGCCGCCTGGCAGCCGCCGCCAGCGGGCTGGCAGCCGCAGCCCCAACCGCCCGACAACAACCCGGCGGTGGCGGGCTTCGTGCTGGCCCTCACGGCGATAGGCCTGCTGTTGCTGTCGGCCGGGCTGTCCTCGATCTTCTCGGTGGGCTGCGCCTGCTTCGCGATCTTCTACTCGCTCAGGGGCCGCCGGCGAGTCGACGAGGAGCTCACGCCCAAGCACCGCGGCCTGGCTCAGGCGGGCTTCATCGTGGGCATCGTGGGGCTGGTCCTGGCATTGATCGCCACCGCCCTGTGGATTGCCCTCCTCACCAGCGACGAGTTCTGGGACGATCTGGACCGCGAGTTAGACGACGAGGACGGGGGAGGGGGCGATGGCTTCGAGACCAAGCTCCGCCTGGCCGCGGCTCTCGCCAGGGCCTGCGTCCTCCTCTAGCGGCGCCCGGGCCGTTCGTCGCGACGGCTCGCTAACCTCGCCCGTCCGATGGCCGATCCGTACGTGAAGCAGTACCTGATGACCCCCGGGCCCACGCCGCTGCCGCCGGCCGTGTCCCTGGTCATGGCCCAGCCCATGACCTATCACCGCGCGCCGGCGTTCATCGAGGTCTACGCGCGTGCGCTACGACGTTTGCCCCAGGTGTTCGGCACCACGGGCGACGTGCTGCTCTTCGCCTCCTCTGGCACCGGCGCAATGGAGTCGGCCGTGTCCAACCTCATCCGGCCGGGTGACGCGGCGCTGGTGATCTCGTGCGGCAAGTTCGGGGAGCGCTGGGCCGAGCTGTGCGATGCCTACGGCGCCGCCACCGTGCATCACGAGGTGGAATGGGGCACCAAGATCGACCCCGGCGAGGTCGACCGGCTGCTCGGCGAGAACCCGGGCGTGGGCGTGTTCTTCACCACCCTGTCCGAGACCTCCACTGGGGTCGTGAACGACGTCCGCGCGCTGGCCGAGGTGGCCCACGCGCACGACGCGCTGATCGCTGTCGATGCCGTGTCTGGCGCCGGCGCTGTGCCGGTGAACCAGGACGAGTGGGGGCTCGACGTGGTGGTGTCGGGGTCGCAGAAGGCGTTGATGGCGCCTCCCGGGCTGGGCTTCGCGAGCGCCAACGAGGCCGCGCTGGCGCGCGCCGCGGAGCGCACCGAGGGCCGCTACTACTTCGACTGGCACAAGACGCTCAAGGGTCAGCGCAAGGAGCAGCCCGACAGCGCCTTCACGCCCGCGGTCGGGCTCGTGCAGGCCCTGGACGTGGCCCTGGGCCTGATCGAGGAGGAGGGCGTGACGCAGGTGTTCGAGCGCCATCGCCTGCTCGGCAACGCGACCAGGGCCGCCGTCAAGGCGCTGGACCTGGAGATCTTCGGGCCCGAGGACGAGGGCGCCAATGTGTGCACCGCCATCCGCCTGCCCGACGACATCGATGGCACGCAGGTGCCCAAGGTCATGCGCGACCGCTACGGCATCACGATCGCCGGCGGCCAGGCCAGGCTCAAGGGCAAGATCTGCCGCATCGCTCACTGCGGATACTTCGGGGCATTCGACATCCTCACGGCCGTGTCCGGGCTGGAGATGACCCTCACCGAGCTTGGGCACCACGTGGAGCAGGGCGCCGGGGTCGGGGCCGCGCAGCGGGTGTTCCTGGACGCCGGGGTGCCCGCCGGCGCGCCCGCGTGACCCAGCCCCGATGACGCCTCCCGGCGGCGCTGCCCCCAGGGTCCTGGTCAAGGAGAAGATCGGCGACTCCGGAGTAGAGCTGCTGCGCTCCGCGGGCTTCGACGTGGAGCTGGGCGCCGATTGGGAGGACGGCCAGCTCGAGCTCAGGATCGGCGAGTTCGACGGGCTCCTGATCCGCTCGGCCACCAAGGTCACCGCTGACCTGATCGCCAAGGCCGGCCGGCTCCGCGCGGTGGGCCGCGCCGGGGTGGGAGTGGACAACGTCGACGTGGAGGCGGCCACCAGGCGCGGGATCGTGGTGGCCAACGCCCCGCAATCGAACGTGATCACCGCGGCGGAGCACACCATGGCGCTGCTCACCGCGCTGGCGCGCAACGTCCCCCAGGCCCATGCCTCGCTAACGGCGGGGGCGTGGGAGCGGTCCCGCTACAGCGGCGTGGAGCTCTACGAGAAGACGCTCGGAATCCTCGGCTTCGGCCGCATCGGCCAGCTCGTGGCTCAGCGGGCGCGCGGGTTCGGCATGCGGGTGCTGGCCTTCGACGCCTACGTGGCCGAGGAGCGCTTCCGCGAGCTCGGCGTGGAGCGGGCCGACAGCTCCGACGCCGTCTACGCCGGGGCGGACTTCATCACGGTGCACCTGCCCAAGACCCCGGAGACCGAGGACTGGCTCGATGCCGAAGCCTTCGCGAAGATGAAGGACGGTGTACGGGTCCTAAACGTCGCCCGTGGGCCGCTCGTGGTCGACGAGGACCTCAAGGCAGCTCTGGACTCGGGCAAGGTCGCCGGTGCCGCGCTCGACGTGTTTCGCTCCGAGCCGATGACCGACCACCCGCTGTTCGGCTATCCCAACGTGATCGTCACGCCTCATCTGGGCGCGTCGACCGCCGAGGCCACCGACCGGGCCGGGTTACCAGGCCGCGGAGCAGGTCGTGGCCGCCCTGACCGGTGGCGTGGTCACCAGTGCGGTGAACGCCCCGGCCGTTGCCGCGGAGGACGCCGAGGCGCTCGGGCCGTTCGTGGGTCTGGCGGGCAGCCTCGGCCGGATAGCGGTGGCGCTGGCGGAGGGCACGTCGGTCGAGGGGCTCGAGGTCGAGTACCTGGGCCGCGTGGCTGAGCGCGACACCCGCTTCCTGACGGTGCAGGTGCTCAAGGGCGCCCTCGCCGGCCACACCGAGGAGGCCGTGAACGACGTGAACGCACCGGCGCTCGCCGAGGAGCGCGGGATCGCGGTGGCCGAGACCAGGCAGGCCAGCGCCCGAGACTTCACCGACCTGGTGCGAGTCACCGTGGTCAGCGGCACGGGCCGCACGCGGGTGGTGGGAACCGTCCTGGGCCGGCGCGACCGGCCGCACCTGCTGGAGGCATGGGGCTCGCGCTTCAACGTCCAGCTGGAGCGCCAGCTGGCGATCTTCCGCTACCAAGACCGGCCCGGGATGCTCGGCCGAGTAGGAGTGGCGCTGGGGGACGCCGGGGTGAACATCGTCTCCGCGGCCGTGGGCCGCCAGCCCGACGGAGAGGGCCGAGCGGGCGAGGCGACGATGGTGGTCACCGCCGATGCCGCGGTGCCCCAGGAGGTCGTGGACGACATCGCCGCCAGCGACGGCTTCCTGGCCGGGCGCACGGTCAGCCTCCAGGCCCCCTAGCGCCGGGCGAACTCCGGGGCGAAGCTCACGAACCGGGGCGAGCGCAGCTTGCGCCGCAGCGCCGCGCGCGAGACCGGATGGGTCGAGAGACGGAATTCGGGCTTGAGCAGGGCGGACTGGTAGTAGGAGATCAGTCCCACCCGCCTGTGGGTGCGCACGAAGCGGAAGAACAGGTCGATGAAGCGGGGGCTCTCGCGGCCCCAGACCCCGTACCCCCGAATGCGAACGGCTTCTTGTTCCAGAGCCGGTAGCTGTAGAAGCGGTCCATCGCGCGCACGGCCAGGAACGGCGAGTACCACGTGGTGCCCACCCAGTCCACATAGCGCGACCCCGGCCACCAGTGGCGAGGGTGGTTGCGGGCTATCTCGGGGTTGCCGAAGCTCAGGGGCACCCAGAGGAACGCCACCTGCGGCCGGGCCAGATCCGATGCGCTGGTGCGCACGACCGGCATGCGCAGGGCCGAAGGCGAGCGTCGATCGAGCTCACCGAGCCGCCCCGCACGATCAGCACTGCGCGGCGCCACGCTCGCTTGAACTGGCCCGTCGAGAAGGCCCTGCCCCGCGACCGGCCGCGCAGGTCGTAGGCGGCATAGTCGTTGCCGCCGTTGTTCATCTCCGACAGCAGCCGCAGGTAGGCGGGTCGGCCGGTGGCAGCCAGCGTCCGGTTCATCGCCAGCAGGAAGCCGTCGCCCTCCCCGCGTGCGATGGACGCGGGTGTCAGCCGGGTGCCGGAGGTGGAGACCGCGAACATCGGCCGCGCCCGGTCCGCGGCGGTCTTCTCCACCAGGCCGGCGATGAAGTTCGTGTCGCGCCGCGCCGACTTCCACGACACGAAGTACTGGTACACGGCCGGGTGTTTGCCCGACTGGCGCGCAAACGCGTTCACCGCGCCGGGGCCGTACCCACCGATCCCCGAGTGCCAGACCTTCCCCTTGCCCGGTCCATAGGGTGCGGCCACGGCGGACTGGGCCGGCAGCGCGCATGCGCATGCCATCAGGAGCATGGGGAGGAGGCGACGCACCCGCTTTCCATCGGCCGCCCGTGCGGTACGCTCAACCCGATGCAGTTCCGGCTCGGCCTCCAGCTTCTCCTCCTCCCCCCTCGGGGGGAATAACGCGTGGCGGCCGCGCAGCCGCAAGCACAGGAGAAGCGGAGTAGAGCAGAGAAAGGGAACGGCATGAGCAGGCAAGAGTCAGAGCGGGTACGCATCTTCGACACCACGCTGCGCGACGGGGAGCAGTCGCCGGGCATCTCGCTGAACCGCCAGGAGAAGGTGGAGATCGCGTCGCAGCTCGCTCGTCTCGGCGTTGATGTGATCGAGGCAGGCTTCCCGATCACCAGCCCCGGCGACTTCGACGCCGTGCAGGCGATCGCCAGAGAGGTCGAGGGGCCCGTGATCTGCGGCCTGGCTCGCACGAGCGTGCTGGACATCGATGCCGCGTGGAACGCGGTCAAGGACTCCGAGCGACCGCGCATCCACACCTTCATCGCCACCAGCGACATCCACATCGAGCGCAAGCTCCAGACCACCCGCGAGGACGTGAAGGGCCAAGCGCGGGCCGCTGTCGCGCACGCCCGCGGCTACACGGATGACGTTGAGTTCTCGCCGGAGGACGGCTCGCGGTCCGACGTGGAGTTCATGGCCGAGGTCATCCAGATCGCCCTGGACGAGGGCGCCACCACGATCAACGTGCCCGACACGGTGGGCTACACGATGCCCGACGAATACCGGGCGATGTTCGAGGAGCTCTACCGCCTCGTGCCGGGCCTGCGCGACGTCGTGGTGTCGGTGCACTGCCACAACGACCTGGGGCTGGCGGTGGCCAACTCGTTCGCGGGCCTCGGCGCCGGCTGCCGTCAGGTGGAGTGTGCCGTGAACGGCATCGGGGAGCGGGCCGGCAACGCCTCGCTGGAGGAGATCGTGATGCTGCTGCACACGCGGGAGTCCAGCGTTGGCCTGTGGACGGGCGCGAACACCGAGGAGATCGCCCGCACCAGCCGCCTTGTGTCGCGGCTCACCGGGTACCAGGTGCAGCCGAACAAGGCGATCGTGGGGCGCAACGCGTTTGCCCACGAGGCCGGCATCCACCAGGACGGCGTACTCAAGGAGCGCACCACCTACGAGATCATGGATGCCACCACGATCGGGCTCGAGACCAACTCGATCGTGCTGGGCAAGCACTCCGGGCGACACGCCCTCCGCAAAGCGCTCGAGGAGCTCGGGTTCGACGTGGATGGCGCAGCCCTGAACACCGCCTTCAAGCGCTTCAAGGAGATCGCCGACCGCAAGAAGAAGGTCACGGCGCTGGACCTGGAGGCCATCGTCTCCGACGAGATGCGCCAGTCGGCCAGCGGCTTCACCCTCGAGTCCTTCGACATCGAGGCGGGCTCCGACCGGTCGCCGTTCGCGCGCGCCCGGGTGGGGATGCCCGACGGCTCGGTCGAGGAGGGCAGCTTCACCGGCGACGGCCCGGTCGACGCGTTCTTCAGCGCCATCAACGCGGCCACCGGCCGCGAGGCGCGGCTCAAGGAGTACCACGTGAGCGCGGTCACGGCCGGGCGCGACGCCCTCGCCGAGGTCAGCGTGCTGCTGGAGCTCGGCGGCGTGCTGGCCCAGGGCCAGGGGGTGTCCCCCGACACCATGGAGGCCTCGGGGCGCGCCTACCTGCGAGCGATCGCGAACGCCATCGCGGCCGCACAAGACGAGCCCACGCCGGCGGACGCAGCCGCCGCGACGGCCTGAGCGCCGCCTAGCTCCGTGAACGCCGGCTTCACCTTCCGCGACGGCGAGCGCGTCATCAGATTCGGGCCGGAGGTGGCGCACGAGGCGGGCGCCCTCCTCGCCGCCGCGGGGTTCGAGGACTACGCGCTACTCAGCACGGAGCGGGCGCTGGCGCAGCTCCCGACGCTCTCGGAGGCGGCGGCCGTGGTACTGGACGTGCCGCCGGGGCCGGTGCCCGAGTCCGCCGCGGCGGTGCGCGAATCCGTGGGCGCAAGGCCGCTGGTGGCACTCGGCGGCGGCCGGGTGGTCGACGCCGCAAAGGCCATCGCCGGCGCCGACGGCCTGCGAGCAGCCGCAGTCCCCACGACCTTGGCCGGGTCCTCGTTCACCCCGTTCCATCGGATGCCGGCAGGGGTCGACTCCTGGCACCTCGTGCGGCCCGCGCTGGTGGTGGCCGACCCGTCACTGATGGCCTCTCTTCCCGAGCAGCCTCTGGCCGCCACCGCCATGAACGCCCTGGCGCACGCCGCGGAGTCTCTGTACGCGCCGGGCGCCAACCCGATCGCCGAGGGGGCGGCCCTGCGGGCGGCGGAGCTGTTCGCAGCAGCCCTCGCGCCCGGCTCCCTCGACCGCGACGCGCTGGCTCTCGCGTCGCTGCTGGGCGGCTATGCGATCGGCACCACGGGCCTCGCCATTCACCACGCGCTGTGCCAGACCATCGTCCGCACCCAGGGCACCCCCCACGCGGAGACCAACGCCGTGATGCTTCCCCACAGCCTGCGGTTCATGGCGCCGCGCGCGCCCGGGCCGCTGCGGCGGCTGGCGCGCGCACTGGGCAGTGCCGGCGAGGACCCGGCCGAGGCGGCCGACGCGGTGCGGCCGCTGGCGGCCAGGTCGGGCGCCACCGGCCTCGCTGACGTGGGGTTCAACCGAAGCGCCGTCCGGGCCGTGGCGGACGCAGCCATGGAGCATCCCGTGATCGCCACGATGGCCGACCCGCCCAGCGCCTCGGAGTTGAGCGACCTGCTCGAGGCCGCGCAGTAGGATCGGTCCGTGCCGCAACCGCTCGAAGGCCGGGCCATCGCCATCACCGGTGCCTCATCGGGGATCGGCGAGGCCGCCGCGCTGGCGCTCGCGGGAGCGGGTGCCGCGGTGGCACTGGGCGCGCGCCGCGCGGATCGGATCCAGGCCCTGGCCGAGCGGATCGAGGGCGACGGCGGCCGGGCGGTTGCGATCGAGGCCGACGTGGGCGAGGAAGACCAGGCGCGCGCGTTCGTGGAGCGCGCCCACTCGGAGCTCGGCGGGCTGCACGGGCTCGTGAACAACGCCGGCGTCATGCTGCTCGGCCCGGTGGAGGGGGCCGACACGGAGGAGTGGCGGCGGATGGTGCACGTGAACGTGCTCGGGCTCCTCTATTGCACCCACGCGGCCATCGGCCCCATCCGCGACAGCGGGGGAGGCGACATCGTGAACGTGTCGTCGGTTGCCGGGCGCAACGCCAATGCCGGAGCCGGCGTCTACAACTTCACGAAGTTCGGGGTCACGGGCTTCAGCGAGGCGCTGCGCCAGGAGGTGCTGCATTCGAATATCCGCGTGACCTGCGTGGAGCCCGGCTTCGTGGAGACCGAGCTCCAGGGGCACAACAAGAACCCCATCGTCCAGCAGGGCGTGGAGCGGATGCGCGAGCAGATAGGCGACGTCCTGAACGCCGGGGACATCGCCGGTGCGATCCTCTACGCGCTCTCGCAGCCTCCGCACGTGAGCATCAACGAGATGCTCGTCCGCCCGACGGGGCAGCAGCGCTGAAGTTTGCCTGACAAGCGTCCGTGATAACGTACACCGGGTGAGCGTCATGGCCCACCCAGGCCTGGAGATCGGCTCCCGTGTCCGCGCCCTGCGCGAGGCCATGGACCTCTCGTTGCGCGACCTGGCCGAGCGCAGCGGTGTTTCCGCCCAGATGCTGAGCCAGGTGGAGCGGGGCGAGACCAGCCCCACGCTCTCGGTGGCGGCCCGGATCGCCGGCGGCTTGGAGCTCACGCTGTCCCAGCTGCTGCGGCTCGACGAGGGCGACGGCGTGGTCGTGGTGCGCTCCGGCGAGCGTCTGCGCGGCGGAGCGGGGCGGCGCGGCCACGGCTACGAGGTTGTGACGCCGCCGGTGCCGGGCCAGCGCGCCGAGGTAGCGTTTCACTCGCTCGCGCCGGGCGCTGCCACGGGCGGCCCTGGCGACCCGCCCATGCACGAGCCGGGCAGCCGGGAGACGGCGGTGGCCCTGGACGGCTCGCTGCGGCTCATCTGCGACGGTGCCGTACACGACCTCCGCGAGGGCGACGCGGTCACCTTCGACGCCGACCTGCCGCATCATTTCGAGAACCCGGGCCAGGGGCAGACCCGCTTCCTGGCCGTGGTCGCCGCCGGCCTGAGGAGGTCCTGACGATGCCCGCGCAGACACTGTCCGAGAAGATCTGGACCGCGCACGAGGTCGCGGACGGCCTCCTCTACATCGACCTGCACCTGGTGCACGAGGTCACGAGCCCGCAGGCCTTCGAGTCTCTGCGCTTGGCCGGGCGGCCGGTCCGGCGCCCCGACCGCACGCTGGCCACCGCGGACCACAACGTGCCCACCGACGGATCCCGTGTGGCCGCCCAGATAGCCGACCACCTCTCGCGCAAGCAGGTGGAGACGCTCGAGGCCAACTGCGCCGAGTTCGGCGTTCCCATCTACTCGATCGGCTCGCAGCGCCAGGGCATCGTGCACGTGATCGGCCCCGAGCTCGGCGTCACCCAGCCAGGGATGACGATCGTCTGCGGGGACTCCCACACGTCCACCCACGGGGCGTTCGGCGCGCTGGCGTTCGGCATCGGCACCAGCGAGGTCGAGCACGTGCTGGCCACCCAGACGCTCCAGCAGCGCCGGCCCCGCTCGATGCGCATCAGCTACTCGGGCGAGCTCGGCTTCGGGGTCACCGCGAAGGACCTGATCCTGGGCACGATCGGCCGGATCGGCGTGGAGGGCGGGGTGGGGCACGTGATCGAGTACGCGGGCCCTGCGATCGAGGCGCTGTCCATGGAGGGCCGGATGACCGTGTGCAACATGACCATCGAGGGCGGTGGAAGGGCGGGGATGATCGCACCCGACGACGTGACCTTCGAGTGGGTCGAGGGGCGCGACGCGGCACCGTCGCCGCTGCCCCTCGACGAGTGGCGCACGCTGCGCACGGACGAGGGCGCGGTGTTCGACGCCGAGGTGGCCATCGACGCCTCTGAGCTGTCGCCACAGGTCACCTGGGGTACCACCCCCGGGATGGTCACCGATGTGACTGCATCCGTGCCCGAGCCCGCCGGCGAGAGCGACGAGCGCGCGCTGGAGTACATGGCCCTGGAGCCGGGAACGCCGATGCAGGAGATCCGGCTGGACCGGGTGTTCATCGGTTCCTGCACCAACTCGCGGATCGGTGACCTGCGCGAGGCGGCCGAGGTCGTCCGCGGCCGGCGCGTCGCGTCCAGCCTGAGCGCGATGGTGGTGCCGGGCTCTCAGCAGGTGGCCGCGCAGGCCGAGAGCGAGGGCCTGGACGACATCTTCCGCGCGGCAGGGTTCGACTGGCGCTCGGCCGGCTGCAGCATGTGCCTGGGCATGAACCCGGACACGCTGTCGCCCGGCGAGCGCTGCGCCTCCACGTCCAACCGCAACTTCGAGGGCCGCCAGGGCCGCGGCGGGAGGACCCATCTGGTCAGCCCGAAGATGGCCGCCGCCGCGGCGGTCGAGGGGCACTTCGTCGATATCCGGGAGTGGAGCTGATGGAACCGGTAGCCGTGGTCGCCGGCAAGCTCTCGGTGCTCAACCGGGCCGACGTAGACACAGACCAGATAATCCCCAAGCAGTTCCTCAAGCGAGTCGAGCGCACCGGGTTCGGGGAGTTCCTGTTCTACGACTGGGCCAAGCAGCCCGGCTGGGAGCTCGAGCCCAACCCGATCCTCGTGACCGGCCGCAACTTCGGCTGCGGGTCGTCGCGTGAGCACGCTCCGTGGGCGCTCGAGGACTTCGGCTTCAAGGCCATCGTCGCGCCCTCGTTCGCCGACATCTTCTATTCCAACTGCACCAAGGTCGGCCTGCTCCCGGTGCCGCTCGGCGCGGAGGACGTGGACGCCCTCATGGACGCGAACGAGGCGGAGATAGACCTGGAGGCGCAGGTCGTGCGCTTCGACGGCCGCGAGGTCGCGTTCGAGATCGACGGCGAGATCCGCCGCAGGCTGCTGGGCGGGCTCGACGACATCGGCGTGACGCTCCAGTCCCAGGATGCGATCGCGGCATTCGAGGACGAGCGCGAGCGCAGCGGCCCCGTGACGACCGCCCTTTGACGGCGCCGCCCGAGTCCCCGCGCGATTGGGACGCCGCCAGCTACGAGCGCGTGTCGGGGCCCCAAGCCGCGTGGGCGGAAGCGGTGCTCGACCGGCTCGAGCTCGACGGTCACGAGAGCGTGCTCGACGCCGGTTGCGGCAGCGGGCGTGTCACGCGGCTGCTGCTCGACCGCCTCCCACGCGGGAGCGTCGTGGCGGTGGATGCGTCCACGTCCATGGTGGCGCTCGCGCGCGAGGCCCTCGGCGACCGCGCGCAGGTGTTCAGGGCCGAGCTGACCCAGCTAGTGCTCGAACCCCCGGTGGACGCCGTGTTCTCCAACGCCGTCTTCCACTGGGTCGGCGACCACGAAGCCTTGTTCGCGCGGCTGCACGAGGCGTTGCGGCCAGGGGGCCGCCTCAGCGCCCAGTGCGGCGGAGCCGGCAACGTGGAGCGCTTCCACGGCCTGGCCCGGGAGGTCGGGGAGGAGGCACCGTTCGCAGAGCACCTGGGCGGCTGGACGGGGCCCTGGAACTTCGCCGGCGCCGAGGAGACGGCCGACCGCCTCGGGGGCGCCGGCTTCACCGCTGTCCAGACGTGGCTGGAGCCCTCGCCGGTAGTCCCGGAGCTGTCCGCCGAGTACCTCCGCACGGTCTGCCTGGGCCACCACCTGGACCGCCTGCCGGCGGAGCTGCACGGGCCCTACGTGGACGCCGTCGCCGAGCGATGCGGCCGGCCGGCCGAGCTGGACTACGTGAGGCTGAACATGGTGGCCGAGCGCGCCTGAGCAGATCGGCCGTTCGTCCGGTCGCTCGAGGGGGGTGCGTTTGGATTCCCCGAAATGGGGGAACGATCGCTGCCGTACTCGCAGTTGACCGACGATATAGAGCGGGAGGCTCACGAAGATGAAGATGCGCGGCACCCTCGCGGTTGCCTTTGTCGTTGCCGTCGTGGCCCTTGTGCCCAGCGCCGCATCGGCCTGGGCGCCGGCCGATCAGGCCACGATCCACCCCGGCGTCATGGCGTTCACCGACGGGGGCCAGTGCACCGCCAACTTCGTCTACACCGGCGGCGGCAACACCTACATCGGCCAGTCGGCTCACTGCGCGGGCACCGGTGCCGCCACCGACACCAACGGTTGCGACGCCGGCTCCAAGCCGCTCGGCACGCCGGTCGAGATCACCGGCGCAAGCCGCCCCGGCACACTGGCGTACAGCTCGTGGATCGCCATGCAGCAGCGCGGCGAGACCAACCAGGACGCCTGCGAGTACAACGACTTCGCGCTCGTGCGGATCGACCCTGCGGACGTGGACAAGGTCAACCCCTCGGTGCCCGGCTTCGGCGGGCCGGTGGGCGTCGGCGGTCCCAGCGCGAACCTCGCCGACGTGTACTCCTACGGCAACTCCTCGCTACGCGGCGGGATCACGCAGCTCAGCCCCAAGCAGGGCAAGGTCGTGTCCACCCTGGGCAACGGCTGGAGTCGCACGGTCTACACCGTCACGCCGGGCATCCCGGGCGACTCCGGGAGCGGGTTCCTCAACGCCAGCGGCGGGGCCATCGGCACCCTGAGCACGGTGGCGATAGCGCCCCTCGCGGGCTCCAACGGCGTGGCCGACCTCCAGCGCGAGCTCAGCTACGCCGCCGCCAGCGGCACGGCCGTGTCGCTGGCGAACGGCACCGAGCCGTTCACGCCAAACGTGGCCGGCGCGATCCTCGGGGCGGGCTAAGGGCAGCGCGGCGGGCGCGAGCCGGTACGGTTCGCGCCCGCCGTGGCCACCCGAATAGTCACCCTTCCCGGAGACGGCATCGGCCCCGAGATCATGGCGGCCGCATGCGAGCTGCTGGGCAGGGTCGGGGACTTCCAGCTCGACGAGCGGGCCTTTGGCGGCGCGTCCATCGACGCCCACGGCACGGCGCTCACCGAAGAGGTGCTGGCCGCGTGCCGGTCGGCCGACGCGGTGCTGCTGGCCGCGGTGGGCGGCCCGGCGTGGGACGCCGCGGTGGCGCAGGACCCGGCGGCCCCGCGGCCCGAGCAGGGGCTCCTCGGCCTGCGCAAGGAGCTGGGGCTGTTCGCCAACCTGCGCCCGGTGCGGCCGAGCCCCGCGCTGCTGGACGCCAGCCCCCTCCGGCGCGAGCGGATCGAGGGCACCGACCTGCTGGTTGTGCGCGAGCTCACCGGCGGCATCTACTTCGGCGAGTCGGGGCGCGACGGGGACACCGCGCACGACGATTGCGCCTACAGCGTCCACGAGATCGAGCGAATCGCGCGCGTGGCCTTCACGTCGGGCCGCAGCCGGGTCACGAGCGTCGACAAGGCCAACGTTCTGGAGACCTCCCGGCTGTGGCGCGAGACGGTCACCCGCGTGGGCGCGCAGGAGTTCCCGGATGTGCCCCTGGATCACCTGCTGGTGGACAACGCCGCCATGCAGCTGGTGTCGCGCCCCGCGGACTTCGACGTGATCGTCACCGAGAACCTGTTCGGAGACATCCTCAGCGACGAGGCCGCCATGCTCACCGGCTCACTCGGGATGCTGCCCAGCGCGTCCGTGGGCGGCCAGGGCCCGGGCCTGTTCGAGCCGGTGCACGGCTCGGCGCCCGACATCGCCGGCACCGGGAAGGCCAACCCGCTGGCCATGTTCGGCTCGGTGGCGCTCATGCTGCGCCACGGACTCGGCATGGAGGACGCCGCCG
Organism: uncultured Thermoleophilaceae bacterium; assembly: GCA_963755215.1. Lineage (GTDB taxonomy): Bacteria > Actinomycetota > Thermoleophilia > Solirubrobacterales > Thermoleophilaceae > JAAYBF01. The sequence continues at coordinate 613,678 of CAVWIW010000006.1, forward strand.
CTGGCGTAGACTCGGCCATCGACCGCGCCCTCGAAGAAGGCCTGCGCACGGCCGACCTCGGGGGCGATGCCACCACCGAGGACGCCACCCGGGCTGTCCTCCAGAACCTCTGAGAGGAGGCAGCACGTGAACACCGCGGACCTCATCTGGCACAACGGCGAGTTCGTCGCCTGGGAGGACGCGAAGGTACACGTGCTCACGCACGCGCTGCACTACGGGACGAGCGTGTTCGAGGGCGTGCGCGCCTACGAAACGGACCGCGGCCCGGCGATCTTCCGCCACGACGACCACCTGGACCGCCTCGAGGCCTCCGCCAAGCTGTTCTACATGGACCTGCCCTGCTCGAAGGAGCAGATCCGCGAGGCCACCCACGAGCTGATCGGGCGCAACGGGCTGCGCAGCTGCTACATCCGGCCGCTGGTGTTCCGCGGCCACGGGCCGATGGGCCTGGACCCCGAGGACAACCCCGTCGAGGTCACGGTGGCGGTATGGGAGTGGGGCGCCTACCTGGGGGAGGAGGGCAAGCGCGACGGCGTGCGGGCCAAGGTCTCCTCGTGGCGGCGAATCAGCCCCGCCTCGCTGATCCCGCACTCGAAGGCCGGCGGCCAGTACCTGAACTCCGTGCTCGCGAAGATCGAGTCCAAGCGCGGCGGCTATGAGGAGGCCATCCTGCTCGACGACCTGGGCCGCGTGTGCGAGGGGTCCGGCGAGAACGTGTTCGTCGTCAAGGACGGCAGGCTGGCCACTCCGCCCCAGACGGCCAGCATCCTCGACGGGATCAGCCGCAAGTCGATCGTCCGGATCGCCGCCGACCTGGGCCTGGAACTGGTCGAGCGCGACGTGGCGCGCGCGGAGCTCACGCTCGCCGACGAGGTGTTCCTCGTCGGCACGGCCGCCGAGCTAGTGCCGGTGCGCGAGATCGACGACATCGAGATCGGGCCGCCGGGCGAGATCACCCGCGAGATCCAACGCATCTACGACGATGCCCTCCATGGGCGCGACGAGCGCTACGTCGATTGGCTCGACGTCGTGCCGGTAGCATCCGAGGCGTGAACGCCAGGGCGCGGAAGCGAATTACCTAGACGGCCTCAGGCCGTCCAGCTCCCGCTCGCTCCGACCCGACTCCGAAAGGCGTTCACCCACATGGCCGAGAAGGTCCTTCTCTACGACACGACTCTCCGCGACGGCATGCAGGGGGAGGGCATGTCGCTCTCCGCCGACGAGAAGCTGCGCGTCGCGCACGCCCTTGACGACCTAGGCGTGCACTTCATCGAGGCCGGCTTCCCGGGCTCCAACCCCAAGGAGGAGGCGCTGTTCGACCTGCTCTCGCGCGAGACCTTCGAGAGCGCCCAGATCGCGGCCTTCGGGATGACCCGCAGGCGCGACGCCGAGGCAGCCGAGGACGTGGCCCTGCGGTTCCTGGCCGACTGCTTCGCGCCGGTCTGCACGCTGGTCGGCAAGACCTGGTCGCTGCACCTTGAGAAGGTCACGCGCGTGAACCCCGAGGAGAACCTGCGGATGATCGAAGACTCCGTCGGATTCCTCCGCGACCAGGGCAAGCGGGTGGTCTACGACGCCGAGCACTTCTTCGACGCATGGGCGAGCGACTCCGACTACGCCCTGCGGTGCCTGCGCGCCGCGGTTGACGCGGGCGCGGAGAACGTGACCCTGTGCGACACCAACGGTGCCACGCTTCCCACCACCGTCGCCGAGGCCACGAGCCGCGTGGTGGCGGAGCTGGGCGACAGCGTGCAGGTGGGGATCCACACCCACGACGACGCCGGCTGTGGGGTGGCGAACGCGCTGGTGGCTGTCCAGTACGGCGCGCGCCTCGTGCAGGGCACGATGAACGGCTACGGCGAGCGCTGCGGCAACGCCAACCTCGTGACCATCCTGGCCGACCTCCAGCTGAAGCTGGGGCTGGACTGCGTGCCCCCCGAGCGGCTGGGGAGGCTGACCGAGACCGCTCACCTGGTGGACGAGCTGTGCAACGTGGCCCCCAACCCCAACCAGCCCTACGTGGGGTCCAACGCCTTCGCCCACAAGGGCGGCATGCACGTGGCCGGCGTGAATCGCGACGCCCGGACCTTCGAGCACGTCGACCCGGGCGCGGTGGGAGCCGACCGCCGGCTGCTGATCTCCGAGCTCTCCGGCAGAGGGACCGTGCAGGCCAGGGCCCAGGACACGGGCGTGAATCTCTCCGAGGAGGGCGCCTCCCGGGTGGTGGAGCGCGTCAAGGATCTGGAGCATCGCGGTTACCACCTGGAGGCCGCGGACGGCTCGTTCGACCTGCTCATCCGGAGGGAGACCGGCGACTACGAGCCCCTGTTCCGGCTCGAGTCCTGGCGCGTGATCGTCGAGAAGCGCGAGCAGAACGGGGTCGAGACCGAGGCCACGATCAAGATCTGGGTCGACGGAGAGCGGTTCGTGCGCACCGCGGAGGGCAACGGCCCCGTGCACGCGCTCGACAAGGCGCTGCGGGAGGCCATCGGCGAGACCTACCCCCACCTCCGGGACATCGAGCTCGTGAACTTCAAGGTCCGCATCCTCGACGAGGACAAGGGCACCGGCGCGGTCACGCGCGTGTTGCTCGACGCCAGCGACGGGCACGACACATGGGGCGCGATCGGGGTGTCGGAGAACATCATCGCGGCCAGCTGGGAGGCGCTGGTGGACTCGCTCGAGGCCGGCATGCTCCCGGGCCGCAGCCGGCGCGAGCGGGCAGGCGCCGGAGTCGCCGAGGGTTGAGCGCCGCCGGGCCGGACCCCATCCCGCTGGCGCGCCCGCTGGTGGGCGCCCGGGAGGAGGAGCTGCTGCTGGAGACGCTGCGCTCGCGGATGCTGGCGCTCGGCCCCCGCCTGCCCGAGTTCGAGGCCGCGCTGGCCCGCAGGCTCGGAGCGGAACACGTGTCCGCGCTCTCCAGCGGCACCGCAGCGCTGCACCTGGCCATCCGCGCCGCCGGCGTGGAGCCCGGCGATCAGGTGGTGACCACCCCGTTCAGCTTCGTCGCCTCCGCCAACTGCCTGCTCTACGAGAACGCGGACCCGGTGTTCTGCGACATCGACCCGCGGACGCTCAACATCACGCCCGGCTCGGCCGAGTCGGCCATAACGGCCCGCACCACCGGGCTCCTGCCCGTGCACATCTTCGGCTACCCGGCCGACATGGCGGGCTTCGAGGCGCTCGGCGCCAGGCGCGGGCTGTGGATCGTGGAGGACGCGTGCGAGGCGCTCGGCGCCGTGCACGGCGACGGCCCGGCCGTCGGGGCCCGCGGCAACCTGGCCACGTTCGGCTTCTACCCCAACAAGCAGCTGGCCACCGGCGAGGGCGGCGCCCTGGTCAGCCCCGACTCCGCGGTGAAGGAGCGGGTCGACAGCGAGCGAAATCAGGGGCGAGCCCCGGACATGGGCTGGCTCGACCACGACCGCCTGGGCTTCAACTACCGGCTCTCGGACCTCGCGTGCGCGCTCGGCCTGGCTCAGCTGGAGCGCCTGGACGAGATGCTGGCCGCCCGCTCGCGCGTGGCCGCCGCCTACGCCGAGGCCCTGGCGGGCATCGAAGGCCTCCAGCTTCCGTGCGAGGACGCCGGGGGAGACCGCCGCAGCTGGTTCGTATACGTGGTCCAGCTTCCGCCTCACGCGGATCGCGACGACACGATCCTGGCGCTCCGCGCTAGGGGGATCGACTCCAAGCCCTACCTGCCCGCCATCCACCTGATGAGCTTCTACCGCGAGCGCTACGGGCACCGCGAGGGCGAGTTCCCGGTGTGCGAGGACGTGGCGCGCAGGTCGATCGCGCTGCCGTTCTACCCGGAGCTCGGCGACGACGCGATCGAGCGGGTGGCGGGGGAGCTGCGCGCGGTCCTCACGGCAGGCGCTTCAGCAGCGACACGCCACCCGGCAGGCCGCTGACCGCGGGGCGGCGGCCCACCTCCTCGAACCCGTACCTGTCGTACAGCGCCCGCGCCGGGCGGTTGTCGACCCACGTGTCGAGCGCCAGGCACCCCAGGCCCGCGTCGCGTGCCTGGCGCGCCGCCTCGTCGAGCAGGGCGCGGGCCACACCGATGCGGCGGTGGCGGCGCTCCGTGGCCAGCGAGTCCACGTAGAAGCATCGCCGCGGCGGCGCCGGGGCGGTCCGGCCGCTGGCCCGGTAGAGCCACAGCGCCCCGAGCCAGCGCCAGGGCGGCACGCTGCTCAGGGTCACCCGCAGGAAGCGATGGGCGCGGCCTGTCCAGTCGTCGTAGGGCATGGCCGCCATGGCTCCCACCACCAGGCCGTCGAGGTCGGCCACCCACACCACGTCGGCGCTGGCCGTGTTGCCCTCGCGTTCGAGCGCGCGGGCGATGGTGCGCTCCGCGAGCTTGCGATTGCCCGCGTAGCGGTCATACATCCCGCCCGAGCTCTCGTACAGCAGCGCCGTGGTGGCGCCGGAGTCCGGAGGTCTGTAGGGGCGCACGCGGAGGCCGGGCGGCGGGGGATGCACGGCGCGCCATCCTACGCTCCGGGGCGGGGACGGCAGGTGGGCGTGAGATCATGTCCACGCGTGGCCCCGCAGGCACGGAACTCGACTCCTCGGAACACGCGCCGGGAGCAGATCGCCCGGCGCAACGCCCGCGTGACGGGGGCGGTGGGCTTCGTCGCGGCCGCGGCGCTGCCGGTATTGCTCTGGCACCGGGCCATGGCCGCCGTGGCGCACGACTTCCGGCTGGACCTCCAGTACCTCAGCGGCTGGACCGGCTACGCCCTCCTGGCCGCCGGGCTTGCCTTTCTCCTGCCCGTGGTGATCTCGATCGGCCGCACGCCACCCAGTCGCCTCTACCCGCGGGCCCGCAACGCCTATGCGGGCTGGGGCGTCTCGCTGTACCTGCTGGGCTTCGCGATCGCCGCGCAGGTGGCGGCCGTGACCGGCGTCCACCAGACCCCGTAGCGCCCCGCTCTTACACTGGCGGCCTCATGTCGCGCTTCTCGGAGCCACAGGACCCGCTGTTCCAGGCGCTCAACACGTCGATTGGCTTCGACTTCCGGCTGGCCCCCTACGACCTGGCGCAGTCGCTGGCGCACGCCCGCATGCTCGCCCACTCGGGCATCATCGAGGCCGCGGACCTCGAGGCCCTGGAGCGGGCCCTGGAGCAGGTCCGAGCCGAGGTCGACGAGGACCGCTTCGCGATTGAGCCCGGTGACGAGGACGTGCACATGGCCATCGAGCGGCGGGTGACCGAGATCGCCGGCGACGCCGGCGCGCGCCTGCACACGGCGCGCTCGCGCAACGACCAGGTGGCCACCGACGTGGCCATGCTGGTGCGCGCCCACAGCCTGCAGGCACAGGAGCTGCTGCGCAACCTGATGACCGTGCTGGTGGAGATGGCCGAGCGCCACCTGGACTGGCCGATGCCGGGCTACACCCACCTTCAACGCGCTCAGCCCGTGTACCTGTCACACCACCTACTGGCCTACTTCTGGAAGTTCCGGCGCGACCTGCAGCGGTTCAACTTCTGCATGACCGCCACCGACGACCTGCCGCTGGGGGCCGGAGCGCTGGCGGGCGTTAACTTCGACACCAGCCGGATGTTCGTGGCGCAGGAGCTCGGCTTCGGCGGCATTGCCGAGAACTCGCTGGATGCCGTGTCCAACCGGGACTTCGTTCTGGACTACCTGTCCGCGGCCGCCACCTGCGCGACGCACCTGTCACAGCTCGGAGGCGAGATCGTGGTGTGGTCCAGCGAGGAGTTCGGGTTCTGCGAGGTGGCCGACCGCTTCGCGTCGGGGTCCAGCCTCATGCCCCAGAAGAAGAACCCGGACGCAGCGGAGCTGCTGCGGGCCAAGGCGCCCCGCGTGGCGGGCCGGCTGCTCACGCTGCACGGCGTCCTCCACGGCCTGCCCCTCACCTACAACAAGGACCTCCAGGAGGACAAGGAGCAGCTCTTCGACGCCGTCGACACCATCGAGCTGTGCCTCGCGGTGGCCGCCGAGATGCTCGCGGGCACGGCCTTCGACCGCGAGCGCCTGGCCGCCGCGGCGTCGGACGAGGCGCTGGCCGCCACCGACGTCGCCGACCTGCTGGTCAAGAAGGGCGTGCCCTTCCGCAGGGCCCATGGCATCGTGGGGGGCGTGGTGCGGGCGGCGGTGGAGCGCGGAAAGACGCTCTCGGAGCTGAGCGAGGACGAACTGGCGGAGCTCGCGCCGGACCTCGGCCCGGACTTCTACGCGCTGCTGCGCGACGGGGCATGGCTGGAGTCCAAGGTCTCGGAGGGGGGAACCGCGCTCCCACGGGTGCGCGACCAGCTGGCTCAGGCGCGCCACCTGCTGGCCGAGGCGGGCGGTTGAGCGGCGCGCCGCTCGCGCCGCCGGCCACCGGCTTCTACGACCGCCCGGTCGTGGAGGTGGCCGCCGACATGGTGGGTTGCGTGCTGCGCCACGGTGCGACGGCGGGCCGGATCGTTGAGACCGAGGCCTACCACGAGACCGAGCCCGCCTGCCACGCCCACACCGGCTTGACCGCCCGCACGCGGGTGCTGTTCGGCCCGCCCGGCAGGGCCTACGTCTACCGCTCCTACGGCGTGCATGCCCTCCTCAACGCCGTGACCGAGGCCGACGGCGTGGGCGCCGCGGTGCTCATTCGCGCGCTGGAGCCGCTCACCGGGTTGGACGTCATGCGCGAGCGCCGCGGCCTGGAGCGGGAGTGGGACCTGTGCTCGGGGCCGGGCAAGCTCACCCAGGCGTTGGGCATCGGGCTCGGCCTCGACGGCAGCGCCCTCGACGGCCCGATCGAGGTCCTTCCGCCGGACGGGGGCTGCGCGCCCACCGTGGTCAGCGGCACCCGCATCGGCATCACGCGCGCGGTGGAGCTTCCGTGGCGCTTCTGCGACGCGTCCAGTCGCTGCGTCTCGAGCCCGCGGCCGCCGGCCATGCGCGGGACACGCCGACGCGCCGCGTGACTCGGCGGGTCGTCAGCCCGGAGAGGCGCCGCCGCCCTGCTGGCCGCCTGACGACGGCGGCGGGGGCGTGGGGGCAGGGGTTGGCTGCGGCGCCGGGGTGGGGGACGGTGCCGGCTCGCGCTGCGGCGCGGGCTCGCGGGCTCGCGGCTGCTCGGGGGTGCGCGGCTCGGCCGAGTCGGACTCCGGCTCGGGCTGGGCCGGCGTGGTGTCCTGTCCCTGCGGCGCGATCGGGGACGGCGCGGTAGTGGTGGTGGACGAGTCGTCGTCATCCTTGCCGCTGGCCGCGTCACGCCGCTCGCGGATGCCGATCCACGTGCGCATGAAGTCACGCCAGATATCGGTTGGGAAGGTCCCGCCCGCCACCGGCCCGCCGCGGTACTCGGTCTCCATGTAGCGCAGCCGGTCCGGGTAGCCCACCCAGACCGCCACGGTCAGCTGCTCATTGAAGCCCACGAACCAGGCGTCGCCGTAGTTCTCCGTCGTGCCGGTCTTGCCGGCGGCGAACTCGCCGATCTGCGCCCCGCGGCCGGTCCCGCCCAGAACGACCCCGGCCAGCAGCTGGTGAGCGGTCTCGCCGACAGCCTCGGGGAAGACCCGCTCGCTGCGGCGCTCGTTGGTGTCGTCACGCCCGCCGCCGTCGACCTTCTGGATCGCCACCGGCCCACCCGGGTACGACGCGAGCGACCCCGACACGCGCACGCCCTTGTTGGCGATGGTCGAGTAGGCGAATGCCATCTCGAGCGGCGTCACTCCCTCCTCGAGGCCGCCCAGGGTCATCGCCGGGTTGGTGGAGAGCTGTGTGCGCACGCCCATCCGCCGAGCCAGGGCGGCCACGCGCCTGGTGCCCACCTTAAGCCCGAGCTCGGCGTACACCGAGTTGTCGGATCGCGCGGTTGCCGAGCGCAGCGAGGAGATGCCCGCGTACTGGTCCTCGTAGTTCTCGACCACGAACGGATCGCCGCCGCGGACCGGGATCTCCTTGCGCTGGGACGCGAACGTGGCCTCCGGGCTGACGCCGTCCTGCAGCGCGCGCAACAGGATGAACGGCTTGAACGCCGACCCCGGCTGGCGATGGCCGTTGGTGGCCAGGTTGAACGGCCGGCGCTTGAAGTCGGTGCCGCCCACCATCGCCTTGACCTCGCCGGTCTTGTTCTCGATGGCCACCAGCGAGGCGGTGGGCCCGATGGCGCCCAGCCGGCCGCTGATCGCGCGCTCCGCGGCCGCCTGCAGCTCGGGATCGAGGGTCGTCTTCACCTCCAGGCCGCCGCTGAACACGGCCGGAGCCTTGTAGCGGTCCACCAGCTGCTGGGTGAGCCAGCTGGTGAAGTAGGGCTGGCGGGAGTCCGGCTCGGGCGGGTCGACGTCCGCCCTGGTCGGGAGGGCCTCCAGGAGCGCCTCGCGGTACTCCGGCTCGGTGATCAGCCGCTGCTCGCGCATGCGCGAGAGCACCAGGTCCCGCCGCTGCTTTGCCCGCCGCGGGTTCTGGATCGGGTCGTACATGCTCGGCGAGGCGATCATCCCGGCCAGCAGGGCGGCCTCGGCGGGCGAGGCCTCCCGTGCCTGCTTGCCGCCGACGGCGGCCTCCTCGCCGAAGTACGTGCGCACGGCCGCCTCGACGCCGTACGCCCCGTTTCCGAAATAGACGCTGTTCAGGTACTGGGTGAGCACCTTCTGCTTGGGCCACTTGCGCTCGAGGTGGTAGGCCAGCGCCGCCTCGCGCAGCTTCTGGAACACCGACCGGTTGCCCTGCGCGGCCAGCGCGTTCTTCACGAACTGCTGGGTGATCGTGGACCCGCCCTGGACGGCGCTCTGCTGGCGCACGTCCTGGACGAGCGCCCGCGCGATGCCCGTGTAATCCACGCCCTCGTGCTCATAGAAGCGCCGGTCCTCGACCGCGATCACGGCGTTCTTGATGTTCGGCGAGATGTCGTTGCCGGTCAGGAGGATCCGGTTCTGATTGCCGGCCAGGGTGGCCAGCCTCACGTCGCGCCTGGTGTCGGCGAAGACCTGCGAGTTGCGCGCCTTGCGGTACTCGGCCCGGTTCTCGAGCTGCGGCAGGTCGCTCGCGACGGCCATCATCATCCCGAACACCGTCGAGACCAGGGCCAGCACCGCCAGTCCGGCCAGGATCAGCGCCAGCCGTAGTCGCTTTACCTTCGGGCGGCCGGGAGCCGGTGGGTCGCCCGTGGGCCTGGCGGCCCCGGGCGGGGGGACGTGCGGCGTCAGGACTGTGGTCGGCGGCTCCTGCATTGGATGAGGCCGGGCGGCCCGTTGGCTTCCGGGGCGGGTGGGCGTGGGGCGGACCCGATCCGGATACACGACTCGCGGGCCGTCCGGATGCTGTACCCGGGCCCGGCTCGGCAGCGGGGCGGCAGTCTAGCATTGGCCCCATGCCGCAAAGCGCGGGCGAGGCAGCCCGTTTCCTCACCCGCAATGCGGTCGACGCCCTGCCCGCGGGGGCGCTGGAGTCGCAGCTGGCCGCGGACCGGCCGCTGCGGGTCAAGCTCGGGATCGACCCCACCGCGCCGGACATCCACCTGGGGCACACGGTCGTCCTCACCAAGCTGCGCGAGTTCCAGGACGCGGGGCACGTGGTGGTGCTCATCGTGGGCGACTACACAGCCCGCGTGGGCGACCCCAGTGGGCGCTCGTCCACCCGGCCCGTCCTCTCGGGCGAGGAGATCGACGCCAACGCAGAGACGTTCAAGCGCCAGGCCTTCACGGTGCTCGACGCCGAGCGCACGGAGGTCCGGCGAAACAGCGAGTGGCTCGACATGTCGATGGAGGAGCTGTTCCGGCTGGCGCACACCCCGACCGTGAACCAGCTTCTGCACCGCGACGACTTCCGCCAGCGCTACCGCAACGGCGAGCAGATCTCGGTGCTCGAGCTGCTCTATCCGCTGATGCAGGGCTACGACTCTGTGGCCGTGCGCGCCGACGTGGAGCTGGGGGGGACAGACCAGAAGTTCAACCTGCTGCTGGGCCGCGACATCCAGGCTGCATACGGCCAGCAGCCCCAGTCGGTGCTCACGATGCCGATTCTGCCGGGCATCGACGGCGAGCAGCGGATGTCCAAGTCGCTCGGAAACTACGTGGGCGTGACCGAGCCGCCAGAGGAGGTGTTCGGAAAGCTGATGCGCGTGCCCGACGCGGCCATGGGCGTCTACTACGAACTGCTCGTCGGGCAGGCGCTGGACCCCTCACGGCCGGCGGTGGAGTCCAAGCGCGAGCTCGCGCGCCGCCTCACGGCGCGCTTTCGCGGCGAGGAGGCCGCGCGGGCGGCCGAGGCCCACTTCGACCGGCTGCACGTGGAGCGCGCGCTCCCCGAGGAGATCGAGGAGCTGGCCATCACTCCCGGCAACGGCTCGGTGCACTTGCCCGCCGTGCTCCGCGAGGCCTTCGGGATCTCCGGCTCCGAGGGGCGGCGCCTTCTCGCCGGCGGGGGCGTGCGCCTGGACGGCGAGCCCGTGCCGGCGGACCAGCTCGACCTGGCCGCCGAGCGCCTGGACGGCGCGGTCCTGCAGGTCGGCCGGCGCCGCTTCCGGCGACTGCGCGTGCGCTGACGATCTTTTCCGCTCGCCCGGCCCCTGCGGCGCTATACTGCCCGGTCCCGCACGAGGAGACCATTCTGGGCCTCTCGTCGAGAGGCCTTTTCTTTGCGGGGCGACATTCGAGGTGGAGTCCCCACCTCGAAGGGCCGCGGCGGTCTTTGAAAACTCAGCAGCATGTGCGACCGACGCCGGCTCCTCGGAGCCGGGACTGGTCGCGTCCAGGTTCGACCCCGCAGGCCTTCGGTCCGCGGGGCTTACTGAGTAGAACCCGTCGAGTCCGAGGTGAGCCGCATCGTGTACGCGGCCACCTGCATCGGAGTGGGGCGCTCTGCGCCTTCCGCCGATACGGAGATCGACAGCTTTCCTGAGACAGTGGAACCGCCGCCTTCGGGTGGCGGCTGACACGCAAGTCTTTCACGGAGAGTTTGATCCTGGCTCAGGACGAACGCTGGCGGCGTGCTTAACACATGCAAGTGGAGCGACGAACCAGGGCTTGCCCTGGGGCAGAGCCGCGAACGGGTGAGTAACACGTGGGTAACGTGCCCCGATGACTGGGACAACCCGGGGAAACCCGGGCTAATACCGGATATGCCCCCTCGCATCAGCGAGGTGTGTAAAGGAAGCTTCGGCCTCCGCATCGGGATCGGCCCGCGGCCCATTAGCTTGTTGGTGAGGTAACGGCTCACCAAGGCTGCGATGGGTAGCTGGTCTGAGAGGACGATCAGCCACACTGGGACTGAGACACGGCCCAGACTCCTACGGGAGGCAGCAGTGGGGAATCTTGCGCAATGCGCGAAAGCGTGACGCAGCAACGCCGCGTGGGGGAAGAAGGCCTTCGGGTTGTAAACCCCTTTCAGTTGGGACGAAGGTCGGGCGGTGAATAGCCGTTCCGGCTGACGGTACCTTCACAAGAAGCCCCGGCTAACTACGTGCCAGCAGCCGCGGTAATACGTAGGGGGCAAGCGTTGTCCGGAATCATTGGGCGTAAAGAGCGTGTAGGCGGCCCGGTAAGTCCGCTGTGAAAGTCGAGGGCTCAACCCTCGAATGCCGGCGGATACTGTCGGGCTAGAGTCCGGAAGAGGCGAGTGGAATTCCTGGTGTAGCGGTGAAATGCGCAGATATCAGGAGGAACACCGATGGCGAAGGCAGCTCGCTGGGACGGTACTGACGCTGAGACGCGAAAGCGTGGGGAGCAAACAGGATTAGATACCCTGGTAGTCCACGCCGTAAACGATGGGCACTAGGTGTGGGAGGTGTCGACTCCTTCCGTGCCGAAGCTAACGCATTAAGTGCCCCGCCTGGGGAGTACGGCCGCAAGGCTAAAACTCAAAGGAATTGACGGGGGCCCGCACAAGCAGCGGAGCATGTGGTTTAATTCGACGCAACGCGAAGAACCTTACCTGGGCTTGACATGTTCCTGACAGGTGTGGAAACACACCCTCCCTTCGGGGCAGGATCACAGGTGGTGCATGGCTGTCGTCAGCTCGTGTCGTGAGATGTTGGGTTAAGTCCCGCAACGAGCGCAACCCCCGTTGCATGTTGCCAGCGGTTCGGCCGGGGACTCATGCAAGACTGCCGGTGACAAACCGGAGGAAGGTGGGGATGACGTCAAGTCATCATGCCCCTTATGTCCAGGGCTACACACGTGCTACATTGGCCGGTACAAAGGGTTGCGATGCCGCGAGGTGGAGCGAATCCCAAAAAGCCGGTCTCGGTTCGGATTGGAGGCTGAAACTCGCCTCCATGAAGTCGGAGTTGCTAGTAATCCCGGATCAGCAACGCCGGGGTGAATACGTTCCCGGGCCTTGTACACACCGCCCGTCACACCACGAAAGCGGGCAACACCCGAAGCCGGTGACCCAACCCTCGGGAGGGAGCCGTCGAAGGTGGGGCTCGTGATTGGGGTGAAGTCGTAACAAGGTAGCCGTACCGGAAGGTGCGGCTGGATCACCTCCTTTCTAGGGAGCTCCCAAACTGGGGAGTCCGCCCGGCAGGCCTAGCGCCTGCGGGGCGTCCTTAGCAAGTCGACCGAGCCTGGCCGGAAGGGCGAGAGCCCTCTCCGCATGCTGCTGAGTTTTGAGAGACCGGCCGCGCGCCGGCCGCTCTGCGCGGAGCCCTTCTGCGGGCCCGACGCGGTACCGGCATCACGGACGCGGTGCGCCCTCTCGCCGGACCTTGAAAACTGCACAGTTGGCCAACGAGCTCGGGATCGAGGTCCCGGGCTCACTGGGTATCACCCGGCTCGAAGGGAGCCGGCAGCCTTTCGAGGCCGCCGGAGCCGCTCGAGCCGTGATCACCGTCAAGATAGTAAGGGCACACGGTGGATGCCTTGGCATCAGGAGTCGATGAAGGGCGTGGACGACTGCGAAAAGCCACGATGAGGCGTTGAACAGCCATTGATCCGTGGATTCCCGAATGGGGCAACCCGGCGTCGGTAATGCGGCGTCATCCCGGGCTGAATAAATAGGCCCGGGAAGGCAAGCGGGGGAACTGAAACATCTCAGTACCCCGAGGAAAGGAAATCAACCGAGACTCCCCTAGTAGTGGCGAGCGAACGGGGACTCAGCCTAAACCCGGCAGGTGTAAGCGGACACGCGTTGCCTGCTGGGGGTCGTAGGACGTCTGTTCCGAGTCGTGTCCGGCTCGGCAGGAGTCACAAAGTCACGTGTTAGCCGAAGAACAGTGGAACTCAGATACCAAAGAGGGTAACAGTCCCGTAGGCGAAAGCACGAGGCCTCCTGTCAGACGTTCCTGAGTAGGACCGCACCCGTGAAACGCGGTCTGAACCTGGGGGGACCACCCTCCAAGGCTAAGTACTCCCTGATGACCGATAGCGGACTAGTACCGTGAGGGAAAGGTGAAAAGTACCCCGGAAGGGGAGTGAAATAGTATCTGAAACCGCGTGCCTACAAGCGGTCGGAGCATCCTTGTGATGTGACGGCGTGCTTTTTGCATAACGAGCCGGCGAGTTACTCGTCACTGGCAAGGTTAAGCGATGAGCGGAGCCGCAGCGAAAGCGAGTCCGAATAGGGCGACTCAGTCAGTGGCGGTAGACCCGAAACCGAGCGAGCTACCCATGGGCAGGTTGAAGCGAGGGTAAGACCTCGTGGAGGACCGAACCGACCTAGGTTGAAAACTGGGCGGATGACCTGTGGGTCGGAGTGAAAGGCTAATCAAGCTCGGAGATATCTGGTTCTCTCCGAAATATATTTAGGTATAGCCTCAGGAAATTGCGTTTTGGCCGTAGAGCACTGCTTGGACTAGGGGCCCTACCAGGTTACCGACTTCAGGCAAACTCCGAAGACCATCACGCTTACCCTGGGAGTCAGTCTGCGGGGGATAAACTTCGTAGGCAAAAGGGGAACAGCCCAGACCGCCAGCTAAGGTCCCCAAGTGCTAGCTAAGTGGGAAACGATGTTCGAGTGCCCAGACAACCAGGAGGTTGGCTTAGAGGCAGCCATCCTTGAAAGAATGCGTAACAGCTCACTGGTCAAGTGTTCGAGCGCGGAAAATTCAACGGGGCTCAAGCTAGTCACCGAAGCTGCGGGTGTACGGATCCTTCGGGATGCGTACGCGGTAGGAGAGCGTCCTCGAACCCGCGAAGCGGCGGCGGAAGCCTGCCGTGGAGGTCCGAGGAGTGAGAATGCCGGCATGAGTAACGAAAGAGGGGTGAGAATCCCCTCCACCGATTGTCCAAGGTTTCCTGAGTAAAGTTCGTCTGCTCAGGGTCAGTCGGGACCTAAGGCGAGGCCGAAAGGCGTAGCCGATGGCCAACGGGTTGATATTCCCGTACCACGTCGCGTCCGTTACGACCGATGGGGGGACGAGGAAGGCTAAGGGTACCTGGCGAAGGTCGTCCAGGAGTAAGCATGTAGCCAGAGAGCTCAGGTAAATCCGGGCTCTCGTTAAGGCGAGGTGCGATGCCAGCTGGCCGGAAGGCCGGCGAGTCCCTGAGGCCATGCCTCCAAGAAAAACCTCTAGGCAGGATGCGCGTGCCCGTACCCCAAACCGACACAGGTGGACAAGTAGAAGATACTAAGGTGATCGAGATAACCATCGTTAAGGAACTCGGCAAAATTGCCCCGTAACTTCGGGAGAAGGGGCGCCCCGGTAAGGTGAAGCGACGCTTCGGCGCTCGTGATGTGCCTGAGGGGGCCGCAGTTAATTGGTCCAAGCGACTGTTTACCAAAAACACAGGTCTCTGCTAAGTCGAAAGACTACGTATAGGGGCTGACGCCTGCCCGGTGCCGGAAGGTTACGTGGAGGGGTTAGCCGTCTTCGGACGGCAAAGCGCTGAAACTAAGCCCCGGTAAACGGCGGCGGTAACTATAACCGTCCTAAGGTAGCGAAATTCCTTGTCGGGTAAGTTCCGACCTGCACGAATGGCGTAACGACTTGGACGCTGTCTCAACGATGGGCTCGGTGAAATTGCAGTCTCGGTGAAGATGCCGAGTACCCGCGGCAAGACGGAAAGACCCCGTGAACCTTTACTACAACCTGATATTGGAGTTCGAGGCACCTCGTTCAGGATAGGTGGGAGGCTTGGAAGCGCCGGCTGCGGCTGGCGTGGAGCCACCCTTGAGATACCACCCTTGGTGTTTTGGATTTCTAACACTCCGCCGTGAATCCGGGGAGTGAACAGTGTCAGGCGGGTAGTTTGACTGGGGCGGTCGCCTCCCAAAATGTAACGGAGGCGCGCAAAGGTTCCCTCAGCACGGTTGGAAATCGTGCGAAGAGTGCAAAAGCATCAAGGGAGCTTGACTGCGAGACAGACACGTCGAGCAGGTGCGAAAGCAGGCTTTAGTGATCCGGCGGTAGCAAGTGGAAGCGCCGTCGCTCAACGGATAAAAGGTACTCCGGGGATAACAGGCTTATCGGGCCCAAGAGTCCACATCGACGGCCCGGTTTGGCACCTCGATGTCGGCTCGTCGCATCCTGGGGCTGAAGTAGGTCCCAAGGGTTGGGCTGTTCGCCCATTAAAGCGGCACGCGAGCTGGGTTCAGAACGTCGTGAGACAGTTCGGTCCCTATCTGCCGTGGGCGTTGGAGAGTTGAGAGGAGTCGTCCCTAGTACGAGAGGACCGGGACGAACGGACCTCTGGTGTACCAGTTGTCCCGCCAGGGGCATCGCTGGTTAGCTACGTCCGGACGGGATAACCGCTGAAAGCATCTAAGCGGGAAGCCCACCTCGAGATGAGCTCTCCCATCCCTTCGAGGGAGTAAGAGCCCTGGAAGACCACCAGGTGATAGGCCGGATGTGTAAGCGCGGTGACGCGCTCAGCAGACCGGTACTAATGCTTCGAGGGCTTGACGGTTTTCTTTACCCCCTGTCGGGGGGCGTGATACCCAGTGGCCACTGTGCGGTTTTGAAGGCCCGGCGAGAGCCGGTCCGTCGCCGGGGCGGTCGTCAAGAGCCGCCTCGAGCGGATTTTCGGTGGCACGAGCGAGGGGGATACACCTCTTCCCATTCCGAACAGAGCAGTTAAGCCCCTCCGCGCCGATGGTACTTGGCCCGCAAGGGCCCGGGAGAGTAGGTCGCCGCCGATTCTTGACCAATAGATCCATGTCCACGCTCGCAATTCTGCTGATCGCCTTCGGGGTGGTCGTGCTGCTCCTGCTGGTGGGCGGCTTCGTTGCCGTCCGCCGGCGCGATCGCAGGCTCGACCCAGTGTTCGAGCGCGATCTGGCGGCGGCCGACAACGCCCTCGAAGCCGCCCGCGCGGCGGACCGCGGCTGGGACCGCGGCGCCATGGAGGACACGGCCCGCCGAGCACTGGCAGCGAGCCACCCTGGTCGCGAGTTCACCGATCTGCACCTCGTGCTCGTGGACGACCGGCCCGGGGTGCACGAGGACCGCGCCCACTTCCAGGCCACCGACGGCCAGGGGGACGTGCGGGTGGTGCTCAGCCGGAGCGACGAAGGCTGGGCCCCCGAGCAGGTCGAGTAGCTCCAGGCGCCGTCGGCATGTCGCACGGCGGGGGCCCGATACCGGGCTTCACTCCCGAGAACGGTCTGGAGCGCCGCCTGGCCGCCGATCCGGTGATGCTGGAGGGCTGGCGCTGGGGCAAGCCCAGGCGTGGACATCCCGAGGGGGCCGTGGGCGTTCACGTGGCTCATCTGCTGCGCACCATCGAAGAATGGGGCGAGACGGGCGTCCGGCGGTCCGAGCTCCGCTTCCTGGCCTTGGTGCACGACTCGCTCAAAGCCCAGGTGCAGCACTGGCGCCCACACACCGGACAGAACCATCACGCGGCGCGGGCACGACTATTCGCAGAGACCCTGACGGCCGACGAGCGGCTGCTGGCCACTATCGAGCTCCACGACCGCCCGTACGCCATCTGGCGCCGCATGCGCCGGCGCGGGGGCGGCGGCGCGCGTGCTCGGCACGCGCTGCGCCAGACCGTCGCCCGGATCCCCGACCGCGACCTCTTCCTTCGCTTCGTCGAGCTCGACGGCTCGACTGAAGGGAAGCGGCCGGAGCCGATCGAGTGGCTCAGGCGCGAGCTGGGCAGGGACCGCTGAGACGCGCGTCGCGCGGGCAGCGGTCGCGCGAGCGGGACGGCGCGAGGCCGGACTCGCATCCGCCGCGCTCGAGCGGCAGGGGCCGACCGTCCTCGGCGATGCCGTACTGGCCGAGGGTGGACAGCTCGACGATCACGTCGAGCCGGCTGAGGAAACCGGCGCTGAGGCGTTGGGAGAGGGTGGGGAACATGTGTTCGTGAAAGCTAAGACGGCGGCCGGATGGAGCCGCGCCGGCATGCAACGTTCCTTGCACGGGCCGGTGGGACGGGCCCTGAGCGGCGCGAGTACGCTGGCCGGGCGATGAGCGACGCCTTCCGTCACCGCATCAGGGTGCGCTACTCGGAGTGCGACCTGCAGGGCGTGGTCTTCAACGCCAACTACCTGACCTACCTGGACGAGGCCGTGACCGAGCTGCTGCGCCGGTCCGTCGAAGGCGCCTATCAGGGGATGGTGGCCGAGGGCGCCGACATGGTGGTGGCCGAAGCCAACGTCCGCTATCTGGCGCCGGCGCGATTCGACGACGTGGTGGACGTGGAGCTGGCCGTGAGCCGGCTCGGCACGACCTCCATGGTCACCTCCTACCGCGTGTGCCGGGGCGAGGAGACACTGGCCGAAGCCGAGCTACGGCACGTGTTCGTCCACGCGCGAGAGGGCGGCAAGAGGCCGATTCCGGCGTCCGTGCGCGCCGGCCTCGAGGCGTACATGGCAGCCGCGGCGCCCACGGGCTGATGGTCCACCTGCGAATCGTGGCGCCGCACGCGTGCGCCGAGCGCGCGGCGGAGCTGCTCGAGGGCTCGCCTGCGGTGTGCAACCTGGTGGTGCTCGAGGGCGCCGCCCGCCGGCCGGAGGGCGACGTGCTCCTCTGCGACGTGACCCGTGAGGAGGCCAGCGTGATCATCCACGACCTCAAGGAGCTCGAGATCCACAAGCACGGGTCGATCTCGCTCGAGTACGTCGACACACAGATCTCGGACGCCGCCGAGCGCGCGGTCGAGCTCTCGCCGGGCCTGGCGTCCGACGCGGTCATCTGGGAGGACGTGGAGAACCGCAGCCAGGAGATGACCGAGCTGTCCTTCACGTTCGTCGGCTTCATGGTTCTGGCGATGTTGATCGCCGCGGTAGGGATCCTCATCGACCAGCCGATCCTGATCGTGGGCGCAATGGTGGTGGGCCCCGAGTTCGGCCCCGTGGCCGGCCTGTGCGTGGCGCTGGTGGAGAAGCGCGGCTCGCTGGTCAGGCGTTCGCTGAGCGCCCTTGCCGTTGGCTTCGCGGTCGGAATCGCCGTGACGATCGTGGTGACCGTGCTGCTGGATGCCGGGGGCAGGATTCCCACGAACTTCGAGCCCACCGACCACCCGCTCACGTCCTTCATCGCAAACCCCGACTTCTTCTCGTTCTTCGTGGCCTTCGTGGCCGGGATCGCCGGGGTGCTCGCGCTCACGAGCGCCAAGTCCGGCGCCCTGGTCGGGGTGCTCATCTCGGTCACAACGATCCCGGCGGCGGCCAATGTCGGCGTGGCGGGGGCCCTGGGCGAGTGGGGCGAGGCCGGCGGCGCGGCGCTCCAACTGGCGGTCAACCTGGTGGCGATCACGATGGCCGGGGTGCTCACCCTGTTCCTGCAACGGCGTTATTACGTGGGGCGGCGCGTGAAGCACCTGCACGATCCGGCGCGACTGGCCGCCGGCCTTCCCCTGGGCCACAGCGCGCGCGGCGGCCCCACGCGCGGAGCCCGCCGCCAGGGCTGATCAATCAGCTAGAGCGACGACCACACGTCGATCTTGGTCCGCACGCGCCCGATGACCTCGTCGGTGAAGCTGCTGGTGGAAGCATGCCCGCCCAGGTCGGGCGTCCGGACGCCCGCGGCGACCGCTTCCAACACGCCCTCGTAGATCGCGCGGGAGGCCGTTTCGGCCGCATCGGTGCCCAGCACCGCCGCGTAGTGCAGCAGCGCCGCGCCCGCCAGGATCATCGCCATCGGATTCGCGATGTCCTTGCCCTGCAGCGCGGGAGCCGTTCCATGCGGGGCCTCGGCCATGACGGCCAGCGGCTCGTAGTCCTCATCCAGCGCCAGCAACACGGACTCGGCGCCCGCGATCGAGCCGAACATCGGCAGCACGAAATCCGACAGGCAGTCACCGTCGCGGTTGAGCGCGGGGATCACGAGCGGTTCGTCGGCGGCGCCGGTGATCAGGCCGGCGTAGGTGGCGTCGATGAGCACGGGGGAGTAGGGCACGTCCGGGTGCCGCTCGGCGGCCGCGTCCATCTCCTCCTTGAGCAGCCCCTCGTACACCGGGCTCACGGTCCACTTCGGGCCGCCGTAGACCTTGCCGTGGACGCGCGCGGCCGTGCGGAAGCTGTACTCGGCCACCGCCCGGCAGACGCTGCGCGAGATGCGTTCGGTGCGCCAGGCGTACTCGTCACCGTCGCGCTCCTCGCGGCCCTGTTCCGCGCCGTAGGCGTCGCCAACGGCCATCCGAACTACCGCGATCGGGAAGTGCACGCCCGCCACCGGCGTCACGCCGGGGATCCGCCGGCCGGTCCGGATGATCACGCGCCCGTCGAGCTGCTCCCGCAGGATGCGATTGGGGCTGCCCACGTCGTCCTTGCCCTCGGGCGTGACCGTGGCCGCCTTGAGGCCCAGCCGCGACTCGCGCACGGCGGCGGCTGCCTCCTCCACCACGGCGTTCTGGGTCCCGCGGCGTGACTCCAGCGACAGGTCGAAGCGGTCGAGGCGCACGTCGACCCCGGTGACGTCGGGCTCCAGCACGCGCAACGCCTGATCGAGCAGCTCCTGACCGGTCTGGTCTCCCTCCAGGACGACGATCGGGAGCGGTGGCACGCGCCGAAGATACCCGCGCTAGCCGGTGCCGCCGAGCCCCAGCTCGTCGCGGCGCTCGTCCATCGCCGCGATGACCGTGCGCAGATGCTCGTCGAAGTCCACGCCCAGCTCCTCGGCGCCGCGCCGGACCTCGTCGCGGTCCACCGCGGCGGCGAAGCTGGGCTGCTTGAGCTTCTTCTTGACCGACTTGGGGGTCATGCCCTCGATCCCGGTGGGGCGCACGAGTGCGCAGGCGGCGATGAAGCCGCTGAGCTCGTCCACCGCGTACAGGGCCTTGGCCATCGGTGTCTCGCGCGCCACGCCGAGGAACGGCGCGTGACCGGCCACGGCGTCGATGAGCTCGCGCGGGTAGCCGCGCTCCTCGAACAGCTCCAGCGCCACGCGCGGGTGGCCGGTCT
The DNA here is from genome assembly GCA_963755215.1 of uncultured Thermoleophilaceae bacterium. Taxonomy (GTDB): domain Bacteria; phylum Actinomycetota; class Thermoleophilia; order Solirubrobacterales; family Thermoleophilaceae; genus JAAYBF01. Next base: position 633,921 of record CAVWIW010000006.1, read on the forward strand.
CCAGGTCGGGGTGCCGCTCGTAGTCGAGGTCGTGGAGGATGCCGGTGGCCGCCCACAGCTCCTCGTCGCCGCCCATGCTGCGGGCGTAGGCGCGCATCGCGGCTTCCACGCCCAGCACGTGCTTGCGCAGCGAGTCGCTCTCGGTCCACTCGCAGAAGAGCTCCCAGGCCTCGTCGCGCGATGGTGCGGGCACGGCGGGAGGGTATCGGCGGGCCGAAACGAACCCAGAGCCTGGATGCCCTTCGCTACCCTTGCGCAGCCCGCATCGGCCCCGAGCTGGGCGGCATCCCGCATGGAGAAATTCATCATCGAAGGCGGCCAGCCGCTGTCAGGGACGATCAGCCCGGCCGGCAACAAGAACGCCGCTCTGCCCGCGTTGGCGGCCACGCTCCTCACCGAGGAGGAGGTCGTGTTGCGCAACATCCCGCGGATCCGCGACGTAGAGGCCATGCTCGACCTCCTGCGCGGTCTGGGAGCCAGCGTGGAGTGGCGCGACGACAACGTGGTGGCAGTGACCGCCGCCGACATCCGCCACGGCGAGGTCGACCAGGCGCTGTCGGACCGCATTCGCGCCTCGTTCCTCCTGGCTGGGCCGCTGCTGGCCCGGCTCGGCTACGCCGTCATGCCACCGCCGGGGGGCGACGTGATCGGGCGCCGCCGCCTGGACCCGCACCTGGACGCGTTTCGCGCCCTGGGCGCCACGGTCGAGTCCGACCGCAGCTACAGGCTCACCGCGCCGCAGGGCCTGCGCGCGTGCGACTTCTTCATGGACGAGCCGTCGGTGATGGCCACCGAGAACGCGCTCATGGCCGCTGCCCTGACTTCGGGCTCCACGGTGATCCACAACGCGGCGTCCGAGCCGCACGTGCAGGACCTTGCTCGCCTGCTCCTGCAGATGGGCGCGCGCGTGGAGGGAATCGGCTCGAACGTGCTGGTGGTGCACGGCGAGAGCCACCTTGGCGGCGCCGACTACACCATCGCCCCCGACTACATCGAGGTGGGCAGCTTCATCGCGCTGGCGGCGTGCACGGGTGGCGAGCTGCGGATCAAGGACGTGGTGGCGGACGACCTGCGCATGACCCGCCTGGCGTTCGAGCGGCTGGGCTGTCGGATCGACTACGACGGCGACGACGTGGTCGTGCCGGGCGGCCAGCGGCTGCGCGTGAGGGATGACGAGGGCGACGCCATCTCGAAGATCGAGGACGGCCCGTGGCCCGCCTTCCCGGCAGACCTGACCAGCATCGCGCTGGCGCTGGCCACACAGGCCGACGGCATGGTCCTGATCCACGAGAAGATGTTCGAGAACCGGTTGTTCTTCGTCGACAAGCTGGTTTCCATGGGCGCTCGGGTGATCGTCTGCGACCCGCACCGCGCGGTCGTCAGCGGCCCGAGCCGGCTTCACGGCGAGCGCATGGAGAGCCCCGACATCCGCGCCGGCATGGCCATGCTCATCGCGGCGCTGTGCGCGGACGGGCGGTCGGAGATCGGAAACATCCGCCAGATCGACCGCGGGTACGAGCGCATCGACGAGCGGCTGCGGGCGCTCGGCGCTCGGATCGAGCGTGTGGCCACAGAGCCACTGCCCGTCTAGCCGGCGAGCACAGCCATGATCCACCCGATACCTCCGGGCACCCGCGACGTGCTGCCGGACGAGATGCGCGAGCTGCGCGCCATCACCGACCGGCTGGGCGCGACCTTCGAGCGGGCCGGCTATGGCGAGGTGTGGACGCCGGCGCTGGAGTACGAGGAGGTGCTGCAGATCGGCGACCGGGGGGCCGCCGGCGCCGGGTATCGGATGTTCGACGAGCAGGGTCACGTGTTGGCGCTGCGGTCGGACATGACGATCCCCATCGCGCGCGTGGTCGCCACGCGCCTGACTGCCGCGGCGGGACCGCTGCGGCTCCGCTACCTCGCCCACGCCTACCGCGCCGTGGAGCGCGGCAGCGGCCAGCAGCGCGAGTTTCTACAGGGCGGACTGGAGCTGATCGGCGTGGAGGGGGCCGAGGGCGAGGCGGAGGTCATCGCGCTGGTGCTCACCGCACTGGACGAGGCGGGGCTTGGGCGCCACCGCGTCGGACTGGGCGACGGTGCCCTCTACCGAACCCTGTTGGAGGGGCTCGAGGTCCCGGAGCAGAGCCGGGAGGAGCTGATCGAGCGGCTCTGCGCGCGCGACCTGGCTGGCCTGGAGCTCAGGGTGGCGGAGCTCGGGCTGGCGCCCGACGCCGGGCGGATGCTCACCCGGCTGCCCGAGATGCGCGGCGGCCCGGAGATCCTGGATGGCGCCGAGGGGCCGGGCGCCGATGGGGCCCTCGACGGGCTGCGGACGCTCTACGCAGCGCTGGCCCAGCGCGGGGTGGCGGACCGCGTGATCTTCGACCTGGGGCTCGTGAGGATGCTGGGCTACTACACGGGCGCAGTGTTCGAGGTCTACGACCCGGCGGTGGGCTTCACGCTCGGAGGCGGTGGGCGCTACGACGACCTGATCGGCCGTTTCGGCGACCCGCGGCCGGCATGCGGGGCGGCGCTGGACGTCCAGCGCGTGCACCTGGCGCAGGCCGCGGAGGAGCGGCTGCGATGACCCCGGGCCTGAGGATCGCGGTGCCACGTGGTGCGCTGTTCGACGGGACGCTGGACCTGCTCGACGGGCTCGGCGTGGACACCGCCGAGGTGCGCTCGAACGACCGCAAGCTCCTGTTCGACGACGCCGGAATAGTCACGATGCGGCCCAGCGACGTGCCGACCTACGTGGAGCACGGCGCCGCGGACATCGGAGTGACGGGCAAGGACGTGCTGCTCGAGCAGCCCGAGCGGGAGGTCTACGAGCTCCTCGACCTGGGCTTCGGGCGCTGCGAGATGGTCGTGGCGGCTCGCCGGGGTGACGACGCGCTGGGAGAGTCGCTGCGCCGGCTGGGGCGCGTGCGGGTGGCCACCAAGTACCCGGGCATCGCCGCGCGGCACTTCGCCGCCACCGGCAGGCAGGCCGAGATCGTGGCGGTGAAGGGCTCGGTGGAGCTCGCGCCCTTGACCGGTCTGGTGGACGGGATCGTGGACCTCACGGCGACCGGCCGCACGCTCGCCGAGAACGACCTGGAGGTCGTGGAGGAGATCGTGACCTGCACCGCCAGGCTGGTGGCCAACCCGGTGGCCCACAAGCTCAAGGCGGCCGAGATCGACGCGCTGGTGCAGCGCGTGCGCGAGCGGGCGGGGTAAGCGAGCCATGAGGTTCACCGAGATGGGCCCGGACGCCACCGCCACCGAGATTCGCGCGCTGGCGCCCCCCGCCCGCGACGTGGAGGCGTCGGTGCGCAACATCGTGGCCGAGGTGCGCGTGGGGGGCGACGATGCGCTGCTGGCCCTCACCCGCCACTTCGACGGCGCGGAGCTCTCGCGGGCTGACCTGCGAGTGCGGCCAGGCGAAGTCGAGGCCGCGGTGGGGGCGCTCGAGGCCGACGTGCTGGAGGGGCTGCGCACCGCGATCGCCAACGTCCGTGCCGTGGCGAATGCCCAGCTGCGCGAGACCACGGAGGTGGGGCTGCCGGAGGGTCAGCACGTGGAGGTGGCGGAGGTGCCCGTCCGGCGTGTGGGCGCCTACGTGCCCGGCGGCCGCGCCGCCTACCCGTCCTCCGTCGTGATGGCCGCGGTCACGGCCAAGGCCGCCGGGGTGGGGGAGATCGCCGTGTGCGCCCCACCTGCGCCCGACGGGCCGGCGCACCCCGTGGTTCTGGCCGCATGTGCGCTCTGCGGCGTCTCCGAGGTCTACCGGATGGGCGGGGCGCAGGCGATCGCCGCGCTGGCCCACGGGACCGAGTCGGTGGCTCCCGTCGACGTGATCGTGGGCCCCGGCAACCGCTACGTGCAGGAGGCCAAGCGCCAGGTGGCGGGGGCCGTGGGCATCGACGGGTTCGCGGGGCCAAGCGAGCTGGTGGTGGTGGCCGACGCCGAGGCCGACCCCGAGTGGCTGGCGCTCGACCTGCTCGCCCAGGGTGAGCACGGAGACGACGGGCTGCTGGTGCTGGTCTCGCCTTCGCCGGAGTTGCTGACCGCGGTACGCGCCGCGGCCGAACGGCTGGCCCCCGAGCGCCCGAGCGTGCAGGACCCGCCGCTGGCCCTGGTGGTCGCCGCGGACGCCCGCGCGGGAGTCGCGCTGGCCGATGCCATCGCGCCCGAGCACCTGGAGCTGGTGGGACCCGAAAGCGAGTCGCTCGCGGGGGAGGTGCGTGCCGCGGGGTGCCTGTTCGTGGGCGCCCGGGCCGCCACGGCCTTCGGCGACTACGTGGCGGGGTCCAACCACGTGCTGCCCACGGGCGGCGCCGCGCGCTTCCAGTCGGCGCTCTCCGTGGCCACGTTCAGGCGCCGGATGGCTCGCGTATCTTTTCCCGAGGGCGCCGCCACGCGCCTGGCCCCGGCGGGCGCCGCCCTCGCCCGCGCAGAGGGCTTCCCCGTCCACGCCGAGTCAATGGAGCGCCGCGCATGACCCGCAGCGCGCACGTCGCCCGCACCACCAACGAGACCGACATCAGCCTGTCGCTGACCCTCGACGGCGACGGGTCGGGCACGCGCTCGACGGGCGTCGGCTTCTTCGACCACCTGCTCGACGCCCTCGCCCGCCACGGGCGGATGGACCTGGACGTAAAGGTGGATGGCGACCTCCAGACCGGGGCTCACCACACGGTGGAGGACACGGGTATCGCGGTCGGCCGGGCCCTGGACGAGGCGCTTGGCGACCGCTCCGGGATCCGCCGCTTCGGCAACGCCGTGGTCCCCATGGACGAGGCGCGGGCCTCGGCGGCGATCGACATCTCGGGGCGGCCCTTCGCGCTGATCGTGGCGGACTGGCCCGAAACGCCCCTCGGGGGCTTCGAGCCGGGGTTGTTCGAGGAGTTCGTGCGCGGGCTGGCCAACAACGCCAAGATCACGGTCCACACCGCCGTCGAGCAGCAGGGCGACACCCACCATGAGGTCGAGGCCTGCATGAAGGCCTTTGCCCGCGCGCTGCGGGAGGCCGTGTCGATCGACCCCGACGAGGCCGGCATCCCCTCCACGAAGGGGCTTCTGTGAGCCAGGTCGCGATCCTGGACTACGGCATGGGCAACCTGCGCTCGGTCGAGAAGGCGTTCGAGCACGTGGGGGTCCGCGCGGTGATCACCAGCAACCACGACCAGGTGCGCGCCATGGATCGGATCGTTTTGCCCGGGGTGGGCGCCATGCCCAAGGCGATGGAGTCCGTCCGGCGGCTGGGCCTGGACGAGCTGCTGCGTGAGCGGCGCGATGCCGGCGTGGCGATCATCGGAATCTGCATGGGCATGCAGCTTCTGTTCGAGAGCACCTCCGAGCTCGGTGGGGCCGAGGGCATCGGCCTGCTCGAGGGCGCCGTCGAGCCGCTGGACGCGCCCGGCCTGAAGGTTCCCCACATCGGCTGGAACGCGGTTTCCTGGCGGCGCGAGAGCGAGCTCGTGGCGGGGCTTGAAGACCCATGCGCCTTCTACCACGTGCACTCCTTCGCCCCTCGCCCCGTGCGGGAGGAGGACATCGTGGGCGTCGCCTCCTACGGCGCGGAGTTCGCCAGCGTGGTGGCCCGGCCGCCGGTCTTCGGCGCGCAGTTCCATCCCGAGAAGTCCGGCCCCGACGGCCTGGCGCTGCTGGCCAACTTCGCCCGGCTCGGCGCCCGCGCCGCGGCATGATCCTCCTGCCGGCGGTGGACATCCGCGACGGGCGCGCGGTGCGACTACGGCAGGGCCGCTTCGACCAGGAGACCGTGTACTCCGACGACCCGCTCGAGGCCGCGCGCGCGTTCGTTGAGGCCGGCGCTCGCTACCTCCACGTGGTGGACCTGGATGGCGCACGCGAGGGCGAGCCGGCCAACCTCGAGCACCTGAGGAGGATCGCGCGCGAGCTGCCCGTGCCCGTGCAGTACGGCGGCGGGCTGCGATCGCTCATGTCCATCCGCAAGGCGCTGTCGGCGGGCGCGGAGCGGGTGGTGGTGGGCACGGCCGCCTACACCGACGCCGACTTCCTGGAGGAGGCGCTGGCCACCTGGGACCCCAGGGTGCTCGTGGCCGTGGACGTCCGCGACGGCCGGGTCTCGGTCTCCGGCTGGACGCGCGAGACGCAGATGCGCCCGGAGGACCTGATCGAGCGCCTCCAGCGCCAGGGCGCCAGCCGCTTCGTCTACACCAACGCCGACCGCGACGGGATGCTCGACGGGACCGACCCGGACGAGGTGCGGCGCATCTCGGCGGCCGTTCGCGGGCGGTTCATCCTGTCCGGCGGCATCGGCTCGCTGGCCGACCTCGAAATGGTGCGTGACCTGCGACTGGTCAACCTTGCCGGCGTGATCTCCGGCAAGGCCCTGTACGAGCATCGCTTCGCGGTCGAGGAGGCCAGGGCGGTGCTCGAGTCCCGACCCGCGGCGAGGGACTGACGATGGTGCTCAAGCGCGTGATCCCGTGCCTGGACGTGGACCGCGGCCGCGTGGTGAAGGGCACGAACTTCGTGGACATCCGCGATGCGGGCGACCCCGTGGAGCTGGCTGCCCGCTACCAGGACGAGGGCGCCGACGAGCTGGTTTTCCTGGACATCACCGCCTCGCACGAGCGGCGCGAGACCGCCGCCGCGCTGGCTCGCCGCTGCGCCGATGAGGTGTTCATCCCGTTCACCATCGGCGGCGGCATCCGCTCAGCCTCCGACGCGCAGGCGGTGCTGGACGCCGGGTCGGACAAGGTGTCGGTGAACTCTGCGGCCGTTGCCAGGCCGGACCTGCTGGGCGAGTTGGCAGAGGTCTTCGGCGCCCAGTGTGTGGTGCTGGCCATCGATGCCCGCGCGCGGCCGGACGGCTCCGGCTACGAGGTCGTGGTCCAGGGAGGGCGCGCGGAGACCGGGCGGGAGGCGATCGAGTGGGCGCGCGAGGGCGCGGAGCGCGGGGCCGGGGAGATCCTTCTGACCAGCATGGACCGCGACGGCACCGAGGACGGCTACGAGCTCGAGCTCACCCGCCGGGTGGCCGACGCCGTGGAGGTGCCGGTGATCGCATCGGGCGGCGCGGGGCGCCTCGAGCACCTGGTGGACGCCATCGCCGTTGGCGGCGCGGACGCGGTGCTGTGCGCGTCGATCTTCCACTACGGCCAATACACCGTGAGCCAGGCCAAGCACAGCCTGGCGGCGGCGGGAATCCCGGTACGCGGCTGAGCCCGCGTGGAGAATGTGCGCATGGCAGCGCCGCCGCGTGACGACCTGCCGGCCCAATTGGAGCGGCTTCCGGGCATGGACCGCCTGCTGCCGGCCCTGGAAGGGTTGGCTCCTGCCTACCTCGTGGGGGGTGCGGTACGCGATCTCCTGCGCGGCGCCCCCTCGACCGACATGGACCTGGCGGTGGCCGGCGACTCGCTGGAGGTCGCGCGCGAGCTGGCCCGCAGGCTGGGCGGAGAGGCCGCGCTGCACGACCGCTTCGGCACCGCCACCGTGCGGGCCGGCGACGTGGCGGTGGACCTGGCGCGCACGCGACGCGAGCGCTACCCGCGGCCGGGGGCGCTGCCGGCCGTGGAGCCCGCCGGCCTCGACGAGGACCTGCGCCGGCGCGACTTCACCGTGAACGCCATGGCGCTGGCCCTCGCGGAGGACGAGCGCGGTCGCTTGCTGGACCCCACGGGCGGCGCGGATGACCTGGTCGCCGCCCGCCTGCGGATCCTGCATGAGCGCAGCTTTCTCGACGACCCGACCCGCGTACTGCGGGCGCTGCGCTACGCGGCGCGGCTGGGGCTGGAGCTGGAGCCCGAGACCGAGCGGCTGCTCACGTCGGCGGTCGAGGGCGGCGCACTCGGCACGGTGTCGGGGCCGCGGGTGGGGGACGAGCTGCTGGACCTGCTGGCCGAGCCCGAGATGCCCGCTGCGATCGAGCTCATGCGCGACCTGGGGGTTGCGGCAGCGCTGTCGCCGTCACTGGAGCCCGATCCTGACCTGGCCGCCGCAGCCGCGCTGGGCTCGGCCGAGACGGGCGCGAACCCGGCGCTGGCGGCGCTGGCGGCGCTGTGTTGCGCCGATCCCGAGGGTGCCGCCGCCTTCGTCGCCGGGCTGGGCCTGGAGGCTCGGGACCGCGACGCCGTGCTGCGCGCAGCCGATCAGGCCGCCGGATTGGCGCACGCGCTGCGCGAGCCCCTGCGGCCCTCGGCCCTGCACGCGCTGCTCACACCGGAGCCCCCCGAGACGCTCGCGCTGGCGCTCGGCCTCGGCGCCCCCGGCGAGCCGGTCACCCGCTTCGTGGCCGACCTGCGCCCGGCCCGGCTGCAGATCGGCGGCGCCGACCTGCTGGCGGCCGGCCTGCCCGAGTCGCCCGCGATCGGCGATGCGCTGGCGGAGACGCTCAGGCGCAAGCTCGACGGCGAGCTCTCGGGACGTGACGAGGAGCTGGCGATCGCGCTCGAGCTCGCCCGGCGCACGCCATGAGCGCCCAGGCTGATGCGATCGAACTAGATCTGCCGGCGGCACGGGTGCTGTTCTCCACGCGCAACGGCGGCGTCAGCCGCGGCGCCTATTCGACCCTCAACCTGGGCGTACTCACCGACGACGACCCCGAGCTGGTGTCCCGCAACCGCGCGCTGCTCTCGGAGCGCGCCGGCCTGGATCCCGAGGCCGTCGCGATGGGCTGGCAGGTGCACGGCACCGAGCTCGCGTCCTGGGATGAGCCGCCGCGGCCCGGCCGCGACGGCTACGCCAGCCCGGGCGCCGAGCTCAGGCGTGTGGACGGCCACCTGACCGATCGGCCGGGTCTGGGCCTGCTGGTGCTCGTGGCCGACTGCCTGCCGGTAGCGCTTGCCGCTCCGGGCCGCGTGGCCATCCTGCATTGCGGCTGGCGCGGGCTGGCGGGCGGGATCGTGGAGCGCGCACTCGAGTCCTTCGACGAGCCACCCGTGGCAGCCGTTGGCCCGGGTATCGGCAGGTGCTGCTACGAGGTCGGCCCGGAGGTGCTCGAGGCCTTCTCCGGCCTGGACGACGTGGCCCACGGCCACATGCTCGACCTGCGCGCCGTGGCCGCCGCCAAGCTCGCCGCGGGTGGGGTCGTCCAAGTCGAGCACGTGGACCTGTGCACCTCGTGCCGCCCTGACCTGTTCTTCTCGCACCGCCGCGACCAGGGCGTCACGGGGCGCCAGGCCGGTTTGGTCGTGCGCACGTGACGCGCCGGTTCAGCAATCTGGACGCCGGCGCGGTCCGGGCGAACCTCGAGCGCGTGCACGAGCGGATCGCCGGTGCAGGTCGGGAGCCGGGCTCGGTGGAGGTCTGCGCTGCCGTCAAGTACGTGGACGCCGCGGAGCTGCCGGCGCTCGCCGAGGCGGGCATACGGCTGGTCGGCGAGAATCGCGCTCAGGACCTGCTGGCCAAGAGCGCCGAGCATCCCGGCCTGCTGCAGTGGGACTTCATCGGCGCGCTGCAGAGCCGCAAGGTCCGTGACCTGGCGAGCACGGCCCGGCTGATCCACACGGTGGCCTCGGACTCCGCCCTGTCCCAGCTGGAGCGGCACCCGGCGCGCGAGGTCCTCGTTCAGGTGAACGTGGCTGGGGAGGAGGGCAAGGCGGGGATCGGCCCGACGGACCTGCCCGCGTTCATCGAACGCTGCCCGGTGCCGGTAGCCGGCTTGATGACCATGCCCCCGTTCACCGAGCGCGCGGAGGACAACCGCCGCCACTTCGCCCGGCTTTCCGACCTCGCGGCGGCGCACGGCCTGCAGCGGCTCTCCATGGGCACCACGCAGGACTACTGGGTGGCCGCCGAGGAGGGCGCCACGATCGTGCGGATCGGCTCGGCCCTCTACAGCTGATCCAGGAAGGCGGCGATGGCGCGAGAGAGGGCGGCGCCGCGCCACGCCAGGGGGGACTCGCCTTCGCCCTCGACCACCAGCGTCGCGCGCGGCAGCCGGCGCGCGTACTCCTCGGCGACCGAGAGGGGATGCCCCGGGTCGGTGTGGTCCCGGCTGCCCACCACCAGGACCGGGACCTCGACCTCGGCCAACCGCTCCAACCCGTCGAAAGCCGCGGAACGGGGGACCGCGCGCAGGGCGTCGGCCACCGCGGCGGGGTGGTCGTGGCGCTCCAGGCGCTGGCGGGTGGCCAGCACGGCCGGCTCGCGAAAGGGCTCGGGCACCCGCTCGGCGCCCGACAGCCGGACGAAGGCATCGATGTCGCCGCGCTCCAGGGCCGCCGCCAGTGCGTCCCAGCCGGCCGGATCGTCCTGCGGGGCACCGTCGTAGGCAGGCGTGACCTGCACCATGGCCTCGACGCGGCCGGGATGCGCAAGCGCGAAGGCCGTGGCCGTGGCCGCTCCCATGGAACTGCCCGCGATCGCCACCCGCTCCAGGCCGCGCGCGTCCAGCACCGCCTCGAGGTCGCCCACCAGGTCCGGATAGCGATAGGCCTCGGCGGCCGGCGCGGGCGCCGACGCGCCGTGCCCGCGCGCGTCGTAGGACACCAGCTGCCGCCCGCCGCGGCGGGCGAGCATGCGCGAGCCCTGGAGCACGTACCGGCGGGTGGCGGTCAGGCCGTGCAGCAGGACCAGCGGCGGGCCGGCGCCCTCGACCTCGCCGGCCAGGCGCAGGCCGGGCTGCGCCTGGGCCTCGAAGTGCGTGATGGGGGAGTCGCCGTCGTCCATGGCCGGTCTGCAGGCCCTTCTGTACTCGATAACGTGTCCACAAGGGATTTCGCCCGGTCCCGCGAAAGAGCACCCGACATGGCCCTCAGCGACACATGGCACAAGGCGCTCGTCTACTTCGGGCTGGCCGAGCCAGACGAGCCGCGCTACGAGACGGCCTCTGACCGCGACGCCGAGCCGGAGGCCGACCTGGAGGACCGCTACCGCGAGCGGCCCAACGTGCGCCGCCTCCAGCGCCGGCGGCGCGACGAGTTCGACGACATCTTCGCCGACGAATCCCCGCGCGAGGGTGGTCGCGACACCCGCGTCCTGCGCTCGGTGTCCCCTGCCAATGGCGCCGGGGGCGACCTCCAGGTGCACCTGGTGATACCCAAGAACTTCAACGACGCCCAGCAGATCGCCGATCAGTTCAAGGAGGCGATCCCGGTGATCCTCAACCTCCAGGGCACCGATGCCGACCTGTCCAAGCGGCTGATCGACTTCGCCTCCGGGCTCACCTACGCGCTCGATGGCGGCATGCAGCGCATCGCCGACAAGGTCTTCCTGCTCACGCCGCGCAACGTGGACGTTTCGGCGGAAGAGCGCGCACGCCTCATCGAAAAGGGCTTCTTCAACCAGTCCTAAGCGACGCTCACTAGAGTTGCCCGCCGCATGAAGATCGGCTTCATAGGCGCGGGCAGCATGGCGTCCGCGCTCGCGCGTGGGCTCGGCGAGCCCGCTGTCGTGGCCGATGTCGATGCCGAGCGCGCCGCTGCCCTGGCGGATGCCATCGGCGGCCGGGTGGCGGCGTCGAACGCCGAGCTGGCGGAGTCGGTGGACCTCGTGGTGCTCTGCCACAAGCCCGCCCAGCTCGAGGAGGTCGCGCGCGACGCTGCGGGGAACGCGAAGGTCGTGGCGTCAGTGGTCGCGGCCACCCCGCTGGCGCGCCTGGAGGCGGCGTACCCGGAGATCCCCGTCTACCGCTTCATCCCCAACATCCCGGTCGAGGTCGGCCGGGGCGTGTTCTGCTACTCACCCGGCACCCGGGCGGCCGCTGGCCCCGAGGCGGACCTCTTGGCTTTGTTTGGCAGGGCCGGCACGGTCATTCGCCTCGACGAGCCGTCGCTCGAGCCGGCCATGGCCCTCATGAGCTGCGGCCCGGCCTTCCTGGCGCTCGTGGTGGAGGCCATGGCCGACGCCGGGCGCCGCCACGGCCTGGACGACGACCAGGCCACGCGGCTGGTGGTGGAGACGATGGCCGGCACAGCCGCCTTCCTGGACGCCAACGGGCTCGACGCCGCCGGCCTGCGCGCGCGCGTGGCCACCCCGGGCGGCCTAACCGAGAAGGGCCTGCGCACGCTCGAGGAGGCGGGGCTGCGCGACTCGTTCGACGCGGCCGTGGACCTCGTGGTGGAGGAGTCACGGCCGTGACCGTGCTGGCCGCCATCGGCCGCGAGGACGTCGCGGACTACGTCTACACGCTGGTCCTCGTCTACGTGGTGCTGATCTTCATCCAGGTGATCGTGAGCTTCGTCCCGCGCATGCCCTACAACCGCTTTCTGAGTGCGTTCCTTGGCTTCGTCGCGGACGTGGTCAACCCCTACCTGCGGCTGTGGCGCAAGGTCCTGCCGATGGTGCGGCTCGGGCCGGCCGCCCTGGACCTGAGCCCGATGATCGGCACGTTCGTGCTGCTGATCGTGGGGGGCATCGTCGCGGGCATCATCAGAGGCTAGGACGTGACGAGAGCCGCCGGCTGGTGGCGCGCGGCGGTCACGGTGGCCGTGGTGGTGGCGCTCGACCAGGCCTCGAAGCAGATCGCCGACTCGTCTCTGCGCCGCGGCGAGAGCGTGAACGTGTTCCTCGGGCTCGACCTGACCAACACCCGCAACCGCGGGGTCGCCTTCGGCGCGCTCGACAGCAGCGGCACGCTGGTCGCGCTGCTGATCGCCGTGGCGCTGGCGCTGCTGGTGGGCTTTTTCGCCGTGAATGCCGCCCGCCCATGGCTATGGCTGCCGGTGGGGATGCTGCTGGGCGGGGCCATCGGGAACCTCGTGGACCGCGTGCGCGAGGGCGCGGTCATCGACTTCATCGACCCGGTGGCGTGGCCCGCCTTCAACCTGGCAGACACGTCAATCGTGATCGGGGTGTTCGCCCTGCTGTATGTGATCGAGGGCCGGCGGGAGCCGGATTGAGGTTTCAAGCAGGCGATCGGGACGCCGGCGCGCGTCTGGACGCGGCGGTGGCCGGGCACGGCCTGGCTCCCTCGCGGGCTGCGGCGGCGCGCCTGATCGATGCCGGTGCCGTCACGGTTGACGGTCGGCCCCGGCCGCGCTCGCATCGCCTGGCTCCTGGTGAGCTGGTACAGGCATCGCCGCTGCCTTCCGAGCCGGTGGCTGCCCCGGCCCGGTTCGAGGTGGTGCTCGAGGACGACCACGTGATGGTGGTGGACAAGCCGGCGGGGGTCGTGGTGCACCCGGGCGCGGGGCGGCGGTCCGGAACGCTCGTGCAGGCGCTGGCCGGCAGGGCCGCGGGGGGCGGCGACCCGGAGCGCCCGGGCATCGTCCACCGCCTGGACCGCGACACGTCGGGATTGCTGGTCGTGGCGAAGTCCGAGCGTGCGCACGCCGATCTCCAGCGGATGATCCGCGCGCGCGAGGTGGAGCGCGCCTACCTGGCGCTGGTGGCCGGCCGTCCGGACGCTCGCACGGGCACGATCGAAGCGCCGCTGGGCAGGGATCGCCGCAGGCGCACGGTCATGTCCACCGAGACCGACCGGCCACGGGCCGCGCGCACGTTCTTCGAGGTGGTGGAGGAGCTGCCCTCCACGACCCTGCTGGAGGCCACCCTGGATACCGGTCGCACCCATCAGATCCGCGCCCACCTTGCCGCGATCGGCCATCCGGTATGTGGCGACCCCCGCTACGGAGGGCGGCCCTGCGGACGGCGAATCGCGCTAACGCGCCAGTTCCTCCACGCCCACCGGTTGACGTTTCGTCACCCCGTCACGCGGGAACTTCTCAGGTGCGAGTCCAAACCACCCGCCGAGCTGCGTCGATCACTCGACTTGGCCCGGCGGGATCCAGTCTCCGGAGGGCCAGACGGAGGCTGACATTGAGTCGAAGCGGCCTCTTCGGAGGCCGCTTCACTCATTTTCAGGCGCCATTGCGGCGGGCTCGGGGCTCGGGCACCGAAAGGGCCGGCCCGGCCGGAACCTCGATCGCCGCGCCATCTACCGGGTCTATGGACCGTGTAAATGGCGCGCCGTCGCTTTCCGACCCCGACCGCCGGGGATGAATCGAGACGGGGCGGCCATCTTGGCCGCCCCGCCGTCGCGTTTCCATGACCGGACCGGACACCAGAGGTAGGGAAGCGGGACCGGCCCGCACACGCTGAAACGCACGCCGGAGCCAAACCTTGCGCACGTCCTTCCCTATGCTTGCCCGCGACGTACCAACCAATCCCCGCCGGGCCGGCGCGGCCCTGCCCGGGCATCGACCCGGGTCCGCGCATCGCCGGCGGGAGCATCGACAGACGAAAAAGGGAGCGACAGTTGGCTCAGGTTTCACTCAGAGAGCTGCTGGAGGCCGGTGTGCACTTCGGCCACCAGACGCGGCGCTGGAACCCGAAGATGCGCAGGTTCATCTTCGGCGAGCGCAGCGGTATACACATCATCGACCTCCAGCGCACCGAGAAGCTGCTGGCCACGGCGCAGGAGTTCGCCGCCGGTGTGGCGGGCCGCGGCGGCACGGTGCTGTTCGTGGGCACGAAGAAGCAGGCGCGCGACACGGTCGCCGAGGCGGCCGAGGCCGCCGGCATGCCCTACGTCCATCAGCGCTGGCTCGGCGGGCTGCTAACGAACTTCCAGACCGTGTCCAAGCGCATCAAGCGGCTGCACGAGCTCACCGACTGGACGGAGAACGGAACGCTGGAGCTACTGCCCACGCGCGAGCGCATCAAGGCGGAGAAAGAGCGCACCAAGCTCGAGTTCAACCTCGGCGGGGTTCGAAACATGCAGCGTCCGCCCGACGCGGTGTTCGTGGTGGACCTCAAGACCGAGGCGATTGCCGTCCGGGAGGCCCTGCGCCTACGCATCCCGGTGATCGGGCTCGTGGACACGAATTGCGATCCCGATCCCGTGACGTACGTGATTCCGGGCAACGACGACGCGATCCGCTCGTGCAAGCTCATCGTGGAGGCCATTGCGGGCGTGGTGGGCGAGCAGAACCAGCGCTTCCGGGCAGAGGAGGAGGCCGCCCGCCGCGAGGCGGAGGAGCAGGCGCGCAAGGAGGCCGAGGAGCAGGCCAAGCGCGAGGCGGAGGAGCAGGCGCGCAGGGAGGCCGAGGAGCAGGCCAAGCGCGAGGCGCAGGAGGCGGGGCAGGCGCCTCCGCCGCCCGAGCCCACGCCGGAGCCCGCCGCCGCCGGCACCGAGCAGCGCACCTTCGACCCGAACGAGGAGACCTCGTCGTGAGCGGGGAGATCTCGGCCGCGGCGGTCAAGGAGCTGCGCGAGCGGACCGGCGCGGGAATGATGGACTGCAAGGCGGCCCTGCAGGAGTCCGACGGGGACATGGACAGGGCGATCGAACTGCTGCGCGTCAAGGGCCAGGCCAAGGCCGCCAAGCGCGGCGAGCGCGCCGCCAGCGAGGGCCTGGTTGCCAGCTACGTGCACCACAACGGCAAGGTGGGGGCGCTCGTGGAGGTCGACTGCGAGACCGACTTCGTGGCGCGCAACGACGACTTCACGGAGTTCGCCCGGGAAGTGGCCGCGCACGTGGCGGCGGCGGGTCCGATGTACGTGTCCGAAGAGGACGTGCCCGAGGAGACCCGCGAGGCAGAGCGGCGCGTCTTTATGGAGCAGGCGGCCGGCGAGGGCAAGCCTCAGCCCGTCCAGGAGAAGATCGCCGACGGGCGCATGGCCAAGTGGCTCGAGGAGACGGTCCTGCTCAATCAGCGTCACATCAATACGGACAAGCACGACGGCCGCACGATCGACGAGATGCGCGCCGCGATCTCGGCCGGCACGGGCGAGAACGTGGTCATACGGCGCTTCGCCCGGTTCCAGATCGGGGGATAGGGCGATGGGGCGGGACGGCGGACCCGAGGGCGAGGCAGTCTTCGGCCGCGTCCTGCTCAAGCTCTCCGGCGAAGCCCTGATGGGCGACCTGGAGTACGGCGCGGACCCGGACCGGATCGCCACGGTGGCAAATCAGGTCAAGCGAGTGGCCGACCGTGGCGTGGAGACGGCGGTCGTGGTCGGCGGGGGCAACATCTACCGCGGGCTCTCCGGCGCGGCGGCCGGGATGGACCGCGCCACCGGCGACTACATGGGCATGCTGGCCACCGTCCTCAATGCCCTGGCGCTGCAGGACGCGCTCGAGAAGGTCGGCGCCGTCACGCGAGTCCTGTCGGCCATTGAGATCTCGGAGGTGGCCGAGCCCTACATCCGCCGCCGCGCCATGCGCCACCTCGAGCGAGGCAGGATCGTGATCTTCGCCGCGGGCACCGGCAACCCGTTCTTCACCACGGACACGGCGGCCGCGCTGCGCGCCCTCGAGATCCACGCCGAGGTGATTCTGATGGCCAAGAACGGCGTGGAGGGCGTGTACACGGCTGACCCGCGCAAGGTCGCCGATGCGCGCTTCATCGATGCCATCAGCCACCGCGAGGCCATCGAGCAGCAGCTCCAGGTGATGGACGTGACCGCGCTGTCGCTGTGCATGGACAACGGGCTCCCGATCCACGTGTTCAACATGGATGACGAGCGCAACATCGACCGGATAGTGTGCGGCGAGCGCGTGGGGACGGTGGTGTCTACAGGTGGCTGAGGACGAGCTGATCCGCGAGTTCCTGACCGACGCCGGGGAGCGCATGTCCATGTCCGTGGACGCCACCCGCTCGGAGTTCGCCACGGTGCGCACCGGACGCGCGTCCCCGCATCTGCTGGACCGGATCAACGTGGACTACTACGGGGCTATCACCCCGCTCAAGCAGCTCGCCAGCGTGTCGGCGTCGGAAGCCCGGCTGCTCACCATCACTCCCTACGACAAGTCCTCGATCAAGGCCATCGAGAAGGCCATCCTCGAGTCCGACGTGGGCCTGACCCCCTCCAACGACGGCAACCTCATACGGCTCACGATCCCCGAGCTCACCGAGGAGCGCCGGCGCGAGCTGGTCAAGGTCGTGCACGGCATCGCGGAGCAGGGCAAGGTGGGGGTCCGCAACGTGCGCCGCGAGGTGATGCACGACCTGCGTGAGCTCAAGAAGGAGGGCGAGCTCGGGGCCGATGACGAGCACCGCGCGGAGACCGAGCTGCAGAAGCTCACCGACGACCGCGTGAAGGACATCGACTCGTTCCTGGCCGGCAAGGAGGAGGAGATCCTGGGGGAGAACCAGTAGGCCCCGAGGCCGCCGACGCCGGGGCGCCGAAGTACGTCGCCATCATCACGGACGGAAACGGGCGCTGGGCCGAGGCGCGTGGGCTGCCGCCCATCGAGGGCCACCGCGCGGGCGCCGACGTGGTCAAGGCCCGCCTGAGGGACGCCGCCCGGCTGGAGATCGACGAGCTCACCGTGTTCTCCTTCTCGACCGAGAACTGGACCCGGCCGGCCGAGGAGGTGGAGGGGCTGATGACCATGTTCGGCGAGCGCATCGACCGCGAGACGCCCGAGCTGCACGAGGAGGGTGTGCGGATGCGCTTCATCGGCCGCCGCGAGGGCGTCTCCGAGGAGCTGCAGCGGCGGATGGACTGGGCCGAGGGCGTGACCGAGGCCAACACGCGCATCACCCTCTTCGTGGCCTTCAACTACGGCGGCAGGGCGGAGATCGTGGACGCGGCGCGAACGTTTACCGGAGGCAGCGAGCAAGACTTCCGCGAACACCTGTACGCCCCTGACATGCACGATCCCGACCTCCTCATTCGCACCAGCGGCGAGCAGCGGATCTCGAACTACCTGCTGTGGCAGTGCGCCTACTCCGAGTTCGTCGTCCGCGACGAGCTGTGGCCGGACTTCACGCGCCAGGCCTTTGAGGAGTCCCTGGCCGAGTACGCGCGCCGCCGGCGCCGGTTCGGGGCCCGGTAGCGGCCATGGCCGGTCGCCCAGGGGGCAGGCCCGAGCGCAGCGGTCGTCGTCGCTCGGACCTTGGGCCACGGATCGCGGTGGCCGTCCCGGCCGCCGTGTTCGCCATCTTTATCGTGACCAGCGGGGGCCTGGTCTTCGCGCTGGGCCTGATCCTGCTCGGCATCGTGGCCATGCAGGAGCTCTACTCGCTCATGCGCCGCGCCCGGCCAATCGACCTGGCGGGCTACGCGACGCTCGTGGCGATGCTGCTGCTGGCGACCTACGAGGAACGGGCGGACCTCCTGATCGCCCTGGTGGCCGCGTTCCCGCTGGTGTTCCTGCTTGCCCTGGTGCGGACGCGGCTCGACAACCTGGCCTGGGGTATCGCGGCCACCCTGTTCGGCGTCATGTGGATCGGCCTGCCGCTGGCCCACGCCATCTTCCTGCGCGAGCTACCTCATGGCGACGGCTTGCTGATCGACGCGCTGGTGGCCACCTTCATCGGAGACACCTGCGCGTACGCGGGTGGGCGGCTCTGGGGGCGCAGGCCGCTGGCGCCCGACATCTCGCCCAACAAGACGATCGAGGGCCTGGCCGCCGGGCTGGTGGGCGGCGCGCTCACGTTCTGGTGCGCCGGCCTGTACCAGGACTGGCTCAGCGGCGTCGACGCGCTGCTGCTGGGCCTGCTGGTGGCCGTGGCCGCGCCGCTGGGCGACCTGTTCGAGTCCGTGGTCAAGCGCGACCTGGAGGTCAAGGACACGGGGCGCTTCTTCGGGGTCCACGGCGGGGTGCTGGACCGCCTGGACGCGGTCTTCTTCACCGTGCCGGTCACGTTCTACGCGGCGCTGGCGCTGGGGTACGGCTAGACGCTGGTCCCCGGGTCGCTGGTCGTTCGGCCTGGCCCGCCTTGAGGCGCGCTGGGGCATTGCCGATATCGACCGTAGTGCGACCCGATCAGACGGTCAGCCATGGCGCCAGGCGGCGCTCCTGGACCCCTCCTGCTCACCAGCCGGGCGATCCCGGGCGGGCGGGAGCCGTGTCTGCGCGCGGCTCGGGCGAGCGCGAGGCGCTCACTCGGGTCGCCGCAGCCGCCGCGGCCGCCACGGGGCTGCCCGATGTCATCGAGCTGGCTGCCGAGGCGGCGCTCCAGGCCCTGCACGCCGGCTCGCTGTCGATCAGCCGCTGGGAGCGCGATCAGGACGAGATGCGAGTGCTCATCAACGTGGG
Organism: uncultured Thermoleophilaceae bacterium; assembly: GCA_963755215.1. Lineage (GTDB taxonomy): Bacteria > Actinomycetota > Thermoleophilia > Solirubrobacterales > Thermoleophilaceae > JAAYBF01. The sequence goes on from CAVWIW010000006.1 coordinate 652,819, forward strand.
CGAGCTGGGGCCCGCGGAGGAGCGGTTTCCCGAGGACGAGACCTACGCGCTGGCCGAGTACCCCAAGCTGCGCCAGCTGCTCCAGACCGCCACTCCCTACTTCACTGCCGTCGACGACCCGGACGCCGATCCGATGAGCGTGGCGTTGCTGCGCGAGCTCGGCAAGGAGTCCGACATCGGCGTTCCGATCGTGGTGGAGGGGGAGGTCTGGGGCGAGGTGTGGGCCAGCACGTGTCCGGGAGCGCCGCGCTTCAGGGCAAGCGACATCCGCTTCCTCGAGGCTCTCGGCGGCCAGCTGGCGGGCGTGATCGGCCGGGCCGAGTTGTTCTCCAACGTTTCGCGCCTGGCCTATGAGGACGAACTCACGGGCTTGGCCAACCGCCGGAGGTTCGAGGAGCAGCTCGAACGCGCGACCGAGCGCTGGCGCTCGCACATCACGCCGGTGACGCTGCTGGTCTGCGACGTAGACGAGCTCAAGGCGATCAACGACGTGCGAGGCCATCACGCCGGCGACCGCGCCCTGAAGCGCGTGGCCGACGCGCTGCTCGCGGCCGCGGCCCCATATCCGGGTGCGGTGGCGGCGCGGCTGTCCGGCGACGAGTTCGCCGTGCTCCTCGAAGGTCACGACATGAGCGCCGCGAGCGACGTGGCCGAGACGGTGCTGCGGGTGCTCTCCGAGGACCGCGATATCCCGCTGGGCGTCTCCTGCGGCGGTGCCGCGGCCGGCCCGGGGATCGACAGGCCGGACCGTCTGCTGCGTGCGGCGGACACGGCGCAATACGCCGCGAAGCAGCGAGGCGGCGCTCAGTTCTGCACCGCGGAGGCCACCAACACCCCGAGCTTGCCCGGGGGGGACCGCCGTCGCTCCCGGCGCAGGGGAGCCACCGAGCGCCTCGACGAGGCCAGCGCGCAACTGCTGGAGATGCTCGATGGCGAGCTGGCGGCGCACTCCACGCTCGATCGCCTCGAGGTCGTGCTGGCAACGATCGCGGAGACCATAAATGCCGCCGCCTGGACGATTTCGTTCGCGGCGGAGGGCGGCACCACAATCCGCTCTCTCGCGAACGCCGACGACCGCGACAGCAGGCTGCGGGGCATCAGGGTAGGCCTGACGCACGAGGTCTACCAGCTTGCCGACTACCCGCAGACCGCGGCGATCGTGGAGGCGGGAGGTGGCTCGTTTCTGGTGGACATAGACGACCGCGACTCCGACCCGGCCGAGCGCCAGCTCCTGGCCGAACTGGGCTTCCAGGGGGTCCTGGGCGCCGGGGCCGCCGACTCCGAGGGCGTGTTCCTGATCGAGGTCTACGCGGACGCTGACACGGGCGACCTCAGCCTGGCCGAGCTCCGGGTCCAGCTACTGGCCAGGGCGGCGGCCGGACACTCCGCCGGAAGCGCCGCGCGCAAGCATCAGCTCAACAAGCGCACGCGCCAGCTCGAGCTCATGGACCGGCTGGGCACCAGGCTCGCCGGCGCGATCGACGAGGACGCCATCGCCGAGGCTGTGGTGGAGGAGCTCGCCCGCGAGTTCGGCTGCCCCTTCTGCGGCGTGATCAGGAAGGCGGCCGACGGCCACGCGGAGCTTGCTGCCGCGCGGGGAGCGGACGCCGTGGCGCTCAAGGACAGCGGCTGGCGCCAGCCGGCCGCACTCGGCCTGGTGGGCCGGGCCCTGCGAGAGTGCCAGCTGGTGGTCGTCGGCGACGTGCGGCCGGAGCCCGACTACCGCAAGACCAACACCACGGACATGGTCCGTTCCGAGCTGTGCGCGCCACTCCTCTGCGGCGAGGATATGTGGGGCGCGATCAACCTCGAGAGTGGGCGCCTGGACGCCTTCGACGAGGACGACGCGCGGCTGGTAGCCGCGATCGCGCGCCACGCCGGCGCGGCGCTCGAGGCCTCGCGGCACATGGCCCAGCTGGAGGCCGCGTACCTCGACACGGCGGAGACCCTGACCGCGGGTCTCGAGGCGAAGGACTTCTACGGGTCGGCGCGCTCGCACTCGCGCGCCTCCACGGCCGAGGCGGTCGGGCGTGCCCTGGGGATGGGTGGCGACGCGCTACGAACGCTCCGGTTTGGGGCGGCCTTCCACGACATCGGCAAACTCGCCATCCCGGAGGCCATCCTCACGAAGACCGCGGCGCTCGACCCGCAGGAGCGCTCCCAGGTGGAGGAGCACGCGGTGATCGGCGAGCAGATGATCGCGTCGATCGACTTCCTGGCGCCGGTCAGGCCGCTGCTGCGCCACTCGCATGAGCGCTGGGACGGGCGCGGCTACCCGGACGGGCTCGCCGGCGAGGAGATCCCGCTCGGGGCACGGATCGTGTTCGCCTGTGACGCCTACGACGCGATGATCGCGGAGCGGCCGTATCGCAGGGCTCTGGCGCCGGACGAGGCCCGGGCGGAGTTGCAGCGCGGCGCGGGCTCGCAGTTCGATCCTGACGTCGTGGCGGCGCTGCTCAACGTGCTCGAAGCCTGACCTGCCAGCCGGAGGGGCCTCCCTAGACTGGGGCCGGTGCGCCGCGTCCTCATAGTCGGCTCCACCGGCTCGATTGGCACCCAGGCACTCGACGTCGTGTCCCGCAGCGGCACGCTCGAGGTCGTGGGCCTGGCCGCTCACTCAAACGCCGATGTCCTCCTCGAGCAGGCGGCCCGCCACGGCGTGGACCGCGTGGCCCTGGCCGACGAGCATGCAGCCGCCAGGGCCGGCGAGACGTGGGAGGGCACCGTGCTCGCGGGGGCGGAGGGCCTCGTGGCGCTCATCACCGACACCGAGTGCGACCTGGTGCTGAACGCCCTCACCGGGTCGGCGGGCCTGGGCCCCACGGTGGCCGCTCTGGGGGAGGGCATCGACCTGGCGCTGGCCAACAAGGAGAGCCTGGTCGTTGGCGGCGAGCTCGTGACCACGCTCGCGGAGGCCACGGGCGCCACCATCCTCCCGGTCGACTCCGAGCACTCCGCGCTGTTTCAGCTGCTGGCAGGCGAACGCCCCGGCACGGTCGACCGGCTGGTCCTGACCGCCTCCGGCGGCCCGTTCCGCGGTCGCTCCGACCTGTCGGGCGTGACCCGCGAAGAGGCCCTGGCACACCCGACCTGGGACATGGGCGGCAAGGTCACGATCGACTCGGCCACCCTCATGAACAAGGGCCTCGAGGTCATCGAAGCCCACCACCTCTTCGGGGTGCCCTATGAGCGCATCGACGTGCTGGTGCACCCCCAGTCGATCGTGCACTCCCTGATCCACCTGAACGACGGGGCCTCGCTGGCACACCTGGGCAATCCGGACATGCGCGTGCCGATCTCGTTCGCCCTCCACTTCCCCGATCGGGTCGACGTGCCGGTGAAAACGCTCGACCTGGCGGAGGTCGGGAGCCTTGCCTTCGAGCCGCCGGACGAGGACCTGTTCCCCTGCCTGCGCCTGGCGCGCGAGGCCGGGGCGGCGGGAGGCACGGCGCCCTGCGTGCTGAACGCCGCCAACGAGGTGGCGGTCGACGCGTTCCTCGGCGGTCAGCTGCCATTCACAGGGATCGCACGGGTGATCGAAGGCACGCTCGAGGCGGTGCCGGGCGCGCCGTTCGGCCACTTCTCGGACCTCTACGCCACCGACGCGGAGGCCCGCGAGCGGGCGCGCGAGCTCACGGACGCGGTGCCCGCCGAGTGAGCTGGTTCCTGGCGTTCGCGGGCTTTGCCCTGCTGGTCGTGCTGCACGAGCTCGGCCACTTCTCGGTGGCCAAGGCGGTGGGCATGCGGGTCGAGAAGTTCTCGCTGTTCTTCCCGCCGACACTGGCCTCGAAGAAGGTGGGGGAGACCGAGTACGCCATCGGGGCCATCCCCGCGGGCGGCTACGTGAAGATCAGCGGGATGAACCCCGACGAGGACCTCCCCGACGAGGTCCGGACTCGGGCGTACTACTCCCAGCCGGTGTGGAAGCGGATCGCGGTGATCACCGCGGGCCCGGCCGTGAACCTGATCCTGGCGCTGGTGCTGCTGTTCATCTACTTCTGGGCCATCGGGCCCGAGACCGGCACCACGCGGGTGGGCGCCATCGAGAAGGGGTATCCGGCCGCCCAGGTGCTCAAGCCGGGCGATCGCATCGTGGCCGTCGACGGCGTTCGCGGCAACGCCAGCAAGCTCTCCCCGCAGATCGCCAGCCACCGCTGCCCGCAGCGGCCGCCCACCGACGGCTGCGCCGCGTCGGACCCCGCGGCGCTGCTGGTGGAGCGGAACGGGCGCAGGCTCGAGATCGAGGCCACGCCGGTGTACGACCCCGTCCAGGAGCGGACGCGGCTGGGCTTCTCCTACGCCGCCGGCCCGCGCGAGTCGCTGGGCTTCGGCGAGTCGGTCACGACCTCGCTGGACCGCTTCTGGTTCATCACCAGGCAGACGCTGTCGCTTCCCGCACGCCTGTTCGACTCCCAGCAGCGCAAGGAGATCTCCGGCATCGTCGGCTCGTATGAGGTCACCCGCCAGACGATCCTCAACGACCTGGCCCAGGTCGTGGGGATCCTGGCGATCATCTCGCTCTCGCTGGCCATCGTGAACCTGTTCCCGTTCCTGCCACTCGATGGCGGCCACATCTTCTGGGCAATCGTGGAGAAGGTGCGCGGCAAGCCGGTGCCGTTCAGCGTCATGGAACGGGCCGGGGTGGTGGGCTTCATGCTGGTCATCGGGTTATTCATGATCGGGCTTACGAACGACATCGATCGACTGTCCGGCGAGGGATTTCAGGTGAGATAGGCTCCGCGCGACCGATCGAGGAGGAGCCATGGAGAGCGCAACCACGACCCGCGCGAGCAAGCCGAAGGGACTCTCGGCCAGCACGCTGGCCGAGGCCTTTCAGATCACCGCCGCGGCCAACCCCGACCGGCCGGCGATCCGCACAAAGGACGACGCTTTCACCTGCACCTGGCGCGAATACGCCGAGCGCGTGGAGTCCGTGGCGCGCGGACTCGCCGCGATGGGCCTCGGCCCCGGCCAGACCATCGGGATCATGCTGACCAACCGGCCCGAGTTCCACTTCGTGGACTCGGCGGCGCTGCACCTCGGGGCCACGCCGTTTTCGATCTACAACACCTACACGGCCGAGCAGATCGAGTACCTGGTGGGTGACGCCGCCAACAAGATCCTGGTAACCGAGAAGGCATTCCTGGACACGGTGAGCAAGGTCGCGGGTCTGGAGACCGTAGTCGTGGTCGACGGCGACGGCTCCGACGGCAACCCGACCCTGGCCGACGTCGAGGCCAAGGGCGACGCGGGCTTCGACTTCGAGGCGGCCTGGAAGGCCGTGAAGCCCGACGACATCCTCACCCTCATCTACACCTCCGGCACCACCGGGCCACCCAAGGGCGTGCAGCTCACCCACGACAACCTGGTGTCCGCGGTGCAGGCCTTCGACGAGGTCATCCCGTTCCCCGACGACGGCCGCGTGATCTCCTGGCTGCCCTACGCGCACATCGCCGAGCGCGCCTGCAGCCACTACCTGCCGCTGGTGCTCGGCTTCACCACCACGGACTGCCCCGACCCGCGTCAGGTGGTGGCCTACCTGCCCGACGTGCGCCCCAGCTGGTTCTTCGCGGTGCCGCGCATCTGGGAGAAGCTCAAGGCCGCCCTCGAGGCGGGCATCGAGGCGGAGGAGGACCCCGCGCGCAAGGAGGCCGTGAAGGGGGCCCTGGCGCTGGGCCTGAAGAAGGTGGAGCTGGAGCAGGCGGGCGAGGAGGTACCCGCCGAGCTGGCCGCGCAGTACGCCAAGGCCGACGAGATGGTGTTCTCCAAGATGCGCAAGCAGCTTGGGTTCGACGACATCGAGTCGGTCAACGTGGGCGCCGCGCCCACGCCGCCCGAGGTCATCAAGTTCTTCCACGCCATCGGCATCCCGCTCGCCGAGCTGTGGGGCATGTCGGAGACCTGCGGAAGCGGCACGGTGAACCCGCCGGACAAGATCAAGATCGGGACCGTCGGGCCGCCCTCGCCCGGCGTGGAGATCAAGCTCGCCGACGACGGCGAGGTGATGATCCGGGGCCGCATCATCATGGACGGCTATCGCAACCAGCCGGAGAAGACCGCGGAGACCATCGACTCCGACGGCTGGCTGGCCACCGGCGACATCGGCGAGTTCGATGAGGACGGCTATCTGAAGATCGTCGACCGCAAGAAGGAGCTGATCATCAACGCGGCCGGCAAGAACATGTCGCCGGCCAACATCGAGGCCAAGGTCAAGACCGGCAGCCCGTTGATCGGCCAGGCCGTCGCGATCGGCGACGCCAAGCCCTACAACGTGGCCCTGATCACGCTCGATCCCGACGTCGCGCCCGGGTTCGCCCAGCAGAACGGCATCGGCGACGCATCGCCGGAGGCGCTCGCCGGCGAAGAGAAGGTGCTCGCGGAAGTCCAGCGCGGGGTGGACGCCGCCAACGAGTCGCTCGCGCGGGTCGAACAGATCAAGAAGTTCAAGATCCTGCCCACGGACTGGCAGCCCGGCGGGGAGGAGCTCACGCCGACGATGAAGCTCAAGCGAAAGCCGATCCACCAGAAGTACTCAACGGAGATCGAGGAGCTGTACTCGTAGTAGCGCCTAGCGCTTAGCGCTTGGTTCCTAGTGCCCGATACCCTCAGGGCATGGCCTCCAAGCGCCAGATCGACGTCGGCGGCGTGAAGATCGGCGGCGGCGCCCCCGTCGCCGTGCAGTCGATGACGAAGACCGAGACGGCAGACCTGGGCGCCACCCTGCGCCAGGTACGGGCAATCGCCGACGCCGGTGGCGACCTGGTGCGGTGCGCCGTGCCGCGCGAGGAGGACGCCGACGCGCTGCGCACGATCGTGGCCGAGTCGCCCATTCCGGTGATCGCCGACATTCACTTCAACCACACGCTGGCCCTCAAGGCCATCGACGCCGGGGCCCACTGCATTCGCCTTAACCCGGGCAACATCGGCGGCCCGGACAAGGTGGCCGAGGTGGCCGCCCGCGCCACGGCCGCCGGCACGCCCATGCGCATCGGGGTGAACTCCGGCTCGCTGCCCAAGCACCTTCATGCGCTGGAGCGCGAGAGCCCGGTGGAGGCATTGGTGACCGCGGCCGTGGAGTTCGTGGAGCTCATGGAGCGGCTGGACTTCGAGGACTTCAAGGTCTCGATCAAGTCCACGAGCGTGCCCAACACCATCGCGTCGAACCGGCTGCTGTCCGAGCGGATCGACTACCCGTTGCACCTGGGCATCACAGAGGCCGGCACCAAGTGGACGGGCTCGCTCAAGTCGGCTGTCGGCCTGGGGACGCTCCTGGCCGACGGGGTGGGGGACACCATCCGCATCTCGCTGTCCACCTTCCACGCCGAGGAGGAGGTGAAGGTCGCGTGGGAGATCCTCAAGGCGCTCAAGCTGCGCGAGCGCGGGCCCGTGCTCATCGCTTGTCCCACCTGCGGCCGGCTCCAGTTCGACATGGACACGGTGGTGGCCGAGGTCGAGCAGCGGCTCGAGGCCTACGACGACCCGATCGAAGTGGCCGTGCTCGGCTGCGCCGTGAACGGGATCGGGGAGGCGTCACACGCCGACTTCGGCATCACGGGCGCCAAGAACCAGGGCGTGGTCTACTCCAAGGGCGAGCCCATTCGCAAGGTCCCGCAGGAGCAGCTCGTCGACGTCCTGTTCGAGGAGATCGACAAGTACTACGCCGCCGGCCGCACGGTGGTCCGCGATGAGCGCGAGGCTGCGGAGGGCGCCGCATTCCTCCAGCAGATCGAGGAGGAGAACGCCGGCGAGCTCACGCCCGAGCGGATCGCTGCCATGGAGGCCAAGGCGGCCACCGAGGAGGCGCTGGAGAACGGCACCGAGCTGCCGATGGCGCCGGCCCGTGAGCGGGTGGCCCTTGACGAGGCGGCGTCACCTACCGCCGGCCGCCGCTTCACGAGGGCCTAGGCCGCGGGTTCGCTTCGCGAGCGGCGCACGGTGCGGCCGCTTCGCACCAGCTCCACCTCGAAGGCGTCCACCACGCGGGGGTCGAACTGGGTACCGGCGCAGCGCCGCAGCTCGGCGAGGGCCTCGCGCGGGCTGCGCGCGCTGCGGTAGGGCCGGTCGCTGACCATGGCGTCGTAGGCGTCGCACACGGCCACGACTCGGGCCCCGATCGGGATGTCGTCGCCCGCGAGCCCGTCGGGGTAGCCGGCGCCGTCCCAGCGCTCATGGCTGGAGCGCACGATCCGGGCCACCGGCACCAGTGCGGGAGCGGCGCTGAGAATCCGCTCGCCGATCATCGTGTGACGGCGCATGAACGACCACTCCTCGTCGTCGAGCGGGCCGGGCTTGCGCAGGATCGCCTCTGGGATCGCGATCTTGCCCACGTCGTGCAGCTCCGCCGCCCGTGAGACTTCGTCGAGGTCCTCGGCGAGCATGCCGAGACGCCTGGCCACCGCCACGCTCAGCTCGGCGACCCCGTTCAGATGGGCGTGGAGCTCGGGCTCGCGCTCGCGCAGCGTGCTGAGCAGCACGTCCCCGCTCTGACGGGCGGGGGAGGGGCGCCGGCCGTCCTTCTGGGCGTACATCCGACGATCCGCGAGCTGGAGGATCGACGACGGGGTGTCTGCCTCTGCGGGAATCAGCACCGCGCCTGCCGAGCTGGTCACGGCGAAGCCCTCGCCTGCCTCGGACAGGGCTGCCCGCGCGGCGGCCACCACGCTCTCCAGGACGGGCGGCGAGCAGCGCGCCACGACGCAGAACTCGTCGCCACCCAGGCGGTAGGCGCGCCCGTGCGGGGCCACGGCCCCTTTCAGCCGCCCGCCCAGCCGCGCGAGTAGCTCGTCTCCGGCGGGGTGGCCGTAACTGTCGTTGTAGCCCTTGAAGCCGTCCAGGTCGAGAATCACGCAGGTCCGGGGCTTCACCGGCGTGGCATCCGCGATGTCGCGCTCGAGCTCCTCCATCAGGCGACGGCGATTACCGAGGCCCGTGAGCGAGTCGGTCAGAGCCTGCCGGCGCGTCATGAGCATCGCCCGCTGGTTCTCGGCGAAGGCGAGAGCCATCCGCACCGTGACCAGCAGCAGCGTGGCCATGGCGAGTAGCGCCGATACCCGGCCAATTCCTTCAAACAGCCCATAGCCGACGAGGCCGAGAGCCAGGACCCCGCACGCCGACGGGATGAGCACGGCGCGCTGCTGGATGAACCCGGGCGGGCGAGAGGGCCCGCTTCCCGCCCACGCGGAGAAGCCCACCAGCAGTGCCGAGGCCGGCCAGATGGCATCGAGCCAGCGCCCCTCGACGTATGTGCCCCTGGCCGATTGCGCGAGGTACACGCAATCCGCCACCGCCATGATCGCCAGGCCGAGGCCGAGCAGGGCCCACGCCCGGCCCGGTCGCCAGCCGGTGAGCCCGAACACCACGGCCACGGCACTCAGGAGTGCTAGGTCCCCGATCGGGTAGGCCAGGTTGACCGCCACCTCGGCGGGCTCTGAATAGCCGGCGTCGAGCACCGGCTCCAGCGTCAGGGCGGCGGCCAAGCCGGCGACGGCCAGGGCCGCGATCGCCCCGTCCAGCCATAGATCCCGCGACAGGATCGCCGTCTTGGCCCGCACTAGCAGCACCAGAGCTGCGTAGGCGGCCGGGTAGAAGGCCAGGTAGAGCACGTCGGCCGCCGACGGGACCGGGATCTCGTCGAGGTCGGCGATCGTGAGGGTCCACACGATCTCGCCGGCGCACCAGGCGGCCAGCCCCAGTCCAAGCGTCAGCCAGGCCGCGCGCGACTCGCGCACCCACACGGCCCTCGCGACGCAGAGGACCGCCGCGGCCAGCACCAGCCCGTTGTAGAGGTAGCCGTCGAAGAAGGTGGAGTACCCGTCGCCGTCCACGCCCGGAAGCGTGTGCAGGAGGAAGGCGAGCCAGGCGGCCGCAAAGGCGGTCGCTGTCACGGCCAGTGGATTCACGCGTCGGGCAAGGGCTGTCATGGGGGCGCCTCTGAGCCCCGTATCGCCAGCCCGGAGGGCCACCTTTAGACTCGTCGCCCCCGTGACCAGGCTCTCCCGCTACCTGCTGCCCACCGAGAAGGAGGCACCCGCGGACGCCGAGGCCGTTTCGCATCGCCTGATGGTGCGGGCCGGGCTGGTGCGTCAGCTGGGCGCCGGCATGTGGACATATCTCCCGGCGGGCTGGCGCGTCCACCGCAGGGCGGAGCAGATCGTGCGCGAGGAGCTCGACGCGATCGGCGCGCACGAGATGCTGATGCCGGTGCTCCAGCCCGCCGAGCTCTGGCGCCGCAGCGGCCGCTATCCGATCGACGAGCTGTTCAAGCTCCAGGACCGTCGCAGCGCCGACCTGGTGCTGGCCCTGTCCCACGAGGAGGCGCTGACCTTCCACATGGCGCGCGAGATCCGCTCCTACCGCGACCTGCCGCTGCTGCTGTACCACTTCCAGGTCAAGGAGCGCGACGAGCCGCGCCCGCGCGCCGGCGTGCTGCGGACGCGCGAGTTCATCATGAAGGACTCCTACTCCTTCGACCGCGACCGCGAGGGCCTGGACGCCTCGTACGACCTGCACACCCACGCGTACGACCGGATCTTCGAGCGCACGGGTCTCGAGTGGTACCGGGTGGAGTCCGACGTGGGGATGATGGGCGGCTTCGGCGCGCACGAGTACATGGCCCCGTGCGCCGCGGGTGAGAACGCGGTGGCGCTGTCCAGCGCCGGCTACGCCGCCAACGTGGAGGTGGCCAGCGCCACCCCCAGCGCGGTCGACGGCCTGCCCGCCGCGCTGTCCGAGCCCGAGGCGGTGGACACGCCCGGCGCAACCACGATCGAGGCGGTCTCCAGCGCGATGGCCGTCCCGCCTGGAGCGCTGTTGAAGGCGCTGCCGAATGGTGCAGGGGGATGGCTCGCCGCTGCTGGTGCTCGTTCGGGGCGACCACCGGCTGAACGAGATCAAGCTCCAGAACGCGCTCGGCCAGCCCGCGCGGCCAGCCACCGAGGACGAGCTGCGCGACGCCTTCGGCGCCCCAGGCGGCTTCATCGGGCCCGTGGGCTCGCGGGTGCCGGTGCTGGCCGACGAGGCGTTGCAGGGGCTGACCGGGATGGTCGCGGGGGCCAACGAGCCCGATCGCCACCTGCGAGGCGTCGAGCCGGGGCGTGACTTCCAGGCCCGCTTCGCCGACGTTCGCAGCGTCGAGGCCGGCGACACCTGCCCCGCCGGCGCCGAGATCCGTATCGAGGCAGCGATCGAGGTGGGCAACATCTTCAAGCTCGGGACGCGCTACTCGGAGCCACTGGGCGCGACCTTCCTCGACGAGGACGGTGCCGAGCGCCCGCTGTGGATGGGCTCCTACGGGATCGGCCCGGCCCGGATCGCGGCCGCCGCGGTGGAGCAGTACGCGGACGACCAGGGCATCTCCTGGCCCCGCTCGCTGGCTCCGTTCGACGTGGAGGTGGTCACGCTCGGCAAGCCGGGGGAGCAGGCGCGCGAGGTCGCCGACGGCCTGTACGAGGAGCTGGGCGAGGCCGGCCTGGACGTGCTCTACGACGACCGTGACGCTAGCCCGGGCGAGAAGTTCGCGGATGCCGAGCTGCTCGGCTGCCCCCTTCGCCTCACGGTGGGCAAGCGGGGCGTGGAGGCCGGCGAGGTCGAGGTCCAGGTCAGGCGCGGGCAGGACAAGCGCTCGCTGCCGTTGGAGGGGGCGGCCGAGGCCGCCGCGGATCTGTGGCGCGATCTTCCCTGACCAAGCGCCGGCTGCTGGGCATCGACCGGTCGGGGGGGCCGCCGGCCGAGACCCAGCGCGGTCAGCCGCTGCGGCCGTTCACGGTGCCCAACGTGGTGTCCTACGTGCGACTCGCGCTGCTCCCCGTTTTCCTGGTCATCGCCTTCTCCTCCGACGACGGGCGCACGCTGGCGGGCGCGCTGCTGTTCTTCGCCATCGCGTGGGGCGACCAGCTGGACGGGATGCTCGCGCGCGTGACTGGCCAGTACAGCCGCCTGGGGGCGCTGCTGGACCCGTTGACCGACCGCGCGCTGGTGCTGGCGGGCGCGATCGTGTGCTTCCACTTCGAGCTGCTGCCGCGCTGGGCACTGGTGGCCCTGGCCCTGCGGGAGCTGTTCATGCTCGTGCTCAGCCAGGTCGGCCTGCGCAAGGGCATGGACCTGAAGATCAACATGGTCGGGCGGTGGGCGGTCTGGCCGGTGATGTTCGCCATCTTCCTCGCACTGATCACCGACACCTGGGTGGCGGACGCGTCGCTGTACCTCGGCCTGGCCCTGACGCTGTGGGCGACGGTCATCTACGTGCAGGATGGGGTGCGCTTCCTCAAAGCCTCAACCTGAACCTGACACCTGGCCTATACTCGCCGTTCGCCGTTCTGGCCCACCGCGAAAGGACTCAACCGACCCATGGACAGCTTCCCCGACCTCGGCGCCCTCTCCGACGAGGAGCTCAAGGAGATGATCCAGACGCTGACCGAGGAAGAGCAGGACGTCAGCTATCAGCGCCGGATGCTGCACGGCAGGATCGACATCCTGCGCGCCGAGCTCGTGAACCGGCTCCGCAAGGCCCACGAGGCGGGCGAGTCCGCGATCACCGGTGCCGACGTCCAGCAGCTGACCGACATCCTCGCCGGCAAGGCGACGCCGGATCCCGACGGCGATGACTAGCCGTCCCCCGGGGCACCTGACCGAGAGCTAGATGCACTGCCCGGTCTGCAGCTTCGTCAACGCGGAGGGCGCCAACTACTGCCAGCGCTGCGGCGCCTTCCTGGCCGAAGCCACTCCGCCGGAGGGCGACACCACCGCGGCCTACCAGCTCGACGAGACCGGCGAGCTCAAGCCTGTGGACATCGAGGAGGTCGCGGGCGAGGGCGCCACGCTGGCGATCCGCTCGGGCGGCGGCCGCGCCGGTGAGGTCTTCTCGGTCTCCGGCGAGCGCATGACGATCGGCCGCAGCCCGGACGCGGAGGTGTTCCTGGACGACGTCACGGTCTCGCGCAATCACGCGCTGCTGGTGCGGCGCCGCGACGGCCTCTACGTCGATGACCTGGGGTCCCTCAACGGCACGTATGTGAACCGGCGCCGAATCGAGTCGCACAAGCTGCAGAACGGCGACGAGCTGCAGGTCGGCAAGTACAAGCTCACCTATCTCGAGCGATGAGCGCCCAGCCCGAGGTCGACCAGGGCCCGCCCGGCAAGGCGCTGACCATCGGCGCCGTGTGCAAGCAGCTCGAGCGCGAGTTCCCGGACATCTCGATCTCGAAGATCCGCTACCTGGAGGACCAGAAGCTGCTCACGCCCCAGCGGACGGCCGGCGGCTACCGGCTGTTCTCGCCGGGCGACGTGGTGCGGCTGCGCACCATCCTGCGCCTCCAGCGCGACGAGTTCCTGCCGTTGCGAGTGATCCGCCAGGAGCTCGCCGCCGGGCGCGCCGAGCAGGAGGAGCTGGCAAAGAGCAAGGAGAGCCCGGAGCCGCGGGCGCTGCGCCGCGCCAGCGTGGACATGCGCTCCGGCGGGTCGCTCTACCGCTTGGACGAGGTGCTCGAGGAGACCCGCGCGGACGCCGCCCTGGTCAAGGAGCTCGAGGAATACGGCGTGATTCGTGGCGAGAAGCGCGACGGGGAGGTCCTGTACGACGACACCGAGCGCGAGATCATCCGCGCGGTCACCGAGCTCAAGCGCTTCGGCGTCGGCGGGCGCAACCTGCGCGTTTTTCGCACCTCGGCGGATCGCGAGGCGGCCCTGCTCGAGCAGATCCTGGCGCCGGCGCTGCGCTCGCGGAACCCCGAGCGCCGGAAGGAGGCCGTGCAGGCCCTGGAGAACCTGGCCGCCACGGCGTCCTACCTGAAGCACCTGCTGCTCATCCGCGACCTGCGCAAGATCGCCAAGTGACCGCCGCGGGGGAGGCCCTGCGCGCGCACATCCAGGACATCCCGGACTTTCCCGAGCCCGGGATCGTCTTCAAGGACATCACCCCGCTGTTCCTGGACTCCAAGGCCCTGCGGACGGCGGTCGACGCGCTGGCAGACCACGCCCGGGAGGTGGAGGCGCAGTACGTGGTCTCGGCCGAGGCGCGCGGGTTCGTGCTGGGCGGCGCCGTGGCGGCGGCTGCGGGCGCGGGCTTCATCCTGGCGCGCAAGCCGGGCAAGCTGCCGCGCGACACCACGTCGGTCGAGTACCAGCTGGAGTACGGCGTGGACACCCTCGAGGTACATGCCGACGCGCTGCAGGGCGGGGCGCGGGTGCTGGTGCACGACGACCTGCTGGCCACCGGCGGGACCGCCCGCGCCATGTGCGACCTGGTCGAGGGCGCCGGCGCGCGGGTGGCCGGCTGCGCGTTCGTGATCGAGCTGGCCTTCCTCGACGGCCGTCGGCGCCTGGCTCCGCACAACGTGCACAGCCTGATCTCCTACGCCGGGTAGCGTCTGCGCGTGCCGGTGATCACCCGCACACGCACCCTCCCCGCGGCGCCCGAGCGGATCTGGACCGCCGTGGCAGACCCGTCCAAGCTGCCGGAGTGGTGGCCCGGCGTGCAGCGGGTGGAGGAGGCCACGCGCGACGCCTGGACGGCGGTGCTGGGCTCGCCGAAGGGAAAGACGCTGAGAGCCGACTACACGCTGCTGGAGTCCGACCACCCGCGCCGGCTCTCCTGGCGCCACGAGGTCGATGAGTCGCCCTTCGAGCGCATCCTGAGCTCCTCGGTCACGGTGCTGGAGCTAGAGTCCGAGGCGCAGGGCCAGACCACGGTGAGCCTGACCACGCGGCTGGAGCTGCGCGGGCTCTCAAAGCTCGGCGGCCTTCAGGTGGGCCGCGCAACGCGCAAGCAGCTCGACGGCGCGCTGGACGGCCTGCAGGAGCTGGCCGAGGACTGGAGGAGCGCCGGCTGATGCGCTGGTGGGGCTGGGGGGAGGACGAGCACGCGAGCGCGCTGCCGGAGGCGGCCCTGGCGCTACTGGCCGAGGAGCTCGGTGTAGAGCCAGGTGCCCGCACGGCACGAGTGGAGCTGGACGACGTGAGCCTGGTCGCTCCCGCGTTGCCGGAGGCCGCGCGCCGCGCGCTCGCGGACGCCGCCGGCGGCGAGGACCGCCTGCGCGACGATCGTCGCGCGCGGGTCGAGCACGCCCTGGGCAAGAGCTATCCCGACCTGGTGCGGATCCGCTCGGGCGACGGGTCGAGCGCACCGGATGCCGTTGTCCTCCCCGGCTCCGCGGCCGCGGTGGCCGCCGTGCTCACCGCGTGCGCCAGAACGGGCGTGGCCGTGACGCCATTCGGCGGCGGCACGAGCGTGGTGGGCGGAGTGGAGCCGCTTCGAGGCGGACACGCGGCGGCGATCTCCCTGGACCTGTCGCGGCTGGACCGCCTCGTCGGCGTCGACCAGGCCTCGCTCACCGCGACGGTGGAGGCAGGCGCCTTCGGGCCGGAGCTCGAGCGGCGCCTGGGCGCCGCCGGGCTGACGCTCGGGCACTTCCCCCAGTCGTTCGAGTTCTCGACCGTCGGCGGGTGGGTTGCCACCCGGTCGGCTGGTCAGGCCTCCACCGGGTACGGGCGCATCGACGAGCTGGTGGAGGCCGTGGCTTGCGAGACACCCGCCGGCCCGCTGGCCACCAGGGACGTGCCCGCCACCGCCGCGGGGCCATCGGTGCGGGAGCTGATCGTGGGCTCGGAGGGCACGCTCGGCGTGATCACCTCCGCCACCCTGCGCGTGCGTCCGGCGCCCGAGGCGCGCCATTACGAGGGCTGGTCGTTCCGCAGCTTCGAGGAGGGAACCGAGGCGCTGCGCCTGCTCGAGCAGGGAGGCCGCTCGCCGGACGTCGCCCGGCTCTCCGACGAGAACGAGACGAGGCTGTCCATGTCCCTATCTGCCAGCGGCAGCCTGTCCGAGCGCGCGGCCAAGGCGTACCTGCGCGCGCGCGGCCACGAGGGCGGCTGCCTGGCCTTCACGGGCTTCGAGGGCACCCCCGGCGACGTCTCGCGGCGTCGTGGCCTGGCCGCCGAGACGCTGCGCGCGGCCGGGGGCGTGTCACTCGGGCAGCGCCCGGGAAGGGCATGGCTGCGCGGGCGCTTCGCCGCTCCCTACCTGCGCGACGAGCTGCTGGACCGCGGCGTGATGGTGGAGACCCTGGAGACCGCGGCCACCTGGTCGGGCCTCCATGCGCTGTACGCGGCGGTTGGCACGGCGTTGCGCGAGTCACTGGGCGCGCGCGGCACGCCCCCGGCCGTCATGTGCCACGTGTCGCACCTGTATCCGTCGGGAGCATCCCTCTACTTCACCTTCATGGCCCGTCAGGAGGCCGGAGCCGAGCTCGATCAGTGGCGGGCGGCCAAGACAGCGGCGTGCGACGCCATCGCGGCCAACGGCGGGACCATCACCCACCATCACGCCATCGGCCGCGATCACGCGCCGTGGATGACGGGCGAGGTGGGGGAGATGGGCGTCGAGGTGCTGCGCGCGGCCAAGGAGCGGCTGGATCCCACCGGCATCATGAACCCGGGGAAGCTGCTGCCTGGCTAGCGGGAGCTACGGCGTCGTGGTCTGCGGCGTCGTGTCGGGCTGCGGGGTGGTGCCCTGACCCTGGCCGCCCTGACCCTGGTTCTGCTCGGCGGCCTGCGGCGCCTGGATGCGGCTGATGCGCTCACGCAGGACCGAGTTGCCCGAGTGCCCGCGATTGTCGTCGACGCGCTCGCGCGAGATGTCGATGTAGCGGTAGCTCGTGAAGTTCCGGGGCAGCTCCGCGCGGCCCTGGAGCACGCCCTGGCGGTTGGTGACCTGCGCTCCGAGCGAGCGGGCGTTGCCACGCGAGTTGTACAGCCACACCTCGTATGCCTCACCCTCCTTGGTGGGCGGCAGCTGAGCTTGGACGATCATCTGCAGCGCGCCGCCCTGCTCGGCCACCACCCCGGCGCCGACGGCATTTGCCTGACGTGCCGCTCCCTGTGGGCGCAGCACGAACTGGCCCACCACCCGCGAGCCGGCGGCCGAGGCGTTCTCGCTCCCGCCGCCGCCATCGTCGTCGTCGCCCGTGAGCAGACCGATCGGCCACACAAGGACCGCCAGCAGAGCCACGAGCGCCAGCGCGCCGCCGGCGATCAGCCGCCGCCGTTTGACCGCGCTGCGCGCCTCGGGCGAGAGCGCGGCGCCGCCGCTGGTGCCGGTGCGGGCCTTCGATTCGCCCCCGCCCCTCAGGCGGCGACGGGGAGCCCTGTCGCCGCCTCCTCCCGCCTCGGGCTCGGGGATGACCGGAGCGTTGCCGTTCTCGTAGAGGTGATCCAGCGAATCCTCGATCGAGCGCGCCCAGCCGCGTGCGGCCTCGGACCGGCGCAGGTGTCCGCGCGTGGCCGTGGCCTCAGGGCCCTCCTGCTGGTTGAGCAGGTAGTCGGCCAGCTGGTCGCGCCAGCCGTCGTCCACGGCAGCGGCGCTCACTGGTGACAGGCGCTGGAGCGCCTCGCGCGCCATGGAGCGCACCCGGGACGTGGGCAGGCCCAGCATGTCGCCGAGCTCGTCGTAGCTCTGGCCCTGCTTGAGGACGAGCTCGATTATCGCCCGCTGCTCCGCCGAGAGCTGGTCGAACGTGGCCATGTGCGGCGAAAGATAGCCTGCGCGGATGCCTGACCAGCCACCTCTGCAAGGCCCCATGCTGCCCGACGCGCTCGGCTTCGAGGTCTTCGAGGTCGGCGACGAGAGCGCGCGCGGCAGCTTCGAGGTGACCGACGCGGTGCGCCAGCCCATGGGCATCGTCCATGGCGGCGCCTACGCCGCGCTGGCGGAGACCATCGCGTCGGTGGCCACGTTCACCAGCGTGGCGCCCGGCGGCGAGGTCGCGATGGGCCAGTCAAACCACACGAGCTTCCTGCGGCCCGTGAGCGAGGGCAGGGTGCACGCCCACGCCCGCCGCCGCCACCGCGGCCGTACGAGCTGGGTCTGGGAGGTCGACTTCACCGACGACCGAGACCGCCTGTGCGCAATGACGCGTGTGACGATGGCCGTCCGCCCGGCGCCCGACTGAGCGCGGCGGCTCTAGGCCCCTAGCCCAGGGCGCGCAGCCTGCGGGGCGTGGGCTGGGCGCGGGTCTCGTAGCGGTTGGTGATGGGCAGCCGCCTGTCGCGACCGAACGCCTTCGTGGAGATCCGGATTCCCGGCGGCGCCTGGCGGCGCTTGTACTCCGCGCGATCGACCATCCCGATCACGCGCTCGACCTGCCCGGCCGGATGGCCCTGGGCGACGATCTCGGCAGCGTCGAGGTCGAGCTCCACGTAGGAGGCGAGGATCGCGTCGAGCACCTCGTAGGGAGGCAGGGAGTCCTCGTCGAGCTGATCGGCGCGCAGCTCGGCCGAAGGCGGCCGGTCGATCGCGGAGGCGGGGATGAGCTCCCCGTCCGCCTGGGCGTTGCGCCACCGCACGAGGCGGTAGACCCAGCCCTTGAACACGTCCTTGAGCACCGCGAACCCGCCCGCCATGTCCCCGTAGAGGGTCGCGTAGCCCACCGAGAGCTCGCTCTTGTTGCCGGTGGTGAGCACCAGCCAGCCGAACTTGTTGGACAGCGCCATGACCAGGTTGCCGCGGATGCGCGCCTGGAGGTTCTCCTCGGCGAGCCCGGAGTCGGTGCCCGCGAACACGGGCTCCAGCAACTCGGCGTAGGCGCGCATGGGCGTCTCGATGCCCAGCTCGACCAGCTCCACGCCCAGGTTCTTGGCGATCGCCCGGGCGTCGGCCTGCGTCCCTTCCGAGGAAAAGGGGGAGGGCATGCTCACGCAGGTCACGCGGTCGGCCCCCAGCGCGTCCACGGCCAGCAGGGCCACCAGCGCCGAGTCGATCCCGCCAGACAGCCCGAACACCACCCGCTCGAAGCCGTTCTTGTCCGTGTAGTCGCGCAGGCCCGTGCGCAGGGCGCCGTAGACCTCCGCCTCCGGCTCGAGCACGCGCGCGACCGGGCCACCCACAGCACCCGGACGCGGCTCGGTGGCCAGGGAGGCCAGGGTCACCGGGTCGGCGCCCGGCGCCCCGCGCTCGCGGCGGACCGCCGTGCGGTGGCGCGGATCGCGTAGGCGAGCCGCCGCGACCGCGCCCGGGTCGATCGTGCAGAGAGTGAGCGCCTCCTCGAACTGAGGCGCGCGCGCCACCACCTCGCCCTCCTGGTCCAGCGCGACGCTGTGCCCGTCGAACACCAGCTCGTCCTGCCCCCCGACGGCGTTGCAGAACAGCACCGCCGCCAGGTTGTCGCGGGCCCTCTGGGCGAGCATCCGCTCGCGCTCGGCGCCCTTGCCGGCGTGGTAGGGCGAGGCCGAGAGGTTCACGATGACCTGCGCGCCCGCCAGCGCCTCAGCCGTGGCCGGCGGGCCCGGCTCCCAGATGTCCTCGCAGATGGTGATCCCGACGGTGACGCCATCGAGGTCGACGTTCGCCGGGCGGGTGCCGGCCTGGAAGTAGCGCTGCTCGTCGAAGACGCCGTAGTTGGGCAGGTGCATCTTGCGATAGATGCCCGCCACCTCGCCGTCGGCCAGCAGCGCCGCCGAGTTGTAGACGTCGTCGGCCCGCTCGGCAAAGCCCACGAGCGCCACGATGCCGTGCGTGGAGGCCGCGAGCTCCCCGAGCGCTACGCCGGTGGCATCCAGGAAGTGGGTCTTGAGCAAGAGGTCCTCGGGCGGGTAGCCGGTGAGGGCGAGCTCGGGGAAGACCACCAGTGCCGCGCCCTGGTCGCGGGCGGCGGCGATGAGCTCCGCGATGCGCCGCACGTTGCCGGCGATGTCCCCAACCACCGGGTTCATCTGCGCCAGCGCGGCGGTCAGCGGCTGAGGCCGGGCACCCATGGATCAGCTCACCGCTCCGACAACCGCCACCGTGGCCGAGGTGCACTCCACGAGCCGCACCGCTTCGACCGCGAACACGCAGTGGGAGTCGCCGCCGGCGGCCCACACGTGGTCGTAGCGGAGCAGTGCCTCGTCGACCACCACGGGGAGGTCGTGCCCGAAGGGCGCCACCCCGCCGACCGGGAACCCGGTGGCGGCGCGGACCTCGCCGGGGGTGGCCTGGCGGACCTCCGCCACGTCGAGAACGTCGGCCAGGCGATCGGTGTCCACGCGGTGGGCGCCCGAGGCGATGCACAGCACCGGGTCGCCGTCGGCCACGAACACCAGCGACTTGGCGATCTGGGCCTCGTCGCACCCGACGGCGGCCGCCGCCTCCTGCGCTGTGGCGGTCGAGGAGTCCAGGCGCCTGAGGTCCACGCTAAGCCCGCGCTTGCGGGCCCCTTCGATCACCTTCTCGCGCACTCCTACGAGGATACGGATGCGGCGGGAGGCGCTTCGGTGCCCAGCTCCACTCCAGCCGCGTCGGCCAGCTCGGCCAGCGACTCGTAGAGGTCGTGAGCCAGGTCGTCGATGTCGTGCAGGACGTCGAAGTCGCCGACCAGGCCGAAGTTCATCTTGCCGTTGTAGCTCATGATCGCGATCCCCAGCCCCTGGCCCTTGGCCAGCGGCACCATCGGGAACGGGTCGATCGCCTCGCGCCCCATCAGGTACAGGGGGAACTGCGGCCCCGGCACGTTGGTAACCACCAGGTTGAAGAAGCGCTGGCGGTTCATCAGTCGCGAGGCCTGCGCCATGACGGTTGGGGGGGCGAAGCCGGACAGGTCGGTGAGCACCTGGGCACCGACCGCCTGGCCGCTCTCCTTGAGCCCCTTCATCTGCTCGCTCACGATGTCCAGGCGCGCGACCGGCTCCTGGCACCAGACGGGCAGCGGCGCCATGATCGCGGCCACCTTGTTGCCCAGCTGCCCGCGCTCGGCGTCGGCACGCACGCTCACCGGCACCATGGCCTTGAGCTCCAGGCCGTCGGTGCGCTGTCCGCGCCTGCGCAGGTGGCGGCCCAGGGCGCCGGCCACCGAGGCCAGCACCACGTCGTTCACGGTGCCGCCGAGCTCGTTCTTGATGGCCTTCACGTCGGCCAGGTCGGTGCGGACCCACGTGAAGCGCCGATGCGGGCCGATGTCGCGGTTGTACGGGCTCGCGGGCGCGGGGTTGAGGCCCGCCCAGGCCATTGCTCCCACACCGGCCGCGGCGTTCACCAGCCCGCTGGCGATCTGCCGCGGCGCGCGGAACACGGCCCGCAAGTGTCCGTGCCGCCTCGCCCGGCATGGTGGCGCGCTCGAGCAGCGCCTCGGCCAGCAGCTCGGCCTGGGACGGAAGCGGCCGCGGGAGCCAGCGCCGGCCCGGGTCCGGGGGCGCCGCGGGCTCGGGTGAGGTGTCAAACAGAACCGACATGATGTCCACGCCCGACACGCCGTCCACCAGGGCGTGGTGGGTCTTGGACAGCAGCGCGAAGCGGTCGCCCTCCAGGCCATCCACCAGCCAGAGCTCCCACAGCGGCTTGTCGCGATCCAGCTGCTGGGCGAACACGCGGCCCGCCAGCGCCCTCAGTTGGTCCTCGCCGCCGGGGGAGGGGAGGGCCGTGGAGCGCACGTGGTAGCGCAGGTTCAGGTGCGGGTCGTCGACCCACCGCGGCCGGCCCTGGCCCATCGGCACGAACGCCAGGCGCTGGCGGTAGCGCGGCACCAGATGCAGCCGTCGACCGATGGACTCGAGCAGCTCGTCGTAGGGCGGAGGGTCGCCCGCGAACACCATGGCCGATGCCACGTGCATGTGCGCGGCGTCGTCCTCGATGTGGAGGAACGAGGCATCGAGTGCGGTCAGGCGGTCTCCGGCCATGGCGTGAGTCTCTCCCTTGCTGAAGCGGTTGAGCACGCACCGTAGCGCGGTTGGCGCGCTGGCACTCGGCGAACTGTGATGGCGATCACACTCGACGGATGTTCGGCGCCTAGCCTACGAACAGTTGTTCGATTCGGCTTGGCCGAACCGTGCCTCCCAAGGACGCGCGGGCGGGGGACCCATCGCCGTCGAGAGACGGCTGGGGCGAATCGGGTGAGATCGGCGTGCGCGTATGCGCGCTTCGGTCGCTCACATCCGTAGCGGCGCAGACAGACGCGTCGCGAGCCCGACAGCTAACCCCGTAGGCAAGGGCCGGGAAAGGCAGTATTCGTTTGAACGCGCACCTGACAGTGCGCGGTCGGCGGCTGGCGCTTGCCACCGCCCTGACCGCGTGCCTGATTCCAATCGGGGCGGCCATGGCCGCCCAGGCCCAGACCGCCTCGCCCGGCGCCACGGTGAGCATCGCCGGCACCGCCAAGGCGCAGACGGTCCGTTACGGCAGGACCGTGTCCATAGCGGGCCGGGTGGCTCCGGGTGGCTCAGGCCGCGCCGTGCGCCTCGAGCACGCGGCCGGCAAGGGCGGCTACCGGCAGGTTGCCTCCTCCAGGACCGCCGCCGACGGCTCCTACAACTTCACCCTCCGCCCGCAGTCCTCGGGCTCCTACCGGGCGGTGGCCGACGGCGCCGCCACCAGCGCCGCCCGGCGGATCACCGTCGTGGCCAGCGTGGCCGGACGCTCCGCGCGCCACGTCCTGGGCACTCGCCCCGTGAGGGTGCGCGGCAAGCTGCTGCCCGCCCAGGCGGGCCGCCGCGTGAAGCTCCAGGTGCTCACGCGCGGGGGCTGGCGCACGGTCGACCGCGAGCGGACGGGCCCGCGCGGGCGCTTCCACGCGTCGTTCAAGCCGCGCCGGGCGGGCGCGTACCGCCTGCGCGTGCGCTTCGCCGGCGACCGCCTGGCCGCCGCCGCCACGGACCGCCTCGCCAAGGTCAGGGTCTATCGGCCCGGCCATGCGTCGTGGTACGGCCCGGGCCTGTACGGCAACCCGTTGGGTTGCGGGGGGAGGCTCTCCCAGGGCACGCTCGGAGTGGCGCACAAGTCGCTGCCGTGCGGCTCCCGGGTCACGTTCCGCTACCGCGGCCGGTCGGTGACCGTGCGCGTGGTCGATCGCGGCCCCTACGTCGGCGGCCGCGAGTGGGACCTCACCGCAGCTACCAAGGCCAGGCTCGGGTTCGGCTCGACCGGCACGGTCTGGTCGACCCGGTAGCCAGGCGCCTCGGCTAGACGCCGAGGGTGAGCTGGGGAATCTCCTCCGGCTCGCCCTCGGCCCCGCCGGGGCGCTGCTCCATCCCCGCGACCCTCACCCCGAGCAGCCGCACGGGCCGCGCCGGGTCCAGCGCCCGCAGGAGGTCAGCCGAGACCGCACGCAGGGTCGGCGCATCGGCCACCTGGCGATCGAGCGTAAGGGCACGAGTGTGGGTGCTGAAGTCGTCGAGTCGCACCTTGATGCCCACCGTGCGGCCGCTGCGCCCGTGACGGGTCAGATCGTCCGCCAGCTGCCCGGCCAGACGCTCCAGGGCGGGCAGTAGCTGCTCCAGGCCGCGCAGGTCGGTGTCGAACGTGGTCTCGCGTGACTCCGACTTGCGGATGCGGTCGGTCTGGAGTGGACGCGCGTCCTCGAACCGGGCCAGGGCGCCCAGGTGGGGGCCCAGCCGTGCGCCGAACCACTCGGTCAGGGATCGCTCGGGGACCGCCGCCAGCGCGCCCAGCGTCCGAACGCCGCGCGCCTCCAGCCGCTCGGCGGTGCGCGGCCCGATCCCGGGGAGCAGGCGCGGTGACCGGTCGGCAAAGCGCGCCCGCGCCTCCGCCGACGTGAGTGCGAGGAAGCCATCGGGCTTGTCCGCGTCGGAGGCGACCTTGGCCACCAGCTTGTTCGGGCCGATGCCGATCGAGCAGCCCAGGCCCGTGCGCCGGGTCACCGTCGCCTTCACCCGCCGCGCGGCTGCGTTGGGCCGTTCCAGCCCGCCCAGGTCCAGGTACGCCTCGTCCAGGCCCACCACCTCGACCGTCTCGACCTCACCGCGGAGCACCTCCATGACCGCTCGCGACCGCTCCCGGTAATGGTCGAAGTCGGGCGCCACGAACACGGCGTCCGGGCACAGCCGCCGCGCCCGTGACGCAGGGGTGGCGGAGAACACACCGTGCTTTCGTGCCTCGTAGCTGGCCGTGGTCACGACCGCACGCGGCCCGCCGCCGGCCACCACCACGGGCAGCCCGCGCAGCTCCGGGCGCCGCTGCAGCTCCACGCTCACGTAGAACGCGTCCATGTCCAGGTGGGCCACACGGCGCGGCCAGTCGCGGTCGAGCTCCATGCCTGGAATCTAGGGTGCGGTGGCGACGCCACCACCCTGCTCAAATCGGCTGGTTGACCGGCCGGATGAGGACTTCGTTCACGTCAACGTGAGCCGGCTGGGAGAGCGCGAACAGGACGGAGCGGGCGATGTCGTCGGCCTGGAGTGCGTTCTGGGGACGGTTGTCGAAGAAGGGCGTATCGACCATGCCGGGCTCAATCAACGTGACCCGGATCGGGGTGTCGGCCACCTCGGCACGCAGGCTCTCGCCCATTGCGGTGACCGCCCACTTGGTGGCCGAGTAGAGCGAGCCCGGCAGCGCGCGGCGGCCTGCCACCGAGCCGGTGAGGACCATGTGCCCGGCACCGCGGTCCCGGAAGTGGCCAAGCGCGGCGCGAATCGAGAGGGCACAGCCGTAGACGTTGGTGTCCACCATGGCCTTCCAGTGCTCGGGCGTCTCCTCCAGGAACCCGCGGGCGGCGCCGAAGCCGGCGTTGGCGAAGAAGGCGTCCAGCCGCCCGAAGCGCTCAGTTGCTGCGGCCACAGCGGCCTGCTGGTCCTCCCAGCTGGTCACGTCGCAGCGCACCGCCGCCGCGGTGGTGTCGCCGCCGAGCTCGTCGGCTAGCGCGGCCAGCTTGTCCTCCGAGCGCGCCGCCAGGACGACCCTCCATCCGCCCTCGGCGGCCTGGCGTGCGGTGGCCGCGCCGATGCCTGTAGACGCGCCAGTGATCAGGAGCACTCTCGATTCGGCCATCGCAGGGTTCTACCAGCCGGCGGCCGAGTCGCCCCGACTGGCGCGTTAGTGTCATCCGCGATGACCCCCGCGCGGTTTCCGGCGGTCGCGCTGGCGGCCGGGCACTACGAGAGCTTCTACCTCAAGGCGTGCCACCCGTCCGAGCCGCAGGGCGTGTGGATCCGTTACACCGTGCACAAGCGCCCGGGCGAGGTCGCGACCGGCTCGCTCTGGTTCACGCTCTTCGACCGCTCGGCCGGAGGCCCGCGCGCCGTGAAGCAGACGTTCGCGGAGGTCGGCGCGGGTGCTGACGAGCAGATCCACGTCGGCGACGCCGTGATGGGATTCGGCAGCGCCTCGGGGCGTGCCGAGGGCGAGGGGCGACAGGCGGACTGGGACATGACCTTCGACTCGCCCGAGCCGCCACTGGCGCACCTGCCCCGCGCCTGGATGTACCGGGCGCCGCTGCCACGGACCAAGCTCGAGAGCCCCTCTCCCGACGCCCGCTTTTCGGGCCGCGTCGCCTTCGACGGAGACGCGGTCGAGCTCCACGGCTGGCGCGGCATGGTGGGCCACAACTGGGGCGCTCAACACGCGGAGCGCTGGATCTGGCTTCACGGAGCGGGCTTCGCCGAGGATCAGGACGCCTGGATAGACGTGGCGCTGGGCCGGATCAAGGTGGGCCCGGTGACCACTCCGTGGATCGCGAACGGGGCGCTGTGCCTCGGCGGCGAGCGCCAAGCGGTGGGCGGGCCCGGCCGCGCGCGGCGAACCGACGTGCACGAGGCGCCTGACCGGGCTCAGATCACGCTGCCGGGCCGCGACCTCACGGTGCAGGTGTCCGTGGGGGCCGGCCGTGAGGACTTCGTGGGCTGGGTCTACGCCGATCCCGACGGCTCCGAGCACAACGCTGTGAACTGCTCGGTGGCCGACATGCAGCTGAGCGTGTCGCGTCCCGGCCGCGACCCGCTCTCCCTGTCCCTGAACGGCGGTGCCGCGTATGAGCTCGGAATGCGCGAGCGCGATCACGGCATGGCGATTCAGCCGTTCCCGGACGGTTGATCCTCCAGGGCGCTCAGCCCCCGCAGCGGGCCGAGATCGGCACCAGGGCCCCGCCGATGTAGCCACCCTCGCCGGCCTGGCCCACGTCGCGGCACCACACGAGCCGGCCGCTGCGGTAGTCGACAATCGCCCGGTAGGGGTAGCCGATGGACCCGCGCACCTGACTGGACCTGATGTCGCTTGTCACCGCGGTGCAGGCGTATCGCCCCCGGCGCGAGGCCAGGTCGCGCTCCGGGACCGGGCTTCCCTCCGGCGCCAGCCCGCGACAGTCCGCGCGCCGCACGCGGTCCGTGCCCGGGCGTCGGCGCGAGTCCGCGACGATCGCTGTCGAGAGGTCCCGCGCCAGAGCCCTCCTGGTGCGCACGCGCTCCGCGACCGAGGCGCCCGCGCGATCGACGTTCGCCGACGTGGCGCTCCGTGGAGCCTGGAGGCGCCGGAGCTCGCGGATGCGTCTGGCACGACTCTCGGCCGCCTCCGTGCGCTCCCGGGCGGCGGTCTCGCGCTTGCTCTCGCGGATCCCGGGGACCGACAGGACGATCGCGACCACGGCGCCCACGCCGAGCAGCACGATCACAGCCTTTCCCGCCCGCGGCGTACGCCGCCACAGGTACCCCGGCAGCTGCGGTAGCGGTGGCAGCGGCTGATGACGGTCGTTTCCCGCGGCCATACGCGACTAATCAATACCCATCCTTGCGGCGGCCCCTCACGCTCCTCTAGGGTCGCGTCGTGCCCGCGCTTACGCTCCGACGCTGCGTAACCGTCGCGACCGGCCTGGCCACGCTGGCCCTGGCCCTTCCCGGCGCGGCGACCGCCCAGGCGCAGGCCGGCACCGTGTGCCCAGCGACCTTCCAGGTGCTCCACGACGACCGCATCGGTCGGCTCAGCCTGCCGGCAGGCGCCTACACCATCACCACCACCGGCGGCCTGAGCTGCGCGAGCGCATCCGACCTGTTCCGGCAGTTCTTGGAGGACTGGGACGGGCGCCTGCCGCGGCCGTGGGTGATCAACGTGCCCGGACGGGGCTTCACGCGCGGGTCTGGCGGCTCCGTGGGATTCGCCGTGACGCCGTCCGGCAGCGGCGGTGGGGGAGGAGGCGGCGGCCGGCATCCGGCCACGGGCGGGACATGCCCAGCGTTCTTCCGCGTGCTGCACAACGATCGCATCGGGCGTCTGAGGATCCCCGCGGGGAACTACCGGCTCACGACGCTCGCCGTCGGGCGGATCTCCTGCGCCCGCGCGGCGCGGCTGTTCGCACAGTTCCTGCAGGACTGGGACGGCCGCCTGCCGCGTCCCTGGGTGCTCGACGGCCAGACGGGGACTTTCCTACGCGGCAGCGCGCACGTGGGCTTCCGCTTCAAGCGCGCGTCGGGCAACCCGGTGCGCCCGAGCGGCGGGGGCAGCCATCCGGCGGGCGGCGGGCTCTGCAACGGCACCTTCCGGGTGCTCAACAACGACCGCATCGGCGCGCTCAGTGTGCGGCGGGGCCGCTATCGCATCACGCTGCTGCGGGGCAGCGGGCTCAGCTGCGCCGGCGCGTCCAGGCGCTTCGCCCAGTTCCTCCAGGACTTCGACGGGCGGCTGCAGCGTCCGTGGGTGCTCAACACCCGCACCGCGACCTTCACCCGCGGCCGCGGGTCGAGCACCGGCTTCCGCGTCAAGCCCGTCTAGACGCGCGACGGTCAGTCGAGGGGGGCTGAGGCGATCTCGCCGGGCTCCGCGCCGGCGCGGGCGACGGCCACACCCGCCGCGTTCCAGATCCCGGAGCCGCCCGCGGCCTCGTCGAAGCCACCGCCCGTCGAGCCGGCGAAGCTCGCGATGGCCACCCACACCTCGTGCGCGAGCGCTGTGCGCTGGGCGCGCTCCTCCACAACCCCGGCATCGTCCGCGGTCTCGAGGACGCCGGCCACGAGCACATCCGCGCCGAGGGCGGCGGTCTCGGCCGCGTGCCGCGCAATCCCCGTGTCCTTGCAGATGGCCAGCCCGAGGCGCCAGCCTCCTACCTCGATGGTCGCAGGGCCTTCACCGGGCGTGAACCGCTCCGGCTCGGCGCCGCCGAGATGCGCCTTGCGGTAGGCCACCCGCGCGCCGGCCGAGTCGATCGCCAGCATCGCGATGTGCTCGGAGCCGCCGTCGCCCTCCACGGGCGCGCCGGCCAACGCCAAGGTGCCTGTCGCGGTGCAGGCTTCGGCGATGGGAGCCAGGCGTGGGTCGTCGGGCGCGAGCGCCAGGGCATCGAGCTCGTAGCCGGTGAGCGAGAGCTCTGGGAAGGCGACCACCCGGGCGCCGGCCGAACGCACCGCGCGCGCGTGGGCGGCGGCATTCGCGGCCACGTCATAAGCCGCGGTGGGAGGCTGGGCCACCGCCACGGTGAGGGCCTGGCGCACGGAAAGCACCCTAGAGACGCGAGGAGCTGTTCTAGGTCGAACCAGCGCGCGCCTGAAGGCGCCCGTTCGCGCGCAGCAGGGTCAGCGCCCACACGGTCCGGTAGCCGCGCCATTCGAGCATGGCCTGCGGCGAGTAGCTGGCGAAGTCGACCTGCCAGCCGCCGTCCTCCTGCTGGCCGTTCTCGATCCGGTCCAGGTCGGCCGCGATCGCCCCGGGCGCGAAGAGGGCGCGCAGCGGCCGGTCCGGGGCGGGGGAAATGTCCAGCGGCGACAGCTCCTCGCCCTCGGCGCCGCCCGGCACGGAAAGCACTCCGGACTCCGGAAGCAGCGCTCCCATCCTGTCCAGCTGCTCCGCCGCGTCGGGACGCCGGTCGTGGCTTGCGTCGAGGAACTGGAGGATGAACATGAACGCGATCGCGAAGGGTTGCTGGTCCAGGGCGGCCGTCTGGGCCAGGCAGTAGTCGGTGGCCTTCGCGAGCCACGGATGCTCCGCCACCGCGGGATCGTGGTCGGCGACCCGTTGCGCCGGCCCGCATACGGCGGTGGTCATCCACAGCGACGGCTCAGACGTCGTCGGCGTTCGCCCAGAAGGGCGCCGAGCCGGCACCGTCGCGCATCGAGAACGCGAACGGCAGCGATCCGTCCTCGAACGAGACGGAGTCGGCCCAGTCGCACAGGCGCACGGCCATATCGCTGGTCTCGGGACCGACATCCGCCAGCGCCTCGAACGCGTGCAGCGCCGCGCCCGGCTGGCTGGTTGCGCTGCGCAGGTCGGGCTCGAGCCCGTAGCCGAACCCACCGTCGGGATTGCGATGCGCGGACAGGGCAGCGAGCACCGGCGCGGCCGAACCGTCGCCGAAGAGCAGCTCGAAGCGCCGCCGATCGAGCATCCGCGCGTGGGTGCGCATGAACTCCGATGCCTTTTCGATGTCGATCATCCGGGCGCAGGCTAGGGCGGCCGAGCTCGATGTCAATGCTCGATAAGGCCCGTTATGTGAACACGAGGCGAGAAAGCCCTCGGGTCGGCCCCCTACAACACGTCCCGCTGCCTGAGCGTCCAGGCGGTCGCGAGGAAGCCCGCCATGACCCAGCCCAGCAGCACGAGCGCCGCCGGGCCCGCCTCGAGCACATCCTCGTCGTCGAAGCCCGTGCCGAGGATGCCGTTGGGCGCGCCGGAGGTCGGCCCGAACCTGCCGACCTCCGGGGCCAGGGCCAACAGCGTCGGCTCCAGGGCGAATGAGAAGATCAGCAGCCCCACGATCGCAACCACCTGGTTGCGGACCAGCCCGCCCACGCACACGCCGATCGCGGCCGCGAAGGCCGACACCGCGAGATTTCGCCACAGCACGTCCGCCAGGTCACCCACCCCGACCGTCGTCTCGCCGCGGCCCTCCAGGATCAGGCTCCCCACAGCCATGATCGTGAGCGTGACCACCAGGGACAGCACCACCCCCGCGGTCGCATAGGCCAGCAGCTTGGCGGCCACGAGCCGCACCCGGTCGGGCGCCGCCAGGATGGTGCTGGTGATCGTCCGGTGCCGCCACTCGCCCGCCATTCCCATCACCCCCAGCAGCGAGATGAACAGGCCGGTGAAGTCCGCTGTGAAGAAGTCCTTCACGTCGGCCTCGGACACGTTGTCGCTGATGGCAGTTGCCAGGCAGACCACCAGCAGCGAAAGCGCCAGCGCCGACCCCACCAGGGCGGCGAACGTACGCGTGGTGCGCAGCTTGAGCAGCTCGGCGCGCAGCAGGGCGCTCATTCGTCGCCCCCGGTGAGCTCGAAGAACGCGGCCTCCAGCGACCGCGACCGGGGCGCGAGGCCGGACAGGGCCACCTGCTCCTCCAAGGCGATCGCCCCCACCGCCTCCGGCGCCACCCCCGGCACCACCAGCACGTCCTGTGCGCGCTCGGGCGCGTGCCCGCGGCGCTCCAGCGCGGCGGCGAGCCGCTCCAGGTCGCGGGCGCGCACCTCGGTCGCGGGCACGCCATCGCCCCCGAGCACGCTGGAAAGCGTGCCCTGGCCGCGCAGCTCCCCCTTGGCGATGATCACCACGTCGTCCACTGACTGTGCGACCTCGGCCAGCAGGTGGCTGGACACCAGCACGGCACGTCCCCGTCGGGCCTGGTCGCGCACCAGTCCGCGCATCCAGCTGATGCCGGGCGGGTCCAGGCCGTTGGTGGGCTCGTCGAGTATCAGCACGCGCGGGTCGCCCAGCAGCGCCGCCGCGATCGCCAGGCGCTGGCGCATGCCCATCGAATAGCCCTTGACCCGCCGGTCGGCCGCATCCGAGAGGCCGACCTCGGCCAGGACGTGGTCAACGCGGGCCACCGGATGCCGCCCTGCGGCGGCCAGGACCCTGAGGTGGTTGCGCGCGCTGCGCCCCGGGTGGAACGCGGTCTCCTCGAGCACGGCGCCCACGTGCTCGGTCGGGCGGTCGAGGTCCTGGTAGGAGCGCCCATCGAAGGTGGCCGTGCCCTTGGTGGCGCGCACGAGCCCCAGCAGCGCGCGCAGCGTGGTGCTCTTGCCGGCGCCGTTGGGCCCCAGGAAGCCGGTCACGCGCCCGGCCTCCGCCTGGAACGACAGCCCCCGCACCGCCCGCACGGCGCCGAAGCTCTTGTACAGGTCTGCGATCTCGATCGCGGGCAAGGCGCGCCATGATGACGAAGGGTTCGCGGCCTGCCCGCCCTGCCCGGCTCCGGAGGCCCGTGCGTAGTCTCTTGGCCGTGCCCGCCCCCACCTCCGCGCCGCCCACTTGGAGCACCTCGAGCTAGTCGTCTTCGGGCTGCTGGTGGCCATCGCCGCGCTGGCGGTGATCGCCGACCTGGTGCGGGTGCCCTACCCGATCCTGCTGGTGCTCGGCGGGCTGGCGTTCGGGCTCGTGCCCGGCATGCCCGAGGTCGAGTTGGAGCCGGAGGTCGTTCTGCTGGTGTTCCTGCCGCCCCTGCTCTACAGCGCAGCCTTCTTCTCGAACCTGCGCGAGCTGCGCCGCAACGCGCGCCCGATCGGCCTGCTCGCTGTGGGCCTGGTGATCACCACGATGCTCGCGGTGGCGCTGCTGGGCCATTGGGCCTTCGGTCTGGACTGGCGGGTGGCCTTCGTGCTCGGCGCCGTGGTCTCGCCGACCGACGCCGTGGCACCGGCGGCGATCCTGCGCCGCCTCGGGGTGCCGCGGCGGGTGGTGACCATCGTCGAGGGCGAGAGCCTGACCAACGACTGGACGGCGCTCATCCTCTACAAGTTCGCGGTGGCCGCGGTGGTCACGGGCAGCTTCTCGCTGGCCGAGGCAGCCCCCAAGTTCGTGTTGAGCGGGCTCGGCGGCGTGGCGATCGGGGTGGCGGTGGGCTACGTGATAGCGGCCGTGCGGCGACGCCTCGATGACCCGCCCACCGAGGTCACCATCTCGCTGCTCACCGCCTATGCCGCCTACCTCCCGGCGGAGGAGCTCGGGCTCTCGGGCGTGATCGCGGCGGTGACCGTGGGCGTCTGGCTCGGCTGGCAGGCGTCCGAGCTGACCACTCCCACCACCCGGATCCAGCTCACGGCGATCTGGGAGATCCTCCAGTTCCTGCTCAACGCGGTGCTGTTCGTCCTGATCGGGTTGCAGCTGCCGGTCGTGCTGGATGCGCTGGAGAGCAGGTCCCTCGGGCAGCTGGCGCTCTGGGGTCTCGTGACGGGCCTCCTGGTAGCGGTCGTTCGCGCGATCTGGGTGTTCATCGCCACCTATCTCACCCGCCGCCTGAGCGCGCGGATCCGCGAACAGGACCCGATGCCGGCCGCCAGCCAGGTGACGCTGGTCGCGTGGAGCTCCATGCGCGGCGGCGTGTGCATGGCGGCGGCGCTGGCCATCCCGCTGGAGGTCGACGCGGGCAGCGCCTTCCCGGAGCGCGACCTCGTCATCTTCCTGGCGTTCTGCGTGATCCTCGTGACGCTCGTGGGCCAGGGCCTCCTGATGCCGGCCCTGATCCGCGCCCTGGGCGTCGAGGACGACGGCCTGGACCAGGACGAGGAGCTGGCTGCCCGCGTGGAGACGGCGTTCGCCGCAATCGACCGGATCGAGGAGCTGGCCGCCGAGGATTGGGTCTACGACGACACCGCCGAGCGGGCCCGCCGGCTTTACGAGTACCGCCGGCGCAGGTTTCGATCCCAGATCGACGGCCAGCAGGACGATGACAACACCGGCCCCGAGGGCTACGAGCACCGCAGCGAGAGCTATCGCCGCTTCATGCGCGAGGTGCTCGACGCGGAGCGGGCCACACTGCGGAGGCTGCGAGACGAGGGTCACATCACCGACGAGGTCAGGCGCAGGATCGAGTTCGACCTGGACCTGGACGAGACCCGCCTGGCCGCGGAACGGCGTTAGCGGCGGCCCACCAGGAGGCTCTGGGTGGCCCGCCCGAGCATGCCGCGCTCGTCCTGCAGCAGCGTGTCGGTCAGGCCGATGCCGTCGGGCTCGGCGTAGGTGGCCGCCTCCAGGCAGACCCAGTCCCCCGCCGGCAGGCGCCGCAGCGCCACCGAGACGTCCGCGTTGATGAAGACCCACTCGCGGTAGTCGAGCGCCGCGCTCACGCCGTTCCCGGAGTCAGACGCCACCAGCACCCGGTCGAGCTGTGAGGGCTCCGAGCCCTCCACGAGCGGCACGCCCATCCGCATCCACGCCACCGCCGGGCCGGGCTCGGTGAAGCCTCCGGAGGCAAAGCGCACGTCCATGGCCGTGTGGTAGCCGGTGTCCCAGGACACCGGGAAGAACGGGCGTTCGTGGGCGTGCTCGGGGCCGGGCGGTGCCGGCGGCTCGGGCGTGGCGAGGTCGAGCGGCAGCTCGTCGACGGTCCTCACGCGCCAGGCACGCGCTCTGATCACGTCCCGGCCGCCCGCGGCCAGCGTGCCCTCAACCAGCTCGACGCTGCGTCCCGGCCTGACCACTCCGGCCGAGGCCTCCAGGTGCCCGATCGGCACGGGCCCGAGGATCTCGAACGTGACCCGGGCCAGGCGCCCGCGGTCGAGCTCGCCGGCGCGGTCGAGCTCGCGCCCCAGCAGGGCGCAGGGCGGGCCCGCATGCTGGCTGTCGCGGTCCCAGGGGCCGCGGGTGAGCTCGGTCGCGACATAGCCGCGACCGTCTGGAACGTAGAAGCTCAGCTTCAGCCCGCCGACCCGGGGCCGTAGGACTTGGGCAGCCCGAGTGAATGCTCGGCCACGTAGTTGAGGATCATCTCGCGCGAGACGGGCGCGGTGCGCGTGATGCGGACCCCCCACCACATCTGCGAGAGCCCGTACTCGAGCGCGAAGCCGTTGCCGCCGTGGGTCTGGATGGCCTGGTCGACGCAGTGGATGGCGGCCTCCGCCGCCGCGTACTTGGCCATGTTCGAGGCCTCTCCGGCGCCCTTGGCGCCCGCGTCGTAGAGCGCTGCCGCCTTCTGCATCATCAGCCGGGCCAGCTCCAGCTCGATCTTGGCCTCGGCCAGTGGGTGGGCGAGCCCCTGGTGCGCGCCGATCGGCACGCCCCACACGTTGCGCTCGCGCGCGTAGGCGGCGCCCTTGCCCAGCGCGTAACGGCCGGCGCCGCAGGCCATCGCCGCGCCCATGATCCGCTCGGGGTTCAGCCCGTCGAACACGGGCCCGAGGCCTCCGTTCTCGCCGCCGATCAGCCGGTCCTCCCCCACCTCGACGTCATCGAAGAAGAGCGTCCACTGCTTATCGGGGCCCACGTAGGGCATCGGGATCTGGGTGCGGGTGAACCCCGTCGCATCCACGTCCACGATCGCCAGCGAGGGCAGGCCGAGCGAGCCGTCGGCATTGCGCGTCCTAGCCACCACCAGCACGGCATCGGCCTCCTCGACACCGGAGATGTAGGTCTTCTGGCCGTTTAGCAGGTGGCGGTCGCCGTCGCGGCGCAGCGACGTCGAGATGTTGTGGGAGTTGGTGCCGGCATCGGGCTCGGTGATCGCGAACGCGAGCTTGGTGGTACCGGTGCCGATCCCCCGCAGCCAGCGGTCCTTCTGCTCGTCGCTGCCGTGGCGCGCGAGGATGCTGCCCGCGATCGCCGGGGACACCACGATGAGCAGCAGCGAGCAACCCGCGGCGGCGATCTCCTCCCCAACCATCGCCAGCGCCGCCATGCCCAGGCCGCCGCCGCCGTACTCCTCGGGCACGTTCACGCCCAGGTACCCGCGCTCGGCCAGGGCGTCCCAGAGCTCGGTGGGTGGCCTCCCCTCCTCCACCAGCCGCTGCGAGTAGGCGGGGCCGAAGCCCGCGCAGATCCCCGACACGGCCTCGCGCAGCAGCACCTCTTCCTGACGCGGGACGACGTCGAGGGTGGGCGTGGAGTCCATGGAGATGGCCATGGTGCGGATCCTATGCCTGGCTACGATCACGCGATGCCGTCAAAGCAGACCGTTCCGCGCGCTCGGGCCAAGCCGGCCTCCAAGGCGCGCGGGCCCGCGGCGCGGCCGCAGGTCAAGCTCGGCCACGTGGCGCCCAACGGCATCTCGGCCAGCATCTACGGACTCATCGACCGCGGCGTGACACGCCGGCCGCGCATAGCGAAGGGCATGCGCGGGACCGTCGAGATGCGCTTCAAGGAGGCGTTCGCGCCCGTGAGGGTCACCTTCGACGCGAAGGGGGTCTTGGTGGAGGACGTGGCGGCGGACGAGGAGGCGCCGGCCGGGAAGCCGGAGCTCGTGATCCGCGGCTCCCTGCCGGATGTTGTGCAACTTACGGCGGCGCCGCTGTTCGGCGGCGTGCCCAACCCCACGTACGCCCGCGGGCGAGGCGCCCTGGCGCGGGTGGCCGGCGGCCGGGTCCGGATCGAGGGCAGCCCCCTGATGGCGCGCCGCCTGATGAAGCTCCTCGAGATCTGAGCGACCGCCAACCGACCTGGCACACTCCCGTCCCGTGGCGAAGCAGAAGCAGATCAAGATGCAGGTGCAGGTGGGCGCGCTGGCCGCCATCCAGCAGCTGGAGCACAAGACCGACGAGCAGCTGCAGGGCGAGTCGCGCCACCGCGTGGCCGCGAAGGCGCTGCTGGGCGCCCGCGCGGCGGAGCGCTACGACGCCAAGGCTGCGCGCGCCTACTTCAACGAGGCGCTGGCGGGTTGCCATCCCCAGGAGCGGCCCGCTCTGCGCCAGATGATGAAGGCCTCGATGGCGCTCGCCGAGCGCCGGCCCGACGAGCTCAAGGAGGCGGTCGAGCGGCTCGGCCAGGCGCCGCCGTCGAGCCGTCAGCTGTTCCTGCTGCGAATCATGGGCCTGGTGGCGCCCCCGCCGGGAGCCAGCCTGGCGCTGCGCGCTCGGGGCATCCTGCTGCTGGTGGCCTTCGTGGTGCTTTTGGTGGCCGTGGGCTTCGGCCTGGCCAAGCTGGTGGCACTGCCCTTCGGCGGCGTGGGCACCTTCGGCGCGCTGCTGCTGGGGCTCGTGATCGTTGCCGCCGTGCTCGGCGTGCTCACGCTGTTCGGCAGGCGCAGGCAGGCCCGCCTGAAGGCCGAGCGCGCCGCGGGCCCGGGCTGACCGGCCGCCAGGCGGCCGGGATCACCGAGCGCTGACCGCGGCCTTCTCGATCACCACTGTCTGGGTGGGCGTGCCCGCGCCCTCGCTCTGCGGGTCGCCGAGCTTGCCGATGCGCGCCGTCACATCGAGCCCCTTCACGACCTTGCCGAGGATCGCGTACTCCGGCGGCAGTCCGGCGTCGGCACCCGTGACCACGTAGAACTGACTCCCCGCCGTGCCCGCAGGCTCGTCCTCGGTCTTGGCCATTGCCACCACGCCGCGGGTGTACACGGCGTCGTCGGGCGGCGCGTCGCGCGTCGAGTAGCCCGGCCCGCCGGTGCCACTCCCGGTCGGGTCGCCGCCCTGGATCACGAATTCGGGAACGATCCTGTGGAAGACGGTGCCGTCGAAGAACCCGTCCTTGGCCAGCGCCACGAACGACGCCGCCGTCTTCGGGAGACGTCTCTTGGTCGAGCCGCACCGTGAACGAGCCGCAGTTGGTGCGCAGCTCCACGTCGTAGGTCCTGCCCGCCTTCAGGGTCGCCTTGGGCGGCTTCTGGCCGCCGTCCGGCTTGGCCGCGGGCGCAGCGACCTCCTCGCAAGCCTCCGAGCTTGCGGCCGAGGAGGTCTCCGCCTTGGGCGCCTCCGAGCCGCCCTCGTCCTCGTCGTCGCCTCCGCAGCCGGCGACCAGGGCGATCACGAGCAGCAGAAGGGCGGCGACCGTGCGCGTCACGGGCCGCAGAGTAGCCACTCTACGATGGCCCGGACCACGTGCCGCCGCTCGCTCCGCTCCTTCGCGACTACGACCAGCTGATCCTCGACCTGGACGGCTGCGTGTGGCTGGGCGACGAGCCGGTCGACGGCTCCGTGGCCGCCATCGCGACGCTGCGGGAGGCCGGCAAGCGGGTGGCCTTCGCCACCAACAACTCATGGCACCCGGGCGAGGATCACGTGGCCAAGCTGTGGTCGCTGGGCGTGAAGGCTTCGCTGGCCGACGTGGTCACGGTGGGCGGGGCGCTGCAGCACCTGCTGGCCGAGACCCGTCACGGGCGCACCGCCTGCGTGCTGGGCACCGCCGCGCTCCGCCGGCACGTGGAGGACGCGGGGCTGAAGGTGCTGAACGACACCGACCTGGCGTCGCGCGCAGACGTGGTGGTGGTCGGCGGAACCGACGACATCAGCTACGCGCGCCTGCGCGACGCGTCGCAGGCGGCGCACCGCGGCGCCGACCTGCTGGCCACCGGTCGCGACCCGTTCCTGCCCATGCCTGACGGGCCGTGGCCGGGAACGGGCGCGCTGCTGGCAGCCGTGGAGACCGCGTCCGGCCGCGAGGCCGAGATCGTGGGCAAGCCCTCCCCACGGCTCTTTCACACCGCGCTGGACCGCCTCGGCGAGGGCCGCACGCTCGTGGTCGGCGACCGCCTCGACGCCGACGTGGCGGCCGCTACCGCAGCCGGCCTGGACGCTGCCCTGGTGCTCACGGGCGGCAGCGCCGGGCCGTCCGGCGACGGGGACGCCCCCGGTCCGGTGACGGTGGCCGCGAGCCTGCACGCCCTCGTCACCGGGGAGTGACGTGGCGCGCAAGACCCACCACAAGCACTCCTCGAAGAAGGGCTACCGCCGGCTGCTCGACGGCCTGGCAGAGCTCGAAGGAGTCCATCGGGTGGCCACCGGCCGCGTGAAGCCGCGAATGGGCTCGGGCCGCCCCGTGGCTGCGATCTCCAAGGTCCGGCGAACCGACTCCGGCCTGTCCATCACCATCAACACCGAGGGCGCGATCGTGGACGCCTACGTGGTCACCGACCGGCCCGATGCCGTGGAGGCCGCCATGCGCGAACGCGGTTGGACGGCCTCGTAGTCCACACCAAGCAGCGCAGCCGACCACGGGGTGATCATGAGGCCCGCGTCCGCGGCCGCAGCCAAGCCCTCCGTCGGTTCGGTGCCGCGGGCCTCGTGCAGGTGCGCCGCGCAGACCGCCGCCACGAAGTCGGTGTGACGATTGCCGTGCACCGCCACCGCCCCGCGCCGCCGTAGCTCGCGCCGCAGCAGCGCCAGCGCCTCCTCCAGCACCCCCGCCCCGCCGCCGGGCGCCACCAGGGGCAGGTGGTGCCACGCCAGCCCGACCCGCTCGTACTCACTCAGGTTGTGGCGTGTGGGCATGGTCGACACCACCAGCCGTACGCCGTGCTCGCGCAGCCAGGCCAGCTCGCCCTCGCGCCGGCCGGGGCGATGGCTGCGCCCTCCCCCACCCGGCCGCTCCATCGCACACAGCTTGCGCGGTCGCGCCCACCAGATCCGCGGCGGTTGCATCCACCCTCCCCAGTCGCTCGGCTCGTGAACTACCAAGGCTCCGGCGGCCGCTTCTCACCCCCCTCCGATCGTGCCTGTCGCGGGCGCTTAGACTTGCCCCATGTGCCGAATCCTCGGGTGCGTCGCGGCCGAGCCGCTCTCCCTCCGCCACGAGCTGCTGGAGGCCGAGAACCCGCTGATCCGCCAGTCCGAGCACCACGACTCCGGTTGGGGAATGGCCGTGTACGAGCGGCCGGACGGGGTCGCGCCGGTGCTCGAGCGCTTCCCCGAGGCCGCCCACGCTGCGGGCGACCTGGAGCGCGCCAGCGCCCGCGAGGGCCGGATCTTCAACGTGCACGT
This sequence comes from uncultured Thermoleophilaceae bacterium, assembly GCA_963755215.1. Lineage (GTDB taxonomy): Bacteria > Actinomycetota > Thermoleophilia > Solirubrobacterales > Thermoleophilaceae > JAAYBF01. The sequence continues at coordinate 691,114 of CAVWIW010000006.1, forward strand.
GCGCCGGGCGACCCTGGGCGGTCTCACGCTGGTGAACACACATCCCTTCGCCATGGGCAACTACACGTTCGGTCACAACGGAACGGTGATCGACTACCCGCGTCTGCTCGAGCCGGGCATGGGGCCACCCGCCGGGGAGACCGACTCGGAGGCCATCTTCAGCTACCTGATGCGCTATTACGACCCGGCCGACGTGCCCGGCTCGCTGCGTCGCGCGATGTCGGCCGTGGTGGCCCGGTCGGCGTTCTCGGGGCTCAACTTCCTCTTCTCCGACGGTGAGCGCCTGTACGCGTACCGGCTCGGGATCTTCGACCTCCATTGGCTCTCACGGCCCGGCCAGCTGCTTGTGGCCTCGGAGAAGCCGACCGACGAGCGCTGGCACACCGTCGCGCAGGACGTGCTGCTCACGCTCGACCCGGACCGCCTCGACGAGCCCCACGCCGAGCGCCTGCTGGGTGACGCTCTCGTTGAGCGTGCCGAGATCGACTCCCTGGAGGAGCAGACTCATCTCCGCGGGGCCGAGCGCGGCGCCTTCGCCGCCGAGCGCGCAGCCCGCGCCGCCGCGGCCTCCGCCGGGTGAGCCGCCGCTTCCTGGTGCTCGTGAACCCGGCCTCGGCCGGCGGGCGGGCGCTCGAGAGACTGCCGCAGGCCACAGCCGAGCTCGACCGGCTTGGGGCGCCCCACCGGGTGGTGCGCACCCGCGACGTGGACCACGCGCGCGACGAGGCCGCCCGCGCCGCGAGCGTTGGAGAGACGGTCGCGGCCATCGGCGGCGACGGATTGCTCCGCCCGATCGCCGCGGCGCTGGCCGGCACCGACTCGGCGCTGGCGATCATCCCGGGGGGCCGTGGCAACGATTACGCGCGCGTGCTGGGCATACCCACCGAGCCCACGGCAGCGGCGCGGCTGGCCGTGGAGGGCGAGGCCAGGCCCTTCGACCTGGCGGAGGTCGACGGCCGCCCCTATCTCGGGATCGCCAGCTTCGGCTTCGACTCGGACGCCAACAGGATCGCCAACGAGGCCAAGGTGATCCGCGGAAACGTGGTGTACCTGTACGCCGCGCTGCGCGCGCTGGCGGCGTGGAAGCCGGCCGGCTTCACCGTGACCGTCGACGGTGAGCGCCACCTGCTCAGCGGCTACTCCGTGGCGGTCGCGAACTCGCGGGCCTACGGCGGCGGCATGTTCCTGGCCCCCCAGGCCGAGCTCGACGATGGCCTGCTGGACGTGGTGGCCACGGGGCACAGCAGCAAGCTCGAGTTCCTGCGCAAGCTCCCGAAGGTCTTCAAGGGAGAGCACCTCGACGAGCCCAGCGTGCACGTTCTGCGCGGCAGCGTCATCGAAGTCGACGCCGACCGCACCTTTGAGATCTACGCCGACGGCGACCCGATAGGCACCACGCCCGCCACGGTCACGGTCACGCCCCGCTGCCTGCGGGTGGTAGTCCCCGGCTGATGGCACGTCTCCCTGGAGGCCCTGGCGCGCGGCGTGCGCGCCGTCTCGCGCCGCAGCGGCCGCAGCGGGGGCACCACCCTGCCCGGCCGGCTGCTCCTGCGCGCGGACCCCAAGGCCCTGGGCCGGATGGCTGCCCGACTGGACGAGGGCGCCGTGCTGGTCTCCGCCACGAACGGCAAGACCACCACCGCCGCCATGGCGGCCGCCATCCTGGAGCGTTCGGGCCGGAGCCTCGTGCACAACCGCGCCGGCTCGAACATGGGCTGGGGCGTGGCCACCGCCCTTCTGGAGGCGGGCCGCCGGCCGGGCCAGCTGGGACTGCTGGAGGTCGATGAGGCATGGCTCCCGCGCGTGGCCGACGCCGTCGGGCCGCGCGCCTGCTGCTCTCGAACCTGTTTCGAGACCAGCTCGACCGCTACGGCGAGCTGGAGCTGCTGGCGGACCGGTGGGCCGAGCTCGTGGACAGGCTGAGGGCCGGGCGCGGTTCGTCCTCAACGCCGACGACCCGCTTGTCGCCGACCTCGGCCGCGGGCGCGGGGGTCGCCTACTTCGGCGTGAACGACGGCTCCCAGTCACTGCACGGGCTCGGCCACGCGGCCGACTCCAAGCATTGCCGCAACTGCGGCGCGCCGTATGCCTACGAGGTCGTGCTGATGGGCCACCTGGGCCACTACCGGTGCCCCAACTGCGGGCGGGAGCGGCCCGCCCCGGCGGTCGCGGCGGAGCGAGTGGTGCTGGAGGGCATGACCGGGGCCCGGATGGAGCTGGCCACCCCGGCCGGCAGGCTCGAGCTGACCCTGCCCCTTCCGGGCCTCTACAACGTCTACAACGCGGTGGCCGCCACCGCCCTGGCGCTGGACCTTGGCGCGCCCCTGGAGGCCGTGCGCACCGCCCTGGAGGGCTTTGGCGGGGCGTTCGGGCGGGTGGAGACCATCGTGTGGCCGGCCGGGCCGTGTCGATCCTGCTGGTGAAGAACCCCGCGGGCGCCAACGAGGTCCTGCGCACGCTCACCCTCGAGAGCGGCGAGCTGGACCTGTGGCTGGCGCTGAACGACGGGATCGCCGATGGGCGCGACGTGTCGTGGATCTGGGACGCCGACTTCGAGCTGCTGGCGGGGCGGGTGCGCCGGGTCACCTGCTCGGGGACCCGGGCCGAGGAGATGGCGCTACGGCTGAAGTACGCGGGCGTGGACGCCCGCGCAGACGTGGACCGCGAGCTGTCGTCGTCGCTGGACCGCGCGGTGGCCGCCGGGCGCGACGAGGGCAGGCCCTGTACGCCCTGCCCACCTACACCGCGCTGCTCGAGCTGCGGGACCTGCTGGCCCGCAGGGGGCTCGCTCGCCGATGGGCGGACTAGCGTCGTGACCGTCCCGGCCGGGCACGTGTTCGGCTACGGATCGCTGGTGCTCGACGGGCTCGAGGACGCCAAGCTGGCCACCCTGCCCGGCCGGCGCGCGTTTGGGGCGTGGCCACCGACAACCAGCGCGCGATCCCGGGCTACAAGATGTACCTGCAGCGCAGCGACGGTACGCGGCCCGCGGTGTACGTGGCCTTCCTGGACCTGGAGGCCGACCCGGGCGCCGAGGGCGTGAACGGCACGCTGCGACCGATCAGCGAAGCCGAGCTCGACCTGCTGGACCGGCGCGAGCGCAACTACGATCGCGTGGAGGTGACGGGCAGCGTCGACGGAATCGAGGGCCCCGTGTGGACCTACGTGGGCTCGCCCGAGGGCCGCGAGCGCCTGCGCCGCGGGCGGCGGGGAGGAACGAGCCGTGGTCTCGCGCGACTACCTGGAGAAGGTCCACGCCGGGTTTCGCCGCCTGGGATCGCAGCAGTACGGGCGCTTTGAAGCGTCGTCTGCGCTCGACGGGTTGCCGGTCTGGGACCTGGAGCGGGTGGACCTGCCCTCGGACGCGCCGCCGGCGGAGGAGGGCGCGTGAGGTCCCCCGCGGCCGTGGCCGGGCCGGTCGCGTGGCACGACGTGGAGTGCGCTTCCTACGGAGCGGACCTGCCCGTCTGGCGCGAGCTGGCGGCGCAGCGCGGCGGGCCGGTGCTCGACGTGGGCGCCGGAACCGGACGTGTGGCGCTGGACCTGGCGAGCCGCGGGCACGCGGTGGTGGCAATCGACGCGGACCCGGAGCTCGCACGCGCCTGCGCCGACCGCGCACGCGCCCAGGGGCTCGACGTCCGGGCGCTGGCGGCGGACGCGCGCTCGTTCGACCTCGGATCTCGCCACCCCCTGGCGATCCTCCCCATGCAGGTCGCCCAACTGCTCGGCGGGGCCGGCGGGCGCGATGCGATGCTGGCCAGCGTGGCCCGCCACCTCGACCCCGGAGGGCTGCTGGCGGTGGCGCTGGCCGATCCCTTCGACGCGGTGCCGGTGCAGGACGCCGCGCCACCCCTCCCCGACGTTCTGGAGCGCGAGGGATGGGTGCTGTCCTCCGCGCCGGTCGCGGTGCGCCCCGAGGGAGAGTCGGTGGCGATCGACCGCCATCGCCAGGCCGTCTCCCCGGCCGGCGAGCTCACGGAGGAGGCCTTCACGATCCACCTGGACCGGCTCTCCGCGACGGAGCTCGAGGCCCAGGCGGCGGGCGCCGGCTGGCAGGTGCTCCCCGCGCGACGAGTGCCGCCCACTCCCGACTACGTGGGCAGCGCCGTGGTGATGCTGGGAGCTCCCGCATGAGCCAGGCCCTGCGCGTCTGCGCGCTCTATCCCGAGCTGATGAACATCTACGCGGACCGCGGCAACATCGCCGTGCTGCGCGCCCGCTGTGAGTGGCGCGGCCTGGGCTTCGAGCTGACGGCCGCCAGCACCGGCGCCGACCTCGACCCGGACGCACACGACCTCTACTACATCGGCGGCGGTCAGGACCGCGACCAGGAGGCGGTCGCCGAGGACATGGCGGCCACCAAGCGCGAGGCCCTCCACGCTGCAGCGGTGCGCGGCGCGGTGGTCCTGGCGGTGTGCGGCGGCTACCAACTGCTCGGCGACAGTTACCAGATGGGCGACCGCACCCTGCCGGGCATCGGCCTGGTGGACCTGCGCACCGTCCGCGGGGACGGGCCACGCCTGATCGGCAACTGCGCGATCGAGGCCGACCTGGGCACGGGCCCACGCGTGATCGCCGGCTTCGAGAACCACGGCGGGCGGACCTACCTCGGCGGCAGCGAGCGGCCCCTCGGGCGCGTCCTGGCCGGTCACGGCAACAACGGCGGCGACGGCCACGAGGGCGTCCGCCGCGGCAACGTGATCGGCACCTACCTGCACGGCCCACTGCTGCCCAAGAACGCGTGGCTGGCCGATCGCCTGATCGAGCTGGCCCTCGAGGTCAGCCTCGAGCCGCTGGACGACGCCCTCGAGGATGCCGCGCACGCGTCGGCGCGGCGCGCGGCGGGCGTTAGCTAGGAGGTGCCGCCCAGGACCCGTAGGGCCTCGGGCATGGAGGTCACGCCGTCGCGCACCTTGTCCATCGCGTCGAAGCGCAAGCGGCGCATGCCCTGGGCCTCGGCCACCTCGGCGAGAGACTCCACGGGGCGTTTCTCCACGATCAACTCGCGCATCTCGTCGGTGACCTCCATCAGCTCGTAGATGCCCACGCGGCCGCGATAGCCGGTGTGCGCACAGCGCACGCAGCCGCCCTTCTCGAAGGCTGAGATCGGCTCGCTGGCCTCGGGGAAGCCGTTGCGGCGCAGGACCTCGACACTGAGCTCGGTCTCCTCCTTGCACTCGCACAGCCGCCGCGCCAGGCGCTGCGCCACCACGCACGATATGCCCGAGGCCACGAGGAAGGGCTCGATCCCCATCTCGATCAACCGCGCCACGCTCATTGGGGCGCTGTTGGTGTGCAGCGTCGAAAGCACCAGGTGGCCGGTGAGGGCGGACTCGATCGCGATCTGAGCCGTCTCACGGTCGCGGATCTCGCCGACCATGATGATGTCGGGGTCCGCGCGCATCATCGAGCGCAGCCCGGTCGCGAAGCCCAGGGCGATCTTGTTGTTCACCTGCACCTGCTTCACGCCGTCCAGCTCGTACTCCACGGGATCCTCGATCGTGATGATCGTCTTCTCTGGGCTGTTCAGCTCGGTCAACGCCGCGTAGAGGGTGGTCGACTTGCCCGAGCCCGTCGGGCCCGTGGCCAGGATCGAGCCCGATGTCTGGGAAATCGCGTTGCGCAGGCGGCTCAGGTCGGACTCGGCCAGGCCCAGCTGGTCGAAGTCCCCCACCATGCGGCCCTTGTCGAGAATGCGCATGATCACCGACTCGCCACGAACGACGGGGAGGGTGGCCACCCGGATGTCCACGTGGTTGCCGTCGATCGACAGGCCCACCCGGCCGTCCTGGGGAACGCGGCGCTCGGAGATGTCCAGGTCGGCCATGATCTTGACCCGCGAGATGAGCCCCGGGGCCAGGCCGCTGCGGACGGTGGTGGAGTCGGTCATGACGCCGTCCACGCGGAAGCGGACCTGCATCGAGCCGGAGCGCGGGTCGAAGTGGATATCCGACGCGCCGCGCTGGACGGCCTCGGCCACGATCGTGTGGACCAGCTTCACAACCGGCGCGTCGTCGGCGGACTCGCGCAGCTCGATGACGTTGCTGTCCTCTTGCCTCCTCCTCCTCGACCTCCAGCACCGTGTCGTCCAGGCGATTGAGCCGGCCGAGCAGGGCCTCCACGTCCTCCGCCGTGGCCGCGGCACGACGGATCTCGAGGCCGGTCATCATTGCCAGGTCGTCGACCGCCAGCACGTTTGCGGGATCGGCGGTGGCCACCAGGAGCGTGCGCTCGTCCGGGAACGCGATGGGCACCGCCTTGTAGCGGCGCAGCACGAGTGGGTCGACCAACGCGGTAGCGCCCGGGTCGACCTGGAAACTGTTGAGGTCCACGTGGTCGATGCCGAATCGCTCGGCCACCGCACGAGCAAGCTGGTCGGGGGTTACCACGCCCGCGCCCAGCAGCGTCTGACCCGTGGTGCGTCCCGTGCCGCGCGCCTCGTCGGCCGCACGCTCCACGGCCTCGCGGCTGGCGAACCCGAGCTCCACGATCACGTCACCGATCCGCCTGACCGAGCTTGACCGCTGGGCGGGCGGCGTGACGCCGGGCTGGACGGCTGGCGCTTCGCTCACCCTCCGTGTATCGGCAGATGTTCGATGGGGTTGACCCCCTGCAACCAGGCTTCCCGCTCCGGCCGGCCCGCCGGCCTAGACGCCGCTGGAGCCGAAGCCCGCCACGCCCCGCGCGGTGGCGTCCAAGCTCGGGCACCTCCTCGAGCTCGGGCGCCTCGTGCCGTACCAGCACGAGCTGGGCGATCCGGTCGCCGGGCGACACCTCGAACGTCGCGGCGCTGTCGGTGTTGAGCAGCAGCACCCGCACCTCGCCGCGGTAGCCGGCATCGATCAGCCCCGGCGCGTTGACCAGCGCGATCCCGTGCCGCGCCGCCAGGCCTGAGCGAGGCAGGACCAGGCCGGCGTGACCGTCGGGCACGGCGATCGCGATGCCCGTCCCCAGGCTCACGCGCTCGCCGGGCCCCAGCGACGCCGCCTCGACCGCGCACAGGTCGTAGCCGGCGTCACCGTCGTGCGCGCGGCTGGGCGCCACGGCGGCCTCGGACAGGCGCGTGAAGCGCAGCGTCATCCCGAGCCGTTGGAGCGCGCGCCGTTCAGGGCGAAGCGCTCGAACCGGGCTGCGGCCGCGGCCGGCACGCGCGCACGGACGACTACCCCGTCGGGGGTGTCCTCGCGCTCCATCTCACCGGCTACGTCGTGCAGCTCGGACAGCCGACCGCCCTCCTCGTAGGGCAGCAGCAGCTCCATCGGCCGCAGGGTGGCGAGGAAGCGCGCCTCGACCGCGCCCCGCAGCGCGTCCAGTCCCTCGCCCGTCTCGGCGGACACCTGGATCGCGTCGGGGTGGCGGAACTCGAGCTCGCGGCGGCGGTCGCCATCGAGCAGGTCGACCTTGTTCAGGGCCAGCAGGCGCGGGCGCTCGGCCGCACCGATCTCGTCCAGCACGTCGTCCACGGCCGCCAGCTGGGCGGCCAGCTCGTTCTCCGACGCCGATGCGTCGGCCACGTGCAGGATCAGGTCGGCCGCCAGCGCTTCCTCCAGCGTGGCGCCGAAGGCCTCGACCAGCTGATGCGGGAGCTTGCGGATGAAGCCGACGGTGTCCGTGAGCAGGTAGCTGCGCCCGCCGATCTCGAACGAGCGAGTGGTGGGATCAAGGGTGTGGAAGAGGCGGTCGCGCACCCCCACCTCGGCGCCGGTCAGCGCGTTGAGCAGGGTCGACTTGCCGGCGTTCGTGTAGCCGGCCAGCGCCACCGTGGGCAGCCCGGCTCGCTCGCGCTCGGAGCGCATCACGCGGCGGGTCCCCTTGGTGTGCTCGAGGCGCCGGCGCAGGGCCGAGATGCGATCGCGCGCGAGGCGGCGATCGGTCTCGATCTGGGTCTCGCCCGGCCCCCTGGTGCCGATGCCGCCGTCCATGCGCCCTGCCCCCAGGCGCTCCAGGTGCGTCCAGAGGCCGCGCATACGCGCAAGGTTGTACTCCAGCTGGGCAAGCTCCACTTGCAGGTTGCCCTCGGCGGACTTGGCGTGGTCGGCGAAGATGTCGAGGATCACGGCGGTGCGGTCGATGACCGGCGTGCCCAGCGCCTCCTCGAGGTTGCGCTCCTGACGCGGCAGCAGCTCGTCGTCGCATGCCACCAGGTTCGCGTCTGCCTCCGCGATCGCGCGCTTGAGCTCCACCAGCTTGCCCTTGCCCAGGTAGCGGTCGGGGTCCGGCTCGGAGCGGCGCTGGGTCAACTCGCCCGCCACCGCCACACCGGCGGTGAGTAGCAGCTCGCCGAGCTCGGACAGGTCCGGCTCGTCGGGCCCGGCCGCGATCAGGAGCGCGCGCTGGCGCGCCCTGGAGGTCCTGTGATCGCCGTTTCGCACGCCTACGAGTGTAGGCCCGCCAGGGGCCTCAGCCGGCTGCTCGCTCCCGCGCCCGGTCGCGGGCATTCGCCTTGTCGTCGAGCGACATGGCGCCTGGATGGCCGTCCCCGGGCCACGGCGCCAGGAACAGCAGCAGCCGCGAATCGGCGGTGGCGGTGACCTCGTGCGGCTCCTTGGGGTCGAACTCGGCGAGCAACCCGGGCCCCCCCGTGCTGCGGTCGCCGTCGCTCACGATCTCGAGCTCGCCCTCCACGAGGACGACCCATGCGCGCTCGTGGACCATGTGCTCCTGAAGCGCCTCGCCCGCGGGCAAGTGGAGCACGATGACCCGTGCCGCGTCGGAGGAGGAGACGATGTGGGGCCGGTGAGCCTCCACATCCAGTTGGCCCAGCTCCCACGTCTTCATGGCACGAGCCTACCCCCTCAGCCGCCCAGGCTCGACCGCATCCGCTCGACCGCCTCCCCCAAGCGCTCGTCGGGCACCGTGAGAGAGATCCGGAAGAAGCCCTCGCCGTTGGGGCCGTAGGAACTCCCCGGCGAGACCACCACCCCGGACTGCTCCAGCACCAGCTCGCAGTAGGACGCCGACGTGTGCCCGTCCGGAACGGGCGCCCAGACATAGATGGTGCCCCTCGGGGTGGCCACGTCCACGCCGATCTCGGTCAGCGCACCCACCACCAGGTCGCGCCGGCGCTGGTAGGTGGCGCTCATCTGGCGCGAGACATCGTCGCCGTCGTCGAGCGCGGCCGCCGCCGCCAGCTGCACCGCCTCCGGCATGCCCGAGTCGATGTTGGTCTTGAGCTTCCAGTAGGCCTCGACCGCCGCCGCGTTGCCCACGATGGCCGCCGTGCGCCAGCCGGTCATGTTGTAGCCCTTGGACAGCGAGAACACCTCCACGCCCACGTCCTTCGCTCCCGGCGTCTGCAGGAAGCTGGGCGCCACGTAGCCGTCGAAGGTGGTCTCGGTGTACGAGGCGTCGTGCACCACCAGCAGGTCGTGCTCCCGCGCGAACTGCACGGCCCGCTGGAAGAGGCCCTCGGGCACCACTGCCCCGGTCGGGTTGTTCGGGTAGTTCAGGTACATCAGCCGTGCCTTGGCGGCCACATCGGGTGAGATCCCGTCCAGGTCGGGGGCAAAGCCGCGCTCCGGGAGCAGCGGCATGAGCTCGGCCTCGGCCCCGGCCAGCAGCGGCCCGCCCGTGTAGACCGGATAGCCGGGGTCGGCCGCGAGCGCCACGGCGCCGGGGTCGAGGAACGCGAGGTTGAGGTTGAAGATGCACTCCTTGGCGCCCAGCGCCGGGACGATCTCGGTCGCCGGGTCGAGCGTCACACCGAAGCGGCGGTCATAGAAGCGCACCACCGCCTCCCTGAGCTCGGCGCGCCCGCGGTTGGAGGGGTACTGGTGAGTGCCCGGGTCGTGCGCGGCCGCGGCCAGTGCCTCGATCACGGGGGCCGGGGTGGGTGTGTCCGGATCGCCGATGCCCAGGCTGATCACGTCCACGCCGGCGGCCTTCTTCTCGGCGATCTTTCGCTCGAGCTCGGCGAACAGATACGGGGGCAGGCGGTCCAGCCGCGCGCTGGTCTTCATGTTCGGGCAAGCACCTCCAGGAACTCGTCGCTCAACTCCCCGGCGTAGACGGGGACCGCCCAGCCGCTCAGGTCCACGTGCAGGTCCTCCCCGACCTCCACCTCCAGCTCGCCGCCGTCCAGCCGCACGGTCACCGGGCTATCGGACCCACCGAGCACCGCCGCCACCGCGGCGCCGGTCGCGCCCGTGCCGGAGGACATGGTCTCCCCCACCCCGCGCTCGAAGATCCGCGCCCTGATGGCGCCCGCGCCCTCCTGCCTCCAAAACGAGACGTTGGTGCGGTTGGGGAACAGCTCGCTGCCCTCGATCGGAGGGCCGAGCCTGGAGAGATCCAGCTGCTCCAGGTCCTCCCCCACCTCGATCGCGCACTGCGGGTTCCCGATCGACACGAACTGGAACGCCAGCTCGCGATCGTCCGCCCTGACCGATCCCCTGCCATCCGCATCGCCGGAGGGGAAGTCCGGCGCTTGTAGCCGCGCGCGGCCCATGTCCACGGTGCAGGTGGCCGGCCCCGTGATCCGCGGCCGCACCTCGCCCGCGGCGGTCGACAGCGAGAACGAGTCGTTCTCGGCCCAGCCGGAGCGGCGCAGGTACATCACGGCCTCGCGGACCCCGTTGCCCGACAGCTCGGCCTCCGAACCGTCCGGGTTGAAGATCCGCAGCGCCGCCACGAACCCGCGCTCATCCGTGGCCGAGAGCAGCAGCACCCCGTCGGACCCGACGCCCGTGTGCGGCGCGCACAGCGCCCGCACCCGCTCGGGGGTGAGCTCGAACGGAAGCGCGTCCGCCTCCACGATCACGTAGTCGTTGCCCAGCGCCTGCCACTTCTCGAACCTCACGGCGCGGCACTCTACGCCAGGCTCTGGCCGCGGCCGCTGGAGCGCAGCAGCCCGTCGATATCCGCCGCCACGCCGGCCGGCTCGCGGCCCGTGACGTTCATGACCTCCAGGGCGGGCAGCTGCCGCTCCAGCTTGCGCATCCAGGTGAGCTGGCGCTTGGCGTAGTTGCGGCTGCGCCGCTTGAGCTCCTCCAGGCGGCCGTCCGGTAGCTCGTCGAAGCCCAGCGCCTTGCGCGCCGTTCGCGATGCGCCGGCGGCCCGTGCGCGCCGGACCTCCTCGGCAGCCCCGGCGGCCACGATGGCATTCACCCGCGCATCGATGCGCTCGTAGAGGGCCTCGCGGTCCATCGTGAGCCCGACCTGAAGGGTGGGATGGCGCGTGTCGGGCGACCACAGCTCGGACTCGTCCCCGGGACGGGCCTTCACGAGCGAGAGGTCGGCCACTGCAGCCCGCAGGTAGAGCCCGGTGCCACCGATCACGATCGGCAGCCGTCCGGCGGCCAGCGCGGCATCGATTTCGGCGTGCGCCAGCGGCATGTAGTCACCGACCGAGAACGGCTCCGTGACCGCCACGAACCCCACCAGGCGATGCTCCAGGCGCCTCTGCTCGCCCGGCCCGGCCGCGCCGGTGAGGGCGCCCAGGCCGCGATAGACCTGCAGCGCGTCGGCGGAGATCGCAACCGGATCCTCGCCGCGGGCGCGCAGCAGGTCGGCCAGCTCCAGTGCCACGGCCGTCTTGCCCACGCCCGTCGGGCCGAACAGGGCCAGCACGGCCGGCTCGCGATCAGGCAACGCGCGAGAGCAGCCGCTCCTCGCCCGCGAGCGTGGTGCTCGTGGCGGAGCCGATCTCGACCTCCACCAGCTCGCCCGGCTGGGCCAGGCCGGTGAAGTTGACCGTCTTGTTGTGGCGAATGCGCCCCCGGACCTTGGCCGGGTCCGTCCGCGACGGCCCCTCGGCCAGCACCTCCATCGTGCGACCGACGAAGCGCTGCGAGCGCTCGGCGGCGATTCGCTGCACCGCGGGCACGAGGCGCTCCATGCGTTCGCGCTTCACGGCATGCGGAACCTGCTCGTCGAGGCCCGCGGCCTCGGTGCCGCGCCGCGGTGAGAACACGAACGTGAAGGCCGAGTCATAGCGCGCCCGCTCCACGACCTCCAGCGTCTGCTCGAAGTCGGCGTCGGTCTCGCCCGGGAAGCCCACGATGATGTCCGTGGTGATCGCGCAGTCGGGCACGGCCGCGCGAATCTGCTCCAGGCGATCCTCGTAGCGCGCGCGGTCGTACGTGCGCCGCATGGCTTTTAGGATCCTGCTCGACCCCGACTGCAGCGGCAGGTGCACGTGCTCGCACAGGCTCGGCAGCTGCGCGTGGGCCTCGATCACGTCGGCGCGCATGTCCTTGGGGTGCGGGCTGGTGTAGCGGACCCGCTCGATGCCCTCCACCGCGTCGATCATCGCCAGCAGCTCCGCGAACGTGGCCTTGGCCCCGCGCGGCAGGTCCCGCCCGTACGAGTTCACGTTCTGACCCAGCAGCGTGACCTCCCGCACGCCGTCGCTCGCAAGCCGCTGGACCTCGGCCACCAGCTCCGCGGCGGGCCTGGACACCTCGCGCCCGCGGGTGGACGGCACGATGCAGTACGAGCACGCGCAGTTGCATCCCACCGAGATCTGCACCCAGCCCTGGAACGCGCGCTCGCGGCGCATGGGCAGATGGCCGGTGAAGCCCTCGAACTCGAAGTAGCCCTGCGCGGTGAGGCTGTCGCTGGTCAGGAACTCGGCCAGGCGGTGGACCTGACCCGGCCCGAAGGCCACGTCGACGAACGGGAACTGCTCGAACACGCGCTCCTTCATCGACTGGGACCAGCAGCCGCCGATGCCCACCACCCGCGACGGGTCCTCCGCCTTCAGCCGCTTGGCCTCCCCCAGGTTGCCCACCAGCCGCGTGTCCGCCGACTCGCGGATGGAGCAGGTGTTGAAGAGGATCAGGTCCGCCTCGTCGCGCGACTCCGATTCGGCGTAGCCGATGGATTCGAGCATGCCCTTCATCCGCTCGGAGTCGTGCTCGTTCATCTGGCACCCGAACGTGGTCAGGTGGTAGCGCTTCATGGCCGCGAGGCTAGCGCCTCGCTCAGCGCGCGTAGTCGGTCGAGCGGCTCTCCCGGATCACCGTGATCTTGATCTGGCCGGGGAACTCGACCTCCTGCTCGACCTCCCGCGCGATGGCGCGCGACAGCAGCGCTGCGGCGTCGTCGTCCACGTCCTCGGGCCGGACGAGCACGCGGATCTCACGTCCTGCGTGCATGGCGTACACCTTGTCGACGCCCTCGTGTCGAGCGGCGATCTGCTCCAGGTCGTGCAGCCTGCTCACGTACTGCTCGAGCGACGCGCCTCGCGCGCCGGGCCGCGCGCCCGAGGCCGCGTCGACGATCTGCACGATCACGGCCTCGATCGTCTGCGGCTCGACCTCGTTGTGGTGCGACTCCATCGCGTGCGCCACCGCCTCCGCCTCCTTGTAGCGGCGCGCCAGTTGCCCGCCCACGAGCGCGTGCGGCCCCTCCACCTCGTGCGAGACGGCCTTGCCGACGTCGTGCAGGAGCGCAGCGCGCGCGGCGGTCTTGGGGCTGGCGCCGAGCTCGGACGCCAGCAGGGCGGCGAGCCGGGCGCACTCGATCGAGTGGGCCAGCACGTTCTGCCCGTAGCTGGTGCGGAAGTGCAGCCGCCCGAGGAGCTTGACCAGCTCGGGGTGCAGGGTCCCCACGTTGGCCTCGTACGCTGCCTGCTCGCCGAGCTCTGTGATGCGGCGCTCCAGCTCCGAGCCTGCCTGCTCGAAGGCCTCCTCGATCCGAGCCGGATGGATGCGCCCGTCCTGGAGCAGCTTCTCCAGCGTGATTCGCGCCACCTCGCGGCGGACGCCGTCGAAGCCCGAGAGCAGCACGGCACCGGGCGTGTCGTCGATGATGAAGTCGATCCCCGTGAGGGTCTCGAGAGCCCGGATGTTGCGGCCCTCGCGGCCGATGATCCGACCCTTGAGCTCGTCGGACTTGAGCTCGACGACCGACACGGTGGTCTCCACAGCGTGACCGCCGGCCACGCGCTGCATGCACGTGGCGAGGATGCTGCGGGCGCGCCGATCGGCGTCGTGGCGGGTCTCCTCCTCGATTTGGCGGATAAGGCGCGCGCTGTCGTGGCGCAGCTCGTCCTCCAGCTCGCGCAGCAGGATCTGCCGCGCCTGCCCGGCGCTCAGTCCCGCCACCCGCTCGAGCTCGCGCACGTGCTCGCGCTTGGCCTCCTTCAGGCGCGCTGCGTTGTGCTCCAGGTTGCGCGCGCGATCCTCAGCGGTGCGCTCACGCGCCTCCATGTCGGCCAGCTTGGCGTCCAGGCTGCCCTCCTTCGCACGCAGTCGTTCCTCCAGCCGCACGAGCTCCTCACGCCGAGCGCGCAGCTCGCCGTCGCCGTCCGCGCCGCCGGGTTGGAGCCCGCGGCGAGAGCCGTGCCCGGTCGAGCCGTCGGCGCCGGGCGTGTCGCCCTCCGCGCCCTCCCGACCCGCGTCATCGGAGTGAGGGCCATCGATCCCATCCGGCCGTCCCGGTCGCGTGGCCGGCAGGCCCGGCGAGACCACGACCGGCCCGCGAGAGCGCAAGGCCAACATCACCACCGCGGCAGCCACCGCCGCCGATACGAGCGCCGCCAGCAGGATGTCCATCTGCACTCACCTCCCCCGGCACCGCTGCCGGGACCCGTTCTAGCCGTCCGGCCGTGAAACGGCGCCGCGGGACCAGGGCTGCTTAAGCGAGTGCGCCTCCGGTGGGCGCGCCAGAACTGCGGTCAGGGACGCGCCGAGTCGCTCCTTCCGCCCGCGTCCGAGGGCTGTCGGCTGATGGTGGTCATGCGTGGAATCGGTTCCTGCCCGGAGTCGTTTCTCGCTGCAAACAAGCCAAAGTTCGGATTTAACTGGTCTCGCGGCGACCGTACCGGCCGCTGGCATGAGCGTATCCCCGGGGGCCGGCTTGCGCAACTGCGGGAACGCGATCGCCCGCGCACCCGGCGCGAGCAGAGCGGGGCTTTCGCGCATCAGCGGCCGTGCGTGCGAACGGCCTCGTAGGCCAGCTCGGGCCCGTAGCCCTTGCGCACCAGCAGTCGCCACGCGCGGTTGCGCTCGCGGTCGTCCTGGGGCGGGGCGATCCTCCGCTCGCTCAGCAGATCGAGCGCGGCGGCCAGCTCGTCAGTGGTGCCCTGGGCGTCGACGGCGGCCTCCACGTGCTCCCGTGCGACCCCGCGCCGGAGGAGGTCACGCTCGATCCGCTCGGCGCCCCAGCGCTCGATGTTGCGCTTGTCCTCGGCGAAGCGCTCCGCGAACCGCGCATCGTCGAGCAGCTCGGCCGCCGCCAGCTCGGCAACCACGTATTCGATGTCCTCCGGCTCGACCCGCTTGCGCTCGAGGTAGGTCCGCATCTCCGCCACCGTGCGCTCTCGCGCGGACAGGGCGGTGTAGGCAAGCTCCATCGCTCTGGCGGCCTCCGTGCCGCCCGGCTCGTGCATGGTGCCTAGGCCGCTCTCTCTTCGACGGCCTCGGGCCCCGTGGGCGCATCGTCCACCGCCGCCACGGGCCCCGCGTCCGGCGCGTGGTCGACCCCCACGGCGGCGTAGATCTTGCTCTCGATCTCCTTGGCCTTGTCGGGGTTCTCGCGCAGGTAGCCCTTTGCGTTGTTGCGCCCCTGGCCGAGCCGCTCGTCGCCGTATGAGAAGAACGAGCCCGACTTCTGGACGATGTCGTGCTCGATGCCGAGGTCGATGAGGCAGCCCTCGGTGGAGATGCCTGCGCCGTACTCGATGTCGAACTCGGCTTGGCGGAAGGGCGCGGCCACCTTGTTCTTGACCACCTTCACCCGCACCCGGTTGCCGACCGCCTCGGTGCCCTCCTTGAGGGTCTCGATCCGGCGGATGTCGAGTCGCTGCGAGGAGTAGAACTTGAGCGCGCGGCCGCCGGGCTGGGTCTCCGGCGAGCCGAACATGACCCCCACCTTCTCGCGGATCTGGTTGGTGAGCACGCAGAGCGTGTTCGCGCGGTTGAGGTTGCCGGCGAGCTTGCGCATGGCCTGACTCATCATGCGCGCCTGAAGCCCCACGGACTGGTCGCCCATCTGGCCCTCGAGCTCGGCCTTGGGCGTGAGGGCGGCCACCGAGTCGATGGCCACCACGTCGATGGTGCCCGAGCGGATGAGCAGGTCGGCGATCTCGAGTGCCTGCTCGCCGTGGTCGGGCTGTGACACGAGCAGCTCGTCGACGTCGACCCCGATCCGCTTGGCGTACACGGGGTCCATTGCGTGCTCGGCGTCGATGAAGGCACAGATGCCGCCCTGTTTCTGGGCCTCGGCGAGCACGTGGTAGATGAGCGTGGTCTTGCCCGAGGCCTCCGGGCCGAAGATCTCCACGACCCGGCCACGTGGCAGCCCGCCGACGCCGAGCGCGAGGTCGAGCGAGAGCGCGCCCGTGGGGATGGCGGAGACGCTGACGGCGAACGCCTCGTCGCCCATCTTCATGATCGACCCCTCGCCGAACTGGCGGTGGATCTGCGTGATGGCCGTGTTGAGCGCTGCGTCGCGGGCCTTTGCAGCCTTCTCCTGGTCCTTGTCCATGCGGGCTCCTTCTGAAGTCTTGGAACCGGCAGGCTACGACCGGGTTCGGACGTCGTGGGTGAAGTGGGTGACGACCCTGTGACGGTTCTGCGCGAGTCCCTTCACGGGCCCAGCGGCAGCCGTTCCAGCGCGGAGTAGCGGGCGCCCGCGGGGTGGGTGCGGCTGCTGAAGAGCGTCAGTGCCGTGGCTGCGAACGGCGCGGGCGGGGCATCCGCCCGCGGGGCGGCCGGCAGCGCTCCCCGGCGCACCCTTGCGAGCGTCACATGGGGCCAGAACGGGCGCGACTCGGGCTCGTGGAGCTCCCGGCTCGCGAGCGCGCCCGCGATCCGGTCGCGCATCCGCTCCGCCCTGGCCTCGGCGTCGTCGAGCTCGAGGGCCAGCAGGCGCGGACGTCGCCGCGGAATGCCCACGATCGCGCCCGGCGACAGCTCGGGGGCGGCGATCCCGGCCACCGAAGCGCGCGCGACCTCCCAGACGGCGCCGGCCCGGTCGCTTGGCGTCGCGCCGAGGAACACCAGCGTCAGGTGCAGCGAGTCGGGCGCGCCGGGACGCAGCGCGGAGTCCCGCGCGGCCAGCTCTTCTGCCACGCCGGCCAGGTGGCTCTTCACGGCCTCCGGCAGCTCGAGCGCGAGGAACAGGCGCAGAGGGCGGTCGCGACCGGGCGTGCCGCTCAGACGGGCAGGTCCTCCCCGCGCAGGAGCCGCCGCAGCAGGTGCATCCCGACGGTGGTCGACCGGTCGCGGATCTCCGCCCGGTCGCCGGGCATACGCACGTCGCGGGCGAGCTTGGAGCCGTCGCGGCTCTTGGCGCACCAGCAGACCGTCCCTACGGGCTTTCCCTCGGTCCCACCGCCCGGGCCGGCGACCCCGGTGATCGCGATGGCCACGTCGGCCGAGAATCGCTCCAGCGCGCCGTCTGCCATCGCCTCGGCGACCTCAGGCGAGACCGCCCCATGCCGATCGATCATGTCCGGGTCCACTCCCAGCTGCGCGACCTTGGCCTCATTCGCGTACGCCACCACGCCACCCGCCAGGTACGCGGACGCTCCGGGCCGCTCGCTCAGCCGCGCCGCCATCAGCCCCCCGGTGCAGGACTCGGCCGCGGCCACCGTGAGCCCGTCCAGCAGCCCGGCTACCTGCTCGTCCACGGTCGAGCCGTCGGTGGAGAACAGCGTTGCCGCGTGGCGGCGCCCGATCAGGCCCTCCAGCGCCCTCCAGGCGCCCTCGGCGACCGGCTCGTGACGCACGACCACCTCCACCTCGCCGCGACGCAGGCAGGTCGTGATCTCCAGGTCCTCGAAGCCGTCAATCTCCGCCTCAGCGGCGCGCAGCGTCTCGGCGATCTCCGACTCGGGGATGCCGAACAGGCGCAGCATCGACTGCGTGAAGTCGCCGGCCGCGCCGACCGCCGCCCGGAACGCCTCGGTCTCGACCGCCTCCTTCCACATGGCGTGCAACTCCCGGGGCGGGCCGGGGAGCACCACGACCGTGGGGCCGTCTCGGTCGGCTGGGGGCACCACCATGCCCGGCGCGGTGCCGGCCGGCTCTATCACGGTCGCGCCCTGCGGCACCAGTGCCTGCTTGCGGTTGGCCGCGCGCACGGCGTCGAAGTCGAGGTTCTTCCACCGCTTCATGAGCGGCCGGAGGATGTCCGCTATCCGCCCCTCCAGCTCCTCATCGAGGTGCAGCGGGCGGCCTGCGAAGCGAGCGACGGTGTCGAGCGTGAGATCGTCCGCCGTGGGGCCCAGCCCGCCGCTGGTGATCACCAAGCCCACCCCCTGCTCGGCCATGAACCGCAGCTGGGCCTCCATGTCCTCGGGCCGGTCGCCGCAGATGGTGATGTGGGCCAGCTCCACCCCCAGCTCGAGCAGGCGGTCTGAGAGCCACGGCCCGTTGCGGTCGCGGACCCGGCCGGTGAGCACCTCCGTGCCCGTGACCACGATGCCGGCGCGAGCCGTCATCAGGCGCAGGGCCTCGCGCCCTCGGCGATCTCCTTCGTGGCGTTTCTCGTGACCTGGAGGCCGAACGGCTCGGGGCTCTGCGGGACCTCGACCACCTTGCCGTTGGCGCGCAGCTCCAGCGAGCGCTTGCCCAGGTTGAGCCTCAGCTCTCGCGGGTTGCGAAACGTGCGCGCCGAGTCCAGCGTGCCCTCGAAGACCGTCTCCGTGCCCTCGCCGGTGTCAATGCAGGCGTAGGTGGGCACGGTGGGCGCGATCCGGACGGTGACCGCCGCCGGCGGGGCGGGCCGCGGCCTGGGGCGGCGGGCGGGCCGCTCGGGCGCTGTGGCCTGCGTTGTCTCGGCCGCTTGGGAGCCCTCGTCGGGCGACCCGCCGTCCTCGTCGCCGCTCAGCAGGCCGATCACGGCCAGCAGCGCCACGATCGCGACCACCAGCCCGGCGATGATCGCCAGCCGGCTCGGGGGGCCGGGCGGCCGCGCGGGGCCCCGGTCGCGGCCTCGCCGGCGACGGGCGCGGGCCACGGCGACCGGCTGCAACTCGGCCTCCTCGGGGCGCTCGTGCTGGCTGCGGAACTCCTCGACCAGGAGGTGAGGGTCCACTCCCACGACCTCGGCATAGGTGCGCAGGAAGGTCTTGACGAAGGTGGGCCCCGGCAGCGAGCTCCACTCCTCGTTCTCGAGCGCGCGCAGGTACTTCGCGCGGATCTTGGTGCGTTCTTCGACGTCGGCGATGTCGAGCTTCTGGCGCATGCGCGCCTCGCGCAGAGTTTCGCCGATCGGCGGCATGGCCCGCCCTATTCTGGCGGAAAGGGGGTGGCGGTCACTCGTCCGCGACCGCCCCCGCCACGGGCTCCTCGAGCGCCGCGATCACGCGCGGGAGGTCCGCCTCGGTCACGAGCACCTTGCGCGCCTTGGATCCCTCGTAACCGGAGATCACGCCGCGCCGCTCGAGCATGTCGATGAGCCGCCCGGCGCGTGTGTAGCCCACGCGCAGGCGGCGCTGGAGCATCGAGGTCGAGGCGGTGTCCATCTGGACCACCGTCCGGATGGCCTCGGCGAGCAGGTCGTCCTCGTCGGGGTCGAAGTCGCCGGCGGGCTCCTCCTCCTCGGACTCCACCGCCTCCAGCAGCTCCTCGTGCATCTCGGGCTCACCCTGCTTGCGCCAATGGCCGGTGATCTTCTCGATCTCGTCCTCGCCCACGAACGCGCCCTGGATCCGGCTGAGCTTGCTGCCGCTGCCGGGCTTGAACAGCATGTCGCCCTTGCCCAGCAGGGACTCCGCGCCGTTCTGGTCGAGGATCACCCGCGAGTCGGTCTGCGAGGACACCGCGAACGCGATCCGGGCCGGCACGTTGGTCTTGATCATGCCCGTGATGATGTCCACGCTCGGGCGCTGCGTGGCCAGGAGAAGGTGGATTCCCACCGCGCGTGACTTCTGCGCCAGGCGGATGATCGAGTCCTCGACCTCACCCGGGGCGATCATCATGAGGTCGGCGAGCTCGTCGATCACGCACAGCACGTACGGCAGCGGCCGCTCACCCTCGCGCTCACGGATGCGGTTCAGCTCCTCCAGCTTGCGTGCGCGCGCCGCCGACATCAGGGAGTAGCGCTCCTCCATCTCCCGGATCAGGTTCTGCAGCACGTTCGCCGCCAGCCGCGGGCTCGTGACCACGGGGGTCAACAGGTGCGGGATGCGCTCGTAGAGGTTGAGCTCCACCTGCTTGGGGTCCACCAGCACCATCCGCACCTCGTTGGGAGTGGCGCGCATGAGGATCGAGGTGAGCATTGCGTTCACGCACCCCGACTTGCCGGAGCCGGTGGTGCCGGCAACGAGCACATGCGGCTGGCCGGCCAGGTCGATGCCGATGGCCTTGCCGTCGATGTCCTTGCCGAGCCAGACGGTCAGCGGCGACCACTCCTTGGGCGCCTCCTGGGCCACATCGCCCAGGTGCACCATCTGGCGCAGCCGGTTGGGCACCTCTACTCCCACGGCGCGCTTGCCGGGGATCGGGGCGAGGATGCGCACGTCGTCGGCCGCGAGCGCGTAGGCCAGGTCGTCGCGCATGTTCGAGACCTTCGACATCTTGATCCCGGGTGCCAGGCGCAGTTCGTAGCGGGTCACGTGAGGCCCGCTCACGCTCCCGACTACCTGGGCCTCGACCCCGAAGTGGCCGAGCGACTCCACCAGCTGCGCCCCCACGCGATCGTCCGCGGCTGACCTGGGCTTGGCCTTCCCGTTGGAGTGCTTGAGGAAGGCGGCGCGCGGCAGGTCGTAGCTCAGGTCCTCGGCCTCGGTAACGCCGGTGCGCCGGTTGCCCATGGGCGTCAGCGGCTCCTGGACCGTGTCGGTGGGCTGTGCCTCCACCACGGCCGGGTCGTCCTGCTCCTGCGCTGCGGGCGTGGTGGCGGCGGGCTCCCCGGGCGCCGGCTCCACGGGCTCAGGATCGGGTTCGCCCGTGTCCTCGGGGGCGCCTGCGAAGAGGTCGGGGTAGCGCGACTCGGCATCAAGCGCGGGCGCCTCCACGTGGGTCGCGTGCACCACCGGCTCGACACCGGGCGGCTCCGGTGGGCCCGAGCGGGTGACCGCCGTGTCGCGCGCGAGCACAGCGGTGGTCCGAGCGCCGGCGGTGCGCACCCGCTGCGTGGTGGTGCTCACGTGCTCGCCGGCCGCCTTGACCACCCCCGCGATCGAGGCCCCGGTGACCAGCAGCACGCCGCCGGTCATGAGAAAGAGGAACAGGATGTGGGCGCCCAGCACCGAGAAGAGCGCGCTCGAGGACGCGAACAGCAGCTCGCCGAGGGCACCACCGCGATCGCTCACGTAGCCCGGATCCAGGAGCGGCTCGTGTGCCGCGCGCCCGGGCCCCAACCCGAGCGACCCGGCCGCCAGGCCGAGGGTGACGCCGAGGATCAGACAGATGGCGCCGGTGCGGAAGGGGCGCACGCTAGGCAGCAGCGGGCGCAGCACCAGGATCGCGCCGGTGGCGCAGAGCGCTGGGGGCACGAGGAACGCCGCGCCGCCGAGGAGGAACCGCGATGCGTCCTCGGTGGCCTCACCCACGCGCCCGCCCGCGCTGCCGATGTAGAGCACGAATCCGAGGAAGGTCGCGAACGCCACGAGGCCCAGGCCGATCAGGTCGAGGTGGTGCTGCTCGAGCACGGGCAGCTTGGGCAGCGCGGGGGTGCGGGCCTGGGCCCGCTTGCGGGCGGGGCCACGGGTGGGCCTGCGAGTGGCGCGGCGGCGTGCCATGGGTGGCTTCAGTCTTTCGACGGCCGTGCCTCCGACCCTCCCTACCATCAGGGGGCATGAGCAGGTCGCCGAGAGTGCTCGTGGTGGAGGACGACGCCGAGATCGCGGGCGTGCTGCGCCGCGCGCTCGGGTTGGAGGGCTACGAGGTCCGCCTGGCCGGCGACGGCGAGGCCGCGCTGGAGGAGTCCTCGGTCTTCGAGCCCGACGCCGTGGTACTCGACCTGGGCCTGCCGAAGCTGGACGGCGTGGAGGTTTGCCGGCGCCTGCGCGACTCCGGCGACGTCCCGATCCTGATGCTGACCGCCCGCGACGCCGTGGACGCCCGCGTCACGGGACTCGACTCCGGGGCCGACGACTACCTGGTGAAGCCCTTCGAGCGCACCGAGCTGCTGGCGCGGGTGCGCGCGCTGTTGAGGCGGCGCCCGCCGCGGGGAAGCGCGTCCCTGGTGTCGGGCGACCTGCGCCTGAATCCCGATACGCGCGAGGTGTTCAGGGGCGAGCGGCCGATCGAGCTGACCGCGCGCGAGTTCGAGCTGCTGGAGCACCTGATGCGAAACGAGCGCCTGGTGGTCTCGCGCGACAAGCTGCTCGAGGAGGTCTGGGACTATCACCCCTACGCCGAGACCAACACCATCGACGTGTTCGTGTCCAACCTGCGCCGCAAGCTGGAGGGCGGCGGCGAGCCGCGCGTGCTGCACACCGTCCGCGGCTCCGGCTACGTCCTGAGGCCCGAAGGGTGAGCGGGCGCGCCCGCACTGCGCTACGGCGCACGCGGCTGAGGCTGCCGATCCGGTTGAAGCTGGCGGTCGTCTCCGCCGGCCTGACCTTCGTGATCCTGCTGCTGTTCGCGATCGTGGTGGGCGCCCTGACCGAGCAGAAGCTGCGCTCGAGCTTCAACACCGACCTGCGTGCCACCGCGGCCGACCTCCAGGAGCAGCTGCGAATCCAGCGCAACCTCGAGGGCGACATCCAATACGGCGGCGACGAGGCCACGCTGGAGGCCGCGTCTTCCGGTGGGGCCACGATCCGCGTGGTCGATAGGCGCGGCACCGTCGTCGCCCGCGCCGGCCGCCAAGCCAACCTCGGCCCCCCGGTCGAGGGCGGGGTCCGCGACGTGGGCAACTTCAGGGTGGTGGCACGCCCGCTGTTCGCCGAGTCGCTGGATCGCAGCGGCAGCTTCGACCTCGATCGCGCGCCCATCGGGGCCCCGGTGGCGTTCGTCCAGTACGCGAAGCCGCGCGCGAGCGTGCAGGGCACGATCGACCGGCTGCGCTTTTTCCTCGGTCTGGGGATCCTCGGCGCCACCGGACTGGCCTTCCTGGCCGGCTTTGCCGTGGCCCGGCGTGCCATGCGCCCGATCGCGGGGCTCACGCACGCGGCGCGCGAGGTAGCGCGCACCCGCGACCCGGCCAAATCGTTGCCGCGCCCCGAGGCCAACGACGAGGTGGCCGAACTGGCCGCCACGCTGGAGGACATGCTCCGCCAGCTCGATGCCGCCCGGGAGGAGACTGAGTCGGCGTTGGTGCGCCAACGGGAGTTCGTGGCCGACGCGTCCCATGAGCTGCGCACGCCCCTGACCAGCATCCTGGCCAACCTCGAGCTGCTGGAGGAAGAGCTCGACCGCAGCGACGGCCCGCGCGATCGAGAGGCCGCGGTCGAGATCGCGGGCTCCGCCCTGCGCTCCTCGCGCCGCATGCGACGGCTCGTGGGCGACCTGCTGTTGCTGGCCCGGGCCGACGCCGCCGCCGGGCGCGACCGCCCCGACGGGACCGCGGCGGTCCGTCGGCCCGTCGACCTGGCTGCAGTGGCCCGCGACGCCGTGGCCGAGGCCGCGCCGCTGCGCTCCGGCCACGACGTGACGCTGGACCTGCTTCCCGAGGGCGAGGACCTGACCGTGCAGGGGTCGCCGGACGACCTGCACCGGCTGGTGCTCAACCTCGTCGAGAACGCGCTCATCCACACGCCGTCCGGGACCCCGGTGGTGGTGTCGGCGCGCCGCACCGGCGAGGAGGTCGTGCTCGAGGTGGCGGACCGCGGGCCCGGCGTGCCGGCCGCAATGCGCGAGCGTGTATTCGAGCGCTTCGCGCGCCAGGCCGGCGACCGCGGCGGCGGCAGCGGCCTGGGGCTGGCCATCGTGCGCGCGGTGGCCGAGGCCCACGGCGGCACGGTGTCCGTGGGCGGAGCCGAGGGCGGGGGCGCGGTCTTCACCGTGCGGCTGCCCACGACCGCCGAAGCGCTCCGATCGCCCGACGGGCGTGTTCCGGAGGAGACCGTGACCGAAAGCAACCGAAAGCGAGCCCCGAGCACGTGAAGCGAGCACTCGCCCGCCGCCCCTCCCCCGCACTCGTCATAGCCTGCATCTCGCTGTTTGTCTCGCTCGGCGGCGTGTCCGCCGGCGTGGCCACCGGCTTCATCGACAGCCGGGAGATCCTCGACAACACCGTGCGGACCCAGGACATCCGCGTGAACGCGGTTCGGGGCGTGGACATCCGCAACAACGAAGTCCGTGGTGTGGAGATCCGCAACGGCACCATCGGTGGCCGCGACGTGGCCGACGGTGCCATCACCGGCGCCGACGTGAACGAGTCCCGGCTCGCGCAGGTGCCCGACTCGGCCGCGCTCGGCGGCGTGGCCGCGGCCGGCTGGGTCCGGCGCGGACTCGACCGGCTTCGCGCTGCTGGCTCCTGGCCCCGGCTGGGGCATCGCCGGGTCCGGGCCCGCGCCCGCCTACGACGTCGACCCGCTCCGCTACGTGCACCTGCGGGGGGTCGTCGAGCGGGAGTCCGGTCCCAACTCCCCCGTCCTGACCCTGCCGGCCGGCGCCCGCCCCGACACCGACGGCCGCTTCATCGTGTGGAGCGAGGGCGGCACTCCGCTCCCGCTGGAGGTCCGCACCACCGGAGTCGTGACCACCCCCACGGCAGTGCTCACGCGGCAACCGCATCGCCCTCGACGGCGTCAGCTTCAAAGCTGACTGACGCCGGCCGCCGGTCGCGCTAGACCTCGACTATTACCGGCAGCACCATGGGCCGCCGCCGCAGGCGTCGGTAGACGAACTCGGCCAGGTCGTCGTGGAGGTGGGTCTGGAGCAGGGAGATCTCGGTCACCCCGTCCTCGGCCGACCGGGCGAGCGACTCGTCGACCGCGTCGCGCAGCTCCTCCACAAGCCCCTCCGCCCCGTCCGGCGACGGCACGCCTCGGAAGATGATCTCGGGCTCGGCCACCGACCGTCCGTCCTGCTCGGACACCGTGGCGACCACGATGAAGATGCCGTCGGCCGAGAGCATCCGCCGGTCGCGCAGGGCAACGTCCTCGATGTCGCCCACGTCGACACCGTCCACGAAGATCAGCCCGGACGGCTCCGCCGGCCCGAACCGGGCACCCTTCGCGTCGACCTCCAGCGGCAGGCCGTTCTCGCCCTTGAACACCCGCTCGGGCTCGATGCCCACCGCCTCCGCCAGCTCGGCATGCAACCGGATCCGCTTGTGGTCGCCGTGCGCCGGCAGGACGTAGCGGGGCTTGGTGAGGTTGAGCATGAGCTTCAGCTCCTCGGCGTAACCGTGGCCCGACGCGTGGATCGGAGCGTCCCGCGGGGTCAGGACGTCGGCGCCCAGGTGGTAGAGGCGGTCGACCGTCTCGTTGACCGCGCGCTCGTTGCCCGGGATAGGGGTCGCCGAGAACACGACGGTGTCGCCGGAGTGCAGGTCCACGTGCGGGTGATCGCCCGCCGCCATCCGGCGCAGGGCCGATAGCGGCTCGCCCTGGCTCCCGGTCGAGATCACGACCAGCTTGTGGTCGGGGTGGTCCTCGATCTCCTTGGGCTCCACGAGCATCCCCTCCGGCACCTCGATGTGGCCCAGCCGCCGGCCGATGTTCACGTTCTTGCGCATCGACCGGCCCACCAGCGACACCTTGCGGCCGAGCGCCGCGGCCGCATCCACCACCTGCTGGACGCGGTGGATGTTGGACGCGAAGCACGTGACCACGATCCGGCCCTTGCAGCGCGCGAATGCCTCCTCCAGGCGCGGCCCCACCAAGGACTCCGACAGCGACCAGCCCGCGCGGTCGGCGTTGGTGGAGTCGCCGCAGAGCACCAGCAGGCCATCGCGCCCCAGCTCGGCCAGCCTGGCGACATCGGCTGGGATGCCGTCCACGGGCGTCTGGTCGAACTTGTAGTCGCCGGTCACGAGCGTGGTGCCCAGCTCGCAGGTGAGCGCGTAGGCGAACATGTCCGGGATCGAGTGGGCCATCTTCACCGGCTCCGCCGTGAACGGGCCGGCGTCGATCACCTCTCCCGGGGTGATCTCCTCCAGCGGCACGTCCTTGAGCTTGTGCTCGTCGAGCTTGGACCGCACCATGGCGATCGTCAGCGGGCCCCCGTAGATGGGCGGCCAGTCGTCGAGCTCGCGGAGCACGAACGGCAGCGCGCCCACGTGGTCCTCGTGCCCGTGGGTGAGGACTATCGCCTCGATGTCCGACTGGCGCTCGCGCAGCAGCCCGAAGTCGGGCAGCACCAGGTCGATCCCGAGCTGATCGGGCGCCGGGAAGCGCAGGCCGGTGTCCACCACCACCATGCGGCCGTCGTACTCGACGACCGTCATGTTCTTGCCGATCTCGCCGAACCCGCCGAGCGGCAGGACGCGCAGCTTTCCGCTCAAACCGCGGCCAGCAATCCGTGTCGCTCGAGCGAGGCTCGCACTACCGCGCGCTCCTCGTCGCTTGCCTCGACGAGCGGCAGCCGCAGGCTCCCGACCTCGTGGCCCAGCATGTTCAGCGCCGCCTTGACCCCGATCGGGTTGGCGGTCACGAACAGGGCTTCGAACAGGTCTGACAGCGACTCGTGGACCTCCTGGCGGTTGTCCGGCTCGTCGATCATCCGGCGCATCTCTGTGCCGACCACGTTCGCGGCCACCAGGATCCCGCCCGTGCCCCCCTTGTCCAGCACCTCCGCGAGCGTGTCGTCGTTGCCGGCCAGCAGGTCGAGGCCCTCGATGGGCTCGATGTCCTCATAGCGCGACTGCTTGACCGCGGCGATGTTCGGCACCTGGGCCAATTCGGCGAGCAGGTCGTTGGGCAGGTCGACCACGCATCGCGCGGGGATGTTGTAGACGATCACGGGCTTGTCGGTGGCCGCGGCCACGGCCTTGAAATGCTCCACCAAGCCCCTCCGGTTGGGCTTGTTGTAGTACGGCGTGACCACCAGCACCCCGTCCACCCCGACCTCCGTCGCTCGCCGGGTGAGCTCCACCGAGTGACGGGTGTCGTTGCTGCCCGTGCCGGCGATTATCGGGGCGTCACCGCTCTCGGCGACCCCGATCTCCCATAGGCGCAGCTTCTCCTCGTCATCGAGGGTCGACCCCTCCCCCGTGCTCCCCGCGAGGACCAGGCCGTCGGAGCCGTTTTCCAGCAGGTGTCGGACGAGCCGCCCGGCGGCGTCCTCGGCGAGCTCCCCGTTCGCGTCGAACGGGGTGACCATCGCCGTGATGATGCCGCCGAAGGCCACCTACTGGAGCGGCTTGAAGGGGTCAGGGTTGCTGTCGACGCCCTCCTTTACCGGCGCGGGGGGCTGGACGGTCTCCTCCTGGGCACCCTCGCCGGCGGTCTCTGCTGCCGGGGGCGCGGCGCCCTCGGGCGGCTGGGGCTGGGCCACGCCCTGGGCCACGGCGGGATCGCCGGCCGTCTGCTGCTCGGCCTGTGGCGGGGCGGGCGGCGCCGGCTGAGCCTCGGGCGCCGGAGCCACCGGCGCAGGCGGGGCGTCCGCGGCCGCCGGAGGCTCGCCGACCGGGCGGCCGTGCTCGTCGAAGCGCTGGCCACCTTGCTGGGCGCCTGCTCCCTTCTGGGCCTGGCTCTCGTTGAACTGCTTCTGGGCCTCCTCGATCTTCTGTTGCGCCTGATCGGCCATCTGCTTGGCCTTGTCCATGAAGCCCATCGCTCTCTCCTCTCAGTCCGGGCCCAGCACCTTACCGGCCCGCCGTGCGGGCGACCGAAGCGTTGCAACCCGAATGGCCGGGGGTGGCCGAATGTCACAATTCGAGGCCGAAATCGTGGCCGAGAGGGACTACACACACCGCACGGTCGTCCAGAAGCTGGGCGTAAAGCCGGACGAGCGCGTCGAGATCGCCGGTGACGTGGGCGCCGGCCTGCGGGCCGACGTGAAGGACGCGCTGGGGCGCGGCCTGGTGCGCTCGGGCACCCTGGACGGCGCGGTGGTCATGGTCGAGACGATGGAGGACGCTCAGGAGGCCCTGGTGCGCTACCGCGCTCGCCTGCGCGACGACGGCTACCTCTGGATCATCACCCGCAAGCGCGGCCACGACTCCTACCTCAACCAGATGACGCTCGTGCCCTACGCCAAGCGGGTGGGCCTGATCGACAACAAGACCTGCTCGATCGACGACGGGCGCTCAGGGATCCGGTTCGTGATCCCGCGCACGATGCGCGGCTCCAACGGCCGCGCGGCCTAGGGCCTGACGGCTGGGCGGGCTGGGGCCTCGGCCGGCGCAGGTCATCGGTCGCGGGCCACGGGATCTTCTGGAACCTCAACGGGGTCATAGGCCGCACTCAGGTTCCACAAGTCGCTCGCGATCCGCCCAGTGCAACGTGCCCGGTCACATGCGTGACGAACCCGCGACCGATCGACCATCCGAACGCCGGCGCACGAGGGCCGCACAATCCTCTGAAGCCTGGACGGCGCTATAGCAACACTCAGGCTTCAGAAGTCGCTCCGACCCCGCCGTATGCCGCCGCACCCGGTGACATGAGGTCGACAGCAGCGCAACAGACAGCACCCCCTCGCTGCCCGCCGTGGGCACCGCGGTACGCCGCTGACCCAAGGTCCGGGCGCGGCGCCAGAAGCAGAACGAGGCCCGAGGAGGCCCGCCAGGGCGCAGCGGTAGGCGAGCCGTCAAAACAGCAGCGTCTCGAGCCCGAACGTGGGCGAGCGCTCCAGGGAACCCACCCGGCGGACCGCCAGCAGGACACCGGGCATGAAGGACTCGCGCGCCGTGGAGTCGTGGCGGATGGACAGGGTCTGCCCCTCGCCGCCGAAGATCACCTCCTGGTGGGCCACCAGCCCCGGCAGGCGCACGGAGTGAATCGGGTCGTGGACGTTGCCGCCGGCCGCGCCGATCAGGTCCGCGGTGCGCGCGGCCGTGCCCGAGGGCGCATCGAGCTTGCGATCGTGGTGGAGCTCCACGATCTCGCATTCGGGCATGTGGGGGGCCACCAGCTTGGCCGCCTCCATCATGAGCACCGCGCCGATGGCGAAGTTGGGCGCCACGAAGAGATTTGCGCTGCCGACCCCCTCGAGCTGGGTGAAGTCGGCGCCGGTGGTGCCCATCACGCAGTGCACCCCCGCCTCGAGACAGGCCCGTGCGTTGTCGAGCGCGGTGTCGGGACGCGAGAAGTCGACCACCACCTCGGCGTCGCCGAGCACGTCCGCGAGCGGCGTTCCCAGCTCGGGGTCGGCCCGGCCGGCCAGCCGCATGTCATCGGCGCCCTCCACCGCGCGGCATACCGCCTCCCCCATCCGCCCGGCGGCGCCGGAGACGGCCACGGCGATCATCGCTACGCGGCAAGCGCCGGATTGACCGGCTCGAGCGCCGTACGGAACGCGTCCTCGCTCCCGCCGACGCCTGCGGCCGACATCCGCGCGGGGTCGAACAGCTCCGCGGCAAGTGCCTGGACGTCGTCGATCGTGACCGCGTCGATGGCGGCCAGCAGCTCGTCCAGCGACATCAGCGGCACGCCGGTGAGGAGGTTGCTGCCCAGGCGGTTCATCCGCGCGAGCGTGGACTCCATGGCCAGCGTGGTGCGGCCCTTCACGTTCTCCCGCGCGCGCTCGAGCTCGTCGGCGCCCACGGCCTGGTCGGAGACCCGGCGCAGCTCCCCGCCGATGACTTCCATGGCCTCCGCCACGTTGTCGGGCCGCGTGCCCACGTACAGCCCGACGTGCCCGGAGTCCAGGTACTGGCTGGAGTACGAGTACACGGCGTAGGCCAGTCCGCGCTTCTCCCGGACCTCCTGGAACAGCCGGGAGGAGGTGGAGCCGCCGAGGATCGTGTCCAGCACCCGCAGCGCGAAGCGGCGCTCGTCGCCGCGCGCCAGCCCTGGCGCTCCCAGCGTCAGGTGGTACTGCTCGGTCTCCTTCTCGTGGAAGCACAGACGCGGGTCCACGCGCGCGGGTGCGGGCTCGGGCGCGGCGACGCTCCCGTTGCGCGCCGCCCCGTCCAGCGCCCCCTCCACAAGCGAGACGATCCGGTCGTGATCCACGCTGCCGGCCGCGGCCACCACCAGGTTGCCGGGTGAGTAGCGGGCCCGGTGGTAGGCGGCGATGTCGGGCACGGGCACCGACGACACCACCTCGGCGCGGCCGATCACCGGCCGCCCCAGCGGGTGGTCCCCGAAGATGGCGGTGGCCAGGACATCGTGGACCTTGTCCTGTGGCTCGTCCTCGTACATCGCGATCTCCTCGATGACCACCTGGCGCTCGGAGTCGATGTCCGGGTAGGAGGGCCTGAGCACCATGTCCTGGAGCACGTCGAAGGCCGGCTCGAGGTGACGGTCCAGGAAGCGGGAGTAGACCGAGGTGGTCTCCTTGCCCGTGCCGGCGTTGACCTCCGCGCCCATGGCGTCGAACGTCTCGTCGATCTCCAGGGAGCTGAACCGGTCGGTGCCCTTGAACAGCAGGTGCTCGAGGAAATGCGAGAGCCCCGCCTGCGCGGGGCTCTCGTCACGGCTTCCGGTCCGCACCCAGAACCCCAGGGCGATGGAGCGAACGGCGGGCACGTGCTCCGTGACGACACGGATGCCCGAATCCAGCTCGGTGATCTCGTGAGGGGTGCTCATCGCGGGTTGCTTGGAGCTCGGTGCAGCTATCGCCTGTCCCGCCGGGGCCCGCCGTCCCGGCTCCCGCGCCGATCCCCGTCACGCCGCGGGCGGCGGTCTCCGCCCCCGCGGGGGCCCTTGTCGCCCGTGCCCACCGACGCCAGCTCCTCCGAGCTCTTGCCGGCGATGTCCGGGTCGTCGGCCAGGCGGAGCCCGACGCGGCCGCGCTCCTTGTCGACCTCGACCACTCGCACGTCGATCTCGTCCCCGCGGCTGAGCACGTCCTCCACGGTGTCCACCCGCTCGCCGGGCTTCACGTTGGAGATGTGCAGCAGGCCGTCGTTGCCCTTCGACAGCTCGACGAACGCACCGAAGGTGGTGGTCTTCACGACCTTGCCGGTGAACTCGTCGCCGACCTCGACCTCCTTGGTCATCGTCCGGATCCGGTCGATCAGGGCGTCGCCCTGCTCGCCGCTCACAGCGAACACGCGGACGATGCCGTCGTCGTCGATGTCGATCTGGGCCTCGAACTCCTCGGACAGCGCGCGGATGGTCTCCCCGCCCTTGCCGATAACCATGCCAATCTTCTCGGTGTCGATCTCGATCTGGCCAATGCTCGGCGCGTGGCGCGAGAGCTCGGGCCGCGGGCCCTCGATTGCCTCGGCCATCTTCCCGAGGATGTGCGTCCGGCCCGCGTTGGCCTGCGAGAGCGCGTCACGCAGGATGTCGAACGTGACTCCTGTGATCTTGATGTCCATCTGGAGGGCGGTGATGCCCTGGGACGTGCCGGCGACCTTGAAGTCCATGTCGCCCAGGTGGTCCTCCACGCCCGCGATGTCGGAGAGCACGATGTAGTCGTCGCCCTCCTTGATCAGGCCCATCGCGATGCCGGCCACGGGCCGCTTGATCTGCACGCCCGCGTCCATGAGAGCCAGCGAGCTTCCGCACACCGACGCCATCGAGGAGGAGCCGTTGGACTCGAGGATGTCCGAGACCACCCGGATCGAGTAGGGGAACTCCTCCGGGTCCGGGACCACCGGCACAAGCGCGCGCTCCGCCAGGGCCCCGTGGCCGATGTCACGGCGCTTGGGGCCGCGCATGAAGCCGGCCTCTCCCACCGAGAACGGCGGGAAGTTGTAGTGGTGCCAGTAGCGCTTGGTCGTCTCCAGCCCGAGCGTGTCCAGCCGCATCTCGTCGCGGGTGGTGCCCAGGGCGGCGACCGAGAACGCCTGCGTCTGGCCGCGGGTGAACACGGCCGAGCCGTGCGTCCGCGGCGCCACGCCGACCTCGATCCAGATGTCGCGGATCTCGTCGGCGGCGCGACCGTCGGGCCGCTTCTTCTCGACCGCGATGCGCTTGCGCACCGTGTCCTTCTCGAGCCCGCCGAAGGCGCGCTCGACGCTCGCGCGGCGCTCGCTGTACTCGGGGTCCTCGGGGGACCCTGACAACGCCTCGACAGCCTCGTCCTCCACGACCTTCGTGGCGTCCTGGCGGTCGAGCTTGTCGACCACCGACGTGGCCTCCGAGAGCTTGGCCCCGAAGCGCTCGACCAGGTCGGCCAGCAGCGACTCGTCCACCTGCGGCACCTCGACCTCGGTCTTGGGCTTGCCCGCCTTCTCGGCCAGCTCGCGCTGGGCGGCGCAGATCTTCTTGATCTCGCCGTGGGCGATGTCGAGCGCGTCCAGGATCTCGGCCTCCGAGATCTCGTTGGCGCCGGCCTCGACCATGAGGATCGCGTCCTCGGTGCCCGAGACCACGAGGTCGAGCGGGCTCTCGAGCATCCACTCCTCCTCGGGGTTCACGACGAAGTTGCCCTCGGCGTCCTGGCCGACCCGCACGGCGCCGACCGGCGCGGGGAACGGGATGTCGGACACCATGAGCGCCGCGCTGGCGCCGTTCATGGCGAGGATGTCGTAGGGGTGGACGTGGTCGATCGACATCGGGATCGAGACCAGCTGCGTCTCGCGCCGCCAGCCCTTGGGGAAGAGCGGGCGCAGCGGCCGGTCGATCATCCGGGCAGTGAGGGTGCCCTTCTCCCCCGCACGGCCCTCACGCCGGAAGAAGCTGCCGGGGATCTTGCCCGCGGCGTACATGCGCTCCTCGACGTCGACGGTCAGGGGGAGGAAGTCGACGTCCCTCAGGTTTCCCGCGGTGGCGGTGGAGAGCACCATGGTGTCTCCCGATTGCACGACCACGGCTCCGCTCGCCTGCTTGGCGAGCTTGCCGGTCTCAAAGCTGATTTCGGTATCACCGATCTCGACCGAGACCCGGCTAACTTCAACACTCATACGTTTCCTTTCGCTGCCGCCTCCGGTTGGCGACTCTGTTTTCACGACTTCTCTGAAGAGGTCACGCGGAGCCTAGCAGCGGCCTCACGCCTCACGAAGCCGCGCGTGCGGCCTCCACGGCCGCAGCCAGATCCTCTCCCGGCACACCCGGGTACGGCCGCCCCCCGACGAACTGCGTGGGCGTCGTAGCCACACCCGCCCTGACTCCAGACGCGAAGTCGCGGTCCACGCGCTCGGCCACCGCGGCGGAGCGGCGATCGTGTTCGAAGCGATCCAGGTCCAGGCCCAGGGCGCGGCAGCGCTCCCACAGGTGCGGATCGTCGAGGCGGCCCTGCTCGGCCAGCAGCGAGTCGTGCATCTCCCAAAACCGCCCCTGAAGCGCCGCCGCCTCCGCGGCGTGTGCCAGCGCCCTGGCACGTGGGTGCTTGGAGGTCACGGGAAAGTGGCGAAAGACCCGCCGCACGCCCATCTCGGCCAGCAGCCCGTTGGCCCGGGCGCAGTAGGGGCATTCCAGGTCCGCGTACTCGATCACCGCCGGCCCGTCGCCGCGGACATGGTCTTCCGGGCCCTCGCCGGGCGGCGGGCTCGAGGTGAGGTCAGGCAGCCTGGTCGAGCGCGTCGAAGATGAGGTTGGCGCCCGGTATCTCGAGCGGCGTGGGCGACTCATACGCCCACTTGACGGTCAGGTCCGGGCCGATCATCACCAACGCGCGCTGGGAGTGTCCGCGCTCGTCGATGTAGACCCCGTAGGCCTTGGCCACGTCGCCCTTGGGGTGAAAGTCGGCCAGCAGCGGGATCGACACACCGAGCTGCTCCTGGAAGGCCTTGTGGGAGAAGGCGGAGTCCACGGAGATCCCCACCAGCTCGACCCCGCGCTCCTCGAGCTCGGGGAGCACCTCCTGGTAGATGTTGAACTGGTCGGTGCAGGTCGGGCTGAAGTCCTGCGGGTAGAACACGAGCACCGTGGTCTGCCCACTCAGGTCCGAGAGCGACACCTCGCCGCCGTCCTGATCTGCGAGCCTGAAGTCGGGCGCCTTGGTGCCCGGCTCGATCATCGGCGGAGCCCGAGCTCCTTGATCAGCTCGCGGTAGCGGTCCAGATCGGAGCGCTGGAGGTAGTTCAGCAGGCGCCGGCGCTTGCCCACCAGCATGAGCAGCCCCCGGCGCGAGTGGTGGTCCTTGCGGTGCTCGCGCAGGTGCTCGGTCAACTCGTTGATGCGGGCGGTGAGCAGGGCGATCTGCACCTCGGCGGAGCCCGTGTCGGCGGGCCCGCGGCCGTGCTTGGTGACTATCTGCTGCTTCTGTTCAACCGTCAGCGTCATGCGGCGCAGAAAGCTAGCACTGATGACCAAGCACTAAGCACTCTGCTCCTGGCAGATGGCTTCCGCCTGGACCACATCCCGATTCATCTGCTCGACCAGCTCGTCGACCGAGGCGAACCGCTGCTCCCCCCTCATCCGCTCGAGGAACGCCACCCGCAGGGTCTCCCCGTAGAGGTCGCCGTCGAACCCGATCAGGTGGGCCTCTACCAGCAGGCCGCGGCCGGTCTCGAACATCGGCCGCACGCCCACGTTCACGGCCGCCGGGTGGCCGTGCGCCCAAGCCGCGTACACGCCGTGACCGGGGCTGACCAGGGTGTCGTCGGGCACGATGTTGGCGGTGGGCATCTCGAGCTCGCGGCCGCGCTTATCGCCGTGCACCACCTCGCCCTCGAGCAGGAACGGGCCGCCGAGGAAGCGCGCCGCGGTGGCCACCTCGCCAGCGGCCACGAGGCCCCTGATGTGGCTCGAGGACACGGTCTCCCCGTCGGCCGCCACCAACGGCACGATCCGCGTCTCGAGCCGCTCGGCCAGCATCTCCGGCGTGCCCTTGGCGCCCTTGCCGAACCGGAAATTCTCCCCCACCGACACTCGCTCGGCACCGAGCTGGCCGATCAGGACGTCCTCGACGAAGGCGTCCGCCGAGCGGGCGGAGAACTCGTGGTCGAACGGGATGACCACCAGCTCCTCGACCCCCAACCCGGCGATCAGGTCGCGCTTGATCGAGTACGGCATCAGGAGCTTGGGAGTGGCCTCCGGGTGGATGACCGACAGCGGGTGCGGGTCGAAGGTGAGCACGGTGTCGCTGCCACGGATGACCTCGCGATGGCCCACGTGCACGCCGTCGAAGGTGCCGATGGCCACGCTGCGCCGGGGCGCCACCCCCGGCGGGCGGCTCGGGATGTCCGGAAGGCGGGTGACCCTCACGGCGCGAACACTACGACGGGCTGCAGCTCGCGGCCGCGAGGCTCGGCGATGGCCACGAGCTCGCCCGCGCAGGTCAGCCGGACAGCGGCGGGCATCGCCCCCGCGCCCGGCTCGGCCGGCACCCGGGCGCCATGGGCCGCCATCGCCGCGTCATCGGCGCCCAGCGCCCGCTCGGGCATGAAGGCGAGCGCCTGCGCCAGCGGCACGACCGCGTCGGCATCGGCGTCCGCGAGCCGGAACGGACCGATCGCCGTGCGTTCGAGCTGCTCGCAGTAGGCGTCTCCGAGCCCGGCGATCAGCTGGCGCACGTAGGTGCCCGACGAGCATTCGATCGCGAATGTGGCGCGCTCGCCATCGCTTGCCTCCAGGTCGGCACGGAACACCTCGACCGGCCGCGCCTCGCCCTCCTGTGGCTCGCCGCGGCGTGCTTTCTCGTACAGCCGCTCGCCGCCCACCCGCACGGCCGAGTAGGCGGGCGGGCGCTGCATGATGTCCCCTGTGGGCAGCTCCAACCGGTCGGGCACCCGGCCCGTCCGCTCCAGGGCGCCGTCGCGGTCGCCGGTGTCCGAGCGCCACCCCAGGCGTGCCACCGCCCGGTAGGCCTTCGGCAGCTCCAGCAGGTACCGCTGCGCCCGGGTCGCCCGGCCCACCAGCACCAGGAGCAGCCCCGTGGCGAACGGGTCGAGGGTGCCCGCATGCCCCACCTTCACCCCGCGCGGAAGCGTCCGGCGCACGGCGGCCACCACGTCGTGCGAGGTCATGCCCGCCGGCTTTGGGAACAGGATCACGCCGGGCGCCGCGGCGCCCCCCGGCGCGCCGGCCATCTAGTGTCGCGAGCCGTCAGTTCGGCGGCAGCACTCGGGCGTCTGTGCGCGCCTGGCGTCCGTCGGCTCCTCGCCGTGCCTCTGGGCACGGCTGCGGTCGCCGCCGACCGCCAGCCACACCCAGCCATCCCGATCGCTGAACGCAAACTTCCGCCTCACGACACTAGTCCCGCAGCTGCTCGGCGACCTGCTCGCGCAACGTCTTCACCAGCTCCTCGAGCGGGAGCTCGGTGGAGGCACCGGCCGCCTGGCGATGCCCTCCGCCGCCGAGCGAGCGCGCGATCCGGGACACGTCCACGGTCCCATCCGTGGCGCGCAGGCTCACCTTGCGGCGGCCGTGGCGATCGTCGCCCAGCAGCTCGCGCACGAGGGCCGCGACCTTGGTGCCCTCCACGGCGCGCATCTGGTCCACCACACCCTCGGAGTCGGTCTCCAGGGCGCCCGTCTCCTCGAAGTCGCGGCGCGCGAGGCTCGCCATGGTGATCGCGCCGTCGTCGTAGCGAGCCACGCTCGCCAGGGCGCGCGCGAGCAGCTCGAGGCGCCTGAAGGGAAGGTCCTCGTACAGCCGCCGGTAGACCCTGTGGGGGTCCACCCCGGCCTCGATCAGTTCGGCCGCCATCCGGTGGGCCGCCGGGGTGGTGTTCTCGTACATGAACTTGCCGGTGTCGGTGACCAGGCCCACGTACAGGGCGTCGGCGATCCGAGGCGTGATCTCGGCGCCGAGCTCGCGAGCCAGGCCGTAGACGATCTCCGCCGTGCACGACGCGTCGGCGGCCACCAGGTTCACCGTGCCGAAGCGGGTGTTGTCGTGATGGTGGTCGACGTTGAGGATGTGGATCCCGTCGCGGCGCAGGAAGTCCACGGGCATGCGGTCGATGTTGCCGCAGTCGAGGAACACGACCGTGCGCTGCTCCACGTCGTCCGGGGGCGCGCCTACCAGCCCGTCGAAGACCATGTCCCGGTACTCGTGGGGCAGCGGGAACTCCGCCGGCGACATGTACATGAGCGAGTCCTTGCCCAACTGCTCCAAAACCCAGTGCATGGCGAGCAGAGAGCCCAGGGCATCGCCGTCCGGGTTCTCGTGGGTCGTCAGCAGCAGCCGGTCGGCCTGGCGCAGCTCTTGCAGCACCTCGTCTACTTCGGTGACCAGCGTCAAGGCCCTTCGCCGTCCTCCAGCAGCTCCTGGATCCGGAACGCCCTGTCCACGGACTCGTCATGGACGAACTCGAGCGTGGGCGTGTGCTTCATCCGCAGCTCCGCCGCCAGCGCCGCCTGCAGGAAGCCGTGGCTCGAGGTCAGGCCCGCCAGTGTCTCGTCGCGTTCTTCGGCGTCCCCGAGCACGCTCACGTACACCTTGGCGTGGCGCAGATCGGGGCTTGTGTCCACAGCTGTCACCGTCACGAATCCTATGCGGGGGTCCTTTAGTTCAGTCGCAATCCGGGCCGAGAGGACCTCGCGGACTGCCTCGTCTACGCGCCTCATGCGCTCCCCGGTCATCGCGCTCATCCTTCCCGCAGCTCGCTCGTTGCAATCACCGTGCGCTCCCACCGGGTCCAATCTCCCGAACGGGCGTCCACGAACCGCTGCAGCGCGTCCGCGGTCTGGTCGAGAGTGCGGCGCTCGCGGCCCACCAGTGCGATCTCGAGGGTGGAGCGCTGCCACAGGTCGTGATGCCCGGTCTCCGCCACCGCCGCGCCGAAGCGCCGCTGAAGGGCCGCCTTCAGCGAACTCAGCTCCCGGCGCTTGCCCTTCAGGTCGCCGTTCTCGGGGAGGTGGAGCTCGAGCTCCAGCAGGCACAGGAAGGCCATGGCCTCACAGCGCGCGCTCCACCTGGCGCGTCTCATAGACCTCGAGCACGTCGCCCTCCTTCACGTCGGCGTAGTTCTCGAGCACGATGCCGCACTCCATGCCCTGGGTGACCTCGCGCACGTCGTCCTTGAATCGGCGCAGCGACCCGATCCGGCCGTCGTAGATGATCGTGCCGTCGCGAACCAGGCGCACGGCCGCACCGCGGGTGACCGTGCCGTCGGTGACCATCGAGCCGGCGATTGTGCCCACACGGGAGGCCTTGAAGGTCTGCCGCACCTCCACGGTGGCCACCGTGGCCTCGACCTCCTCCGGCTCCAGCAGCCCCTCCATCGCCTGGCGGAGCTCCTCGATCACCTTGTAGATGACCGAGTAGGTGCGGATCTCGACGCCCTCACGGTCGGCAACCTGGCGCGCCTCGCCGACCGGGCGGACGTTGAAGCCGATGATCACCGCGTCGGAGGCCGACGCCAGCATCACGTCCGACTCGTTGATCCCGCCGACCGCGTCGTGGATCAGGTTCACGATGATCTGTGTCTGCGGGAGCTTGGCGATCTCGTCCGCCAGCGCCTCCAGCGATCCGGCTACGTCGGCCTTGACGATCAAGTTGAGCTCGGCGCGCTCGCCCTCCTGGGCGCGCGCCATCACGTCCTCGAGCGACACCCTCACGCCTGCGCGGCGCGCGAGTGCCTCTGTCTTGAGCCGGTTGGCACGCTCGCCGGCCACTCGGCGCGCCTCGCGCTCGTTGCCCACCACGCGCACGTGCTCGCCGGCCTCGGGAACGCCGTCGAAGCCCAGCACCTCGACGGGCATGCCCGGCGTGGCGCGCTTGACGCGCTCTCCGCGGAAGTCGTGCAGCGCCCGCGCCCGGCCGGGATGCTCGCCGGCCACCAGGGCGTCGCCCACCTTCATCGTGCCGCGCTGGATCAACAGGCTGACCACGGGGCCGCGGCCGGGATCGAGCCGCGACTCGATCACGGTCCCGGAGGCCTCGGCGCCGGGGTTGGCCTTGAGCTCCTGGATGTCGGCAAGCGTGATCAGCGTCTCCAGCAGGTCGTCGAGGTTCTGGTGGGTCTTGGCGGACACGTCGCAGAACTCGGTGTCCCCGCCCCAGTCGGCCGGCGTGAGCCCCTGCTGGGCAAGCTCGCCGCGTACGCGGTTGGGGTCGGCGCCCTCCTTGTCGATCTTGTTCACGGCGACCATGATCGGCACCTCGGCCGCCTTGGCGTGGTCCACGGCCTCGACCGTCTGCGGCATCACGCCATCGTCGGCGGCCACGACCACCACGGCGATGTCCGCCACCTGGCCGCCGCGCGCTCGCATGGCCGTGAAGGCCTCGTGGCCGGGCGTGTCCAGGAACGTGACCGTGTGGTCGCCGTGATGGACCTGGTACGCGCCGATGTGCTGGGTGATGCCCCCGGCCTCGCCCGCCGCCACCTCGGTCTCGCGGATGGCATCCAGCAGCGAGGTCTTGCCGTGATCGACGTGCCCCATGATCGTTACCACCGGCGGGCGCTCGGAGAGGGTGTCGTCGGGGTCGTCGTAGACCGGCTCGGCCGCCACCTCGTCGGCGGCGTGCTGGATGTCGACCTTCTTGTCGAATCCGTCGGCCAGGACCTCGATGGCATCGTCGGACAGCGTCTGGGTGAGCGTGGCCATCTCACCCAGCTCCATCAGCTTCTTGATCACCTCCGGCGCGGACAGCCCCAGAGACTCGGCGACCTCCTTCACGGTCGCCCCCGACTGGATCGGGGTGATCTGGATGACCGGCTCCTTGGGCTCCGGCTGTGCTGTGAGGTCGGGCTCCACCCACGGTGTGCGGCGGCGGCGGCCGCGCCTGCGCGGAGGCGTCTGCTGCTGAGGCGGCATGCCGGGGGCACGCCGCGAGGCCTGCGAGTCGATGACCACGCGCCGGCGGCGTCCGGCGCCGCCCGGCGCGGACTCGCCGCCCCGGGCCGCGCGCGCGGGACGGGAGCGGTCGGATGCGCCCCCGCCGTCGGCGGGGGGCTTGGCGGGGGCGGCCGGTTCGGCGGGCTTGGCCGCCGCGGCGCCGGGCTCCTTGGTCTTCGCGGCGGCCTTGGCGGGAGCCTCGGAGTCCTTGGCGTCGGCGCGGCCCTTGCCACCGTCGAACGCCATGGCGATGTCGGCCTCGTCGACGCTCGACGCGGCCGCCTTGACGTTCAGGCCGGCGGCCTGCAGGACCGCGAGCACGTCCTTGCTGGACATGCTGCGCTCCTTGGCTATCTCATGAACTCGCTTCTTCGCCATCGGATGTGAAGTCTAAGCCCGCCTACTGCGTGGCTTCAGGGCCCTCGGCGGGCGCGTCCGCCGCCTGTGCCGCGGCGGGAGCGACCTCGTCGCCGGGCTGGTCGGCCAGCGCCTG
Source organism: uncultured Thermoleophilaceae bacterium (assembly GCA_963755215.1). Classification (GTDB taxonomy): domain Bacteria; phylum Actinomycetota; class Thermoleophilia; order Solirubrobacterales; family Thermoleophilaceae; genus JAAYBF01. The sequence goes on from CAVWIW010000006.1 coordinate 731,123, forward strand.
GTGGGCGGGCAGGCCGCAGTAGCGCGAGCCGGGCAGCGAGGCGTTGGGGCAGCGCTTGCCGTTGGCAAGGACGGCGGCGCACCTGCCGGCCACCTCCTCCTCGTCGAAGCCCATGTCGGCCTCCTCCTCGGCGAACTCGGTCTCCGAGCGGATGTCGACCCGCCAGCCGGTCAGCCGCGCGGCCAGGCGCGCGTTCAGGCCGTCCTTGCCGATGGCCAGGGAGAGCTGGTCGTCGGGAACGATCACCGTGGCCTGCTTGCCGTCGTCGTCTACCAGCACCTCGCGCACGCGGGCTGGCGAGAGCGCCTTGGCCACGAACCGGGCCGGCTCCTCGTTGAACGGGATGATGTCGATCTTCTCGCCGCGCAACTCGGACACGACCATCCGCACGCGCGAGCCTCGGGGGCCGACGCACGCGCCCACCGGGTCCACGCCGGAGGTGTGCGAGACCACCGCGATCTTCGACCGGTAGCCGGGCTCGCGAGCCACGTTCTCGATCTCCACGAGCCCGTCCGCGATCTCCGGCACCTCGAGCTCGAACAGCTTGCGGATGAGCTCCGGGGAGCGGCGCGACACGATGATGCTGGGCCCCTTCGCCTGCGAGGAGACGTCGGTGATGATCGCCTTTACGCGCGCTCCGTGGTCGTAGCGCTCACCGCCGACCTGTTCGGAGCGCGGCAGCAGCGCCTCCACCCGCTCGCGCAGCTGCACGAGCGTGTAGCGCGAGTCGGACTGCTGGACGATGCCCGTGATGAGCTCGCCCACGCGGTCCTGGTACTCGTGGAACATCATGTCCCGCTCCGCCTCGCGGATGCGCTGGAGGATGACCTGCTTGGCCGTCTGGGCGGCGATGCGCCCGAAGTCCTTCGGGGTCACGTCGCGCTCGTCGATCTGATCGCGGAACTCGGCCAGGCGCTCCTGATCGAGCTCGGGCTCCTCCGGCTCGCGCAACTCGCCCGTCTCCGGGTCGATCGTGGGCTCCTCCTGCTGCTCCTCGGCCTCGGCCAGCAGCTGCTCCTCGAGGTCCGGCGGGATCAGCAGCTCGAAGACCGTGAAGTCACCGGTCCCGTGGTCGATGTCCACGCGGGCGTACTTGGCGGACCCGGGGCTCTTCTTGTACGCCGAGAGCAGGGCGTCCTCCAGGGCATCCATCAGCGTGTCGGCGGAGATTCCCTTCTCCTGCTCCAGCACGTGGATTGCGTCGACGATCTCCTTGGACATCCCCCTATCCCTCTCTCCCCACCACAAGGTTGCTGCGGCTGATCTCGGTGTACGGGATCGACACGACACCCGCGTCGGCGGCCACGGTGACCTCCTCGTCGGTCACGCCCACGAGCTCGCCGGTGAAGCTCTTGTGCCCGTCGCGCGGCTGGCGCGTCCTCACGCGCGCCCGCCGCCCGAGGAAGCGGCGGAAGTGGTCGGGCTTGGTCAGCGGCCGCTCGGGGCCCGGCGAGCTGACCTCGAGCGAGTAGTCGGCGAGCAGCTCGCGCAGCTCCGCCGTGACGCGCTCGCAGAGGCCCAGGTCCACCCCGTCCGGGGTGTCGATCGTGAGCCGCAGCCGCTCGGCGGCGACCCGCTCGCACGCCAGCAGCTCGACCTCGGGAAGCGGGCCCGCGAGTCGCGTCTCTATGTCCTCGGTGAGTTTGTCCTGGGTGTTCATGGGCGAAAAAAAGGTGGGCTGCGAAGCCCACCTCCAGTCGCGGCCCGAGGGCCACGGAACGTCTGAAAGTCCTAGCGCGCCCAGTATAGACGCCTGTGGAGCGCCGGCGAGGGCGTCACAGGTCCACCACGATCGTGACCGGGCCGTCGTTCACGAGGCTCACCGCCATGTGCTCGCCGAAGCTCCCGCCGCACGCACCGAGCGCCGCGCACACGTGCTCGTAGAGAGGCTCGGCCACGTCCGCCGGAGCGGCATCGATGAAGCTCGGCCGGTTGCCCTTCGCCACGTCGGCGAGCAGCGTGAACTGGCTAACGCAGAGCACCTCCCCGCCGGTGTCGGACAGGGACCGGTTCATCCGCCCCGCGGCGTCCTCGAACACCCTCAGGGCGAGCAGCTTGGCGGCCATCCGGTCGGCCTGGGCGGACGAGTCGTCGCGGTGCACGCCGAGCAGCACCAGCAGTCCGGGCCCGATCGCCGCCACCTCGACGCCGGCTACGCGCACCGACGCCTCGGCAACGCGCTGGACGATCGCCCGCACGACCTGGACCGTACCCTCTCCCGATGGCCGCGGTCGACGTCGTACACGACTATCTGTCGGAGCTCCCGGGTGACAGCCGGCGGCTCGCGCATGGCGAGTGGGGCTTCACGGTGGGCGCGGACCAGGCCGCCGGCTGGCCCCTGGACGTGGGGGTGCGGCTGGCGGACGGGCTGATCACCGTGAAGGCGCACGCGCTGACCGAGCCGGAGGGAATCGACCCCTGGATGCTCATGTGGTGGAACAGCTCCACGCGCCTCGCCCGCTTCTGCTGCACGCGGTCGCGCGAGGTGTGGGTGCACGCCGACCTGCCGGCCGCGGCCCTGGACGAACGCGAGCTCGACCGGCTGCTGGGGCTGGTCGTGGAAGGCGCCGTGGCGGTGCGCGAGTTTCAGCGCGCCCGGCGCGAGCCGGCGGTCGAGCAGGACGGCGGCGGCTGGCTGGGAGCTACGGGCGCCTGAGCCGGACCGGCCCTGCTAAGCGGCCCTGAGGCGGTCCCGGAACGCCCTGTAGTCCTTGCGGTCGGGCCGCATGCAGGCGGCCAGCACCGCATGGCGGCGCGCCTCCTGCGGGCGCCCGATCTTGTAGAGGGCCCTGCCGAGGCAGAAGTGCGCGTAGTCGTTCACCGGGGCGCGCTCGACCACGGCGGCGAACTCCTCGCCGGCCTGCTCGAAGCGGCCGGAGCGAAAGTACGCCCGACCGAGCGCCTCGCGGATCGAGGTCTTGTCGGGCTCCAGCGCCCGGGCCCGCTCCAGCGGAATCGTGGCCGCCGCGAAGTCGCCGGACTCCAGCAGCTCGCTGCCCCGGCGATAGAGGTCGTAGACGACCTCGCCGCGGGCCTCGGCGCTGCGCGGGTCCTCGCTCAACGGCCCGCCGCCCGGGTGGGCGCCCTCAGCTCTTCCACCCGGTCGAGTATCGCAGCGGCCACCACTTCCTTCGGTGCCTCGGCAACCGCGCTCTCGCCCGAGCCGGTGATGATCGTGACCTCGTTCTGCTCGGAGTCGAATCCGATCTCCGGCCGCGAGATGTCGTTGAGCACCACGGCGTCCAGCCCCTTGCGCACGAGCTTCTCGCGGGCGCGCTCGGCCCCGCCCTCACCGTGCTCGGCGGCGAAGCCCACCAGGGTCTGACCGGGCCGCCTCGCCGCTGACAGCCCCTCGAGCACGTCGGCCGTGGGCTCCAGCGACAGCTCGAGCCCGTCTCTGCCGCTCTTCTTGAGCTTGTCCGCGGGGGCGTTGGTGGGCCTGAAGTCGGCGACGGCAGCGGCCATGAGCAGCACGTCGGCCTGGGCGAACTCGGCCTGTGTCGCGGCTTGCAGCTCCGCCGCGGTCACGACCTCGATCGCGCGCACCCCCGCGGGCACGGGCACCGCCACGTTCGCTGCCACGAGCGTCACGTCGGCCCCTCGCGCCGCGGCCTCCGCTGCCAGCGCCAGCCCCATCCGGCCGGAGGAGCGGTTGCCCACGTAGCGCACGGAGTCGATGGGCTCGCGCGTGCCGCCCGCCGTAACGAGCACCCGCAGCCCGTCCAGCGACCGCGGAGCGAATCCGGCGCCCCCTTGCGCCGCTCCCTCGATCGCGCCCAGCACCTCGGCGGGCTCGGCCAGCCGGCCGGCTCCCCACTCGCCCTTCGAGGCCAGCCGTCCCGTGCCCGGCTCCACGATGGTCGCTCCCCGCAGCCGCAGCGTCTCCACGTTCGCGCGCGTGGCCGGGTGGTCCCACATGTTGGTGTTCATGGCCGGGGCCACCACCATCGGCGCAGTGCACGCCAGCGCGGCGCTGGTGAGCAGGTTGTCCGCGTGCCCGGCGGCCAGCTTGGCGATCGTGTTCGCCGACGCCGGCACGATCGCGAACGCGTCACACCGACGCACCAGCTCCAGGTGCGAGATCGGGTCGTGCTCGGGCAGCGGCTCCCCCGGATAGGCCCCGCGGGCCGGATCCGGGTCGAACTCGTCGACGAGGACCGGCGCCCCCGTGACCCCCACGAAGGTGGCCGCGCCAACGAACCTCAGGCTGGCCGGCGTCTGAACGACCCGCACCGAGTGCCCGCCCGCGGTGGCCAGGCGGACCACGTCGACGGCCTTATAAGCCGCAATCCCCCCGGAAACGCCGAGCAGAAGCCGCATGGCTACCTCTCACTGCCCCAACCGCGAGCCCTGGGCAACGAACCGGGGCTGAGAGCGCGTCGGAGACCAAGTCCGGCGCGGACGCAGGGAGCGACGCGTGCTCCGCACGCGAGCGACCGAGGACAAAGCCGGGCGCCGGTCACCGGCGCGGTCTCAGTCCCGGTAGCGGTATTTGATCTTGCCCTCAGCGACCTCATCGAGGGCGATCTTCAGGTAGTTCTTGGACCCGGTCTCGACCATCGGCGGCGGGTATTCGTCGAAGGTCCCCTCGCCGAGGTTGTGGTAGTAGGAGTTGATCTGGCGGGCGCGCTTGGCGGAGACCAACACGCACGCGTAGTGCGAGTCGACCTGCTCCAGCAGCGTGTCCAAGCGTGGCTTGATCAAGGTGTTGCCTGTTCGTCGGGGGCACACATCGTAGCGGCGAGCTGCACCAGCTCCTCGAGCGCGACATCGAGGTCGTCGTTCACCACGACCCGCGAGAACTCCTCTTTGGCGGCGAGCTCGACCTCGGCGGCTGCGAGCCGGGTGGCGATCTGCGACTCGGTGTCAGAGCCCCTCCCCTCCAGGCGCCTGCGCAGGTCGGCCGGCGAGGGCGGGGCGATGAAGACCTGGGTCGCCTCGGGCAGGGTGCGGCGCACCTGGCGGGCGCCCTGAAGGTCGATCTCGAGCACGATTCCCGCCGCGGGGCGCTCGAGCTCGGCCCGCAGGGTGCCGTAGTGATTGCCGGCGTAGGCGGCGTGCTCGATGAACTCGCCGGCGGCTATGCGCGCCTCGAACTCGGCAGGCTCGAGGAAGTGGTAGTCGCGGCCGTTGACCTCCCCGGGGCGCGGCCTTCGCGTCGTGGCGCTGACGGCCAGCTGCAGCTGCGGGCAGCGCTGGAGCAGACGCTGGATCAGCGTTCCCTTGCCGACGCCCGAGGGCCCCGTGATTACGAGGACGGGGACCATGGCCCGGCTGGGCGGTTAGCGCCGCAGGGAGCTGACGAGCTCTCGGCGCTGGCGCTCGGAGAGCCCGCCGATGGTCTTGCTGGGCGAGATCCGGCAGGTGGTGAGGATCCTGTTGACCTTCACGCGCCCATACTTGGGAACGGCCAGCATGAGGTCGAAAACCTTGGCCGTTTGCAGGTATTCCGGCGGATCGAGCAGCAGCCCGTGGATCTGCGTGCGCCCCGCCTTGAGGTCGCGTTTGAGCGAGGCCCTCCTGGTGCGGATCTCGTTGGCGCGCTTGAGCGCGTCCATCCTCTGGGTCAACGAGCGCTCGGGCGTATGGGGGGCAGAGGCCGTGGCGGCCAGCGAGTCGGGGGCGACCGGCATGGGCGGCGATCATACACACGGATTCGCGCCGTTCTACGCCCCGATCACAAATTCCGGCCTAATTTACGTAGACCTCGACCTGAGCTTTAGGTCGCTTGACGGAGCGTGACGGTTTCTTGCCTGTTTGCAGGCCTTCTACCGCATTTTGCGGGCCCTCGGACGCAAAGGTGTTACGTCTTGGCACCGATTTGGGGCATCAGGCCCGTCCAACGGCGCGAATAGCGTCGAGTTCGGACCGGATGCGCGTCCCGGCAGCCGGATCGCGGAAGCTCTCCGTGCCGACTGCCACGGCCGTGGCGCCGGCGGCCAGGAACTCCGCCGCCTGGCGCCCGGAGGCGATGCCCCCCATGCCGATCACGGGTATGGCCACCCGCGCCGCCACCGCGGCCACCTGCTCGAGGGCGATCGCGCGCACGGCGGGGCCGGACACCCCTCCGGTGACCCCTCCGAGCCAGGGCTCCGAGCTGCCGGGTGCAAGTGCCATGCCCTTGAGTGTGTTGATCAGCGACACGGCGTCTGCCCCCGCGCCCTCGGCGGCCGCGGCCACTGCGCCGGGGTCGGTGGCGTTGGGGGTGAGCTTCACGATCAGCGGCTTCACGGTGAGCGGCCGGAGCTCCTCGACGAGCGCTGCGGTCTCGCCCGGGTCCGCGCCCATAACCAGGCCCGTCTCCACGTTGGGACACGACACGTTGAGCTCGATCAGCGCGACAGCGTCGCGCGCCGCCACCCCCTCCACGAGCTCCGCCAGCTCGGCGCGCCCGAAGCCCATGACGCGACACCACCAGCGGCACGGGCAGCTCGGCCAGCCGCGGCAGGTCCTCGGCCAGGAAGCCCTCGAGCCCCTTGTTCGGGAGCCCGATCGAGTTGATCAGCCCCGCGGGTATCTCCCACAGCCGCGGCGGCGGGTTGCCCGCGCGTGGCTCCAGGGTGATGGTCTTGGAGACATAGGCATCGAACGGGAAGGCCTCGAGCAGGGCGTCGCCGAAGGCCGTGCGGGCGGCGATGGCGTCGAACGTGCCCGAGCCGTTGAGCACCGGTCCGCGCAGCGCCACCCCGCACAGGTCCAGGCCGGAGCGCTCGCCCAGTGCCGGGGCACCGCTCACGGGTGTAGGGCCGATTCGAGCAGCGACGCGTCCACGACCGGCCCGTCCACGCACACTCGCAGGTAGCCCCGGCGGGTGGGCACCACGCAGCCGAAGCAGGCGCCATACCCGCACGCCATGCCGGCCTCGAGCGCGAGCTGGGCGACGACCTCACGCTCCTCGCACAGCGCCCTGACCGCCTCGAGCATCGGCGGCGGGCCGCAGGCATAGACGGTGACCGCCGGCTCGCGGTCGATCAGCTCCCGCAGGGGCTCGGTGACCAGCGCCTGACGCCCGGACGAGCCGTCGTCGGTAACCACCACAGGCGCATCCGGCGGAGCAGCGGCCTCGTTGAAGAGCTCCGCGGCCCGCGCGTGCTCGGCGGTGCGGAAGCCCAGGAGGGCCTGCGCGCTGCCGCGCAGCTCCTCGTGCAGCGCCAGCACCGGGGCGGTGCCGATGCCTCCGCCCACCAGCACGGGCCGGGTCCCGGGCGCGGGCTCGGCGAACCCCGCCCCGAGCGGCCCCAGCAGCATCAGCCCTTCGCCCGGCGCGAGCTCGCCCAGACGGTGGGTCCCGGGGCCGATGTCCTCCAACAGGAACTCCAGCTCGGCCCCGCCACCGGCGAGCGCTCGCGCGCGCGCGAATGAGAAGGCGCGCGGCAGGTAAGGACGCTCGTCTTGGCCCCCGCCCCACCGCTCACGGGCGGCGAGCATGTAGAACTGCCCCGGCCGTGGGTCCGGCGGCCCACCCGGGTCGCGGGCGGTGATCAGCGCGTATGCGCCGAGCCGCCGGTTCTGCCACCACCTCCGCCGCGCGGCGCTCCGGTGGCGCGAGGGTGCGCGGCCCACCCGTGGCGGCGGTCACTCGGCCTCCACGCGCGGAGCTGCCTCCCGGGCCGGCGCGTGCAGCTCCTGCAGCGGCACCACCTCGGCCTCCTCCGCGCGCAGGGCGCGGATAGCGCGCTGGGCGGCGCTGGCCCCACTCAGCGTGGTGATGCAGGGGATGCCGCGCGCCACGGCCGCGCGCCGGATCTCATAGCCGTCCGCGCGGGCGCCGGAGCCGGTCGGCGTGTTGATCACCAGGTCGACCCCGCCCGCATCGATGCGTTCGACCACGTTGGGGGAGCCCTCGCTGACCTTGCTGATGCGCTCCACCGGCACGCCCATCCGGCGGATCGCCTGGGCGGTCCCGCCGGTGGCGAGCACGTCGAACCCGAGGTCGTGGAGCGAGGCTGCGAGCTGGGTCGCGGTGGGCTTGTCGGCGTCGGTCACCGATATGAAGACCGTGCCGCCGGTGGGCAGCTGGGCGCCCGCCGCCGCCTGCGCCTTGCCGAACGCCGTGGGGTAGTCGGCGGCCACGCCCATCACCTCTCCCGTCGACTTCATCTCCGGGCCCAACAGCGCGTCGGCGCGGGGGAAGCGCCCGAAGGGCAGCACCGCCTCCTTGACCGAGACGTGCCCCGGCGTGGCCGGCAGGCCCAGGTCCAGGTCGGCCAACCGTTCCCCCAGCATCAGACGGCACGCGACCTTGGCCAGCGGCACGCCGATCGCCTTCGACACGAAGGGGACCGTCCGGGACGCGCGCGGGTTGGCCTCGATCACGAACAGCTCCTCGTCGCCGAACACCGCGAACTGGATGTTGATCAGGCCCACCGATGCCCAGCCGCAGCGCGATGCGCTCGGTGGCCTCCTCGACCTGGCGGAGCATCTCCGGGCCCAGGGACATCGTCGGGATCACGCATGCCGAGTCGCCGGAGTGCACGCCGGCCTCCTCCACGTGCTGCATGATCGCTCCGATCTGGACCGTTTCGCCGTCGCACAACGCGTCCACGTCGATCTCGATCGCGTTCTCGAGGAAGCGATCGAGGAAGATCGTGCCCGACGGCCCGGCCGGGCCATCGGTGCGGTCGAGGTATCCCCGCAGCCCATCATCGGAGTAGCAGATCTCCATGGCCCTTCCCCCGAGCACATAGGAGGGCCGCACCAGCAGGGGGTAGCCGACCGGTCTCGGCGGCCACCAGCGCCTCCTCCGCCGAGCTGGCGGTGGCATACGGCGGGCCCTTGAGCCCAAGCTCGGCCAGCATCGCGCCGAAGCTCGGCCTGTCCTCGGCCAGGTGGATCGACTCGACCGGCGTGCCGAGCAGGGGCACGCCGGCGTCCGCGAGGCCGCGGGCGAGCTTGAGCGGAGTCTGGCCGCCGAACTGGACGATCACGCCCTCCGGGCGCTCCACCTCGATCACCCCGAGCACGTCCTCGAGCGTGAGCGGCTCGAAGTAGAGCCGGTCGCTGGTGTCGTAGTCGGTGGAGACGGTCTCCGGGTTGCAGTTGACCATGACCGCGTCGCGGCCCGACGCTCGGCACGGTCATGGCCGCGTGCACGCAGCAGTAGTCGAACTCGATGCCCTGCCCGATCCGGTTGGGGCCCGAGCCAAGGATCACGACGCTGGCACGGTCGCCGCGGCCGCACCTCGTGCCGCGGCCCATCCGGGCCGGGCCGCTCCCAGCCGGAGTAGAAGTAGGGCGTCGCGGCCTCGAACTCGGCCCCGCAGGTGTCGACCGCCTTGAACGTCCGCGACCAGGCCGGCCTCCGGGTCCTCGCCGCGTGCCAGCGCGGCGATCTCGGCCATGAACCAGGGGTCGATCGCCGTCCGCGCGCACAGCTGGGCCTCCCCCACCCCGCGCCGCACGGCCTCGAAGAGCAGCTCGTAGCGGTCGTGCGCCGGGGTCTCGAGGCTGCGCAGCAGCTCGTCGGTGTCATCGGGCGGCGGCGGCGTGACGTCCAGCTCGCGCGAGCGCATGGCCTTCACGAAGGCCTGCTTGAAGGTGCGCCCGATCGCCATGGCCTCGCCCACCGACTGCATGTAGGTGGACAGCGACCCGTCGGCGCCCGGGAACTTCTCGAACGCGAACCGGGGCCACTTGACCACCACGTAGTCGATCGTGGGCTCGAAGCTCGCGGGAGTGACCTGCGTGATGTCGTTGTCGATCTCCTCGAGTGCGTATCCCACGGCCAGCCGGGCGGCGATCTTCGCGATCGGGAAGCCCGTCGCCTTCGACGCCAGCGCCGAGGAGCGCGACACGCGCGGGTTCATCTCGATGACCACGATCTCGTCGGTCTCGGGGTTGACCGCGAACTGGATGTTCGAGCCGCCTGTCTCGACCCCCACCGCGCGGATGACCGCTATGGCCTGGTCGCGCAGCGCCTGGTACTGGCGGTCCGAGAGCGTCTGCTGCGGTGCCACGGTGACCGAGTCGCCGGTGTGCACCCCCATCGGGTCGACGTTCTCGATCGAGCAGACGACCACCACGTTGTCGTTGTGGTCGCGCATGACCTCGAGCTCGAACTCGCCCCAGCCGATGACCGACTCGTCCACCAGCACCTGCCCGATCGGGCTGGCGGCCAGGCCCTCGGCGATCCGCTCGCGGTACTCCGTCTCGGTGTGGGCGATGCCGCCGCCCTCGCCGCCCATCGTGAAGCCGGGCCGGACGATGGCCGGGAGGCCCAGATCCGGGCAGGCGCCGCTCGGCCTCGCTCATGGAGCTGACGACCGCCGACCGCGGCACGCGCAGGCCCGCGCGCTCCATGGTGATGCGGAACAGGTCGCGGTCCTCGGCGCGCTGGATGGCCTCGTAGTTGGCGCCGATCAGCTCGACGTCGTAGCGCTCGAGCGTCCCGTCCTCGGTGAGCTGGCGCGCGAGGTTCAGCGCCGTGCCGCCGCCCAGGGTGGGCAGCAGCGCGTCGGGGCGCTCGCGCTCGATCACCCGCGCGACCGAGCCCGGCAGCAGCGGCTCGATGTAGGTGGCCGTGGCGAACTCGGGGTCGGTCATGATCGTCGCCGGGTTCGAGTTCACGAGCACCACCTCATAGCCCTCCTCCAGCAGCACCTTGCAAGCCTGCGCGCCGGAGTAGTCGAACTCCGCGGCCTGGCCGATCACGATCGGGCCGTGCCGAGCCGATCACGAGGATCTTCTGGATGTCGTCGCGGCTGGGGCACTGAGGCGGCCAGCGCGCTCCAGGAACCGATCGAACAGGTGCAACGAGTCGTGGGGCCCCGGCCCCGCCTCGGGGTGGTACTGCACGGTGCTCCCGGGCACGTCCTTGAGCACCAGCCCCTCCACCGTGCGGTCGTAGAGGTTGAGCTGGGAGAGCTCGGCGGCGCCGAAGTCCGTCTCCCATCGGATCGCCTCATCGGCATCGATGGTGCGGGCGCCGTCGGGGCCGAGCACCGCGAAGCCGTGATTCTGGCAGGTGATGTCGATCCGGCCGGTCTCGAGGTCCTTGACGGGATGGTTGGCCCCGCGGTGGCCGAACGGGAGCTTGAAGGTCTCCAGGCCCACCGCCCGGCACAGCAGCTGGTGGCCCAGGCAGATGCCCCACACCGGCACCTTGCCGACCACGCTCGCGCACGGTGTCGACCACGTAGTCGAGCGCGGCAGGGTCGCCCGGGCCCGTTGGCGAGGAAGACGGCGTCGGGGTCCCGCGCCAGCAGCTCGGCGGCGGGCGTGTCGCACGGATGCAGCTCCACGGTCGCGCCGCGCTCGCGGAGGTTGCGCACGATCGAGTCCTTGATGCCCGTGTCGAGCGCCACTATCCGCGGCCCGCCGCCCTCCGAGAGCGGCTCCAGCACGACCGGCTCCTCGGGGGTGACCTCTCGGGCCAGGTCGGCCCGTCCATGGGCGGCTCGCGCCATCACCCGCTCCATCGCGTCCGCCTGGTCGAGCGAGCCGCCGGGAACACCCCGCCGCGCATCGCGCCCTTGTCGCGTATGTGGCGCACGAGCGCGCGGGTGTCGATGCCGGACAGCGCAGGGATCCCGCAGTCGGCGAGCCAGGTGAGCCACCCGCCCTCTGCACGCGGCGCGTCCTCGCGGTCGACCCCCTCGCGCATGACCACTGCGCGCGCGTGCACTGCGTCGGACTCCATGTGGTCGGCCGCCACGCCGTAGTTGCCGATCAGGGGGTAGGTGAAGACGATGATCTGGCCGCGGTAGCTCGGGTCGGTGACCGACTCCTGATAGCCGGACATGGCGGTGTTGAACACCACCTCGCCGGTGGCGGGCACGGGCGCGCCCACCGAATCGCCGTCGAAGCGGGTGCCGTCCTCGAGCAGCAGGTAGGCGCTCACTTGATCAGGCCCTGGATGGTCCGAACTCGGGCGCGCCGGAGCCGCCGAGCAGCTCGAACAGCGCGGCCTCGACGCTGGTCACGACGGCGCCGGCGCCCTCCATCTTGTGCAGGCCCAGCTCGCGGTTCTCCTCGGTCCGCGAGGTCACGGCATCCCGGGCGACGTGCACGTCGAAGCCGCCCTCAGCAGGTCGTGCACGGTCTGGGACACGCAGACGTGCGCCTCGATCCCGCAGACCAGCGCCTGCGTCCGGCTGGCCAGGTCGAAGCCTGGAGCGCGCGCGGCGGAGAAGGAGGTCTTCTCGATCGGCTCGATGCCCTGGATGTGCTCGCCGACCTCGGGGACGGTCCGGCCCAGGCCCTGCGGGTACTGCTCGGTGACGACGGTCGGCAGGCCCAGCGTCCGCGCCGACTGGGCCAGGATCCCGACGTGGCGGGCGACGCGGTCGAAGTCGAGCACCGCGGGGCTGAAGCGCTCCTGGACGTCGACGATCACCAGCGCAGCGCGGTGCGGTCGAGCACCGCCATCAGGCCACCGCCCCGATGGCGAAGGAGCGCTCGCGGAAGGCGATGGCCCCGGCGGCGATCGTCATCCGCACGCGGCCGGTCAAGCGGCGCCCGGCGAAGGCGCAGTTGGCGAGCGGCTCTCGTATCCGGCCTCGCCCACCTCCCACTCCGACGCAGGTCGACCAGGCAGACGTTGGCGGGCGCGCCCTGCTCGATGCGCGGCACGGGATGCCGAACGGCTAGCCCGCCGGCCGTCATCCGCTCCACCACCAGGCCCAGCTCGAGCACGCCCGGGACCACGAGGTCGGTGTGGAGCGCCGCGAAGGCGGTCTCGAGGCCGGTGACGCCCATCGGCGCCAGCTCGAACGGCTGCTCCTTCTCCTCGCGCGCGTGCGGGGCGTGGTCGGTGGCGATGCAGTCCAGCACGCCCGACCGCAGGCCGGCGATCAGCGCCTGGCGGTCGGCCTCGGAGCGCAGCGGCGGGTTCATCTTCTTGTTGGAGTCGAGCGAGCGCACCGACTCGTCGGTGCACAGCAGGTGGTGCGGGCTGGCCTCGGCGGTCACCTGCACGCCGGCGGCCTTGGCGCGCTCGAGCACCTCGACCGTCTCGCGCGCGGAGACGTGCTGCACGTGGATGCGGCCTTCCTCGTAGGCGGCCAGCTCCACGTCGCGCGCGACCATCGTCGACTCGGAGACCGACGGGATGCCCTCCATGCCCGAGCAGCGCCGACACCTCGCCCTCGTGCATGACGCCGTCGCCCGAGAGCGACGGGTCCTCCTCGTGGAGCGCCAGCGTGCGGCCGGCGAGCCGCTGGTACTGCAGCGCCTGGCGCATGAGGCCGGCCGAGCGCACGGGCAGGCCGTCGTCGGTGAAGGCGGCCGCGCCGGCGTCCGCCAGCTCGGCCATCTCGGTCAGCCGCTCTCCGGCCTGGCCGACCGTGATCGCCGCGGTGAATCCAGTTGGGATCCGCGCCTCGGCGCGCGCGCGCTCGCGAAGCGATCGCAGCACCGGCGCGGAGTCCACCACCGGGTCGGTGTTCGGCATGGCGAGGATGGCGCAGTAGCCGCCGGCCGCGGCGGCGCGGGTGCCGGTCTCGATGTCCTCCTCGTCCTCGCGGCCCGGGGTGCGCAGGTGAACGTGCGGGTCGACGAAGGCCGGGAAGGCGTGCAGGCCCTCCGCGTCCACGAGCTCGGCGCTCGTCGGGCGGCTCGAGCGCGCCGGGCTCGCCCAGCTCGGCGATCACGCCGTCGCGCACCAGCAGGTCGCCCGGGCCGTCGATGCCCGCGCGCGGGTCGAGCAGGTGCGCGCCGCGAATCAGCGCAGTCGCGGGCGGCACGTCGGCGCGGTCGAGGGCGATGCTCCGTCAGGCCGCTCATGCGGGCTGCGGCTCCGTGGGCTCGCCGGCGGCGTGGCCTGCCGGCCGCCTGACACCCGGGCCGGGCGCGCCGGCAAGCAGCTCGTAGAGCACCGCCATCCGCACCACCACCCCGGACTCGACCTGGTTCGTGATCAGCGCCTGGGGCGAGTCGATCACCTCGGCCGAGAGCTCCACCCCGCGGTTGACCGGGCCGGGGTGCATGAGCAGCTGCGCGCTCCCCAGCCGGCGGCCGTCGATCTGGTAGCGGGCGGCGTACTCGCGCAGCGAGGGCACGAAGGAGCCAGCCATTCGCTCGTGCTGCATCCGCAGCGCGTAGACAACGTCGGCCTCGCCGAGGTCGTCGAGCGTGTAGCGCACCTCGCATCCGAGCGACTCGACTCCGCGCGGGATCAGGGTGGGCGGGCCGCAGACCGTGACCGGGCAGCCCATCCGCCCGAAGGCGAGGATGTTCGAGCGGGCCACGCGGCTGTGCAGCACGTCGCCCACGATCCACACATTGAGCCCCTCGAGCCGCCCGACGCGGCGGCGCAGCGTGTAGAGGTCGAGCAGGGCCTGGGTGGGGTGCTCGTGCTTGCCGTCGCCGGCGTTGATCACCCAGGCCGGGGTCCAGCGCGCCACCAGCGCGGCGGCGCCCACGTCGGGCGAGCGGAACACGATCGCCGCCGGGTCGTAGGCCGAGAGCGTCTGAACGGTGTCCTTGAGCGACTCGCCCTTGTCGACCGCGGAGCCCTGGGCCTTCACGCTCACCAGGTCGGCGGAGAGCCGCTTGGCGGCGATCTCGAACGAGGAGCTGGTGCGCGTCGACGCCTCGTAGAAGAGGTTGATCACCGTCCGGCCGCGCAGCGTGGGGACCTTCTTGATCTCGCGCCCCGAGACCTCGGCGAAGCTCTCGGCGCGGCCGAGGATGCGCTCGATGTCCTCCCGCGTGAGGTCGTCGATGGACAGCAGGTGCCGCTTCATGCCCTCTCCCTTCGTGACCTCGATCTCGGCCGGCACCGAGATCACCACCTCGTCCTCGCCGTCGAGCTCCTCCACGCGCACGTTCACGCGCTCGCTGCGCGCGGTCGGCAGGTTCTTGCCCACGTAGTCGGGGCGGATCGGAAGCTCGCGATGGCCGCGGTCCGCCAGCACGGCGAGCTGCACCAGCCGCGGGCGCCCGTAGTCGAACAGCGCGTCGATCGCCGCGCGCACGGTGCGGCCGGTGAAGAGCACGTCATCCACCAGCACCACCGTGGTCTCCTCGACCGGGAAGTCGACGTGCGAGTCGTGCACGACCGGCTGCGCGGAGGGGTCGCGCATGCCCACGTCGTCGCGGTAGAAGGAGATGTCGACGTCGCCCAGGGGCACCGGCTCGCCCGACCAGCTCGGCCACCAGGTCGCGCAGGCGGCCCGCGAGCAGCGCGCCGCGGCGGTGGATGCCCACGATCGCGATCGGCTCGCCTCCGTTCTTCTCGACGATCTCGTGCGCGATGCGCACCAGCGTGCGCCGCACGTCGTCGCGGTCGAGCACGACCTTGTGGGTCATTCGGCACGTCCTTCCTGGCCTCTCGGGACCGGGTTAAAGGAGCGCGTCGAGAGTAGCAGGGGCGGGCGGACGCACGGCCGGCGCGGAGCCGCTCGGTAGTCCTCGCCGCGCACGTGCTCGGGCGGGCCGCGCTCCGGGCAGCGGGATCTCGATGCGGTCGAAGTCGCGCGGAACGACGGTGCGCTCGAAGGCGGCGCGCGCCTCGTCCCAGCAGCTCCGCCCACCGCGTAGCGCGAGGACAGGTGGGTGAGCGCGAGCAGCTCGACCTCGGCCGTCGCCGCGAGCTCCGCGGCCCCGCGGGCGGTGGAGTGGCCGGTGGCCGGTGCCCGCTCGGCGTCCGCGTGCATGAAGGTGGCCTCGTGCACGAGGAGGTCGGCGCGATGGCGACGGCGCGGGTCAGCTCGCACGGCGCGGTGTCGCCCGCGATCACGATCGTCCGACCGCGCCGCGCCTCGCCCAGCACCTGGTCCGGGCGCACGTCCGTTGCACCGCCTCGCCGCGCTGCAGGCGGCCGAAGTCCGGGCCCGGCTCGACGCCGAGCTCGCGCGCGCGCGCCTCGTCGAAGCGGCCGGGGCGCTCCTCTTCGATCAGCGCGTAGCCGAGCGCGGGCACGCCGTGGTCGACCGCGAACGCGGCCACCCGGTAGCCGTCGCGTTCGAGCTCGGCCCTCGGCTCGAGCTCGATGCAGCTCGACCTCGAACGGAAGCCGGCCGACGATCGGCGCGAACACCGCGAACAGCCGCCTCAGCCCCACCGGGCCGAACACTCGCAGCGGGCGCTCGCGTGCCTGGAGCCCGTACGTCTTGAGCATGCCCGGCAGGCCGAGCACGTGGTCGGCGTGGAAGTGGGTGAGGTAGACCTCGTCGATCTCGACCAGCCCGATCGAGCGGACGAGCTGGCGCTGGGTGCCCTCGCCGCAGTCGAACAGCAGCCGCTCGCCGCCGCGCCGCACGAGCGTGGCGGTCAGCCCGCGCCGCGCGGTCGGCGCGGACGCGGCGGTGCCGGCGAAGAGCACGTCGAGGTCCATGGCGCGCCTATCTTGGCGACCGCTCGACGGAGCGCGCTCGACGCCAGCTCGAGCCCCACCAGCTCGAAGGACCGGTGCCGCCGTCGACCCGCGCGAGGCCCATCGTGTGCTCGGGCGCGCGGCGGCGCTCGGTGGGGCTGCCCGGGGTTGAAGATCTGGAAGCCGCTGTCCTCCTCGTGCAGCGGGCAGGTGCGAGTGGCCGAAGACGACGGCGTCCGCAGTCGGGGAAGCGCTCGCGGAGCCGGGCGAGGCGCCCGTCGGCGGGCCCGGCGTCGTGGACCATCCCGATCTGCGCGCCCTCCGCACTCGACGATGCGCTCGGCGGGAAGCTGTCGCCGCAGCTCCTCGTCGTCGACGTTGCCGTGCACGGCCAGCACGGGCGGCCCGATCAGCTCGAGGTCGGCGAGACGCGGTCGCCGTCATCACGTCGCCGGCGTGCAGGATCAGCTCGGCCGACGCGCAGCCGATCCAGGCAAGCGTCCGGGCAGCCGCCGGTTGCCGCGGGGCAGGTGGGTGTCGGAGATCACGGCGATCACGCTGGGTCTAGACTGGGCCGACGGCGCCCGTAGCTCAGTGGATAGAGCGCTGCCCTCCGGAGGCAGAAGTCGCAAGTTCGAATCTTGCCGGGCGCGTCATCAGAAAATCCCTGCAACTGCGAGGTTTGCTCACCATATAGCCCCGCTCTCGCCCACCAACTAGTAGCGCCGGGTACACGCCCAGGTACACGCTGCAGGGCGAGGCGGGTCTCCCTGAGCTCGCCGACGCGCTGGCCGCCGGCCTTTGATCGTCCAGGGCGCGGTCACGCAGGAGCAGGAAGTCGACCGCGGCCCGACCGGGGACATCGAGCGACCCGACTACGCCGGTACCCGGCTGGCCTGACCGACCGCTCGTCGACGTGGACGAGCCCGACACCGACGACGAGGACACCGAGGACCCCGGCCCGTTGCCGAACGCCGCATGACCGCCCGGAACGGCCTACTCCGACAGCCCCACGGCTTTGAGGGCTTTGTTCCAGCCACCCTGCTCGGCGAACCATTCCTGCCAGGTGATCTGCCCGGCTTGCGACAGCCTGGCCGCTGTGCCCCCGTCGGGCACGGTCGTCTGTGCGCCGCTGCCTCGTCCATAACCGACGAAGTCTGCGCGGACGGCGATCCGGTCACCGCCATCGACCAAGCCGCGGATCGTCCACCGCCAGTCTGCGAACGCCTCGTCCAGGTCGGCATAGAGAGCGCGGATGCCCTCGTGGCCGCGGTAGCAGTCGCTGATCCCTACCCCGGCCATGCTCCTCATCCAGACCTCAGCCACAGGGTCGTAACTGGGCAGCAGCAGTTCAACGTCGCTGCGGGCCATCGCGGCAGCCAGGCGCTTGGCCTGCAGGGCGATCAGCCGCTTCCTCGTGGTCGACCCTGGCGGCAGCCGCGCTACACCCCTACCGATCAACCCCGCGAGCGCAGGCACATGGACCACCAACCGGTCGAACACGTCGCGCTCGTACGGTGCCTGGGCAGCGGTGGCGGGCTCCTGCGACATCGCCTACTCCGACAGCCCCACGGCTTCGAGGGCCTGCGCCCGGTTGTTGTAGTAGTCGATCCGCGCGATCAGGTTGTCGCGGACTGTGTAGACCATCGCGTCGTCGCGTTCGAGGTTGACGCCGCTGTGTCCGGTGACGCTGACCCGGAGAAAAACGACGACCCGCTCGTTAGCGGCGATAAACCGCTCGGGAACAACGTCCCACTTCGCCCAAGGCGCCGCCCAGTCCTCAAGCCACTGCGTCACGCCGGAGTGACCCTGGTAGTCACCCGCGTCGGGAATGTCGTGGTCGTGCACCTCCACGTGCTCCGCGAGTGCCGCCCACATCGGCTCCTCTGTCGCAAGCTGGTGCTCGAAGCTCTGCCGGACCAGTTCGACGTTCTCCCGCGACATCGCCTGCGCAGTATCCGTCGTAGGCGGGGGCCAATCAATCACTGCGCCTCGAACGCCGGACACCCCGTGCTACCTCTTCGCGGGCGCCAGCCGTGAGGGGCGGACAGGACACCTTCGACAGCGGGCCGGTTTCGTTGACGACCCCGGTCCAACGCGCCGCACGGCAAGTCGGGCGGACGCTCGAGCCAAAAGGGTCTACGCTGTCTTGACTGCTTGTCGGGCTCCTTCGCTTCCTCTCCTTCATGTAGTCCCGCCATGAGGAAGCGTCTAGGAGACGCCCATGAAGAACCTTGCACAGCAGGACCTCGACGAGGGTCGGGTGGTGCGCGAAGGGTTGCTGAGTGTCCACACCCTCGACGGCGATCGCTGCGTTGTCTCGCCCGCTGGCGAGCTCGACAGGTCCACCGTCGCGCTGCTCGACGAAGAACTCGCGAAGGCCGAAGCGAGCGACGCCACACAGATCGTCCTCGACCTCAGCGAACTGACCTTCATGGACTCGCGAGGGATGAGGCTGGTCCTCGCCGCAGACATCCGCTCGCGTGCCGATTCGAACCGCCTGCGCCTGGTGCGCGGCCCACGGCGGATCCAGCGTGTCTTTCAGCTGACGGGAATGGAATCCCGCCTGCCCTTCATCGACTGACCATCGCCCATCGCGCAGCAGTTCGCATGGCGCGGGCGCGTGCCCGAATGGACGCGACTAGCCGGCGTTTCCCGCCGGCCGACCGCTTGACCAGCCACGCGCATGCTGTTAGACCACGCGGACCTGCAGTGTTCTGCTGCTCGTAGGCTGGAAGGAATTTGTGCGCAGAGCCTTAACGGCTGCACTTGTCCTGGTACTCGCTTTTGCCGCACCTGCGATCTCGCAGGCTGCGGTGACGAACGTGACGGCTCCGCTCGACCTGGTTCGCCTCGTTCCCTGCGCGAACGAAGGCGTCGGCGAGCTCGTGCATGTGACCGGCACCCTCCATTTCCGCATCAGCACGATCACAGATGGCACCGGCGGTGTGCACTCAACTACTCTGATTCGAGTTGAGAAACCCAATGCCGTCGGGCTTACAACGGGGGCGACATACCGGTTGAAAAGCCTGTCGAGGGACGTTTTCAACCAGAGAGCCGGCGGCGTTGGGAGCGTGCTGATGTCCGTGAACCACTCCGGACTCATTGGCCCCGGCCCTGGGAACAACGACTGGGAGCACAACCTGGTCCACGTAACCGTCAACGCCAACGGCGTCGTGACGGCCAACTTCTTCCCGGTCAACAGTCAGTGCAGGTAGCCGCCTGACGCCGTACAAGTCGCAGATTCGAACGCGCCCAACTACCGTCGCGCGAAGCAGCAGGGGCGCTCATTCCCACAGTAAGGAGCCGAAATGCGTCGAGCGCTCTGTCGCATCAGCGTCCTAGGGGCCACGGCTGTGCTGGCGGTCGCGGGCAATAGCTCGGCCGCGTCAAGCGGCGGCACCACGCACAACAGGATCAACGAATGCGCTGACGCGGGAAACGGCTACACGTTCTGCCAAGACTTGCGTGCCCATACGCACAGCACGATTACGCCGTCAGGTGACGAGCACGTCACCTACAAGGACAACTTCACCACCACCCTGACGGGGCCAGGCGGCTACCGCGACACCGCCAAGGGCCACTCCCACTCCGTCGTCCTGCTCAAGCAGGACGAGTTTCAGATCAGCCATCTCTTGGACAGACGGGAGTTCCGGTATCCCGAACTCACATGCACCGTGATCATCAAGTTTCACTCCGCCAACGGAAACGTGCAGGTGAACATCGACGAGCAGGTGTGCACACCTACCGCATAGGGTCACGCTGTCGGCATCGTGAACGCGGGCATCGGCGCTCCTACTGAGTGGCGCGGGACCCGCCGCCGACACTCGCGCCACCGGCGGGTCACTCGACGCCTGCCCTCCGACTACCCGTTAGCTGCGCCTGACGTTCGGGGGTCGGAGTACGCGCTTGCCAGGCGGAACAGCGTGAGCGCGCCGAGCAGGAGCCCGAAGTCGCGCAGCGCTATGTCGCCGTAGCCGCCAACGAGCAGCAGGCTCACGATGATGCCACCGAGCCAGCCGGCGACGAGAAGTCCGCCAAAACGTGGGCTCACCAGCACGACGAGACCCGCGACGATTTCGACGGCGCCGACGATGTACATCGCATCCTGGGCGCTGCCCGGGATGATGTCGTTGAACTCGGTCGCCAGGTACTTCGGCCAATCGCTGATCATCACCTCCGCGAACTTGTCGAGGCCGAAAAGGATCGGCGCGACGGTGAACGCGATGCGGAGCAGCATGAAGGCCTGGGCAGCCGGGTCACTGCGCAGCACGCTCGGCTTGGGAACTGGGATCGGCCGCAAAACGGCCGCGATGGCAGTGCTCATTCGTCTGTCCTCCTGGTTGAGTGCGGTGGACGTCGGCGGACTCGGTGCGAGCCGCTCGTTTCTTTGCGACCCAAAGCACGCCGAACTTACGTCGCGATCTGCGCGCCGGCACCGGCAACGGAAGCCACGAAGGCGCTGACGGCTGCGGGGCTAATCGGGGATCAGCGAGCCCAGCTTGGACTCGATGCAGCCGAGGAGCTCTGCGTAGGAGTCGCAGAAGGAGCTGACACCCTCGCGCTCGAGCTCGCGGGTGATCGCTTCGAGGTCGACGCCTTCGGCGGTGGCGGCCGCGAGGACGCGCAGCGGTTCCTCGACGTCGGCGGTAAGCGCCCGACCGACGTTGCCGTGCGAGGCGAACGCGCGCAGAGTCTCGTCGGGCATCGTGTTGATGGCGCCGGGGGCGATCAGCCGCTCGACGTAGCGCACGTCAGAGTAACTCGGGTCCTTCGTGCCGGTGCTGGCCCAGAGCGGCCGCTGCGGCGTCGCGCCGACCGCCTCGAGGGCCTCCCAGCGTTCGCCGGCGAAGCGCCTCAGGTAGCGGCCGTAGGCCACGTGGGCGTTGGCGATCGCCACCTCCCCGCGGAGCTTCGAGTCGGGCGCGAGAGCGGCGTCCGCCTTGGTGTCGACTCGGGAGACGAAGAAAGACGCCACGGACGCGAGGCCGTCGATCGGCTGCCCAGCCGAGACCCGCCGCTCGAGCCCGCGCAGGTAGGCCTCGATCACCTCCTCGTAGCGATCGACGGAGAAGAGCAGCGTCACGTTGACGTTGACCCCCGCGGCGGTCAGCTCCTCGATCGAGGTCACGCCGGCCGCCGTCGCCGGCACCTTGATCAGCACGTTCGGCAGGCTGAGCCGCTGCCGGAGGTCAAGCGCTTGGACGATCGTCCCCTCGGCGTCGTCTGCCAGGTCGGGGGTGCACTCGAACGATATGAAGCCGTCGCCGCCGCCGCTGCGGACGTAGACCGGCCGCAGGACGCCAGCCGGCCCGACGCACGTCCTCGAGGGCCGCGCCGAAGAACAGCTCCTGCGGGTCGTCGATACCAGCTGAGACGAGCGAGCGCAGCTGCTCGTCATAGCGGTCTGAGCCGGTGATCGCCCTGGCGAAGATCGTCGGGTTCGAGGTGGCGCCGGTGACGGCGTAGTCGTCGACCAGCTTCGCGAACTCACCATCCACGAGCAGGTCGCGCGAAAGCGTGTCGAGCCAGACCGAGACGCCGGCGTCGCGCAGTTCCTGGAGACGGTTCATGTCAGTGGTCATGCTCGCTCCTTGTCGTGAGCGCCAGGAACTCCTGGCGCGTGCGCGGATCGTCGCGGACCAGTCCACGCAGGGCTGAGGTCACCGTCTGCCGTTCCCTCTCCGGCCTCTGCGGCGGGGCAACCAGGGCGATGGGTCCAGTCCCGTTGGAGAAGGTCATGTCCCCATATGCGACTCCCGGGCCACGCGTCTTACCCCGAGTGGTTGAAATCGCACTCCGCCGCCTGCCGACGCTGACACGACGTGAGTGGCACCGAGTCGCATGTGCGTGCACCGGCTCCCCCGAACCGAGAGGTAAGAAATCCCGTCCGCGGGACGCAAAGAGATCATCCGACGGCTCACGCGACAGCTCGCTTTGCACCTCGACGTCGAGCCGCCGGTCGTCTGGCGCAGCGCAGCGGCTGCGCAACGCGGGCTTCAGCAGGCAGCGCGCAGCCGCGCTGGCGGAGGATCCCGCCTACGACCTTCACGCGATGCTGGGGCTGGTCGACCGCGGCTGCCCCGCCGAACTGGCTGCGCGCATCGTGGCACCACTCAGCGGCGAATGACCCTGCTTCCGACCCCAACTGGCACACCCCCGCCGTCGAGTACGGTCTCCCACACGACCGTGTCCACACCGCGCGTCCCTGAGACCTCTCCCTACGACGCCGACTCCGAGGACTGGCTGGATCGCCTTCGCTCGGACAGCCCGAAGCGGGAGGCGGCGATCGGGAGCCTGCATGAGCTCTTGCTCAAGGGCGCGCGCTTCGAGGTCAACCGCCGCGGCGCCGGCTTCCCACAGTTGCGCGGAGGCGATCTCGACGACCTCGCCCAGCAGGCCGCCGACGACGCGCTAGTCGCCGTGCTCCGCAAGCTCGACAGCTTCCGCGGCGACAGCCGCTTCACCACCTGGGCCTACAAGTTCGCGCTGCTCGAGGCGGCGGTCAAGGTCCGCCGCCGCGGCTGGCAGGGACATGAGGTGCCACTCGAGCCCGAGAGCTGGGGCGTGATCGCCGACCGCGCCGCCGGCCCACAGCAGGACGCCGAGACGACCGAGTTGTTCGGCGCGCTCGGCGACGCGATCGAGACAGAGCTGTCTGCGCACCAGCGCGAGGTGCTCGTCGCCGTCACGCTCAACGACGTGCCCATAGACGTGCTCGCCGAAAGGCTCAGCACCACCCGCGGAGCGCTCTACAAGGCGATCCACGACGCCCGCCGCAAACTCCGAGCCGCACTCGCAGAGCGCGGACTCGACGTCGACGAGGACCTGGAGGGGCCAGGACAATGACACGGCCCGACCGCACCGATCTCGAAGGCCTCGTGGCCCGGCTCATCGGGCCGGCGGGACCCGAACTGACCTGCGAGCAGTGCTTCGAAAACCTCGATCGCTACGTCGAGCTCGAGCTCGCCGGGGCGCGAGCCGACGAGCACGTTCCCGGAATGCGAGCGCACCTACAGGGATGCCCCGCCTGTGGGGAGGATCACGAGAGCCTGCTGACCTTCGTTGCCCAGCAGCGTGGCGCGACCGACTGATCTCAGAGCCCGCCGGGCGAACCCAACCCGGGAGTGGAAATGGGCTGGGTCACCGAGTCCGAGGTCTGCAGCCTGCAGACCGAGCCCCCGATCCGGCGCGGCGTCTGCCACGAGGCACTCAGACCGACACTCCGGCTAACTTCGCGGCGTGCCAGACGGCCGCACCTACGAGCTCGCCCGCGTCCGCCTGCGCGACGCGCTGGAGACCACGGTCTACGTGGTCCGTCATCCGCTGGAGACGACCTCCGTGCGGGTCGTCCACTTCCCCGAGCCCAGCAGACTGGACCTGTGGTGCGGCTCGGAGGGCCACCCCGAAGCCATCGTCGCCGGCTTCTTCCTGCGCGAGCCCTGGCGGCCGCTCGGCGAGCTGCAGCTGTCCGGCCGCCCCGTGCCGGCCGAGCCGATCCCCTCGCAGTGGGCGAGCAAGCGCGCCTGCGTGCACATCGACGGCGAGGTCCGCCTTGCGCGGCGCGAGGACCTGCCCGCCGAGCCGCCCGGCGATCTGGTCCAGGCCGGCCCGATGCTGGTCTCCGACGGTCGCTCACTGGTCGACGGTGACGACCTGGAGGGGTTCTCGGCCGGCGCCGAGCAGTTCGACTCCGACATCACGCAGGGCCGTCACCCCCGCTGCGCACTGGGCATGAACGACCGGGAGCTCATGGCCGTGGCGTGCGACGGTCGCCGCTCGGGCGTCGACGGCGGGCTCACCCTCGACGAGCTCGCCCGGCTGCTGATCGCCTTCGATGCCGAGGAGGCGATCAACCTGGACGGCGGGGGGTCGGCGACCCTGGTGCACCGCGGGCACCTGCTGAACCGGCCCTATTCGGACCAGGACCAGCCGGCGCCCGAGTCGCGCCCGATCGTCTCGGCGCTCCTGTTCGAGGAGCGCAGCTGACTACCGTCGCCTCAGCGCCTCCGGCTTGTGGACGGCGGTCCCGCCGGACTTGTCGGACCTGACCAGGTACTGAGGCTCCTCCTTCGACGCCTTGACCTTGCGCCCGCCGGCCTCGGTGTTCGAGGTGATCTTGCGCTCGACGACCCCGACGGCCTTGCCGCCGTGGCTGTCCCACTCGACCTTGTCGCCCTTCCTGAAGCTCTTCGCCATGGCCCGCGGCTACCCGGGTGGCGAAGATCGATGCCGGCGATAGAGCGTTTTGGCGCGCTACCCGCCCGCAACTGCGGGCAGGATCGTGACCTCGTCGCCGTCCTCGACCGAGGTCTCCAGGCCGTCGAGGAAGCGGATGTCCTCGCCGCCCACGTAGACGTTCACGAACCGCCGCAGGTCGCCGTCCTCGGCGATGCGATCACGGAGCCCGTCGAAGCGGTCGTACAGCCCGTCGAGCACCTCGCCGACCGTGTCCGCCGTGTCGATCGTGGTCTCGGCCTCGCCGCCGGTCACGGTGCGCAGCTGCGTCGGGATCTTGACGGTCACGCTCATGGGCGCGGCAGTCTACCCACGGTCACCGGGCGGGGGTCAAGAGGCAACGGGCTCGAGGCCCAGCGACTCCGAGAACGCCTCGGAGGTGGGCTCGATCTCGTGCGTCTCGAAGCTGCCTCGGACCGCGTCCAGGGTTTTGAGCCCCTCTCCGGTGATCACCAGCACGACGCGCTCGTCGGCGCCGATCTCGCCCCGCTCGGCGAGCTTGGCGAGCACCGCCGCGGTCACGCCGCCGGCGGTCTCGGTGAACACCCCGGTGGTCTCGGCGAGCAGTCGGATGCCGGCCCGGATCTCCTCGTCGGTGACCGCGTCGATGCCGCCGCCGGAGCGCCGCGCCAGGTCCAGCGCATAGGGGCCGTCGGCCGGGTTGCCGATGGCCAGCGACTTGGCGATGGTCTGGGGCTTGACCGGCCGGCACACGTCGTGCCCGCCGTCGAAGGCCTGGGCCACCGGCGAGCAGCCCTCGGCCTGGGCGCCGTTGAACGCGGGCAGCTCGCCCTCCACGAGGCCCACCTCGCGCCACTCCTCGAAGCCGCGCGCGATCTTGGTGAACAGCGAGCCCGACGCGATCGGGGCCACCACGCGATCCGGAAGCTCGAACCCGAGCTGCTCGGCGATCTCGAAGGCCAGGGTCTTGGACCCCTCGGCGTAGTAGGGCCTCACGTTCACGTTCACGAACGCCCACTCGCGCTCGCCGGCCAGTCTCGGTGCAGAGGCGATTGACGTCGTCGTAGTTGCCCCTCACGGCCACGAGGTTGGTGCCGTACACGCCGGTCGCCAGGATCTTCTGCTCCTCGAGGTCGGCGGGCACGAAGACATACGACTCCAGCCCGGCCGCGGCCGCGTGCGCCGCGACGGCGTTGGCCAGGTTGCCGGTGGACGCGCACGCGACCACCTCGTAGCCCAGCTCCACCGCCTTGGCGAGGGCGACCGTGACCACCCGGTCCTTGAACGAGTGGGTGGGATTGGCGGCGTCGTTCTTGACCCACACCTCCCCCACGCCCAGCCGCTCGGCCAGCCGGTCGGCTCGGATCAGCGGCGTGATGCCCGCCGCGAGCGCGGTCTTGGGCGGCGACTCGAACGGCAGGAAGTCGGCGTAGCGCCAGATGCTCGCCGGCCCCGCCTGAATCCTGCGCCTGGTGCCCTCGGCGTCCAGGCCCGAGAAGTCGTAGGCGACCTCCAGCGGCCCGAAGCACTCCTCGCAGACATAGCGTGCCTCGAGGGGGTACTCGGCCCTGCACTCCTTGCATCTCAGCGCTTCCACGGTCATGTGACCCGTCCCTTCAAATCGAAGAACCTCCGCCGCTTTCGCTGTGACGGAGGCTCATCGGAAGCGCTTCGTCACATCTTTCAGACCCTCGCGGGCCTGATGGACTTGGCACCTTTCCTCTGCGGCCGGGGCCGCTTCAGATGGTTGCCGGGGCTTCGTAGGGCCATTTCCCTCCACCCCTCTAGATGCGTACGGCTATGTGAGGGCAGGACAATAGCGGCAGCGACGACGGATGCAACCCTTACAATCGATGACGATGGCGATCTCGGACGACCCCCTCAGTAGCCAGGATGCCCGGCATCCCTCGTCCACGCCTTCGCAGGGCCCCTCGCGTGGGGGTCGACGCCCCCCACGCGCACGCCAGTCCTGAGCCCAACGTAGAGACCATCGAGTCCCACGGGCTCCGGTGGATCAACATCGAGCGCCCGGGGCCCATCGACCGTGCCTGGCTCGAGGAGCACTTCGAGTTCCACCCGCTCGACTACGAGGACGTGCTCTCCCGCAACCAGCGGCCGAAGATCGACGAGTACCCCGACTATCTGTTCATCGTGCTCCACCTCCCGGTGTTCGACAAGTCGGTGGGGCGCCTGAACGCCGCCGAGCTGGACATCTTCGTCGGCCCCGACTTCCTGATCACCCTGCCCAACAGGGCGATCCCGCCCGTGGAGTACCTATTCGAGCGCTGCGAGGCCACGGAGGAGCTGCGCGACGCCCTGATGTCGAAGGGCCCCGGCTACCTGCTCTACAAGATCGTCGACGACTCGATCGACTACTGCTTCCCGATGCTGCGCAAGATGGGCAACAAGCTGGAGCGGATCGAGGAGGACATCTTCCTGGGGCGCTCCGAGGAGGCGGTGCGAGACATCTCCAACGCCAAGCAGGAGATCATCAACTTCCGCAAGGTCATCCGTCCTCAGCGGCCCGTGCTGCGCGACCTCGAGCGCACCAAGCAGCGCTACATGGCGGAGGACCTCGACGTGTACTTCGACGACATCGTCGACGCCTCCGAGCGCATCTGGGACATGCTCGAGAACTACAAGGAGGTCGTGGAGGCGCTGGAGGACACCAACGAGTCCGTCCTCGCCCACCGCGTGAACGACGTGCTGCGGGTGCTCACCGCCTTCAGCGTTGTGATCCTGCCGCTCACGCTCATCGCCAGCATCTGGGGAATGAACGTGGGCGTGCCGGGCGAGGGCTCGACCACGGCCTTCTGGCTGATAGTGGCGTCCATGGTCGTGCTGCTGGCCAGCATGCTCGGCTACTTCCGCAGCCGCGGCTGGCTGTAGCGCCCGGCGTTGATAGAACCTCCGCCGTGAGCACGGCAGCGGTGGACCCCGGCATCTTCAAGGCCTACGACGTGCGCGGCCTGTACGGCGAGCAGATCGACGAGGACGTGGCCTACCGCCTGGGGCGGGGCTTCGCGCGGGTGCTGGCCGACATGTACTCCACCACCCCGGCCGCGCTGTCGCTGGCCCTCGGCCGCGACATGCGGCTGGCGGCGCCGGCGCTCGCGGCGCGCTACGCCCAGGGCATGGCCGACGAGGGGGCCTCGGTTCTGGACGTGGGGATGGTGGGCACCGAGATGCTCTATTGGACCGTGGGATCGCGGGA
Organism: uncultured Thermoleophilaceae bacterium; assembly: GCA_963755215.1. Classification (GTDB taxonomy): domain Bacteria; phylum Actinomycetota; class Thermoleophilia; order Solirubrobacterales; family Thermoleophilaceae; genus JAAYBF01. The sequence continues at coordinate 758,791 of CAVWIW010000006.1, forward strand.
GCTCGACGGTGGGCTCATGTGCACCGCCTCCCACAACCCGAAGGCCTATACGGGGGCGAAGATGGTCGGCCGGGGCGCGCTCGCCCTCTCCGGCGACGCCGGCATCGGCGAGCTCGCTGAGATAGTGGCCGGCGGCGACCCCGGCCCCGCCGTCCAGCCGGCCGGCCAGATCTCGTCGGAGGACGTGGCCGAGCCGTTTCGCTCGGACGCGCTGGCCTGGATCGATCCTTCGGCCGTGAGGCCCATGCGCGTGGTGCTCGACGGCGGCAACGGCATGGCGGGCGCCATGTGCGGGCCGATCCTCGATCGCCTGCCGATCGAGCAGGTGCAGACCTACTGGAAGCCCGATGGCGAGTTCCCCGACCACGAGCCCAACCCGCTGCTGGAGGAGAACCGGCGCTTCATCATGGAGAAGGTGGTGTCCGAGGGGGCGGACCTGGGGATTGCCTGGGACGGCGACGCCGACCGCTGCTTTTTCATCGACGACACGGGCACATTCGTGGACGGCGACTTCCTCACGGCCCTGCTGGCCGAATCCGTGCTCGAGCGCGAGCCCGGCGCCTCGATCCTCTATGACGTGCGCGCGTCCCGCGCCGTGCCGGACCTGGTGGCCCAGGCGGGCGGGACCGCACACGTGAACCGGGTCGGGCACGCCTTCTTCAAGACCCGGATGCGGGACGAGGGCTCGGCGTTCGGCGGCGAGGTGTCGGGCCACTACTACTTCCGCGATTTCTACTGCGCCGACTCGGGCACGCTGCCGGCGCTGCTGATCCTGGAGCTGCTCTCGCGGCGCGAGGCCAAGCTCAGTGAGCTGCTGGCGCCCCTGCGCGAGCGCTACTTCATCTCCGGCGAGATCAACTCGGAGGTGGACGACCAGCAGGGCAAGATGGACGAGATCCGCGATCGCTTCGCCGACGGCCGGATAGGAGAGCTGGACGGGGTGTCGGTGGACTACGACGACTGGCACTTCAACGTCCGCCCGTCGAACACCGAGCCGCTGCTGCGCCTGAACCTCGAGTCGCTCGTCTCTCGCGCGCACATGGAGGAGAAGCGGGACGAGGTCCTCGCCCTGATCCGGGCGTGAGCGACGCCGGCGGGGACCCCTTCGCCCCGGCCACCGCCGCCGGGATCCACCGCCTGTCCATTCCCACCCCGTTCGCCGTCGGCCGGGTCAACGTCTACCTGATCGACGACGACCCGCTGACGCTGGTGGACGCCGGGCCCAACTCCGGCACGTCCTTCGACGAGCTGACCCGTGGAGTGGAGGCGCTGGGTCACTCGCTGCGGGACATCGAGCTGGTGGTCCTGACCCACCAGCACATCGACCACCTGGGGCTGGTGGGCCTGGTGGCATCGCGCTCGGGCGCCGAGGTGGCCGCCCTGGACGTGGCCGTGCCGTTCGTGGAGCGCTTCTCCGAGGAGGCCGAGGCCGACGACGAGTTCGCTCGCGGCGTGATGCTGCGCCACGGGATTCCCGAGGACGTGGTGAGCGCGCTGCAGTCGGTCTCGCGCGCGTTCCGGGCCTGGGGAGCGCGCGCCGACGTGACCCGCGTGCTGCACGACGGCGAAACGCTCTCCTGGCGCGACCGGTCGATGCGCGTGCTCCACCGGCCCGGCCACAGTCCCACCGACACCGTCTTCCTGGATGAGGATCGCGGAATCCTGATCGCCGCCGACCACCTGCTGGGTCACATCTCGTCCAACCCCCTGATCACCCGGCCGCGTGACGGCTCCACCGGCCGGCCGCAGGCGCTGGTGGCCTACCTGGAGTCGCTGGCCGCCACGCGCGAGCTGGAGGTCGGGCTGGTGCTGCCCGGCCATGGCGACCCGATCACCGATCACCGATCACTCATCGACGAGCGATTCGCGCTCCACCGCCGGCGGGCGGAGAAGCTCCACCGGCTCATCTCCGAGCGCCCGCGCAGCGCGTACGAACTGGCGCAGGCGCTGTGGGGCAACATCGCCGTGACCCAGGCCTACCTGACCCTCTCGGAGGTGCTGGGGCACACCGACATCCTGCTGGGCGAGCACCGTGTCCGGGAGGTCGAACGAGGCGGCGTGGTGCAGTTCGAGGCCGCCGCGTAACTCCGCCGCGCGGGCGGGGTTGGAGTCCAGCGATGGCGCCCCGAGAGACCACCGCGGTCGCGCGGGCCGAGGAGCTCGCGGAGTCCCTGCTCCCGGACCGCACGCCCAAGAAGCGGATGCTGGTCATCGTGAACCCCTACGCCACCACCGTCTCGGACCGCCTGAAGAACCTGGTGGTGTACGCCTTGGAGTCGAGATACGCGGTCGAGTCCGTGGACACCGAGAAGCCCAACCACGCCACGCAGATCTGCCGCGAGGCGGCTGCGGAGGGCTACGACGTGGTGGTGGCCTTCGGCGGCGACGGCACCGTGAACGAGGCGGCCAACGGCCTCGCGCACTCCGGCACGCCCCTGACGTGCCTGCCCGGCGGCGCAACGAACGTGCTGTGCCGGACCCTGGGGATCCCGGGCGATGTTGTCGACGCCACCGAGCATCTGCTGGGCCTGGCCGACGACTTCCATCCCCGCCTGATGGACCTCGGTCGCATGAACGAGCGCCTGTTCACCTTCTCCTCGGGCGTGGGGCTGGACGCCAGCGTGGTGGCCAGGGTGGATGCCCGCCCGCGAACCAAGGCGCGGCTCGGCGAGTACTACTACACCTACGCCGCCATCTCGACGTTCACGCGCAGGTACCTCGTGCGCCCGCCGCACGTGCAGGTGGACGTGGAGGGCCGGCAGATCCACGGCGTCACGGTGGTCGTGCAGAACTCGGACCCCTACACCTACTTCGGCCGGCGGCCGATCAGGATCGGCGAGGGCCCCGGTCTGCAGACCGGCACGCTGGCGCTCACGGTCCTAAGCCGGGCGACGCCGCTGGAGCTCCCCACGGTGCTCTGGCGCGCGTTCTCGGGCAACGCCGCCACGGTCGCGCGGCACCGGCAGATCGAGGCTTTCCCGGGCGTCTCTGCCGCGCGGATCCGGGCGATCGACGACCAGCCGTTCCCCGTGCAGGTGGATGGCGACTTCCTCGGCGAGTTCGACGAGGTCGAGTACGGCGTCGAGCCGCTGAGCCTGCGCGTCGTCGCCTGATCCACGAGCCGAGCACGGCGGATGCCGCTCTTTGCGCGCTTCCGGTGAGGATCGTGCGGCCCGCGCGCCCTTCGGCGCAAGTTTCGGGACCGGCGCGCGTTTCCAACTCCGATGGGGTGCTCGACCGAGTGAGAATGACGGGCCTGGCGGTGAGGCCGCTCTACCGGGCGTCGCCCGTGCGCCACCACCCGCCGCGCAAGCCTGCGCTGGCGCCTCAGGCGCATGGCAGCTGCCCCGCGTGCGGGAGCGACCGCATGGTCGCGGGACCCGCGCGCTGGAGCCACCGGTGTGAGGACTGCGGCCACGGCGGCATGCCGTCCGCAAGCGGCGACGCGCGTAAATCCACGGCCTGAGGCGCAAACGAACGAGCGGCCCGAGTGACCCGCTGGGCTAGCGCGCCCATGTGGGTGCCCAAAACCCAAACCGCAGTTACTCTGGTCAAGGGCGAGGCGACCGTTGGCCGCCTGGCGGGGGCCTCGTTTTCTCCTGCATTGCGCGCGAAGATGATCGACTTTTACGGCATGACACTCTCGATTCCCGGCTACCGGGCCGGCACCACGCTGCGTGCCGACTCGGCAGGGCTCGTCCTGCGCGCCGAGCAGACCTCCAACGGGCGGGCGGTGGAGCTGCGGCTGATCGCGCCTCCGCTGGCGTCGAGCCCCGGTTTCCGGGAGCGGCTGCTGCGCGAGGCGAACCGCGCAGGCTCCTTCCACCATCCCAACCTGCTTCCGCCCTACGAGGTCGGCGAGCACGACGGGGTACTGGTCCTGGCCACACGGGCCATCAACGCCGTGTCCCTGGAGCGTGTGCTGACCCAACAGGGTGCGCTGGCACCTCAACGAGTCGCGGCGATCCTGCGTCAGGCAGCCGCCGGGCTGGACTCGGCCCATGGACGCGACCTGGTGCACCGCGACGTGAACCCCGGCAACGTGCTCGTGGTCGCCGATGGCGACTTCGACCGCGTCTATGTGACCGGGTTCGGCCTGACCGAGGTCAGCGAGGGCAGTGGGCTCCTCGATCGCGATCGTCTGACCGCTCCGCCGGCCTACGGCTACGTGGCCCCCGAGCAGATCCGTGGCGAAGCCCCGGACGGCCGCGCCGACGTATATTCGCTCGGCTGTGTGGCGTTCACCGCGCTGACCGGCCGCCCGCCCTTCGGCGATCATCCCGCGAAGGACCTCGCCGGCCGGCTCGAGGGCTCACCGCCGTCGGCGCGCGCGCTCGCTGCGGGCATGCCCGAGGCGGTGGACACGGCCATTGCGAAGGCCATGGCCGTGTCGCCCGCGGACCGCTTCCCGACGGCCGGTGAGTTCGCGGCCGCCGTCGTGGCCGGCATGGAGAGCAGCTCAGCGGCGCCGCAGCCCGCGGCCGCGCCCGCGCCGAGCGGGCCAGAGGCCACGCCCACCAAACCCGAGCCCAGCGATCCGCAGCCGACCGTTCCGGTTCTGCCGAAGGGCCCTGCGAGTGAGCCCGCGAACGCGCCCGAGGTGAAGCCCTCCGAGGAGCCCGAGGCCAAGCCTTCCGAGCCGCCGGCCGTGACGCCCGGTCCCCCACCGGCCCCCGCGCCCCCGGTCGTCGTGTCTTCCCCCAAGCCCTCGCCTGCCGCCGGCCCGCCCAAGCCGGTGCCGGCGCCAACGGCACGCGAGCCCGAGCCGCCGAGCCCGGTGCCGGAACCCAAGGAAGCTCCCGCGCCGTCGGGCGAGTCGCGGCCCGCAGGTGTCAAGCCCGCGCCGCCGCCCCCTCCCACCCCGCCCACCGCTGACGAACCCGAGTCCACAAAGCAGCCCGCGCCACGCGCCCCCCTGCGCCCGTTCCCGCCGGCGCCAAAGCCGCCCGCGCAGCGCGCGGAGCCAACTCCCCCGCGGCCTGATCCCAGCTCGGAGCCGCCCGCGAGCGAGAGTCGCCCGCCCGCCCCACCGGCGTCCGATGGGGCTGCCCCACCGCCGAAGCCCTCGCCCGCCGAGGGTGGGCCCACCCCGAGGCGGTCACTCGCGGAGCCCCGGAAGGAGCCACCGGCTGAGCCTCCCGCCCCTCGAGCGCCCAAGCCGCCGGACGTGGTGCCCGCGCCTACCAATGGCGGACCGGGCCACACGCCCCGAGCCCCGCGGGCGCCCCTGTCCAACGGCAGCCGGGCCGCGGCCAAGCCCGCGGCCGAGGAGACCGCTGGCCAGGGCGCCGCGGCCAAGCGTCGCGCCGAGAAGGACCGGCTCGTGAAGACGTGGCGCGAGATGCGGGAGAAGGGCACCATGGCGCCTGGCAAGGAGATCCAGGCGCCGCGGCCCTTCAAGCGGCCCGGGTCCGACGCCAAGCGCCCGGGACCTCCCCCGCCCCCGGCCCCCGCTGGGGACCTACCGCAGAAGCCGACCCGTCAGGCCACGGTGCCCCCGGCGCCGCCAAGCCCGCCGCGTCCGGCGAAGAACAAGAAGCGCCGGCGCTCGCTGCTCGGCCGCAAGCGCTGACTCGCCGACCAAGGCGGCCGGCGCGCTTATTGAGAGCGCTCGAAGCGGGGCGGCTCGCCCCCCTTGGTGTCCGAGAAGTTGGCCACTACGCCCACAGGCGTGGCGTCCTGGAGGTCCAGCTGCTTGTGCAGCTCGGCGGCCGGACCGCGCTTGGTGTGGCCCACCCCGCTCACGAGCAGCACACCGGAGACCTGTGACACCAGCTCCAGCGCGTCGCTGACGCCGTCGACTGCGGGCGTGTCGATGATCACCCGGTCGAAGCGCCGCTCGAGCTCCTGCAGCACCCAGCCCATCCGCTCGCTCTCCAGCAGCTCGACCGGATTCGGTGGAGCGGGGCCGCTCGGCAGCTTGACCAGGCCGCGCGATTTCTCGGAGATCGGGTCGGACGCCACCGGGATCTCCACCAGGGCGTCATTCAGGTCGAATCCCGCGAGGGCCAGGGAGAGCCCATCCTCGGAGTCGCCGTCGCCCCGCTTGGGGTCCGGCTTTCGCATGTCGGCATCGACGAGCACGACGGTGTCCCCCATCGCAGCCATCGTCACCGCCAGGCAGCGCGCCACGGTCGACCTGCCGTCGCCGGGCATCGCGCTGACCACGGCGAGCGACCGCAGGTCGCGGTCGATGCTCAGGTAGCGCAGGCTGGTGCGAAGGCCGCGAAAAGCCTCCGCCTCCGGCGTCTGACCGGAGGCCGTGCGCAGGAACGCGTCGCCCTTGCCCCGGCGGACACCCAGCGCCTTGCTCCGTGGGATCCGCGCGATGACCGGCAGCTCGTAGACCTCCTCGAGCTCGTCCACAGCTCGCAGTCGCTCGTCCGAGCGGCCCAGCAGCCACCCGAGCATGAGCGCCACGACCAGCCCGATGCCGGCGCCCGCGGCAATGTAGAGCGCGTTGTCGTTGCCACCCGAGGCCGCGACGGCGACCCCGCCGATGAGCAGGCCGACCACCAGCAACGCCCACCTGCGCGTCCAGATCGTGCGGGCCGTCCGCGTCAGCGCTCCGCCACGAGGCGTCGCCGTCTTCTTCTTGGCCTCACGGACGCGCTTGGCCTCCTCCCGTGCCTGGGCGGCCTTCTTCTCGGCCTCCTGCTGCGCCTGCTTGGCTTCCTGCTGGGCCCGGGTGGCGCGCTCGGCGCGCTTATCGGCCTCCTTGCGCGCCTGCTCCGCCTCGGCCCGCGCCTCGTCCGCCTTCTGCTCGGCCTCCAGGCGGGCGCGCTGAGCGCGCTGCTCCGCCTCACGGGCCTGCTGGGCCTCCTCGCGTGCGGCCGCCGCGTTCTGCTCGGCCTCCGCCTGCCCCGCCTTGGTGCGCTGCTCGGCGTCCCACAGGGCCCGCTTGGCGGCGTCGCTGGCGGCGGCCTCCTTGCGCTCGGCCGCCTCCATCATCCGACGCGCCTCGTCGCGAGCCTGCTCTGCCTCCTTGCGCGCACCCTCGGCCTCGCCGCGCTCGCGCTCCACCAGCCGCTCCGCGGCGGCGACCTGCGCCTGAGCCTCCGTGAGCTGGCGCTGTGCGCGGTCGCGCTCGGCCTCCCGCACAGAGACCTGTGCCTGCTCGAACGCCTGGCGTGCCTTCTGCTGAGCCTCCTCGCGCTCCGCGAGCAGCCGGTCGTAGTCGGGATCGTCCGACGGGCGGCCGGTGGACGGACGCGGCTCACGGCCGGCCTTCTCCTGCCGCGCGGGGTCTGGCCCGTTGGTGGCCGGCTCCGCGACGCGCGCGGCACCCTCGCCGGCTTCGGAGGCCTGGCCGTTGTCCACCCGCAGAGGCTGGCGCGGGCGGTCGCGCGGCCTGAACTCCGGGTCGGGCGCCTGGCGGTCCTCGTCCGGGGCCGGACGGGCGTCCTCGGTCTGCGGGTTCTCGTTCTCAGACTCGCGCCTGAGCTTGGCGACCTTGGTCGCCCATATCGAATTGCGCTCTGGCATCCTGCCTCTCCGGGCTGGGGAACTCTTGCGGACAGGCGCGATTGTAGATCCGCAGGCGCGTTGCGGAAACCCCGGATCGACCCGAATGTTCGGGCGGCCAGTCAGGCGCCTAGGCGCCTATGCCGATTGTCCGTGGACCTGGTCGAGCTCACCGGCCATGATCTCGGCGTCGGACCCGAGCGGGTCGAGTCCGTGGGCGTGCCGCGCGTAGAACCACCCGAGCAACGTCAGGATGAGCGGGACGCCGATGATCCAGGCGGCAAGTGCCAGAAACCAGAGGCTCGTCAACATCGCTGCTTCCCCTCCATGTGAATCCTCCAATGCCTATGTACAGGCCACGGCGGACGGGATGTCACCCCCCTGACGAGCGAAGCACCACTTTGCGTGACTTGTCGGTGAGCTGGCGGGTGCGGGTCAGCCCGTGGGGGTCACGCGGTAGGCGTCGAAGACCGAATCGATGTTGCGCAGCCGCTGGATGCACATCTTGAGCGACTGCGTGTCCCCCACCTCCACGACGAAGCGGTTCTTGACCATGGGATGCACCACGGTGCAGCGCGCCTCGAGGATGTTGATGCCGGTCTCGGCAAAGGTGCGCGAGAGGTCCTCGAGCAGCCGGGTGCGGTCCCACCCGTCGATCTCCAGCTCTACGCGAAACGAGGTGTTGGCCTCCTCCCCGTCCCAGGAGACCGGGGTGAAGCGCTCCGGGTTCTTCTTGAGCGCCTTGGCGTTGGGGCAGGACTCGTGGTGGATCGTGATGCCCTTGCCCAGTGAGATGTAGCCCACGATCGGGTCGCCCGGCACCGGCCGGCAGCACTTGGCCAGGCGCAGCATCACGTCCTCGATGCCCTCGACGGCAATGCCGTAGCCGGAGGAGGAGCCGGTGGGCTTGGGCGTCTCCTTCTTCTGCGCCAGCTCAGCGGTCGCGCTGGCGGGCTCGACCGCGGACTCGCCCTGGCGCAGCCGCTGCATGACCTTCTGCGTTACGACCCTGGCCGACACCTTCGACTGCCCGAGCGCGATGTAGAAGTCGTCCGCCTTGCGGAAGCCCATCTCGCGGATCACGTCCGCCAGCAGCGGGGAGCCGCTGATCTTCTGCGGCGGCAGGCCTTGGCGCTTGAGGCTGTCGGTGAGCGTCTCGCGGCCGGCCCGCTCGGAGTCCTCGCGCCGCTCGCGCTTGAACCACGCCCGGATCTTCGACTGGGCACGGGTGGTCTTGACCAACGAGAGCCAGTCGCGACTCGGCCCGCGCTCCTTCTTGGAGGTGAGGACCTCGCAGATGTCGCCCGAGCGGAGCTCGTAGTGCAACGGGACGATCTTGCCGTTGACCTTGGCCCCTACGCAGCGGTGGCCCACGTCGGTGTGCACCGCGTAGGCGAAGTCGAGCGGGGTGGCGCCTGCCGCGAGGGAGAGCACCTCACCCTTGGGGGTGAAGACGAACGCCTCGTCCTCGAACAGGTCGGCCTTGAGCGTGCGCGCGAAGTCCTGCGGGTCCTCGAGCTCCTTCTGCCAGTCCACGAGGTGCTTGAGCCACTCGACCCCGTCCTCGGACCTGCCATTGCCGTCCTTGTACATCCAATGCGCGGCCACTCCGTACTCGGCCGTGTCGTGCATCTCCTGGGTGCGGATCTGGATCTCCAGCGGCCGCCCCTCGGGCCCGATCACCGTGGTGTGGAGCGCCTGGTACATGTTGAACTTGGGCATGGCCACGAAGTCCTTGAAGCGCCCGGGCAGCGGCTTCCACAGCGAGTGGATGACGCCGATGGCGCCGTAGCAGTCCTTCACCGAGCCGACGCGCACGCGCATGGCCGTGAGGTCGTAGATCTCGTTGAACTCGCGGCCCTTCTTGGTCATCTTCGAGTAGATCGAGTAGAAGTGCTTGGCGCGGCCGGAGATCTGCGCCTCGATGCCGACCGCCTCGAGCTCCTTGCCCAGGTACTCGCCGGCGCGCGCCACGTAGCCCTCGCGCTCGGTGCGCTGCTGGTTGACCAGGTCCTTGATCTCGTTGTACTTGCGCGGGTGCAGCGTGGCGAACGCCAGGTCCTCCAGCTCCCACTTGATCGCGTGGATGCCCAGCCGGTGGGCCAACGGGGCGAAGATCTCCAGCGTCTCCTTGGCCTTCTCCTGCTGCTTGTTCTTGGGCATCGCCTCGATCGTGCGCATGTTGTGCAGCCGGTCGGCGAGCTTGATCAGGATGACCCGGATGTCCGCGGCCATCGCCACCATCATCTTGCGGTAGTTCTCTGCCTGCCGGTCGTCGCGGCTCTGGAACGTGATCCCGGTGAGCTTGGTCACGCCGTCGACCAGCGTGCACACGTCCTCGCTGAAGTCCGCCTTGACCTCGTCGAGCGAGGCGGTGGTGTCCTCTACGGTGTCGTGCAGCAGCGCCGCGCACAGCGTCTCGGTGTCGAGGCGCATGCCGGCGCAGATCTTGGCCACGCCGACGGGGTGCACAATGAAGTCCTCGCCCGAGGCGCGGCGCTGGTCGGCGTGGCGCTCGCAGGCGAACACGAACGCCCGCTCGACGGCGTCGCGATCGACCTTGGGCCCGGCGTCCGAAACGTGCTCCTCGACCACGGCGAAGAGGTCGCCCAGGAGCACGCGCTGGTCCTCCGTGAGCTTGCTTGCAGAGCCCGCCGGGGCGCTGGTGCGCGCCTCGTCGACCTGGCTGTGGTCGAAGCTCGGCTCCGCGATCGCGGTGGCCGCGCCGCCGTTGCGGCGCCGCCGGGGCCGCTTGGCGGGGGCCTTGGCCTTCTGCCCGCCGCCGTTCCGGCCCTTCCCGGAGTTGCCTGCGCGGGGAACCTTCGGCATGGCCCCAGTGTAGTGGCGGTCCCCCGGTCTCCAGCCCCGGTGGGAGGGCTCAGCCGGCCTCGGCCAGGGCGCCCGCGGTCGCGGCGCCAACGCGGCGCGAGGGCAGCTCCGCGCCCCGCGACAGGTACCGCTCGGCCACCGCGAGCCGTGCCGTGTAGGCGCGCTGAGCCGCCGACCGGTCGAGGTCGGTGCGATGCGCCTCGCGGGCATGACACGAACGCGCGCCGCGGTCATAGCGCGCCAGCCCGAGCTCGCCCATCACACGGATCATGCGCGCGCCCAGGGCCCCGCCGCGTGGATACGCGCCGGCCCCGGCCAGCGCCTGCTCCAGCGCGGCGCCCGACAGCGTCCCGGTCGGGCCGAGCGCTCGCCAGAGCTCCTTGAGCGGCTCCCTGAGCGCCAGCTGGGCACGCCAATGGCCGAGGGCGAACTCGCACTCCGGGCCGCCCCACGCAGCGTGTGCCAGGCCCTCGCCGGGCGTGCCGGTGAGAAGGCGCAGCCCCTCCGGAACGGGAGGCGGGTCCACCGCCAGCAGGTGGGCGAACGGCTCGGCCACCCGCGCATCGGATCCGAGGGCCTCCCACGAGATCAGCGGCAGGCCCGCGGGCGCCAGCCCCGCGACCACGGCCTCGAGCGATCGCCGGCGGCGCTCGACGTCGGCGACCACCAGGAGCACCCCCTCGCCGCTACCCAGCAACTCGCCGGCCACGCCGGCGACGCTCTGGCCGCGGCGGTCGCGAAGCTCTCGCGTGGCCTCGAGGCTCGACGCGGCCCACCACCGCGCGGGCTCGGCCGCGAGCTCGCGGTCGAAGTCCTCCCAGAACCGGCCGGGCCGCACGTCCTGCACCCGCCCGGTGCGGGTGGGGCACAGCGACCGCAGGACCACCGAAGCCTCGACCACGCCGTTCCAGCGGTTGCGCTCGAGCCCCACGGTCACGTCGTGTGGGGCCGCTCCCGCGGCGGCCAGCTCCTGTTGCGAGGTGCGGAAGGCGATGCCGCGGGCCCGAGCGCCGCCTCCGGCCAGTGAGAACCGGGCGTGCGCTCGGTCCTCGCCGACGGCGGTCACGTGCTCAACGCGCGCGGCGGGTACCAGCAGCGCGGGGGCGGGATTCGCGGCGCCGAACGGCTCGAGCGCCTGGAGCTCCTCGGCCAGCTCCAGCGTGAGCCCGCCGGCGGGCACGACAGCATCGACCCGCTGGACGCGCGCGAGGTCCGCCGGCGCCAGCCGCTCGCCGGCATGGGCGGCCAGCGCGCGGCGGAAGTCGCGAACGCGATCCGCCTCGACCTCAACTCCGGCGGCCATGCTGTGCCCGCCGAAGCGCAGCAGGTGCGGGGAACAGGCCGAGAGCCCCTCGTGCAGGTCATACGCGCCGATGCTGCGGCCCGAGCCGCGGCCCGACTCGCCGTCCAGCGCCACCACCACGCACGGCCGGCGGTGGCGCTCCACCAGTCGCGAGGCCACGATGCCCACCACGCCGGGATGCCAGCCCTCGCCCGCCACCACGATCGCGGCGGACGCGAGCTGATCGGCGCAGGCTGCATCGGCCGCGCTGAGGATGCGCGCCTCGGTCTCGCGCCGGTCGTGGTTGAGCCCGTCGAGCTCGCGCGCAATCTGCTCCGCGCGCTCATCGTCGTCGGTGAGCAGGAGCTCGAGCGCGGCGTCGGCCCTGCCAAGCCGGCCGGCCGCATTGATGCGCGGCCCCAGCCGGAAGCCCGCGGCGCGGGCGTCCATGTCGCCTGGCTCCAGCGACGCGACGCGCATGAGTGCGCGCATGCCCGGCCGCCGCGTCCGCGCGAGCGCGGCGAGCCCGTCGCGCGCCAGCCGCCGGTTCTCGCCCACTAGCGGGACCATGTCGCACACCGTGGCCAGGCCGGCCAGGTCGAGGTCCGCCTCGGCTCCCTCCGGGTCGAGCCCCGCGCGCTCACGCAGGGCCTGGGAGAGCGTCAGCGCGACGCCCGCGGCGCACAGCTCGGCCCCGCCGGCATCGCCAAGCGCCGGATGGACGACCGTGCAGCCGGGCAGCTCGGCGCCCGGCCGGTGGTGATCCGTCACGACGACGTCGAGGCCGAGCCCCTGGGCCAGGCCCACCTCCGCCACCGCCGTCACGCCGCAATCGACGGTGACCAGCAGCCCGGCTCCCGCGGCGGCAAGCGCGCGCACGGCGACCTCGGACAGCCCGTAGCCCTCGTCGCGGCTGGGCAGCTGCCACAGCGGGTCGGCGCCGAGCGCCCGCAGGCAGCGCACCATGATCGCCGTCGAGCACACGCCGTCCACGTCGTAGTCGCCGAAGACAGCAACCCGTGACCCGCGCCCGACGTGGCCGAGGATCGTGTCGCACGCCGCGGCAACGCCGTGCAGGGCGAACGGGTCGCTTCGGTCGGACGCTGCCAGGAAGGCCCGCGCCCGGTCCGGGTCTCCCAGCCCGCGTCGGGTGAGGATCGCCGCGGTGGGCGGAGACACGCCGAGCTCATCCATGAGCAGCGCCGCGGCAGCGACGTCGAACGGGTCGCTGGTCCAGGCGGCGACGGTGGGCACCCGCGGCATCCTGCCCCGTCAAGGGGACGGAACGGGCACCCTCGCCCCCACCCAGACGGGAGGCACGGCTCAGGTCAGGGCCGGATCGGCGCGGCGGCCTGGATCTTCAGCGGGATGATGGGCCTACCGTCGCTCCACCTGCCGTTGGAGCGGTGCTGGCGCGTTTTGCCGAGCGCGTATCGGCAGTACTTCTTCTCGTAGGCGCAGCTCCGCAGTGCGTCCCAGACCTTCCAGCAGAACTTCCAGTCGTAGGCGTCAGCACCGCCCTGCCGGGCCGCACACACGCCGTGCGGGGCGCGGAGTACCGGGGTGCCGTGCGCGTCGGGGCGGGTGAGCACCAGGTCCTTGTTGCGCTTCGGGATGTGGCGCAGCTTCGGGAAGATCGCATTGCAGCTGCCATTCGCCTTGTTGGGCTCCGAGATCACGCCCTCACCGCTCGAGTGGCACTGGAGCTTCACCGTCGACGGAATGCCCCGCAGGGAGTCGTCCACCGCCGGCTCGTCGAACCCGTTCAGGCCGCCGTCGTGCGGATCCTCGAGCCAGATGGCCCTGGGCTTCGGCAAGTTCAGCCGTCGGTGGCGGTTCAGCAGGTTGGCGGTGATGACGCCGCCGAACGAAAAACCGAAGTAGCTCGCCCGTTTGACGTCCGGCTGCACCCGTCGCTTCGGGCTGGCCCGCAGATGCGCGAGGGCGCCGCGGATGCCGCGATTCGACGACCTGATGCACGGCTCGATATCGAACGGGCCCGGGCAGGGCGTGGCGATGGCGGTCTGCCACCGCGGATATATCACCACGCTTCCCTTCCGCACGGTGTGCCGGATGAACTCGTACATCTGCTCGTAGCCGGAGTACTCGCCGTAGCCGTGCATGACGATGGCGAGCGGCGCCTTCCTCGGCCGCGGCCTGACCGGCTCGAACGCGTACCAGGCGTTGGCTGCCGTTCCGCCCGAGCTCACGCGCCAGCTCCGATGCTCGTAGTCGCTGCCGCCGGGGCCGGACTTGGGTTGGGACGGCTGCTTGATGGCGGCGGCCCCCTCTGCCCGATCGGGTCCGCTACCTGCGCTAATCAGCGCCCAGAGGCCAACCACCAGGACGGCCGCGACCGCGGCCCTGAGGCGGCGTGCGCCGATCGATGCAGGCACGCTCACTGGCTCGGGCCAGGTGCGCGCAACGGCAATGGTGTCTCAGGGCAGGCGGTCTTCGTCCCCTGATCCCGTTGCTCCTGCAACGCGGGATAGTCGCCGGCGATCTGCGCGCGTGGGAGGCCGTCGAGGGCGAGCACGGCATCGCCCGCGGCGAGCATCTGCGATCGCATCCAGCTGAAATTGATCGCCCTTCGCCCGAACGCCGGGTCATAGAGAGTCCAAGGCCCGGAGATCATCGCCAAAGTCGGAACCAGGTTCAGGTGAAAGTAATTGCCGAGGCCGCCCATCGAGCAGATCGATGGCGCTGTGGTGGCGCTCGGAACTGCGAGCCCCTTCAGGACCGCGGTCCGGGGGAGCTTTCGGCGCTTGGTCGCCGCGGCCGCGGTGCGGCGCAGGGCATCGCTGTCGCCAGCACCGAACAGCGCCGGGTCGGCCATGCCCGTGAACCTCAGCCGCCTGGCGGCGCCCACACCCGTGGGCAGGATCTCGCGCGTGCCGAGGTGCTCGATCGTGAACGCGAAGGCGGTCTTCCTCTTGTCGATGCGGTAGTGCTCTGGCGTCAGGCCGTCGTCGCGGTACCCGTCGTGAGCGCTCGAGAACACGAACTCCAGCGTGCGGGGGCGGCAGCGCTTCGACAGGCCGGCGTAGTAGCGGGCGAACGCCAGCATCCCGATCACCCCGTTCTCCTGGACCCACGAGTTGCCGTCGGTGTTCGCTGCGATCACGATCTTCTCGGAGCTTCGCCCCGGCAGCCTGGCGATCAGGTTCCGGGTTCTCTTGCGTGCGACCGTGGCAAGCACGGTCACGCGAGCGGAGCTGCCCTGCGCAGCGAGCGACCTGAGCCGGGCGGCCTCAGCGCTGCCGACGAACACCGCCGGCACCCTGTAGAGCGTCCCCACGTGGGGGTCGTAGTAGCCGCGAACCTGCCTGCCCGGCACGTCGAAGGCAAAGACGACCCCCGCCGCCCCGGCCCGGCCCGCCGCGATCAGCTCCTCATGCAACGTGGCGAGATACGGGCGGGTGTACTCCGTGTAGCCCGCGAGGTCCGGCGTCTGGTAGATGCCCAGGAGTGGACCCACCGCGCCGAAGGGAAGCGAACCGATCGGGAAATCGCGGACGACCACCTTGCCCGCCGCGTTCGCAGCAGTGATCTCCTGATCCCGGGCGAGATACACGAGCGACCCCCCCTTGCCGCTCTTGGCGGTCGGCTTGGACCAGTGAACCGCCCCGGCGTCGGAGATGTTCGCCGCCGACCCGCCGGGCCGGGTGACGCTGAGCCCGCCTGCCGCGCCGATGTCCAGGCCGCGTCCGCGCTTGAAGCGAGTGTTGGGAAACCAGCCATAGGGCTTGAAGGAGTGTGAGCGGACCCGGAGCCCTTCTGCGCGGGCCCGCTTCTCCAACCATGCGATCGCCTTGTTGTGGGCCGCGCTACCGAGGACGCGCGGCCCGTAGCTGTTGAACTTCGCGGTCATCTTCTCCAGCTGCTTCTTGCTGGTGAAATCGGCGGTCTTGACGACGCTGGGGCAGGGCGCGGCGTTCGCCGCCGGGGCCAGCGCGAGCCAGAAGGCGGTCACACCCACGAGCGACACGGTCAGCCAGGCCAAGCCGCTCCTGGAGTTGGGGGCCCACGGCTTCAGCGACATCGACGCGCAGTCTCCCGTATCCGAGAGGCAGCCGCGTTACAGCACTTCGGGGCGGTGCTCGCCCTCGGTGCGCGAGCCGTACCACCACGAGGCGGCCAGCGCCGCCACCGCTCCGGGCACGGCGATCAGGGCCTGCACCAGCTCGGTGTCGTCTGGCCCGGGACCTTGAAGCCGGCCACCACGAAGCCGAAGACGGCCGCGCCGACGATCGCCACCAGGAACGCCCCCACGATCCCGCCCCAGAAGCGTCGGGCACGAAGACCGCGAAGTGCCAGATCGCAATGCCCATCATCACCCACACGACCATGCTCATCGCTATCGCCTCCCGTGCTTCTTGCGCGCGCGCTGGCGCTTGGGCTTGGGCTTGGGCTTGGGCGCCGGCCGCCCGCAGGTGCTGCTGGTCGAGGCATCTGCGGGCGGTCGTCGGGCTGCCGCCGCCGTCGGCCTCCCCGCGCCGTTGCCGCCGATCGGTCCCGCGGTGGCCGGCGGGGCGGCCCGAGGGGCGGTGCGCGTGGCTGCACGCGCGACTGGTCGCGGCGGTGGCCGGCGCTGCGGGAGCGGCTGCGGCTGCGGGCGGCGCGGGTTCGCGCGCGCGGCCGTCGGCGCCCGCGTCCGGCCGCGCAGCCGGCCGTCTCGGCGCTCGGCGTGGCGCAGCGCCGGGCGGCAACGGCCTCGTCGTCGGCGTCCTCGCCAGCGTGGTGGCCGCGAACGGCGGCACGACGCCGTCGTTGTCGGCCATGATCATCTTGCGCCGGCGCACGTAGACGGGCTCGCGCTCCTTCCACAGCGTGAGCACCGGCGAGGCGATGAAGATCGACGAGTAGGCGCCCGAGAGCGATGCCCACGAGCAGCGCGAACGCGAAGTCGCGCAGGGTCTCGCCGCCGAACAGCATCAGCGCCTACACGGGCAGCAGGGTGCAGAGGCTGGTGACGAGCGATCGCATCAGCACCTCGGACATCGAGCGGTTCACGATCTGGGAGAACGTCGCGCGCGGCATCCGCGGCACGTTCTCGCGGATGCGGTCGAACACGATGATCGTGTCGTAGAGCGAGTAGCCCAAGATGGTCAGCAGCGCCGCGACCGTCGACGTGGTCACCTCCCGGCCGACCAGGGCGTACACGCCCGACGTGATGAGGATGTCGTGCGACAGCGCGATCAGCACCGGCACCGCGAACTTGGCCTCGAAGCGCAGCGTGATGTAGATCGAGATCAGCAGCAGCGAGGCGATCACCGCGATCAGGGCCGTGCGCGCGATCTGCGCCCCGAAGGTCGGCCCGATCGAGTTGGACGGAGAAGTCGGCCGCGGTCCACCCCGTAGTCCTCGTCGAGCGCCGTCGCGGACCTCGGTGACCTCGCTGCGGCTCGAGCGTGGGGGTGGCGATCTGGAACACGTTCTGGCCGAGCTCGGGCTCGTCGACCTTCTGGATCTTGGCGTCGCCGAGGCCGAGCGGCGAGAGCGTGTCGCGCACGTCGTCGACGCTCGCGTTCTGCTCGAACGGGCGTCTTGATCCGCGTGCCCGACTCGAAGTCGATGCCGAACTTGATGCCCAGGCCCGCGATGGCCAGGGCGCCCGCCACGAGGATCAGGCCCGACGCCGAGAAGAAGTACTTCGAGCGCCCGATGAAGTCGAAGTGGGAGCCGAAGCGGCCTCTCCCTCGCGCGCCCCGATCGCGAACCGCGAGCGGATCAGCCGCGTGCGGCTCATCGACCCGAGGATCGCCGAGGTGGCAAGCACGGCCGTGAACAGCGACATGATCGTGCCGACGCCGAGCGTGAACGCGAAGCCCTTCACCCCGGCGGTGGCGAGCGTGAACAGGATGAACGCCACCCCGATCGTGACCACGTTCGCGTCGATGATCGTCCGCAGGGCCTTGGCGTAGCCGCCCGGAGATCGCGGCGGGGATCGATCTCCCTGCGCGCGCCTCCTCCTTGATGCGCTCGAAGATCACGATGTTCGCGTCGGCCGCGATGCCGAGCGTGAGGATCAGGCCCGCGATGCCCGGCAGGGTGAGCGTGATCGGGATCAGCTTGACCAGGGCGAACAGGAACACCGCGTAGATCACGAGCGCCGCGGCGGCCACCGCGCCGAGCACGCGGTAGAAGACCAGCAGGAAGATCACCGTGAGCAGCAGGCCCACCCCGCCCGCGAGCAGGCCCTGGTCGAGCGCCTGCTGGCCGAGCGAGGCCGACACCTGCGTCTGGGAGATCAGCTTGAGCTCGATCGGCAGCGCGCCGATGCGCAGGCTCTCAGCCAGGTCCTGGGTCTCCTCGCAGGCTGCCGATGCCGTTGATCTGAGCGCCCGTGCGGCCGTCGATGCCCTCGGGGTTCTCGCGGAAGTCGATCGTGGCCAGCGAGACGATCTGGTTGTCCAGCGTGATGGCGAAGCGCTGGAGCGCGGCGTCGCTGCTCCGGCGAGCCCGGCGGCAGGATCACCTCCGACCCGCGCTGGGCGATCCGCTTGGTCACGTTGGCGAACGCCTCGCGGCCGTCGTCGGTGAACTCCATCGTCACGATGGGTTCCTGAGGTCTGCTGGTCGGTGTTCTGCTCGGGGTTCTTGATGTCCCTGCCCGACAGCTCGGAGTCGTCCTCCAGCACGAAGTAGCGGCTGCACGGTCTCGGGCTGGTTCTCGGCGCGCTCGGCCTCGATCGACCACGATGCCCTCGGGCACCGTCGAGCACCTGGCTGCCGGCCGGCGGCCCGGTGTCCCGTTGGCGCTCTGGTCTCGGTCGCCGGCTTGGCGTCGCCGACCGGCACCTCGGCCAGCTCCTCCTTGCAGTCGCTGTCCTTCGGGATCTGCGCTCTGCGATCGCTGCGGGCCGCGCGCGCCCTCGAAGTCGGCCAGCAGCTCCTCGCAGCTCGCGTCGGGCCCGGCGATCAGCTTCTGGTCGGCGCCGAAGAGGTAGAGCTTGGCGCTGCGACGTGTCGTTCTGGCGGTCGGCGCTGCTCCCGGGACGAGCGCATCGGCGTGCGTCCGGCGGGATATCGGTGCTGCTCGGCCTTGGGCTTCGGACTTCGAGGCCAGCTCCACGGCCTGGAACAGCGCCTTGGAGCCCGCGAACGGCGCGTCGGGGCCGCGCTCGCCGAGCACGTTCGGCTCCCAGTCGTAGAACTGGAGCTGGGCGGTGGTGCCCACCTGCTCGATCGCGCGGTCGGCGTTCTCCACGTCGGGCAGCCCGATCGAGATCTGGTTGGCCCCGGCGCGCTGGATCTCGGGCTCGGACACGCCGAGCGCGTCGGTGCGCTTGCGGATCGTCTCGATGGCGTCGTCGATGGCCGCCGGGCGTGACCTCGGGGACCTGCGGCGTGGGCCGGCCCTCGTAGACGAGCTCCACGCCGCCGCGCAGGTCGAGGCCCGAGCACCGTGCGCTTGGTGGCGATCACCACCGCGGAGCGCCGCCAAGCAGGACGAGCACGAGCGCGATGATCGAGAGGTTGCGGGTGCGCGAGGTCATCGGGTTACCCGCTAGCGGGGCGTCAGGACGAGCAGCAGGCCGCCGTCGTCGTCGTATGCGGGGAAGATGTCCGCCTTCGCCGGCTCGGGCCGGTCGCCTTCCGCGTTCACCGTAACCGGCTTGTCGAGCACCCGCACGCCCCACTCCAGGGCGGTGCCGATGTGGTCGTCGCCGTCCTCGAACTCCAGCCCGAGCACCTCGTGCACCGGCCGGCCGATCACGTCCAGGTCGCCGAGGCCGGTGAGCTCGCGCGCCCCGCGCCCGGCGCCGATCAGCCGCCCCTGCTGGTCGCACAGGAAGAAGGCCGCGTTGGGAGCCGGGTAGTAGTCGTCGAGCAGCTCGAAGAGGAAGCCGAAGCCGCACTTCTTGCACCCGCGCGCGCGCGTGGCGAAGCCCGCCGTGCGGTCGGTGGAGACGCTGCGGTCGCCACAGCTCGGGCAGATGAAGTTCGGCACGAGTTGCAGGTTAGCCAGCGGCGCAACGACGTCAGGACGAGGCGAGGCTCTAGAACAGGCTGTCGCCCTGCGCGGGGGCCTCCAGGCCCAGGTGCGTCGTACGCGGCCGGCGTGGCCACGCGCCCGCGCGGGGTGCGCATGACCAGGCCCTGCTGCAGCAGGTACGGCTCGTACACGTCCTCGACGGTGTCCTGCTCCTCTCCCACCGCCACGGCGAGCGTGGAGAGGCCGACCGGCCCGCCATCGAACTTGACGCAGATGGCGCGCAGGATCTCGCGGTCGAGCCGGTCGAGGCCGAGGGCGTCCACCTCGAGCAGGTCGAGCGCCTCCGCCGGCCACGGCGGCGTCGATCGCGCCCGCGCCGCGCACCTCCGCGAAGTCGCGCACGCGCTTCAGCAGGCGGTTGGCCACCCGCGGCGTGCCGCGCGAGCGGGCGGCGATCGTCTCGGCGCCGTCGGAGTCGATCTGTACGCCCAGGATGCCCGCCGAGCGGCGGACGATCGTGCCCGAGGTCCTCCGGCCCGTAGAGCTCGAGCCGGTGGGTCATCCCGAAGCGGTCGCGCAGCGGCGTGGTCAGCAGCCCCGCGCGCGTGGTGGCGCCGATCAGGGTGAAGTCGGGCAGGTCGAGGTTGACCACGCGCGCGCCCGCTCCCTGGCCGACCGTGATCGGCAGCCGCCGGTCCTCCATGGCCGGGTAGAAGGTCTCCTCGAGCGCCCGCGGGAGGCGGTGGATCTCGTCGACGAAGAACACCGATCGCGGCTCGAGCGACGACAGGTAGCTGGCGACATCGCCCTTGCGCTCCAGAGCGGGACCGGCGGTGGCGACGAACTCGGCGCCGAGCTCGTTCGCCACGATCTGCGCCAGGGAGGTCTTGCCGAGGCCGGGCGGGCCCGGCCAGCAGCACGTGGTCGAGCGCCTCGCCGCGCGCCTTGCGCCGCCTCGATGAAGACGCCGAGCTGGTCCTTCACCCCCTGCTGGCCGACGAAGTCCTCCAGCCGCCGCGGGCGAAGCGAGCGGTCGAGATCGTCCTCGGCCGGCAGCGCCTCGGGCGCCTGGATGCGGTCCACGCCTGGGGTGCGGATGCCGTTCACCGGGCGGCCTTCAGCGCCTCGGAGATGAGCTCCTCGGGGGTGTCGCCGGCGGCCGAGTCCAGCAGCTCGTCGGCCTCGTCCGGAGCGAAGCCGAGGCCCACCAGGCCCTCGCGCGCGAGCGAGCGCGGGTCGTCGGAGCGCGCGGCGTGACCACGATCTCGTCGCGTCACGGCGCCCGCCACCTTCTCCTTGAGCTCGACGATGATCCGCTCGGCCGTGCGCTTGCCGATGCCCGGCACGGCCTGGAAGCGCGCGACGTCGCCGGTGGCGATGGCGGCCAGCAGCTCACGCGGCGAGCCTCCCGGAGAGCACGGCCAGCGCCACCTTCGGGCCCACGTTCTGCACGCGATGAGCATCAGGAACAGGTCGCGCTCGGCCTCGGTGGCGAAGCCGAACAGGTGCATGCGCGTCGTCGCGCAGGATCAGGTGCGCGTGCAGCGACACCTCGCGCCCGGCGCCCGGCACCGCCGCCAGCGTCTCGGCGGACACCGCCAGCCGGTAGCCGACGCCACCCGGCGGTGTCGACGACCACCTCGCCGGGGCGACGAACGACCACCTCGCCCTGACGAAGGCGATCACGAGCCCAGCGCCTCCTTCAGGGGCGCCCCGTTCGGCGTGGCAGATGGCCACCGCCAGCGCATCGGCGGCGTGATCGGGCTCGGGCGGCTCGGCAGGGTCAGCAGCGCGCCGACCATCCGCTGGACCTGCTGCTTCTCGGCCCGGCCGCGAGCCGCACACCGCCTGCTTGACCTGCTGGGGCGTGTAGGAGAAGCACGGGACGCCCGACATGCCCGCCGACAGCAGCACCACTCCGCGCGCCTGGCCGACCGCGAAGGCGCTGCGTGCGTTCTGGCCGAAGTAGAGCTCCTCGATGGCCAGCGCATCGGGCGTGTGCTCGGCGATGAGGTCGCACACGCGCGCATGGATTCGCGCCAGGCGGCGCTCGAGCGGCTCAGCCGAGCCGGTGCCGATCACGCCGCCGTCGAGCGCCGCGAGGCTCGCCCGCGCGAGAGCACCACGCCGAAGCCGGTGTGCGCGGTGCCGGGATCGATTCCGAGGACGACCACCACACGCTCCATTCTCCGGCCGGGCGGCGGACGCCTTCAGGAACGGCGAGCCGGGCCTGGCCGCTCGCTCAGGCGGCTGCTACCCGCTCCAGCACCTCGGCGTCTACGTCGAAGTTGGCGTGGACCGCCTGCACGTCGTCGTGATCCTCGAGCGTGTCGATCAGCCGCATCAGCGTGCGCGCGTCGGCCTCCTCGACCGGCGTGCGCGTGGTCGGGCGCATGACCAGGTCGGCGGAGTCGAGCTCCACGCCCCCGCGGCCAGGGCGTCACGCACCGCGGCGAAGTCCTCCGGGCGCGGTGACCACCTCGAACACGTCGCCGTCCAGCGACACGTCTTCGGCGCCCGCGTCGATGGCGGCGATCAGCTCGTCCTCCGAGTATCGCGACGCGTCGGCGACCAGCTCGCCCTTCTTCTCGAAGATCCAGGCCACCGAGCCCGGGCTCGCCCAGGTTGCCACCGGACCTGGAGAAGGCGTGCCGGACCTCCGAGCCGGTGCGGTTGCGGTTGTCGGTGAGCGCCTCCACGAGCACGGCCACGCCGCCCGGGCCGTAGCCCTCGTAGACGACCGCCTCGTAGGCGTCGGCGTCCTGGTCGGCGCCGGTGCCCTTGGCGATCGCGCGCTCGATGTTGTCCTTGGGCATGCTCGCGTCCCTGGCCTTCTGGACCGCGAGCGCCAGCGCCGGGTTGCCGTCGGGGTCCCCCCCACCCTCGCGAGCGGCGACCGTGATCGCGCGCGTGAGCTTGGTGAAGAGCGCGCCGCGCTTGGCGTCGACGGCCTTCTTCTTGTGCTTGATCGACGCCCATTTGGAGTGACCGGACATGGGCTCAGTCTAGATGCGCCCGCCTAGACCACGAACTTGCCGTCGCGCTGCAGCTCGGTGCCGTCCACCGAGATCGCGCCGCTCTGCGCGCAGGTCGCACACCATGTCCCAGTGCACGGCCGAGTCGTTCTTGCCCCCGCTCTCCGGGTAGCTCATGCCGATGGCCATGTGCACGGTCCCGCCGATCTTCTCGTCGAGGAGGATCTCCTTGGTGCCGGTGGCGATGCCGTAGTTGGTGCCGATGCCCAGCTCGCCGAGGCGCCGCGCGCCGTCGTCGGTGTCGAGCATCTCGATGCAGGAAGTCCTCGCCCCGCTCGGCGGAGGCGTCCACCACCTTGCCCGCCCTCGAAGCGGAACCGCACCCCGGACACCTCGCGGCCGCCGTAGGTCGCGGGGAACGAGAACGCCACCTCACCCTCCACCGAGTCCTCGACGGGCCCGGTGAAGAACTCGCCGTCGGGCATGTTGTGGTGCCCGCTGCAGGGGATCCACTCGCGCCCGGCCACGCCGAGCTTGATGTCGGTGCCCGGGCCCGTGACGTGCACCTCCTCCTTGCCCTCCATCCATGCCGCCAGGCGGTTGACCTCGTCGGACTGGCGCTGCCACGCGGTGACCGGGTCGTCGTCCGTGGCCAGGCACGCCTGGTAGTAGAAGTCCTCGTACTCGGAGAGCGACATGCCGGCCTCGCTCGCGTAGGCGTGCGTGGGAAACAGCGTGAGCGCCCACCGGTGCTCCCCGGCCGCGGAACGGCGCATCGAGGTCTCCATCAGCCCCTTGCGGGCCTTCTGGGCGCGAGCCTGCTTCTTCGGGTCGGCCTGCGACAGCTCGCGGGCGTTGGCGTCGGCCATCAGCACGATCCGCACGTCGGCGTTCTCCGCCGTCCACTCCGACGTGGGCGGCACCCACTCCAGCTGCTTGTCGGACGCCAGCCGGTAGAACGCCGCGGCCGACTCCTCGGGCGTGATGCTGGAGGATCGGCAGGCCCCCGGCGCGCAGGACCTCCTCGTAGACGGACTGGATCAGGGGCTCCGCGGTCGTGGTCCCCTGGATGACGCAGATGTCGCCCTCGGCGACCTTCGTCGAGTACCGCACGAGTATCTGTGCCAGAGCCTCCGCGCGCTGATCCCTCACCCTGCCCCTCCATTCCTCGCGCTCGCCCGGGTGAGCAGCCACTCGTGCAGGCGCGTGTCGCCGTGTATCTCGGGGTGGAACGCCACCGCGAGGATGTCTCCTTCTCGGACGGCCACGGGATGGCCGTCCACCTCTGCCAGCACCTCGACGCCCGGCCCGTGCTCCGCGACCCATGGCGCCCGGATGAATACTCCCCTAATCGGGCCTCCGAGCGCCGGCACGTGGACCTCGGCCTCGAAGCTTTCGACCTGGCGGCCCCACGCGTTGCGCTCCGAGCGCAGGTCCAGCAGCCCGAGGTGGTCGCGGTCCAGCACTATCAGCCCCGCGCAGGTGCCGAGCACCGGCGTGCCTTGGGACACGAGCGCCTGAAGGGGCTCTGCCAAGCCCTCGCGCTCGATGCCGAGCGTCATGGTCGTTGACTCCCCGCCCGGGATGACCAGCGCCTCGATGCCCTCCAGGTCTTCCGGGGTGCGAACCTCGCGAGCCGTGGCCCCCAGGCGCCCGAGCACCCGCGCGTGCGCCTCGAAGTCGCCCTGGATCGCGAGCACTCCGACCGTGGGCATCAGCGCCGCGAGTGGCCTACCAGCCGCGGTTTTGGAGGAGTCCGCCCTCGGCGTCGATGGCGTCCATGCCGATCCCGGTCATGGGCGCGCCCAGATCACGCGAGGCGGCCGCAATCCGCGCCGCGTCCCGGAAGTGAGTCGTGGCCTCCACCACGGCTGCCGCGGTGCGCTGCGGGTCCTCCGACTTGAAGATCCCCGAGCCCACGAACACGCCCTCCGCGCCCAGTCGCATCATGAGCGCTGCGTCGGCGGGCGTGGCCACGCCCCCCGCGGAGAACATGACCACCGGCAGCCGTCCCTTCTCGGCCACCTCCCGCACCAGGTCCAGCGGCGCCGCCAGGTCCTTGGCGGCAGCGGCCAGCTCCGCCTCCTCCAGCGATCCGAGCCGCCGGATCTCGCCCCCGATGGCGCGCATATGGCGAACGGCCTCGACCACGTTGCCCGTGCCGGCCTCGCCCTTGCTGCGAATCATCGCGGCGCCCTCGGCGATCCGCCGCAGCGCCTCGCCCAGTCCGGTGGCGCCGCACACGAACGGGACCTTGAACCGCCACTTGTCGATGTGGTGGGACTCGTCGGCCGGGCGTGAGCACCTCCGACTCGTCGATGTAGTCCACCTCGAGCGCCTCGAGCACCTCGGCCTCCACGTAATGGCCGATGCGCGCTTTGGCCATCACGGGAATGGTCACGGCCTGCTGGATCTCCTCGACCTTCGTGGGGTCGGCCATCCGCGCCACTCCGCCGGCGGCCCTGATGTCGGCCGGGACCCGCTCCAGGGCCATGACCGCGGCAGCTCCGGCGGCCTCGGCGATCCGCGCCTGCTCGGCGGTGACCACGTCCATGATCACGCCGCCCTTGAGCATCTCGGCGAGGCCTGCCTTGACGCGGAATGTTCCGGTCTCCTTCATCGGACTCATGGTACTGCCGAGGGTGACGAGCCCCGCGAGGTGCTGCTTGGTGCCTGGTGCGTGGCTGGGCAGGTCTTCTTCTACACGCCGCGCCATCTACTGGGGCTATAGACCGTGAAAATGGCGCGCCGCCGACAGGAACACAGATCCGTACCCGTCGCTGCCGCCGTGGGGCGACGCCCGACACGCCGCGCAACCACGGAGCCAGGGTCCGACCGACCAGCGACCCCCTACGGCCCTCCCCACCCCGCGGCGTGACACGGGAACGCCCCGCAGGGATCTATCAGCCGCCCTCGCACGCGCAGGAACTCGGCGATCTGCGCCGCGCCCGCGCCTCGGACTCGATCACGAGGTCGTGCGGGTCCACGCCGATGCGCGGCGGGGTGTTGGTGGTCGGCGGCGCCGGGGTCCCCTGGCATTCGGGCGCGCCCGGGGCGCCGCAGCCGGCCGGGCGCAGCGGGCCGATGTCCCAGACCACGAGCGCGCATCGCCGTCGTACGGCAAGCCGCTTGATGCGGCGGGATGCCGTAGTAGGGCGTCGACGGTCGGTGTGCCGGCCCGGGTCGACCGCGGGCAGGCGCAGGCGCGAGCCGATCGTGCGCGCCTGGACCTCGGTGGCCACGTTGGCCACCTGGTGGTCGCCGAACGAGAGGATCTGGAGCACCTTGTGGCGCGGCGTGTTGCGGTAGCGGGTCGCTCGGTCATGTGCCACGCGTAGCCGTTGGGCTCGCCGCGATCCCAGAGCAGCTGGATCAGTCGACAGCAGCAGCGGGCGCTGCGAGCTGGTCGGGGTAGCTCGGGTTCAGCACCGCCGCCGAACGGGTCGAAGTCCACGCTGCGCGTCGAGCAGGAGGCTGTAGTTCATCGCGCCCACGTACAGCACCGAGCGGTTGAAGTCCGGGGCGACCGCGGTCGAGCGCGCCACCCGCGATCCCGCCCTGGCTGTTGCCGTAGTAGAAGAGCCGGCGGGTGTCGATCAGCGGGCGGGTGCCCTCGCGGAAGGCCGGATGGCGACGCAAGCCCGGCCGGGTGGACCATCGCGCGCCCGAGGAACATGAAGTCGAGGAAGCCCTGCTGGAGGCGGTCGGCCAGGCTGGGGAAGCGCGACAGGTCCTCAGGATCCCGAGGGCGTTGGGCACGTCGTCTCTCGGCCATCCCGATCCAGTCGGCGCGCGCACACCAGCACGTTGTTCTCGTTGCCGAGCTGCTCGACGTTGTCGGCGCGCACCTCGCCCGCGTCGCCGAACAGGCCGTGGCCGTACAGCGACGGCCGCGCGGGGGCGGCCGGCGTCGGCCGAGCGCGGGATGTTGCAGATGAACGCTGGCGCTGTAGGTGTTGCCGGGGAGCCGCTGCGGGCAGCCCGTCCGGCGCCGAGGCGGTAGCGCGAGCCCGGGCGGGCAGCCGGGCGGTCGAGGAAGCAGGGCACCGTGACGTGTCCCTCCACGCGGCGTGCGCACGTTCGGCTGCTCGGCCGGCGTGAAGTCGGTGACCGTGTCGACCGTGAAGCGGCGGCGACGCTGCCCTCCACCTCGAGGTCGCCGAGGTCGCGGTCGCCGAGCTCGGCGAACGCGCGGTCGCGGATCGAGAGCATCCGGCTGCGACAGCGAGCGCTCGCTGGCCACGGTGAAGTCCCACGCCAGGTACAGGTCGTGGCGCTTGATCCCGGCCGGCTCAGGGAGCGGAAGATCGACCCCATGTGCGGCCGGCGGCGCTCGAACGCGCGGCGAGGTCGTCTTGACCCGGTCGCGGTAGAGGCGGAACGCGCGCGGCGCCCGCAGGCGCTCGCCGGCGGCGCCGCGCAGCCTGCGCAGCGCGACGATGTAGCGCTCGCCCTCGCGGAAGTTCACGCCGGGGCGGATCAGCAGCGCGGCGTGTGCGCCGGCGAGGCCGGCGTTCGAGTCGAGCTCGGCCCAGATCAGGTGCCGCCTGCCGCGTGCGGGCGTTGATCACCACGATCGGCGCGTGGCGGTCGTACGCGCGCGCGAGGTCGGTCACCGGCACCGCGCCGTCTGCGGCGAACGCCGCCGGGCGTGTCGAGTCCGGGCACCTTCAGCACGATCGCCTGGCCGGGGCTGAAGCCGTCCGAGCGGTTGTAGTCGGCGGGCTCGATCGGGCACCCCGGCGACGTTGCGGCGGC
Source organism: uncultured Thermoleophilaceae bacterium (assembly GCA_963755215.1). Classification (GTDB taxonomy): domain Bacteria; phylum Actinomycetota; class Thermoleophilia; order Solirubrobacterales; family Thermoleophilaceae; genus JAAYBF01. The sequence goes on from CAVWIW010000006.1 coordinate 786,038, forward strand.
ATCATCGACGCGGTCAGCGCCAGACTGCGGCCCGTGTGGGCGCGCTTGCGCGGAGGGTGAAGTAGTCGTTGGGCCAGGGGAACAGGCAGTGCGCCGTTGCCGAGCGGGTCGCAGCCGGCGTGCACGGCGGGCGCTTCAACCCGGCTCGCCGCGCTCGCCGGCGCCGCGGCCGACCGCGCCGCAAGCGCCGCCAGGAGCGCGAGGGCCGCGCGCCTCAGGGGCCCGTCCACCCCGCGGCGTAGCAGGGCGCCGACCGCAAACGTCGACGAACTCGCCGTCGATGAACTCCGCGAACTGCAGCTGCGCGGCGGGCTCGCGGCCGGTCAGGCCGTGCGGGTCGCGTCCCAGCCGCGGCGGCGTGTTGGTGATCGGCGGCGGCCCGTGCCCTCGCAGCGCGGCGGGCCGGGAGCGTCACAGCCGGGCGGCCGCAGCGGCCCGATGTCCCAGACCACGAGCGCGCTGCCGCGGTACGGGGAACTTGCGGATCGGCTCGATGCCGTAGAAGGGCTCGCACGTCGGTGCTGCGGCCCGGGTCCAGCGCCGGGCAGCCGGAGGCGCGCGCCGATGGTGCGCGCCTCGACCTCGGTCGCCACGTTGGCCACCTGGTGGTCTCCGAAGGCCATGTGCAAGCAGCACCGTGTGCGCCGGCGTGTTGGGGTACGGATCGTCGGTCATGTGCCACGCGTAGCCGTTGGGCTCGCCGCGATCCCAGAGCGTCTGGATCAGCGACAGCAGCAGCGGGCGCTCGAGCTCGTCCGGATAGGACGGGATAGAGCACCGCGGCGAACGGATCGAAGTCGATGCTGCGCGTGAGCAGCAGGCTGTAGTTCATGGCCGGCACGATCAGCACCGAGCGCGTGAAGTCGGGCGCGACGGCGGTCAGCGCGCCGCCGGAGATCCCGCCCTGGCTGCCGCCCGAGTAGTAGAGCCGCCGCGTGTCGATCAGCGGCCTCGCCGGCGTCCTGGAACGCCGGATGGGCGGCGAAGCCCCTCCGGGTGGATCATCGCGCGGCCCAGCAGCAGGAAGTTGACCATCGCCCTGCTGGAGGCGGTCCGCCAGCGTCGGGAAGCGCGACAGGTCCTGCAGGATGTGATCCGTGTTCGGCACGTCGCCGCCGGACATCCCGATCCAGTCGCTGGCGCAGAGCACCACCCGGTGCTCGGTGGCGATCGGCCGCTCGGCTGATGCTGTTCACCTCGCCCGCGCCGCCGAACAGGCCGTGGCCGTAGAGCGAGACACGGCCCCGGCTGCGCGGAGCTCACCGAGCGCGGGATGTTGCAGATGAAGTTGGCCTTGTGCACGTTGCCGGGCGTGCGCACGGGATGGCCGTCCGGCCCGAGCCGGAAGCGCGACCCGGGCGGGCAGCCGGGCTGGTCCAGGTAGCACGGCACGTCGACCGTGCCCTCCACGCGGCGGCGGATCTCGGCGTTCTCCGAGCCCTGGCACCCGTCGTTGCCGCACGGCGCAAGTCGGTGACCTGGTCGACGCGTGAACGCCGGGCGGCGCGCCCCGCACGCGCAGGTCGTCGAGGTCGGTGTCGCCGAGGGCGCGGAAGGCGTCGTCGCGGATGTGGCGCAGCCGCCCGGATAGCCCGCGCGCGCTGGCCACCGTGAAGTCCCAGGCCAGGTAGAGGTCGTCGCGCTCGATGCCCGCCCGGCTGGAGCGCCTTGAAGATGCGCCTCCATGTGCGTGGCGGCGGCGCTTGAACGCCTTGGTCCGTGGTCCGGTCCCGGCAGGCGCTTGAACGCGGGGCTCGGCTGCAGCAGGGCGCCGTCGGCGTCGCGCAGGCGGCGCAGCGCGACGATGTAGCGCTCGCCCTCGCGGAGGTTCTTCGCCGGATGGATCAGCAGCGCGCGGTCCGCGGGCGGTGGACGCGTTGGAGTCCAGCTCGGCCCAGATCAGCTGGCGGCGGCCGGTCGCGGCGTTGATCACCACAATGGGCTGCGCGCCGCGTCGTAGGTCTTGCGCGAGGTCGGTGAGCGGCACCGCGCCCGTGCGCTCCAGCGCCTCGGGGGTGTCGAGCCCGGGCACCTTGGTGATGATCGTGGCAGCCGGGGCTGAACCCGTCGGCGTAGTTGTAGTCCGACGGGCTCGATGGGCACGCCTGCCCTGTTGCGTGGGCATCAACTCCCGCCTGAGGTTCACGCGCCTGCCGGTTGGCGTGCTCTTGTCGCGCACGGTGAAGTGGTCGTTGGGCCAGGGCAACAGGCAGCGCGAGGGGTCGATCGGGTCACAGCCGGCGTCCTGCGGCGGCGCGCCCGCGGCCGGCGCCGCCGACACGAGGGCAGCCGACACGGCGATCGCCCGCACAGCGCGCCGGAGCGCCCTCACGGCCCCGTCCATCCGTCGGCGTAGCAGGGCCTCGAGCCGCAGCTGTTGATGAACGTCCCATTGGGCCTTGAGGAAGCTGCTGAACTGCGACACGGCGGCGCCGGAGAAGGCGGTGATCCCGTGCGGGTCCTTGCCGAGCTCGGGCGCGATGTTCGTGATGGGCGGCGGCGGCGTGCCCTGGCAGGTGGTCGGCGCCTCGGGTCGGCAGCCGGCCGGGCGCAGCGGCCCGATGTCGAACACCACCAGCCCGTTGCCGCGCCACGGATAGCGGCGCACCCGCTTGATCCCGTAGAACGGCCGCCGGTCGATGCTGCGGCCGGGGTCGAGCGCCGGCGTGCGCAGGCGGGCACCGATCACCCTCGCCTCGGTCTCGGTCTGGATGTTGGCCACCTGATGGTCGCCGAAGGCTTCGTGCAACAGCACCCGGTGGGTGGGGGTGTTGGGAAGCGGATCGCGCGTCATGTGCCACGCGTAGCCGTTGGCCTCGCCGCGGTCCCAGAGGACCTGCACCAGCGAGTTGACCACCGCCTGGTCGATCCGGTCCGGGTAGGTCGGGTAGATGACCTCGGCGAAGGGACGGAACTGGGTGCTGCGCGTGAGCAGCACGCCGAAGTTCATGCCCGGGACGATCAGCGCCGACTGACGGAAGTCGGGCGCCACCGCGGTCAGGGCGCCGCCAGGATGCCGCCGAGGCTGCCGCCTGCGTAGAAGAGCTCGTCGCGGTCCACCTTCCCGGCGAACGCCGCGTTGGCGGCCAGCCCCCGCGGGTGCAGCATCAGGCGGCCGAGGAACATGAAGTTGAGCAGGCCCCTGCTGGCTGCGGTCCGCCAGCGTGGGGAAGCGCGAGAGGTCGCCCGAGATGTTCGGGCATTGGGCACGTCCTCCCCCGACATGCCCTTGAAGTCGGTCCCGCAGATGACCGCGTTCGTGGATTGCGCCAGGGCCGGCAGGGAGTCCACCGCGTCCGCGCCCCCGAACAGGCCGTGCCCGAACAGCAGCGGCCGCGCTCGGTTGGCCGCGGTGGCCGTGCTGGGGATGATGCACACGAACGGCGCGCGGGAGACGTTGCCGGGCCTCCGCACGGGCAGCCCGCGGCGGCTGAGCTTGAAGCGCGAGCCCGGCACGCAGCCGGGGCGATCGAGGTAGCACGGCACGTCGAACGTCCCGCTGACCCTTCGCAGGGTGCCCACGGTGCGCACCTCATCCACGCGGAACGCCGGCGCGCGCCCGCGCACGCGGCGGTCCTTGAGGTTGCGATCACCCAGCCCCGCGAACGCGCGGTCGCGGATGGAGAGCAGGCGCTTGGTCAGGGACTTGCGGCTGGCGATGGTGAAGTCCCACGCCAGGTAGAGCTCGCTCCGCGCTATGCCCGCCTTGCGCAGCCGCCTGAAGATGGCGTTCATGTGGGCTCGGCGGCGATTGACCCGCCGGGAGGCCGACGGCAGCCCGTCGCGGAAGACGCGGAACGCCCGCCGGGCCGGGATCACCCCGCCGGTCTTGGTGCGCAGGCCGCGCAGCGCGACGATATATCGCCGCCCCTCGCGCCAGTTGGCCGCGGGGTGGATCACGAGCACCCGCTCGCTCTCCCGCTCGGCGACGACGTTGAGCTCGGACCAGATGGCCTGCCGCCGACCGGTCTTGGCATCGATGACCACGATCGGCTGCCGCTTGGCCAGCGATCTGCCGATGTCCGTTACCGGAGCGGCACGCGAGCGGCTGAGGCTCACGCCCGGCACCAGCGTCATCAGCGCCTGACCGGGGCTGAAGCCGTCGGAGTAGTTGTAGTCGCGCGCGGCGATGGGAACCCCGTCCTTGCTGCGGGGCATCATCGAGTCGCGCAGGGCCAGCCGCCCCTTCTTCATGAAGTAGTCGTTCGGGAACGGCAGGAGGCAGTTGGCGGAGTCGATCGGGTCGCACCCGCTTCCGCCCCTCTGCGCCTGCGCCGCCGGCGCGGCAAGGAGGGCCGCGGCGGCGGCCCCGGCCAATAGCAGCGAGCGGATCTGTCCCGTGCTGCGCGGCAGGCCTCGACCCTAACCGTCCTTGCAGGACGGCTGCAAGGACCTACTTGAGCCGGAAGGCCTTGATGCGATCCGCGTAGGCGGGCTCGTCCAGGGCGTACACGCCGTAGGCCAGCGCCTGCACGACGCTGAGCAGCGCTGCGTGCGAGCGCACGTAGGCGGGGCTGTTGGACGAGTAGAAGAGCTTGTGGTCTGCCAATTTCGAGACCTCAGACAGCGTGGCGTCCACCACCGCGATGGTCGCGGCGCGGCGGTTGCGGGCGAGCTTCACCGCGCGGACCACGAGCGGGTGCGGGCGGCCCGCCGAGAAGCCCACCAACACGGTCTGCTCGTCGATGCGACCGAGCTTGGCCAGGCCCTCCTGGCTCGGGCTGGCCACCACCTCGCAGCGCAGGTCCAGCAGCATCAGAAGGTGGCGCAGGTAGCTGGCGAAGAACGCCATCTGGTCGGTTCCGCAGAGCACGATGCGCTCGGCACGCGAGATCAGCTCGACCGACGCGTCCACCTCGTCGCGATCGAGCTTCTTGGCGGTCTCCTCGACGTTCACGTGGTCCGCGGCCAGGGCGGCCTCGAACTCGGTCTGGTCGATCGGGAACAGCGGCGGATTTGCCAGGTCGACGGTGCCCTGCTCGCCTTCTCGCGCACGGCGGTACTCGTCACGCGCGGCCGCCTGCAGCTCGGGAAAGCCTTCGAAGCCCAGGGCCTGCGCGAAGCGCACGACCGTGGAGCTGGACGTGTTGGCCCGCCGTGCGAGCTCCTCCGCTGTGTGGAACGAGGCCTCGTCGAGGTGGTCGACGATGTACTGGCCCACGTCCTTCTGCGAGCGCGAGAAGTCGTCGAAGCGGGAGCGGATCTCCGCGGACAGGGTGAGGGCTGCGGCGCCGGACGACTTCACGGCCCTCTAGTTCGCCCGCCGCGGTGAAGTTCCTTCAGCGAGGAGCGCCGCGGGCCCTCGAGGCCCGCGGCGCCGGCGCCTATCGGTCTATGCCGCGCGGCGCAACGCTGCCAGCTCGTCGCGGTCGGCCAGCTTGCGCAGCGCGCGCTCCTCGATCTGGTTCACCTTCTCCGAGGTCAGGCCCAGGCGGCGGCCCGTCTCGCGCACGGGCACCTCCTCCCCACCGGTTAGCCCGAACCGCAGCGACAGCACGTCGCGATCGGGGCTCGGCAGGTCACGGACCACCTGGAGCACGGCGTGGCTTTGCATGTCGTCCGCCACGCGCTCCTCCACCCCGGGAGCGTCGTCGGCGATCAGGTCGCCCAGCGCCGTCTCCTCGGAGTCCCCGACCCTGCGGTCGAGGCTTGTGGGCACCTGGTCGGCGCGCCGGATCTCCTCGACCTCGTCCAGCGGCAGGCCCACCGCCGCGGCGATCTCCTCCTCGTCGGGGTCGCGGCCGAGCTTGGCGCCCAGCTCCCGCTCCGCGTCGCGGATCTTGCGCGCCCGCGCGCCGATGTGCACGGGCAGGCGCACGGTGCGGCTGGTGTTGCCCAGGCCGCGTCCGATCGCCTGGCGAATCCACAGCGTCCCGTAGGTCGAGAACTTGAAGCCCTTGCGCCAGTCGAACTTCTCCACCGCGCGAATCAGCCCGAGCATGCCCTCCTGGATCAGATCGCCCAGGGGCAGGCCCTGGCCCTGGTACTTGCGCGCGACTGCGACCACCAGCCGCAGGTTCGCGTTGATCATGCGCTCCTTGGCCGCCAGGTCCCCCGTCTCGATCCGCTTGGCCAGCTCGATCTCCTCGGCAGCCGTGAGCAGGGGGTGTCGCCCGGCCTCGCGCATGAACAGCGTGAGCGAGTCGGTGGTGGTGTCGGTCGTAGTGATGCTGTTGTCAGCCGTCGTTGCTCCTTCGTCTGTGCGTTTCAATGTGAAACTCAGTGTAGCTAATCTTTCGTAAGTTGCCAACCCCCCTTGCGCGGGGAGGGGGCCGTCCGCGCCCCTCGCGGGCACAGTCGTTACGCGGCCCGTGCCATGACGGACCTCAGGTGGGACAGCGGCGCGGCGAGAGCGGCTGGGTTTCCGGCGTGGCGCGCGTCTCGTCCAGCGCCACCGTCCTGCCGCGGACGTCCCGCGCCCGCACCACGCGCACCCCCACCGGGCCGCTCGCGGCGACCGCGAAGAAGCGCGCGCCGGCCCCGGCCAGCCGTGCGGGCGGGGCCTGGGGCCGGACCTCCCTGAAGGAGCCGTCGCCGAACCTGACCTGCACGACCGAGATCCGCGCCGCCACCACGCCCACGGCGAAGCTGTCGCCGCAGGCCCGCACGTCTGTGATCGAGCCGAGGGCACGCGAGCGAGGCACCGCGAACCCACAGCCCTCCGCCAATCCTCCGCGCAAGTCCAGCGCGACGCACAGCTGCGAGCGACCAAAGGGCGCAGCGAGCACGCGGAAGGCGCCGCCCGACGGCGCGCTGCCGATCACAACCGGTATCCGGGTGCCGCGCGCGGGCCCAGCGACCTTGCGATTCGAACCCGCCCGGCAGCGCCGCAGGTCGAGGGCGTTCACGTAGGACTCGGTCACGGCAGCGCGACCGCGGATCGCGACGCGATGCGTCGTGACCGCCCGGAAGCGCGCGCCGCGCGCGAGCCGGCGGGCGGTGCGGCCCGACGAGGTGCGCACCGTGGCCTCCATCGCTCCGGAGCCGCGCCCGCGCGAGGTGGGGTCCGTGCGCCGGATCAGATATGCCCGCACGACGAACCGCCACCGACTGGACCCCTTGGCCCGCACCTGCAGGGTCATCCGGCCGCGATAGCGGTACGGACGGTCGGCGGCAAAGGAGCGGGCCGCGCGCAGGGTGCAGCGCCCCCGGGAGGGCCGGCTCGCCCTGAAGGCCGTCCGCGTGCCCACGGGAGCGTCCGGGGACAGCTGAGAGGCAACCGGCCGGGGCGTCGACGCGCGCGGCGCGGCGCCGGCCGTGGCACCCGCCACGGCGGCAAGGGAGACAACGGCGAGGAGCGGTAGGAGCGCGCGGCGCATCCGGGCAGCTTAGGCACGCCGGGCGCGAAAGCGGCCGATTCCCGCTTGTAGCGACTTTCGGAGGCCGCAACTGCCGACGACTCTGCGGTTTATGGCTACTCTGCCCGGGCCTTCGGGGTGGGTGCCTGCCCGCCCCTCGTGCCAGACAAGACTTCAGCCGCCCCCTGAACGAGGACCGACCACGGACGGTCCCCTCGTGGACTTCCGAGGTAGTCCCATGAGCTCAGCCAAGCGTTCAGCCCGCACGTCGCCCCTACAGCTCCTACGCGCCATCGTGCCGTTGGCCCTCGGCGCCGTCCTGCTGGTATCGGCCACGAGCGCCTGGCCGCGCCGCCGACCGTCTCGGTGGCCGTGGGTCCCGCCGCCCCCCAGGCCGGCGAGCCGGTGACGTTCACAGCCACGGCCGCCGACCCCGACGGCTTGGTCATCGCGCGGGTCGATTGGGACTTCAACGGCAACGGCGTCTGGGAGGCGCAGGGCACGGAGCGGACTCACACGTTCTCCACCGGCGGGATCAAGCGCGTGGGCACCCGGGTGACAGACGCGGCCCTGGAGCAGACGGTGGTCCAGACGACGATCGACGTGAACACGGCGCCCAGGGTCGTCGGCATCGACATCTCCCCGCGCGAGCCCCGGAGTGGGCAGGTGGTCACGTTCTCCCGGCGAGCCGTCGATGCGGATGGCCACGCGCTGAGCACGGCGTGGGACACCGACTTGGACGGCAGCTTCGACGACCCGCCACGCCGGACGTACACCCGCGGCGGCGAGTACAGGGTGTCCGTGCGGGTGAGCGACGGGCGCGGCGGGCAGGACACCGCTTCGCGAGTGGTCGACGTCGAGAGCGTCTCGCCCCGCGTGCCGCTCAACACCCGGCCCACCGCCCTGATCTCGCTCTCGCCCAGCCGGCCGATGCTCGGTCAGCTCGTGACCTTCTCGGGTGTGGGATCGTCGGACTTCGACGGCGACCGCCTGACCTACGCGTGGGAGACCACGGGCGGCAACGAGTTCGACGACGCCAGCGGCCCCTCGATCGTGGCCGCCTTCGGCGCGCCGGTCAAGCTGCGGGTCACCGATCCCGGCGGCCTCTCGGACGTGGCGGAGGTCGTGCCGGTCAGCGTGGTCTCCAACCCCACTCCCAGGATCGCGCTCGTGAGCCCGTTTCCGATCGTGCGGATCGTGGGCAGCCCGCGCCGCCGCGGCAGTCGGATCAAGCGGCTCTACGTGCGCGCGCCGAAGGGGTCCATCGTGACCGTGGCGTGCAAGGGGAAGGGAAAGAGCTGCCCCAAGCCGTCGTCCTCGAAGGCGCGCTCCAAGGGGCGCGTGCTCAGGTTCAAGCGCTTCGAGCGCTACATGCGCAAGGGCACCAAGGTCGGAGTCCGGGTGTCGTTCCCGGGGCGGATCGGCAAGTACACCTCGTTCGTCATGCGCAGCAGGGCCAGGCCCGCGCGCAAGGACATGTGCCTCAGGCCGGGCAAGAAGAGCCCGGTGGGCTGCCCGTCGGGCTGAACGGCGCGCGGCGCGCGACGCTCAGCGGCGCGTGTCGAACTCGAGCACCTGCTGGAAGGTGGGCCGGTTGGTCCAGCGCGCGGTGTTGGGCAGCAGGCCGGGCCGGAAGCCGATCCGCTCGAGCCGGGCGTCCGAGCGCCAGGCCTCGGGGTTGGCGCCCTGGGCCGCGGCGAGCCGGCCCGTGGCCTGGCGCAGTGCCGTCCACAGCGACGCCCGGCAGCGCGACACGGAGCCCCGCCCGCAGTAGCGGAGGCCGAACCTGCCCCTCACCGGCCTGCCCAGCAGGCGGCGCAGGTCCTTGTCCACGTAGCCGTACCAGCCCGAGCCGAAGGACGAGCCGTTCACGTCGTCCTTGTAGGGCGCCCGGTCGCGCTCGTGCAGTCGCGCGAGCCGCGACAGCAGCCGCGATCCGAGCACCGGCCGCAGCACGGCGTTCGCCATGGGCTCGAATGCGGCGTCCATGACGGCGGCCCCCGGGTCGTCCACGCGGCCATCCAGGTCGCGGTCCAGTCGCGACGAGCCGCTGATGCGCCAGCGGTCGAGGATCTGCACCGCCTGCGCGGTGCGCGCATCCGGCGCCCGCGAGCTCCCCAGCACCGCGCGGATGACCGGCCAGACCTCGGTGGACCGCAGGTCGCGGGTGGCAGCCCGGTTCATCACGGATGCCGTGTTCTCCAGCGTGACCTGACGCGCGAAGCCCTTGAACAGCTCCACCCGGTGGACCGAGCCGTAGGAGTGCACGTCGTCGCCCGGCAGCCACCCGGGCGCCGGCTTGTTGTTCCAGTTCAGCAGCAGCCCGCCGGGCGGATTCACGGCCTGCGGGTGCTGGCGGCGCGACAGGAAGCCCTTCCAGTCGTAGCGGCCGGTGCCCAGCCGCGGAAGCAGCTCGTTCACGCCGCGCTCGGCGCGCGGGATGCGCCCGGACGAGAAGTACGCCACGTTGCCGTGCGAGGTGTACGCCCAGTTGAAGGTGAACTCGAACTGGTTGACCGAGCGGAAGAAGCCGTCTGTGGTGCGGGCACGATCGACGGTCATGTCGCGCAGCGCCGCGATCGAGGCGATGTCGCGCCCGTAGGTCGACCGGGCGCGCACGACGGCGTAGGCCTTGCCGCCGACCCTGGCCCGGCCGAAGACCGGCCCGTGAACCGTGGTGTAGAAGACCAGGCGCTTGGCGGGCTGACCGTCTCCGGCCCCGAGCTCGCCGGCATCGAAGCGCTTCATCCGCACGCAGCGGCCCTTGTAGCGGTAGCGGCGCTTCCCACAGAGGCGCTCGAGGAACATGTCGCGATTGTCGTTTTGGGCTGTCGTCAGGCTCCACGCGTAGTCGCGCGTGCGTCCGATCAGCACGTAGGGGCCGATGCCCGGCCCGAGCGCTCCCTGAGCCTCGAGGCCCGGGCCGTGGAGCCCCGCCTCGAGCACGATCTGGGGGTAGAAGTAGCCCAGCTGCGGGCCCATTACCGCCTGCGTGTTGGCGCCCGCGGTGCGCGAGTCGCCCACCATCAGGAAGTTGGAGGCCTCGGTCCGCTTCGAGGGGTCGGGCGTGAGCCTCAGCGAGCCGGCGTCCACCAGCGGCGACCCCTTCGTCGGGCGGGCTGACGCCCGGCCAAAGCGGAAGCGGCGGCGGATGGTGGTGGCGTGCTCGGGATCGTCGGCCGCCATGAGGTCCACGAACGCGCGGGCGGCCCGGCGCCGGCCCAGCCGCTTGCGCAGCGACGAGAGGAACTCGGCGTTCTGAGCCTCGGTGCCCCCGCCGTTGCCGAAGATCGACCCGATGAAAGAGAACACGGCGATGGTGTCGTTGCGCGTCCAGCGCGGCGGGGGCGGGCCGGGGCGAGACGCGTACCACGCGTTGATGCCATTGCCGTACTCGTCCATGTCGCGCAGGATCTGACGGCCCTTGTCGCCGTGCGTGCGCACCAGGGCGCGCTGCTCGGAGGTCACGAGCCTCTCGGCCTGGCGGCTGGGAGTGAAGGAGCGCAGGCCGGTGACGAGCGAGAAGGCGTCCAGCCCGGGCACCTCTGCCACCGCCGCGCGGGCGGCGCCCCGACCCTGCTGGAGCAGCAGGCCGCGGTCGGCGGCCGTGATCCAGCCGACGCCGTACCAGACGTCGGCGCGCGTGCGCCCGTAGATGTGCGGCACCCCGTAGGAGTCGCGGCGGATGGTCACCCCTGCGCGCGGCGTGGCGTCGACCGTCGTGGCGCCCACCGGCTGCAAGTTCTCCGGTTTGAAGTAGCGCGTGAGGTCCGACGCCCCCACGTTGCCGCCCAGCGGAGTCAGCGCGTCGTACAGGGAGAGCTGGTCTGTGGAGTTGGGCGTGAGCGGCAGCCCGCCGTACTGGCCGGCCGGCAGGACGTTGTAGGCGCGCTCCGCCGAGGCAGCGGCGGGCAGCGCAAGCGCCGCCACTGCCGACACAGCCACCGTCACGGCGCGCAGCCCGGCCACTGCCGATCGCCTTCTCACGCCGCTTGTATATCCGATCCGGCCGGTGGCCGTGGCCGCCTGCTCGGCCGCGCGCCCACCCGGTTGGAATAGGCTCGAGGCCGATGAGGGAGCTGCGTCCACGCTGCTGGCTGGCCGCCGCCGTGGCGGTGCTCCTCCTGGTGCCGGCCTCCGCCTCCGCCGCAGAGCGCTTCCCGCGCGGCTTCCTATGGGGCACCGCCACGGCGGGCTTCCAGGTGGAGGCGGGCGGCAAGCCGTCCAACGCCGACCGGCGCAGCGACTGGTGGGCGTTCAGCAGAGACCCCGACCTGATCCGCCGCGACCTCGTGAGCGGCGACCGCGTGGACCGCGGCGCGGGGCATTGGAGGGTGTGGCGCCGCGACCTGGACCTGGCCCGAAAGAGGCTGAACAACAACGCCCTTCGGATGGGCATCGAGTGGAGCCGCATCTTCCCCCGCTCCACCGCCTCCGTAAAGGTGGGCCCGGGCCGCATCACGCGGGCCCAGCTGCGGCGATTGGACCGGCTGGCGAGCGGGTCGGCCGTGCGCCACTACCGCCGCGTCCTGCGAGGCGCCCGCGCGCGCGGACTGAGGACCATGCTCACCCTCCACCACTTCACGCTTCCCCTGTGGGTCCACGACCCCACCGGGGTGCGTGCCGCCTTCGCGGGCCGAGGGCCCGACGATGCGGTCCCGGCGAGCCTTCGGCGGGGTGGGTGGATCCAGCGCTCCACGATCGCCGAGTTCCGCAAGTTCGCCGCCTACGCCGCATGGAAGCTGGGCGAGCACGTGAACCTGTGGGTCACCATGAACGAGCCGCTCGTTCAGGTGTCGCAGGGAATGGTGAGCATTCCCGGAATCACCGGGACCAAGGCGCCCGGGATCCTCTCCTACGCCGCGGCCGTGAGGGCCGTACAGCACATGGCTCTGGGCAACGCCGCCGCCTACGACGCCATCAACTCCCTCGACCGCGGGGCCCGGGTCGGCTTCGTGCACAACATGGCCGACTGGCGCCCCGTGAACCCCGCCAGCGCCGACGACCGCCGCGGTGCACGCAACGCCAACTACATCCTCAACAGGCTGTTCCTGAACGCGACGATCAAGGGCCGCTACGACAGCGACGCGGACGGCAAGGTCGACCCGGGCGAGGTCCGCCCCCGGCTGGCACGCAAGGCGGACTTCGTGGGCGTGAACTACTACTCGCCCGCGTTCGCGGCGGGCCTCGCGGCGCCAGTGAGCACGCGGGTTCCGCTGTTCGACTTCGCCCCCTCGATCGCCTACCGGGGCACCGGCAACCCCACCGGCCCGCCCTGCCCCTCCCGCTGCAGCGAGTTCGGCTGGGTGATCGACGCCGACGGCCTGCGCAACGTGCTCGAGCTGGCTGCCTCCTACGGCCGCCCGCTGTACGTGACCGAGAACGGCATCGACGACGCCGACGACAGCGAGCGGGCGGACTATCTGGTGAGCCACCTGCGGGCGGTCCGGCGGGCCATCGCCGGGGGCGCCCGCGTACGCGGCTACTTCCACTGGTCGCTGGTCGACAACTTCGAGTGGTCCGAGGGCTACAAGGCTCGCTTCGGCCTGTACTCGTTCAACCCGTCGACCCTGACGCGCAAGGCACGTCCGAGCGCGCGCGTCTACGCGCGGATCGCGCGCCGCAACGCGATTCCGTAGCGACTCGCGCGCAGCATCGCCCTCACGCCACGCGGACGGCGATGCCCGGATAGTCCAGCACCAGGCCGGCCCGGTCATAGGCCAGCTCGGCGGCGAAGTCGAACGCGGGCGACTCGTAGTCATAGCGCGCGCCGTCGGGCCCGTCTTCGACCCGCTCGTAGCTCTGCTCGAGCCGCTCGAGGCGCAGGTCCGCAGCCCGCACGTAGGCCGCGGGCGCCGCAGCCTGCCGGCCGGGCTCCAGGCCCAGCCGGTGCACCGGCAGGGCGTTGGTGAAGGCCGACGCCTCCAGGTCAATGTCGAGGCAACCCTCCACCTGCCCCGCGGGCGCGCCGTCCGCCCGCCAGGACCCCTCACCGTCGGCCTCGACGTGCAGCTCGCGCTCGCCAAGCTCCGACGCGCTTCGCACCACGGCCGAGCGCGTTCTCCAGCGGTCGTCGATCTCGATCGAGTAGCTCACCGCCCACGCCTGGCCATCCTCAACGGCGGTCGCGTGGCCGTCCGCGCGCAGGCCGTCGGCACGCGTGGTGATGAACACCACCTCGAAGCCGGCCCGGGCTTCCACATGGCGCCACGCCGCTGTCGCCGGGAGGCCTCCCATCTCGAGCCGATGAGTCTGCCAGGGATGCCCGGACGAATGGTGGAGGCACCCCTCCTCTGTTGGCAAGCGCCAATGCGCCAACGGACTCCCTCACTGATCTGCCAACCGTGGCGGCAGAGAAAAGGGGGTGTGCAACCAAAAGGCAGGGACCCAAGAATGAGCCAGACAGCCCCATCAGACCAGAGCGCCATGCAGGAGCTCGCAGCCGACGCGTCTTCGCGCAAGCGCTTCCTGAGGATGATGGGCGGCGCCGGAGCAGCCGGCGCGTTCTCGATCTTCCTCGCCGCGTGCGGCGACGACGATGAGGACGAGAGTTCCTCGTCCTCATCGGAGAAGTCCGACAAGGCGGCGTCGACCAAGGGCGACCTCGAGATCGTGAGCTACGCGCTCACCCTCGAGTACCTCGAGACCGACTTCTACAACGCCGTGCTGGACTCCGGCGTGATCAAGGACAAGAAGCTCGGCGCGACCGCCATGGCGATCCGCGACAACGAGCAGGAGCATGTGGACGCCCTGGTCATGACCGTCAAGCAGCTCGGCGGCAAGCCCACGCGGCCCAAGACCACGTTCGACGCCGTCATCGACGGTGGGCCGGACAAGGTGCTGGAGACCGCCGCCACGGTCGAGAACCTGGGCGCAGCCGCGTACCTCGGACAGGCACCGCGGATCAAGTCCAAGGAGGTGCTGGCCGCAGCGCTGGCCATCCACAGCGTCGAGGCTCGCCACGCCGCCGCCCTGAACCAGGTGGTCGGCAAGACGATCGTGCCCGACGGTGCCTTCGCGAAGCCCGCGTCGATGGCGCAGGTCCTGCCCCAGGTCAAGCCGTTCCTCGCCTAGGCGGCCGGGACGCAAAAGGAGACTGAGATGAGCAACACACACAGCAAGCTTGCGGCGCCCGAGCTGGGCGCCGTGGAGATCCAGGGGATGACGCGCCAGTCATTCATCCTCAAGGGCGCCATCACGGCCGGCGCCGTCTACGGGCTCGGGGCAGTGCAGCCCTTCGTCCGCGAGGCGATGGCGCAGGGCGGCGACGGCGACGTCGAGATCCTGAACTTCGCGCTCACGCTCGAGTACCTGGAGGCGGCGTTCTACGCGCAGGGCCTCAAGCAGGTGAGCGGGCTCGGGGGCGACGCCAAGAAGCTGGCCACCGAGATCCGCGACAACGAGAACGAGCACGTCGACGCCCTCAAGGCGGCGATCGAGGGCCTGGGCGGCAAGCCGGTCAAGGCCCCGGGCGTGGACTTCGGCGAGGCCTTCGCGAGCCAGGACAGCTTCCTCGAGCTCGCGCAGACTCTCGAGGACACAGGCGTGAGCGCCTACAACGGCGCCGGGCCGAGCATCCAGGACAAGAAGGTCCTGGCCTCGGCGGGCTCGATCGTCCAGGTCGAGGCCCGGCACGCGGCGGCGATCCGCTCGCTCAACGGCGAGCCCATCACCGAGACCGCCTTCGACAAGCCGCTCGGCACGGACGAGGTGCTGGAGGCCGTCGACCCGTTCGTCACGGGTTAGGCAGAACATCGCGCCCGGGGCCGCCCGCCAACCTGGCGGCGGCCCCGGGGCGCGATTTCCCTCTTCTAGGGCCGGATGCGAACGACCTCGCCGGTTCCGGCCGACGAGCCCTTGTTCGACACGTACAGCTCACCCTTGTGCCCGACCGCGATGCCGGTCGGAGCCGTGAGGCCCTCGCTGACCAGCGTCTTGCGGGCGCCCTTGCGGTCGACCCTGTGCACGGCACCCACGGGCGGGCCGGCAAGCAGCCCGTCCTTGGCGAACTCGAGCACGTACAGGTTGCCCCTGCGGTCGAACGCGATGTCGGTCACGTTGGTGAAGCCCGTGGCGTACACGCTCGAGCCCTGGCCGGGCACCACGCGGTGCACTCGGGCAGCGCCCTTCACGAACGGGAAGCCCGTGAGCTCGCCGACGTAGAGCGCTCCGTCGGGGCCGACTGCCACCGACGTCGGGACCGACTGCATCGGCAGCTCGGGCGGCAGGTCGGGGATGCCGGCAGGCGCCGGGACAACCCGGTCCGGGAACACCGCCAGCGTCGAGATGCGGCCCTTGCGACCGACCTTCAGGAGGTCGTTGCCGCCGGCGTCGGCGACAGCGGCGCGGCCATGCCACGACACGACCGAGTTGGGGTTGCTGTCCGGCTCCTCGCCGCCGTCCGGGTTCGCGCTTGCCTCATAGCCCGCGATGTCGGCGACCTCGCGGACGCCACGCCAGCCGGCCTTGTACAGCTTGCCGAAGCGCGCGCCCAGGTCACCGAGGTTGTCGCGCTCGGCCGGGTTGCCGCCCAGGCCCACCACGAACAGGAGGCCGCGGCGGGTCAGCGCCACGTCCTGCGGACCGGAGGCGTCGTCGCCGGTGCCCTGCGCACCGGAGGAGGGCAGACCGCGCAGGACCCTGCGCTGCTTGCCATGCGAGACCCTGGTGATCGCCCCGGTCTCGCCGAGGCAGATCTGCCCGCCCCCCTCCTGGCCGGGAATGCAGGGCCCGGAGCCGCCGCGGCCGGCCTCGGCCACGTAGATGTCGCCCCAAGGGGCAACGGTGAGCCCGCGCGGATTGTCCAGGCCGCTGGCCACGACCTTCCAGCTGGGTCCTTCGTTCCAGCCGCCGTGCTTCTTGGCCCCCGCGCTCGCGACCGCAGTCAGGGCGCTCAGGGCCAACAGGGCGGCGAGCGCGGCGATGAAGCCTGCTCGACGTACCAAAGAGGTGGGGCGGTGGGCCATTGCGAGTCTCCTCCCGAAGACGAAAACGATTGGGCACCGGCTGGAGCCAACCCGCCGCACCCCTTACCGGGCGAGACCGTATACGAGTCCGTGTTCACATAAAAGGGGGAGCCGCGCGCAGACCGAAGCGGTCGCCGTTCCCGCTTGTGCGAGGATCTCGCGCCCGGACCCGGCGACCGAGGAGAGAGATTGAGCTCAGTGCGCGAGGCCGTTTTCGCGATGTTCCGCGAGCGCGGCATGACCACGATCTTCGGCAACCCCGGGTCCACCGAGCTGCCGATGCTCGCCGACTACCCGAGCGACTTCCGCTATGTGCTCGGCCTACAGGAGGCCACGGCGGTCGGCATGGCCGACGGCTACGCGCAGGCCAGCGGATCGGCAGCCCACGTGAACCTGCACACCGCGCCCGGGCTGGGCAACGGCATGGGGGCGATCTTCAACGCCCAGGCCAACAAGTCGCCGCTGCTGGTCACGGCCGGGCAGCAGTCGCGGTCGCTCATGACCCTGCAGGCCAACCTGACCAACCGCGACGCCACCCGCGTCCCCCACCCGCTGGTCAAGTGGAGCTACGAGCCACCGCGCGCGGAGGACGTGCCGCACGCGCTGGCGCGCGCGATCCACATGGCCGAGCTGCCCCCCAAGGGCCCGGCGTTCGTGTCGGTGCCCATGGACGACTGGGATGCCGAGGTGGAGGCCGGCTCTGTCGCGCATGTGACCGGGCGTGCCGTGGGAGGGCGCGCCGGGGCTGACCCTGCCGCGGTCCAGGCGCTTGCCGACCGCCTGGCCGCGGCCGAGCGACCCGCGCTCGTGGTGGGCCCCGACGTGGACGCCTCGGGCGCCTGGGACGCAGCCGTCGCGCTCGCGGAGGCGCAGCGGCTGGCCGTGTGGGCCACCCCCGCGCCGGGTGGAGGGCGAATCGGCTTCCCCGAGGACCACGCCGCGTTCCAGGGCATCCTGCCGCCGGCGATCGGCCCGGCCGGGGAGACGCTTGCCGCCTACGACCTGGTGATCGCCGTCGGCACTTCGGTCTTCCCCTACTACCCCAACATCCCGGGCCCGCCGCTGGCCGACGGCACGAGCCTGGTGGCCATCACGAGCGATCCCGACGAAGCCGCGCGCGCGCCGATGGGCGACGCGATCGTGGCCGACGTGGCGCTCACCCTCGCCGCCCTGGCCGAGGCGGCGGGCGGCTCCGACCGGACCGCGCCCGACGCCCGGGGCGCCGCGGAGGAGCCGGAGCCCACCTCTCCGCTGAGCCCCACCAACGTGCACGCGGCGCTGGCGGAGGTGTTCCCCGACGACGGCATCGTGGTGCTCGAGTCACCCTCCAGCACGCTCGCGCTGCGCAACCAGGTGCGGCTGCGCTCTCCGGGCTCCTACTACTTCGGCGCCGGCGGCGGGCTGGGCTTCGCCCTGCCGGCGTCGATCGGGGTGCAGCTGGCGCAGCCCTCGCGCCCGGTCGTGTGCATCCTCGGCGAGGGGTCGGCCCAGTACGCCATCCAGGGGCTGTGGTCCGCGGTCGCGTACGAGGTGCCGGTCACGTTCCTGGTCCTTCGCAACTCCGAGTACGCCATCCTGAAGTGGTTCGCGGCGCTCGAGGACGTGAGCGCTGCGCCCGGCCTGGACCTGCCGGCGCTCGACACCGCGGCACTGGCCAGCGGTTACGGGATGAAAGCCGAGCGGGTGGACGCGCGCGATGAGCTGGTGGAAACGTTGCGCGGGGCGATCGCGGCCGAGGAGCCGCGGCTGGTGGAGGTCGGCGTGACGCCCGGGATGGCCCTGGGCTGATGGCGCTGCTGGCGCCGGACCCGGCACGCATCGGCCATCCGGGCGGCCCGCCCTCCGAAGACCGGGCGCCCGACAGCCTGGCCGCGGGAACGCCGGAGCCGCTGCGCAGCGACCTGATCGCGCTGCTGGGGCCCGAAAAGGTCCTTGCGCGTCCCCTGGACCTCATCCGCTACGCCTCGGACGCCAGCCCCTATCGCCTCCTGCCCAAGGCCGTGGTCATGGCGCGCGACGCCGAGGACGTGGCCGAGGTGTTCGCCTACGGCCGCCGCACCGGCACCCCGGTGACGCTCCGCGGGGGCGGCTCGAGCCTGAACGGACAGGCCCAGAGCGACGGCATCCTGGTTGACGTCCGGCGCCACTTCTCCCGCGTGCGGGTCGAGGACGACGGGCGCCGCGCGCGGGTGGGGCCCGGCACGCTCATGGGCTTCGCCAACCGCGTGCTGGCGCCCCACGGATACGGCCTGGGCCCGGACCCGGCCAGCACCGACATCGCCACCGTGGGCGGGGTGATCGCCAACAACTCGGGCGGCATGCGCTGCGGGATCACGTGGGACTCCTACAGCACGGTCGAGGCGATGACGCTGGTGCTGGCGTCCGGCACGAGGATCGACACGGCGGCGCCCGGCGCCGAGGACGATCTCGCGCGCCACGAGCCGGAGCTGGTGGAGGGCCTGCTGGCGATCCGCGACGAGCTGCGCGCCGACGCCGAGCTGTCCGAGCGCGTGCGGCGCAAGTTCGAGATCAAGAACACCACCGGCTACCGCCTGTGCGCGTTCCTGGACGCCGACTCGCCGCTGGAGATCCTGCGCCGGCTGGTGGTGGGCTCGGAGGGCACGCTGGCGTTCGTGGCCGAGGCCGTGTTCCGCACCCGCCCGCAACCCGCGCGGACGGCCATCGCGTGGCTGCACTTCCCCTCGATAGAGGCCGCGGTGGAGCCGGTGCCCGCGCTGGTGGACGCGGGGTGCCGGGCCGTCGAGCTCATGGTGGCGCCCGCGTTGATCGCCGCCAGCCACATCATGCCCGGCACGCCTAAGGAGTGGCAGGAGCTGCCGCCGGAGTCCGCCGCGCTTCTGGTGGAGGTGGGTGGCGGCGACGACACAGAGCTGGGCGAGCGCATCGAGGCCGCGGAGGCGGCGCTCGGGGACAGGGAGCTCATCCGCGAGCACGCCTTCGTTCGCGACCACGAGGGCATCGAGCTGGCATGGTCGGTCCGCGAGGGGCTGTTCGGGCTGGTCGGCAAGCTGCGGCTGCCGGGAACCGCCCTGATCGTCGAGGACGTATGCGTGGCGCCCGAGCGGATCGCCGACTGCGCCAAGGACCTGCAGGCGCTGCTGGGAGAGCACGGGTTCCTGACCGGCGTGGCGGGCCACGCCTCCGCCGGAAACCTGCACTTCCAGCTGACGCCGGCGTTCTCCGACCCGGCCGACGTCGAGCGCTACGAGAAGTTCATGGAGGGACTGGTGGAGCTGATCGTGGACCGCTACGACGGCTCGCTCAAGTCCGAGCACGGCACGGGCCGCAACATGGCGCCCTGGGTCGAGCGCGAGTGGGGAGCCAAGGCCACGGAGATGATGTGGCGCGTAAAGGCACTGGCCGACCCCGGCGGGATCCTCAACCCGGACTCGGTGCTCAGCCGCGACGCCGGCGTTCACCTGAGCAACCTCAAGACCCAGCCGCCGATCGAGGAAGAGATCACCGGCTGCGTGGAGTGCGGGTTCTGCGAGCCGGTCTGCCCCAGCCGCAACACCACGACCACGCCGCGGCAGCGAATCGTTCTGCGCCGCGAGCTCGCGCGGCAGCCGCAGGGCTCGCCGGTGTACCAGGCGCTGCTTGCCGACTTCGAGCACGACGCGATCGAGACCTGTGCGGCCGACGGAACGTGCGCGGTGGCATGCCCGCTGGCCATCGACACCGGCAAGGTGATCAAGGCGTTTCGCAGCGCCGAGCGCAGCGATCGCGAGGAGCGGGCAGCCCTGTCCGTCGCGCGGCGCTACGCGGGAGTCGAACGGGCGGCGCGCGCCGGCCTGCGAGCGGGCGCGGCCCTGGAGTCCGCGCTCGGCACCCGTGCTCTCGAGCGGGTGACCGGCGCCCTGCGCGACCGGGTCGGCGCCGAGCTCGTTCCGTCGTGGCCGGGCGACTCGGCGCCCGCCGCCCCCGCGTCTCTCCCGGCCACCGAGCGCGCAGGGCGCCGCGGCCGTGTACCTGCCCGCCTGCGTGAACCGCATCTTCGGCAACCCCGACGGCGCGGACGGCCCGACGCTGCCGGAGGCCCTGGTGGCCGTCTCCGCCCGCGCGGGTCAGCCGGTGTGGATCCCCCCGGACGCCGCCGGGCACTGCTGCGCCACGCCATGGGCCTCGAAGGGCTACGGGCGCGGCCAGGAGTGGATGGCCCACTGGACCGCCGACGCTCTGGTGGCGCTGGACCGACGGGGGCTCGCTGCCGGTGGTCATCGACGCCAGCTCCTGCGCGCACGGGCTGCTCCAGGACGTGGCCCCGCTGCTCGGCGAGGAGCTCCGCGAGCGCTTCGACGCGGTCGAGGTGCTGGACTCGATCTCCTGGGCCCACGACCGGCTGCTGCCGCGCCTGGAGGTCAGCAGCCGGGTGGCAACAGCGGCCGTCCACCCCACCTGCTCGGCCGGCCACATGGGCCTGGCCAAGAAGCTCGAGGGCGTGGTCGGCGCGCTGGCCGACGAGGTGCTCGTGCCGGTCGGCACCACGTGTTGCGGCATGGCCGGCGACCGAGGCCTCCTGCACCCCGAGCTGCCGCGGTCGGCGCTGCGCGACGTGGCGGCGCAGCTGGACGGGCGCGAGCTGGACGCCTGCGTGTCGAGCAATCGCACGTGCGAGATCGGCCTGCAGCGCGAGACCGGGCGGCCGTACCGGTCGTTCGTGCTGCTGCTCGAGGAGCTCACCCGGCCCACGGGCGGCTGATGGAGGACCAGTCGCTGTTCGCGGCGGCGCTGCTGCCGGTGGCGCTGGCATTCATCATGACCAGCCTCGGGCTGGCGCTCACGCTGGACGACTTCCGGCGCGTGTTCATCGCGCCGCGGGGCGTGGCCATCGGGCTGGCCAACCTGCTGGTCATCTCGCCGCTGCTGGCCTTCGGCGTGGCCGAGGTCTACGGGCTGGCGGCGGTGTTCGCCACGGGTCTGGTGCTGCTCGGAGCGTCCCCGGGCGGGACCACGGCCAACATGCTCACGCACCTGGCGCGCGGCAACACCGCCCTGTCGATCTCCATGACCGCGATCTCCAGCGTGGCGGCGGTGATCACGGTGCCCCTGTTTCTGGGCCTGGCCACCAGTCATTTCGGCGCCGACGAGCTGGACAGCGACCCCGAGATGCTGAGCATCGTGGCGCGCGTGTTCAGCATCACGATCGTTCCCTTGTCGATCGGGATGTACATCCGCAGCCGGGCGCCGGACTGGACTGAGCGCAACGAGTCGCGCGCCAAGACGGCCGCCATGGTGATCTTCCTGGTGGTTGTGGCCGGAGCGATCGCCGACGAATGGAAGACCGTGACGGACAACCTCGGCGAGCTCGCCGTGGCCACTATCACCCTCAACGTGCTGGCCATGTCCATCAGCTTCACGATCTCCCGACTGGCCCGGCTGGACAACCCCAGCGCCACGGCCATCGCGCTCGAGCTGGGAGTGCACAACGCGACGCTGGCGATCGCCGTGGGCGCAGCCATCGACAGCGAGCTCACGATCCCCGCTGCCGTGTACAGCGCGTTCATGTTCATCACGGCGGGCCTGTTCGCGCGGCTGATGCACCGGCGCAACGCGGGCACCGATGCGCCGGCACCGGCGGTTGCGCAGGCCGAGCCGGCCGAGGCCTGAGCCCGGCCCACGCTCACTCCGGCAGCAACGAAGCCGACAGCCGCCGGTCCGCGCCCAGCAGCGCCGCCCGCGTGACCGCCGTCGAGCCGAAGCGGTCACGGACCTCGTCGAGCGCACGATCCAGGGCCGCCTCGGCCGGCCCGTCCACAGGTAACTCGAGCTGAGCGCCGCTGCCGCCCCCGTCGAGGTTGGTCACCGTGAGCCCCACGAGCGTCAACCCGCGCTCGCGGATCGTGGGCCTTGCGTCGGCCAGCAGCGAGCGGCCGGCGGTCAGGATCGGGCGCGTGTCGGCCGTCGGGCGGGCCAGCGTGCGCGAGCGGCTGGCGCGCGAGAAATCGGCGAAGCGCATGCGCAGGATCACCGTGCGGCCGATCCGCTTCTTCGCGCGCATGCGCCTGGTCACGCGATCTACCAGCGCCGCAAGCACCGCCTCCACCGCGGCCGGCGAGCTGGTCGAGAAGTTCCGCGCCGATTGCGAGCCGAAGGACCTGCGCGAGCGGCCCGTCCGCACCGGTCGCGGATCGCGGTTGTGCGCCAGCGCGTGTAGCCGGCGCCCGCCCGCGCGGCCCAGGATCGCAACCAGGTCCTGCTCCGACGCCCGCGCCGCGTCGCCGATGGTCCTGATGCCGCACGGCTCGAGGTTGCGCGCGGTGGCCGGGCCGACGCCCCACAGCTTGTCGACGTTGAGCGGGTGCAGGAAGGCGAGCTCGGTGCCGGCGGGCACCACCAGGAGACCGTCGGGCTTGCCCTCGTTGCTGGCGACCTTCGCAAGGAGCTTCGTGGTGGCCACTCCGACCGTGATCGGCAGGCCCACCTCCTCGCGCACCCTGCGGCGCAGCCTGGTGGCGATCCGCTCGGGCGAGCCGGAGATCCGGTTCAGACCGGCGACGTCGAGGAACGCCTCATCGATCGAGATCTTCTCCACCGTGGGCGCGGTGTCGATGAAGATGTCGTACACCGCCCGGCTGGCCTCGAGGTACGCCTCCCAGCGGGCCTCCACAGCGATCGCCTGCGGGCAGAGTCGGCGGGCCTTCCTCGCCCCCATGCCCGATCTCAGGCCGAACGCGCGCGCCTCGTAGCTGGCCGCCAGCACCACACCGGGGCCCACGTACATCGGCCGGCCGCGCAGGCGCGGATCGTCGCGCTGCTCGACGGATGCGTAGAAGGCGTCGAGGTCGGCGTGCATGATCGTGGCCTCCGTGCGCACGAACATATGTTCGCATTCAGAGCGGCGGGGCTGCAAGCCGGCGCCCGCCTCTCCGCGACCGCCTACTCCGACAGGCTCACGGCCTCGAGGGCCTCCTGCGGGTCGAGGTAGGCGCGCGCGGTCCGAGCGAGCCCGCCCTCGAACTCGAACACGTACGCCGCGGGCGACTCCAGGTCAATCTCGCTCGTCTCGCCGCGGGCTCGGATGTTGGCCAGCACCAGGATGGTGTCGCCCAGGTCGCGGATCTCAGAGATGTCGATCGTGAGGTTCCACACCGCGTGCCACTCGTCCCAGAACTGCCTCAGCTCGTCCAGTCCGCGCGACACCGTCTGGGCTCCCTCCATCCGCCTGGCCACCTCGGAGTACCACTCGATCTCCGGATGGACCGCGTTCAGCCAGGCGTCGATGTCGCCGCGATTCCAGCCCTCCAGGCATGTCCGCACCACATCGACGTTGTGTTGGGACATCCCGTCGCTCAGCCGCCCGCCGCCGCCATGCGCGAGATCGGTCGCTGGGCTTCGAAGAGAGCGTCGACCACGTCCGCGTAAATGGCTCGCCATAGGCGCTGGGCAAGGTCGTCACCGCGACCGACCACCTGGGCGATGCGAGCGAGCGGGACCTCCAGCAGGATCGATCGCTCGCGGGCGCGCGAGCTCGCGGGCGTGGGCTGGCCGTCGATGCTCAGGTGACCCACGATCCGGCCCGGACCCGCCAGGCGCGCCCGCGCCGCCAGGCCGCCGCGCCGGATCGAGGTCTCCACCGCGCCCTTCAGGACGATCACCACCGCCTCTCGCTGCTCGCCAGTGGCGATCACGGTGGCGCCGCGCGGTGCCTCCAGCCGCCGGAGGTCGCCGAACAGCTGCTCTACATCGTCCGGGGTGAACTGGCTGAAGAACAGGACGGTCTCCAGATACTCGGTCTCGCCGGGCTCACGGTCGATCGGGACGACCGGCCCGGCGTCGTCGAGCTCGGCTCGACGCGCCTCGTGCGCTGCGCGGGAGTCCTCCGTGCAGACGGCGACGAGGCGCTCGTACTGCTCGCGCAGCCGGTCGAGTGCGATCCGGCCCAGACGGCGCATGACCTCAGGTTCGTCCGCGACGCCCAGCCGGCGCGCGTCGGCGGCCTCGAAGACCCAGCCGGACGTGGCCTCCAAGGCCCGCGCCGAGTAACGGCGCTCGCGCTCGGCCAGAACCGCCATCTCACCGATGACGGCACCGGCCCCCAGGGACTCGACTGCCAGCTCTCGCCCACCTGGAAGTCGCAGCAAGGCCTCCAAACCGCCGTTCGCGAGAAGGCTGATGCGATCGCCCGGGTCGCCCTCGCGGAACAGGTACTCGCCGGCCGCCAGGCTGAACGGGTGCGAGATCGCGGCCAGGCCGTCGAGCACCGCGGGATCGGCGCCCTCAAACAGGTCCAGCGCCGCCAGCGCTGCTCTGACACCCGTGTCAGGCATCGAGCTCTCGGATGTCGACGTCCAGGTCTTCCTCGCCGGGCGCGGCCACGAGCAGGCAGTACTCGGGGGCCTCAATCCACGCTGACCGATCGTGGGTGAGCGGCTCGGACGCGACGATCAGCGACGTCTGCGGGCTCCCTGGGCCCACGCCCCATTGGCCGTTGTGGTTGCCGTAGCCGGTGCCCGCCGCGTACCAGAGCGTCGTGTAGTCGTAGCGCCGCTCACCGCCCGCGAAGGTCCAGCCCTCGTGGTACCAGCCGTAGTCGAAGGCGAAGCGTGTCGCCACGATGCAGCGGCCATCGGAGATGACCAGGTTCACGGCGGACTGGCGCTGCAGGCCGCGGCGCTCGCGGACCTCGCGAACCAGTCGCAGCGACTTCTCCACCGCCGCGGCCAGCTCGTCCGGATCGGCCACCGGCGCGCTGGGATCGCGCAGCTGGGAGAGGATCAGGGCGTAGAGCCACTCGGTGTCGGTCGTGCCCTCGACCATCCGCCCGATGCTGGGTGCGACGAGCTCGGACACGTCGGCCCTCATCTCGGAGAAGCGGTCGAGGTCACCGTTCATCGCGAGCGCGATCGGGATGCCGTCGTAGCTAAAGGGGTGCACGTTCTGCTCGTTCACCACCTCGCGGTCGCTCAGCAGGACCCCCCGGACATGGCCCAGGAGGGCCGTGGCCCGCGCCTTGCGGGAGAGGGCGCGCAGGTTGCGGTCGAAGAAGGGCAGGCCCGCCGTGCGGTAGGTCCACGGGAGCTCGGCCGACGGGCTGTCGTCGTCCCACGCGACGACCCCGAAGCCGGCGAGGTTCATCGCCGACAGGAGCTGGGGATGCACGGCCTGCTCGACGATCGAGCTGTCGGGCTGGAAAAGGATCTCGTCGAGCACAACGTGCTCACCGAGGTAGGCGACAAGGCGGCAGATGGGGCGAGCCTACTCGGGGAGCAACCGGGTGCGCGAGAATCCGCACCGTGCCCGACTGGTCCAAGAAGAACTTCGCTGACATCGAGGACAGAAGCCCGGAGGACGTCCCGATGCAGTGGCGCTTCGCGCGCCCCCACCTCGCATCGCCCGAGCTCGGCATCAGCCGCTTCACCTACCCGCCCGACACGCGTTTCCCCTTCGCTCATCGTCATCGCGAGCAGCAGGAGGCTTACGTGGTCGTGTCAGGCGGCGGCCGGGCCAAGCTCGATGACGAGATCGTCGAGCTCGCCCAGTGGGATGTGCTGAGCGTCGCCCCCGCCGTCGCTCGGCAGTTCGAAGCGGGGCCGCAGGGAATGGATGTCATCTGCATCGGCGGCCGGCGGCCCGAGGGCGGCGACGGCGAGCGCGTCGAGGACTTCTGGGACTGAAGCCGCTGCTGGAGGCTTGACCGGGTAGTCGGACGGCCGGTAGGTTCGCCCCGTGAGGGGTGTGCTTGCAGGTCTAAGCACCATCGCGGTCGCTCTGGTGCTCGCCCCGGTCGCCGTTGCTTCTCACGAGCCCGGCGGGGCTCCGCTCGGCGAGGACTTCGCCGTCGGGGACTTCTCGATCAGGCAGTCGATCATGGACTGCTGCACGGTGAACCTCGACGCCCACAGCGGGCCGGCCGGTGAGACGCCGTCGGGCGGCACCTTCCTGAGCGAGAGGGCTTTCAGCGTGACGGGCACGATCACCTGCCTGACGGTGACGGGCAACAGGGCCGTGGTCGGTGGCACCTACAACCCGTCCTGGGGCTTCCTCTTCGAAGTCGAGGACAACGCCGCGACCGGCGCGCCCGACAGGATGACCCGCGCAGGGTTCTTCCCACCTTCGCCTCCGGGCACCTTCCCACCGCCGCCTACCGGCTGCCCCGCGGATCTCGATCTGCCGCTCGAGCCGGTCACGAATGGTGGTCTGGTCGTCCACGACGCCACACCGCCGCCGTCGGAGCCGACCTCCAAGGACCAGTGCAAGAACGGCGGCTGGCGCGACTTCGGGGGAAAGTTCCGAAATCAGGGGCAGTGCATCGCGTTCGTCGTGGTCCGCGCCCTCAAGGGCTGAATCGCCGAGCGCGCACAGAGTCGTGGCCCGGCCCCCCTGGCCTCTGCGCTACTCCGATAGCCCCACGGCTGCGAGGGCCTCGTCCCGGTTCAGATAGGCCCTGAACCGAATAATCCTTCCGTCGCGCAGCGCGTAGACCTGGGTGATTCGGCGCGACTGGACGTGGATGTCGCTGTCCTTGCCTCGTCCGGACTCAAGCGCGCGTCCACCAGAACGGTGTTGCCGGCGCCTTCGAGCACTTCCTCGGGGATCCTGCGGTAGTCGTCCCAGGCTCCGAGCCAGTCCTGAAAGTTCTCGATGAGCGCGTCACGCCCGTGAACGACGGCGGCGTCCGGTATGTCAGGCGGGGGATGCCACGCGACATCGGGATCGATCATGTCGAGACAAGCTGCGTAGTCCTCGCGGTTGAACGCTTCGAGAAAGCCTTCCACCGCCTCCACGTTCTCCTGCGACATCGCCTATTTCGACAGCCCGGCGGCTGCGAGAGCCTCGGCCGGGTCCATGTAGAGAGCGATGCCGGTGATCCTGCTGTCGTGAACGTCGTACAGGACCGCGTAGCGGGTTTCGATTTCTAGTCCGCTGCCCTTTCCGCGACCCTGCTGAGTGGCGACGACGTACACCCGCTCGCCAAGGTCACGAATCTCCTCGATCTCCTCGCGCCATTCTTCAAAGGCACCGAGCCAGCTAGAGATGATCCTCGAGAGGTCCTGGCGACCGCGACCGACTTCGCCGTCTACCCGACTGGAGGCATCGACCGCGACCTGCGAATCGAAGTGCGCGAGGGCACCCTCGGTGTCGGCGCCGTGGAAGGCCTCGTACATCCGCCGCACGATCTCCACGTTCTCCTGCGACATCGCCTACTCCTTGAGCCCTACGGCTCGCAGGGCGTCGTCAGGGTCGAGGTAGGCGCGCATGCGTCGAATCTTGCCTGCCTGGAGCCGATAGGTCATGCCGAGCGGGCGATCGACTGCAAGCGGTACCTGCCGGCCACCGCTAGGGCCGAGTCCTCGGGCGCGACTCGGCGTTGGCGCGCACAGCCCGAGGAAGGCCGTCAAGCACGTCCCTGAGCCACCGAACGAAGTGGAGCCGGCTCATCGTTTTCGCGAGTCGCCAACGAAGGGTGTGGGGGAGCA
Source organism: uncultured Thermoleophilaceae bacterium (assembly GCA_963755215.1). Classification (GTDB taxonomy): domain Bacteria; phylum Actinomycetota; class Thermoleophilia; order Solirubrobacterales; family Thermoleophilaceae; genus JAAYBF01. The sequence continues at coordinate 813,740 of CAVWIW010000006.1, forward strand.
TCCCTGCCTCGATCTCCACGAATGTCTGGTCCTGCGCCGGGGTCAGGGCGAATCGGGTGTAACTCCCCGAGACCGTGCAGCGGAAATGAGCTTCCTTGAGGTGCTCAAGTCGCTCCACGACCCAGATGCCGTCGACCTGGTCGAGGAAACCGAGACGGCGCGAGCTCCGCCAGTAGCGATCCCCTTCGGTGAGCTCTCCTGAAGCTCGTACCTCGATGACGTCTGGCCACCAGTCTGGGTGGGTTTTCGGATCGCTCACGATGGGCCACACGTCCTCGATCGGCGCCTCGATCAGGGTATGCCGCCGATACGAATCGACCATCGGAGGATGGTACCCGCGCCACGGTGCTACTGATGGGGGCGCCCGAGGCGGTTGAGGCGAGGTGTCCGCGCTACCCAGGCCACGAACGCGAAGGGCCGGTCAGCCATCCGGCGTCGCCGGCCCTGCTGCCCGTCCCGTCGTCGGACAGGCCAGCAGGTTACTCCCGTTATGGCAGGGCGGCTTAGGATTTGCAGCGCGTCCGCCAGGTTGACCGCTGGCGGTTCGGCAGCCGCGGGCTCTGATCAGGAGAAGGTCGTGGGTGGCCAGGGCGCGCCTGAAGTTCGCGTAGGGCGAAGGCTTTGATCGACGCGAACACATGTTCGCAGACCGATCTGGGTTGCGTCTTTCCGGCTGCGGCAGCGGCGTGGCGAGTTTCGCGAGACTTCGCCGGTTGACTAGGCGCCTTCGGGCTGGTAGGCCACGCCTGGCACATGAAATTCGTAGTCAAACGAAAGGTACGCCGACTGAGGAGCCGCTTGCTTGCACTAACGGTGGTCACCTCGGTCGCGGTCGTAGCTCCCGCCCTCGCGCAAGCTCCCGCGGACGACTCGGTAGTCGCCGATGCAGCGTTCTGCCGTGGCCAAACGGAGTCGTGCGCCTTCTTCGGCAACGTGCTCCGCGCGAATGTGCGCAGCGGCCCCGCGGGCGAGAACCCAACCGGCACCGTCCAGTACACAAGCGGACTCGGAATGGGTCGCGCCTTCACTGACGCGCGAGCGAGCTGTCCTGAACGTAGTCGGTGACACGGCCACTATCGGCTACACCGGAAAGATCAGCGCCTTCATCGTTCCGCAGGGACTCTTCACGTCGGGACTCGTCCGGGTCGTCGACCGCGGTGGGGTCAATTCGAGCCTCGATACGTTCGAGGTCGCCCGCGGCGAGTTCTCCGAGACGCCCGTGCCCGGCCCGCTGGACTGCTCGACGTTCACCGGGGGCGGTGAGGTTTCCACCAACGATCTGGGCGACATCATCGTCACAGACGCCTTCCCCTTGCCCACCCTCAAGGAGCAGTGCAAAGGTGGGGGCTGGCGCAGCTACGCCGACTTCACATCCCAGGGACAGTGCGTCGCCTTCGTGCAGCGCAGGCAGCGGCCATAAGCGGAACCGTCGCTGCTCCACTGCCTTACAGGGCCCTCGAACCGTAGGGCGATGTCGCGGGTGGACGTGGAGAATCCGGTCCTGTCCAGTCTCGGGTTTGATTTGGGTTATGCGCCTGGATAGCGTCGCCTCATGACCGACCGCCGTCGTACCTCGATCCGTGCCCGAGCCCTCGTTGTGGGCCTGCTGGTTGCCGCAACAGTCCCCAGCGCCGCCCAGGCGGTGCCGCCGACACGTACGACCGAGCCGCCCTTCAGCATCGACAACAGCTCGCTCTTCTGCGGTTTTCCGCTGCGCGTCGAGACGCTGCAAAACGGCGTGACCGTGACGACGTTCGACAACGGCCGCCAGACCGTCAGTGGCAGCCGCAAGTTGCGCCTCACCAACCTCGCCTCGGGCGAGACGCTGGTGCTCACGGACGCCGGGCATCTGGTCACGAACCCGGAGCGGACAGCCGAGATCTTCTCGGGCAGGACGGCGCTTTTCCTCTTCCCCGGCGAGCCGTTCGGGCCGGGCGCGTGGTTGTTCGTCGGTCCGACCGTCGCTACCTTCGCCGAGCCGGGGGGCTTCCTTTACTCCGCCCTTGAGGTCAAGGGGAAGCGCGTCGATCTCTGCGCCGCGCTGCGCGACTAAACCGCGCCACCGACTCCCGGAGCCTCGACCGAACTCGACCGCTTATCCCGTACCTGAACAGCCACCGCACGCAGTGGGAAGCCCTCGCCGCCGTGGGGCTGTCGGAGTAGTCGATGTCGCAGGAGAACGTGGAGGTCGTGCGGGGGACTCGGATCGCGCTTCCTCGCCTCAGTGAAGGGGCCAGTCAGCGTCGGAGTCTCGATCAGCATCTCTTCGTTCGTGTCCCCGTTCTCTACCGCCTGCTCGCTGATGGCTTCATGCGCCTGCCCCGGCGATCTCGCTTCCGGCGGTCGATGCTCGCCCGTTTCATGGCTCGGACATATGCGGCAGCGAACCGACGTGACTTCGACGTGGTCCTTCTGGGTTGGCATCCGGAGAGTGAATATCGGCCCAGCACTGAACTGATGCCTCCCGATCTGGAGCCAGTCTTCCAGGGCCACGACGGATACCTTCGCCTCTGGCGATATTGGCTCGACGCGTTCGAGGACATCCGGTGGGACCCCGAGGAGATGCTCGACTTCGGACTCCAAATCCTCGTCACGACAAACCAGAGGGGACGCGGATCGGGCAGCGGCGTGTCCGTTAGCGAGCCGGTATTCCAGCTGTTCACGCTCCGACGAGGCTTGGTTATCCGGCAGGACGACTTCCTGGATCGCTCAAAGGCCCTCGCAGCTCTGGGGCTGTCGGAGTAGTCGATGTCGCAGGAGAACGTGGAACTGGTGCGTCAGGTGTTTGCCGCCGGCGAGGCCTCCGCCTTCTACGACCTCTTCGACGAGGACATCGACCACGACATGAGCACGTACTCGCTGCCTGACTTCTCCAGCGTCTTCCACGGCCGCGAGGCGGTGCTCGACTTCTACCGGCGCTACTGGGGGACTTGGGCCGAGTACACGGCAGTGGCAGAGGAAGTGCTCGACGCCGGCGATCATGTCGTCATCCGGCTCCTTGAGCGAGGCAGGGGCAAAGGGAGCGGAATCCCGTTCGAGCGCCGCTGGTATCAGGTCTGGACCTTCCGCGAGGGGAAAGTGGTCCGCTGGCGTGGCTTTGAAGACCGGGAGCAAGCGCTTGAGGCCGTCGGCCTCTCGGAGTAGACGATGTCGCAGGACAACGTGGAGGTGGTCAAAGCGTTCACGCGCGTGTTCGAGGCAGGCGACCGCGATGCGTGGCGTGAGTACTTCGATCCAGATGTTGTCTGGGACACGTCCGCGAGCAAGATGCCCTCTGCGGGCATCTACCACGGCCACGGGGGAGTCGAGCGGTTCTTCCGCGAGTGGCTGGGAGCCTGGGAGGACTACAGGGTTGAGTGGAGCGAGTACATAGATGCGGGTGCGTCGGTCGTGGATGTGTTCCGCCAGAGTGGGATAGGACGGGGCAGCGGCGTTAGAACAGAGCGCGAGTTCTATGGCGTCTACGACCTCATGGATTCAAGAGTGGTTCGTTACCGCCTGTACGAATCTCGCAAAGAGGCCCTTGAAGCGGTGGGGCTCTCGGAGTAGGCGATGTTTGCTGGAGGCAGGCGCGGCGGGAACGCTCGTCGTGCATCCACCGAGGAGAGAGCGATGCCCGCCGTGTCCTTTGTCGTTCCGGTGCTGTCTGTATCGACCAGAGGCGGTTCCCAGACCGCGGCGTGGGCCACGGCCGCGACGAGTTCCGAGCGTTCTTCCGCCGGTGGTTTGGGAACCTGGGACGAACTCAGTGTGGACGTCGACAGATCTATTCGCCAGGGCACCTTTCTCGCGCGTGACGGATCTCGTCTAGCAGGGATTTCATTCATGGGCCGGGCTGGACTCGAACCAGCGACCTACGGATTATGAGTTCGGTGAATCCGTAGGCGCTGGGTGCGATTCGGCTTTCTAGAGCGCATTTGGTTGCGCTCAGAATCGCTCAGTTTCGCTCAGTTCGGGACACGGTTCGGGACACGCTTTGGTCGAGCGGGTCGGATGCGGCCTCTACGACACGTCCGAGCCGGTCGGCGGCGTCGTGCTGGGGGACGTGGTGGACGTAGACCATCGTCGTCTGGATGTCGGCGTGGCCCATGAACGCCTTCACGTCGGTCAACGGGAACGCCTGCACGGCGATCGTGCCGAACACATGGCGCAGCTTGTGGAGGGGAGCCGCTTCAGGCCCGCCCGCGTCAACGCGGCGTAGTAGCGGCGCCTCAGCGCGGCGTCGTCCACCACCCCGCCGGTGACGCTGACGAACACCAGGTCGTCGGTGTCGGTGAAGCGGTCGCGGCGGCTGAGCGCGTCGAGCGCCTGGGCGGCCTGGTCGATCAGCGGCACGCTGCGGACCTTCCCCGACTTCGGGGCGCCCTCGGCGCCGTAGGTGAAGCTGCGGCGCACATGGACGATCCGCTTCGTGAAGTCGATGTCACCCCACCGCAGCGCCCGCAGTTCGCCGAGCCGCAGGCCGGTGAACGCCGCCACCGTGAAGATGGTGGCGTCCTGAGCCGACTCGGCGGCCCGGCGAGTAGCCGGATCTCGTCGGGGGTGAACACCTCGAAGTCACCGGACCGCCGTTGGGGCTGGCGTTCAACCTGCGCGACCGGGTTTGAGGTCAGGCCGTAGACCCGCGGCCCGCCGGAAGATGCCGTGGAGGATCACCAGCAGCTTGTTGACGGTCCGGCCGGATAGGCCCTCGGCGAGCAGCCGTGACCGCCAGCGGTCGATCCTGTCGGCGTCGATCGCCTCCAGCGCCTCGGTGCCGAACTCGGGGATCAGGCGGGCGTTGACCGCGTTGCGGTAGTCGCGCACGGTCGAGGGTCTGCGCTCGCGGTCGTCCTCGATGTAGCGGAGCCATTCCATCGCGGCGTCCGCGAACGTGGCGCCGGTCCTGACCGCCCCGGCGAGGGTGCCCCTGCGGGCATCGGCGAGGACTTCGTGCAGGGCGTCCTGCGCCATCCGGCGGGTGTAGTGGCCGCCCGGCGGCCTGCCCTTCCCGGACCAAGCCGGGCCGAGTCGGCGCTGCACCTGGCGCCCGTCTGGGAGCCGGTACTTGGGGTACACTGCGCTCCCCGTTTGCCTGGCGGAGGCTGGTGTGGCCACTGACCGCGGCCATCAAAGGACCTCCTCGTGGCGTTCAAACGCAACGGTCATGGGACCTCCTGTGATTGGGAGGCACCGGGGGTCGGGCCGACAGGTCGCGCAGTAACGTGCGCGGCGCATCGGAGGCTCACCTCCGGTGCCACGGGGCGGGCCGGTTGCGCGGCGCCGCCCCACTTGATTGACGGGCGCGCACTCTACGCCGGGCCGCCGACGCGAGCAAGCGCGGGGCGCGGTTTCCTGGTTATGAGCCTGGGTAATTGTGTGCGGGCAGGGATAGTGCAGTTCCCCCGGGAGGGGCCATGCCGCGCCGGTCTAATCGGCTTGCGCGAGCGGTCGCGGCCCCTCCCCTCTGTTCGACCTCTGTACGTCGGCGCTCATGCGCCCTCTTTCGGTGGGGCCTGATTGCCCTCGCCCGCCTCGAACCGCTCGATCTGCTCGATGGAGAACCGTAGTCGCGGCCGAGTTTCACCGCAGGGATGTCGCCCCCGCGGGTGAGCCTGTAGACGTGGTTCGCCGACACCTGCCAACGGGCGGCCAACTGCTCGGCCGTGAGCAGGCGGGTCATTGGTCGCCCCCCGGGGGGTTGCCACGTTGCCATCTCCCTAGGGAGTGGCAACCCTGGCAACCCCCATCCGTCGCCTGTCTGTACGGCCAGTCCGTCCGCTTGGAGGTCGCCAAGGACGCGTCGGATGGTCCCGTCGGTCTTGTCCCTGCCGAGCGCCACGGCGATCCGAGCCGCTGGCTGACAGATGCCGGTGAGCTCGCCGAGCACCTGCTCTCGGAGGGCGTCACGCGGACGGCCACCACCTTCGCTCTCGTAGGGGTCGGCGGCGTCTACGGCCACGAGCCCCCGTGCACGGTCGGCCTCGATCCGCAACCACTTCGGCATCGGCTCCTCGTCGATCCGGCACTTGACCGTGGTCAGCTTGCGCCGCTGACGGCCTTCGGGGTCGCCGGGCACCCTCCCGAGCGTGAACAGCAGGTCCGTCTGGTCGAGGATCACGCTCGAGCCGCGGTACTCGTTCAACTCGGACTTGCCCCTGTGGTGGATGAGCAGGATGGCGGCACCGGTTTCGCGGGCCAGCTGCCTAGCCGCGTGATGATCGGCTCCATCTCGTCGCCGTCGGACTCCTTCGCCCCGCTCGTCAGCACCCGCAAGCTGTCGAAGACGACGAGGTTTGCCCGCTGGGCGATGATGGTGTCGCGAAACCAGTCGAGGTCATCGGCGAACCGAAGGCCCCCGGCGTCGACGGGGGTCACCTCCAGGTCGGGGCCGACCTGGGCCGCCCTCAGCCTCCGAGCGATCAGCTTCGGCCCGTTCTCGGCGTCGAAGATGAGGGCTCGGCCAGCGCGGCACGGGATCCCAGCAGCTACCTGACCGCGAGCCACGCCACACGCCAACGCGAGCGCCAACCAGGACTTGCCCTCACCACCCCGTCCCGCGATCACCGTGAGGTAGCCGTCCGCGGCCACCTCGGCGCAGCGCCACGGGATTGGCTCGTCTGGCGCAGCCAACAGGGCTGGCACGTCGAGCAGTCGGTCGCAGTATCGGTCTGGAGCCGACGGCCGATGCCCATTCGTCGAAGCGTGGACGCGAGACTCGGCTTGCGGCAAGCCAGTCAGCTCGTCAAAGCACGGCCAGCAGAGACTGCCTCCGCGGGGGTACCTCTCCCCAGCCGGCTCGCCGCATCCTCTGCATGGGGCCGCACTCATGCCGCCACCTCGAACTGCAGCTGCTGGTGGTGCCCGAGGCTGCGTGCATCACGCGCTTCGTGAGCGCGGATGTAGTCGGCGACCTGGCGATCAGCGGCCCGCCACGGATGGCTGAAGCGAGGGCTTGGTCCGGCTAACGCCGGAGCCGGTTCCTCACCGCCGGGGTCGTCTGAACTGCTCGACGACGTGGTCCGCCGCTGGCCACCGGCGGTCGTGCGACGGCTCCCAGCACGGGGCACCGGACGGGCACCACCCTGCTCACGCGGCCGGGGAGTGCGGTTGCGCGGCGCCGAGGCCGCGTGCCCGAGCCGTGATTCGCACTTCAGGTGGACCTCGGCATTGACGAACCTTGTCGTGTCCGGGCCATCTTTTACTGTGCTGTCTGCGTTCCTCATCAGTGCGCTCCTGGTTGGTTTGTGTTGGAAAGCGCCCCGGTCGAAAGGCCGGGGCGCTGCGTGTTTGAGGGTCAGCCAGTCGACGGCTGGCCGACCCACGCAGCCCGCCCGCTGATGAGCGTTTTCTCGGGAACCTCTCCATCTTGCTCAATGCGGGTGCGCTCGATGGCGCCGTTCTCCAGCCTGCGCTCCACCCAGACGAGGAAGGCAGATGTGTCGTGATAACGCTGTCCGTCCACCCTGACCCACGCCTCGTTGCGGGTAACGTCGAAGCCGACATCCGTGACGAGGCTGCGGTCGAAAGGCTTGAGCCACATCTCGAGCCGGTGCTGCAGCAGTTCGATGCGACGAGTCTGTTCGGCAAGGGCAGCGTCCAGCGTGAACAGGGCAGCGCGAATGACGTCCGAACGGGGCCGACTACCCAGCCTCTCCTGCAGCTGTTCAACCAAGGCGTCGTCGCTATCGGTGAAGCGCACGGTGAAGTTGCTCATGTCGTTCCTTCCAAGTAGTGCATTGCTCTGGTGCCGACGACAGTGGGCACCACGTTACGTGCGTCCTCGGACGGACCGAGGGAGCCCTATCGGTATGAGAGGGCCGCGGCTCGATGGCTCGGAAAGTGGGTGCTCGCGACCCCGGAGGCCACCGTCGCGGACCTCCAGCACGCGGTGGCTGCTTCGACCGTCTGCCCGACGACCCCACCGCCATGCGTAACCTCGAGGCGTTGTCAACCGGTTGAGCGTCCGCCATAACCCTTGTAACCTGGGCGTGGACGCGACGACCAAGGCAGGGGAGAGCCGGAACGCCGGGAGGGCAGACCGGCTCTCCGCATTTCCTGGCCTACGTCGGCCGGACACGCGCCCACCGCCTGGCGCGTGCCGGAGCCTCGGGCCGGATTTCGTGGCTTGCGCCTGTCAGCTCAGGTAGGTTCGGTGGCTCGGGTGAGCCTCGCGTGCCCGCGGGGACGCACTGGCCTATAGAAGGGGGCAGCATGATCTTTGTGACGACGTACAAGATCAAGCCGTACATCACTCCAGGAGGAGACCAGAGAACTGTTGGAGGTCTTCGCCAAGGCGGGTCCCGGACCCGGGACTCAGGCGCACTACGTGGCTGCCGACGGGAGCCATGGCGTCGTGGTCGCCGATACCGATGACGTGGCGGGGGCCTACGCGAACCTGCAGAACTACACGCAGTGGGTCGAGTACGACACCCAGGTGATGCTCACCGTCGAGGAAGCCGTGCCGCTTATCATGAAGTCGCTCGGCTGATCCTTTAGGTCCACCACGCAGCTATCGGCGCGAAGCTCCGGCCTTCGCGTGGCAGCTGCGGCATAACGCGATCAAGTTGGTCGGCGAGTTGTTGGTGTTGTCGTGGTCGCGGTATGGACCTCTAGAGGGAGGCCGGCGGCGCAGCGGTGGGCGAAGGCGTCGAAGCACCTGCTTGCCACTGACCCGTAGCGGCTGTGCAGCGAGTCAGCGGGCGAACTGAGCGAGGACTTCGACTGACCGGTCCGGGTCGTCGGGCAACCGGTCGAGTGCTGCGAGCGCGACCCCGAGTTGCTCGAGGTCGACATTGGTCTCCAGCGCCAGGCGGGCCAACCAGCGGCAGCCGGCCCTGTCGAACAGATGGGGCTCTGAGGCGGCGATCACGGGCAGGATCTGCAGCGCGTCCTCCAGGTTGACCGCTGGCAGTTCGGCAGCCGCGGCTCTGATCAGGAGGAGGTCGTTGGTGGCGAGGGAGCGCTTGAAGTTCGCGTAGGAGGAGGCCTTGATCGACACGAACGTATGTTCGCATCCGGGTCAAGCGGATCCGCCGGTTGACTTCGGCCCTTCGAGGGTGGTAGGCCACGCAGCACAGGGCACTGGACTCGACCGGAAGGAGTGCCCGATGAAGACGATGCTCACCGCGTCTCTCGCGCTGGCAGTAGCGACGCTCGGTGGTATCCCAGCGACGGCCACTGGGCAATCCGCTGGCACCGACTCCGTCACCGGAACCGCTAGCGACTGCGTCAAGTTCGTCGAGCTTTTCCCCGGCCAGATCTTCTGTACACGCAGGCCCAACATCGACGTTGATGTTGAGAGTGGCGCGGCCGGCGAGAACCCGGCCGGCACCGTCTTCTTGGGTAGCCTCGGCGAGACGCCGGGAGGCAGCGCCAGCGTCAACGCCGACGCCACCTGTTTGTCGGTGAGCGGACGCGTCGCGATCATCGGCGTCACCGGAACGCGGAGTCAAACAGGCGGCCTCTTCGACGTGCCGCTTGCAGGGCTGATCCGCGTTGGCGATGCGGGTGGGCCAGGCTCCGGCGCAGACACCTTCCAGTTTGCTTACCGGACGGGCGACCCCTTCGACCCTCCGCTGCCGGGACCGACAACCTGTACGACGTTCCCAGGGACCTTCCCCAGGGACTCGTTCTTCTTCCCGGACTTCACCAACGAATCGGGAGACGCCGTCGTGATCGACACGCGGCCCCTCCCGGCCACGAAGGACCAGTGCAAGCGCCGCCTGGGAAACCTTTGGGGTGTTTGAGAACCAGGGGGACTGCGTAGGCTTCGTAGCGACGGGAGGCAGGAACCACCCCGCAGGCTAGATCGCAGACGGCGGTCATTGACCTCCCGCAATCGGAGTGGTAGGCCACGCAGTACAGGGCACTGGACTCGACCGAAAGGGGTGCCCGATGCAGAAGCCGCTTGCTCGACCGGCCTCGTCTTCGTGCGTCGCTGCTGGTGCCTTGCACGGCTGCGGCCGTCGGACGCCTGGCCAGGACTCGGTGATCGGCATCTGACAGCTTCGGGCCGTTCAGTCGACTTCGAGCATCGACGCTCGGAGCGGCCCTACCGGCGAGAATCCGACGGGGACGGCGTCTGGTCACGCTTTCCGTGCACCGCGTTGGTGATCTCGGTCGACCTGCTTGGCTGTCGACGGCAACACGCGCCACCTTCGCGGGAACGGACTCGCTGGGCTTCATTTCCAAGACCACCGTCGTAGACAACGAGCGTCCACGGGGTCCTCCCGACAGAATCGCCATCAGCCGGCTTCGGCGCACCCCACCGGGTGCTGCTACGCCGCTCGATCCCGCACGAGCTTCATCGCTGACCGGCGACATCGTCGTCATCGACGCCCCGCCCTTCCCCACCTCGAAGGACCAGTGCAAGAACGGCGGCTGGCGCAACTACGGCCCGGTTCAAGAACCAGGGCGACTGCGTCAGCTTCGTCGCGACGGGCGGCAAGCGGAGCCCATGAGCGCAGAACGCGTAACAGCTCGAACGAAGGAGGCCCCCAGTGAAACCTTTCCCGCACTCGCTTCTTGGCCACGCGGTCATGATCGTGCTCGCAGGTTTGGCGGCACCCGGTCGCGCAGGGCCAGACGCGCTGGCGAGGATTCCGTCCACGGGGACCCTCGCCGATCGAGGAGCAGGGTGCAGCGACCTCGGTGGCGGGTTCCTCCAGTACTTCGTCCCCAACCGGTACGAGTTCGACGCGCACAGCGGCCCGGCTGGTGAGAACCCCCGCGGCACCGTCAACCTCAGCACCGGCGAGCGTCGGGCTTGCCGTCAACCCGGGCACGTCAGCTGCCTCGCCGTGAACGGCAACCGCGCCAGCATCGGCGTGAATTTCGCTGGGCTATCGTTCGGCGACCAACGCCGACTGCAGCGGTCATCTTCGTCGAGGACATCGGAGGCGAGGCCGAGGACCGGATCGCCGTGCAGAACCTCGCCCGCAGGAACTCTGCGCCCGTCGACCTGCCCTGCAGACCTGCCGCAGGCGTTAACTACGGCCCGACCTTTGCAGTTCGGTTCCGTCGACTGGCACGTCGTCGTCACCGACGACGGCCCCGCCACTGCCCACCTCGAAGGACCAGTGCAAGAACGGCGGCTGGCGCGAACTTCCCCGGCTTCAAGAACCAGGGGGACTGCGTCAGCTTCGTCGCGACGGGCGGCAGGAACCACCCCGCAGGCTGAGGCTTGGACGCTTAGCGATCTCGGGAGGCGAGGGCGGCCTAATCCCTCAAGCCGCTCTCGCCCTCCTGAAAAGTTCTGGGGCGCGGTTTTTCTCGCGAGTGACGAAACGCGGATGAACAGGCCCCGCTCAGAAAAGAACCGGATCTGTCAACCGTGGTAGGTCATCGGGCGTAGCGGTCGGTCATCCGGTCGTGGAGCTGGCAGAGGGTGCGGCCGTTCTCGGGCTCGTAGCCCCCGCCTCGAGCGAGCGGGACGATGTGGGTGGCGCGGAGGTCTTCGGTCGCGCCGCAGACGACGCACTGGTTGCCGTCGCGGGCGAGCACTTGGCGTCTGAACTTGGCTTGCTTTCCGCGGTCGCGATACGGGGACCACGACCTGCGCTTGGCTCGGCACTTCGGGCAGCCGTCACCGGGTAGGTAGAGGTTCCCGCAGCGATGGCACCAGGTCTTCATGGCTGCGCGTTGACGGGTCGGGCGTAGATCGCCTTGCGTGTTCCGACGATCTGCCGTCGGGGTCGCGCAGCACCTCGGCCTCTTCGGTGTGGGCGGGGTCGAGCACCAGCGGGGCGTGGGGTAGGTGATCGTGCGGCCCTGGCATTCGGCGATCACCTCGGCGGGGATCTGCGAGGGCGAGCGGGTACCTGCGCTCGCCGATCGTGGCGACCAGCGCTACGCGTGTCCCGCCCTGGTCGATCTGCTGCTCGAGCGTCAGGCACGACCACATCGACGGATTGGTGGAACACCCCGATCCGGCTTCCGCTGCGGGTGTGCAGGGGCAGCTCGAGGTCGAAGCTAAGCGTGGCGGTGTCAGCTCATGGCCTACCTCCAAGTTGTCCCGGTCCCCCTCCCCTGCCAGGCACCGGAAGGGGAGGGGGAGTCGGCACCCGCGCGGGAGAACCCGTCTAACACGCGGCCGGGACGGTTTCACGCGGCGGTCTTGTCCTGGTCGGGGTGTTCGCCGCGCAGCACAGCGTCTGCGGCGTCCTTGGCGGCCCGGCTGGTGCGGGTCACCTCGTCGTCGGGCTGGGCGCGGGTCTCGTCCTCATAGACGAGCTTTGCTCGCCACTGGCGCTCGGTGACGCCTTCGGGACGCTCGTGCCATTCGCTGCTCGAACTGGGTCGTTCTTCTTAGCCATCGGTTGTCCTTTCGGTCTAGGCGGCTCTGACGCCGGTGACGACGACGAACGCCTGCGGGTGCATCAGCTGGATGTCCGCTCGCAGGTAGGCCAGAAGGCCGATCTGCATGTTGTCCGCGAACCGCTCGGTCAGCCGCTGGACCTGGACGCCGATCGACGGCCGGACCCCGATCAGCAACTGGCTGAAGTCCCCGACGTAGATCTCCGAGTTGTCGGAGTTCGACCCCTGGGTGAGCGTGTTCGGCAGCTGGTTGGACACCAGCTGGCGGAGTCCGCTCAGAAACACCGGCGGGTTCAGCGGCTGACCATCGGTCGCTGTCAGCGAGGCGAACGTCTTCGCCGTCCGCGACGAGTAGATCGCTGCGTTCGGCTCGATGTTGTCCGCCTGGACGCCGGCGACCGCGTTGACCAGCGGCGACCAGTTCGTCGGCGTCGCGCCGTTGGTGCCAAGCGACTGAACCTCGACGCCTGACTGGTTGCGAACACCGCGCGGCTCGGGATCTGTGCCGGTGCCGCGCAGCGCGACCCGATCGAGCTCCAGCGACAGCGCCTGCACCAACTCGGTCTCGATCAGGCCAGCCGACGCGGACGTCATGTCCTGGAACAACTCGTAGGACAGACGGGTCAGCACGGCCAGCGACTTCGGGCGAAACGTGACCCGCTCGAAAGTCGCGTCCTGCTCGATCACCGCCGCGTTCTCGGCCCGCCAAGCACCCGTCACTCCAGTCGCCAATCGCGGGATCGACTCCTGGTCGGACTCAAGCGGCACCGTCCGCGCACCGGCTTCGATCACCTTCGCCTGGTTGCGGACCCGGTCGATGACCGTCGTGGACAGGATCTCCGGCGTCAAGAACCCGCCAGTCGCATCGACCCCCTCGGCGAGGGCACGCTTCTCGAGGTCGGCGTCGTCCCAGTTGCCCGTGACCATCCCCCGAACGACCCGCCCGAGGCTGAAGTCCCGAGCATCGTCGTCGTCGAAGCCAGACCGGCCGTAACGCGGTCCGGCCCAGTCGGCCATCCGCTGCTCACGGCCAAGCGTCGCCTCGGACTCGGCCCGCGACCGGTCGCCAGGCTCATTGAGACCCTGCGGCGTGGCCCACCGCGTCGCCATCGACCGCTCAAGCGCCTTAGAACGCGGGTGCTCGCGGTCGTACTCGCCGATCTCGGCGTCGAGGCGCTTGACGCGCTGCTCGAGCCGGTCGAACTTCTGGCGCTCAGCGGCACGGAGGTCGCGGTTCTCACGCTCCGCGACTTTGAGCACCTCATCTAGCTGTTCGTGGAGATCGGCGCGCTCCTCACGGAGGTCGCCAATCGTTTTCGTTGCAGGCATGACTGCTTCTCCTAAGACAGGTGTGGACGTAGAACTGACGCGGTCCAACCCGCCGCCCATCGTCGACCCGCCCAACCGAAGCGCCGCGTCTCGGTCGCCTCGACTCGCCACGGGCCCCGCGCTGCAGCGAGGAAGTGGAGAAACAGCCCTCGGTTCCCGGCTTGCCCGCGATGCCCCGGCCAGGATTCGTGCCGCACCGCAGAAGGACTAACGCAAAGTTAGCGAACCGCCCCGACGGCACCGCGCTCCATCCAGGTCCGCCGCGGCGACCGCGACCAGGTCGACGGCCGGTCGAAGAGGTCGACCCCCAACTAGGTGCCCGACGTGGGGAGCGCCCTGCGGCGACATAGCCCCTAACACGTGCGGTGATTTAGAGGTTAGGGTTGCCATGCGGTGGGAGGCCCACTTCCCTCTGGGCTCTCGCGCATGAGCGCCGGTCCCTCCTGGTCCGGCTTGGGACCGGCGCTCCATCCCCCGGTCGACTTCAACGCTTCGGGCGGGCTTTTCGTCCTGGCGGGCTCGCTCGAAGGACCCCTGCCTCCTTGGGGGTCGTAGGACAGCGCCGGTCCCTATTAGCTCCGGGGACCGGCGCTGTCGCGCTCGGGAAGTGCGTTTTCGTGGCCCATTTCGGGACACGCTGGGGACACGCTTTTCCCGGCGGCCCGAGCAACGTGGCCGTTTGCAGGCATTTCTAGTGGGCCGGGCTGGACTCGAACCAGCGACCTACGGATTATGAGTCCGCTGCTCTGACCAACTGAGCTACCGGCCCGTCGCGGCAGACGCTACCGGCCCGGCGGACGCCGGTCGCCCTACGAAGAGGCGCCCTTGACCGCCGCGTCCACCGCGGCCTCGAGCTCGGTCGCGCTGTAGGCGCCCTCGAGGCGGGCGGCCACCTTCCCCTTGCTGTCGACAGCGAACAGCCACGGCTCGGTTGGCAGCTTCCACTCCAGCACCTGCGGGCGGAAGCCCTTGCCCGCGTCGTTGTCGTTGAAGATCTCCTGGTGGACGAAGGTGACCTCGTCGCCGCGCTCGGCCTTGACCTGCTCGGCGATGTCCACGACCGGGCCGCACACGCGGCTCTGACAGAGGGCGGGCGTGGCGAAGAGCAGGATCGCCGGCTTCTTGCCCACCACGTCGGCGAAGCTCTGGTCATGCATGCTCGACGGCGGCTCGCGCGTGTCGATCTTCGCCAGGTCGCCGGCCACCTCGGACTTAGTGGGCGTGTCGGTCTTCGGCGCCGGGTCGCCGATGTCCGGAACGGGGCCCTTGCGCGAGACCACCAGCGGCGGGCCCGCGTTGCCGGCCGCCGCGAGCCGGCCGTCCAGGCGCACCACGCCCAGGACCTCGTAGCGGCCGGGGCTGCCGAACCGTAGGTCGGCCACGTACAGCGACTTGGCGGCCGTGGGGTCGGAGGCCACCGAGCGGCTCTGGAACTGCGCCTTGACCGCGAGTGACTCGTACTTCGCGACGATCGGGCCACGGGCAGCGCCGCCCCCTGCCGGCGCCACGTAGAGCGCGGCGGGCACGTCCTGGATCTGGGCGCGCGAGCGGTCGAAGAGGCCGAACCCGAAGCGGTTCGAGCCGGGCTGGTAGACCGACACCGACGGGGCCAGCACGGGGCCCTCGCCGCCGAGCTCTGCCCGCAGCTGCGCGAGAGTCTTGCCCTGGGCGTTCGGGAAGTCGGCGGCCTTCGCGGGCGGCGGCGGCGCCTCGGCACCCTCGTCGTCGCTGGAGTCTTCGCCACATGCGGTGGCGCCGAGGCTGAGGGCCAGAGCGGCCGCGATGGCGGCCCTGGCGAGCGGGCTCCGGGTCGTCACGGGGCGGAAGGCTAGGGGATCGGGTCGCACGGCCGCTGAGGGCCTCGTGTCATAGGGTCCTGCCGTCCCTCACGAGCACACAGGAGGCCCCTTGCCATCGAGAGCAGCACTCGTCACCGGCGGTTCCAGCGGAATCGGACTGGCCATCGCCAAGGCGCTCGGCGAGGACGGCTACGGGGTGACCGTCTCGGCCCGGCGCCCGGACAAGCTGGAGACCGCGGCCGAGGAGTTGCGCGCGGCCGGGATCGAGGTCGAGTCGATGGCGGCCAACATGGCCGACGAGGAGGACATCAAGCGCCTGGTGGCAACCCACCGCGACCGCTTCGGCCGGCTCGACGTGCTGGTGAACAACGCGGGCGTGGGGATCGGCGGGGCGATCGCGGACGCCGAGACCAAGAAGCTCGACATGCAGCTGGACGTGAACCTGCGGGCCGTCTACCTGACCACGCGCGAGTGCATCCCGATGCTCAAGGAGGCCGGCGCCGAGCACGGCAAGGCGCTGGTGGCCAACACCGCTTCGATCGCCGGCAAGTACGGCCAGGGCTGGCTGGCCGCGTACTCGGCAACCAAGTTCGGGGTGGTGGGCCTGACCCAGGCCATTCACAAGGAACACTCGACCGACGGGATCCAGGCCACCGCGCTGTGCCCGGGCTTCGTGGCCACAGCGATGACCGACTGGGTCGACGGCGTGCCGAAGGAGCAGATGATCCAGCCCGAGGACATCGCCGAGGGCGTGCGCTACCTGCTGCGCACCTCGCCGGCGTGCCTGGTGCCGGAGCTGCAGTTCATCCGGCCCGGGGATTCGATGTGACTGCGGTGCCTAGCGCTTAGTGCTCAGTTCGCGGTCCTCGGACCGCGCTCGGCCTCCACGTAGGCCAACTCCTCCACGGCGCGCTCGTACTCGTCCAGGCGGCGGAAGGGACGCAGCCACGCCCAGCCCCGTCGCTGGCTGAGCTCCTCGGTGCGGTCGCGCTCGCCCGTGTCGGGTGGGGGCTCGGCCACGGCGTGCTCCTCCAAGAGGGCCCGGCGCGCCTGGCTGTCGCGGTGCTCGGCGATGGCGCGGCGAAGGCTCCGGCCGCCGCGCAGGTGCTCGGTCGCGAGGCTGGCCTCCAGCATCGTCCTGAGCACGCGCACCTCGCGCTCGCTGGCGCGCCGCGGCGCTGGGCCCGCACGCGTGTAGCGGTCCCACGCGCGGGCGAAGCTGGCGAAGCTCGTGCGGCCGCCGTTGCGATGGGCGGCGAGCATCGGGCACACGCCGCCCGCGCGGTCGGTGTAGGCGCCGACGATGATCGGGTTGATCTCGATCCCGCGCAGCATCGCCTCGCGGGTCTCCCCCGGCATGAGGTCGATGGCCACGCGAAGCTCATGCGCCGGCCTGCGCGGACGTCTCAAGCGCTGCCTTCCGTGTGGAGTCCCATACGATGCCGTCCCCTGCTCGGGCCCGCGGAGGGTACGACGGGCCGGGGACGAGTTCAAGTTCGCAAACTGGCTGAAAGGGGCTGTGCATGCGGTTGGGCCTTCACGTGGGCTATTGGGGGCTGGGGCTGACCGCCGACCAGCAGCTCGACATCGTCCGCGAGGCAGAGTCCGCCGGCTTCGACTCGGTTTGGGCCGCCGAGGCCTACGGATCCGACACCGCCAGCGTGCTCGCCTGGCTGGCCGCGAACACGGAGCGCATCAAGGTGGGCTCGGCGATCTTCCAGATGCCCGCCCGCACGCCCGCCATGACCGCGATGACCGCGGCCACCATCGACAACATCTCGGGCGGGCGGATGCTGCTGGGGATCGGCTCCTCCGGCCCCCAGGTGGCCGAGGGCTGGCATGGGCAGCCCTTCGCGAAGCAGCTGCAGCGCACGCGCGAGTACGTGGCGATCCTGCGCAAGGCGCTGGCGCGCGAGCGGCTCGAGTTCGACGGCGAGCTGTACACCCTGCCGATCCCGGACGGGCCAGGCAAGGCGCTGAAGCTCACGATCGCGCCGGTGCAGGAGCGAATCCCCATCTACGTAGCGGCGATCGGCCCCAAGAACACCCAACTCACGGGCGAGATCGCCGACGGCTGGCTGCCCACCTTCTTCTCACCGGAGCACGTGGGCGAGTTCCGGGCGCTGCTCGAGGAGGGCGCGGCCCGCAACGGCAACGGGAAGGCGATCGACGATTCGTTCGACATCGCGCCGAACGTGAACGTGGCAATCGACGACGACGTGGACCGCGCCCGCGACTCGATGCGGCCGGTCCTGGCGCTGTACGTGGGCGGCATGGGCTCCCGGGAGAAGAACTTCTACAACGCGCTGGTGCGCCGCTACGGGTTCGAAGAGGCAGCCGACGAGGTGCAGAACCTCTATCTCGACGGCAAGAAGGAGGAGGCCGCGGCCGCGCTGCCCGCCGACCTGATCGACCGCGTGGCGCTGTGCGGCCCGAAGGACGTGGTGGCCGAGCGGCTGGCCGTGTACCGCGACGCCGGTGTCGGGACGCTGGTGTGCTCGCCCATGGCGTTCGAGCCCGAGGAGCGCAAGCGCATCGTTCGCGATCTGGCGGAGATCGCCTGAGCGAGGTTGCCGTGGGCGGCCGCCGCGGGCGGTTCCTGCTCGCGGCGTTCGGCGACCCCGGGCACGCCTTCCCGGCCATAGCGCTGGGCCGGGCGCTGGTGGCCCGGGGGCACCACGTGTGCCTGCAGACCTGGGACCGGTGGCAGGAGGACGTGGAGCGCGAGGGCATGGCCTTCGAGGCGGCACCCGAGTACGAGGTGTGGCCTGGCAACCGCGACCTGACCCCCTACCAGGCGGCCGTGCGGGCAGCGCACGAGACGGTGCCGGTGATTCGCCGGCTGGACCCCGACGTGGTGGTCGCGGACGTGCTCACCGTGGCGGGCGGGCTGGCGGCGCAGATGGAGGAGCGGCCGTGGGCCACGCTGGTGCCCCACGTGCTGCCTACCAGCGAGCTTGGGCTGCCGCCCTACTCGGTGGGCGCGCGCCTGCCGCGAACTCCGGTCGGGCGGAGGCTCTGGGGTCTGATGCGGCCACTGCTGGTGATCGGCGAGCAGAGGGGGCGCGCGGAGCTGAACGGGGCGCGGGAGCGGGTGGGGCTGGCACCCCTGGGCCACACGCACGGCGGGATCTCGCGGGAGCTGGCGCTGGTGGCGACCTTCCCACAGCTCGAGTACCGGCGCCGGGAGCCGGCGCCGTGGGTGCGCGTGACGGGGCCGCTCCTGTGGGAGCAGCCGTTCGAGGAGGTCGAGCTGCCGCCGGGCGACGACCCGCTGGTGCTGGTTGCTCCAAGCACGTCGCAGGATCCGCGTCAGGAGATGCTCCTGGCCGCGCTGGAGGGCTTGGCCGGCGAGCCCGTCCGCGTGCTGGCCACCACGAACCGCCGGGCACCGGAGCGGTCATTCGCCGTGCCGGCGAACGCGCGCGTGGTCGACTGGCTCTCCTACGCGCGGACCATGCCGCGCTGCGCGGCGGTGGTCTGCCACGCCGGGCATGGGACCGTGGCCCGCGCGCTGGCGAGCGGCGTTCCCGTGGTGGGCTGTCCGGCCGCCGGCGACATGGCCGAGAACGCCGCGC
>CAVWIW010000007.1:0-43920 GCA_963755215.1 uncultured Thermoleophilaceae bacterium
GGTAGGGGCCGTCGTAGTGGGGCCACAGATGGCCACCGTGCTCGGAGTCGTAGAAGGGCCAGAGCTGGAGGAACAGGTAGCCGTCGGGCTTGATCACGCGCCTGCACCCCCCGAAGCACGCCACGGGGTCGTCGACGTGCTCGAACACGGACCAGGTTACGACGACGTCGAAGTACGCGTCGGGCCCCGGGATCGCGGTCGGCTCGGAGCGCTCGAAGCGCAACCCGCGCGGCAGCTCGTCCCCCACGCCGGCGCCTCGGGCGGCCCGCAGCAGCGCCCCCGGTCGACATCCATAGGTCGTAGCCCACGAGCTCCTCGGGGTGCCCCTTGATCGCGAGCCCGAGGTCGATGATCCCGTCGCCGCAGCCGATGTCGGCCACGCGCCGGCCCTCGAGCGAGATGCCGTCGCCGCCAAGGAAGCTGAGGATCTCGTCTGCCGCATCCTCGAGTGCTCCTTAAACCAGCGGGCTGGGCCGTCCGCAGTGGTGGTCACGCGCGCGATCCACGGACGCGTCGCGCGCTTGCCCAACCGCATCAGCCGGTAGGAGACGCGCGCAGCGGCGGGAACACCAGCGCGCGGAGCACACGGCGGTCGGCGACGGCCAGCAGCGGCCTGCGCATGTCCGCGAGAGCGCGCCGTGCGGGCCCACCAGGGCCAGCGAGTACGTGTCGACCCGCCCCTGGCCACCATCTCGCTGCGCTCCACCTCGGCGTCGACACCTCGCCATCAGGCGAGGCGCCTCGCGCGGGGGCGTCGCGACCGCGTCCGGTAGATCTCGCGCAGCTCCTGCGCGGTCCGCCTCCAGGTGAGCGACGCCGCCGTGGCGCGCAGCGTGGCGATGTGCTCCTCGCGCGTTCGGGATCGCAGAGCAGGGCGGCGCAGCGCGCGGCGCTCGCTGCGGCGTCCCAGGGCACCAGCAGCGCGGCCTCTGCGGGAAAGAGCTCCCCGAGCGCGGCCCCGGCGCGAAGAAGCACGGCACGCCGACCTCGCCCGGCCTCGAACGGGACTAGTCCGAAACCCTCGTAGGTGAGGGGTAGACGACGGCCGCGGCCCGCTCCATCAGCCAGCGCTTCCCCGCCTCGTCCACGGCGGCGAGGTCCATGACCAGGTCGCCAGCTCCGGTCGGTGCCAGCTCCTCCGCCTCCTCGCCCGCCGAGGAGCCCACGGCGACGTGCGGCCCTGCCAGCACGAGGCGCCGTCCCAGCCGTGCTCGGTCGCGCAGCGCGCCAGCAGGCGGATCGCGAACACGCGGTTCTTGTGCAGGAAGTCGGTGCCCAGGCACAGCAGGAACGGCCGGCTCGGCGACTTGCTCCGCCCCGCGCGGCGGCTGCGGCTGCGGGCGCAGGGAGGTGAGCCTATGGTCGGTCCCCAGCAGCGCGACCCTGGCTCGCCCGGGCTCGACGAGCTCCTCGCGCAGCGCCTCCGCGCGCGCGTGCCGCGAGAAGAACGCCACCCGGTCGGCGGCGGCGAGCGCGAGCCGCGTGAGCGAGCGATGCTCCTGCCAGCTCTCGAGCTGTCGTGGTAGGCGGGGTTGTGAAGGCGATGAGGTCCTGCTGGGTGATCACCAGCCGCTCCCCGCGGCGAGCAGCAGCGCAGGTCCTCGAGGGAGGAGATCTGGTAGGGGCGGTGGACCACGTCGGTGGCCGGCTCGGCCGGGCCTCGCTCCTCGGTGACCAGCCGGACGCGTGCCAGGCCCCCGAGCACGTCCGCGCGTATCCGCCGAGTCGGGCGGCACGATGACGCGGATCGCCATCGGCTCGAGCTCGTGCACCGCGGCGATGACCTCCAGCGACGTGCAGCTGGGTGCCGGTCATGAACTCGGTGAGGATGCGGCCGTCGATCGTCAGCGCGGCCCGCGCAGCGCGCGCCGGCCGCGCGGACAGCGATCGCGCGAGCGGCGTGTCTGACGCCTCCTGCGACCTCCTCCACCCAAGCGTCCCAGTACGGGTAGCGCGACTGGATCATGCGGTGGTGCTCTCCGCGAAGCGCCGCCGCGCTCCCGCTGAGCTCGAACGAGCCGCCGCCGTGGTGGAGGACGAACACGTCGTCGGCCAGCACGTGCGAGAGCCCTGGCGGATGCAGCGATGGGAGAAGTCGACCTCCTCCTCGTAGCCCGGCGCGAAGGCCTCGTCGAAGTCGCCGACGAGGTCGAGTGCGCTGCGGCGGATGTAGAGCAGTGGCCGACCGCGGCGGGCAGCGTGGGGTGGAGTTCCGGGCTCGCGGCGCGCACCGCCGCCGCGGCCGTCCTCGAGCGACCACTCCTGGGGAGCTTGGGCACCGGGCGGTTGCGCTCCGGGATCGAGATGATCGTGCCGTGGTTGGTCAGCGTCGAGACGGTGGCCACGCGCGTGTCCGAGATAGGCGGCGCGGCGCATGCCCTCGTACCAGCCCTCGGGGACGACGCAGTCGCTGTTGAGCACGATCACGTCGGCCGGCGCGAGCAGCCCAGCGCGTCGTTGACGTTGTGCACGAAGCCCACGTTCTCCGGCTGGCGCAGGTAGCCGACCGGCGGGCGCTCGGCTCGGCCGCGTTGACCTCCTCCACCAGGCGCGCGCACGCCGGGTCGTGGCTCGCGTCGTCGGCCACGAGCACGGGCACATCCGGCGGAGTGTGCTCGAGCACGCTGCGCAGGCACTGTGCGAACACGTCGTAGGCGCCGAAGACGGGGATGCACACGACGGCCGAGCCGCGCTCAGGGCGATCGCGGGGGATCGGCGCGAGCGGCTCGCTGCGTGCGGCGTAGACGGCCGACCGGCGTGGTCGAGGGGACCTGCACCGGCCGGAATATAGGCGAGCTGAGGGCCTCGCCGATTGCTAGCGTTCGCCCACTTGACCGCCACGGCCTCGCATACTGTGGCCGAGCGAGCGCCGCGCGCCACGCAGCGCGCCTCCGCGGCGCATTTCGGTAGAGGGTGTGCACAAGGGCTTTCGCCTGCCCCACCAGCAGTACCACACGCTCAAGCAGCGCGCTCTCCATCCGTTCCAGAGCCGGGGCTACGACGAGCTTCACGCGCTCCGAGACGTGACCTTCGAGGTCCAGGAGGGGGAGTTCTTCGGCATCGTCGGCCGTAACGGCAGCGGCAAGAGCACCCTGCTCAAGTGCCTCGCGGGCATCTACGGGATCGACTCCGGCACGGTGGGAATACGAGGGCGCGTCTCGCCGTTCATCGAGCTCGGCGTGGGCTTCAGCATGGACCTGCCCGCGCGGGAGAACGTGATCATCAACGCCGATCATGCTCGGCCTGTCCAGGCAGGAGGCCCGGGCGCGGTTCGACGAGATCATCGCCTTCGCCGAGCTCGAGGAGTTCGTGGACGTGAAGCCTCAAGAACTACTCCTCGGGCATGGCGGTACGGCTGGCGTTCGCCATCGCGGTTCAGGTGGACGCCGACGTGCTGCTGGTCGACGAGGTGCTGGCCGTCGGCGACGCCTCGTTCCAGCAGAAGTGCTTCGGCGAGTTCGACCGCATGAAGGCCGAGGGTCGGACGATCGTGCTGGTCACGCACGACATGGCCAGCGTCGAGCGTTTCTGCGATCGCGCACTGCTGCTCGAGCGCGGGCGCGATCGCGACATCGGGACCGCCGAGGAGTGTCCCGGGCCTACAGCGAGGTGAACCTCGCGCGCCGCGAGGACCTGGTGCGCGAGCAGTCGCCCGACAAGCCGTTCCAGATCGTCGACGCCTGGTGCGAGGACGCCGAGGGGCGCAGGATCGTGACCCAGCAGCAGGGCGAGCGCTGCCGCGCGGTGCTTGAGGTCCAGTTCGCCGAGGCCGTGGACGACCCCCTGTTCGGCGTCGACGTTCCGCAACGAGGCCCGCCACCCCGTCTTCGTCGGCGCACAGCGCGGCCCACTGGGCCACGGGCCGATTCGAGGCCGGCAGCCGGGCGGTCGTCGCATTCGCCTTCGACAACCGGCTTGCCTCGGGGCGCTACGACCTGAGCGCAGCCGTGAGCGCTCCTCAGCTGGGCGTCGCCGGCGTGGTGCGGGCGCAGGACGTGTCGATGCTCGTGGTGGCCTCCCCCTATGCGAGCGGCGGCGCGGTGGACATCCCGCACGAGCTCGAGATCAGGTCGGCATGAGCGGCGCGGCGCAGGTGCTCAGCGCGCCGTCGGCGCTCGGCAACGACCTTCGGCGATTCGTGAGCCTGACCTACCTGTTGGCGGTCACCGACTTCAAGCTCAACTTCTTCGGCTCCGTGCTGGGCTACCTGTGGGGGCTGATGCGCCCGCTGATGCTCTTCGGCGTCCTGTACGTGGTGTTCACGCAGGTGATCAAGTTCGGCGCGGACGTGGAGCACTACCCGGTGTACCTGCTCACCAGCATCGTGCTGTTCACCT
The DNA here is from genome assembly GCA_963755215.1 of uncultured Thermoleophilaceae bacterium. Classification (GTDB taxonomy): domain Bacteria; phylum Actinomycetota; class Thermoleophilia; order Solirubrobacterales; family Thermoleophilaceae; genus JAAYBF01. The sequence goes on from CAVWIW010000007.1 coordinate 4,338, forward strand.
ACTTCTCCGAGACCACCGCCGGTGGCGTGACCTCGCTGATCCGCCGCGACAACCTGCTGCGCAAGATGCACTTCCCGCGGATGGTGATTCCGCTGTCGGTGGCGCTCACGTCCCTGTTCAACCTGGGGCTGAACCTGGTGGCCGTGTTCTTCTTCGCGATGGTGTCGGGGGTCGAGCCGCGGCTGAGCTGGCTGCAGCTGCCCCTGCTGATCGCACTGCTGGCCGTGCTCTCGGTGGGGCTGGCCATGATGCTGGCCGCCCTGTACCCGCGCTACCGCGACGTGAGCCCGATCTGGGACGTGGTGCTGCAGGTCCTCTTCTACGCGTCGCCCGTGCTCTACGTGCTGAGCACGGTGCCCGACGACTACGAGCGCGCGTTCCTGGCCAACCCGATCGCGGTGGTCCTCACCCAGATGCGCCACGCGCTGATCGACCCCAGCGCGCCCACGGCAGCCGAGGCCATCGGCCCCGACTACAGGCTGCTGCTGCCGCTGGGGATCACGGTGGCGCTGTTCGTGCTGGGCCTATGGGTGTTCAAGCGCGAGACGCCGCGGATCGCGGAGAACCTGTGACCCGCGCCCCGCTCGGGGTGAACCTGGCCGGCTACTTCCAGTCGGTGATGGGGATTGGCGAGGTGGTGCGCTCCGTGGCCGCCGCGCTGGAGTCGCAGGGAGTGGAGGTCACTCCCGTGCCCCTCGCCGCCGGCCATCTCGACGAGCTCTCCGGCGCCGGTCCCGGCGCCACGACGGTCGCGCAGAGGCATCCGATCAACCTGATCTGCGTGAACGCCGAGGGCCTCGACGTGTTCGCCGACCGGATGGGCCCCGACTTCTTCTCGGGCCGGCATTCGATCGGCCTGTGGTGGTGGGAGGTGTCGGACTTCCCCGACCGCTGGCTCGGGGCGTTCCGGCACCTCGATGAGGTGTGGGCGGGATCCGGCCACGTGGCCGCGGCGCTGTCGGCCGTCTCCCCGGTGCCCGTGGTCAAGGTGACCACGCCCGTCGAGCCGCCGTCCCCGGAGCCGCTGCCGCGCGCGCAGCTCGGCCTGCCGGAGGGGTTCCTGTTCCTCTCGGCCTTCGACTACAACAGCGGCTTCGAGCGCAAGAACCCGCTGGGCGCCCTGACGGCCTTCGAGCGCGCGTTCGAGCCCGGGGAAGGCCCATCGCTGGCACTCAAGTGCATCGGCCAGGAGCACCACCCCGACCGCCACTCGGAGCTCGTGGCCGCGGCGGCCAGGCGTCCCGACGTGCACCTGATCGATCGTGCTCTCGAGCCCGCCGAGCGCGACGCGCTGCTCGCGGCCTGCGACTGCTACCTGTCGCTGCACCGCGCGGAGGGCTTCGGCCTGCCCCTGGCCGAAGCGATGGCGCTGGGCAAGCCCGCCGTGGCCACCGGCTACTCCGGCAACCTCGAGTTCATGACGGCGCGCAACAGCTGGCTGGTGGATTACACGCTGGTGCCGATCGGCGCGGGCGCGGAGCCGTATCCGGCCGGCGGGACATGGGCCGAGCCCGATCTGGACGACGCCGTGCGGGCACTGCGCGAGGTGGCCGGCGACCCCGACGCGGCCGGCCGGCGGGCGGCGCGCGGCAGGGCCGACCTGCTGCGCGGGCATTCCCGCGAGGCCGCCGGGGCCGACATGGCCAGGCGCCTGGCGCGCGTCCATGACCGCTGGGGGGAGCGGGCAGCCGGGGAGCGTCGCGCGGACGGGGCCGCGGGGGCGGCGCGACGGATCGCCGCCGGTGCCGAGGCCTCGGCCGCGCCCACCTCGGCGCCGCGCGGGGCGCTCAGGAGGCTGATGCTGCGGGCGCTGAAGCCCTACACCACCTTCCAGCGCGGGGTCGATCAGGAGCTGGTGCGCTCGATCGACGAGCTGCGCGCGGATGTCGAGGCCCTGCGCGCCGGGCAGGACCGCCTGGCGGAGCAGGTGCGGCGAGACGCCGCTGCATCGACTCCGCGACCGGATCGGTAGCCTGCCGCGCGTGACTGAGACCAGACGCGCACTCATCACGGGCGTGACCGGCCAGGACGGCAGCTACCTGGCCGAGTTCCTCCTGGAGAAGGGCTACGAGGTGCACGGCATGGTCCGCCGCTCCTCGACCGAGACCTTCCAGCGCCTGCAGGACTGCCGCGACGCCATCACGCTCCACACCGGCGACCTGCTGGACCAGCGCTCGCTGACCGACGTGCTCCGCGACTGCGAGCCGCACGAGATCTACAACCTGGCCGCCATGTCGTTCGTGGCGGCGTCGTGGAACCAGCCGGTGCTCACGGCCGAGTTCAGCGGCGTGGGCGCCACGCGGATGCTGGAGGCCATGCGCGAGGTGGTGCCCGAGGCGCGCTTCTACCAGGCGTCCTCGTCCGAGATGTTCGGCCAGGTGCTCGAGGTCCCACAGACCGAGACCACCCCCTTCTACCCGCGCAGCCCCTACGGGGTGGCCAAGGCCTACGGCCACTTCATCACGGTCAACTACCGCGAGAGCTACGACCTGTTCGCGTGCTCGGGGATCCTTTTCAACCACGAGAGCCCCCGCCGCGGGCTGGAGTTCGTGACCCGCAAGGTCACGCACAGCGCGGCCTCGATCAAGCTCGGCCTGTCGGACGAGCTGCCGCTGGGCAACCTCGACGCCGAGCGCGACTGGGGCTACGCGAAGGACTACGTCGAGGCGATGTGGCTGATGCTCCAGCAGGATGAGCCCGACGACTACGTGATCGCCACCGGGGAGACCCACAGCGTCCGCGAGCTGGTGGACGTGGCCTTCGAGCACGCCGGCCTCGATCCCTCCGACCACGTGAAGGTCGATCCGCGCTTCCTGCGGCCGGCAGAGGTCGAGCACCTGATCGGCGACGCTTCCAAGGCCCGCGAGAAGCTCGGCTGGGAGCCCGGCACGAGCTTCGCCGAGCTGGTCGGGATCATGGTCGACTCCGACCTCGAGCTCCTGGCCAGCGGCGTGCCGCAGAAGCAGGCCGGCTGAGCGAGAGAGTGAGGGACCCCGCGGGCGAGTGCGACCTCGCCGTGATCGGCGGCGGGATCATCGGGCTGGCCGTGGCCCGCGAGCTGCTCACCCGCCATCCGCGGCTGTCGGTGACCGTACTCGAGCGCGAGCCCCACGTGGGGTTCCATCAGACGGGCCACAACAGCGGCGTGATCCACGCAGGGATCTACTACATGCCGGGCTCGCTGAAGGCCAAGCTGTGCGTGGAGGGCGCGGCGGAGATGTACGAGTTCTGCGAGGAGAACGGGGTCGACCACGCGCGCTGCGGCAAGGTGATCGTGGCGCGTGACGAGTCCGAGCTGCCGGGGCTGGACGAGCTCGAGCGCCGCGGGCGGGAGAACGGGGTGCCGGGACTGCGGCGGCTCACCGTCGCCGAGCTACACGAGGTGGAGCCGCACTGCCGCGGCGTGGCCGCCCTGCATTCGCCCAACACCGGCATCGCCGACTTCCCCGGCGTAGCGCGGGCGCTGGCGCGCCAGCTCGAGGAGCGCGGCGTGACCGTTGCCACCGGAGCGGGCGTGGAGGGCGTGTCGGAGAACGGCGGCCGGCTGGTGCTGCGTCACACGCGCGGCGAGACCCGGGCGCGGTTCGCCGTGTTCTGCGCCGGAGGCTGGTCGGATCGGCTGGCGGTCATGGCGGGCGCCTCGCCCGAGCCGCGGATCGTGCCGTTCCGCGGCGCCTACCTGCGGCTGCGTCCCGAGCGCCGCGAGCTGGTGCGCTCGCTGATCTACCCGGTGCCCGACCCGAGCCTGCCATTCCTCGGGGTGCACCTCACCCGCCACACCAGCGGCGACGTGCTGGTGGGCCCCACGGCCCTGCTGTCGCCCGCTCGCGACGCGTACTCGCTGGCCAAGCTGCGCCCGCGCGATCTCGGCGCCACCCTGGCGTGGCCCGGCAGCTGGCGCATGTTCCGCCGCTTCTGGCGCACGGGCCTCACCGAGCTGCGGCATGCGTCCAGCCGGCGCGCTTTCGTGCGCGCGGCCGCCGACTACGTGCCCGACCTGCGGCCCGGCGACGTGGAGTTCGCCTTCGCCGGGGTGAGGGCCCAGGCGCTGGCGCGCGACGGAGCGCTGGTGGACGACTTCGTTGTGCACGAGACCAGGCGCGCGATCCACGTGCGCAACGCGCCCTCGCCCGCAGCCACCTCGTCGCTCGCGATCGCCCGCCTGATAGCCGATCGCGCCGAGCCGGAGCTGGCCGCTTAGCGTTCGCCGGGGCAGCGCGCGGCGCTGGGTCTCGGGCACCGAAGGAGCGGGCCCAGGGGTGCTGGCGCGCGTCACGCTCGTAACGCAGCGTTGACGTCGCTCCGAGAGCTGGAAATGAGTGGCCCGAAACCGCCCCTATAGGCCGCTTTCGGGCCAATCATCCGCCGCCTGCCAAGCCGCCCGTGACCAACCCACTCAGCCGGTCACGAACGTGACGGCACCGCAACAGACCTGTCCCCTCGGTGCCGCCGTGGGGCGACACCCGAGCCCAGGGCGGCCACAGAACAAAGGACGTGACCGGCGACCGGCGACCGGTCGCCGGTCAGCCCGGCCGCGCCAGGCCGCGCACCAGCTCCCGCTCGCCCCGTCCCAGCACCAGCCGGTAGAAAGCACCCCAGTAGGCGGCCACGCCCGCTGCCCCGAGCGCGAACACCACCGCGCCCTCGGGCTCGGCCGCCAGGCGCAGGGCTCCCAGCACCACGGCCAATGGCACGCAGAGCGCCAGGGCCGGCTTGAACGCCCGCCTCCACAGCTCGGCCGCAGGCGTGGCCGTGGCCCGCAGAGCCGAGCCCATCAGGTACGGGAAGGCGGCCGCGAAGGGGATGGTGGTGGCCAGGGCCGCGCCGTCCACCTCGAGCCACGGCACCAGCGCCAGGGCCAGCGCAACGTTGGTCAGGGCCACGGCCACGGCCCAGCGTGCCACGGTCGCCGCGCTCCCCAGCCCCACCAGCAGCGCGGCGGCCACCCCGCTGGCGCCGTTCACCAGCCAGTGGACGAGCAGGATGGCCATGGCTGACCCGCCCGCCCGGTACTCGGGGCCCAGCCAGGCATCGAGGAGCGGCGCGGCCAGCACCGCGCCCGCCACGGCGATCGGCGCGATCAGCGCCAGCGTGTAGCGCGAGCCGCGAACGAGCAGCTCTCCCAGGCGCCGGCGGTCTCCCTCGGCCTCCAGCCGCGAGGCGGCGGGCAGCACGGTGACCGTGACGGCCGAGTTGAGGGAGCGCAGCAGATTGTGGGCGCGCACCGGGCCCTCGAACTGGCCCACCGCCGACGCCGAGCCCAGCGCGCCCAGGATCGCCCTGTCCACCACGTAGACCGCGGCGATCGCCGCCTCCGCCAGGGTGAGCATGGCGGCCAGGCCGCCGAGGTCCCCGGCGGCGCGGCGGCTGGCCAGACCGGGGCGCACCCGGTGTGGGATCCGGGCCAGACGAGCGGCCACCGCGCACGCCAGCCCCGCCAGCAGCGGGATGGCCCCGCTGGCGCCCACCAGCACGGCCAGCGAGGCGTCGGAGAGCGCGAGGCCAACCACCAGCGCCGTCCAGGCCGCCACCGCCACCATCTCCGCCACGGCCACGCGCACGTAGCGCTCGACCGAGCGCAGCGCGTCGCGCCAGACCGTGGCGGGCCAGCCCACCGCCGTCACCGCTCCCAGCAGCAGCGACCCGTCGCGGGCCTGGTCCGCCAGCCCATCCGGCAGGTCGATCAGCGCCGTGGCCGCGATTCCCAGTGCGGCCACCAGCGCGCCGCACGCCACGCCGGCGACCGCATAGAGGGCAACCGCGGTGGAGAAGGCCTCGTCGCGGCGCTCGGCCGAGTCGGCGACCGCCATGGCGCGCACCGCGGCGCCCGCGGCGGCGTTCTGGACGATCAGCAGGTAACCGGCAAGCGAGCTCAGAAGGCCGTAGACGCCCACCTCGGCCAGCGAGAGCCGCCGCGCCAGCACGGTGATCACAGCGAAGATGGCCACCAGCCCGGCGACCTGCGCGAGCTGTGCAAAGAAGGATCCCGAGGCCAGCAGCCGGGCCCGGCCCTCGGTCAAGGCACCCTCCGGCGATGGCGCGGCGCGGCCATGGTCGCGGCGAGTCTTGCAGGCAGGGTGGAGGCGAAGTTCGCGGTCGTCGCGGGCTGCGGGGGCCTGCCTCCGCCACCGCTCCGATCCCTCGTCAGGACTGTTCTTTACACTCGGGCGCTCCTTTGCGCCGGGGGAGGTGAGGCTCATGGTCCGACGGCCCTGCGCCAAACCAATCCCTTAGGAGCACCGAGATGAACGCGAAGCCCACATACGCGCCCCCGGCTCCCAGCCCCGTGGCGACGGTCAGGCGCCGCAGGGTGCTCGGCGTCCCCATGGCCATGACCGACTACGACGGCGCCATGGACGTGATGGACTCGATGATCGAGGACCGCGAGCGGGGCTGGATCTGCGCCTCCTCGGTGCACTCGCTGATCGTGGCCCAGGACGACCCCGACATGCGCACGGCCCTCACGGAGTCCGTGATGACGGTGCCCGACGGGATGCCCATCGTCTGGGCGGTCAACATGCTCGGCGAGAACCTGAACGACCGGGTATACGGCCCGGAGCTCATGAGCCGCTACTGCGCCCGCGCCGCCGAGAAGGGGCACCGGGTGTGGCTCTACGGGGGCCGTGACCAGGAGGCGCTGGCCGACCTGGTGCTGAACCTGCGCCGAAGCTATCCGGGCCTCCAGATCGTGGGCGCCCACTCGCCCCCGTTCCGCCCGCTCACCGAGGCCGAGGACGAGGAGGTGCTGCGCAGCATCGAGCGCGCGCGCCCGGACGTGATCTGGGTGGGCATCGGGGTGCCGAAGCAGGAGAAGTGGATGGTTCGCATGCGCGAGCGCATCGAGGCGCCCGTGATGTGCGCCGTGGGCGCCGCGTTCGACTTCCACGCGGGCCGGGTGTCCCAGGCGCCGGAATGGATGCAGAGGCGCGGCCTGGAGTGGCTGTACCGGCTAACGCAGGAGCCCCGCCGCCTGTTCCCCCGCTACCTGGAGACCAACCCCCGCTTCATCCTCGGCTTCGCTCGTCAGTACCTGGCCGAGCGCCGGGCCTCTCGCGCGTAGCCCCTTAGACTGCCCGGCGTGCCGAGCAGCGCTTCCGCGCGACCCGACCAGGCCGGCGAGCCCTCCGGATCGGCCGCCACGCGTGTGGGCGCGCACTTCGTGACCGGCGGCGGCGGGTTCGCGGGCCGCCACCTCGTGGAGCGCCTCGAGTCCGAGGGACGCAACCCGCAGGCTCCGTCGAGCACGGAGCTCGACCTTCGCGACGCCCCCGCCGTTCGGCGCGCGGTGGCGGACAGCCGGCCCACGGCGGTCCTGCACCTGGCTGCCTTCAGCACGCCGCGGCTGTCCTGGGAGCGACCCGATGAGGCCCTGCTGACCAACATCCAGATCACGCTGAACGTGCTCGAAGCGGTGCGCCACGAGGCTCCCGAGGCGACCGTCGTGCTGGTGGGCAGCGGCCAGGTGTACGGCGAGCCTGCCCGGCTGCCCGTCGACGAGTCCGCGCCGCTGGTGCCCGGCAACCCATATGCGGTCTCCAAGGCCGCCACTGACATGCTCGGCCGCCAGTACGCCGAGGCACACGGGCTGCGGGTCGTGCGCCTGCGCCCCTTCAATCACGCGGGCCCCGGCCAGGCCGACGAGTACGTGCTGAGCTCCCTGGCCAAGCAGGTGGCACAGGCCGAGACGAGCGGCGCGGCGGAGGCGGTCCTGCGCACGGGCGATGTGTCCTCCGCACGCGACTTCTCGGACGTGCGCGACGTCGTACGGGCCTACGTGCTGGCGCTGGGCGCCGAGCCGGGCGCGTACAACGTGTGCAGCGGACGGTCGGCGTCGGTCGCCGAGCTGATCGACGCGCTGGGCAACGAGGCCACCGTGCCGATCCGCCACGAGGTCGACCCCGCCCGCCTGCGCGCACACGATGCGCGCGACCTGCGCGGCTCGCACGATCGGCTCACCGAGGCCACCGGCTGGCGGCCCGAGATCGAGCTCACGGACACGGTGCGCGACACGCTGGCGTGGTGGCGCGCCCAGCTCAGCTAGTCGCTCAGCCGTCGAGGTACACCAGCGGGTCCGATCTAGCGGCGAGCGCCCTGAGCGTGGCCACCGGCACGGCCACCGGCTGCGGGGCTCGGAAGCGCCGGATCGTGTAGAGCTCGGTCCGCTGCCCGCCGGCCGGCTCGAAACCCGCGGGCGCGCTGAGCCCGCGGAGAGCGGGCGGCTCGGGCTTGTCGCCGGTGCCGCGCCGTGCGGGGGCGATCACATCGATCTCTGCGACCTGGGCCTGCGCCTGGTCGGGCGGACGCGCGCTGGGCAGGTAATAGTCCAGAGGCAGCGCCGCCCGCGTCCCGGACACGATGGCGCGAGGCCGGTCGGGTGGCCCCAATGCTCGGACGGCGCCGCGCCAGTCGTCGCGGTGGGCGCTGGCGTCGGCGCTGACGGAGATCGACGTGGCCACGCCGCTGAGCGCCAGCACGCCGGCCACCGCCACCCCTCTGCGGTCACGCCCGAGCGCCAGCCCGAGCGCCGCGCACAGCGGGACCAGGGCTGCGATCACGTTGCGGGTGTTCAGATAGTCGAACCCGACGATGGCCAGGGCCAGCAACGGCACCGTGGCCGCAGCGGCCAGGCCCAGACACGCCAGCAACTGGCGCCGCAGCCGCCGATCGGCATGGCGGAAGGTCAGCGCCAGGGCCACGACGACCACGGCTGTGACCAGCACCGCCGAGACGGTGTCGAAGGCCGAGTAATAGCCCACCGCGAGCTGCTTGGGCACCTGCAGCACGCGGGTGCCGAGGTCCCCGCCGGCGGCCCCCTTGGCGCGGTCGCTCTGGTGCAGCGCGAGCGGCAGCAGCAGCAGCCCGGTCACGGGCACCGCGGCAGGCGCCCAGCGCACCGGTCCCGCCGGGCGGGGCCGGCTGAGCACCATGGCCACAACCAGCGGAACCACCGTGAACGCAGCCAGGTAATGGCTGGCGATCGCCAGCACCGCGAACACCACGCAGCCGCCGTAGGCGCGCGTCTCACCCGTGTCGCGGTAGCGCACGGCGCAGTAGGCGGTCAGCACCACGAGCAGGACCACGAGCTGGTACGCCCGCGCCTCCTGGGAGAACCAGACAAGCAGAGGCGCGGTGGCCGCCAGTAGCGCCGCCACGAGCCCGGCACGTGCGCCGCCGAGACGGCGGACGGTGGCGAACAGCACCGGCACAACGGCGATGCCCGCCACGGCGGGCACCAGGCGCAACGCGACCTCGCCGGTGCCCAGGAGCTGGGCCACGAGCCACGTGACGAAGAAGAAGAAGGGCGGGTTGCCCTCGAGGTCTTTCACGCTCCTGGCCATGTCGCCGAACGAGCCGCTCACGTCGGCGGCGGTCGCTGCCTCGTCGAACCACAGGCTCTGGTCGGCCAGTGTCGGCAGCCGCAGGGCGGCCGCCAGCGCCACGATCAGCGCCAGCCCGAGGCCCACGCGGCCTCTCGCGGAACGTGGCATCGGGCGAGTGTATTCAGGCGGTTTCCCGACTCCGCTCCCGCTCAGAGGCCAGCGTAGAGCGCCCGCAGGTCCCCCACGTGACGCTCCTCGGAATGGCGTTCCCTCGCGCGCCGGTGCAGCGCCTGGCCCTCCTCCTCGCGCATGTCCGGATCGGCCCACAGGGCGGCCAGGCGGGCGGTGAAGGCGTCCTCGTCCTGCGCCGGGACACATCGGTCCGCCCCCAGCAGCTCGGGCAGGCCGCCCATAGCGGTGGCCACCACCGGTACGCCCTGCGCCATGGCCTCCAGCGCGGAGTACGGGGAGAACTCGTGATAGCGCGAGGGCATGAGCACGGCCGCCGCGCCCGCCAGCAACGAGGCCATCTGCTCACGGTCGGCCCTGCCCGTGAAGTGCACGTCGGCACCGCTGCGCGCCGCCTGCGCACGCAGCTCGGTCGCCGCGGAGCCCTCGCCGGCCACCCGCAGCGGAACGCCCGCCGCGGCCGCCGCGCGGATGGCCGCGTCGATGCCCTTCTCGGGCGACAGCCTGGACGCCACCAGGGCGTAGGAGCCCTCCCGGGCGCGGGAACGCGGGGCAAACGCCTCCTCGGGCAGGTAGTGCCGCAGGACGACGACGCGCTCGCGCGGGAGGCCGAGATAGGCCAGCCGCTCGGCCGCGAACTCGCTGGGCGCCGCGAACCGGTCCACGGCGGCGAACATCGACGGCTGGTGGGCGGACAGCGCGGCCGCATAGACGGCGGCCTCCGGCAGCGAGCGGCGGCAGTTGAGCACCAGGCCGGGAAGCGTGCGCCGGCCGCGGCAGCGCGCACACGGGCGCCCCCCACGCTCCCCGAACCCGGTGGCGCAGAAGAGGCGCACGTTGTGAAGGTGCAGAACGACGCGGGCGCCGGCAGCGCGCGCCGCCTCCAGCGAACGGGGCCCGATCAGCGGCAGCACGTTGTGAGCGTGCACGATGCCGGCGCCGAGCGCCTGCACCGCGCGCGCGATCTCGTCCTCACCCGAGCCGCCGCGCAGCAGCGCCGTGGCGGCGCCGGCGGGCGTGACGTCGGCCGACCGCCGCTCGAGCAGCGCGTGCTCGATGCCGGCGCGCTCGAGGGCCCGCCGGTGCAGCTCGACCGAACGCTCCTCGCCGCCCACGACGCGGTAGCGGTTGTGCAGCAGCAGGACGCGGGGAGGCGCGGCTTCGGTCACCAGGGGCGTGGCTAACCTACCGGCTCGATGTCCGCGCCCGCCGTCTCCGTGGTCGTCCCGACGCGCGATCGGGCGGACTATCTGACAGTGACACTCGCCTCCCTGAGCGAGCAGCAGCTGGACGCCCGGTTCGAGGTGATCGTGGTCGACGACGGCTCGGCCGACGCCACCCCGGCGGTGGCGCAGCGCGCCGGCGCACGCCTGGCCAGGCATACGCAGCCGCGGGGCCCGAACGCCGCGCGCAACACAGGCATTGCGGCGGCGGGATCTGGCCTCGTGGCACTCATCGATGACGACGTGCGCGCGCCCGCTGGATGGCTGGCCGCGCTGGTGGCGGGCGCGGACCGCCACGACTGGGCGGAAGCGCTGGGCGGGCCGATCAGGGCCAGCCTGGAGGGGCCGGCCCCCCGCGCCTGCGGGCGCGAGGCCCCACCCATCACAACGCTGGACCTCGGGCCGGAGGATCGCGAGACCCGGTTCGTGTGGAGCGCCAACATGGCGGTGCGTCGCAGCGCGCTGGAGCGGATCGGCACCTTCGACGAGTCCGTGCCCATCTACGGCGACGAGGAGGAGTGGCTCATGCGGCTGCACGCCGCCGGGGGCCGGGTGGCATACGTGGCGGCCGCCGGGCTCGAGCATCGCCGCCAGGGCGATGACGCGCGGCTGCGCTCGCTGGCGCGGTCGGAGTACGGCCGGGGGCGTGCCGCGCGGCGCAGCGACCGCCGCAAGGGCAGCTCGCCGACCCTCGGCAGGGAGCTGCGCGACCTGGCAGGAGCGGGCTGGCACACGGCCCGCCGCCGCTGCCCTCAGGGAATCGTGATGGGTGCGCACTCCACGGGGCGCCTGGTCGAGGCGCTGCGAGGCCGGTGAGCGGCGCGCGCAGCCCGTCGCCGGAGCGCCTGCCCGACCCACAGACCTTCCTCTCGGGCGAGTCCGGCACGGTCGCCGGCAAGCGGCTCGTGGCCACGGCGCGACTCGCCGACGCCGGGATCGGCCTTGCTCGCGCCCTGGTACTCACCGGGCCGCGCCTGAACCGAGCTGCCGCGGCGCTTGCGCCGCAGCGCGTGCTGGCCCTGTCGGTCTACAGGCCGGGCTCGCGCCTGCCCGAGGCGATCGGGCAGCTGCGGTCGGCCCGCCACGACGTCCACTTCGCGCTGGGCTCCACCGGCGCCCCCGACCCGTCATTGGCCGCTGAGACCGTGGCCCGGGACATGACCGGCGGCAAGTTCCAGAACCTCAATCGCCTGCTGGCGGCCGCGGCCCCGGTGGCAGGCCACGATTGGGTCGTGGTCGCCGACGACGACATCGACCTGCCGCCACACTTCCTCGACCGCATGCTCGCGGTGTGCGAGCGGCTGTCACTGGACCTGGCCCAGCCGGCCCAGACCCGTCGCAGCCACGCTGCCTGGCGCGTCACCCGCCGGCGGGCGTGGTCGCTCGCCCGGCGCACCCAGTACGTGGAGATCGGGCCACTGACCGTGTTCCGTCGCGAGGTCGCACAGGAGCTGATGCCGTTTCCCGACCTGCGCTTCGGCTGGGGCCTGGACAACCACTGGGGCGCCGTCGCGCGCGAGCGCGACTGGCGGCTGGGGATCGTCGACGCCCTGGCGGTCCGTCATGAGCAGGGCAAGGTGGCCGCCGCCTACACCCATGCCGAGGCGATCGAGGAGGGGCGCAGCTTCCTGGCCAGCCGGGAATACCTGCCGTCCCACGAGGCACAGCGGACACTGGCGACCGTCAGGCGGCTGCCGTGACCGGCCCTCGCCTGAGGGTGCTCGTCGTTCCCAAGTGGTATCCGTGGCCCGAGCGGCCGGTGTTCGGGGCCTTCTGCAGAGAACACGCGCGTGCGCTCGCCCGCCGCCACGACGTGGTGGTCCTGGCGTCGCTGGCCACGCCCTCTCCCCCATTCGGGGTCTTCGACCTGGCGGACGAGCGGGAGGACGGCCTGCGAACCCTGCGCGTTCGGTACCGGCGCCCGCGGCTGCGCCCGCTGGCGCTGGTCTGCCAGACCATAGGCATGCTCGCGGCCCTGCGCCGGCTGCGCTCGCAGGGTTGGCGACCAACGGTGGTTCACGCGCACGTCTACTCCGCCGGGCTGCCCGCGCTGCTGCTCGGCGCGATCAGCCGCGCGCCCGTGGTGGTCACCGAGCACTTCACGGGCTTTCAGCGCGGCGTCGTGACCGGCTACGAGCGGTTGCTGGCGCGGGTGGCCTTCGAGCGCGCGGACCTCGTGGCGCCGGTGAGCGAGGAACTGGCCGGCCACCTGCGTGAGATCGCGCCCGGTGCCCGGATGCGGGTGCTGCCCAACGTCGTGGACACGGACGTGTTCGCCGTCCCCGAGGGAAACGCGCCGGGGGACGGTGCGCGACTGCTCACGGTGGGCGCGCTGGCCGAGAAGAAGGGGCACGCCTACCTGCTGGACGCGCTGGCTCTGCTGGATGGCAGCCGACGGCTGGACGTGGTGGGCGGCGGTGAGCTGCGCGAGCGCCTGGAAGCCCGCGCGCGCGAGCTCGGGCTGGCGGAGCGAGTGCGGTTCTGGGGCGAGCTGCCAAAGGACGATGTCGCGGCGCTGATGCGGGCCGCCGACCTGTTCGTGCTGCCCAGCATCCACGAGACGTTCGGGTGCGTGCTGATCGAGGCCATGGCCAGCGGGCTGCCCGCGGTGGCCGCGCGCGTCGGAGGCGTGCCCGAGGTGCTCACCCCCGCCGCCGGCGAGCTCGTGCCGGCGCGCGACCCGCAGGCGCTGGCCGATGGGATCGAGCGGGCACTGGGGCGATCCTTCGACGGCTCGGCACTGCATCGCTTCGCCGTGGAGCGCTACGGCTACGACGCCTTTGCCGATCGCTGGACCGAGATCTACGAGGAGCTGCTGCCCAACAGCAGCGGCAGCACCTCCTCAGCCACCACCCGCCGTACGCGCTCCTCGCGGTAGGGCTCCAGCAGCCGCTCGGCCTGCTCCCCGTAGCGCTCGCGCTGGGCCTGGGTGAATGCCAGCGCGGCCCGTAGGGCGTCCGCCAGCGAGGTTGCGCTCAGGTCGCGCGCCACGAGCTCGGGCGCCAGGACGCGAGCCAGCGGCAGCGCCACGTTGGGCCCGGGCGTGGGCACCGTGACCAGCGGCGTGCCGGCCGCCAGCGCCTCCATCTGCGCCAGGCCCCACTCCTCCTGGCGCGAGGCGTTCACGAACACACGGGACGACGCCACGAGGGCTCGCCACCGCTTGGGCTCAAGCCGCCCGACCCACTCCACCCCGGGAGGCTCCGGCGTGCCGGCCCGCGACAGCCAGCGCAGCGCCTCCGCGCGGTCGAGCCCCCCTACGGCCAGCGTCGCGCCGTCGGGTGCCGCGGCCGTCCACGCGGCGCACAGCACGTCGAGGCCGCGCTTGGCGGGGTTGCCCGCGTACGCCACGGCGTCGGGTGCCGGCCCGGGCGCGTCCGGCTCGCCCCGCGGCGCACGCAGGACCGGAGGTGGGACCACGAGGGAGGGGGGCGCCGCGGGGCCGAGTGCCTGCGCTGCAGCCACCTCGGCCGCCTCGCTCCACGGCAGCAGCAGGCTCGCCGACCCCAAGGCCGTGCGCTCCCTGCGGCGCTGCCAGCGGCCTCCAGCGCCGGGGCGGTTGAGCGCCGCGATCGCGTCGAAGCGCACGGCCGAGGGTGACCGCGGCGGCTGCAGCAGGGCCGCGGTGACCGACGAGTAGACCGTGGCTCCGGCGTCCACGCCGCGCGCGGCGCGGCGCGCGGCCAGCGCCTCAACCAGGTCGGTGAGGGCCATGGAACGCCGCAACCGCCCGGAGGCGCCGAGCGCGATCGGGCGCACCTCGCAGGTTGCGCCGGCCGCCCTGACGTGCTCGGCGAAAGCGTCGTCGGCCCGCTGCCAGCCGATGGTGGTGCGCAGCGAGACCAGCGCGATGTCCGGACGGCCGGCCACGGGCGGGAGCGTAGGCGGTGGTTCCCCCATCTAGATTCTCGGGCGTGCCCGGCGACCCGCGACCGATCTGCGTGGTCACCGGCGCGGTCTCGCCTTACCGCCGCGAGCCGTTCCGGCTCCTGGCCAAGGCCCAGGGCGCCGAGGTGCTGGCCTTCGCGGATGCGGGCCGGCCGGTGCCCGGCCTGGCCGTGCACCGCACGACTCAGGCCGGCGCGGCGCGAGCGGCGGGTTCGGGCCGCTATCGGGCTGTCATCTGCAGCCTGGGCGGGCGGGTGGCGCTGCCCGCCACCTACGCCGCCGCCCGCCGGCAAGGCATCCCATTCGTTCTCTGGGCCACGATCTGGGCACATCCCCGCACCCCGGCCCACGCGCTCTCGCTGCCGGCCACCCGCTTCCTCTACCGCAACGCCGACGCGGTCCTCACCTACGGGGACCACGTGAGCCGGCACGTGGAGGAGGTCCGCGGCGCCCGCGGGAACGTGTTCGTCGCGCCTCAGGCCGTCGACGTGGACCACTTCGGCGCGAAGGTGGCCGACGAGGCCAGGGACTCGGCCCGCACTCGAGCCGGGGCCGGCGACGCGGGCCCGCTGGTGCTCTACGTGGGCAGGCTGGAGGAGGAGAAGGGCGTGCGTGTGCTGCTGGACGCCTGGGAGATCGCCGCCCTGGGCTCGGGCGCGCGGCTGGTCGTGGCAGGGCGTGGCAGCCTCGAGCGGCTCGTGGAGAACGCCGGGCCCGGCGTCCGCTCGCTTGGCTACGTTGCCGAATCCGAGCTGCCGGCTCTCTACGCGGCCGCGGACATCCTCGTTGTGCCATCGATCCGAACCGCAACTTTCACCGAGCCATGGGGGTTGGTCGTGAACGAGGCGATGCTCCAAGGGACCACGGTCATAGCCAGCGACGCCGTCGGCGCAGCCGCCGGCGGCCTCCTGCGTGATGGGCGAACGGGGCTGGTGTTCGCAGCCGGCGACGCCACGGGCCTGGCCGCCCGCCTGACGACGGCCGTATCGGAGCCCGGGCTCCGCGTCCGGCTCGGGGCGGCCGGCAACGAGGCGGCTCGCGAGCTCACGCCGGCCGCCTGGGCTGCGGCCGCCGGCCAGGCGCTCAAGGCGGTCGGAGCAGCAAGATGAATGACCCGGGCCGGATGCGGCGAAACCAATTGCTAGCCTGCGGAAGCTGGTTCAAGGCATTGCGCCCGTGCACGGGCTTTATCCGCACGGGCAAGGCGTTTTCTGCATGACCAGACGAGTGAGACATCTCAGTGTGCTCGCGGCCGCTTTCGCGGTCCTGGCCCTGCCTGCCTCTGCGGCGGCCGACCCAACCGCTGTAGTCCGGGATTGCGCCGCAGACGGCACCATCGACAACAAGCACTCGGAGGCCGACAGGCGTGCCGCGCTCAGCAAGATCCCAGCCGATCTCGACGAGTACAGCGATTGCCGGGCGGTTATCGCCGCGTCCATCGGCGGCGGGGTGAAGGCCACCGCAGCCGGAAACGGCGGTGGCGGTGGCGCCGATGGTGGGTCCGGAGGAGCCGCGGCCGGCGAGGCCGGGGGCAAGGGCGTGCCCAAGACTGCGGCCGAGCGGGCGGCGGCCGAGCGCCGCCGTGCGGCCACCGAGCTCGCCCTGGGCGAGCGCCGCGTGGGCCCTCGCTCCGCGGGGGTGCTCAAGGCGTCGGAGACCGCCAACGGCATGCCCACGCCGGTGCTGCTCGCGCTGATCGCGTTGGGCCTGCTGGGCATCGCGGGCGCTCTCCTGCTCGTCAGCCGGCGCAAGCCGGGCATGGCCGCCGCGCTGCGTCGTGGCCGGTTCTCGCGCGCAAGCAGCTAGCGTCGCGCTGGGCGCGGCGCTTGCCGCCGTCGCCTTCGGCGCGAGGGGAGGCGCGGAGCTGGGACGCACGGCAACGGTCGAGATCGTCATCGTGCTCGTGGCCGGCGCCGGGCTGGCGGCCACCGTGCTCTACGCACGACCCGGGCGCGGCTACGGGCTGGTCGTACTGGGGCTCTTCGCGGCGCTGGCCTGCCTCACCGGCCTGTCGCTGGCGTGGTCGATCGGCCCGGACCTGAGCCTCGAGGAGACCGCGCGCACCTTCGCCTACCTGGCCGCGTTCGCGGCCGCCCTGGGCGCCGCACGGCTGCGACCGGATGCGGCGCCGGTGGTGCTGGGAGCGGTGCTCACCGCGACGGTGGTCGTGGCCGGCTGGGCCCTCCTCACGCGCGTCTGGCCGGGCGGCCTGGCCGAGACCGTGTTGAACTCGCGGATCAGCGAACCGCTGGAGTACTGGAACGCCCTGGGCTCCATGGCCGCCCTGGGCACCCCGGCCGCGCTCTGGCTGGCCACTCGGCGCGAAGGCGGGCAGGTTGCCCGTGCGCTCGGGCTGACGGCACTCGGGGTCCTGGTGTTGGCGGTCCTGCTTACTCAGTCGCGCAGTGCGCTGGTCACCGTGGTGCTGGCGGCCGTGGTCTGGCTGGCCGTGATTCCGCTGCGGCTGCGCAGCGTCGCGGCGATCGCGGTGTCCGTCGTGGGCGTGGCGCCCGTGGCGGCGTGGGCTCTGTCGAAGGAGGCCTTCACCGAAGGGTCGCTGCAGCCCGTGGCGGTCCGCGAGGCGGTGGCCGGCGAGTTCGGCCTGCTGCTCCTGGCGATGTGTGTGGGGCTGTTCGCGGCCGGCATCGCCCTCGGTCTTGCCTACCGCCGCAGCCGGCCCGCGCCGGCGGCGCGCGTGCGCGCGGGCGCCGCCCTGGCCGCGGCGGCGGCGGTGGTCGCGGTGATGGCCCTGGCCGCGGTGGCGGTCAGCGACCGGGGCCTGGGCGGCACGGTCTCCGACCGCGTGGATGACCTCACGGGCGACTCCGCGCCTCCGGCGGGCAGCGCTCGCCTGGGCTCGCTTTCGAGCTCGCGCAGCGCCTACTGGGAGCAGAGCTGGGACGCGCTCGAGGAGCGGCCCCTGGCGGGGGCGGGCGCGGGCGCCTTCGCACTGGCGAGCCTCAAGCACGTGGACAGCGGCTTCCCGGCTCGCCACGCCCACGGCTACGTTGCGCAGACCATGGCCGACCTCGGGCTGGTGGGGCTGGCGGTCACGCTCGCGCTCCTCGCCGCGTGGCTGGCCGCCGCGGCACGCGCCACCGGGCTGCGCCCAGGCGGCCGCCCGCGCCCGGACTGGGACGGCGACCGCGTCGCGATCTGTGCCCTGGCGCTGTGCGTGGTGGTCTACGGCGCGCACTCGCTGCTCGACTGGATCTGGTTCGTGCCGGGCCCCACGGTCACCGCACTGGTCGCGGCGGGATTCGTGGCCGGCCTGGGGCCGCTGCGACGTGCCGGCGAGACCCCAGCCGCGGCCTCCGGCGAGCCGCGCCACACCGGCCGGCCGCACGTAGGGCGGATCGTGGCCGCCGCGGCCGTGCTGATCACCTCAGTGCTGTGCGCGTGGGCGGTATGGCAGCCCGAGCGCGCACAGCGGGCCACCGACGACGCGCAGGCCGCGCTGGAAAGGGGCGACCTGGACGAGGCCGACGACCTGGCCGACCGCGCGCGCGAGATCGACCCCTACTCGGCCGAGCCGTTGTGGGCACAGGCGGCGGTGTGGGCCGCTCGCGGCGACGACGTGCGCGCCTATCGCCTGCTCGAGGACGCGGTGATCGAGCACTCGCTCGACCCCGAGCCGTGGCTTCGGCTCGGCCGCTACGAGCTCAACGTCCTGGACCTGCCGGCACGGGCCTACGACACCGCCACCGCCGCGCTTGAGGTCGCGCCCAAGTCCAAACAGGCCGCTCAGCTGCAGCTGAGCGCGGCGCAGGCGATCCAGGGGTAGCGCCGCGGCGTGCTCAGCGGCGCGCCACGACCATCAGCACACCGGACCGCGACCTCAGCGACACCACCTCGAAGCCCAGCTCCCCCAGCAGGCCTCGCAGCGAGCGCCGGGTGAAGAAGCGCAGGTGTGGCGAGAGCGGCGGGAATCTGCGCTCGAACCCGCGGGTCAGCACCGCCAGGCCGGTGCGGCGCCCGTGCGCCGGGGTCGTGACCGCCAGCCGCCCCGCCGGACGCAGCACGCGTCGCGCCTCGGACAGAAGGAGCTGCACGTCGCGCACGTGCTCGAGTGTGTCGGCGCAGTGCACGAGGTCGAAGGCGTTGTCGGCGAACGGCAGGGGCGTATCGGGCTCCAGCTCCACCGCCGCTGCCGCCGGCACCCGCAGCCGGGCGCGATCGAGGGCCACCGGGGAAACGTCCGTCACGGTCAGCCGCTCCGCCTGCAGCTCGGCGCTGAGCCGGCCGTCCCCGCAGCCAAGGTCCAGCGCGTCCCCCACGGCGCCGAGCTCGCGCGCGAACGCCACGCTCGCCGGCGCCGCCGGCGGCGGCGGGTCGGAGGGCGCCAGCGCCCAGAGCTCGTCGTCGTAGCGGCTGCCCACGCCAACGGACGCTAATCGGCCCGCCGTATCCTCGCGCGATGGGCGAAGCCGCTGCCGCCGCCGAGGGGATCGACTGGCCCGGTCTGTTCAGGCGCGCCGGCGTGGGCGCGCAGCGCGCGCTGGAGCGGAGCCCTGACCTGACGGCCACCGCCGGGCCCGGGGCGGGCGGAGATGTGTCACTGGCGATCGACCGGGCCGTGGAGGACGTGGTCTTCGCCGAGCTGGAGGCGCTGGGCACCGGCCTGACGGCCATCTCGGAGGAGCGGGGCGAGGTCCACCTGCGGGGCGGCGGGCCGGTGCACGTGGTCATCGACCCCATCGACGGGTCTCGCAACGCGGCCCGCGGCTCGAACACGTTCTCGCTCTCGATCGCCGTGGCTGACGGCCCGCGGATGCGTCACGTGCGTCATGCCTATGTGCGCGACCTCGGCGGTGGCGAGGAGTTCTCGGCCCAGCGCGGCCGGGGAGTGCGGCTGGACGGCCACCCGCTCTCTCGGCACCCGGCTCGCGAGAGGCTGGAGATCGTGGGCATCGAATCCGCACATCCGCGGCTGGTGGCGGCCCACTCCGCCGCGCTGGTGGACAGCGGCGCCAAGCGCGTGCGCGGGCTCGGGTCGGTGGCGCTGTCGCTGTGCCAGGTGGCGGCTGGACGCTTCGACGGAGCCGTGTGCCTGGCTCCGACCCGCTCGGTGGACTGCGCCGCCGGGCAGCTGATCGTGCTCGAGGCCGGCGGCGCGGTTGCCTTCCCGGAGGCCGAGGGCGGTCCGGACGACGCCGCGCTGTCCCTGGACATGCGCTCGCGCGTGGTGGCTGTCGGGCAGCCCTCGCTGCTCGGGCGGTTGACGCCAGTCGGCGCCACCGGCTGAGCGGCTACCAGGCGCCGCGCGAGCGGATCACTGCCGGCACGGTCTTCAACAGGATCGAGAGGTCCAGGAACACCGACCACCGCTCCAGATACAGGAAGTCCAGCCGCACCAGCTCATCGAACCCGAGCTCCGACCGGCCGGAGACCTGCCACAGGCCGGTCATCCCCGGCAGCACCAGATAGCGCTTGCGATGCCAGTCCTCCAGCTGCAGGTAGTCCCGCTCTGGCAACGGCCGCGGGCCCACCAGCGACATCTCGCCGCGCAGCACGTTAAGCAGCTGTGGCAGCTCGTCGAGCGACCAGCGACGCAGCAACGAGCCGACGCGGGTGACGCGCGGGTCCGCGCGGATCTTGAACAGCGCGCCCCCCTGCTCGTTGCGCGGCTCGAGGGCACCCTGCATGGTGTCGGCGCCGTCGCGCATCGTGCGGAACTTCAGGCACGGGAACGGGTTGCCCCCGATGCCCGGCCTGTAGGAGCGATAGAGGATCGGGCCCCGGGAGTCCAACCTGATGGCCAGCGTTATGAACGCCAGGAGCGGCGACAACGCGATCAGCATGAGGGCCGCGCCCACCACATCGAAGGTGCGCTTCACGATGAAGTCCACGCCCTCGAACACGGGCGGCTTGAGCTCGAACAGCGGTAGGGACTGCCCCGGCACGAACTCCACCCTGTCCATCAGGATCTCCATCGTGGAAGGGGCCACTCGCACCCGCACGCCCTGGCGGTGGCAGCGGTCCACCAGCTCCACCGCCTCCTCCTGGGGGAACTCGGGGTCGGCGATCAGGACCTCGTCGATCGAGTCGAAGTGACGCTCGAGGTTCTCGAGCGACCCGAAGTCCTTGAGCCCCTCCGGCTTGCTCTCGCCCAGGGACACGAAGCCGAACGGGTCGATGTCCGAGCTGTCGCGCAGCGCGACCGAGACCGCGTCGATGTTGGCGGCCGAGCCCACCAGCACCGCGCGCCGGCGGTACCCGGCGGCGCGAAGCACCGCCCCGCTGGCACGCTCGAACAGCCACCTGAACGCAGACACGTAGATCAGCGCGAAGAACAGCGAGCCGTAGAAGATGTAGTAAGACGAGAACTCGGCTCCCTCGATCACGGCGTACACGAGGATCACCAGGGTCACCTGGAACAGCGACGAGATCACCCGCGAGAAGCCCGGTCGCTGCTGGCGGTCGCGGTACAGGCCCGAGCGGGCGAACAGGAGCAACATCACCAGGCAGGCCAGCGGCGCGACATCCTTGGCGCCACCGAAGGTCACGTCCAGCTGATCCGGGCTGCGGACGGCGGCCTTGATAGCCAACCCCGTCCAGATCGCCAGGAACAGGCCCGCCACGTCCAGGCCCATGAGCACCACCACGCGCGCGGCGCGCCGCACTGTCTCGAACTTGAGCAGCCCGCCGAGGAGGGGCAGCGTGCCGGCTCGCACGTCGCGGGTCGGCAATGCGACCGGCGCCGCCGGCTTGACCT
The DNA here is from genome assembly GCA_963755215.1 of uncultured Thermoleophilaceae bacterium. Lineage (GTDB taxonomy): Bacteria > Actinomycetota > Thermoleophilia > Solirubrobacterales > Thermoleophilaceae > JAAYBF01. Next base: position 25,673 of record CAVWIW010000007.1, read on the forward strand.
CCTGGAGCTCTCGTGCCAGCCCGTTGCGCATACCGACCAACTTGGGGCGACCTTCACCGACTGCAACAGCCGGGAGCGGTGAATGTAGCGCGGCGCGGCGGACGATCTCGCCCAGATGGCGTTCATGCCCGCAAATCGGGACAAATCTCACCGCTTTCCGGCGCAAGCCGGGCCCGAAGGGGGCGAAGGCAGGCGCTCAGGGCCCTGGGAGATAGGGGCGCTGCGAGCGGTTCCCTCTGGCGCCGGGCACCGCGTTCGGCGAGGATCGACGCGAAGGGGCGGGGCAGACCGAGGATGCGTGGCAAGCGGCGTGGGATGCGGGGGCCGGTCGACACCGGCAAGCTCGCCCTGCTCGAGCGCTTCGGCGCGGACATGCTGTCCACCGCGCGGCGCTACTCGCAGAGCCCGCACGATGCCGAGGACGCATACCAGCGCGCCGCGGAGATCCTGCTCACCCACGAGCCCCGCGGCACCGACGACGAGCTCTGCCGCTGGCTGCGCACGGTCACCAAGCACGAGGCACTGGCCATCCGCCGCCACCGACGCCGGGTCATGCCGGCGGGCGAGCCGGCCGATCTGCCGGAGACTACGGCCACACAGCCCGAGACCCACGAGCGCGCCGAGCGCTTCGAGCAGCTGCGCATGGGCGCACAGGCACTCGGTCGGCTGAAGCCGCAGGAGGTGCGCTGCCTGCTGCTCAAGGCCCAGGGCTACAGCTACCGCGAGATCTGCCAGGAGACGGGCTGGACCTACACCAAGGTCAACCGCTGCCTGTCGGAGGGCCGGCGCGCCTTCATCGAGCGGCTGGCCGGGATCGAGTCGGGTGCCGAGTGCGATCGCCTTGCGCCCCGGCTCTCCGCCCTGGCCGACGGGGAGGCAACTCCGGACGACCTGGCCGCGCTGCGGCCGCACCTGCGCACCTGCCTCTGCTGCCGAGAGCGCCTGCGCGAGTATCGAGCGGTGCCCGACCGCCTGGGCGCGCTCGTGCCGATCGGCGTCTTGGCGGCGGCCGCGACCGATCCCGGGCCCGTCCGCGGCATGCTCGAGTGGGCGGCGAGCGCCGTCCACGAGCGCGCGGTGGCCCTCGGCGACCGGGCCCAGCACGCTGCGGACCTGACCGTGGGCGGCAAGGCGGCGGCCGTGGCGGCCTCCGCGGCCGCCCTGGCAGGCGGTGGCGCCGCCACGGTCGAGCGCCTCGGCGAGCGCTCGCCCGGGGCGGGAGCTTCACCCGCCGCGGAGGTGCGCCGCACGAGCGAGGACGTGGCCCCACCGCCCACCCCCGAGCCGGAGCCCCAGCGCACCGCAGCCGCGCCGGCACCCGCGCCCGTGGCGACCCCGGCCCCAGCGCCCAAGCCCAGGCCAGTGCCCGCGCCCAGCCCCGCGAACGAGTTCACGCCCGAGGCGGCCGCGGCCGCCGCTGGGCCGCCCGTCGAGAGAGCGCCGGCCGCCGGCGAGTTCGGGCCCGGTGGCGGCGCGGGATCCGCGGCGGCGTCCGGGGGAAGCGAGTTCGGGCCCTGAGCAGGACCCGGCCGGCGGGCCGGCCGTTCAGCCGGGCCGAGAGCCCTCGACCCAGCGCCGCTCCCCGCCGTCGACCTCGCGCTTCCAGATCGGCGCCTGCGTCTTGACGCGGTCGATGATCTCGCGCGCGCCCGCGAACGCGGCGTCGCGGTGGGGCGAGGAGGCCGCAACCACCACGCTCGGCTCCGACAGCGGCACCTCGCCCACGCGGTGCTCGGCGGCCGCGGCGCACAGCCCGTGGCGCTCGATCGCCTTCCGCACGATCGCGCCCATCGACTCCTCCGCCATCTCCACGTAGGCCTCGTACTCGAGCAACTCGACCTCGCGCGTTACCCCCTGGAAGGTCACCACCGCGCCCGCGCGCGGGTCGCGAACCGCGGCGGCCACGGCCTCCAGCGAGAGCGGCGTGTCGGTCACCCGGGCGTGCGCGACCGGCCGCTCGCCGCCGCTCACCGGCGGGATCAGAGCCAGCTCGTCGCCTGAGGCCAGCACCCGGTCCTCGGCCGCGTACTCGCGGTTCACGGCCATCACCAGCGGCAGGCCCGCCGCCAGGTGGCCGAGCCGCTCCAGTGCGTCCGCCACGCGCGCCCCTTCCGGCAGGTCGAGCACCACCTCGCCCGTCCCGGCGCGCTCGCGCAGCATCGCGAACAGGCGCACGGTGACCTCCACGGCGCCCATGCTACGCCGCCCGCCCAGGCTTCTCGCGCGTATTCTCCCGCATGGCCACGCGGCCCGAGCAAAAACCCACGATCGCGCCCATCGTCGGGCCCGACGACCCGCGCCGGTTCACCGACTCGGGCATCGAGATCGACCGGCTCTACACCGAGCAGGACCTGCCGGCGGACCTGCCCGACAAGCTCGGCGAACCCGGCGAGTACCCCTTCACGCGCGGCATCCATCCCGACATGTACCGCTCCCGGCGCTGGACGATGCGCCAGTACGCCGGCTACGCCAGCGCGAAGGAGACCAACGAGCGCTTCCACTACCTCATCGAGCACGGCTCGACTGGACTGTCGATGGCGTTCGACCTGCCCACCCAGCTCGGCCGCGACTCCGACGACCCGCTGTGCGAAGGCGAGGTCGGCCGCACCGGCGTGGCCATCGACACGATCGACGACATGCGGCGGGTGTTCGACGGCATCCCCCTGGACGAGGTGTCGACCTCCATGACCATCAACGCGCCGGCGGCGGTCCTGCTGCTGCTCTACGAGCTCGTCGGCGAGGAGCAGGGCGTCGAGTCGCAGGCGCTGCGCGGCACCACCCAGAACGACATCCTCAAGGAGTACATCGCGCGCGGGAACTTCATCTATCCGCCGGTGCCCGCCATGCGCCTGACCACCGACCTGTTCGCCTACTGCCGCGAGCGGGTGCCCAAGTGGAACACGATCTCCATCTCCGGCTACCACATGCGCGAGAAGGGCTGCTCGGCGGTGCAGGAGGTGGGCTTCACCCTGGCCAACGCGGTGGCCTACGTGCAGGCGGCCATCGACGCCGGACTGGACGTGGACGAGTTCGGGCCGCGCCTGGCCTTCTTCTTCAACGGCCACAACAACGTGTTCCAGGAGGTGGCCAAGTTCCGCGCCGCGCGCCGCATGTGGGCGGAGATCATGCGCGAGCGCTTCGGCTCGCAGAACCCCAAGTCCCAGACCATCCGCTTCCACACCCAGACCGGCGGCGTGACCCTGGCCGCGCAGCAGCCGGAGAACAACATCGTGCGCGTGGCGCTCCAGGGCTTCGCGGCGGTGTGCGGCGGGACGCAGTCGCTGCACACCAACGGCTTCGACGAGGCGCTGGCGCTGCCCACCGAGCGCGCCGCGCGAATCGCGCTCCGCACCCAGCAGATCCTCGCGCACGAGTCGGGAGCCACGGACACGGTGGACCCATTCGCCGGCTCCTACTTCGTGGAGAACCTGACCGATCAGATCGAGACCGGCGCCCAGGGCCTGATCGACAAGGTCGACGAGCTCGGTGGGTCGGTGCAGTGCATCCCCTTCATCCGTGCCGAGGTGGAGGAGTCGGCCTGGGGCTACGAGGAGCGCTATCGGCTCAAGCAGGACATCGTGGTGGGGGTGAACGACTACGTGACCGACTCGGTCGACGAGGTCGAGATCCTGCGCGTGGACCCCGAGTCCGAGCGCCAGCAGGTGGAGCGCCTGAAGGCGTTCAAGTCCGACCGCGACCAGGGCGCCGTGGACGCCAGGCTCGAGGAGCTGCGCCAGACTTGCACGGGCGAGGGCAACCTGCTGGAGCCGATTCGCGCCGCGCTCAAGGACCGCGCCAGCATCGGCGAGGTGTGCGGCGTGATGCGCGAGGAGTTCGGGGAGTACTCCGAGGCCTAGGCCTCGCTGCGGGCGATCAGCATCAGCGTGTGGCCCAGGCGGGCCGCACGCGGGCGGGCACCGAGGCGCGCGTCCAGGGGCCACAGCGCTCGCTGGAGCGCCCTCGGCATCCGGCGCCAGGTGAAGGTCACGGCCTGCAGCTCAGGGGTCAGCCCGGCGCTGCGGGCCTCCGCCAGGAGGCGCAACGGCGACAGCGGGATGTCGTCCGGCGTGCCGTGGACCGCAGTGCCCAGGCCCAGGTGGTTTGCGACGGTCAGGCCGGCGCCCACCGGGTGCCAGGACCCGGGCTCGACCGCAACGAGGGCGCCGCCGGGCCGCAGCAGCGCAGCGGCCTCCTCGAACGCAGGCGCCAGCGCTCCGTCGTAGGCGATGTGGTGCATCACCAGCCGGTAGAGCACGATGTCGAACGAGCCGGGGGGCAGCGCCAGCTCGCCGGCCCGGCCCGCGAACCCGGCGTCCAGGGTGCCGTTGGCCACCAACGCGTCGGGCTTGGTCGGCTCGAGCTCCACGCCGGTCATCCGCCACGCCGGGCTCGGGAACAGGTGGCGACCGGGGTTCCAGCCGCAGCCCACGGACAGGACATCGCCGCCATCGAGCCCCAGACGCTCCGCGAGGATCGCGGCCTCGCGGCGGCGCATGTGCTCGTAGTGCGCCTCCATCGTGGCGCGCGGCGTGCTGCGGTCGAGGAGGTTGTCGGGGTCGTACTCCGCGCTCACGTGCCGTGCACATTCGCAGGGAGAGTCGATGGGGCCCGGGCGGGCGGGACGTTTCGTCGGGCAGGAGTCCCGGCGCGCCAGGCGAACGGACGCCCAATGGGCGATCTCGTGGTCAAACGCACCCTCGTGAAGTCCCCGCCCGAGCTCTGGACCGAGGTGAGCGAGGTCGAGCGACTGGCTCGCCACATCGGCGAGCTCGGGAACATCCGGATCAGCAGGCTCGACCCCGAGCGCACGGTTGCCTGGGAGGGCGAGCTCGCGTCCGGCACCGTGGAGATCGAGGCTTCGGGCTGGGGCACGCGCGTGATCCTCAGGGCGGAGGTCGAGGAGGAGGCCCCCGCTCCGGCGGACGCGGCGGTCGCAGAGCCGGAGGCCGGCCCGAGCGAGGCCACGGTCGAGTCCAAGCCGGAGCCCGCAGCCGAGCCGGAGCCCGCCGCCGAGGCCGAGCCGGAGCCCGAAGCCGCCGTGGAGCGCTCTGTCCCCGCCGAGCCCGAGCGGCCGCCGGCCGAGCCCTGGGCCGATGCCGAGGAGCCGAATCCCGAGCCAGCGGTCGCACAGGCCAAGCCGAAGCGCCGCGGCTTCCTCGCCCGCTGGCTGTTCCGCGACCGCCGCGGGGTGCCCGAGCCATCGCGCTCGGCGCCGATCGTGGCCGAGGCTGCATGCGAAACGGGACATATGGGCGCAAAACGCATGCAGCCGCTTCCAGAGCCGGAGGAGCCCAGGCCGGCAGCGGCTACGCCGGCCGGCGCCCTGGCCTCGCCTGAGCCGGCACCCGAGCCCGAGCCCGAGCCGGCACCTGAGCCCGAGCCCGAGCCGCCGCCGCCCGAGCCCGAGCCCCGGAACCCGAGGCCGAGGACACCGCCGACCCGCCTGACAGCGATCGTGTGCGCGCCGTCTTCGAAGCGGCACTCGACAGCCTCGGCTCAGCGCACCACCGCCCGTTCTCGCGCGGGTAGGCCAAGCGGGGTCGGCTACCGGGAGGGCGAAGGGCCCCCCGAGTGGGGGCTCGCGCTTACAATGCCGCGCCCCATGCGGCAGCAGTCCCCAGAGACATACGAGGAGAAGCTGGCCCGGCTCCAGGAGCTGCGCGAGCAGGCGATCCACACCAACCCTAAGGCCGAGGAGAAGCAGCACGACAAGGGCAAGCTCACCGCCCGCGAGCGGATCCTGAAGCTGCTCGACGAAGGCTCCTTCGAGGAGCTGGACACCTTCGTCCGCCACCGGACCGCCGAGTTCGACATGCAGAAGAACCGGCCCTGGGGCGACGCGGTCGTCACCGGGCACGGGACGATCGACGGCCGCCCGGTGTGCGTCTTCTCCCAGGACTTCACCGTCTTCGGCGGCTCGCTGGGCGAGGTGATGGCGGAGAAGATGTGCAAGATCATGGACCTCGCGGCCAAGGTCGGCTGCCCGGTGATCGGCATCAACGACTCAGGCGGCGCGCGGATCCAGGAGGGCGTGGTGTCGCTGGGCGCCTATGGCGACGTGTTCGTTCGCAACGTCCAGTGCTCCGGGGTGATCCCCCAGATCTCGCTGATCATGGGCCCGTGCGCGGGCGGCGCCGTGTACTCACCCGCCATGACGGACTTCATCTTCATGGTCAAGGAGACCTCGCACATGTTCATCACGGGACCCGACGTGATCAAGACGGTGACCGGCGAGGAGGTGGAGTTCGAGGAGCTTGGCGGCGCGATGACGCACAACTCCAAGTCGGGCGTGGCGCACTTCGCCGCCGAGGACGAGGAGGCGTGCCTGGAGGACGTGCGCTACTTCATGTCCTACCTGCCGCAGAACAACCTGGAGCTGCCGCCGCGGATGGACAGCGGCGACCCGCACGACCGGATGGACCCCGAGCTCGACTCGATCGTGCCAGACAGCCCCAACAAGCCCTACGACATGCGCGACGTGGTCACCCGCATCGTCGACGACGGCGACTTCTTCGAAGTGCAGGAGCACTTCGCCAAGAACATCATCATCGGGCTCTCGCGACTGGGAGGAAGGCCGATCGGCATCGTGGGCAACCAGCCATCGCAGATGGCCGGGGTGCTGGACATCGACGCCAGTGAGAAGGCGGCGCGATTCGTGCGCTTCTGCGACGCCTTCAACATCCCGCTGCTCACCTTCTGCGACGTTCCCGGCTTCCTGCCCGGCACGAGCCAGGAGTGGGGCGGGATCATCCGCCACGGCGCCAAGCTCCTCTACGCCTTCACGGAGGCGACGGTGCCCAAGCTCACGATCGTCACCCGCAAGGCCTACGGGGGCGCCTACGACGTCATGAACTCCAAGCACATGCTGGCCGACTTCAACTTCGCCTGGCCGCAGGCGGAGGTGGCGGTGATGGGTCCGGAGGGCGCGGTGAACATCATCTACCGGCGCGACATCCAGAGCTCACCGACGCCCGACGAGCGGCGCCAGAAGCTCATGGACGACTACAAGGCGCGGTTCGCCAACCCCTACTCGGCTGCCGAACGCGGCTACATCGACGACGTGATCGTGCCGCACGAGACGCGGCCCAAGCTGATCCGGGCGCTGGAGACGCTGGAGACCAAGCGCGTGCCCGGCCCCAAGCGCAAGCACGGCAACATCCCCCTGTAAAGCCGGGCAGGATGCCCGCGGCGGTGTCACTCCGGCGCCACCGCCGGCTCGGGGACCGCTACACGCGGTCCCTCGCGAGCCAGCAGCGTCAGGAGCGCGCCGACCAGGAGCAGGCAGGAGAGCACCACGAGAGGCGTCTCGAAGCCGCCGGTCGAGTCCTCGGTCGCGCCGGTGAAAGCCGGCCCGGCGAACCCCCCGAGGTTGCCGATCGCGGCCACCAGCGCGATGCCCGCCGCCGCCCCAGCGCCCGTGAGAAACGAGGTTGGGAGAACCCAGAACACCGGGATCACGCCGAGGAGCCCGACGGCTCCGAGGGTGATCCCAACCGTGAGCGAAAGGGGCGACTGCGCATACGCGGTCAGGGCGGTCCCCGCCGCCCCCACCAATATCAGCGCCGCGATGTAGGGCCGCCTGCTGGTCGCGCGATCGGCGCGCCTGGCCACCACGAGCATCGCCACCGTGGCGATGCCATACGGGACCGCCGCCAGCGCACCCACCTCGAAGTCGCTGTAGCCCGTGCGCTCCTGCACCAGGTCCGGCACGAAGAACGTGAGCCCGAAGGCAGCGGCCAGGATCAGGAAGTAGATGATCGCCAGCAGCCACACCTGGCCGTTCAGCAGCGCGTCGCGGATGCCGCCGGTCCCGGGCGAGTCCTTCTGAGCCTGCTCGGCGGCGATCTCGCGCACCAGGAAGTCGCGCTCGTCCGGCTCGAGCCACTCAGCCTCCGCGGGGCCCTCGTCCAGGAAGCGAAGAGTGAAGAAGCCGAGGGCGATCGCGGGCACGCCCTCCACGAGGAACAGCCACTGCCATCCATCGAGGCCGAGCACCCCGTCGAGCTCCAGCAGGCCACCCGAAATGGGGCCCCCGATCACATACGCCGCGGAGATCGCGGTGAGGAACAGCGCCAGCGCGCGGGTGCGCTCGCGCTCGGGGAACCACCACGTGAGGTAGAGGATGATTCCGGGGAAGAACCCGGCCTCTGCAGCGCCTAGGAGGAAGCGCAGCACGTAGAACGCGGCCGGGCCGTCGATGAACATCGTGCACGCCGACAGCACGCCCCAGACCATCATGATGGCGGCCAGCCAGCGCCGCGCGCCGAAGCGGGCGAGGGCCAGGTTGCTCGGCACCCCGAAGATCACATAGCCCAGCGAGAAGATGCCGGCGCCGAGGCCGAAGATGGTGTCGCTGAACCCCAGGTCGTCCTCGAGCTGGAGCTGGGCGAAGCTCACGTTCACCCGATCCAGGTAGGCGATCACGTAGATCCCGAAGAGGAACGGGATCAGCCGTCGCGTGATCTTCGCCAGGGCCCGCGGGCCGGCCTCCTCCATCGCGGACGACCCTACAGCCGCACCACGCCCGGCGATGCCACTCCCGCCCGGTGCGCCTCGAGGACCGCCAGGCAGATGGCCACGTCCTGGATAGCAAGCCCGGTCGAGTCGAACAGCGTGACCGCTTCGGGCGAGCTGCGTCCGGGCGCCCGGCCCGTGAGGACGTCTCCCAGCTCGGTGACAAGCTCGCGCGCCACCAGGCCGGCGTCCACGGCCCGCGTGAGCTCGCCGCCATGGCTGGCCTGATGCCACTCGTCGCAGAAGAGCTCGCAGGCGGCAACGGCCTCCGGCTCCGCCTCGGACTTGCCGGGGCCATCGGCGCCGAGCATGTTCAGGTGCAGCCCCGGCCGCAGGTCGGCGGCGGTCACCACGGGCTCCGCGCCTGGCGTCACGCAGGTCACAACGTCGCTGGCCAGCGCGTCGTCGCGCGACCCCGCCTCCCACCCCAGCTCGCCGGCCAGCGCACCGGCGGCCTCAGGGTCGGGGTCGAAGCAGACGCCAGGCCCGTACTCGGCGGCAGCGAGGCAACGTGCCGCCCAGGCCCCGTGCAGCCCGCAGCCGACGATGCCAACCGAGCGCGCGTCCTCACGCGCGAGATCCTGCGCGGCCACCGCCGCCACGGCGCCGGTGCGAAGGGCCGTGACCGAGCGCACGTCGAGCAACGCGAGCGGCTCTCCGTCGGAGGCGCTCGACACGCAGATCATCCCCATGACCACGGGCAGGCCCGCCACCGGGTTCGCGGGGAACGACGTGACCCACTTGAGGATCGCCAGGCCCGCGCCCATCGCTGGCATGGCCCGGAAGTCGCCGTTGGGCGAGGCGTCCAGGTAGACCTTGGGCGGCATCGTCCACTCGCCGCTGGCGAACTCCACGAAGCCCTGGCGCACCCGCTCGATCGCCTCCAGCGGCTCGACGCAGGCCAGCACGGTGTCGTGGTCGAAGACGGGGATCTCGGGCACGGGCGGCAACGGTAGCCTCCCGGCGGTGAGCTCGAACGGCAGACAGACCCCGCCGCGTCCGCGGATCGAGCTGCGCCAGGCGGCGGCGTCGCCCGAGGAGGCGGCCGCCATCGCCGCGGCCATAGAGCAGTTCCTGCGCGACACCGCCCCGCCGCCGCAGAGCGCCGAGCCAGGGCTGAGCGGCTGGCTGCGCACCGGTCTGCTGGAGGGCGCCGGCCACGATCCCTCCGGGGCCGGGCCCTGGCCCGACGGCGAGCCGTGGGGGCGGTGACCGCGGCCGATCCGCGCGAAGTGATCCGGCAGCTGTACGAGGGCTGGAACGACGGGGACGTCGACCGCATGCTCGCCCTGTACCACCCCGACGCGGTGTTCGACGCCGGCGACCGGGTCTTCAACCCCGACATCTACCACGGCCACGAGGAGCTGCGGCGGTTCTCCGCCGAGGTCGATCGCGACTGGCAGCACTGGCAGGTCGAGATCGAGCGCGTGATCGAGCTGGACCCAGAGCGGCTACTGGTCCTGATGCGCAGCCGGGCGCGCGGGCGCGCCAGCGGGATCGAGCTCGAGGAGCACAGCTCGGCCATCATCTGGACCGTCCGCGAGGGCCTGGTGGCGCACGCCAAGCTGTTCAGCGATCGCGCGGACGCGTTCGCGGCCGCCGGGATGCCGGACCCGCTTGCCGAATAGCGCGAAAGCGCCGAGAATGGCGGCGAGTCGCACCGGGGGGCGCATGCCGACGAGCGAGGACAGCCGACGAGGACGGAAGCCAGCTGCGCGCTGGTGCGTCGCGGCGCTCGCAACCCTCGTGGCTGCGCTCACGACTGCCACGTCCGCCCAGGCGACCTTCCCGGGCGCGAACGGCATCATCGCCGCGACCATCACCGGCAGCGTCACTGGCCTGCGCCTCGACGGGAGCGAGCCGGGCGTCTTTCGCTCGAGTGAGGGCGTGAGCCGGTTCTCGTGGTCCCCGGACGGACGCCGGCTGGCCGGCTCCGGCGATGAAGGTGTGCTCGTCGGGACCTTCGGCGGCCAGCCGCGCGCGGTGCTGCGGATTCCGGGCTCGTTCTTCCGCAGCCGCGTCTCGTGGTCCCCCGACGGCCGCCGGCTGGCCTTCGGGCGATCGGTCGGTGACGAGGGCGCCCGAGTACTCCAGGTGGTCGGCAGCGCCGGCGGCACACCGGCGACGATCACGAGCGCCGAAGGCGCCGGGATCACCGTCGACTCCGACCCTGATTGGTCCCCGCGCGGCGATCGGATCGCCTTCGCGCGCTGGCGGCCCGACGGCGGCAGCGCACTGGCCATAGTCCCGCCCTCGGGAGGGCCCGCGACAGTGCTCGTCTCAGCCGCCGCCCTCGGGATCGAGGAGCCGGCATCCTCCGACCCGATCGAGTGGCCGAGCTGGGCGCCCGACGGGCGCAGCCTCGCCTTTATGGCCCGGCGCGGCGAGGACATCGGCGTCTACGTCGTCGGCGCGAACGGCGGCGTACCACGCCGGATCGCCACCGGCGCCTACCCGGCCTGGTCGCCCGACGGAAAGCTGATCGCGTTCCGTCAGGGCCAGGGGGTCAGCGTCGTGAGGCCCGACGGGAGCGGCCGGCGTGTGGTGGCCGCCGACTACCCCGGCGCCTTCCTCTCCTGGCAAGCTGTGAAGGGGCGGCCGCCGAACGTGGCCGCGGTAAAGGTGGTGGGCAACACCGTCGCGTGGCTCGACCCTTCCGAGGCGCGTATCGAGCGCGAGCAACGCCGCGGGCGGATATTGCTCGGTGGGTCGATTTCGTCCGGGATCGCCGTTCGGTTCGCGCGCGGGCCGGACATCATCGAGCTGGAGCGGTCGCTGCACCGCCTGTTGCCCGGCGTCAAGCGAGGCCGCCGCTGCGTGGCAACCCGCACGCGAGTCAAGCGATCGCGCCGCTGCTCGGTCAGAAAGCGTGAGCGACCGGCGAAGGCACGGCGGGGCCCGTTCCGCCTGCATGCCGGCAGGCGCTACACGGAGCCGTTCGACGGCACCTGGGAGGGACGGCGCCTACCGGCCGGCCGCTACAGGATGACGTTCCGCGCAATCGGCCCGACGGGGGCCGGGCGAGGCAAGTCGATCGATGTTCGGAGCGGTGGGTCGTGCCTCGCTCGCAAGAAGAAGCCCTGCCGCTTCGCGCGGGTCAGCGGCGGCCGGTAGCCGACCAGCATTCCCTACACCTCCGCTGAATAATCTAAACCCCGGTCGGGTTTTGCTACTTTGACGCGATGGAGCCGACCACCGCGCCGTCGGGCCGCAAGGGCTCGCTGAACAACCCGGAGATCGTGGAGAACGTGCCGGGGCACGTGATCCCGATACTCGAGCACGAGTTCGACGACTTCGACAACGAGGCCGAGAAGTTCCTCGGCGGCGAGACCGAGGAGACCGAGTTCATCGGCTTCCGGCTCAAGCAGGGTGTGTACGGCCAGCGCCAGGCCGACGTGCAGATGTGCCGCATCAAGCTTCCGATGGGCGGCGTCACGCCCGACCAGATGGACGCCTTCGCCGACGTGGTCGAGGAGTACGCCCCGCTGAACAAGGGGCACATCACGACCCGCCAGAACATCCAGATCCACCACATCCCGCTGCGCGAGATGGCGGAGCTCATCCGCAAGGTCTCCGACTCGGGCCTGTCCAGCCGCGAGGGCTGCGGCAACACCGTGCGCAACGTGACCGGCGACCCGTGGGCAGGCGTCTGCGAGGGCGAGCTGTTCGACATCACTCCCTACGCGGGCGCGTACGTGCGCTACTTCGTCCGCCACCCCACCACCCAGCTGATGCCGCGCAAGGTGAAGACCGCCTTCACCGCCACCGACGAGGACCGCGCGATCACCGGCATCCACGACATCGCGTTCATCCCACGCGAGCGCGACGGCGTGCGCGGGGTGGAGGTGCGCGTGGGCGGCGGCACGTCGATCATGCCGCGCGTGGCCCCCACGCTGTACGAGTTCGTGGAGCTCGACAACGGCGACTACCTGAAGGTCTCCGAGGCCGTGTTCCGGATCTTCGACCGCCAGGACTGGCTGCGGGTCAACCGCGCCCGCGCCCGCATCAAGGTGCTCATCGACAAGATCGGCATCGACGAGTTCCGCACCCAGGTCGAGGAGGAGCTCAAGGGCGACTGGGTCGCCGAGCGCGACTTCGACCCGACCTCGCTCCTGCTCCTGCACGACGAGGAGGCCAACGCCCCCGCGGCCGGCGGCTCGTACGCGTCACCCAACGGCGACGGCACCGAGTTCGACCGCTTCCGCGCGTCCAACGTGGATCCGCAGCGCCAGCGCGGGCTTCTCGACCGTGCAGGTCAAGGTCACCCGCGGCGACCTCACCCCGGAGCAGTTCCGCGGCCTCGGCCAGATCATGCGCGACTACTCGGGCGGCTACGCGCGCACGACCGTGGAGCAGAACCTGCGTGCTGCGCTGGGTGCGCGACGAGTCGGTCTACGAGGTCTGGCAGCGGCTGACCGAGCTGGGCCTCGGCGACGCCGGCGCCGACGAGGTCACCGACGTCGTCAGCTGCCCCGGCACCGACTCCTGCAAGCTCGGGATCACGAGCTCGATGGGGCTCAACCGCGCGGTCCAGGAGCGCGTGCAGCAGATGGACATCGAGGACCCGCTGACCAAGCGGATCCACATCAAGATGTCCGGCTGCCCCAACGGCTGCAGCCAGCACCACATCGCCAACATCGGCTTCTACGGCGCGTCGATCAAGGTCGGCGAGGCCACCATCCCCGCCTACATCCCGCACATCGGCGGCCGCTACGAGGGCGGCGAGGTCGTCTACGGCGCGCGGCTCAAGGCGCGCCTGCCCTCCAAGCGCGTGCCCGACGCCGTGGAGCGCTGGCTGCGCTTCTACGCCGACGAGCGCGAGGGCGAGGAGGCGTTCAACGACTTCGCCGAGCGCGTGGGCACGGCCCGCTTCGAGGAGCTGGTCAAGGACCTGTCCATGCCGGTCGAGTTCACCGTCGAGAACATGGACTTCTTCGTCGACTGGAGCCGCAGCGACCTCTACCAGGTGATCCGGGGCGAGGGCGAGTGCGCCGTCTAGCCACCGAGCGGGCGGCCCTGTCGGCGCTCGAGCAGGCGCTCGAGGAGCACCACCCGTCGATCGCGCTCGCGTGCTCCTTCCAGAAGGAGGAGACGGTGCTGCTCCACATGCTGCTGCAGGTCGTGCCCGACCCGCGGGTGTTCACGATCGACACCGGCGTGCTGTTCCCCGAGACCTACGCCACCTGGCGCGAGCTGGAGCAGCGCTTCGGCGTGAAGGTCGAGGTCTTCGACGCCGCCAGCCCGGACGGCGCCCTGGACGGCCGACCGCTGCTGCGGCTCGCGCAAGGTCGAGGCGCTGAACAGCGCCCTGGACGGGCTCGACGCGTGGGTCACCGGGCTGCGCCGCGAGCAGGCGCCCACCCGCGCCGGCAGCCGAGTGCGCAGCTGGGACGCCGAGCGCGAGATCTGGAAGGTCAGCCCGCTGGTGGACTGGACCGAGCGCGACGTCTGGGCCTACATCGCCGAGCACGACCTGCCCTACAACCCGCTGCACGACCGCGGCTACGCCTCGATCGGCTGCGCGCCCTGCACCCAGCCCGGCTCCGGCCGCGAGGGCCGCTGGGCCGGCTCGGACAAGACCGAGTGCGGGCTGCACGTGTCATGAGCGCCACCGCTCACACCCGCGCAGCACTACGAGCTGTCGCACCTGCGCGCGCTCGAGGCCGAGGCCATCCACCTGTTCCGCGAGGTGGCGGCCGAGCTCGAGCGCCCCGTGCTGCTGTTCTCGGGCGGCAAGGACTCGATCGTGCTGCTGCGGCTGGCCGAGAAGGCGTTCCGGCCCGCCGGCTTCCCGTTCCCGGTGATGCACGTGGACACGGGCCACAACTTCCCCGAGGCGATCGAGTTCCGCGACCGGCGGATCGCCGAGCTCGGCGAGCGGCTGATCGTCGCCTCGGTGCAGGACTCGATCGACTCCGGCCGCGTGACCGAGGAGACGCGGCCCGCGCGCCTCGCGCAACCGGCTGCAGACGGTCACGCTGCTCGACGCGATCGAGGAGCACGGCTTCGACGCGGCCTTCGGCGGCGCCCGCCGGGACGAGGAGCGGGCGCGCGCGAAGGAGCGGATGCTGTCGTTCCGCGACGACTTCGGCCAGTGGGACCCCAAGGCGCAGCGGCCCGAGCTGTGGTCCTCTACAACGGGCGCATCCGCCGCGGCGAGCACGTGCGCGTGTTCCCGCTCTCCAACTGGACCGAGCTGGACGTGTGGAGCTACATCGCGGCGGAGGGGCTGGAGGTGCCGTCGATCTACTTCGCGCACCGAGCGCCAGGTCGTTCCAGCGCGACGGGATGCTCTACGCCCTCTCCCCGACACGTGGAGCTCATGGACGGCGAGGAGCCGTTCGAGGAGTCGGTGCGCTACCGGACGGTGGGCGACATGAGCTGCACCGGCGGCGTGCGCTCCAGCCGCGGCCACGCTGGACGAGGTGGTGGCCGAGATCGCCGCCACGCGCATCACCGAGCGCGGCGAGACCCGCGCCGACGACCGCGTGACCGAGGCGGCGATGGAGGACCGGAAGCGCGAGGGCTACTTCTGATGGCCGTCGCTGAACTGCCAGCCGCAGCCCGTCGAGGAGTGGACCCCAGCCTGCTCCGCCTGGCCACCTCCGGCTCGGTCGACGACGGCAAGAGCACGCTGATCGGGCGGCTGCTGTTCGACTCCAAGCAGGTGCTGCAGGACCAGCTCGCGCACGTGGAGGAGGTCTCCGAGCGCCGCGGCGACGGCTACGTGAACCTGGCCCTGCTCACCGACGGCCTGCGCGCCGAGCGCGAGCAGGGCATCACGATCGACGTGGCCTACCGCTACTTCCAGACCGCCGCGCGCAAGTTCGTCATCGCCGACACGCCCGGCCACGAGCAGTACACGCGCAACATGGTCACGGGCGCGTCCACCGCCGACCTGGCGCTGGTGCTCGTGGACGCCCGCGACGGCGTCCTGGAGCAGAGCAAGCGCCACGCCTTCATCTCCTCTCTGCTGCGGATCCCGCACCTGGTGGTGTGCGTGAACAAGATGGACCTGGTCGACTGGAGCGAGGAGGTCTACGAGCGCATCCGCGACGAGTTCACCGACTTCGCCGGCGGCCTGGACTTCCTGGAGACCAGCTTCATCCCGGTGAGCGCGCTGCACGGCGACAACGTCGTCGACCGCTCCGCGGAGATGCCCTGGTACCAGGGGCCAACGCTGCTGCACCACCTCGAGCACGTGGAGGTGGCCTCGGACCGCGACTTCGACAACGCCCGCTTCCCTGTCCAGTGGGTCATCCGCCCGCACCCGTCCGAGCGCCCCGACTACCGCGGCTATGCCGGCCAGGTGGCCGGCGGCGTGCTGGCGCCCGGGCGACGAGCTGGTGGCGCTGCCCTCGGGCCGGCGCACGCGGATCGCGGCGATCGACACCTTCGACGGCGAGGTGGACGCAGGCGTTCCCGCCGATGTCGGTCACCCTGCTGTTGGAGGACGACCTGGACCTGGGGCGCGGCGACATGCTCTGCCGCACCGAGAACGCGCCCGAGCCCGGCGCGAGCTGACCGCCGACGTGTGCTGGATGACCGACGAGCCGCTGACGGCCGGCGCGCGCTACGCGATCAAGCACACCACCCGCACGGCCCGCGCGGTGGTCGACCGGGTGGAGCACCGCGTGGACGTGCACACCCTGGAGCCCGAGCACGCCGAGGAGCTCGCGCTCAACGACATCGGCCGGGTGACGCCTGCGCCTGAGCGCGCCGCTCGTGGCCGATCCCTACTGCCCGCAACCGCACCACCGGCAGCTTCGTCCTCATCGACGAAGCCACCAACGACACGGTGGGCGCGGGCATGATCGCGGGCTAGGCCTCAGGCCCACCCGCCCTGGCAGGGCTGCCGAGCGGTCGCGCGGCACCACAAACCGCGGCGGGCCGATGCCGGCCCGCCCGCGCGCCCGGTACCCTTCCGCGCCGCATGTTCTCGAAGGTTCTGGTCGCCAACCGAGGCGAGATCGCCATCCGGGTGATGCGCACGCTGGAGGAGCTCGGTGTCGGCACGGTGGCCGTGTACTCCGAGCCCGACCGCGACGCGCCCCATGTCCGGCGCGCCGACGAGGCGTATCTCCTGGGCCCGGGACCCGCCGCCGAGAGCTACCTGGTGGTCGAGAAGATCATCGACGCTGCCAAGCAGGCCGGCGCCGAGGCCATCCACCCCGGCTACGGCTTCCTGGCCGAGAACTCGGCGTTCGCTCGGGCGTGCGACGAGGCGGGCATCGTCTTCGTGGGCCCGCCCGCCGACGCCATCGACGCCATGGGCTCCAAGACGCGCGCCCGTGAGCTGATGAAGAACGCCGGGGTGCCGATCGTGCCGGGCACCACCGATCCGGTCGAGACGGTGGAGGACGCCAAGGCGATCGTCGAGGCCGACGTCGGCTACCCGGTGGCGATCAAGGCGGCCGGCGGCGGCGGCGGCAAGGGCTTCCGCGTGGCGCTGTCCGAGGACGAGCTGGCGGACGCCTTCGAGGGCGCCGCGCGCGAGGGCGAGAAGTTCTTCTCGGACTCCACCGTCTACATCGAGCGCTACCTGCCCGACCCGCGCCACGTGGAGGTGCAGGTGCTGGCGGACTCGCACGGCAACGTGGTGCACCTCTTCGAGCGCGACTGCTCGGTGCAGCGCCGGCACCAGAAGCTCATCGAGGAGAGCCCGGCGCCGGCGGTCGACCCGGAGCTGCGCGAGAAGATCGGCAAGATCGGCACCGATGCCGCCAAGGCCGTGGGCTACCGCTCGGCGGGGACCATCGAGGGCCTGCTCTCAGGACGGCGAGTACTTCTTCCTGGAGATGAACACCCGCGTACAGGTCGAGCACTGCGTGACCGAGATGGTCACCGGCATCGACATCGTGCGCGAGCAGGTGCGGATAGCCGCCGGCGATGAGCTGCCCTTCGCCCAGGAGGACATCGAGATCCGCGGACACGCGATCGAGTGCCGGATCAACGCCGAGGACGCGTCCAAGAAGTTCGCGCCCGCGCCCGGCAAGGTCACGTCATACGTGCCGCCGAGCGGCCCCGGCGTGCGCGTGGACTCCGGCGCCGAGGCGGGCTACGAGGTGCTGCCGCTGTACGACCCGATGATCGCGAAGCTGATCGTGTGGGACGTGGACCGGGAGGCGTCCACCAAGCGGATGCTCGGGCGCTGTCCGAATACGAGATCGGCGGCCTGAAGACCCTGATTCCGTTCCACTCGGCGCTGCTGGACACCGACCAGTGGCGCGCGGGCGAGACCTGCCGCGACCTGGTGGAGGACAAGGACTGGCTCAAGGCGCTGGCCTTCCCCAAGCCGGACGCCCTGCTGACGAGGAGGACGAGGAGCCCAAGGTCGAGCGCGACTACTCGGTCGAGGTGTCGGGCCGCCGCTTCGACGTCAAGGTCATCGGCGCCGCGCTCGCCGGCGGCGGGAACGGGGCGGCCCCGGCCGCGCGCAAGCCGCCGAAGCGCTCCGAGCGCGCCGGCCACCGGCGGGCGGGCCGGACCAGATCGCCTCGCCGCTGCAGGGCAACATGTGGAAGGTCGTGGTCAAGAAGGGGGACGCGGTCGAGGAGGGCGAGCTGATCTGCATCATCGAGGCGATGAAGATGGAGAACGAGATCACCGCGCACAAGGCCGGCACGATCGCCGAGCTGCCCATCGAGGAGGGCAAGCCGATCTCGGCGGGCGACCCGATCGCCACGATCTCCTCCGCTGACGGAGAGGGCTAGGAGAGCTTCGCCCCTGCGAGA
>CAVWIW010000008.1:0-62360 GCA_963755215.1 uncultured Thermoleophilaceae bacterium
CCCCGTACATCCCCAGGTTCGACACCGTGAACGTGGCGCCGCTCAGCTCCGGGGGCGTGACCTCGCCGCTGCGCACGCGCTCGATCAGCCGGCGCGCCTGGCGCGAGATCTCGCCCAGCGACTTCTCGTCGGCGTCCAGCACCACCGGCACCACCAGCGCATCGCGCGCGGCAACGGCGATGCCCACGTTCACGCGCGGGTAGAGCTCGAACGCGCCGTCGCGGTAGGCGGCGTTCACGCGCGGGTGGTCGCGCAGCGCCAGCGCGGCGGCCTTCACCACCATGTCGTTGTAGGAGGGCGGGTGCTCGGCCTGCGCTTCCAGGCGCTTGCGCAGCTCGATGCACAGCGTCATGTCCACGTCCAGCTCCAGCGAGAAGTCGGGCGCGGTGGCCTTGGACTCCGCCATCCGGCGCGACACCGTCTGCTGCAGGCGTGAGAGCTGCAGCACCTCGGGGGTGCCCTTGGGGCCGGCCGTCTCGGCGGCTGGCGCAGGCGCCCGCTCGGGAGGCGCCGCCGCGTCGGCGGGAACCTCGTCCGGAGCGGCCGCGCCGTCGGCCCGGGCGCTGGCCTCCACGTCGGACTTGATGATGCGCCCGCCCGGCCCGCTGCCCTTCACGCTCGCCAGCTCCACACCCAGCTCGCCGGCCACCCGGCGTGCCACCGGGGAGGCCCTCACGCGCTCGCCGTCCTCGGCGGGTGCGGGCGCCGGCCGCTCGGCCTCGGCTTGCGGTGGCGTCGGCTCGGGCTCTCTTGCTGCTCTTCGGCGGGCTCGCTCTTCGCCGCCCCGTCCTGCTCGGCCGGCGCCTCGCCCTCTGCCCCCACGCGCGCGATCACCTCGCCCACCGCCAGCGTGTCGCCCTCCGCGGCCACCACCTCCACCAGCACTCCGTCGGTGTCGGCGTCGTAGGTCATGTTGGCCTTGTCGGTCTCGATCTCCACCAGCGGCCGGCCTCGTTTCACCTCGCCACCCACCTCCACCAGCCACTTGAGCACCGTGCCCTCCTCCATGGAGTCCGAGAGGCGCGGCATGACCACCTCGCTCGCCACCGCTACACGTCCCTGAAGGTCGCCAGCGCGGCCTGCACCACGTGCTCCTCGTGCGGGAACGCGGCCTGCTCCAGCGGCTTGGAGTAGGGCATGGGCACGTCGGCCCCGGTCACACGGCCCACCGGGGCGTCGAGCCAGTCGAAGGCCTGCTCCTGGATCAGCGCGGCCATGTTGGCGCCCACCCCGCCGTGGGGCCAGCCCTCCTCCACGATCACCGCGCGGTTGGTCTTCTTCACCGAGTCGAGGATGGTGTCCAGGTCCAGCGGGCGCAGCGTGCGCGGGTCGATCACATCGGCCTCGATCCCGTGCTCGGCGGCCAACTGGTCGGCGGCCTTCAGCGCGGTCTCCGCCATCCGCGAGATGCCCACCAGCGTGACCCCGTCGCCCTCCCGGCGCACGGCGGCCTCGCCGAAGCGCATGAGGCCGTCGTCCTCGGCCACCTCGCCGCGGCGCCCGTAAAGCGTCTCGTGCTCGATGAAGATCACCGGGTTGTCGTCGCGGATGGCGGCCTTCAGCAGCCCGCGCGCGTCGGCCGGCGTGCTGGGCACCGCCACCAGCAGCCCGGGCACGTGCACGTACAGCGCCTCCAGCGAGTGGGAGTGCGTGGGCCCCAGCTGGTGGCCCGCGCCCTGGGGCATGCGGATCACCAGCGGCACCGCCACCTGGGCGCCGAACATGTACCGGATGGACGCCGCGCTGTTGATGATCTGGTCCAGCGCCAGCAGGGAGAAGTTGATGGTCATCAGCTCCACCACCGGCCGCAGCCCCGCCATGGCGGCGCCCACGCCCATGCCCACGATGGTGTTCTCGGAGATCGGCGTGTCGCGCACGCGGCGCTCACCGAACTCCTCCATGAGCCCGGCGGTCACCTTGAAGGCGCCCTGGAACACCCCGATGTCCTCGCCCATGCAGAACACCCGCTCGTCGGCCTGCATCTCCTCGCGCAGCGCCAGGTTCAGCGCCTCGCGGTAGCGCATCTCGGCCATCAGCCGCCCTCGCCGCGGGCGCGGGCCTCGCGCTGGTCTGGGTCCTCGTCCTCCTCGTAGGCGGCGCCGGCCTCGGCCAGCTCGCGGGCCACCTCGCCCGCGTCGCGCTCCTCCTCGCCGCGGTGGGTGTCGGGCGAGCGCACGTCGGTGGACCAGTAGGGGCGGCGCACCTGTTCGCCGATCACGTACACGTCGTCGTAGAGGGACGCCAGGTCGGGGAACGGCGACTCCTCGGCGAACTGCACCGCCTCGTCCACGGCCTTCATCGCCTCGTCGTCCATGCGCTTCACGTCGTCCTCGCCCAGCACCCCCTCCTCGACCAGCCGGCGGGGGAAGGTCTCGACCGGGTCGTGGGGGCGCCACTCCTCCACCTCGTCCTTGGTGCGGTACTGCTCGGGGTCGGCCATCGAGTGCCCGCGGTAGCGGTAGGTGGCGGCCTCAACCAGCTGCGGCGCGCGGTCTGTGCGCGCCTTCTCCAGCGCGGAGGCCACGGTGGCCTGCACGTCCAGCACGTCCATGCCGTCGCAGCGCTCGCCCGGCACGCCGAAACCCTCGGACTTGCGTGACAGGTCGGTCACCGCCGAGTGGCGCTCCAGCGCCGTGCCCATGCCGAACTGGTTGTTCACGACCACGAAGACCACCGGCAGCTTCCACAGCGCGGCCAGGTTCATCGTCTCGCCGAAGGTTCCCTGGTTGGTGGCGCCGTCGCCGAACATGCACAGCGTCACGTCATCGGCGCCGGTGTAGTCACTCGCCAGCGCCACGCCCGCGGCCAGCGGCAGGTTGCCGCCCACGATCCGTAGCCCCCGAGCAGCCGTCGCTCGAGATCGAACAGGTGCATCGAGCCGCCCCGCCCGCCCGAAACGCCGCCCGCCTTGCCGAACAGCTCGGCCATGACCTCGCCCGCGGGCGTGCCGCGCGCCAGCGCGTGCCCGTGCTCGCGGTAGGTGGACATCAGGTAGTCGCCGTCGCGTAGCGCCTGCTCGGCGCCGACGATGGTGGCCTCCTCGCCGATGCACAGGTGCAGGAAGCCGCCGATCTTCGCCTTGGCGTACATCTCCCCGGCGCGCTCCTCGAAGCGGCGGATGAGCAGCATCTTGGCCAGCACCGACTTGCACGTCTCGGCGTCCGGGAGTGGGCGCCTGGCCGCCTCGACCCCGCGCTGTGAGGGGCCGCGGCCGCGCGTGGCGTCCTCGGTGGCCATCGACTCCGACTCTAGACCCGCGGATCCGGGCGGGGTGGTCTCTTTCCCCTCTTTCCTGGCCTCTTCTTCAGGCGCGACAACCCGGCCGCGCGGCTACGCGTCGAGCAGGTCGATCACGAAGATCAGCGTCTCGTTGGGCCCGATGGCCGGCGGCGAGCCCTCCGCGCCGTAGCCCAGCCGCGGCGGGATGATCAGCTGCCGCCGCCCGCCGACCTTCATGCCGGCCACGCCCTCGTCCCATCCGGGGATGACCTCACCGGCGCCGAGCGTGAAGGTGAACGGCTGGCCGCGTCGAAGGAGCTGTCGAACTGCTCGCCGTTGGAGTAGTTCACGCCCACGTAGTTCACCTGCACCTGGTTGCCCGACCGGGCCGTGGCGCCGGTGCCCTTCTTCAGATCCTTCACCTGGAGCTGCTTGGGCGGGTCGCCGTCGGGCACGGCGACCTTCGGCTTCTCACCCGCTGCTGCCGGCGCCTGCGCCTCTGGGGCCTCGGCGCTCTGCTCGCTCGCCTCTTCCCCGCCGGCGGCCTCCTCGGAGGTCTCCTCGCCGCAGGCGGCCACGCCCAGGGCGAGCGCGGCGAGTCCGCAGGCGATGGCGCGACGGGCGAGCACGGCGGAGCATGGTAGGGAACCGGGGAGCCGGTCGCTTGCGATCAGGCCAATGCGGCGGCGGCGTCCTCCAGGCGATCATCGCCCCAGAACAACTCGTCTCCCACAGCCACGGTGGGCACGCCGATGACGCCGCGCGCGGCCGCCTCGTCGGTAGCGGCCCGGAGCCGGTCCTTCACCGACTTGGTCTCGACGCCCTTGAGGATCGCGTTCGGATGCAGCTCGCAGGCGGCGGCAGCCACCAGCACGTTGTCGGTGATCGAGAGGTCGCGGCCCGCGGCGAAGGCCTGCCTGAAGGCGGCCAGGGCAAAGGCCACCGTGCGGCCCGCCTGCTGGGCGAAGGTGGCGGCGCGCATGGCGACCAGCGTGGGCGTGGGCCAGGGGTCGGGCCAGCACGACCGGCTGCAATCCGCGTTCCTGCGCGCGACGCTCGACCTCAGCGATCCCGCCTCCCGCTCGGGCGTCAGCGACCACGATCCGCCGCCGGTGTGTTGCCAGATGCCACCAAGCAGGATCGGCTGCCAGACAGGGACCATCGGCAGAACCTGGTTGACCCGCTCGGCCGCCAGGTACGCGTAGGGCGAGCCGAGGTCGAAGTAGAAGACGGGCCGCTCGCCAGTGCTCATCCGCCCCGGACCAGGACCCTCACGACTGGCGAGTGGCCGGTGGCGAACGGATAGCCGCCCTCCACCGGCAGGCGGGCTCGGAAGCGGTACTTCACTGTCCCGACCGTGGCACCGAAGCGGTACGGGAACAGCCACCGCCCCGCCAGGTTCGACCGGGTCGTGGACATCACGTTCGCGTAGGTCAGCCGGTTGCGGATCTGGCGCAGCATCAGTGCCTTTCTCGAGGCCGGTATCCCTCCCGAGGGCCCTGCCCTAGAAAACTCGCCCCCCAATCCGGGTGAGCGGGCCGCCCGAGTGTATGTCGGCCCGGCTGGTCAGCGCGCCGGTTTGGCGGCCGCCCTCAGCCGTGGATCAGCCAGCCATCCGTGGCTCGCGCCGCCTCCAGCACGGCCTCGGCGAACGCCGGATGCGGGTGGATCGAGCGCGCCACCTCGGGGTAGCCGCCCTCCAGGTCGCGGCGATCACCAGCTCCTGGATCAGGTCTGCCGCCTTGGCCGAGACGATGTGGCCGCCGATCAGCTCGCCGTAGCGCTTGTCGCCCACGAGCTTGACCATCCCGCCGCGGTCGCCGTACACGGTGGGCGCGCCCACGGCGCCCATCGGCACCTTGCCCACCACCACGTCGTGGCCGGCCTCCTTGGCCTGCTCCTCGGTGAGTCCGAAGGACGCCACCTGGGGCGAGCAGAAGGTCACGCGCGGCACGTAGTCGTAGTCGATCGGGTGGGTCTCCATGCCCGGCCGCGGCCTCGACCGCGATCACGCCCTCGTCGGATGCCTTGTGGGCCAGGGCGGGGCCGGGCACCAGGTCGCCGATGGCGTACACGCCCTCCTTGGCTGGTCTTCATGGCGCCGTCGACCTTCACCAGGCCGCGGTCGTCGGTCTCAACGCCCGCCTCATCCAGGCCCAGCCCCTCGACGTCGGCGCCGCGGCCGGCCGCGATGCACACCAGGTCCACCTCGTGCTTGTCGCCGCCCACCGTGATGGTCGCGCCGTCGCCGGTCTGCTCCACGCCCTCCACCTGGGCGCCGGTCACGATCTGCACGTTCTGCTTGGCGATCTCGCGCGCGCAGGCCTTGGCGATGTCCTTGTCCTCCAGCGGCAAAATCTGGTCCAGCGCCTCCAGCAGGATCACGTCGGTGCCAAGTCGCCCGAAGGCCGACGCGACCTCGGTCCCGGAGGCGCCCGCGCCGATCACGGCCAGGCGCTTGGGCTGCTCGGAGGGAGCCACATGCCGGCGGTGTCCACGATCGGCCCGCCGAACTCCAGCCCGGCCACGCGGCCGCGGCACCGAGCCCGCACGCCAGCACCACCGTGCCGGCCTCGATCTCGGTGCCGTCGAAGGAGCCGCCCACCTTCACGTTGCCGTCGTCGGTAACCGACCCCAGGCCCTCGATCAGGTCGATGCCGTTCTTCTCGAACAGCATCGCCACGCCGCCGGTGAGCGTCTTGATGACCTTGTCGCGGTGCTTGGTGGCGCCACCGAGTCGAAGCTCACGTCGCTCGGCGGTGATGCCGAAGCTCTTGGCCCCCTGGACCTCCTTCATCACGTCGGCCACGCGCAGCACGGCCTTCGCCGGGATGCAGGCCTCGTTGAGGCACCGCCCGCCGGTGTTGCCCTTCTCGATCACGGCGGTCTTCTTGCCCAGCTGGGCGGCCCGGATGGCGGCCACATAGCCGCCCGGCCCGGACCCGATCACGATCACGTCGTACTTGCTCTCGGCCATTGCGCGCCGACCCTATCGACCGTCGTCGGCGCCGGGCGGCCTGGGCATCTGGATCCTCGCCATCGACTTGATCGAGGAACCAGAACAGCGTCCCGGCCAGCCCGATCACCGCCAGGCCGATGAGCAGCTCGACGATGCCGCCGGACCGGAGGACCAGCAGCGAGAAGATCACCACGATCAGCCCCAGCAGGGCCTCCATGCCCAGCACCGCCCAGTAGCGATTGTTGAAGCAGCCCCAGGCGGCGACCAGCATCAGGCCGGTGAAGAGCAGCACGCCGATCAGCGCCGGGCGCTCGCCCTGGATCTCGAGTCCGGCCAGGTAGGGCACCAGGTTTGCCAGGCCGAACACCAGCGCCACCACGCCCGCGATCGTGACCGCCGGCGGGCGCTCGCCTGGGGCCAGGGGCTTCAGGGCGGCGCGTGCGGCGTCGTCCTTGGCCCGCCCGCGGGCGTAGCCACGGGCCATCTGTCCCTCGCGCGCCGGGGGGTCGGCCGTTGGCTCGGCAGCGGGCGGCGTCTGGCCGTCGCCGCGCGTTGGCGCTGCTTGCGCCGCTTGCGGCTATCGCGCTGCGCCAACCCTGCCTCCGTCCAGCGCAGCCCTGAGCGCCGCGGCCGCGGCGCGCGGGTCGGCCGCGTCGCGGATCGCCCGCACCACCACCACCCGCTCGGCACCGGCCTCGGCCACCTGCGTCGCGTTCGTCGGCGTCGATCCCTCCGATGGCAAACCACGGCGTCGTCGGGCCGGCGGGCCGCAACCTGCCGCACCAGCCCCAGACCCACCGCCGGGCGGCCCGGCTTGGTGGGCGTCTCCCACACCGGGCCCACGCTGAGCTGGTCGGCGCCGGCCGCCACCCCGGCGTCGAACTGCGCCTGGGAGTGCGTGGAGAGGCCGACGAGCAGCTCCGGGCCCGCGAGCTCACGCGCCTCGGCGGGCGGCATGTCGTCCTGTCCCAGGTGCACGCCGTCCGCCCCGCAGCGCAGCGCCAGGTCGGGGCGGTCGTTGATCCACAGCAGCGCGTCGTGCTCGTCGCACAGCGCGCGCAGCGGCGCCGCGGCCGCCATCAGCTCCGCGTCGGCGAGCGCGGGGTCGCGCAGCTGGACCATGTCGGCGCCGCCCTCCAGGGCGGCGCGCACGACGCCGGGCCCGGCGCCGGCGTCGGTCACGAAGTAGAGCCGCGCGCGGGCCAGTCGCGCCCTGCGGTCGGAGCCGATGGTCACAGCAGCAATCCTGGCAGAGCGCCCCGGGTACGATCGGCATGCAAGCAACGGGAGCCGGGCGGACCGGCTGAGAGGGCGGCTGGCGGCCGCCGACCGTAGAACCTGATCCGGGTAATGCCGGCGGAGGCAGGAGCACTTGGATCCTCGAGCCGTGAACAGCAGGGCCCACGACCTGGTCGTGATCGGCGCGGGCATCGTCGGCCTGTCGTGCGCGTGGCGCGCCGCGCAGGCCGGGCTCTCGGTGATGGTGGTGGAGCGCGACGAGCCGGGCGCCGGCGCGTCCGGCGTGGCCGCGGGGATGCTGGCGCCGGTCACCGAGGCCGACTTCGGTGAGGAGGAGCTGCTGGCGCTGAACCTGGAGAGCGCGCGCCATGTGGCCGGGCTTCGCCGCGGAGCTCGAGGAGGTCAGCGGCATGCCGTCCGGCTACGCGGACTCGGGGGCGCTGGTGGTGGCGGCCGACCGCGACGACGCCGAGGAGCCTGCGCCGCCTGCACGCCTTCCAGCGCGCCGGGCCTCGAGTCCGAGTGGCTCGCCCCCACGCGAGCGCGCGGCCTGGAGCCGGGGCTCTCGCCGCGCCTCGGCGGGGCGATCCTCGCGCCGCAGGACGGCCACGTCGGCCGGGCGCGGTGGTGGCGGCGCTGCCGCAGGGCCTGGCGTCGCGGGTGGGAGCTGCGGGCCGGCGTCGAGGTCGACGGCTGCTGACCGTCCGGCGGCGCGGTGACCGGGGTGCGCACGGCCGCGGCGAGGAGCTGCGCGCCGAGACGGTGCTGGTGGCCGCGGGCGCGTGGAGCTCCCCGGGCGGGCTCGGCAACGGTGGCGGGCGCCCCGCCGGTCAGGCCGTTGAAGGGGCAGCTGCTGGAGTTGCGCGCGCGTCGCGGCCGCCCGCTGCCGCTCACGCGCCTGGTGCGCACGCCACGTTGCTACCTGGTGCCGCGCGCGGACGGCAGCCTGGTGGTGGGCGCCACGTCCGAGGAGCAGGGCTTCGAGACCACCGTCACGGCCGACGGCGTGTTCCGGCTGCTGGAGGCCGCCTACGAGGTGCTGCCCGACGTCGCGGAGCTGGAGCTGGTGAGCGCCCGCGCCGGCCTGCGCCGGCCACCGTGACAACCGGCCGGTCATCGGCGCCTCCCACGCCCGGTCTGGCCTGGGCCACGGGGCACGGCCGCAACGGCGTGCTGCTGGCTCCGCTGACCGCGCGCCGCGTGGTGGAGGGCTGCGCAGCCAGCGCGCGCGTTCGCGGGGAGCGCATGAGCCCGCGGTCGTGCTCAACGGCGACGAGCGCGCGCTCCCAAGCGGCGCCACGGTGGCCGACGCCGTGGCGGCCAGCGGCGCGCCAGCCGACGGGCGCGGGGTGGCGGTGGCGCTGGAGGGCGAGGTGGTGCCCCGCGCCGGCTGGGCCTCCACCGCGCTGGCCGAGGGCGCCCGGGTGGAGGTGCTGCTGGCGGTGCAGGGAGGATGAGCGCCATGACCGGGTTCGAGATCGCCGGCCGCACCTTCGCGTCGCGCCTGATCATCGGCACGGGCGGCTTTCGCAACCTGGACGCGATGGCAGCCGCGGTGGCCGCCTCGGGGGCGGACATGGCCACCGTGGCCATGCGCCGGGTGGACCCCGCGGCGCGCGGCTCGCTGCTGGACGTGCTGGAGGAGGCCGGCTGCTTCGTGCTCCCCAACACCGCAGGCTGCTTCACCGCGCGCGACGCGGTCACCACCGCCAAGCTCGCGCGCGAGGCGCTGGAGACCGACTGGGTCAAGCTCGAGGTCATCGGTGACGACAAGACGCTGCTGCCCGACGCCTCGGAGTTGCTGGAGGCCGCACAGACGCTGGTGGCCGACGGCTTCACGGTGCTGCCCTACACCAACGACGATCCCGTGCTGGCCGCACGGCTGGAGGACGTCGGGTGCGCCGCTGTCATGCCGCTGGGCTCACCGATCGGCAGCGGCATGGGCATCCGCAACCCCTACAACCTGCGCCTGATCGTGGAGGCCGCGCGCGTCCCGGTGATCCTGGACGCCGGAATCGGCACCGCCTCCGACGCCGCCCTGGCCATGGAGGCCGGCTGCGACGGCGTGCTGCTGGCCAGCGCCATCTCGCGCGCCGAGGACCCCGCGGCCATGGCCGGCGCCATGCGCAAGGCGGTTGAGGCCGGGTACGAAGCGCGCGCCGCCGGCCGCATCCCGCGGCGGCTGTACGCCGAGGCATCCAGCGCCATGGAGGGCGTGGCCGAGCTCACGTGAGCGCCCCGCACCCGGAGCGCGCCGAGATAGACGTGCTGGCCGACCGCTGGGTCGCCGCCTGGGCCGGCGACGGTCGCTTCGCCGAGCTGTGCACCGCCGGCGTGAGCTATGAGGATCCACTGATGCAGGTGCCGCTGTCCGGGCCGGCCGCCATCGACGAGCGCGCAGATCGGCTGCGGGCGGCCTTCCCGGGAGTGAGGATCGAGCGCACGGCGCCGGCGCTCCAGCGGGCCGGACACGCCTGCTTTGCCTGGAAGGCCAGCGGGGTGCAGAGCGGGGACATCGCCGCACTGCCGGCCACCGACCGCCAGGTCACGCTCCACGGCCTGCACTACGTGGAGCTGACCGACGGGCGCGTGCACCGCGCGCGCGGCTTCTTCGACCTGTACGACGGCGCGGTGCAGCTCGGGCTGCTGCCGCGAAAGGGCGGCCTGGGCGAGGCCGCCCTGCTGCTGCTGCGCGGCTTCGGCCTTCGCCGCTAGCCGGCGACCGCTACTGGACGGTGACCGTGCCGACCATATTCGGGTGGACCGTGCACACGTAGTTGATCTTGCCGGCCACGTCGAACTTCTGGTCGAACGTGTCGCCCTTCTGCATGTTGCCCTTGCCGGAGGTGAAGTCGGGGCCGGGCCCGTCCTCCTTGGTCACGTCGTGGGGCACGGACTCGTTGTTTGTCCAGGTGATGGTTCCGCCCTTGGCCACGGTCACGTCCTTGGGCTTGAACTGAATCTCGGACATGCCCACCTCCACGGCGGGGCCGGCCGCGCCGCCGCCGCCGGCCGGCTCCTCGGCTGGCTGCTCGGCGGTCTCGGCGGAGTCGCCGCCCGAGTCATCGTCGTCGTCTCCGCAGCCCACGCCCACTAGGCCGAGCGCGAGACAGGAGATCAGCAGTGCGAGCCACTTCGTCATTCGGAGCCTCCTGGAGCCGGGTCGCCCCGGACACAGTAGTGGACAAGGGCGTCCCATTGGCACACATCGGCCCTACTCGCGGATGAGCATCTCCATGAGCGCCTTCTGCGCGTGCAGCCGGTTCTCGGCCTGGTCCCAGACCGCCGACCGCGGCCCGTAGAGCACCGCGGCGGTGATCTCCTCACCAGGGTGCGCGGGCAGGCAGTGCAGGGCCACGGCGTCCTCGCGCGCGGATGCCAGCAGCGCGTCGTCGAGCTGGAATGGCGCCAGCAGCTCGCGCCGATCCGCCGCGCCGCCCTCCGCGTGGTTCATGCTCAGCCAGACGTCGGTGTACACGGCCACCGCTCCCTCCGCGGCCGCCTTCGGATCCGCCGTGAGCGTCACGCCGCCCGAGCCCGCGGACTCCGCGCCGGCCACCTGGGCCACCAGCGGGTGCGGCGCCAGCTCGGCCGGTGTGGCCACGGCCACCTCCATGCCCGCCTTGGCGCCCAGCACCATCAGCGAGTGGGCCACGTTGTTGCCGTCGCCGACGTAGGCGAGCTTGAGCCCGTCGAGGTCGCCGAAGCGCTCGCGCAGCGTCAGCAGGTCGGCCAGGGCCTGGCACGGGTGGTGGTCCTCGGTGAGCATGTTGATCACCGGGACCGAGCCGTGCTCGGCCAGCTCGGTGAGCGTCTCGTGGGGCCCGGTGCGAACGCAGATGGCGTGCACGAAGCGCGACAGCACGAGCGCGGTGTCGCGCACCGACTCGCCGCGAGCCAGCTGCAGCTCCCCCTCTCGGAGCACGAGCGGGTAGCCGCCCAGCTCCGCGATGCCGACCTCGAAGGACACGCGCGTGCGCGTGGACGGGCGCTCGAAGACCAGCGCCACGCTGCGCCGCTCCAGCGCGCGCGATGCCAGCCGGTCGGCCTTGAGCTCGGCCGCGCGGTCGAGCAGTGAGCTCAGTTCCGCGGCCGTAAGCTCCTCTCCGGTGAGGAAGTGGCGAGCCACCCGCGGATCCTAGTTCCCTCCCTCTCGTGGAACCTGTTCCACGGGCGCGACCATCCGCCGGACCCCGCGCTGCTCACCAAGCGCTCGAGGATCCTGCGCCTGAGCGAGGTGGGCGAGACCCACGCTCAGGTCAATCGCTCGCTGAGGCGCGACTTCGAGCGCGCGCTGGCGGCCGGCGACTGGAGCGTGGCGCTGCTCCAGGAGGCGCCGCCGCGATGGCTGGCGCCGCTGTGCCGCGCCACCGGCGCCAACGGCGCGCTGGCGCTGACCTCGCGCAACCTCCTGCCCTTCCTGCGCACCCTCCTGGCCACGCTCAACCCGGACCTGATCGGATCCAGCGAGGGCGGGTCGAACATGGTCCTGGTCCGGCCGCCGTGGCGGATCGTGGAGACCGAGCGCGCCGTGCTCGCAACCTTTCCTGAGCGCAGGCGGCTGCTGCTGGCCCGCGCCGACCGAGCCGGGTGGCGCCCGGCTGGCCATCGCGTGCATGCACCTCTCGGTGCCCTCCACGCGCCAGGGGCACGCCGAGGTGGTGCGCGCGGCCGAGCTGGCAACCGCGTTCGCGGCCGGCGGCCCGTTGATCTTCGGGGGCGACCTGAACCTGCGCCCGCGCCAGCACGCGGCGGCCTTCCAGGAGCTGCGCGAGCGCTTCGGCCTGGAGGCGCCGACCGGCCCGCGCGCCATCGATCACCTGCTGTCAGCGGGACTCGACACCGTCGAGCCGGCCGTCGCGCTGCCAGATGCCTGGCGGGAGGCGGCGGGCCCGCGGGGCAGGCGGGTCCGGCTGTCCGACCACGCTCCTGTCGCTGCCGTGTTCGGCATGAGATAGTCCCGAGGGCGCAATCCCCGCCAGGGCCCTGGCGCGGGTGACCACGTAACTGGAGGAGTGAGAGTCCAATGGCCGAGCAACGGCGAAGCACCGGAGCCAGGCGGAGCGGCGGATCGGGTCGCGGCAGCGGCGGCGGCCGCCGCGCGGCGTCCAAGTCGAGTTCGGCGGGCGCCCGTTCCGGCGCGAGCGCGCGATCGAGCGGGGGCGCCAAGCGCTCAGGTGCAAAGCGCACCGGCACTGGCGCAAAGCGCACCGGCGCGGCCAAGGCCTCGTCGACACGCGCCTCCTCGGCGCGGGGCGGCTCCACCGCGGCCAAGCGCTCAACGGCCGCGAAGAAGGCCGCCGCCACACGCAAGGCCGGGGCGGCCAAGCGATCGGCGGCCGCCAAGAAGGGAGCGGCCAAGCGCAAGCAGGGCGGGCGCGCTCCCAGCAGCGCCGCCAAGGCGCGGGCCGAGACCGCCGAGGTCTCCGCCAAGACCGTCGCCGAGCTGCGCGAGGCCATCGCCAAGCGGCTCATCGACCCGGTCGAGCTGGTGATGCTCACGCGCGAGCGGATCGAGGACACGGTCCAGGACGCCGTGTCGCGCGGCAGGGTCACCGCCGACGACGCGCAGGAGCTGGTGACCAACCTGCTCGAGCGCGGCCGCAAGCAGACCAACGACGTGATGAGCGACCTGGAGCAGCTGCTCGGCCGCGGCCGTGACGAGATCGAGCGCGGCCGCGACCGGGGCACCGAGGCCGCTCGCAGGGCGCGCTCGCAGGTGGAGGACGCCACCGGCCGGGCGCGCAAGGAGGCCGTGAAGCAGGGCGACCCGCTGCTGGCTCAGGCGGATCGCGCGCGCCGGCGTGTGGGCATCGGGCCGACCTTCCCGATCACGGGCTTCGACGACCTGACGGTGGCCCAGGTGCAGGGCCGGCTGACCGACCTGACCCCGGCCGAGCTGCGCAAGGTCCGCGACTACGAGCGCCGGCACGCCAACCGCAAGACGGTGCTGAGCAGCGTGGAGGAGAAGCTCGGGTAGCGCCTGAATGGCCGCGGCGTCAGGCCGCGGCCACCACGCCGAAGTCGAGCTCTGACCCGCCGAGCTGGGCGAGGATGCCCTCGCCGCCGCCGGCCCCCTGGCCCTCGCGCCACAGGCCGCGCAGGAACTCCCCCGCGCCGGGCTCCTCGAACCAGGCGGGCCCGAAGCGCTCGACCAGGGTCGTGCGCAGGTGCGTCTCCAGCGCCCAGGCGCGCAGGTAGCGCGCCGCGTAGAAGAACGGGTCCACGTCGGTCAGCCACGCCACGGCCGGCCAGTCCACGCGCACGGCGTCGGACAGCTTCTGCGCGTAGAGGGTGTCGAGCCCATCGACGGGGCCCCCGCCGTGCAGCTCCAGCTCGTACGCCAGCTTGGCCGAGTAGCGGCGCATGAACACCAGGTTGGTGGCCTCCTCGTGGCTCACGATGGCCGACGGGTCCTCGATCCCCATCCGTCGCCGCAGCCACTCCGGGTTGGACACCAGGTGCTCGAACAGGAACGCGAACCCCTCCGTGATCGAGTTGTCGCCCAGGTACCGCGCCTCCACCGGCAGCGAGGCATCCACGTGCGCGTAGTGCTCGGTGTGACCCGCCTCGTGGAATAGGGCGGCGAAGTCCTCCCGGCCGCCGACCGGGGCGATCACCAGGTACACCTCGTTCGGCACGCGCACGGGCGAGCAGAACGCCCGCGGCGACTTCTTGGGGCGGCTCTCGGTGTCGATCGTGACACCGGGTTGCGCACCCACGTCGATTCCCATCCCGGCCAGCGTCTCGGTGAGCGACGGCACCAGACGGTCGCTGGGGAAGTCGGAGTCCAGCGCGGGCGCGCGGAAGAAGGCGGTCAGGTCGCCGCGCCTGAGCTCATCGAAGCCCAGCCCCAGCTGCGCTTCGAGCTCCGGCTCCACCCGGTCCTGGTAGCTCGCCGCCGAGCGCTCGAGGAAGTCCTCCGTCTGCCCCGCCAGCACGCCCAGGTCCGTATCGCTGAGCTCCTCGCACATGGCCCGCATGGACGGCCACCCGAGCTCGCGGGTGAGCTCGTGGGAACGGTCCAGGAGCTCGCGCGAGAGCGGGTTCAGATGCTCGGCCAGCAGCGCGTTGCGCCGGTCTTCCAGCTCCGCGCGGCGGTCCGGGTCGGGCTCGTTGGCCTGAGTCACCGCGGCGGAGCGATAGGGGATCGGCGCTCCGTCCCACTCGAGCTCGAGCGACGCTTCCCGCCGGGCCAGCTCGGCCACGCCCTCCTTGGTCTCCCTGCCGATCAGGCCATGGACCGCGAACTCGATCAGCGGCGCGGGTGCGCCCGCCTCGCGCAGCCCGTCGACCGCCTCGCGAGCGAACAGCGCGGCGTGACGGCCGTAGATCGGCTCGATCTCGAACGCGTCCTGCTGACCCGAGTAGTGCAGGTAGTACTCGCGATCGATCGAGGACAGGAACTCCTCGGCCTCCGCGCGATAGGCGGCGAGATCCATGGGCACGAAGCCTGCGAGCATAGACGCGATGCACGAGGTCTCGACGAAGCAACGCCCGCGGCCGCGCCGTGGGCAGGAGGTCACCGTGGCCATCGACTCGCTGGCCCACGGCGGCGCGGGCGTGGGCCGCGAGGAGGGCTTCGTCGTGTTCGTGCGCGGGGCGATACCCGGAGACACCGTGCGCGCGCGCATCGAGAAGGCAAAGCGCTCGTTCGCGGAGGCCACCGCCTTGGAGATCGTGGAGGCCAGCCCCGACCGCGTCGAGCCGCGGGTGCCCCATCCCGGCGCACCGTGGCAGGTGCTCCCCTACGAGCGCCAGCTCGAGGAGAAGCAGCGCCAGGTGGCCGACGCCCTCACGCGACTGGGCGGGTTCGAGGACCCGCCGGTGGAGGCCATCGTGCCCGCCGTCGAGCCGCTGCGCTACCGCAACAAGGTGGAGTACTCCTTCGGCGCGGCGCCGGACGGCGAGCTCACGCTGGGCTTCCACCGCCCCGGCCGCTGGGACGTGATCGACGACCTCGAGGAGGACGTGCTGGCGTCCGAGCGCGTCGACGAGCTGCGCCAGGCCGTGCGCTCCTGGTGTCGCCAGGAGGGGCTGTCGCCCTATGACCGCGAGACCCACGAGGGCTTCCTGCGCAACCTCGTGGTGCGCGAGGGGCGCCGGACCGGCCAGCTCCAGGCGCGCCTGGTCACGAGCATCGGCGCCTTCCGCCACGACGAGCTCACCGCCGCGCTGCCGGCCGACAGCGTGCTCTGGACGCGCGTGGACCAGGTGGCCGAGACCACGCGTGGCGGCAAGACCAAGACGCTCAAGGGCGAGGCCTCGATCGAGGAGCGGCTCACCATGGGCGGCACCGAGCTGCGCTTCGGGATCTCGCCGGACGCGTTCTTTCAGACCAACACCGAGATGGCGGAGCGCCTGTACGCCACCGCCACCGACCTGGCCGGCCTCACGGGCCGCGAGCGGGTTTTCGACCTGTTCTGCGGCATCGGCACGATCGCCATAGCCCTGTCGCTCGAGGCGCGTGAGGTCGTGGGCGTGGAGCTGGTGGAGCGCGCGGTGGCCGACGCCATCGAGAACGCGCGGCTGAACGGAGTGGACAACGCCCGCTTCTACGCCGGCGACGTGCGCACCGCCATGCGCCCGCTGATCGAGGAGGAGGGCACGGCCGACGTGGTCGTGGTCGACCCGCCGCGCGCGGGGCTCTCCCAGAAGGTGGTGCGGCGGGTGCTCGAGGTCGAGGCCCGGCGGATCGTCTACGTGTCGTGCAACCCCACCACCCTGGCGCCCAACGCGCGGCAGATGGTGGAGGCGGGCTACGAGCTAAAGACGGTGCGGCCGGTGGACATGTTCCCGCAGACCCCGCACATCGAGGCCGTCGCGCTGCTCGAGCGCCGCTAGGAGCTGCTGCCCACCACGTGGGTCACCGGCAGGCCGGTGGCGGCGCGCGCCTTGCTCGGCAGGTCGACCCGCAGCCACTTGGACATCTTCAGCGGCAGCGTCGAGACGATGAGCTCGTCGTACTCGTTGAAGTTGCACTCGTCCGAGACCGCGGCCAGCGGGTCGGGGTCGCCGACCTTGGCGTCGGCCACGTCGAGCCCCTCGTCCCGGAGCTCCTCCACGAACGCGCGGCGATGGTCCTGGGCCTCGTCCTCGCCGGAGTGCATGTCCGCCGCCCAGGCCAGGCCGTGGGGCGTGGAGGGCACGAGGAGGGTGAACTCGCATGCGCCCCGCGCCGCTCGCTCCTTGAGCGCCTCCAACAGCTCGGGCGACTCCGCCGTCCGATTGGCCACCACCAGAACGCGAGCCGCGTCGGCCATGTCGCCAAGCCTAGATGGTTGACTAGTACGGGGGGAAGTCCGCGTACCAGTCGCCCAGCGCCCGGAACGCACGCCAGAACTCGCGCTTGGCGTGCTCGTCGTCCAGCGAGGCGTCGATGTCCGGCACGAACAGCGCGTCCATGCTGGGCGTGAGCTTCTGAATATCGCCCGGCGACGACTCCACGTCGCTGGCCAGCGGCAGCGGCAGCGAGTTGAGCTCCTCGCGCGCCTCGTCGCCCATGACCACCACGATCCGGGGCTGCACGATGGCCAGCTCGTCCAGCACGCGCGCGCGGCACCCGGGCTCCGACAGGTCGGTGTCGGGGACCGGGCACTTGACGAACACCGTTCCGTAGACAGCCAGCGGGTCGATGCCCAGCCTCTTGAAGCTGCGCATCAGGGCGCTTCCGGAGCGCCCGTAGAAGGCCACGCCCTCCTCGACCTCCGACGGCCGCGGCGCGAGCTTGAGCATGAACACGTCGGCCTGGGGGTGGCCCGAGCCCAGCACGGGCATCAGGTTCCCGCGCGGGCAGAGGTCGCACTCCTGGACCTCGCGGGTGAGCTGATTGAGCTCGCGGATCGCGCGCTCCAGGTACTTCTCGCGTATCTCGTCGTCGGTCGCAGGCACCTGATCCGAAGGATTAGACGGTCCCGGCGGCGCTCCTTCGCGCTGCATCACTTGTTGCTCGCTCCGGCTCGGCGGCCGCCGGCGCCCGGCTTGGCGGTGCGGCGGCGGGCGGGCTCGGGGGTCGCCTTGGTCTGGATGAACTTGAGCGCCTGCACGTACAGCAGGCTCTGCTTGCTGCGCACGATGTCCGCGTCGCGCAGCGACTCCAGGAACTCCTCGGGGCCGTCGAAGTCGCGCATGCGGATCTTCACCGACCCCAGCCCCGCGGCCACGTGGCTGTCGGACCCGGCGCCGGCGACGATCCTGTACTTGGCCGCGAACCGCTCGGCCTCCTCGTTGAAGGCCGAGAACGCCACGCGTGGGTTGAACACCTCGATGGCGTCCACGTCCTCCACCACGTCCAGGAGGTGCTCGTAGTCGGGCACGGAGTGCATCCGGTCGAACGGGTGCGGCACGTAGACCAGGCCACCCTGGGCCTTGATCGCGGCGATGGTCTCCTGAAGGGTCAGCCCGCGCGGGATCTGCTCCTCGATGAACAGGCCGATCACCTCGCCCTGGTCGGCGGTCTTGACCTCCTCGGCCACGATCACCTTGATGCCGCCGTCCTGCTCGGCCTTCGCGCGCGCCTCGTGGGCGCCGGACACCACGTTGTGGTCGGTCACAGCGATCGCCCCCAGCCCGGCGGCCTTGGCGGCCTCGAGCAGCGTGTCCACGGGCGTGGCGCAGTCGTGGGAATGGTCGGTGTGCATGTGCAGGTCCACGTGAATGAACTCGCGCTCCGCGAGGCGCTGCCGCACGCGAGGGTCCCCGGCGGGCTTGTGACGCCGCGCGGCCAGGTCCCCGTAGAGGTCGTCGAACGCCGCCGCGGTGTGCGACCAGTCGAGTGCCGGCCGCGCCGCGTCCACCCGCTCGGCCAGGCGGTGGAGCAGCGGCGGCTCGGACACCAGCCGCGTGAGCTGACCGGCCAGCGTGACCGCGTCGCGCGGCTCGAACAGCAGCCCCAGCTCGCCCTCGTCCAGGGCCTCCTCGTATTGGGGCAGCCGCGATGCCACCGGCACGGCCCCCGCGGCCAGCGCGCGCAGCACGAGCTGAGGCGCGGGCGCCGCGCCGGCCGAGGCGGCCACCGCGATGTGCGCGCGGCCCAGATGCTGGGCCTCCGACCCGTCGACGGCCGAGGCGAAGCGCACGCGCTCGCGCAGCCGCCTGGGCAGCTGAGGCGGAGCCGGCATTGCCGCCGGATCGCGCATCCACACGGTGGCGGTCCAGTCCAGGTCGGTCGAGAGCCGCCTCAGCGCGCGCAGGAAGATCCGCAGCGCCCCGCGCTCCTCCTCCATGGAGAACAGGATCTCCGGCGCGCCCTTGGGGCGAGGGCCGGTGGCCGACAGCTCGCCACCTGGGCGGATCACCCGGTAGGGGCCGGGGAAGAAGCGCTCCACCAGGTCGCGTGTGGCCGTGAACGCCGCCGTGCGGCCGTCCAGGCGCCCGAACAGCCGCTCCACCAGCGGGCGCGCCACCTGCGTCGAGACGAACCGCTCGGTGGGCGAATGGAAGGTGCCCACGTTGAGCGTGCGCGAGTGCCGCAGCGCGGCGCTGGCCGCGCTGGGCGCGAACGGCTCGTGCACGTGAACGAAGTCGAGCTCCGCCGACTCCAGCAGCGACTCGATCGTGCGCGACACGTCCAGGGGCAGCGACACCGAGCCACCGCGCCGGAACGGCAGGCTCTGGCCCACGCCGATCACGCTCGCACAGCCCTCGTCCGCGAAGATCGCGCCGGGGTCTCCCGCCGCGGCCTTGACCCTGTCGCGACTCTCGCGGATCAGCTCACGCGAGTCCGACGGCGCGACGACCGCCACCCGGTGCCCGCGTTTGCAGAGCTCGTCGGAGAGCCGC
This sequence comes from uncultured Thermoleophilaceae bacterium, assembly GCA_963755215.1. Classification (GTDB taxonomy): domain Bacteria; phylum Actinomycetota; class Thermoleophilia; order Solirubrobacterales; family Thermoleophilaceae; genus JAAYBF01. Next base: position 19,199 of record CAVWIW010000008.1, read on the forward strand.
TCCACGTAGCGGTTGACCTCGTGGTGCATCTCCCACGGGTACGGCGTGACCTGGGCGATCGAGAAGCGCTCCGGCACGGCGCTGAGCATACGCCCGGGGCGGCGCCGGGCCCGTTTAGTGTCGCCCGAGAACGGCGACGGGCGGCACTGTGGCCGCCCGTCGGGATGCTGCTCGGCTTCTCAGGCGGCTCTAGTTGGCGTCCGCCGTGGCCTTGATGGTCGCCTTGCCGCGCGGCAGCTTGGGCGCGCCCCCGTGCTCCGCGATGAACTCCTCGGTGTTGTCGCGCGCCACCGAGTCCGGCACCTGCACCGGCGGGGACTTCATGAGGTAGGAGCTCGGCGCCTCCAGCGGGCCGCCGATGCCGTGGTTGAGCGCCAGCTTGCAGCAGCGGACGGCGTCGATCACGATGCCGGCCGAGTTGGGCGAGTCCCACACCTCGAGCTTCATCTCCACGTTCAGCGGCACGTCGCCGAACGCCTGGCCCTCCACGCGGATGTGCGCCCACTTGCGGTCGGTGAGCCACGGCACGTAGTCCGACGGGCCGATGTACACGTCGTCGGCCGGGAGCTCGTGGTCCATGATCGAGGTCACCGCGTTGGTCTTGGAGATCTTCTTGGACTCCAGCCGCTCGCGCTCGAGCATGTTGTAGAAGTCCATGTTGCCGCCCACGTTCAGCTGCGACGTGCGCATCATCTTCACGCCGCGATCGCCGAACAGCTGCGCGAGCTGGCGGTGCACGATGGTCGCGCCCACCTGCGACTTGATGTCGTCGCCGACGATCGGCAGGCCGGCCTTGCGGAAGCGCCCGCCCCAGTACTCCTCGCGGGCGATGAACACGGGGATGCAGTTCACGAAGCCGCAGCCGGCCTCGAGCACCTGCTCCACGTACCACTTGGTCGCCTGCTCGGAGCCCACCGGGAGATAGGACACGACCACGTCGGTCTTGGTGTCCTTGAGGATCTGGACGATGTCGTCCGTCTTGCCCGGGGCCTTGGTGATCTTCTCCTTCAGGTACTTGCCGAGGCCGTCGTGCGTCATGCCGCGGTAGACCTTCACGCCGAGGTTGGGAACCTCCGCGAACTTGATCGTGTTGTTCTGGCCTGACCAGATGGCCTCGGACAGGTCCTTGCCCACCTTCTCCGAGTCGATGTCGAACGCGGCGGTGAACTCGATGTCGCCCACGTGATAGCCGCCGAGGTCGACGTGCATCAGGCCGGGCACCTGCTCGCTGGGGTCGGCGTCCTTGTAGTACTGGACGCCCTGGACGAACGAGGACGCGCAGTTGCCCACGCCCACGATCGCCACGCGCACCTTCTCGCTGTCATAGCGCGATGCGCCGTTCGTATGAAGCTGATCGGTCACAGATTCCTCCTGCAAAGCTAAGGCGGCTCCAGGGGTGGAGCCGCGCCAGAGGTTGAACCCCGAACGGAAGTTCGGGTTACACCGAGCCGGCTTGCGCCGTGAGCTCGCGCCGCACGTGGAACACCCGCTGGAACGTGGTGAACACCGTGAGCACAGCCAGCGCATACACCGCCGGCTCGAGCAGCTCGAAGTCCCCAAGGCCGGCACCCTTGGCGAACAGGAGGCCGGCCGAGATGATCACTACCCGGACCGCGCGGGTGGCAATCCCCACCTTGCACTCCACGCCCAGGGCCTCGGCGCGGGCGCGGGTGTAGCTGACCATCAGCGAGAAGAGGACGGCCAGCACCACGGCGGCCACGGCAAGCTCGTCGCCCTGGCCCGCGAAGTAGGCGCCTACGGCCGCCAGCACGATCCCCTCCTCCATCCGGTCCAGGCTGGAGTCCAGGAACGCGCCGAACGGAGTGCCCTTGCCCGACATGCGCGAGTAGCGCCCGTCGAGCGTGTCCATGACCGACCCGAGGATGAAGGCGATCCCCGCGAGGAAGAACTCCTCTTGGGTCACGAGCACGGCGGCCACCACGTTGCCCACCAGCCCGGCCATCGAGATGGCGTTGGGCGTGAGCCGCGACTCGATCAGCCTGTCGCGCGCCCGCTCGCGGACCTCGGCCGAGGTCAGGCGCCCGGAGGCGCTGCTCATCTAGTGGCCACTACGCGCCGGCGCGTGCGCCAGGCCCAGGCGTCCGGTCGCGCTCGGGCCAGCGCGTAGGAGGCGGCCGACGCCGACACGGCGGCCACGATGGCGCCCAGCGCGGCGTCGAGCCAGAAGTGGTTGGCCGTGACCACCACGACGAAGGTCACGAGCAGCGGGTACAGCCCCCAGGCCACCTTCAGGGCGCGCGACTGCACGAGCTTGATGGCCGGGATGGCGATCATGAGCGCGAACGCCACGTGCATGCTCGGCACCGCGGCGTAGGGGTTGTAGAGCACGTTGGCGCTCTGCTCCGCGGCGTCGCCCACGAACGCCGCCACGGTGTCGGTGAAGCCCCACTCGGGCATGTAGCGCGGTGGCGCGGTCGGGTAGGCCAGGTAGCCCACCAGCGCCAGGCCCATGGCGATCATGAACATGTTGCGCACGTAGTAGTAGGCGTAATTGCGGGCGATGTAGAGCCAGATCAGGAACGTGGTCGTGACCACGAAGTGCGAGTTCACATACATCCAGTTGGCCCCCGTCACGATCCATTGCTCGCTCTGTGCCCAGGCCTGGAGGCCGGGCTCGAAGAACAGGCCCATCGCGCGCTCCACGTCCACCAGCGTGCGCGCGTTCTCGAACGCCAGCGTGGCCTTGCCGTCCACGAACCCGCGCACCAGGCGGTAGGCGTAGTAGGCGCCGGCGAAGAGCACCAGCTGGCGCAGAGCGTCGACCCACCCGTTGGGGAGCCACCGGCTGCTCACCGACCAGGCGCGCCGAAACTGCGCCACGAAGTCTTGCGAGACCGAACGCACGGGCTGAACAGCGTAGACGCTCTACTGGCCGGGTTGTGGGCGGGTAGCCAAACCCTACGTATTGCAGCGACGGCCGCGCTGCACGACGCGCTCCGGCCCGAAGCGTGTGACCAGGCGCAGGTAGCCCTCCTCGCCGGCGGTGACCCGCGTCCAGTCGCCGTCGCGCTCGACACAGCCGCCCTTGGCGAGCCAGTAGGGGGTCCAGCGCACGCGAACCAATGCCTCGCCGGGCCTTCGCACTCGCAGCAGCAGCTCGTCCGAGCGCAGCTGCTCCAACGTGATGTTGGCGTTCCCTTCGGGGATCACGATCGGCGTTGGCAGCGTGACCTCGTAGATGCGCCAGTGATCAAACCGGCGCCTGAGGCGGAGGTAGGGAAGCCCCTTCTCGATCAGCGCCGTCTCACGGTAGGAGCTGCGGTCGGGCTTGGCGTCCGGCACCGCCACGTAGCGCACCGCGTTCTCGGACAGCCAGCTGGCGTAGGTCAGCTCGTTCATCCCGTCCTTGTAGAAGATGGGATGGCGCCCGGTGTCCAGCTGGCGTAGCCAGCCGCGCGCCAGGGGCGCCTCGGAGCCCACCTCGGCCCCCTCCCAGTGCCCGAGCGTGAACGGGATCTCCACGCGGCGCTGGTCGGGAAGCAGGCGCAGGTACTCGCGAACCGGGTCGAAGTAGGACGCCTTGGCCACCGGGTCGGTGGCCGCCTTGTAGATGTCCCTCGCAGCGGGGGACCACTGCCAGAACGCGAGCGCGGCGAGCACCGCCACGATCGGCACGACCGGTCTGCGCCAGCCGCCGCGGGCGGCCAGCACGCACGCCAGCAGCGGCCCGCCGATCAGGGCCCCCATGCGGACGGCGTTGCCGCCCATCGCCGTGGGGATGGCCAAGGCGAGCGTGGACCCCACGGCGTAGAGCACCGCCGCCACTCGCAACGTGTGCTCGGAGCGCGGCAGCAGCAGCAGCGCCACCACGGCGAACAGCGGGATCGGCAGGTAGGAGGAGAAGGGGAACGGCGCGTATCCGCCCTCCGGGAACGCCAGGGAGAGCAGGATCGGAGGAACGACCGAGCCGGCGGCCAGCGCCAGGCCTGCGCGCCGCTTGATCGGGACCCCCTCGCCGCGCGCGGCGATCGCGTATGCCAGCCCGGCCATGCCGGCGAACAGCCCGGCCACGGGGCTGGACACCGCGCTCAGGGCTCCCAGCAGCGGCGCCAGCACGGGGCGGTCGCGCTGAAGCGCCAGCGCGGCCGCCAGGGCGAAGGCTGTGCCCAGTGCGAACGGGAGCCGGTTGGTGAACAGCAGCGTGGCCGACCCGACGCCGAACCACATCGTGCCCAGGCGCGCCGCCTCCGGGCCGAAGTGGCGGCGCGCCAGCTCCGTGAAGCACACGGTGGCGCCCACGGCCGAGAGCGCACCCATCAACTGCGGCCCCAACAGCCAGCCGAGCGGTGGCGACAGCAGCGAGTACGCGGGCGTGTGATGGCCGCCGTACCACTGACCGTTCCAGATCGTGAAGCCCTCGCGGCCGAACAGGTCGGAGCGGAAGAGGTGCGCCGCCAGGTCCGGTGAGCGGGGGTTGAGGACCAGGTAGACCAGCGCCAGCGCGATCGACACCAGCGTTGGCGCCAGCCGCCACCAGTCCACGCGCTCGCGGAGCGGCGGGCGACGCGCCTGGGCGGCAGCGGGAACGTCGGGGGACGCAGCCTTCGGCGGACGGCGCCGCGGCGGCGCCGCTACGGAGAACGCGGGGCGCGGCACGCGGTCAGGCTAGCGTGCGTGCATCCCGCCGCCGTGCCCACCTCGAGCCGGGAACGGCCGGGCGCAGCGTCCCGATCAGGGCCACCAGAGGCAGAAACAACCCGACGAGGCCCACGAACAGCTTCCCCTTGAGGAAGCAGACCACTGCCAGGCATGCCCCGGCCGCCTGCAGCGGCACGAGGATCGCGGCGCTCTCGCGGCCCGCCAGCTCCTCACCGCCGATCCCGCCCAGCAACAGCCCCGCCTCCAGCAGGTCGATCCAGAACTGCAGCCCGAGGATCGCGATGACCAGCAGGGAGACGGTCACGATCACGGCGTCGATCGACTGCCGGCCCTTATCGCTCCAATACACGTCCTCGAGGTTCAGCCAGAGCGCGAACTCGTCCATGGTCAAGCCCATGCCGATGCCGAAGAAGATCGCCGTGATCTCCCGCCATGGGCTGCCGGGCGCGACGGCCAGCCCGATGTAGCCGAACACGATCAGCGAGAGGATGCCCCACACCATGTGGTGCACGTGGGTTCCGCCCTTGGTCTCCACGTTGCCCGGCCACCAGCTGACCTGCGCGCGGATCATGTGCGCGCTGGTGCGGATGAAGCCGAACGACGCGGCGAAGGACAGCAGGATCAGGAAGTGGATCTCCTTGCCCGGTGCCTGGATGCCGCGGTCATACGCGGTGGCGATGTCGTCCAGGAACCGGTCCACCGGCCCAGCGTAAACCGCGCGGCTAGGCGCGGGGAGGCACGATCCTGAGCACCCTGTCGTCGCCCTGGCCGGGGCTGCCGCGCCCGTCGCGGTTGCTGGTGAGAGCGAACAGCGCGCCGCCGGGGCCCTCGACCACTGTGCGGATGCGGCCGAAGCGGCCCTCGAAGAGCGCCTCGTCCTGACCGGCGCGGCCGCCGCCGTCGATCTCCACCCGCCGCACGGCCTGCCCAACGAGCGTGCCGAACAGGTAGCTGCCCGTCCACGCCGTGCCCTCCCGGGTCGCGAAGGTGGCCCCGGAGGGGGCGATCACGTCCTCGTAGTTGAGGATCGGCTCCGTGAACTGCGGCGCTCCCTCCGACCCCTGCGCGTCCGGCCAGCCGTAGTTGGCGCCGGTGCGGATCACGTTCAGCTCGTCGTCGGAGTCCGGGCCGTATTCGGTGGCCACCAGGCGGTCGCTGCCCGGCTGCCAGTCGAAGCCCTGCACGTTGCGGTGCCCGCGCGAGACCACCTCGGGCTCGCCGCCATCGCCGCGGAAGTCGCGCAGGCGGAGCAGCTTGCCGTTGAGCGACCCGCTGTCCTGGGCGAGCGGCGGGTTGCCGGCCTCGCCCGTGGAGACGTAGAGCAGCCCGTCGGGCCCGAAGTGGATCCGCCCGCCGTCGTGGATGGGCGCGGCCTCCAGTCCGTCGAGGATGCGGGCGTCCTCCTCCAGGCGGTCGCCCTTCATCCGCAACCGCAGGACCTCGTTCTGGGAGTCGGTGGTGCGATAGGCGTATACGAAGCGGTTGCGGCGGAACTGGGGATCCACGGCCAGCCCAAGCAGGCCGCCCTCGCCCACTGCGTTCACGTCGAGCTCGGCCGCCGGCTCGTCCTGCAGCTCCAGGTCCGCCGACAGCAGCCGCACACGCCCGGGGCGCTCGGTCACCAGCGCGCGTCCATCCGGCAGGAACGCGATCTCCCACGGCACCTCCAGGCCGGAGGCCACCGTCTCCACGCGCGCCTCGGCGCCGAGTGCGGGGGTGGTGTCGGCCCGCTCGGTGCGCTCGGCCTGCGGCGCCTCCTCGCGGGCCGGCTCGTCGTTCTCGTCGTCACCCCCACACGCGGCCAGCAGCGCCAGCGCGGCAAGGGAGGCGGCGAGGGGGCCCCTGACGCTCACCGCCACCAAGGTAGCTAGCGGCTGCCGCTCAGGAACGCCGCGACCCTGGCCACGACCTCGGGCCGCTCCAGCCAGACCCAGTGGCCCGCGCCCTCCACCACCTCCAGCGTCGCCGTCTCGCCCAGCGCCTGCGCGTGGGCCTGCCCGAAGCTCGCGGGGATGTAGTCGTCTCGATCGCCCCACAGCACCAGGGCCGGGCGCCCGATGGAGCCCAGATCGCGGCCCGCCTGCTCGAGGACCTCCGGGCCGGAGGCGCGGTAGAGCCTGAGGATGGCTCGCTGGGTGCCGTGGTCGAAGTGACGCCAGATGGAGTCCACGAGCTCCTCCGGCGGCGCCGAGCCTCCGAACGCCTCGCGCAGTGAACGCCGGAGCCCGAACCGGGTGGTGAAGCCCATCGCCAGCTCGCCGAGCATCGCCCGGCGCCAGATCCGGGCCACCCGGTGCCACGTGTAGCCGGCCAGGAGCGGCACGGTGTTGATGACCACGACCCGGTCCACCCGCTCGCGCAGGCGCTGGGCCGTGGCCAGGCCCACTGCCCCCCAGTCGTGGGCCACCAGCGAGAAGCGCTCGATGCCCGCGGCGCCGAGGAACTCCTCGAGGAACCGGTCGTAGCCGGCGATGGAGTAGTCGAAGTCGGCCGGCTTGGCCGAGCGCCCGAAGCCCGGCAGGTCGGGGGCCACGCCTCCGGTGAGCTCGAGGAAGGGCAGCCAGTCGTCCGAGTTGGTCGGCACGCCATGGAGGTAGAGAACCGGCGCGACCCCGGCAGTTGGCTCGGCCTGGCGCCAGAAGACCTCCACGCCCCCTGCCCGGGTCCTGTGCTCGGCGACGGCGGCCATCGGCGCGCCATCCTTGCAGCCGAGCCTGCGCGGCCGGCCACGCGGGCACCATCTACTCTCGCGCGATGCCAGCGAAGGCCGACTGGAAGCGCCCGCCGCCGCGGCGCCTGCGAGCGGTGCTCGAGCGGCTACGCGAGGAGTACGGCCGGCCGGTCCCGCGGCCCCATCGCGCGCCGATCGACGAGCTGGTGCTCACCGTGCTGTCGCAGAACACCAACGACCGCAACCGCGACGTGGCCTACGAGCGGCTGCGCGACCGGTTCGAGGACTGGCACGCAGTACGAGACGCGCCGCCCGAGGAGGTCGAGGAGGCCATCCGGCCGGGTGGGCTGGCGGCCACCAAGGCCCCGCGGATCCAGGAGATCCTCAAAGCGATCGGGGAGGACGACCTGTCGAGGCTGGCCGACAAGCCGCTGGCCGACGCCCGCGCCGAGCTGTGCGAGCTGCCGGGCGTGGGACGCAAGACGGCGGCGTGTGTGCTGCTCTTCTCCTTCGGCCGGCCGGACATCCCGGTGGACACGCACGTGTACAGGGTGGGAACGCGGCTGGGCCTGTTCCGGCCGGGCGCGCCGCTCGAGGAGGCGCACGACGAGATGCTGCGGCTGGCCCGCGGCTCGGACCCGTACGAGGCCCACGTGGCGCTCATCCGCCATGGCCGCCGGACCTGCGTGGCGCGGGCGCCGCGCTGTGACGAGTGCCCGCTGCAACGGATGTGCCCTTACGCGCGCGAGCTGCGCCGGGCCGGCGGGTGACCGAGCGGCGCCGGAGGCTGGGAGCGGAGGTCGCGCTGGTGGCGGTCGCCGCCGTCTGGGGCCTGACGTTCGTGATGGTGCAGGACGCGATCGAGGTGCTGCCCACGATGGCCTTCCTCGGCTACCGCTTCCTGCCGGCGGCGCTGATCGTGGCGGTCATTTTTCAGCGGCCGCTGCGTCGCCTGAGCTCGGCCGGCTGGCGCGCCGGGGCGCTGATGGGCGCCTTCCTCACCGCGGGCTACATCTTCCAGACCCTGGGGCTCGAGCAGACCACGGCCTCCAACGCGGGCTTCATCACCGGGCTGTTCGTGGTGCTCACGCCGCTGCTGGGCGCGATCTTCCTGCGCGATCGCCTCCCGCCGTCCGCGTGGGCGGCCGCGGCGGTGTCGGCGCTGGGCCTGTTCCTGCTCTCGGGCGCCGGGAGCGACCTCGACTGGCGCGGCGATGGCCTGGTGCTGCTGTGCGCGGTGGCCTTCGCGGCGCACATCCTGGTCACGGCCCGCGCCGTCGGGGAGCACGACGTGGGGGCGCTCCTGGTGGTGCAGCTGGGCGTCTGCGGTGTCGTGTGCCTGGCCATCGCGGCGGCGGCGGGCGACCTCCGGGCGCCGGAGGGCTCGACCGTGTGGTCGGCCCTGATCGTGACCTCCCTGGTGGCCAGCGCCCTGGGGTTCTTCGTGCAGACCTACGCCCAGCAGCACGCGCCGCCCGAGCGCACGGCTCTGATCCTGGCCAGCGAGCCGGCGTTCGCCGGGCTGTTCGGGTACCTGCTGGCGGACGAGCGGCTGTCCGCCGTCTCGTGCCTCGGCGCGCTGCTCATCTTGATGGCGATCGTCGCCGTGGAGGTCGTTCCTCGCATGCGGCCGCCGCGACCGCTGCCCGAGGGCTGACAGCCGCTCATTCCGCAGCGGCGAGCCTGCGCTCGAAGCAGCGCGACAGCGGCGCATCGCGGTAGGCGCCGAAGCACTCCATCTCCTCGTAGCCGGCGGAGCGGTAGAGGGCCATCGCCTCGGGCTGGCGGATGCCCGTCTCCAGCCGGCAGGTGGCATAGCCGCGTACCAGAGCCTCGCGCTCGAGCTGCTCCAGGAGTCGCCGCGAGAGGTCCTGGCGGCGCGCCGGGCGGCGCACGAACATGTGCTTGATCTCCGCGGCCTGCTCGTCGTGGTGCAGAAGCGCGCCACAGGCGGCCGCCTGGCCCCCGGGCGCACGCGCGATGAGCATCACGAGGGCCTGGTCGGGTGGCCCGGCGGGATCTGAGTCCCCGTCGTAACGGTCGGCCAGCTCGTCGGCGAGCTCCGCGCGCATGGCCACCGCGTCGGGGCTGTCGAACGGCTCGGGCGCGATCTCGTGGCGGTCCCACGGCCAGCGGTCCAGGCCGAGCGACTTGCGCGCCCGGTGGCGGTCCTCGTGCAGCTCCAGCCGGGCGATCAGGCCGTCCCTGAACGAGCAGACCACGCCGAACCGCGTCTCCCCAGGCGCGCCGGTGGACGCCGACGACGACCTTTGCCGGGCTACGGCCAGCAGGCGATCGCCCACCACGGCCGAGCGCTCGATCCACGCTTCCGAGCTCTCGGTGAGCGCGAACCACTCCTCGAACCACGCGCGGACCGCGGGCCGCGGGGCATGCCGGTCGCCCGTGAGCATCGCCAGGCCACCCTCGAGAACAAGCGCCGCGTCGGGGTGGAAGGCGGCCTCGATGGCGGCCGGGTCGCGCGTGCCGAAGGCCTCGAACCCCGCGGTCACCACAGCGGCCGGGTCCGAGACGCCGATTTCACGATCTGTCATACTCGCGCTTAGATTTTCTTCCATCGAACCTGAAAGCAAGCAGAAGGAGTCACTGCGATGGCACGAACCATCGGAATCGATCTTGGCACGACCAACTCGTGCATGGCCGTCCTCGACGGTGGCGAGCCCACCGTCGTCGAGAACGCGGAGGGCGCCCGCACCACCCCGTCGGTGGTCGCCTTCACCGAGGGCGGCGAGCGCCTGGTGGGCGCGCCGGCCCGGCGGCAGGCCGTCACCAACCCGGAGAACACGGTGTTCTCCATCAAGCGCTTCATGGGCCGCAAGGAGGCGGAGGTCAAGGAGGAGGAGACGATCGTCCCCTTCGAGGTCGTCCGCGGGCCCAACGGCGACGCGCGCGTGAGTGCGGGCGGCAAGGAGTACCCGCCGCCGGAGATCAGCGCGATGATCCTGCAGAAGCTCAAGGCGGACGCCGAGGCCTACCTGGGCGACACCGTCGACGGCGCCGTGATCACGGTGCCGGCGTACTTCAACGACGACCAGCGCCAGGCCACCAAGGACGCCGGCAAGATCGCCGGCCTCGACGTCAAGCGCATCATCAACGAGCCCACGGCGGCCTCGCTCGCCTACGGCCTCGACAAGGAGGGCGAGGAGCAGACGATCCTCGTGTTCGACCTGGGCGGCGGCACCTTCGACGTGTCGGTGCTCGAGATCGGCGACGGCGTGTTCGAGGTCAAGGCCACCGCGGGGGACAACCACCTCGGCGGCGACAACTTCGACAAGGCCCTTGTGGACTGGCTGGTCGCGGAGTTCAAGAAGGCCGAGGGCGTGGACCTGTCCCAGGACAAGATGGCCCTCCAGCGCCTCTACCAGGAGGCAGAGAAGGCCAAGGCCGAGCTCTCGTCCGCGCAGGAGACCCAGATCAACCTGCCGTTCATCACGGCGGTCGACTCGGTACCCAAGCACCTCAACCAGCGGCTCACCCGCGCGAAGCTCAACGAGCTCACGGCGAGCCTGATCGACCGCGTGGTGGGGCCCACCAAGCAGGCCATGGACGACGCCGCCGTGACCGGCGACTCCATCGACCACATCGTCCTGGTCGGCGGCATGACCCGCATGCCCGCCGTGCAGGAGAAGGTCAAGGAGCTCACGGGCAAGGACCCGCACAGGGGCGTCAACCCCGATGAGGTCGTGGCCGTGGGCGCCGCCATCCAGGCGGGCGTGCTGTCGGGCGACGTGAAGGACGTCCTGCTGCTGGACGTCACTCCCCTCACGCTGGGCATCGAGACCAAGGGCGGGGTCATGACCAAGCTCATCGAGCGCAACACGACCATTCCCACTCGCAAGTCGGAGGTGTTCTCGACCGCCGAGGACAACCAGACCAGCGTGGAGGTCCACGTGCTCCAGGGCGAGCGCGAGATGGCCACCTACAACAAGTCGCTGGGCAAGTTCCAGCTCACGGGGATCCCGCCGGCGCCGCGCGGCGTGCCTCAGGTCGAGGTCGGCTTCGACATCGACGCCAACGGCATCCTCAACGTGTCGGCCAAGGACCTGGGCACCGGCAAGGAGCAGAAGATCGAGATCAAGGCGGGCTCCGGGCTGGCCGACGCCGAGGTCGAGCGGATGGTCAAGGACGCCGAGGCCCACGCCGATGACGACCGCCGGATGCGCGAGCTGGTCGAGGCGCGCAACAACGCCGAGAACGCCGCCTACCAGGCGGAGAAGCAGCTCGGCGAGCTCGGGGAGTCGGTCGACGAGGCGTCCAAGGGCGAGATCGAGAAGGCCATCGCCGACGTGCGCGGGTCGCTCGAGTCCGAGGACGCAGCCGAGATCAACTCCAAGACCGAGGCGCTGCAGGCCGCGTTCCACAGCGTGTCCGAGCAGATGTACGCGGCGGCCGCCCAGCAGGCGCAGGCCGCGAGCGAGCCCGCCGGGAACGGCTCGTCAGCCGACGGCGCGGCCGACGACGAGGAGGAGGTCGTCGACGCCGAGGTAGTGGACGAGAAGGAGGCCTAGGGCCATGCCCAACGGCCACCCAGCGCCTGATCGCGGCCACGCGCCAGGCTCCTCCCGCCGATGAGCGGGAGGAGCAGCCGGTGGAGGCCGGCGCCGAGCCCCCCGCTCCGGCGGCGGAGCCCGACGCTCCCGCGGAGCCCGACGCTCCCGAGGATCCGGTCGCGGCGATGCGGCGCGAGCGCGATGAGTACCTCACCCTGGCCCAGCGCACGCAGGCGGACTTCGAGAACTACCGCAAGCGGGCGGCCAAGGAGGCGGCCCGGGCCGGCGAGCGTGCCCGCGGCGGCCTGCTCGGCGAGCTGCTGCCGGTGGTGGACAACCTGGAGCGGGCCATCGAGTCGGTCGCGGACGGCGACGAGCACCTGGCCGGCGGCGTTCGCCTGGTGCACTCCGAGCTGATCGCGGTGCTCTCGCGCAACGGCGTCGAGCAGTTCGACCCCCGCGGCGAGCGCTTCGACCCCACCGTGCACGAGGCGCTCTCCACCCGGGAGGACGGCGACGCCGGCGCGGGGGTGGTCCTCGACGTGGTGGAGAAGGGCTATCGCATGAACGACTCGATCCTGCGGCCCGCCCGCGTGGTCGTCTCCGGGTGAGCTCCTCATGCCTGCCTTGAAGAACCCCTACGACGTCCTGGGCGTCGACAAGAAGGCCTCCGATGACGAGGTCAAGAAGGCCTACCGCAAGCTCGCCCGGCGCTACCACCCCGACAAGAACCAGGGGGACACCACGGCCGAGGAGCGCTTCAAGGAGGTCCAGGAGGCCTACGGGGTGCTCTCGGACCCGGACAAGCGCAAGGCATACGACTCGGGCGGCGGCATCTTCGGCGGAGGCGGTTTCGACCCTGGGGCGTTCCGCGGCGGGGCCGGCGGCTTCGGCGGCGGGATCGGCGACATCCTCTCCGACCTCTTCGGCGGTGCCGCGGGCCGGGGCGGCCCGGGGGCGCCGCGCGCCGAGCGCGGACGCGACCTGGAGACCGAGGTGCACATCTCCTTCGACCAGGCAATGGAGGGAGCCCAGGTGTCGGTGAGCGTTCCCGTGGCCGCCCCCTGCCCCACCTGCCACGGGACCGGCGCCAAGCCGGGCACCACTCCCCAGGTCTGCCGCAACTGCCAGGGCCGTGGCGTCGAGGCCGAGTCGCAGGGCCTGTTCTCGATTTCACAGCCCTGCCACGTGTGCGGGGGCACCGGCACCGAGATCACCGACCCATGCGCCACCTGCAACGGCGCCGGTCAGACCAGGCAGGTCAAGCGCTACAAGGTCAACGTGCCGGCCGGGGTGCGCGAGGGCAGCCGCGTGCGGCTTGCGGGCAAGGGCGAGCCCGGCCGTCGCGGCGGCCCCGCCGGGGACCTGTACGTGGTCACCCGGGTGGCGGACTCGCCGCTGTTCCAGCGCCGCGGCGCGAACCTGGAGGTGGAGGTCCCGGTGACGATCCCGGAGGCCATCCGGGGCGGCACCATCGAGGTGCCCACGCTCAACGGGTCCAAGCGCATCCGGGTGGCCCCGGGCACCCAGCACGGCACGGTCCAGCGGCTGCGCGGCGAGGGCCCGCCGAAGCTCGGGGGCAAGGGTCGCGGGGACATTCACTATCGCCTGACCATCGACGTGCCCAGCTCGCTGTCGCACGAGCAGCGCGAGGTGGTCGACGAGCTCGCGGCGGTCATGGACGCGAACCCGCGCGAGCGCATCCTCAAGCCGAAGGCCGGCTGATGGCCGACGGCGAGCGCGCCCGCGGCGTGTACATGATCTCGGTGGCCGCCGAGCTGGCCGGCATGCACCCGCAGACCCTGCGGATCTACGAGACGCGCGGCCTGATCAGCCCGCAGCGATCGCCCAAGAACACGCGGCTCTACTCAGAGGCGGACGTGGAGCGGCTGCGGCGCATCCAGGAGCTGACCACCGAGCTGGGCATGAACCTGGCAGGCGTGGAGAAGGTCTTCGAGCTGGAGTCCGAGATGGCTCGCATGCGCAGGCGGATGCGCAACCTCGAGCGCCAGGCCGAGCGGATGGAGGCCGAGCTGCGCGAGGAGGTCGAGCGCGTTCGCCGGTCGATGAAGGCCGAGCTCGTGCCCTACGAGCCTCCCGGTCAGGCGCTGCAGCCTGCGCGCAGGCCGGGTGCCGTGCGGATCCGGATCGACCGCTCCTGAAGAGGTTGGCGGAGCCTCCGCGCGCTGCTAACCTCGCTTACAGATCTCAGTGACCCAGACTTAGATTTATCTCATGCAACCAGACCGCTTCACGATCAAGTCCCAGGAGGCGCTCGCCGCGGCGCAGCGGATTGCCGGCGCGCGCCGCAACGCACAGGTCGTGCCGCACCACCTGCTGCTGGCGCTGCTGGAGCAGGACGGCGGTGTGGTCGTGCCGGTGCTGCGGCGCGCAAATGCCGACCCGGAGTCGGTCAGGCGGCGCGCCAACGAGGCGCTGGGCTCCCAGCCCACGCTGGCGGGCTCCGACGCAGCGCCCCCGTCGCTGTCGAGCGACCTCACGGGGCTGCTTCAGCGGGCGGACGAGATCGCGCGCGGCATGGGCGACGAGTACGTGTCCGCGGAGCACCTGCTCCTCGCGCTGGCCGGCGACCCCCAGGTCGATGTCGGCGCCACCCCGGAGCGGCTGTCCGAGGCGGTCGAGCAGGTCCGCGGGCCCCACCGCGTGACCGACCAGAACCCCGAGGACCGCTACGGGGCGCTCGAGCGCTTCGGGCGCGACCTGACCGAAGCCGCCGAGAACGGCAAGCTCGACCCGGTGATCGGCCGCGACGACGAGATCCGGCGCGTGATCCAGGTGCTCTCGCGCAGGACCAAGAACAACCCCGTGCTCATCGGCGAGCCGGGCGTGGGCAAGACCGCCATCGCCGAGGGGCTCGCTCAGCGGATCGTTTCCGGGGACGTGCCGGAGTCGCTGCGCGACCGGCGCGTGATCGCCCTGGACATCGGGTCGCTGATCGCGGGGGCCAAGTACCGCGGCGAGTTCGAGGACCGCCTGAAGGCCGTGCTCAAGGAGATCGCCGAAGCCGACGGCCGCGTGATCCTGTTCATGGACGAGCTGCACACGATCGTCGGCGCCGGCGCGGCCGAGGGCGCCGTGGACGCCGCCAACCTGCTCAAGCCCATGCTGGCCCGTGGCGAGCTTCGCGCGGTGGGCGCCACGACCCTCGACGAGTACCGCAAGCACATCGAGAAGGACGCCGCGCTCGAGCGCCGGTTCCAGCCCGTGAAGGTGGGCGAGCCCTCCGAGGAGGACACGATCGCGATCCTGCGCGGGCTCAAGGAGCGCTACGAGGTGCACCATGGCGTGCGCATCCAGGACTCCGCCATCGTGGCCGCGGCGCTGCTGTCGCACCGCTACATCGCCGATCGGTTCCTGCCCGACAAGGCCATCGACCTGATCGACGAGGCCGCCTCGCGGCTGCGGATCGAGATCGACTCCATGCCCCTCGAGATCGACGAGGTCGAGCGGCGCATCCAGCAGCTTGAGATCGAGCACCAGGCACTCAAGAAGGAGAAGGACGAGGCCAGCGTCGCGCGCCGCGAGGCGATCGACCGCGAGCTGGCGGACCTGCGCGAGCGCTCGAACGAGATGAAGGCGCACTGGAAGGGCGAGAAGGAGGCCATCGACGCCATCCGCGGCGCCAAGGAGCGCCTGGAGGCCGCGCACCGCGACGCCGAGCGCGCCGAGCGCGACGCCGACCTCCAGCGCGCCGCCGAGCTGCGCTACGGCGACATCCCGGACCTCGAGCGGCTGGTGAAGGAGCAGGAGGCGCGGCTGTCCGAGCTGCAGGCCGACCGCACGTTCCTCAAGGAGGAGGTCGACGATGAGGACGTGGCGGAGGTCGTGGCGCGATGGACGGGGATCCCGGTGTCCCGGCTCATGGAGTCCGAGGTCCAGAAGCTGGTGCACATGGAGGCGCGCCTCCACGAGCGCGTGATCGGCCAGGACGAGGCCGTCGAGGCGGTGTCCAACGCCCTCCGCCGCTCGCGCGCCGGGCTGCAGGACCCCGATCGCCCGATCGGCAGCTTCCTCTTCATCGGCCCCACGGGGGTCGGCAAGACCGAGCTGGCCCGGGCTCTGGCCGAGTTCATGTTCGACTCCGAGCAGGCCATGGTCAGGATCGACATGTCCGAGTACATGGAGAAGCACTCGGTGTCTCGGCTCGTCGGCGCCCCGCCCGGCTACGTGGGCTACGACGAGGGCGGCCAGCTCACGGAGGCCGTTCGCCGGCGGCCCTACTCGGTGGTCCTGCTGGACGAGATCGAGAAGGCGCACGTCGACGTCTTCAACGTGCTGCTGGCGCTCATGGACGACGGGCGCCTGACCGACGGCCAGGGCCGCACGGTGTCCTTCACCAACACCGTCGTGATCATGACCTCGAACGTGGCGGGCGGGATCGAGGGCGTGCGCGCCACCTTCAAGCCGGAGTTCGTGAACCGCTTGGACGAGATCGTGGAGTTCGAGCAGCTGTCGCGGGCGGAGATCGGTCAGATCGTGGACCTCCAGGTGGCCAAGCTGGTCCGCCGGGTTTCCGAGCGGGGGGTGGCCGTGGAGCTCAGCGACGAGGCCAAGACGCTCATCGGCAACCTCGGCTACGACCCGACTTACGGAGCGCGGCCGCTCAAGCGCGTGATTCAGAAGCAGCTGGTGGACAAGCTGGCGCTGCGGCTGCTCGAGGGCGAGTTCGCCCCCGGCGACCGCGTGCTCGTCGATGCTGCCGACGGCCAGCTCACGTTCGCCAAGTCCGGGACGACCGCGCAGCCCGCGGCGGCCTAGCCCGGGGCGCCGATGGGCAAGCGCGACCGCAAGCGCCGGCGGGCCGCTGGTGGCCCCGGCCCGTCAGGCACCGCCAGCGACTACAGCCTGGGCGAGGGGGGTTCGATCACGCTTCGCGACGAGCTCAGCGCGGGGACCCTCCGCCAGCTCGAGCAGCTGGAGGCCAGGCCCGCTGCGAGTGCCGAGGACCGCTGGCAGCGCCGCACGGAGCTGCTGTTCGAGCGGCTGGCCGTGCGCTGGGAGGTCGCCGGGCTCCCTCTGGACGGCCAGAAGGAGCTGCTGGGGCGCTACCGGATGGCCTCCTCCGAGGAGCGGCGCGCCGTGCGCGCGGCGCTCGCGGAGCATCTCCGCGAGCGCTACCCCACCGTGACCGTCTAGCCGAGCGGCTCGCGGGCCAGCGAGGCCGCAACGCCCGCGCCGCTGGGCCGGAAGCGAATGATCCTGTAGATCTGGAACAGGCGCGTGACGCGCGGCACCGTCTTTGGCGAGTAGCGCTTGCGGGAGTCGAACTGGAGCGTGTAGATGCCGACCTTGGCGGAGCTGCGGAAGATCCGCTTGCGCAGCGACTTGGTGCCGCAGCGGCCCAGCTTGCCCAGGCTCAGCGTCCGGACGGAGCGGCCGCGGCGGATGTGCAGGTAGAGCCTTCTGCCCTCGGTGAAGCCGCGGGCGACGATCTTGCGCCGCTTGGTCTTCGCGCCCGGCGCGGATTCGACCCTGGCCTCCAGGATCGTGGCCAGCGGGCTCACGGAGGCCGCCAGCGCCGGGTTGGCCCGGTCGCGCGCCACCAGCGTGAAGCGCCGCTGGCTCGAGGGGTCGATGACCGGTGCGCCGCCGATGCCGCGCACGTTGCCGAGCGCGTTGGCGGTGAGGGTCCCGAACGGCGCGCCGTCACGCTGCACGTCCACCGGCGCGCCCGGCGTGAAGCCCGTGCCGGTGACCACCATGCGCTGGCTCTCGCGGTAGCAACCGCGGTCGGCGGAGAGCGTCGCGGCCCCGGCTGGGCCGGCGGCCACCAGGCAGGCGACGACCGACGCGACCGCTGTGAGGTGGGCTCTCACGCCCGCCAGGCTACTTCCTTGCGCTCGACCTGGAAACCTGAGAGAAACCGGATGACCCGTCGAAAGGACCGCCGTTGCCCACCTTCGTCCTGCTCAGCACGCTCACACCCGAGGGCGTACAGACGATCAAGAACAACCCGCAGCGCATCCGCGAGGTAAACAAGGAGATCGAGCAGCTCGGCGCATCCGTCAAGGCGCAATGGGCCGTGCTCGGCAGGTTCGACTTCGTGAACGTGGTCGAGGCGCCGGACGAGGCCGCCATGGCCAGGGTGTCGCTGGAGCTGGGCTCGCGCGGCACCGCTCGCTACGAGTCCCTCAGCGCCATCCCGATCGACGACTTCATCGCCTCCCTGTAGCCAGGTGGCCGACCGGGTCCTGGTAGTCGGCGGGGGAGGGCGCGAGCACGCGCTGGTGCGCGCGCTGCTGCGGTCCCCGCGCAAGCCCGAGGTGCTGTGCGCCCCGGGCAACGCCGGCATCGCCCGCGACAAGGTCGAGTGCCTGGAGGTGGAGGCCGAGAGCGTGGACGGGGTGGTGGCCGCGGCCCGCGACCGGCGTGCCGGGCTGGTGGTGGTCGGGCCCGAGGCGCCGCTGGTGGACGGCGTGGTCGACGCGCTTCGCGAGGAAGGGATCGCGGCGTTCGGCCCCACCCGCGAGGCCGCTCGCATCGAGGGCTCGAAGCGCCATGCGAAGGAGCTCATGCGCGACCTGGGCGTACCGACGGCCGGGTACACGGTGCTGCGCTCGCGCGACGAGGCCATCGGCCAGCTGGGCTGCGCCTCCTACCCGGTGGTGCTCAAGGCCGACTCGCTGGCGGCCGGCAAGGGCGTGATCATCTGCCCCGATGAGGCATCGGCCCGCCAGGCGGTGGACGCCTTCTTCACCGAGCGCCGGTTCGGGCGCACGGAGGTGGTGCTGGAGGAGTTCCTGGAGGGCGACGAGCTGTCGCTGCTGGCCCTGTGCGACGGCGAGCGGGCCGTGCCGATGGCACCGGCCCAGGACTACAAGCGCATCGGCGACGGGGACGAGGGCCCCAACACGGGCGGGATGGGCAGCTACTCACCCGTGCCCGGCATCGACCCCGAGCACGCCGAGGCGCTGGCGCTGGCGGTGCACCAGCCGATCGTGGACGAGCTGCGGCGGCGCGGCACCCCCTACCACGGCGTGCTCTACGCGGGCCTGATGATGACGTCCGACGGCCCCAAGGTGCTGGAGTACAACTGCCGCTTCGGCGATCCCGAGACCCAGGCGGTGCTCCCGCGGCTGCGCTCCGACGTGCTCTCGCTGCTGGAGGGTGCGACCCGGCGCGGAGGGCTCGCCGGCGTGGAGATCGAGTGGTCACCCGAATGGGCCGTGACGGTGGTGCTGGCCTCGGCGGGCTATCCGGAGTCCTCGTCGAAGGGCGACGAGATCCGCGGCCTGCGCTCGATCGACTCGCTGGAGGTCGAGCTGCTGCACGCCGGCACGGCCGAGATCGACGGTCACGTGGTCACCGCCGGCGGCAGGGTGTTGAACGTCACGGGGATCGGTGCGACGCCGGGCGAGGCCAGGGATCGTGCCTACGCCGCGGCCGAGCGGATCCAGTTCGACGGCAAGCAGATGCGGACCGATATCGCCGCTCGCGCGGTGGAAAGGGTGGAGGCCTGAGTTGGAGACGGGAGGGGAAACACCGGCGCCCACGCCGGCCACGCAGACGGAGGTGGAGCACCAGTTCGACGACCTCGAGGTGGACGCTCCGCTGGTGGGGATCGTGATGGGGTCCAAGTCCGACATGCCGGTGATGGAGAAGGCCGGCAAGGAGCTCGAGGAGCGTGGGATCCACCACGAGCTGCGCGTGATGAGCGCCCACAGGGACCCCGAGGTGGTGGCCGACTACGCCAAGAACGCGCGCATGCGCGGGCTCAAGGTGATCATCGCCGGCGCCGGGCTGGCGGCTGCGCTGCCGGGCGTCGTGGCGGCGCACACCGAGCTGCCGGTCATCGGCGTGCCGCTGACCTCGAAGACCTCCGTGGCCGGCGGGCTGGACGCTCTGCTGGCCATCGCGCAGATGCCGCCCGGCGTGCCGGTCGCGTGCGTGGGGGTGGACGCCGCGAAGAACGCCGCCGTGCTGGCAGCCAAGATCCTCGACCCGTGATCGCTCGCTACACCCGCCCTGAGATGGGCGCCGTGTGGTCCGAGCAGCGAAAGCTCGACACCTGGTTGGAGGTGGAGCTGGCGGTGGTGGACGCGCTGGCCGAGTCGGGCCAGGTGCCCGCCGGCGACGCGGCTGCGGTGCGCGAGCGCGCGGCGTTCACGGTCGAGCAGGTCCACGAGCGCGAGCGGGTGACCGACCACGACGTGGCCGCATTCGTGGACGTGGTGGCGGCCTCCGTGGGCGAGGCCGGCCGCTGGGTGCACCACGGCCTGACCTCGTCCGACGTGCTGGACACCGCGCTGGCGCTGCAGCTGCGCGACGCGGGCCAGATCCTGGTGGGCGGCGCCCGCGGGTACCGCGACGCGCTGATCGCGCGGGCGCGAGAGCACGTGGG
Organism: uncultured Thermoleophilaceae bacterium; assembly: GCA_963755215.1. Classification (GTDB taxonomy): domain Bacteria; phylum Actinomycetota; class Thermoleophilia; order Solirubrobacterales; family Thermoleophilaceae; genus JAAYBF01. The sequence continues at coordinate 39,360 of CAVWIW010000008.1, forward strand.
GACCCTGTGCGTGGGGCGCACCCACGGGATCCACGCCGAGCCCACCACGTTCGGGGTCAAGCTGGCGGGGTTCGCGTTCGAGGCCCACCGCAACCTGCTGCGCCTCGAGCGCGCCGTGGAGGGGGCGTCGGTGGGCGCTCTGTCGGGCGCCGTGGGCACCTATGCGGCCAATGGCCCGGAGCTGGAGGCCGCCGTGCTCGGCCGCCTGGGGCTCCAGCGCGAGGACGTGTCGACCCAGGTGGTGGCCCGCGACCGCCACGCCGAGCTACTCGGAGCCGTGGCCACGGCGGGTGCCGGCCTGGAGCGCCTGGCCACGGAGATCCGCCAACTTCAGCGCACCGAGGTGCGCGAGGTCGAGGAGCCGTTCCGGGAGGGCCAGAAGGGCTCGTCGGCCATGCCACACAAGCGCAATCCGATCGTGTCCGAGCGAATCACCGGGATCGCGCGGCTGCTGCGCGGTTACGCGCAGGCGGGCCTCGAGGACGTGGCGCTGTGGCACGAGCGCGACATCTCGCACTCGTCGGTCGAGCGCGTGGCGCTGCCGGACGCCACGACCCTGCTGGACTACGCGCAGCAGCTCGCCACGCGGGTGGTGGGCGGGATGACCGTGGATGCCGACCGGATGCGGGCCAACGTGGATGCCACACACGGGGCGCTGTTCTCTCAGCGCGCGCTGCTGGCCCTGGTGGAGTCCGGCCGCTCGCGTGACGACGCCTACCGGATCGTCCAGGAGAACGCGCAGCGCGCCTGGCGCGAGGGGACTCACTTCCGCGAGCTGCTGGCTGCCGCCGCGCCCGAGGTGGACGCCGACGCGGTGTTCGACCCCGCGGCGTTCGTCGCCCACGCGGCCGAGATCGTCGCCCGCCTGGACAGCATCTCGGGCTGAGGTCCAGGCAGCGGGGAGACCGGTCGCACACCGGCCGGTTGTGGGACATGGACCCGTACGACCGCGCCACCTACCGTCGGGCGATGGCGCTGCTGTTGGGATCCCTCGGCGTGCTGGCCTTCAGCTTCTCGCTGCCCGCCACCCGCCTGGCCGTGCAGGACCTGGATGCCACGTTCGTGGGCTTCGGGCGGGCCGTGGTCGCGGCGATGCTTGGAGCGGCCCTGCTCGCGCTCCTCGACCAGCCCCGTCCCCGACGCGACCAGCTCGCCAGCCTGATGCTGGTCGCGCTCGGCGTGGTCATCGGGTTCCCCCTGTTCACGGCCCTGGCACTGCGTGAGGTCACCGCTGCCCACGGCGCCGTGATCGTCGGGCTGCTGCCGGCGGCCACCGCCGTGATGGCCGTGCTGCGGGCGGGCGAGCGCCCCACGGCCAGGTTCTGGGCGGCATCGCTCGCAGGCCTGGCCGCGGTCCTGGCGTTCGCGGCCACCCAGGGCGCCGCCGGGATCGAGCTGGCCGACGCCCTGCTGCTCGTGGGGCTGGCGCTATGCGCGCTGGGCTATGCCGAGGGTGGCGCCGTGGCGCGCGAGCTGGGCGGCTGGCAGACGATCTGCTGGGGCCTTCTGGTGGCAATGCCGGTGGTGGCTCCGCTGGCGCTGGTGGCGGTGCTCACCGGCGACATGTCCGGCGGCGCCAACGCCTGGCTGGGCTTCGCGTACGTGTCGGTGGTGAGCATGTTCCTGGGCTTCTTCGCCTGGTACGCGGGCCTGGCGCGCGGCGGCGTGGCGAAGATCGGGCAGGTCCAGCTCGCCCAGCCCGTGCTCACGCTCGTTTGGTCTGCGGCGCTGCTGGGCGAGCACGTGGGCCTGGCGACCATCGCCGCGTCGGTCGCGGTGCTGCTGTGCGTGGTGGCCACCCAGCGCACGCGGGTCGACGTGGTGGGGTCCGCCCCGACCCGGCACCGACCCGGTCGATTGTTAGCCTCCGAGGAGTGAGCGAAGCCGCCGCGCTCCAGGGGGTCGACCTGCTCGCGCAGGGCAAGGTCAGGGACATCTACGCCCAGGGCGAGGACCGCCTGCTGCTGGTCACCTCCGACCGGATCTCGACCTACGACGCGGTCCATCCCACACCGATCCCGGACAAGGGCCGGGTGCTCACGGGCCTGTCGGTGTTCTGGTTCGAGCGCACCGGGCACATCTGCCCCAACCACCTCATGTCCTTCACCGACGTCCCGGACGAGGTCCGGGGCCGCGCGCTGCTGGTGGAGCGGCTGGAGATGGCGCCGGTGGAGTGCGTTGTGCGCGGCTACATCACGGGGTCCGGGTGGAAGGACTACCAGGCCGGCGGGGCCATCTGCGGGATCGAGCTCCCCGAGGGCCTCCAGGAGTCCCAGCGCCTTCCCGAGCCGATCTTCACGCCCGCCACCAAGGCCGAGGTCGGCGACCACGACGAGAACGTGGACTTCGACCGGGCCGCCGAGATCGTGGGCGACAGGCCGCTGCTCGAGGAGCTGCGCCGGCTCTCGATCGCCCTCTACGAGCACGCCGCCGAGCACGCGCTGGAGAGCGGGCATCATCCTCGCCGACACCAAGTTCGAGTTCGGCCGGCGTGCCGACGGCACGATCGTTCTGGGCGACGAGGCCTGCACGCCCGACTCGTCGCGGTTCTGGCCCGCCGACGGCTACCGGCCCGGCGGCTCGCAGCCGAGCTTCGACAAGCAGTTCGTGCGCGACTGGGCCGCCGGGTCGGGCTGGGACAAGGCGCCGCCGGCGCCGCCCATCCCGGCCGAGGTCGTCGACGGCACGCGCGCCCGCTACGTGGACGCCTACGAGCGGATCGCCGGAGAGCCGTTCGGGCGCTGGCTCGAGCGGGCCGGCGGTTGACGGCCCGAGTACTCATCCGCCCCAAGCAGGGCATCCTGGACCCGCAGGGCCAGGCGGTTGAGCGCGCCCTGCCGGCGCTGGGGTTCCAGGGCGTGAGCAACGTGCGCGTCGGCCGCATGATCGAGCTGGAAGTCGAGGACACCGGCCGCGTGCACGAGATGTGCGAGCGGCTGTTGGCCAACCCGCTCATCGAGGACTACGAGGTATTGGTGGTCGAGTGAGGTTCGGTGTCGTCAGGTTCCCGGGCTCCTGCGACGAGGTCGACGCCCTCCACGCGTGCGCGCGGTTCGGCGATGCCGAGCTGCTCTGGCACGGCGACCGCGACCTCAGGGGCGTGGACGTGGTGGTCATCCCGGGCGGTTTCTCCTACGGGGACTACCTGCGCTGCGGGGCCATCGCCCGCTTCGCGCCGGTCATGGACGCCGTGAGCGAGCACGCGCTCGGCGGTGGGCCGGTGCTGGGAATCTGCAACGGCTTCCAGGTGCTCTGCGAGGCGGGCCTGCTGCCCGGCGCGCTGCTGCCCAACGCCGGGCGGCGGTTCGTGTGCCGCCAGGTGGATGTGGAGGTGGTCAACGCCAGGACCCCGTTCACGCGCGCGTGCGAGGAGGGGGACGTGCTGTCGATCCCGGTCAAGCACACCACCGGCCGCTTCTACGCTCCCGACGAGGGCCTCGGCGAGCTCGAGGCCCAGGGTCAGGTGCTGCTGCGCTACCGCGAGGGCCACGACCCCAACGGCTCCGCCCTGGGTATCGCCGGCGTGTCCAACCGGGGCAAGAACGTGATGGGGCTCATGCCTCACCCGGAGCACGCCACCGACCCGCTCACCGGCTCGGCCGACGGTGGCCGCCTGTTCGAGTCGCTCGTGGCGCACGTCGACGAGCTGCTCCCGGCGTGAGCGCCGGCACGGCGGGCAGCCGCCACCGCGAGCTCGGCCTGACCGACGCCGAGTACGACCTCATCGCGGACAAGCTCGGCCGCGAGCCCAACGGGCTCGAGCTGGCCGTGTTCTCCCTCATGTGGTCCGAGCACTGCGCCTACAAGCACTCCAAGAAGCTCCTGGCGAGCCTCCCGACCGAGGGGCCGCACCTGCTCATGGGCCCGGGCGAGAACGCGGGCGCTGTGGATGTGGGCGACGGGCTGGCCATCGCCTTCAAGGTCGAGTCTCACAACCACCCGAGCGCCGTCGAGCCCTTTCAGGGGGCGGCCACAGGCGTCGGCGGGATCCTGCGCGACGTGTTCGCCGTGGGCGCCCGCCCGATCGCGGTGCTCGACTCGCTGCGGTTCGGGGAGCTGGAGTCCCCGCGCACGCGGTTCCTGCTGGACGGAGCCGTGTCGGGCATCGGGCACTACGGCAACTCGATCGGCGTGCCAACGGTTGGCGGCGAGGTGTACTTCGAGGCCCCCTACGAGCAGAACTGCCTCGTGAACGCCATGTGCCTGGGCATCGCCCGCGGCGACCGGCTCATCCGCAGCGCGGCGGCCGGGGTGGGCAACCTGCTGGTGCTCATGGGCGCGCGCACCGGCCGCGACGGCATCGGCGGGGCGTCCGTGCTGGCATCGGCCGAGCTCGACGAGGACGACGCGTCCAAGCGGCCGTCGGTGCAGATCGGCGACCCGTTCGAGGAGAAGAAGCTCCTGGAGTGCTGCCTGGAGCTGCTGGAGCGCGGCACGCTGCGCTCGCTGCAGGACCTGGGCGCCGCAGGGCTTGAGCTCGTCGTCCTCGGAGATGGCGTCCAAGGGCCAGGTGGGACTGGACCTGGACGTGTCGCGCGTGCCGCTCCGCGAGGACGACATGGAGCCCTTCGAGATCATGGTCTCGGAGTCCCAGGAGCGGATGCTGTGCGTGGTCGAGCCCGGCAGGCTCGCCGAGCTGGAGGAGGTGTGCGGGCGCTGGGAGGTGCGCGCCACCGCCATCGGCGAGGTCACCGACACGCGCCGCCTGCGGGTGCTCGAGGGCGAGGAGGTCGGTGGGCGACATGCCGGTGGGGGCGCTTGTGGACGACTGCCCGCTCTACGACCTCGAGCCCGAGCGGCCTGCGCAGCAGGTGTACCCGGCGCCCGAGCGCCAGCTGGACTCCGACGACGCCCGCGAGTCGCTGCTGGCGCTGATGGCCTCGCCCAACCTGGCCTCGCGCCGGCCGCTGTTCGAGCAGTACGACAGCATCGTGGGCTCGCGCACCGTGCGCCGCCCCGAGGAGGCCGACGCGGCCGTGCTGCAGCTGGCGCCGGACGGCGGGTCGGGCGGCATTGCCGTGGCCATCGACGGCAACGGGCGCCGCGTGGCCTGCGATCCCTACACCGGCACCGTGGAGGCGGTGCTGGAGTGCGCCTCCAACCTGGCCTGCGTCGGGGCGGAGCCGCTGGGGCTCACCAACTGCCTGAACTTCGGCAATCCCGAGAAGCCGCACGTGGCCTGGCAGCTCGAGCGCTCGGTGGCCGGCATGGCGGACGCGCTGCGAGCGCTGGAGGTGCCCGTGGTGGGCGGCAACGTGTCCCTCTACAACGAGTCCGGCGACGGCCCGATCTATCCGACGCCGGTGGTGGGCATGGTCGGTAAGCTGCCCGACGTGGAGCGCTCGGCATCGCTCGCGTTCGCGGAGGAGGGCCACGCCGTGGCGGTCTGCGGCGAGCTCCAGCCCCACCTCGCCGGAGCTCGGAGCTGGCAAAGCTGCGCGGCGAGCCGCTGCCCACCGAGCTGCCGGCCGTGGACGTGGCCAAGGTCCGAGCCGCCCAGGAGGCCGTGCGCGACGCCGTCCGCGGCGGGCGAGCTGGCCAGCGCCCACGACATCGCCGAGCGGGGGCCTTCTCGTGGCGGTCGCCGAGAGCTGCCTGGCGGGCGGGATCGGCGCGACGCTGGAGCTCGACGCAGGCGACGAGCCGCTGCGCGCACCTCTTCGGCGAGGGCCCGGGCGGCTTCGTGGTCTCGGGCCCGCGCGAGGTCGCTCGAGCGCCTGGCACAGCGCACGCCGCTGGACGTCGTCGGGACCGTCGGCGGCCACGAGCTGGCCGTCACCGTCGCCGGCGAGCAGCTGTCGGTCTCGCTCGCCGAGCTGCGCGAGCGCGTCGGCCGCGCTCGAGGGCGCCTTCGCCTGAGCGCGGTGCACCGGCGATCGCGCGCGATCGCGCTGGTACCCTCCGAGGAGGCCGCACCCACCTCTCTCCGCGGCCCCGCCGGAGGCGACCTCCAAGGATGACCGACCCGCTCGAGCATCGCGACGGGCCGCGCGACGAGTGCGGCGTGTTCGGCGTGTTCGCGCCCGAGTCCGAGGTGGCCCGGCTCGCCTATTTCGCGCTGTACGCGCTTCAGCATCGTGGCCAGGAGTCCGCCGGCATCGCCACCTGCGAGGGCGGGCACATCATGACCGTCCGCGACCTGGGGCTGGTGTCGCAGGTGTTCGACGAGCAGAAGCTCAAGGCCCTCACCGGCTCGATGGCCGTAGGCCACGTGCGCTACTCCACCACCGGCTCCTCCGCGTGGGAGAACGCCCAGCCGGTGTACCGCTCGGACCGCCGCCAGGTGGCGCTGGCGCACAACGGCAACCTCATCAACGCTGTGGAGCTGCACTCCGAGCTGTCGGACCGCGGCGTGCAGTTCCGCGTCCACCTCGGACTCCGAGATCATCGCGGCGCTGCTCTCCACCCACGAGGCGGACACGTCGAGGAGGCGCTGGCGGACGTGATGCCCAAGCTGGACGGAGCGTTCTCGACGGTCGTGATGACCGCGGACTCCGTGGTGGCGTTCCGCGACGGCGCCGGGCCTGCGCCCGCTTTCGCTCGGGCGCATCGGCGACCGCTACTGCGTGGCCTCCGAGAGCTGCGCGTTCGACATCATCGGCGGCGGAGCTGCTGCGCGAGGTCCAGCCGGGCGAGATGGTCTCGCATCGGGGAGGGCGGCATCACCACCAGGCAGCTCGTGGACGCGCCGCGCAAGGCCTTCTGCGTGTTCGAGCACATCTACTTCGCGCGGCCCGACTCGATCCTCGAGGGCAACCGCACGCAGGTGTCGCGCCGCAAGATGGGCGAGATCCTCTGGCGCGAGGCGCCGGTGGATGCCGACGTGGTCATCGCGGTGCCCGACTCGGGCAACGCGGCGGCGGCGGGGTACGCCAAGGCTTCGGGCCTGCCGCGCGACGACGGGCTGATCAAGAACCGCTACGTGGCCCGCACGTTCATCCAGCCGGGCCAGGAGCTGCGCAAGCACGGCCTGCGGATGAAGTTCAACCCGCTCCGCGAGGTGGTGGAGGGCAAGCGCCTGGTGGTGGTGGACGACTCGATCGTCCGCGGCAACACCACCCGCCAGATCGTGTCGATGCTGCGCGACGCCGGCGCCCTGGAGGTGCACATGAGGATCTCGGCGCCGCCGATCCGCTTCCCGTGCCACTACGGGATCGACATGTCGACCAAGCAGGAGATGGTCGCCCACGGCCGCACGGTCGAGGAGGTGGCATCCGAGCTCGGCTGCGACTCCGTGGCCTACCTGTCGCTCGGGGGCGTCTACGAGGCGATCCGGGGCGAGCGCTCGACCCACTGCGACGCGTGCTTCTCGGGCGAGTACCCGCTGGAGCGCACGGACGCCGCCAACGGCAAGTTCGCGCTCGAGGAGCTCACGGTCCTGCGCAGTTAGGCGAGGCGTGTCCGGCCGGCGGTCCTCGACCGCCTGCTCCACCTGCCGGGCCACCGACGGCGTGTCGCGCTCCATCCCGCGGAACGCCTGGCTGGTGATCACCAGCAGGCACATCGCCGAGCGCGCGGTCACGGTGGCGTTGCGCGGCCTGTGGGTCGCGATCCCCACCTCGCCGAAGAAGTCGCCGGGGCCCACCTCGGCAACCCGCTCGCCGTCGCGCTTCCACGCTCGCGGTGCCCCGGCAGATCACGAAGAACTCGTAGGCGGTGCGGCCCTGCTCGGCAAGCACCTTGCCCTCGGGCACGTCGATCTCGTCGGCCCGGGTGGCAAGCAGCTCGCGTTCCTTCTTTCCCAGCTCTCCGAACAGGGGCGAGGACTTCAGCTCGCTCTCGTGCATCTCTGCCTCCGGTCAGGGGGCGTTGGCCAAGGACGCGATCCTAAGTCTCCCGCCCGCCGCCGGGCAAGGGTGGAGGGTCGCTCACAGATGCGCGACTTTGCGTCACGGCTCGTCCCGCCACGTCCGGCTGCCGCCGTTTGCGGCGGTACTGTCAGCGCGTGGAGCTCGACGGCCATCTCCAGCGCCTGTTCGGCTTCGGAGGCTTTCGCCCCGGCCAGCGCGAGGCGTGCGAAGCGGCCCTCGGCGATCGCGATGTGCTGGTGGTCATGCCCACCGGCTCGGGCAAGTCGCTCTGCTACCAGCTGCCGGCGCTGGTGCGCGACGACCTCACGATCGTGGTCTCGCCGCTGGTGGCCCTCATGCAGGACCAAGTCGACGCCCTGCGCGCCCGCGGGCTCGGCGATCGCGTCGCGCTGGTGAACGCGCAGCAGGGAACGGGCGCCAACGCCGAGGCACTGGAGGCAGCGGTGTCGGGCGCCCTCCGGCTGCTCTACCTCGCGCCGGAGCGCTTCGCTTCGCCCGGGTTCGTCGAGCGCCTGCGAGACGCCCGGATCGGGCTGTTCGTGGTCGACGAGGCGCACTGCGTCTCGCAGTGGGGGCACGACTTCCGCCCCGACTACTTCCGCCTCGGCGACGCCGCGCGCCACCTGGGCGCGGCCGCGATCGTGGCGTCCACCGCCACGGCCACGCCGCGGGTCGCGGTGGACATCGCCCGCCGGCTCGGGCTGCGCGACCCGCTCAGGGTCTCCACCGGCTTCGACCGCCCCAACCTGGCGTTCGCCGTCGCGCGACCGGCTCAACACCAGAAGCGCCCGTTGGTGGCGCAGGCGCTGCGCGAGCCCGACGCCCTGCCCGCCATCGTCTACGCGGGCACGCGCGCGGGCGCGGAGGAGATCGCCGCCATGCTCTCGCAGCAGCTCGGGGAGCCCGCCATCCCCTACCACGCCGGCCTCGACCGCGAAACGCGCGCGGCGGCACAGCGCCGGTTCCTGGCCGACGAGGTGCGGGTCATCGTGGCCACCAACGCGTTCGGCATGGGCGTGGACAAGCCCAACGTCCGCACCGTCGTCCATGCGGGCACACCTTCCTCGCTCGAGGCCTACTACCAGGAGGCCGGCCGGGCCGGGCGCGACGGCCTGCCCGCCCGTGCCCTGCTCCTGGCCGAGAATCGCGACAAGGCGCTGCACGTGCACTTCATCAAGCGCGAGGAGGTCAGCGCCGAGCTTCCGGCCGCGCTGGCGGACCGGATCCAGGCGGTGGCGGACGGCAACGGGCGCTACGCGCTCGAGGCGGGCGAGCTGGCACGCGCGATCGGCGGCGGCTGGGATCGCCTCCGCGCGTTGCTCGGCCACCTGGCGCGCGCCGGGGTCATCGTGCCGTCGCCCGCCCCGCCCGACCGGGTGGTCGGGCGCCTGAGCGAGGCCGGCTTCGACCGCCGCGCGGCGGCGGCGTGCCGGTCCTCGGTGGAGGAGGGCGCGCGGGCGCGCTGGAGGCAGTACCGCGAGATCTGGGCCTACGTCGAGGGCGCCACCTGCCGTCGCAGGGCGATCCTCGCCCACTTCGGCGACCACCAGGAGCCCACCCCGGCGGCCGGGGCCGCCTGCTGCGACGTGTGCGCCGACGGCTCTGGTGCCCGAGCTGCCGCCGCCGCCCGGCCGAGGAGATAGAAAGCCTGGACGACGCCATCGTGTCCGTCGCCCGGGCGGCGCGCCCGGCGGTGGGCCGCACCACCTGCGCCGAGATCCTGCACGGCGCCCGCACCAAGAAGATCGATCGCAATTCCTACGACGGCCTCGCCCGCCTACGGCACGTCGTCACACATGCGCCGGGCCGACATCCTCGCGCGGGTCGACGATCTCATCGCCGCCGGCCGGCTCTCCACCAGCGGGGGCCCGTACCCGGTGCTGCAGGCGCCTGCCGCCACCGCGGCGTGAGCCTGCGCGTCGGGGTACTCGTCTCGGGCGAGGGCACCAACCTGCAGGCCGTCCTCGACTCCGAGCACGGGCGCAGCGGTGTCGAGGTGGTATGTGTCGGCTCCAGCCGCCAGGGTGCCAGGGGGCTCGAGCGCGCCTGCCAAGCCGACATCGAGACGGCCGTCTTCGCGCGCGACGAGCACGCGGATCGGGTGGCGCGTGACGCCGCCATGGGCGACTGGCTGGAGGGCCACCGGGTCGACCTGGTGGTGCTGGCCGGCTTCATGGAGCTGCTCGGCGGAGCCTTCATCCGCCGCTTCGAGGGGCGGATCGTGAACGTGCATCCTTCGCTGCTGCCCGCCTTCCCAGGCATCGGCGCGATCGAGCAGGCGCTGGCGTACGGGGTGCAGGTCACCGGGGTCACCGTGCACTTCGTCGACGAGGGCACGGACAGCGGCCCGGTGATCTTGCAGGAGGCCTTGGACCTTCCATATGCTCGCGACATCGCCGCGATCGAGAGGCAGATCCACGAGGTCGAGCACCGGCTGCTGCCGAGGGCCGTACGCCTCATCGCCCAGGGTGCCTTGAGCTTCGACCCCGCCAACCCGCGCCTCGTGCGCATCGATGGCGACCAGGGCTGAGCCCGCCGGCGAGGGCGGCGCGGCGCGTCCGGGCCAGGTGGTCATCCGGCGCGCTCTCCTGACGGTCTCCGACAAGAGGGGCCTGGTGGACTTCGCCCGCGGCCTGGCGGCCCTGGGCATCGAGATCGTGTCCACGGGGGGCACGGCTCGCGAGCTCGCGGACGCCGGGCTGGAGGTCCGGCCGGTGGAGGACTACACGGGCTTCCCCGAGATCCTCGATGGCCGCGTCAAGACGCTGCACCCCAAGATCTACGCGGGGCTGCTGGCCGTGCGCTCCAACGACGAGCACGCCGCCACGCTGCGCGACAAGGGCATCGAGCCGATCGACCTGGTGTGCGTGAACCTGTACCCGTTCGAGCGCGTGGCCGGGCGGCGGGGAGCCGAACAGGACGAGGTGATCGAGAACATCGACATCGGCGGCCCCACGCTCATCCGGGCCGCGGCCAAGAACCATCCGTTCGCGGCCGTGGTGGTCTCGCCCGAGAGCTATGACGCCGTGCTCGAGGAGCTCCGCGCCTCCGGCGGCCGCGCTCGAGGCGCGCACCCGCGAGTCGCTCGCGCAGGAGGCGTTCGCGCTGACCGCTCGCTATGACGCCGGCATCTCGCGCTGGTTCGCCGAGCGCGAGGACGACTTCCCCGACTCAGGACACGCGCTCCTACGTGAAGGTGCTCGACCTCTCCTACGGCGAGAACCCCCACCAGCGGGCCGCCTACTACGCCCAGGCCGGGGCGCGCACGCACCTGCTGTCCATGGTGTCCAAGCTGCACGGCAAGGAGCTGTCGTTCAACAACCTCCTCGACCTGGACTCCGGCCGCCAGCTGCTCGAGGAGTTCGAGGTGCCCGCGGCCGCGATCCTCAAGCACAACAACCCGTGTGGCTGCGCCCTCGGTGCCTCGTGCGCCGGACGCCTTCGAGAAGGCGCTGGCCACCGACCCCACAAGCGCCTTCGGCGGTGTCATGTGCTTCAACAGGCGCGTCGACCGCGCCCTGGCCGAGAAGCTCAACGCGATGTTCGTGGAGCTGGTGTTCGCCCCCGGCTACGACGAGGACGCCCTCGAGATCCTGCAGCAGAAGCCCAACGTGCGGCTGCTCGAGGACGCCGAGCGCCGACGCCCGGAGGTCACCGAGCAGGACATCCGGCGCGTGCGCGGCGGAATCCTGGTGCAGGACCGCGACGTGGGGCTGGAGGAGCGCGACGAGATGGAGGCCGTGACCGAGCGCAAGCCCAGCGAGCCGGAGTGGGGGGAGCTGCTGTTCGCCTGGAAGGTCTGCAAGCACGTGCGCTCCAACGCCATCGTCATGTCCAAGGACCTGGCCACCGTCGGGGTGGGCGCCGGGCAGATGAGCCGCGTGGACTCGGTCCGGATCGCGGCCGACAAGGCCCGCGCCGCGGGCCTGTCCCTCGACGGGGCGGTCATGGGATCGGACGCTTTCTTCCCCTTCGCCGACGGGCCGCAGGCGGCATTCGACGCGGGTGTGCGAGCGGTCATCCAGCCGGGCGGCTCGCAGCGCGACATGGAGGTCATCGACGCCTGCGACCGGGCGGGCGTGGCCATGGTCTTCACGTCTCGCCGCCACTTCCGCCACTGAGCGCACGCCTGTCCCTTGCGGTGGCTCGGCCCCCGCGAATAGGGTGCGCCGCCATGACCTCAGCCCGCCGCCTGCTCCTCGTGCTCGTCCCGGTTCTCGCTCTCGCCACCGCGCTGCCCAGCACGGCGAGCGCCAAGACGCTCTGGCTGTGCAAGCCGGGCCTGGCCAAGGACGCGTGCACGCCGAGCCTGAAGACCACCGAGTTCTCGCCGGCGGGGAAGCGGCTCGGGGTGTCCAACGTGAAGCGCGTCAGGCGCCCCAAGTTCGACTGCTTCTACGTGTACCCCACGGTGTCGAACGCCGCGGCGCCACGCGCGCCACTGCGCGTGGACCCGGAGCTGCGCTCGATCGCTCGCTACCAGGCGGCGCGCTACTCGCGCGACTGTCGCGTGTACGCGCCGGTCTACCGCCAGATCACGATCACGGGGATCTTTGGCTCCGGGGCCGCCCAGGCGCGACGTGACAGGCCTACGGGGACGTCAGGGCCGCCTGGCGCGACTACCTGAAGAAGCACAACAAGGGGCGCGGGGTGGTGCTCATCGGGCACTCGCAGGGCACGTTCGTGCTGCGCGACCTGATCGCGAAGGAGATCGACCCCAAGCCGCGCGAGCGCCGGCGGCTGATCTCGGCGCTGCTGCTCGGGCGGCAACGTGCTGGTGGCCAAGGGCAAGGACCGGGGCGGCGACTTCAAGCGCCTGCGGGCGTGTCGCTCCAGCAGGCAGCTCGGCTGCATCGTCGCGTTCGTGACCTTCCAGGGCGCGGTGCCCACCAACAGCATCTTCGGGCGGACCCGACGGAGGCCAACCGCGAGGTGCTGTGCACCAATCCGGCCGCGCTGGGTGGCGGGGCGGGCATCACCACGCCGATATTCCCCACCCAGCCGTTCGCCCCAGGCGCCATCGCGGGCGCCATCCAGCTCATGGGAGTCGAGTATCCGAAGGCGAAGACGGCATGGGCCTCGCTTCCGAACGCGTATCGAGCGCGGTGCTCGAAGGCGGGTGGCGCGAGCGTGCTGCAGATCGCCAGCCGCAGGGGAGCACCGATCTTCAAGCCCTCACCTGACGCCGGCTGGGGGCTGCACCTGGTGGACGCCAACATCGCGCTGGAGGAGCTGACGGCGCTGGTCCGCAAGCAGGGCGCGCGGTACGTGAAGCGGCAGGGGGACTAGGGCACGAAGGGCCCGGCAGTGCCCCCGGTCGGATTCGAACCGACGACCTCGCGCTTAAAAGGCGCTTGCTCTAGAACCAGCTGAGCTACGGGGGCGCGCCAAGCTTAGAGCCGAGCTGGTGGACTTTTCCGCGCAGCGGAGATAGCCCCGGGGAGAATCGAACTCCCGTTTCCGGCGTGAAAAGCCGATGTCCTGACCACTAGACGACGGGGCCGCGGCGGCTGATTGTAGGTCGCCGGGACCTGGTGCTCAGGCGGCGGCCGCGTCGCCCTCGGTGTCGCGCTCGGCGTCATAGCCGCCGCACGAGGCAGCGAACACGAGCAGTGCCACCACGAGGCCGGGCGCATGCCCCGCCACAAGTCCGACGAGCCCCCCTGCCACGCCACCCGCCAGCGCGGCGAACAGCGCCAGCCCGGCCGGGAGGGACAGCAGCCTCGCGCTCACGATCGAACAGAGGATCCACGCCAGCGGGCCCACCACCGCGCCGTAGTCCTCGAAGAAGTCGTCGCCCAGCGGCAGCGCCAGCAGTAGCAGGAACAGGCCGCCCACGACCGCGGTCTGCACCGCCAGCGAGCGCCAGAAGAGGGTCTGGTTCACGCGCCGGATACTAGATGGGGCACCCGGGGGCCCCGGCCTGTCGCGACCCCCGGAAAGGTGGGAGGCTTACCTCATGAGGCGAGGGGCAGTGTCGGCAGTCCTGTGCGCAGGCGTGCTCGCCGGCTGCTACGGCTCGACCGAGCCGGCCACCGAGGTCGCTTTCGACAGCGCGAAGCTCAACGGGCGCGGGACGGCCGACAGCGGGCCCGCAGTATCGTACTTCGAGTACGGGCCGTCGAGCAGCGGAACGCTGACCTTCAAGACCACGGCCCGTAACTGGCCGAGCGGCGCGAGCGGCCCGTTCTCCGAGCGAATCGGCTCAGTGCCCGCGGGGCCACTCTACGCGGGCCTCTCCTACTCGTACCGACTGTGCGGTAACGACCAGGGCAAGCCGCCCGTGTGCGCTCAGACCCGAACGTTCACGACCCCAGCGGCCACGCGGGACGCGGTGAAGGGGACCTGGACCTATGACAGGGCTACATCGAACTCTCGCTCCGGGGAGGTGGACGCCACCGCCGGCGCAGGCGGTTCCAGCGGCATTCTTCGTCTCGGGAGGTACGTGGACCGGGCGCTCCTCTACGCCGGACGAATCACCTGCCTCCAGGTGTCCGGCCGGACAGCCGTGGTGGGCTCCGTCGGGCGGACGAGCTTCAGCGGCTCGTACCCGGACCCGGACACCACGCCGGACGCCCGCGCTCTCGTGACCATCGTCGACGGCGGCCCCGGCGTGAAGGACAGAGCGGACGCCGTCGCGCTCTTGCCGGGGCCAACACCTCCGCCCGACTGCGCGGCAGGCCGTCCTCCCTCCGACAGCGAGGCGGACGGCGAGACGGTCAACATCTACGACGCGCCCTAGCTTCGGCCCGACCCAGGGCCGGTTAACACCCGCGGGAGGCGATGGGGCTCGAGGTGGGCTGGGCGGGCCACGGAGGACGCTGGGTGAGCATCGCCCTGCACTAGGGTTCTCAGCCGCACTCGGGCGGTTAGCTCAGCTGGTAGAGCGCTCGCCTTACAAGCGAGAGGTCGGGGGATCGTGACCCTCACCGCCCATTGCACGCAACGCCACTTCCAGAGCGGGTTTCACCGCCGTTCGCTTGCTCTGCTGTGCCCGCCTCGTTCGGCGCCGCTACCCGCCCGTCTGCCAATTTCTGCCAATTCGGCGCGCTCCACGAGCGCCTTCAGCCGCTCGCGCTCGCCATCCTCGAAGCCGCAGGGCCTCGGCATAGACGCGCAGCGCAAGGGCCGGCGTCGTGTGGCCCATCTGCGCCATCACCTCCGCGGGGGACTCCCCCAGCGCGTAGAGCACAGAGGCGAACGTGCGCCGCAGGGACCGAAGCTCGAGCCCGGCCGGGAGCGGCGGGTCATCGTTTGTTCCCAGATGCTCGTCGGCCCGCTCGACCGCAGGCGCAAGCACGCGGCGCCGAACGTTGCTCGGCCCCCTGGCGACGGCCCGTCGCGGTTCCGAACACGCAGCGCCTCAGCGGCCGTGTCCTCCGTCCGGGCCTTCAGCGCCGCGAGCTCGTCGCGAAGCGCCGGCAGGAGCCGCACGTCGCGCTCGCCAGCATCTGTCTTGGCCTTCCCGACCCGGATCCGGCCAGCGGCCAGGTGCACATCACCCCAGCGCAGGTCGAGCGCCTCACCTGTGCGCAGGCCCGCAAAGGTGTACGTCGCCAGCAGCGAGCCGTCGCTCGGTGAGACGTCGACGACCACGGTCGGCCCGTGCCTCTCGGTCCAGCTCGGCCGCCGCGTCTAGCAGCGCAGCGATCTGATCGGCGCCGTCGAGGTAGGTCCGCCTCGGCTTCCGCGCTCTACCCGCCGCCGCTTCCCGCGCGCCACGTTGCGGGGATCAGTTCGCGTTCCTCGGCCACGTCGAGAATCGCCGAGAGGGTGACAAGGGTCTTGTTGATCGACTCCCCGCCGAGTGTCGCCCTCGGCGAGCTTCGCGCCTTGTAGCCGTCGACGTCGGCGATGGTGATGCTGCGCATGAGTCTGCTCTCCGAAGTGCGGCAGTCAGGTGGCGCTCGAGCCGCCACCGGTAGTCCGCGCGTGGTGCTGGCGAGCCAGTCGCGCTCGTGCTCGACCCACCACTGCTCGGCGAACTCGTGGAAGGTCAGCGGCTGTTCGGCCTCCACTGGCGGGTGACCACGCAGCCGGTCGCCATTCCCGCGCTCGACGTCAGCGAGAACGTGGCGAAGTTCGCGTTCGGCGTGCTCGCGGGTGACCGGGTCCGAGTGAGACGTAGCGGCGTTTCCCGTACGCGGTAAAGCGCAGGGCGCGGTAGGTGCGCCCGTCCTTCCCCTCATGTTCGATGACCGCGCCTGTTGCGTGGCGGGCCATCAGCCGCGCCTCCGCCGTCGCCGTCATAGGCTGCGTGATGTCCATGGAGCTTCGTACCTCCTGGGCCACGGGGCGGGCCGTTTGCGCGGCGCCGCCCCACTTGATTGACGGGGCGACTTATGCCCCGCCGCTGACGCGAGCAAGCGCAGGGCGCCGGTTTCCTGATTATGGACCTGGGTAGCGAGGCCGGCAGGGATAGTGCGGTGCCCCACGGGGAGGGGCCGTCCGCGCCGGTCTAATCCCTTCCGGAGCGGTCGCGGCCCCTCCCCCCTTTTCGGGTCTGGCTTCTGCCGTGTTTTCGGCGCTGTGTTCCGGGACCCGGGCGGTGCCGCTTGCGGCGGACATAGCAGTGCGCGGCCTAGGGTTGGGGGGTGCAGAGAGCACGCGCTTTCATCGCCAAGACGATCCGCGCTACGGGTAGCTCTGGGCCCGCGACTCGCGCATCCCACGACCGCTTAGGTGGCTGGCAGCATTTGGGCTGCTGCCGATCCCCGGACCGCTCGACGAATTGGTTTTGCTGCCGCTGGCTCCGGTGTTTGTGATCTTTTACCGTGAGCCGATGCGCGACGCCTGGCAGAGCGCGCTTAACGATTAGGCCGCTCGCCGCGGCGCAGCCGGGTGTGGCACGGTGGCGCTCGGGTACTCCCCCGTCTAACCGACCGAGGGAGCCCATTATGGCCGATCCCGTTCCAGCCGGGAGCGATGTCTCAGCCGGCACCTACCAGTGCACGAAGTGCGGTAACACGATGGATGTCCAGTCCACACAGAGCCTGCCGCCGTGCCCGGAGTGCGGTAACGGTGAGTGGACGACCCAAAGCGGCGGCGACAGCGCCGACGATCCTTACCCGACCGTTGACGCGGTAGACCCGTTCGAGTTTCCGCGCCTCCAAGGCGGGTACCAATCCTGTCGCAGTCCCCGAAGGGCCGTTCGAGGATCCGCTCCAGCCCACTGGAGCGTCGTCTCGGCGGCCCTTCCTCGTTCCGCTGGACCGGAGTACCGAGCGAAGCTGGTGAGCATGTCGACCGACTGGTGTGCGCCTTTGGCAGCCGGTCGAGCGCGCCGAGCGCGACGCCTAGCTGCTCGAGCCCGACGTCCTTCTCGAGCGCCAGCCGCGCCAACCAGCGGCAGCCCGCCCTCTCGTAGGTCAGCGGTTCCGCGGTGGCGATGATCGCAGGATCTTTAACGCGTCCTGCAAGTTGACCCCCGGCAATTCGGCAGCGGCCGTGCGGATGAGTAACAGGTCGTTGGTGGCGAGGGAGCGCTTGAAGTTCGCGTAGGACGAAGCCTTGATCGACACGAACGTATGTTCGCACCCTGCGCAAGACAGGCGTTGCGAGAAGCGGTAAACGGCGTTTATCGTGGCCCAGAGCCTTTCGTCCCAGAGCAGGGAGAAGCCGAATGACCCGGTTGCGTGTCGCTGTCCTCGCCGTTGTCCTTGTAGGGGTGATCGCCGGCCCCGCGCAGGCGGGCGACTACATCGTGGTGCTGAAGGACAGCGCGAACGAGCCTGCGGTCGCCGCCGACCACACCAAGAAGGGCGCGAAGGTCTCCCAGCACTACAAGCACGCGCTGAAGGGTTACGCCGCGAAGCTCTCCGACTCGCAGCTCGCGGCGGTGCGAACGGATAGCCGTGTGCGGTTCATCGCTTCCGACACGAGAGTCCAGGCCACTGCTGTGTCTTGTACCGATTACCGCCCCCCGCTCATCGAAGCCAGTGCTGCCTTACGGCGTCGCTCGTATCGACGGCGAAGTCAGCAGCACGCGCTCGGGGAACGGGAACGGGTCGGTGAACGTCAACGTGGCCGTGCTCGACACCGGGATCGACGCGGGGCTGGAGACTGAACGTCGTAGGGGGGAAGGACTGCTCGGCTCTGGCAAGAGCTACGACGACCCGAACGGCCACGGACGCTGTCGCCGGGAATCGTTGGAGCGAAAGACAACGCTCCCGGGGTGGTCGGCATCGCCCCGGGCGCTCGACTGTGGGCGGTACGCGTGATCAACAAACACGGGGACGCGAACTGCTCGGACCTCATCTGCGGGATCGACTTCGTCACGGCGACCCGCAGCGACAGCGATCCGACCAACGACATCGCAGTCGCAAACATGAGCCTGGGCGTCAAGGCGGGACCGATGACCGCAACTGCGGTCTTACCAAGAAGGACCCGAACACGCGCGATCTGCAACTCGGTGCAGGCCGGAGTGGTCCACACAGCGTCTCAGCAGGAAACGACGCCGCGGATGAACAAAGGCTCAACTTCCAGCCGCCTACAACGAGGTCCTCACCGCCACCGCCATCACGACCTTGACGGAAGGCCGGGCGGGAAGGGGCGAGGCCACCGGGCGCTGCAGAAGGGGCACTCCAACGTGACCCCGGGGTCGATGACACTCCCGGCTTCAGCAACTTCGCGACCTTGGCCGCCGACCAAGCGCACACCGTCGCCGCGCCGGGAGTCTGTGTGCTTTCAGCCGTCCCTTCAGCTCTCTCATTTGAAGCGCCCACCTGACCAGCCGCTGCTACTCTATCGGCAGCGGAACGAGCATGGCCCCGCATGTCGCCGGAACCGTCGCCCTCTGTATCCCTCGGGGCCTTGTGCCGGGCTGACCCCGCCCCAGATAGTCGCAGAAGATCGTCACCGACGCGCAGGCCTACAACCAGGCCAACCCCAGCTACGGCTTCCTGGGCGATCCGCTCCGACCGATAGCGGGCAAGTACTACGGCTGGCTGATCCGGGCAGGGCTCGTACTAGCTCGACCGAAATCATGACGCGGGGGGCTTCCTCCCGCCGAGCAGCGGCTCGTGAGCGAACCTGAGCGGTCCTCCGCCGCCTTGGGTGGTGGCTCTCGAGCTCGCGCAGCCGCAGAGGGAACCGACAGGGCGGGGACCGAATCGCGGCAGATCGCCCGGAAACGACCAGCCTGAACTCGTCGAACGTCTTCGGGCCGTCTGACCCACTCGCAGGCGTCGCCTCCACCGCCGCCACGAACGGCCCGTATCGGGACCCCGGCTCGCGCCGCCCACGCGAAAGCCACCGGGTCACCGTCCGCGCGCGACACACCAGGCGTCGCGCGCCGCATCCGTACGGCCACCCCCCCCCAATCGCCGCGGCGACCTGGTGCGGAGCACGGCCTCGAAGGTGTCGCCTGTCCTACCCATCCCTCACCGGCGCGCGCCGTGAGGTAGCGCGGGGGTGGCCGGCCTTGGGGGCGCAGTGATTGCTTGGCCCCCGCCTAGGGCGGATACTGCGCAGGCGATGTCGCGGGAGAACGTGGAGTTGGTGCGGCGGATGTGGGATGCGTGGCAGGCGGGGGACGTTCAGACCGCCCTTTCGTTCTATGACCCAGAAGTTGAATGGGATGGAACCAACCTTCCGGACGGCCACGTTGCTCGGGGCCATGAGGCGATCATGGACCACATCAGGCGCTGGGCGGACCAGTGGGACGAGTGGACCGTCGAGGTCGAGCGAATCGTCGACGCAGGGAGCGAGCAGGTGGTGCTCTTCATGCGGGAGCGGGGCGGAGCAAGAGCGGGCTGGACATGGATGAGCGTCACGCAGAGCTGTACACCTGTCGAGATGGCAAGGTGATTCGTCGGCAGGGGTTCTCCGACCCTGAGCAGGCCCTCGAAGCCGTGGGGCTGTCGGAGTAGGCGATGTCGCGGGAGAACGTGGAGGTGGTGCGCAGGGCCTGGACGGCGCTGGAACCGCGGCGACTTTGATGCCGGGCTGAGGGATGCTGCATCCGGAGATCGAGTGGTCCTCCGAGGTCGCCAGGCTGTTGGAGGTCCGAACGGCGTACCGCGGCACGGCGGGATGCGCCGGCTACTGGGACGACGTGGCACGCGCGGTGGGAGTGACCCATCGACGTCGACGAGATCGCGACCTCGGCGAACAGCGTGGTCGCCGTCGGACCAGTCGAACGCACGGGCGAGGGAGCGAGATCGACGTCGAGCACGACAGTCGCTACGTCTTCGAGTTCGACGGAGCCTGCGCAGGAAGGCGCCGGGTCGTACCTTGGAACCAGCCGAAGCCCTCGAAGCCGCTGGGGCTGTCGGAGTAGGCGATGTCGCAGGAGAACGTGGAGGTCGGTCAAAGCGTTCACGAGCGTGTTCGAGGCGGGCGACCGCGATGAGTGGCGTGACTACTTCGATCCAGATGTGGTCTGGGACACGTCGGCGAGCACGATGCCCTCGGCGGGCATCTACCACGGCCACCAGGGAGTCGAGCGGTTCTTCCGCGAGTGGCTGGGAGCCTGGGACGACTTCAGGGTTGAGACCAGCGAATACATCGATGCGGGTGGTTCGGTCGTGGTTGTGTTCCGCCAGAGCGGGATCGGACGGGGCAGCGGCGTAAGAGCGGAGCGCGACTTCTTTGGCGTCTACGACCTCATTGATTCGAAGGTGGTTCGTTACCACCAGTACGAATCTCGAACAGAGGCCCTCGAAGCCGCGGGGCTGTCGGAGTAGGCGATGTCGCAGGAGAACGTGGAGATGGCCGAGCGGGCGTTCTGGACACGCGCGGCGACGCGCGATCCTGGGTGCTTGAGTCGTCTTGGCCGAGCCGGAAGTCGAATGGCATTGCGCTTCGTCGCCCTGGGCGAGCCGGCGGAAATCGTGGCCACTGCGGGGCATGGCGCCGATTCATCTGAACTGACCTCGAGGAAGCCTTGGAGAGGCACCTGTCGAGGTTGACCGAGCGACGCTGGCGGCGGGAGACGATCGTCGTGATCGCCGCGTGGATCCAGGGATCGCGGCAAGGCAGCGTCGCGGAGAGCCGCAACCGCGGCGGGCACGGATGCTGGACCTTCCGCGACGGTCAAGGTGGTCAGCGTTCCGGGCGTACCGGGAGCCACGAGCGACGCCCTCGAAGCCGTGGGGCTGTCGGAGCAGGCGATGTCGCAGGAGAACGTGGAGGTGGTGCGCAAGCAATCTACGAGGCGTTGCGAAGCGCGGCGGACTGGGACGCGGCGGCCGCGATTGTGGCACCCGGATATCGAGTGGCGATGCAGTGAAAGGCGAAGCGGATGACGTCGGTGTGATGAGAGGTCACGACGCGCTGCGCCGACTACTACGAAGACTGGATGGAGACCTTCGATCAGCTTGATGCTGAGGTCGAGGAGGTCCTGGTCGCGGTGGGCGACAGGGTCGGGGCGAGGGTGCGCAACTTTGGACGCGGGCGGGCGAGCGGTGTCACGACGGAGGGGCGCTACTCGTGGCCTGCACCGTCCGAGACGGCCAGATCGTCAGCGGGCGCGAGTACGAGACCCGGGACCAAGCCCTCGCAGCCGTGGGGCTGTCGGAGTAGGCGATGTCGCAGGAGAACGTGGAGACGGTCCGACGCGGCTTGGAGTACTGGTTGGCCACCGGTGAATTCCGCGCCCATCCCGATCTCGTCTGGGATGTGTCCAACCTCGGCTGGCCTGACCAGCAGGCGAACTATCGCGGAGCCGACGGCGCGATGGAATTCCTCGCCGAGTGGTCCGATCCATGGGACGACTGGGAGGTGGAGATCGAGGATTACATCGACGCCGGGGAGTCTCGTCGTCTCCATCATCGTCCAGCAGGCGCGTTCGAAGTCCACGGGAGTTCCCGTCGAGATGCGCTTCGGAATGCTGTGGACCATCCGGGACGGATGGGTGATCAGGATGCACCTGTACGCGAACCCGGACGAGGCCCTCGAAGCCATGAGGCTCTCGCAGTAGGCGATGTCGCAGGAGAACGTGGAGATCGTGCAAGCCGCCATCGAGGCATGGCACACCGACGACTTGGGCGCCTCGCGAGACCTCTATGACCCCGATGCTTTCTTGCGGATGGCAGAGGGCTGGCCCGAACCGCCTTCCGGGGGCGCGATCGATTCGACCGTTCCGCGATGCGCGAGACCCTGGAGGGAGGCATCGTGGAGCCGGTCAGCGACTTCATCGACATCGAGGACCGCGTCGTTGTCAGATTGGTCTGGCGCGGCGAGGGCCGTGGCCCTCAGATGAACATGGAGGGAACGACGATCAACACGGTCGCGCACAAGCAAGCTCTACGGCATTGAGTGCTTCGGGACATCGGAAGCCCTCGCAGCCGTGGGGCTGTCGGAGTAGGCGATGTCGCAGGACAACGTGGAGTTGGTGCGGCGCGGGTATGCAGTCCTGGTTGACGGTTTCGCTCGCGGCGGCTTCGAGCGAGGAGACTTCCACGCGTTCTTCGAGTGGCTTGACCCTGAGATCGAGTGGCGCGGCCCACCCGAGTTCCCGGACCTGGGCGAACCGCGTTTCGGGCACCAGGGCGTCCGTGAGTACGTCGCGATCCTGTTCGAGGCGATCGAGGACTACCGGATGGAGCCAGAGGAGTTCATCGACGTGGGCGGCGATCAGGTGCTCGTGTTCTCGCGTGAAGGGGGCCGCGGTGAGGCAGCGGGGCCGAGGTTGTGACCCAACCGACCGCGCACGTATGGACGATTCGCAACGGCAAGGCGATTCGTATGTACAGCTACTGGGAGAGGGCCGACGCGCTCGAAGCGGTCGGACTGGCGGAGTAGGCGATGTCGCAGGGAAACATCGACGCCGTACGCCGCGCTAACGACGCCTTCAACCGACGCGACCTCGATGGATTCTTCGCGCTGATGGACCCCGCAATTGAGTTCATGCCCTACGAGCGTGCACTTCAAGGGGGCGACCCGTACCGTGGCCACAGTGGCGTGCGGGAGTGGTGGGAGGACTCGTTTGCGGTGATACCGAACCGCGCGTAGAGACTCGCGACGTGCGAGGCGCGGGGGATCGGACATTCGCGGGCGGACTGCTGCGCGGAGAAGGGGCGGGGAGCGGCGCGGCCTTCGAGCGGGCTCTCTGGCAAGCCGCGCGGTGGCAGGACGGAAAGGTCACCTGGTGGTGTGCATACGAGCATGAGGTCGAGGCCCTCGCAGCCGTGGGGCTGTCGGAGTAGGCGATGTCGCAGGAAGAACATGGAATTCAGCAATATGATTT